>NZ_FOYE01000001.1:0-939984 GCF_900115915.1 Pseudomonas sp. NFIX49 | reverse complement strand
GAGTAACTTGTGATGCTGATAATCTTGTTGACTATCAGTCTGACTCCACAAGCACCCACACGAATTGCTTGATTCAGTTGTTAAAGAGCGGTTGGTTAAGATCTTTCGTCTCAACCGAGGCGCGCATTCTACAGCAGCCTCATTTGCTGTCAAGTGATTATTTTCAGAAGTTTTCGAAGATTTCTTCAACAACTTCAACCACTTGCGCTTCCGATCTCTCGTTAGCGGGAGGCGAATTCTACAGCGTTACACGCTGCTGTCAACACCTCTTTTTCTCCGCTTTCGACCGAGAAGATCGAACCGTTGAAAGCACCAGAAAACCGGCATTTCCAACTCCTTCCAGGCTTCAATGAACTGAAGCAACCCACATTCGAAACCTGCTTAACTCATTGAATTTCAAGGAGTTTTCCGTTTCGGCTGCGCCGGAAGTGGGGCGAATTATAGAGACTCAGAATCTGCCGTCAACCCTTAATTTGAATTTTCTATCAAGAGAAGGAAAAAGACCGCTTCTATATAGACGGGGACTTGGCGAGTGCGCACTATATTGCCCAATACAACAGCTACTCTTCGGATGATGCCACGCAATGAACGATCAACCTCGCAGCCTTGCCTCAACTCTGTTCCCGGTTGGCCTGCTATTAATAGCCATGGCATCAATCCAGTCAGGCGCTTCGCTGGCCAAAAGCATGTTCCCTATCGTTGGAGCCCAAGGTACTACTACCCTTCGCCTGATCTTCGCCAGCGTGATCATGCTGTTATTGCTCAAACCCTGGAGAGCGAAGCTGACAGCCAAATCACTGCGCACAGTGATTATCTACGGGATGGCGCTAGGCGGCATGAACTTCCTTTTCTATATGTCGTTGCGCACCGTTCCGCTCGGCATCGCAGTCGCGCTGGAGTTCACGGGTCCGCTGGCAGTAGCTATCTATGCCTCGCGTCGCGCGATCGATTTTCTCTGGATTGCCCTGGCTGCTATCGGCTTGTTGCTGTTGATACCGACCGGCGCCACGACAACGGGTATCGATCTGATCGGTGCAGGTTATGCGCTGGGAGCCGGCGCGTGCTGGGCCTTGTATATCCTGTTTGGCCAGAAGGCTGGAGCAGATAATGGCGTGACCACCGCGGCGCTTGGCGTGATGATCGCAGCCCTGTTCGTCGCCCCCATAGGCATCGTCCACGCCGGCAGCGCACTGCTGACACCCGCATTGATCCCGATCGCTATCGGGGTCGCGATCCTGTCCACAGCTCTCCCCTACACACTGGAAATGGTCGCCCTTACCCGCATGCCCGCCCGCACCTTCGGCACGCTGATGAGCATCGAACCGGCCTTCGGCGCACTCTCGGGTCTGTTTTTCCTTCAGGAATACCTCTCTTTGTCACAATGGATGGCGATCCTGTGCATTATTCTGGCCTCCGTAGGAGCAACCATGACGATGGGCAGCACCTCTAAACCCGCCATCGCGGCAGATTGAAAGAGGATTTTACGAAGGTCTGGCAATTGGCGTTCATTTAGGCCATGTTTAGCCTCGCAACCCAGTGCCAGACATGGATTTTTTCGGATAGGGATATCGGAACGCTTCAAGCGAGAGCGCATACAGGCAGACCCGAGCGTCAGACTCGAGGCGGCCATAAGGACGGTAATGAAACGAATTTTGATACTGATCGCCATACTCGCCGTTGCGGGCTGCGCGGCGACGTCGAAGACCCAGGTCAAACACGGCAAAAAAGGGCTGCACATCAACTGTTCGGGGTTGTCCTCCTCTTGGGACAAGTGCTACGCCAGTGCCGCGAACTCTTGCGCGCCGAAGGGCTACAAAGTCATTGCAAAATCTGGCGACACCGTGGAAGAGCCAGGTGATTATCCCTTTGGCCTCAACCCCGCCGGCTATACCAGCCGTAGCATGATCGTCATCTGCAAATAAATCATCGCCCCTACTGCGTTCGCGAAGCGGCGAGCTGGATCCCGATCTCTTCACGGCATGAATCCAGCACCCGCTGCTGAATCCTGGGCGACGCCAGCATACGCGCCACCACCAGTGCTCCGACGCATTGCGACAGAATTGCCCAGGCCAGGCTGTCACTTTCCAGAATTTGCGCCCAATTCTCCTGAAGTTTGCAAATCCACAGCTCGGCCTGCTCCCGCACAACAATATCGGACCGCGCGATCTCGGCGCCCAACGCAGGCAATGCGCAGCCCAGATCAGGCTGCTCGACATGGGCCATGTTCAGATACAGTTTCAAGCATCGCTCCAACCGTTCGCGATCCTGCGTACCCTGCCCGCCCAAGCGCTCCAGACTCTGGCCCAACTCGCGTTCGACGATCGCCGCGAACAAGGCGTCCTTGGACGAGAAATGACTGTAGAACGCCGCCCCGCTCAAGCCGATCGCCTTCATCAGACCATCGACGCCCATTGATGAAAACCCATTTTTTTTCGCAGACAACGAGCTGCTTTGCAGGAGCTTTTCTTTGGTTTCCAGCTTGTGACCGGCGGAATACCGCATGTTTTGTCCTCACATTGAGTGCCTTGACGCTGAGCAAATCCTAGCATAACGTTCGTTCACTTAACGATCGTTTACTAAAGGGATCCACCCATGAATAACAAGAAGGTCGTATTGGTTGTCGGTGCAGGTGATGCCACGGGCGGCGCCATCGCCAAGCGGTTCGCCAAGGAAGGTTTCGTCGCGTGCGTCACGCGGCGCAGCGCCGACAAACTGCAGCCGTTGGTGGAAGCCATTCAGGCGGACGGCGGCGAAGCCCACGGTTTTGCGTGCGATGCGCGCAAGGAAGAAGACGTAATTGCACTGATTGAAGATATCGAAACCCGCCTCGGACCGATTGAAGCGTTCGTTTTCAACATCGGCGCCAACGTGCCCTGCAGCATTCTTGAAGAAACCGCCCGCAAGTATTTCAAGATCTGGGAGATGGCCTGTTTCTCCGGGTTTCTCAATGCCCGGGAAGTCGCCAAACGTATGGTGACCCGCCGTCGCGGCACGATCCTGTTTACGGGTGCCACCGCTGGTCTGCGGGGCGCCTCGGGTTTTGCCGCATTCGCGGGAGCCAAGCACGGTATCCGGGCTCTGGCACAAAGCATGGCCAGAGAGCTCGGCCCGATGAACATTCATGTCGCCCACGTTGTGGTCGACGGTGCCATCGATACCGATTTCATCCGCGACAACTTCCCTGACAAATATGCCACCAAAGATCAGGACGGTATCCTCGACCCCGAACACATTGCCGAGAACTACTGGTATCTGCATAGCCAGCCACGGGACGCCTGGACGTTCGAACTGGATCTGCGTCCGTGGAACGAACGCTGGTAATCCCACCAAGAACAAAAACAGAGTGCAGCGAACATGAGCAAAACCGTGGAGTTCTATTTTGATCTCGGCAGCCCCGCCACCTACCTGGCGTATACCCAACTGCCGAAAATCTGCGCTGAAACCGGCAGCCAGTTGATCTACATTCCGATATTGCTGGGCGGCGTCTTCAAAGCCACCGGCAACGCGTCGCCGGCAATGATCCCGGCCAAGGGTCGTTACATGTTTCAGGACCTGGACCGCTACGCCAAACGCTACGGCGTGCCCCTGAAATTCAACCCGCATTTCCCGATCAATACCCTGATGTTGATGCGCGCGGTCACCGGCATTCAACTGCGTTATCCGGATCGCTTCCTGGCATTCATCGATTGCCTGTTCAAAGCGCTGTGGGTTGAAGGCCGCGCCCTCGATGAGCCGGCAACAGTTGCCGCCGTGCTGACCGAACATGGCTTCAATCCTGAAGAAGTACTGGCGTTGACCAACGATGAAGCGGTCAAGGCTGCGCTCAAGGACAACACCGAAACCGCCGTGAAGCGTGGCGTCTTCGGTGCGCCGAGCATGTTCATCGACAACCAGTTGTTCTTCGGTCAGGACCGGCTCGACTTCGTTGTGGAAGCCCTGCGTTAAATCTCCACAACCACACCAGTCCGCCTGGGTCAACGCGTTTGTCGACTTCATGACCCAGGCGCTGGCCGCAGCGCCCGAGCTTCAACCTGTTAAATAGCGGCAGTACGGGTGTTCAACCAATCCAGCGCCGCGCCCTCAAGCAACGGGCTCAGACGCTCGCGCACTTCGGCGTGATAGGCGTTGAACCACTGCTTCTCTTCCTGCGTCAGCAACGACGGTTCCAGGCAGCGAGTGTCGATCGGGCACAGGGTCAGGGTTTCGAACTTGAGGAATTCGCCGAACTCACTGCTCCCCGCTTCAACGTTCATCGCCAGGTTCTCGATCCGCACACCCCAGCGGCCCGGACGATAAGTGCCCGGCTCGATGGAGGTGATCATTCCAGGCTGCATGGCGGTTTGTGGCGCCGGCGCCGCCTGATAGGCGATCACCTGCGGACCTTCATGCACGTTGAGGAAGTAGCCCACGCCGTGACCGGTGCCGTGACCGTAGTCCACGTTTTCGGCCCAGATCGGCGCACGGGCAATCGCATCCAGTAGCGGCGACAGAATGCCTTTCGGGAAATGCGCGCGGGACAAGGCGATCACGCCCTTCAACACCCGAGTGCAGTCACGTTTCTGCTCTTCACTCGGCGTACCGACCGCCACCATCCGCGTAATGTCGGTGGTACCGCCCAGGTATTGGCCACCGGAATCAATCAGCAGCAAGCCGTCACCCTCGATCACCGCGTGTTCTTCCGGAGTGGCGTGGTAGTGCGGCATCGCACCATTGGCGTTGAACGCAGCGATGGTGTTGAAACTCAGCGACACATAATCCGGGCGACGCTCCCGGGCGGCGGTGAGTTTTTTGTCGATGGTCAGTTCGGTAATGCGCTCACGACCCCAGGCCGAATCCAGCCAGGTGAAAAACTCGCACAGCGCCGCGCCGTCCTGCTCCATCGCCTGACGGATGTGTGCGGCGTCCGCCAGGCTCTTCTGCGACTTGGCCAGTGTGGTCGGGTTCAGGCCTTCGACCAGTTTCACGCCAGTGTCGAGGTTATCCAGCAGACCGCTGGTGACCCGCGCCGGATCCACCAGCAGGCTCGCGCCACTCGGGATCGCCCGCAAGGCGTCAGCGACTTCGCTGTAATCGCGCAGGGCCACGCCGTCTTTTTCCAGCACTGCGCGCAGCTCAGCATCGACCTTGCTCAGTGCCACAAAAAGCGTGGCTTGTTGCTGGCTGATCAGCGCGAAGGAAACGAATACCGGGTTGAACGACACATCGCCGCCGCGCAGGTTGAACAGCCAGGCGATGTCGTCAAGGGTGGCGATGAAGTGCCAATCGGCGCCGCGTTCCTGCAAGGTTTCGCGCAGTTTGCCGAGTTTCTCGCCACGGCTGACAGTCGCCTGCGGCGGCAGGTGCTGGTAGATCGGCGCGTTCGGCAACGCCGGGCGATCGCTCCAGACTTCCTTCAACAAGTCGATGTCGGTCCGCAGGCTGGCGCCCCGCGCTTCGAGCTTGCTGCCCAGCGTACGCGCCGACGCGACGGCCATCACCGCGCCGTCGACCGCAACCACGCCACCTTCCGGCGTCTGCTCGGCCAGCCAGTCCAGCGGGCTCGGCTGACCCGGTTGCAGTTTCACCAGCTCGATGCCGCTGCCCTTGAGTTCCTTGGTCGCCTGTTCCCAGTAACGGCTATCGGCCCAGACCCCGGCGAAATCGTTGGTGACAATCAACGTGCCGACCGAGCCATGGAAACCCGACAGCCATTGCCGGCCCTGCCAGTAACCCGGCAGGTATTCCGACAGGTGCGGGTCGGCGGACGGCACCAGCAACGCATGGATACCTTCGCGACGCATCAATTCACGGGTGTGCGCGAGGCGCTGGGGAACCGTTCCTTCGGTCAAAGTCTGGGTACTCATCATGTCTCCTGCCAATCACTTCATCGTTATTGTTCGTAGCCGTCAGGTCGGCTGGTTAAAGTCCTGTCGCCCAGAATGCCGGAGCACTGGCGCAGGCGGTCTTGATCAGATCTACAGCCTTGTCGATGTCTTCGGCGGTGGTGAAACGGCCGAGGCTCAGGCGAATGGTACGGCCGGCCAGGTGCGCGTCATGCCCCAATGCCAGCAAAACGTGGGACGGTGTGTTGCTCGCGGAATTGCAGGCCGAGGTCGCGGAAAACGCGATCGAATGGCTCAGCGCTGCCGGGTTGAACTCGCCTTCGCTGAAGGTCAGGCTCAAGGTGTGCGGGATACGTTGGGTGCTGCTGCCATTGAGGCGCACGCCGGGCAGGCTCAAGAGTTGTTCGAGCAGTCGTTCGCGCAACGCAACGATGGTTTTCTTCTCGTCATCGAAAGCGTCGGCGGCCAGGGCAAACGCCGAGCCCATGGCAGCAATCTGGTGAGTCGCCAGCGTACCGGAACGCAAGCCGCCCTCGTGCCCGCCACCGTGAATCTGCGCCTGCAAACGCTGTTGCGCACGCGGGCCGACATACAGCGCACCGATGCCTTTGGGCCCGTAGAGTTTGTGCGCCGAAAACGACATCAGATCGACCGGCCATTGCGCCAGATCGATCGCGACCTTGCCGGCGCCCTGGGCCGCATCGACGTGGAACAACGCCCCGCGCCCACGCACCACTTCGCCGATGGCCGGGATGTCGTTTACGGTACCGAGTTCGTTGTTGACCAGCATCAGCGACACCAGAAAGGTGTCTTCACGCATCGCTTCGCTGACCGCTTGCGCGGTAATCAGGCCTTCGGCGTCCGGCACCAGATAGGTCACGGCGACACCGGCGTCCTGCAATTGCCGGGCGGTGTCGAGGATGGCTTTGTGTTCGATCTGACTGGTGATGATGTGCCCGCCGGACACACCACGGGCCTGGGCCACGCCTTTCAGTGCAAGGTTGTTGGATTCGGTGGCGCCGGAGGTCCAGACGATCTGCTGCGCCTGGGCGCCGACCAGTTCGGCGACTTGCCGGCGAGCGTTCTCGACCGTTTGCCGGGCCTGCTGGCCGAAGGCGTGGGAACTGGAAGCCGGGTTGCCGAAATTACCGTTGAAACCCAGACACTCGATCATCACCTGGATGACCCGCTCGTCCACCGGGGTGGTGGCGGCGTAATCGAAATACAGCGGACGTGTGTTCATAAAAAGACTCGCAGAGCGTGTTCCGGGATCAGGAGGCTCGTGTCTGCAAACGGCACGACGCAGCCTTGTGAGCTGCGTCCGGGTTCGAGAGCGTCATCAATACCTGATCGGAGGCCGTTAAAGAAGAACAACTTCATTTAAAAGTGCGTAGGAACGCTCCTGAACGCGACTTTAACAGGCATCGGGCCGGCGGTTGTAGCGCTGCGTCAGCTAAAGCTTTCAAGGAGTAACGGATACAGCGAAATCACCAGCAGCGCTGCCATGCCCCAGTTGAACAGCCGCAACCAGCGGCGATCCTTGAGCACGTTGCGCAGCAAGGTCCCGCACGCCGCCCAGACGCCGACGCTTGGCAGGTTGATGATGGCGAACACCGCCGCAATCACGATCACGTTGGTGAAATAGCCCTGCATCGGCGTGTAGGTGCTGATGGCACCAATGGCCATGATCCACGCCTTGGGGTTGACCCACTGAAAAGCGGCCGCTCCGAGATAGCTGATCGGTTTCGCCTCGCCCTGCTCGCTGTCGCCGACCGGGCCGGAGTGAGCGATTTTCCACGCCAGGTACAGCAAGTACGCCGCGCCGACATAACGCAGGATCGTATAAAGCAGCGGATAGGTCTGGAATACCGCGCCCAGGCCAAAACCCACCGCCACCACCAGCACGAAGAAGCCGCAGGTAATGCCAAGCATATGAGGGATGGTGCGGTTGAAACCGAAGTTCACGCCCGATGCCAGCAACATGGTGTTGTTCGGCCCCGGTGTGATCGAGGTGACAAGGGCAAACAGGGCAAAGCCCAGCAACAGGTCGAGCGAGAGGGTCATGGCAGGCAGTCCGTCAGGGTCATTCAGGTGTTGACCCTATCCCACGGCGCCGCGCAAACCCACGGACAGTTGGGTAAAACTTCGAGCAGTACAGTTTGCTATCAGCTTGGACGACCGTGCAGCTGTACGGCCCGCTCGGCGCTCATTTCACCCTTGGTATCGAAACCGAATGTCTTCTGTGGCTGGCCGAGCAATTCGGCTTTTTTCGCGTGGTATTCCTCGAAGGACAGACCGCGACGGTTCAGCGATTCAAGCGCCAGTTCGCGGGTTTCCTCCGCCGTGTAAGGGCGCAGCTCCGGGGAAACATGACTCGCGCAACCGGCGAGAACGGAGACAGCGAGCATCAGCGAAACAGTCAGTAAACGATTCATGGGAGCGTCCTGGCGAGCAGTGTGGGTCGATGGAGAAAGGCTACGCCCGGGCACGCTTTGGCAGAAATCAACGCTCTCAATAGTGGCTATCAGAATTCGGGCAGGATTCGCTCTGCATATTCTCAAAAGACCTATCAATATCAATTAACAGTCTTTTACGGAATAAAAGTCAGCCTTTATAAATCCTTCATCGCGTTCGGCACTGTTGCTCCAGCAACTGTTTCCCAGGCAACAGCGGTTCAACAAACCCGCCTGAAAGTCACACGAGCACAGCCGCCGACAACGCTCAAAGCCCCGGAATACGGGCCTTACAGGAATTGGTACAGCGCTTGCTCTGCTCCAGTGACTACTCACTGCTCGCCGAGCAACTGTTGAAAAAGGAACTGACCATGTCGCGTCCACTGAAAGTCGTCGCCCTGTCCGGCGGAACCTGGCGTCCGTCCCGCACCCTGGTGCTGACCCAGGCCCTGCTGGCCGAATTGTCCGGGCACTTGCCGGTCGAGAGTCATCTGATCGAACTCGGTGACATCGCCCGCCCGCTTGGCGCCGCACTGTCCCGCCAGGAGTTGCCGGCCGAGATCGAAGCCGAGCTGCAAGCCATCGAACAGGCTGACCTGCTGATCGTCGCCGCGCCGGTCTATCGCGGTTCCTATCCTGGATTGCTCAAGCATTTGTTCGACCTGATCGACCTGAATGCGCTGATCGACACACCAGTGCTGCTCGCCGCCACCGGTGGCAGCGAACGCCATGCGCTGGTCCTCGATCACCAGTTGCGCCCGCTGTTCAGTTTCTTCCAGGCCGTGACCCTGCCGATTGGCGTGTACGCCACCGAAGCCGATTTCGCCGACTACCAGATCACCAGCGAACCGCTCAAGGCACGTATCCGCCTGGCGGCTGAACGCGCCGCGCCGCTGTTTGGCACTCACATCAAACCGTTGCTGAAAATCGCCTGAGGAGCTGTTCATGGATGTTTTCTGGTTCCTGCCGACCCACGGCGACGGTCACTATCTGGGCACCACCCAAGGCGCGCGCCCGGTCACCCTCAATTACCTGAAACAGGTGGCGCAAGCCGCCGACAGCCTCGGTTACCACGGCGTGCTGATTCCCACCGGGCGTTCCTGCGAAGACTCGTGGGTGATCGCCTCGGCGTTGGTGCCGCTCACCGAACGCCTGCGTTATCTGGTGGCGATCCGTCCGGGGATCATCTCGCCGACCGTCTCGGCGCGCATGGCCGCGACCCTGGATCGACTGTCCAACGGCCGCTTGCTGATCAATGTCGTGACCGGCGGTGACCCGGACGAAAACCGTGGCGACGGCAGTTTCCTCAGCCACAGCGAACGCTACGAAGTCACCGATGAATTCCTCAAGATCTGGCGCCGGGTGCTGCAAGGCGAAGCGGTGGATTTCGAAGGCAAACACCTGAAGGTACAGAACGCCAAAGCCCTGTATCCGCCGGTGCAGAAACCCTATCCGCCGCTGTACTTCGGCGGGTCCTCCGACGCGGCCCACGATCTGGCCGCCGAGCAGGTCGACGTGTACCTGACCTGGGGCGAACCACCGGCCGCCGTCGCCGAAAAACTCGCCGACGTGCGTGAACGCGCCGCCCGTCACGGGCGCAAGGTGAAATTCGGCATTCGCCTGCACGTGATCGTGCGTGAGACCGCCGAAGCAGCCTGGAAAGCCGCTGACAAACTGATCGAACACATCAGCGACGAAACCATTGAAGCCGCGCAGAAATCCTTTTCGCGCTTCGACTCCGAAGGCCAGCGGCGTATGGCCGCCCTGCACGACGGACGCCGCGACAACCTGGAAATCGCCCCCAACCTGTGGGCCGGCGTCGGACTGGTGCGCGGCGGTGCCGGTACCGCATTGGTCGGCGATCCGCAGCAAGTGGCAGCGCGAATCAAGGAGTACGCAGACCTCGGCATCGAGAGTTTCATCTTCTCCGGCTATCCGCATCTGGAAGAGGCCTACCGCTTTGCCGAGCTGGTCTTCCCGCTGTTGCCCGAGCCGTACGCGAGCCTGGCCGGACGCGGCGTGACCAACCTCACCGGGCCGTTTGGCGAAATGATCGCCAACGATGTACTGCCCGCCAAAGCCAACGCCTGAGGAAGACCGAGTGACTGCCAAACCGCAAAGCACCCTGCTCTCCCCGTTGCAGACCGCCCGCCAACTGGCCGCCGAACTTGCCCTGACCGCCGTCGAGCGCGACGAGCGTGGCGGCACACCGAAAGCCGAACGTGACGCCCTGCGCGACAGCGGTCTGCTGGCCCTGAGCATTCCCACCCGTTACGGCGGCCTCGGCGCGCGCTGGAGCGAAACCTTGGAAGTCGTGCGCGAATTCGCCAAGGTCGACAGCTCGATCGCCCACGTCTTCGGCTTTCATCATTTGATGCTTGCCACCGTGCGCCTGTTTTCCCGCCCCGAACAATGGCAACCGTGGTTCGAACAGACCGCGCGGCAGAACTGGTTCTGGGGCAACGCGCTCAACCCGCTGGACACCCGCACCGTGGTCAAGGATCTGGGCGGCTGGCGCGAGTTTTCCGGCAAGAAGAGCTTCTGCTCCGGCGCCAGCGATTCGCAGATGCTGATCGCCTCGGCAGTGGACGAAAGCAACGGCGGCAAACTGTTGATCGCGGCGATCCCCAGCGGCCGCAGCGGCATCACCCTGCATAACGACTGGAACAACATCGGCCAGCGCCAGACCGACAGCGGCAGCGCCACGTTCGAACGGGTGCGGGTCGAAGAGTCGGAACTGCTGCTGGATCCCGGTCCG
Organism: Pseudomonas sp. NFIX49; assembly: GCF_900115915.1. Classification (NCBI taxonomy): domain Bacteria; kingdom Pseudomonadati; phylum Pseudomonadota; class Gammaproteobacteria; order Pseudomonadales; family Pseudomonadaceae; genus Pseudomonas; species Pseudomonas sp. NFIX49. The sequence continues at coordinate 928,951 of NZ_FOYE01000001.1, read as the reverse complement.
TTGAGCACACCGTTCGCCTGCTTGCGCCCGTTGATCGCGCAACTGACGTTCACCCACATGTTTCTCGGCATTGCCGAAGGGGCCTTTGAAGAGGCGCGGCAATACACCCTCAGCGAAACCCGTGTCTGGCACAAATCCTCGGTGCGCGAGGTGCGTGAAGATCCTTATGTGCTGGCCCATTACGGCGAGTTCTGGGTCGCCCTCGAAGGCATTCGTCTGTTGGTGGAACGCGCCGCCGCGCTGCTCGACGAGGCCTGGGCCAAAGGCCCGAACCTCAGTGCCGAAGAACGCGGTCACCTGGCCACGGCAATTGCCACGGCCAAGGTCGCCGCCAGCCGCCAAGGCCTGGAGATTTGCAGTCGATTGTTCGAAGTCACCGGCGCCCGTTCGACTCACGCGTCGCTGCGTCTGGATCGACACTGGCGCAACCTGCGCACGCAAACCCTGCACGACCCGCTGGATTACAAGCTCCACGAGCTGGGCGACTGGGCGCTGAACCAGTCCCTGCCGGTGCCGACGTTCTATTCCTGATTTTCTTTCGTGGAGCGAGACCCCATGCAACTGCTGACCCTGCCGCCCTCACCCGCCCTGGCCACTTCGATTCGCGCCACCGCCCAGGTGTTCGAAGACCCGAAATCCCAGGCCCTGCTCGCGCATCTGCAACAGGTCGCACCGAGCGAAGCCAGCGTGCTGATCATCGGCGAAACCGGTACCGGCAAGGAGTTGGTGGCGCGGCACATCCACAACCTGAGCAACCGGCGCAATCGGCCGTTCATTGCGGTGAACTGCGGGGCGTTTTCCGAATCGCTGGTGGAAGCCGAATTGTTCGGCCATGAAAAAGGCGCCTTCACCGGCGCCCTCAGTGCCAAGGCCGGGTGGTTCGAAGAGGCGGATGGCGGCACTCTGTTCCTCGATGAAATCGGCGATCTGCCGATGGCGATCCAGGTCAAATTGCTGCGGGTGTTGCAGGAGCGTGAAGTGGTGCGCCTGGGTTCGCGCAAGAGCATTCCCATCGATGTGCGGGTGCTGGCGGCGACCAACGTGCAACTGGAGAAAGCCATCAACGCCGGGCATTTCCGCGAGGATCTGTATTACCGGCTGAACGTGGTCAATCTGGAGCTGAGCCCATTGCGCGATCGGCCCGGCGACATCCTGCCGCTGACCCGGCATTTCATCGAGGCCTACAGTCAGCGCCTGGGTTACGGGCGCATCACCATCAGCCCCGGCGCCGAGCACAAGCTGCGCGGCTACAGTTGGCCGGGCAATATCCGCGAACTGGAAAACGTCATCCACCACACGCTGCTGATCTGCCGTAACGGCGTGATCGAACGCGACGATTTGCGCCTGTCGAACCTGCGCATCGACCGTCCCGACGATCAACACGCGGCCGCCGACGACTCACCGGAAGCGCTGCTGGAACGGGCCTTCCAGAAACTCTTCGAGCAACAGGCCGGCGCCCTGCATGAAAAGGTCGAAGACGCGTTGCTGCGCGCGGCCTATCGCTTCTGCCATTACAACCAGGTGCACACCGCATCCTTGCTCGGCCTGAGCCGCAACGTCACCCGCACGCGACTGATCAAAATCGGCGAACTGGCGGTGAACAAGCGCCGGCCCACGGAAAACCTGCAAGGCGAGCGCTTGATCCAGCTGTCGATCTAACCAACCAGTTGACAGTGCAAGCCATCGTCGTGACTGCGAGCGATACTGCTCAGCACCTGGAATGAACCGAAGGTCACGGTGCGCGCCTGATGAGTGCGGATCAGTTGCCAGAAATCCTGCTCGCCGGTTTCGAAACTCTGGAACGCCGCCTCCCCCGCCTCCCGGGACTGCCATTGCAGGAAGCTCAACACTCGCCGCCCGTCGTCGCTGGCCTGGACGCTGGCGCTGACGAAGCCGGCGTAACGCTGGGCCAGTCGTTCGGTCTGCACCGCCAGCGCCGAGACCAGCGCCGGTTGCTGGCCAGGTTCGATTTCAAATTCGATCAATTGGGTAAAGCTGCGGTTTTTCGCTGGTGCTTGCATGAGATCCCCACTCGGTCAGGCGAATCTTGCGATTCGAAGGCCTGCAGGGTAAAACCTCGAGTTAACTAGAGGTCAAGGGGCATTTTTCAAATGATCACTGCGAAAAATCTGCACAAGCAACTGACCGTCGGCGAAGTTGCGGCCCGCAGCGGTGTGGCGGTCACCGCCCTGCACTTTTATGAATCCAAAGGGTTGATCAAGAGCCAGCGCAATGCCGGCAACCAGCGGCGTTATCCACGGGAAGTACTGCGGCGGGTGGCGCTGATCAAGGTGGCGCAACGCCTGGGCATTCCGCTGGCAGAAATCGGCGAGGCGTTGAAACAGCTACCGGACAACCGCGCACCAACGGCGGCGGACTGGAAAGTGTTGTCGGAGCAGTGGCGGCGTGAGCTGGACGAACGGATCAATCAGCTGATGCTGCTGCGGGACCGGCTGACCGGTTGCATCGGTTGCGGATGCCTGTCGATGGAGGCCTGCCCGCTGCGCAATCAGGGCGATGTGTTGGGCGAGCAAGGGCCGGGAGCACATTTCCTAGATGTTCCCAAGTGAGGGTTCCAGAGGAACCCTCGGATTGATCGATCAGAAACCCGGCGCAATCTGCCCTTTGTAGCGAGTCAGAATGAACTGACGCACTTCATCGGAATTCAACGCCTTGGCCAGTTTCTGCAGGCCCGGGTCGTTGATGTTGTCAGGCCGTGCGACCAGAAACTCGATGTACAGGCTCTTGCCCTTCTCGACGATCAGTGCGCTGTTGGTGTCGATCCCGGCTTCCAGCGCGTAGTTGGCGAACACGAATGCCAGATCCACCTGACTCACTGAACGAGCGAGCAATGCGCCCTCCAGTTCACGGATTTTCAGGTGCTTGGGGTTTTCGACGATATCGCGCTGGGTGGCCAGGGTGTTGCTCGGATCCTTGAGTTTGATCAGCCCGGCCTCGTGCAACAGCACCAGGGCGCGACCGGTGTTCACCGGGTCATTGGGGATCGACACACTGGCGCCGTCCTTCAGCTCCGAAATGTTCTTGATCCTGGTCGAGTAGGCGCCGAACGGTTCGATGTGCACGCCGACCACCGGCACCAGATCGGTGTGGCGGGTCTTGTTGAAATCATCGAGAAACGGCCGGTACTGGTAATAGTTGGCGTCGAGGTTTTTCAGCGCCAGTTGCTGGTTGGGCTGGATGAAGTCGGTGAAGACCTTGATGTCCAGATCCACGCCTTCCTTGGCCAGGGTCGGTTTGACGAACTCGAGGATTTCCGCGTGTGGCACCGGGGTGGCGCCGACGATCAGCTTTTCGTTGGCATGGGCGCCGAACGACAGAACGGCAGCCAGTACGGCCAGGGTCTTTTTCATGCTGTGCTCCAAGGCAGACTTGAGTGGCCGTCGTGGGGTGAACGTGGGGCCTTTTATGGGTTGAAACTGTTTTGTCAGCGTCGGCTGTAGTGCGCCACCAGGCGGTCGCCGGTCATTTGCAGGGCCTGCACCAGAATCAGCAGCAACACCACGGTGACCACCATCACGTCGGTCTGAAAACGCTGATAGCCGTAGCGGATCGCCAGATCGCCGAGCCCGCCGCCACCGATCACGCCGGCCATCGCCGTGTAGTCCACCAGCACGATGGCGGTGACCGTCACCGCCGCCAGCAACCCGCCGCGGGCTTCCGGCAACAGGGTGTGGCGGATGATCTGCCAGGTGTTGGCGCCCATGGCCTGAGTCGCCTCGACCACCCCGCGATCGACTTCGCGCAGTGCGGTTTCCACCAGCCGCGCGAAGAACGGTGTGCAACCGACGACTAGCGGCGGAATGGTTCCGGGCACGCCCAGTGACGTCCCCACCAACAACGTGGTCAGCGGAATCAGCACGATCAGCAAAATGATGAATGGCAGCGAACGCAGCATGTTCACGATCACCGACAGCACCCGGTACAGGCCGACGGTTTCATGCAACTGGCGCTTGCCGGTGAGAAACAGCAGCAGCCCCAGCGGCAGGCCCAGCAACACCGTGAACAGCAACGCCGCGCCGAGCATGCTCAGGGTGTCGAGACAGGCCTGGGCGATGTCGGCCCAGTAAATGTGTTTGAACCACTCGGCCATGGTCAGGACCAGTCGTGGCGCGGTGGTTTGACGCCGTTGAGCAGCCAGTTGCCGACCACGTGGTATTTCCAGCGCACCGGGTCATGCAGGGTGTGGACCCGAGCATTGCGCCAGTGGCGGTCGAAGTTGTGCTTTTTCAGGGTCGAGCGGGTACCGCCGAGTTCGAACAGCTTGTTGCTGGCCTCGATGGCGATTTCGGTGGTCAGCACTTTGGCCTTGGCCACGGCCAGCGAGGCCAGCGCGACGTTGTCTTCATCAGGCGCCGGACGTGCGGCGTCGAGCGCCCAGCCGGCGCGTTCAAGCAAGGCTTCGGCGGCTTCCAGACGGATTTCCAGCGCGCCGATCTGAATGATGGTCAGCGGATCTTCGCTGGCCTTGTCCACACCTGCATCGATCCATGGCCGCGCAAACTGGCGGACGAATTCCACGGTGTCGCGCAGCGCCGCCCGGGCAATGCCGGCGTCGATGGCGGCGGTGGTCAACTGGGCGAACGGCCCGGCCAGGGTCGGGCTCTCGTAGGAACGGTACGTCGGAAACAGATTGAAGGGCGCCACTTGCAGATTTTCCGCCAGCACCGTGCCGCTGGAAGTAGTGCGCTGACCGATGCTGTCCCAGTCGTCGACGATCACCAGCCCTTTCGTACCGCGCTCGACGAAGGCCAACTGGCCCTTCTGCTCTTCATCCAGCGCCAGCACCGCCAGCCAGTGGGCGTAGAGCGAACCGGTGCAGTAGCCCTTGCGGCCGTTGATCACGAAGCCGTCGCCATAACGGCGGAGGGTCGCCTGAATGTCCTGCACGTTCTTGCCGCCGGTTTCCGACAGCGCATTGGCGAAGCGATGACCTTGCAGCGCCAGCTCAAAGAAATGCGCCTGCTGGGCCGGAGTGCCTTGCAGGCGGATGTCTTCGAGCAGGCAGTAATGGTTTTGCGGAATCTGCCCGAGGGACGGATCGGCGGCGGAAATGATCGCGATCACCTGCGCCAGCACCGCAAGGGACACCTGCGCGCCACCGTACTCCTTCGGCACGGTGATGCCCCACAGGCCACTGTTGGAATACAGGTCGACGATCTCGGCGGGCACTTCGCGGCTGCGGTCACGCTCGGCGGCATGTTCCTGCAAGACGGCGGCGACCTGCGCGGCCACGCGCAAGGCTTCGGCGTCGTCGGCGATCCGGTGGGCGGCTGGCGTGTTGATCGGATAAACGGCAGATTCAGACATGGATGACTCTCGGTATCGGTGTTGTACCGGGTCATTGCAGCTTCTGTGCCTGACTGACAGGCCTTGTTTTTCGCGGGTTACAGCGGACTTTCAGGGTATCTGACGATGAAAACCCGCGCATTCTGCTGCTTCACTGTCGATGGCTGAACAGTGCGGTGGCTGCTCGTCGGCTACTCGGCCATGGCGGCGGCACGGATCTATAGTTGAGCGACCGGCAACCCCGGCGAAGGCACACCTTCAACCTCTAATAAAAACCAGGCAACAAATAACAGGGAGTACCGCCATGAGCGTCAAACCCATTCCCGAGGGGTACCACAGCATTACCCCGTACCTCGGCATTCACAAAGCTGCCGAAGCCATCGACTTCTATAAAAAGGCGTTCGGTGCCACCGAAGTCATGCGCCTGAGCATGCCCGACGGCGGCATCGGCCACGCCGAACTGCGCATCGGCGACAGCGCGATCATGCTCGGCTCGCCGTGCGATCAAGGTCCGTTGAGCAATCCGGACAAAGCCGTGTCCGTCGGTTTGCATCTGTACGTGACCGATGTCGACAAATCCTTTCAGCGTGCGCTGGAGGCCGGCGCCACCTCGGTGTCCGAGGTCAAGGATCAGTTCTACGGCGACCGCAGCGGGACGTTGAAAGATCCGTACGGGCATCTGTGGTTCCTGGCCACGCGCAAGGAGGATCTGACCCAGGCGCAGATCGAGCAGCGGGCGAAGGAGATGTTTCAGCAGGGTTAGCAACGCCGAGTGTCCATTCCCGCGCAGCGCGCGGGGATGGGCGAACACGATTCATGAACCGTCGAACCACGCTTCACGTCTTGTCATGAACGCCCGGCGATTTCAGGATGCAGGCCACTCGCCTGAATAAAGGATCACCCGATGTTTGCCGGATTCGTCAAAGATCAGCGCCACGTCAACGGTGTGGACATCAGCTACCGCATCAAAGGCAGCGGCCCGGGCCTGCTGCTGTTGCACGGGCACCCGCAGACCCACGTCATCTGGCACAAGATCGCCGAGCAACTGGCGGAGCACTTCACGGTGATCGCCGCCGACCTGCGCGGTTATGGCGACAGCAGTCGCCCGCCGGCCGATGAGGCTCACCTCAATTACTCGAAACGCGAGATGGCCCGCGACGGCGTGGAATTGATGAAGGCGTTGGGTTTCGAGCAGTTCTCGATCCTTGCCCACGACCGTGGCGCGCGGGTTGCCCATCGCCTGGCGCTCGATCATCCCGCGGTTGTGCAGCGCATGGTCCTGCTCGACATCGCGCCAACGCTGGCGATGTACAGCCAGACCAATGAAGCCTTCGCCCGGGCCTACTGGCACTGGTTCTTCCTGATCCGCCCGGCACCGTTGCCGGAAACCCTGATCGAAGCCGATCCTGAAGGTTACCTGCGCAGTGTCATGGGCAGCCGTAGCGCCGGGCTCGCACCCTTCACCGACGAGGCCTTCAGCGAATACCGGCGTTGCCTGGAACGTCCCGGCAGTGCTCGGGGGATCTGCGAGGACTACCGCGCCAGTGCCGGCATCGACCTGGAACATGATCGCGCCGATCTCGCGGCCGGTCGTCACCTGAACCTGCCTTTGCTGGTGCTGTGGGGCGCCGAGGGCACTGTCGGTCGCTGCTTCGATCCACTCAAGGAATGGCAACAGGTTGCCACCGACGTACGGGGCAAGGCTTTGCCGGCCGGGCATTACCTCGCCGAAGAAGTCCCTGAACTGTTACTGACCGAAGCGCTCGACTTTCTCCGCTGATTCCCCTCCTTCAATCCGACGGCATGTGCCGTCGGACTGCTTCGCCTCCCCCGCAGAAATCTGCCCACGCGACAGCAACATGCAATCGCGAAACATTTACTTTCATATCGTTTATCGGGATTTGCTTCGGTCATCCGTCTTATAGAGATGCGGGCCGGTCGCGTAGGCAAAAGCCACGACCGGCCTTTCAGGGGACTCCCGTGCTGCGAAGCCCGTAGTACCGCTCCCTCTCACTGAATCAAGACCCGTCATCATGTCGAAGAAATCCCGCTCGAAACTGTGGTTCCTGGTACACAGCTGGCTGGCGTTGCCGATCTGGTTTTTCGTTCTGATCGTCTGCGTCACCGGCACCCTGGCGGTGGTCAGCCAGGAAATCGTCTGGCTGGCCAACCCGCAGATGCGCGCCAGCGCCCCTTCGGACGACGCACCATTGCTCAGCTATGATCAGGTCCTGGCCGCGATCAAGAAGGCCGAACCGCAGACAGTGGTGCAAAGCATCAGTCGTCCGGACGAATCGCACTTTGCCCTCGACGTCGAGGTCAGCTACCCCGACGGGCGTTCGCTGACGGTCTACGTCAACCCGTACACCGGCGTCATCCAGGGCCCCGCGCCAACCTTCAACTTCAAGGCGTTCACCCGCGCACTGCATGGCTGGTGGCTGGTGCCGTTCACCAACGGCTTCAGTTGGGGCTGGTACCTGGTGTCGTTCCTCGGCCTGCCGATGCTCGCTTCGCTGGTGACCGGGCTGGTGGTGTACAAGCGCTTCTGGAAAGGCTTTTTCCGCCCGACCCTGCGCATTCGTCACGGTGCGCGGATTTTCTGGGGCGACTTTCACCGCCTCAGCGGCATCTGGTCGATCTGGTTCATCGCGGTGATTTCCATTACCGGCGTGTGGTTCCTGATCCGCGCCCTGCTGTTCGATTTCCAGATTTCCATTTCCAGCGAGCCGGTCATCCCGGCGATGTCCCGGGAAAGTGTGCCGATCTCCGCCGACGGCACACCTCCACCGCGGATCAGTCTCGACTCGGCCATCGAGATCGCTCAACAAAAGATCCCGGGGCTGGAAGCCAGTTTCGTCAGCCTGCCCGGCAACGCCTACAGCCACATGAGTGTCGGTGGTCGTGGCTGGTATCCGCTGATGTTCCAGACCGCCACGCTCAATCCTTACAACGGTGACATTGCCGCCTCGCGCCTGCTGTCCGACCGCTCCGCCCTGGAGTTCGTCACCGAATCGATGCGTCCGCTGCACACCGGCGATTTCGGCGGAATCTGGATCAAGCTGATCTGGTTCTTCTTCGGCCTGCTGCTGAGCATGATGGTTCTCAGCGGCCTGCTGATCTGGACCAAGCGCACCGCCCTGGCCACGCTCAACGCACTCAAGCGCGAAGACAAGAGAAACCGCAAGGTCGCGTCACGATCGACGTCCCGACATGAACCTTCGGAGGTGCGTCCGTGAGCCACATTGGAATAACACCAACGTCGCGCCTGAACCGGTTCTGGCACAAATGGCGTTTCCACCTCAATGTCCTGTTATTGCTGATCCCGCTCGGCTTCATGCCCAAATACTTCGCCGATGCTTCGCTGTTTCGCGGTGACAGCGGACTGGGTGAACGGGAGATCGGCGAAATCCAGGTCGGTCCCTGGAGCCTGCGACTGGCCGAACTGCGTAATCAGGCACCGACCCTGACCGGCCCGGCCGGCTACATGAAAGATTTCAGCGCCGCCCTCTGCGACGCCTGTGTCGACCACGTCAAGGCGACGTACCTGCGCATCGGCAAACCTCGCAGCCTGCGCGCGGCCGGGGTGATTTTCTTCGGCACGCCGTACCGCATGGGTACCCAGTTGCCGGTTCCGGAAAAGACCGCTGCCGACGCCGAACTGTGGATCACCATGGAAGGCTGGGACGGCAGCATGCACCAAGCCTCGATTCCGCTGAGCCAGGCCTCGCCTGCCACCCTCGCCTGGCTGAACAAACAAGGAGCCAAACCATGAGTCATGCCCAACGCCCCTTCCGCTTGCTCCTGAGCAATACCTTGCTGGTGCTGACTGCCGGTTTCAGCGCCGGCGTCCTGGCCCATAACCCGATGTGCGAGTGCAAGGCCATCGATGCCGAGCAGATCAAGTGCACCGGCGGTTTCTCCGACGGCAGCGGCGCGCCGGGGGTGACCCTCGATGTGATCGGCTACGACGAAACCATCCTGGTGCCGGGCAAGCTCGGCGCCGACTCGACCCTGACCTTCAAGAAACCCGGCGCCGAGTTCTACGTGCTGTTCGACGCCGGCCCTGGCCACGTGGTCGAAATCGACCAAGCGGATATCGAAGCCCCATGACCACGCCGACCACCCAGGTTGTCCGCCCGGCCGGTGCCGGGCACGAAACCCTCAATGTGCTGCTGATGTGCCTGCTGATTATCGCGGTTGCCGGCTCGGTAGTGACATGGCGCGGCGTTTCCCGCGAACCGGAGCCGGTTTCAAGCCATCAACTGGACGCCCGTCGCGACCTTGGCGCCAGCGAGCAGGGCATCTATGCGGATCTGCGCGTGACCCTCGACGAGATCCGCCTGCTGCGTGAAGAACAGCAAACGCTGCCAAGCCCGCAGAACCTGGCCGATGAAGGTTTTGCACCGTTCGCCCAGGACGCCAGCTCGGTCAGTCGAGGCGGTCACGCCTGGCAGTTGCTGGCGGACCGCGCCTACTTCGGCCACAGCCAGGCACCAGCCGTGGCCGGTTCGTTTCTGATGCGCCTGAACGACGCCGCGCCGGACATCTGGCTCAACCGCGCCACCGACCTGCAAGCGCCGAAAGACCTGTCAGACGCAGCGCTGACCGCTGCCGGATGGAAACAGATCGTCGCGCAATTCGATGCCGGGGTGACCCGCGAACATCGCCATTGAACCCTCGCCTTTACCGAGAGAAGACCGCTTGCCCATGCCTAGTTCATCTCAACGCCGTCCTTTCCTGCGCCTGCTGCTGATCGGTCTGTGCGCCTGCCTGCTGAGCCCGCTGGCCAGCGCCGATCATGCCAAGCGCCTGCGCATCGGCATCACCCTGCATCCGTATTACAGCTATGTGGCGAACATCGTCGGCGACAAGGCCGAGGTCGTGCCGCTGATTCCCGCCGGCTTCAACCCGCACGCCTACGAGCCGCGCGCCGAAGACATCAAGCGCATCAGCGGGCTGGATGTGATCGTGCTCAACGGCGTTGGCCATGACGACTTCGCCGATCGCATGATCGCCGCCAGCGAAACGCCGAACATCAAGACCATCGAAGCCAACGAAAACGTGCCGTTGCTGGCCGCCACCGGGGTTGCCGCGCGCGGTGCCGGCAAAGTGGTGAACCCGCACACCTTCCTTTCGATCAGCGCCTCGATTGCCCAGGTCAACAACATCGCCCGTGAGCTGGGCAAGCTCGACCCGGACAATGCCAAGGCTTACACCCAGAACGCCCGCGCCTACGGCAAACGCCTGCGGCAGATGCGCGCCGACGCCCTGGCCAAGCTGACCCAGGCGCCGAACGCCGAACTGCGAGTGGCCACGGTGCACGCCGCTTATGACTACCTGCTGCGTGAATTCGGCCTGGAAGTCACCGCGGTGGTCGAGCCGGCCCACGGCATCGAGCCAAGCCCGAGCCAGTTGAAGAAAACCATCGACCAACTGCGCGAGCTGGACGTGAAAGTGATCTTCTCCGAGATGGATTTCCCGTCCACCTACGTCGAAACCATCCAGCGTGAATCCGGTGTGAAGCTGTACCCGCTGTCGCACATTTCCTATGGCGAGTACACCGCCGACAAGTACGAAAAGGAAATGACCGGCAACCTCAACACCGTAGTGCGGGCGATTCAGGAGTCCGGCGCATGACGGCTCAGGAAAACCTCTCAATCACCCTTAACGGCCCGACCCTGGATTTCGCCGACGTCAGCCTGACTCTTGGGCGCACGACGATTCTGGACAAAGTCTCCTTCCAGGTGCAGCCCGGCAGCGTGCATGCGCTGGTCGGCCCCAACGGCGGCGGCAAGAGTTCGCTGATCAAGACCCTGCTCGGGCAGATGCCCCATCAGGGCCGGCTCAGTCTGCAATGGCCCGGCGAGCCCGGCACCATCGGTTACGTGCCGCAGGCGCTGGAATTCGATCGGGGCCTGCCGATGACCGTCGACGACTTCATGGCTGCCATGTGTCAGCGGCGCCCGGCCTTTCTCGGCCTGAGCAAACGCTACGCCGGCGCCATCGGTGATGCGCTGGAGCGGGTCGGCATGCAGGACAAGCGCAAGCGCCGGATGGGTGCGCTGTCCGGTGGCGAACGCCAGCGGGTACTGCTTGCCCAAGGCCTGATTCCGGCGCCGCAATTGCTGGTGCTGGATGAACCGATGTCGGCCCTCGACGAAGCCGGGATCCAGGTGTTCGAACGTTTGCTCGGTGACTGGCGTGCGGCGGGCATCACCGTGCTGTGGATCGAGCACGATCTAGAAGCGGTCGGGCGTCTGGCCAATCGCGTCACCGGCCTCAACCGCCGGGTGCTGTTCGACGCCACGCCGCAACAGGCCCTGACTCCGGAGCGCCTGCTGACCCTGTTCTCGACCCATCCACGGAGCGCTGCCTGATGAGTTACGAAGCCTTTCGTTTGACGGTGCAAGGCTGGGCCTCATCCGGTTACCTGCCGGAAGCCCTGGCCTATGGATTTGTGGTCAATGCCTTGCTCGCCGGTCTGCTGATCGGCCCGGTACTGGGTGGCCTCGGCACGCTGGTGGTGGTCAAGCGCTTCGCGTTTTTCTCCGAGGCGGTCGGCCACGCGGCACTGACCGGGGTGGCCATCGGCATTCTGCTCGGCGAACCCTACACCGGGCCTTACGGCAGCCTGTTCGGCTACTGCCTGTTGTTCGGGATTTTGCTCAATTACCTGCGCAACCGTACCGGGCTGGCCCCGGACACATTGATTGGCGTATTCCTGTCGGTGTCTCTCGCTCTGGGTGCCAGCCTGCTGCTGATTCTGGCAGGCAAGATCAACGTGCACATTCTGGAAAACGTGCTGTTCGGCTCGGTGCTGACGGTCAACGGTAACGACCTGCTGGTGCTGGCGATTGTCGGTTCACTGGTCATGGCGCTGGCCCTACCGCTGTACAACCGGATCATGCTGGCCAGCTTCAACCCGCAACTGGCGGCGGTGCGCGGTGTCGCGGTGAAAACCCTGGATTACCTGTTCGTGATTCTGGTGACGCTGATCACCGTTGCCGCCGTGAAAGTCATCGGCGCGATTCTGGTCGGTGCGCTGCTGGTGATTCCGGCGGCGGCGGCTCGTTTGCTCAGCCAGTCGCTCAAGGGCTTTTTCTGGTGTTCGGTGCTGATCGCCACGGTCAGCACGCTGTGCGGGATTCTTGCGCCGATCGTGTTCGACCTGCCGATTCCGTCCGGCGCCGCGATCATTCTGGTCGCCGGTATCGCCTTCGCCCTCGCCGCAATTGCCCGGGGCGTCGTCCCCAGTCTGAAAGGGAACCTTGGATAAATGGCTTTTTCATTACGACAACTTGCTCTGGCCATCGCCCTAAGCGGCGTGGTTTCGAGCCCTCTGCTGGCTTCCGAGAAACCATTGCGGGTGCTGGCCTCGCTGCCGATCACTTATGGTCTGGGCGAAGTCCTGATCAAAGGCACCGACATCAGCCTCGAACGCGCAGCACCGGCCAACCTGCCAGGCAGCCGCCAGACCGCCTACTTCACCGGTCGCGGCGCCCCGGCGCTGAGCAAACTGGCCACTGGCGCCGATGCCGTGATCGGCGTGCGCTCGCTGTGGGCCGATGACCCGCTGTATCCGATCGCCCGCCGCAGCAACATCCGCATCGTCGAAGTCGATGCTGCCCGCCCGGTGGACGGCGCCCTGCCCGGCATTGCCGTGCAACCGGGGCTCAAGGTCGACGGCCTGAACAGTCAGCCGTGGCTGGCGAGCAACAACATGGGGCGTATGGCTGACGTGATGGCGGCGGATCTGGTGCGCCTGGCACCGAAGGACAAACCGAAGATCGAGGCCAATCTGGCGGCGCTGAAACAGCGTCTGCTGAAACTCAGTGCCGACAGCGAAGCGCGTCTGGCCCGTGCCGACAACCTGAGCGTGATGAGCCTGAGCGATCACTTCGGTTACCTGATCGGCAGCCTCAATCTGGAGTTGATCGGACAGGACGCTCGACCGGATGCAGAATGGACGCCGGAGGAGCTGAAAAAACTGACCGCGACTTTGAAAGACAACGACGTAGCAGTGGTGCTGCACCATCGCCAGCCTTCGGATGCGGTGAAAGCGGCGATTGCCGAATCGGGCAGTCAACTGCTGGTGCTGAGCACCGATGCAGCGGATCCGGTGGCAGAGCTGGAAGGCAATGTGGATGTGCTGCTCAAGGGCTTGAGCGGCGCCTGAGGTTCAGCGATCGTTCCCACGCTCTGCGTGGGAACGATCGAATGCCGGACATGAAAAAACCCGCTGACTGATTCCAGTCCAGCGGGTTTCTTTTTGTCCGGCGCCTTACTGGGCAGCCGCTTGCGCTTCCATCTTCTGGCGCAGGCTCAGAGGACGCATGTCGGTCCAGACTTCTTCGATGTAGGCCAGACATTCCTTCTTCAGGCCGCTCTTGCCAACGGTGCGCCAGCCTTGCGGCACGGCCTTGTAGTCCGGCCAGATCGAGTACTGCTCTTCGTGGTTGACCACGACTTGAAAGAGGATGTCCTCGCGGTCGAATACTGACGTCATGCTGTGTCTCCATCGCTGTAAGGGTGGGCTGCACGACGGTGCAGCCGGGTATGTAGAAAGAACGTTCGACGCGGCGAAAAATTTACAGGCCGGCGGTCGCGGCGCTCAACGCACGGCCGAAGATCTCGGCGACGCGGTCGATTTCCGCGGCGGTGATCACCAGCGGCGGCAGGAATCGCACCACCGCACCATGCCGCCCGCCCAGCTCCAGAATCAGCCCACGCTTGAGACATTCGCGCTGAACCAGCGGCGCCAGACGTGCGAAGGTCGGTGGATGCCCCAGCGCATCCGGTGCGCCGTTCGGATCGACCAGTTCGACACCGAGCATCAGGCCACGACCACGAATGTCGCCCAGTTGCGGGAAATCGCGCTGCAAAATGCGCAGGTGTTCGCTCAGGCGTTCGCCCATGGCGGCAACGTGTTCGCAGACCTTGTGCTCGACCAGGTAACGCATCACCGCGGAGCCGGCGGCCATCGCCATCTGGTTGCCACGGAACGTACCGGCGTGAGCGCCCGGTTGCCAGGTGTCGAGCCAGTCGCGATAAACCACCACGGCCAGCGGCAGGCTGCCGCCAATGGCCTTGGACAGCACCACCACATCCGGCGTGATGCCGGCGTGTTCGAAGGCAAACATCTTGCCGGTGCGGGCGAAACCGCTCTGGATTTCGTCGACGATCAGTGCAACACCGGCCTTTTCGGTGATGCGGCGCAAACCACGCAGCCACTCGATGTCCGCCGGGATCACGCCGCCCTCGCCCTGCACCGCTTCGACGATCACCGCTGCCGGCAATTGCACGCCAGCCTCTGGATCATTGAGCAGGTTTTCCAGGTAGCTCAGGTTGGCTTTCACACCGGCCGCGCCACCGAGGCCGAACGGGCAACGGTAGTCGTAAGGGAACGGCATGAATTGCACGCCGTTGCTGAGCAATGCGCCCAACGGTTTTTTCGGCCCCAGGCTGCCCATCAGGCTCAAGGCGCCCTGGCTCATGCCGTGGTAACCGCCGGAGAACGACAGCACGGTGCTGCGCCCGGTGGCGGTGCGCACCAGTTTCAGCGCGGCTTCCACGGCGTCGGTGCCGGTCGGGCCGCAGAACTGGATTTTCGCTTCCTTGGCCAATGCCGGAGGCAGCAGGCCGAACAGGTCCTGCACGAACTGGTCTTTCACCGGCGTGGTCAGATCCAGGGTGTGCAGTGGCAACTCATCGGCCAGTACCTGCTGAATGGCCTCGATCACTACCGGATGGTTATGCCCCAGCGCGAGGGTGCCGGCGCCGGCCAGGCAATCGATGAAGCTGCGGCCCTCGACGTCTTCGACGTACAGGCCTTTGGCGCGCTTGAGCGCCAGGGGAATCCGGCGCGGGTAGCTGCGAGCATTGGATTCCTGCTGGCTCTGACGGGCCAGCAACGGCGACTCATTGAACTGATACAGCGTTTCAGCCGACGCGGAGGCGATCCGGGCCGACGGCTCTTCGATAAGGCTGGTGGCGACTGACATCTTTCGACCCCTCAATACGCTATGGATAGTGACCAAAACTGCACACCGGGCAGGTGCGCGTTCCGGTCGCGGGGCGCACATGCAGGTTTTCCTGTTCTGGAAACGCACCAGCGTGTCGAGGATTTACACCCTTGATCGAATGTCAGGCCGACAATGCCAGCGCCTTGTGCATCGGCAGGGCCAAAATGCCGTGATGTGCAAAGGGAGACGCCGCTTCGCGATAACCCAGACGCCGATAGAACGCCTCGCCGGTTCGCGTGCTGGCGAGCCTGACGCGAGGCTGGCCACGAATTCTCAACCAGCCTTCGAGATCGCCCATCAATGCGCGACCCGCACCGCGACGAAACCACTCCGGCTGCACATGACAGAACGTGATCTCGCCATTGGCCGCGGCCATGCCGACGCCGACCGGTTTGTCCTGCAACAGCGCAATATTCAGATAATGACGGGGATCGGCGAGCCACGCGCTGATGTGCTCCGCCGATTGTCGGCGGACCCAGCGATCGACCAGTTGTGGATCGTTGCGATGGTCAAGCGCGCAACCGACGCGGATCGAGCGTTCGAGAATCCGGCTGATGACGCCGGCGTCGGCAAGAGTGGCGGGACAGATGTGAATGGGTGCTTCCATGGCGCTGTTTCCCTCAATCCATTGAGTCAAAGGCTGGGGCGACAATAACGTCGCGGCCGGCGGATGACTAATGGAGAGAGGTTACATTTGATGTGCCCGGCAAACTGTCAGACCGGTTGCAGCGGCATGCTCAGCTCGACCCGCAAACCATCCGGACGGCTGTCGAAATGCAGGGTGCAGGCGCAGCGCTGAACGATCGCCTGGACAATCGCCAGCCCCAGTCCGCAGCCGGTGCTCTGGCCGTTGCGCCAGAAGCGTTGGGTCAGGTGTTGCAGATCGTCCGGGGCAATCCCCGGCCCATGGTCGCGCACCACGAAACGCACGCGATTGGCGGTAGTTTCCAGGCTCAGATCCACCGCGCCGTCCGTCGGCGTATGACGCAGGGCATTGTCAAGCAGATTGCGCAGGGCCGCGATCGACAGCACGGCCGGCATTTGCAGTGGAGCTTCGGACAAACGCTCGGGCAGGTGCAGTCTTATCCGCTGGCGCTGGTCGCCGGCCGAGTCCTGGATCGCCAGTTTCGCTACCTGCTCGGCGCTGCACTGCACACCGTCGTCGAACGACAGACTGCCTTCGACCCGCGCCAGCAACAGTAACTGCTCAAGGGTCCGATGCAGGCGGTCGGCACCCTCCTCGGCCCGGGCCAGAGACTGATCGCGGGCGCTGCCATCGGTCATGCGCGCCACTTGCAGGTGGGTCTTGATCGCCGTCAGCGGGCTGCGCAGTTCGTGGGCGGCATCGCCGGTCAGGCGACGCTCGCGCTCGATGGTCTTGCCGATGCGCTGGAACAGCTGATTCTGGGTTTCCAGCAGCGGTTTCAGTTCGCTGGGGAATGACTGCAACTGCAACGGCTCCAGCGAGTCGGCATTGCGGCGCATCAAGGCTTCGCGCAAGCGATTCAACGGTGCCAGACCCTGACCGATCCCCAGCCACAACAGGCACAGGCAGCCAAGCAACGCCACGCCGACCGGCACCGAGGCCGCCAGCAGAATCGACATGTTCAGGGCTTCACGCTCGATCACCCGGTCGGCGGTGGTGATCCGCACATCGCCCCGAGCCAGGGTGAAGCTGCGCCATGGGGCACCGTCGATCATTTGATCGTGGAAGCCCATCTTCTGGGCTTCCAGCGCCTGTTCCGGGTTGTTGTGGCTGCGGGCGAGGATTTCCCCGCGCAACGAGCTGACCTGACAGGCCATGCCGCCGGGAATGTTCAGTTGCTCGGCGCTGAAATGAGTGCCCTCGCCTTTGCTCGGGACAGCCGGCAATTGTTCCAGCAACCCGGCGACCATCCGCGCCGACGCCACCAGGCGCTGGTCGAGGGAAAACATCATCTGGTTGCGCAGGTCGCTGAGCATCCAGGCGGCCGCCAATGCCCAGATCAGCGCGAATGCGGCGCCGAGGGTCAGGCTCAGGCGCAGGCGCAGGCTCATCACTTGTCGGGTTCTCCGCCATCGGCCGGGCCCAGGCGATAGCCCAGACCGCGTACGGTTTCGACGATGCCTTTGCCCAGCTTGCTGCGCAGGTGATGGATGTGCACGTTGAGCGCGTTGCTCTCCAGTTCATCGTTGAAACCATAGACGCTGTCCTTCAACTGCTCGGTGGACAGCACCCGGCCACGGTTGTGCAGCAAGGCTTGCAACAACGACTGCTCGCGCCGCGACAGATCCACCGGACGCCCCGCCAGGGTGGTTTCGCGACTGCTCGGATCGTAAGTCAGCGCGCCGTGTTCGATCAGATTGACACTGCGTCCGGCCACCCGGCGCAGCAGGGTTTGCAGGCGGGCGAACAACTCGCGCAGGTCGAATGGCTTGAGCAGGTAGTCGTCGGCACCGGACTGAAGACCGTCGACACGATCGGTAACCGAATCCCGCGCAGTCAGGATCAGGACCGGAATCTCCAGGCCTTGCTGACGCAGTTGTTGCAGCAACTTGAGGCCATCTTCGTCCGGCAGGCCGAGATCGAGCACCATCACGTCGAATTCGGCAACCTTGAGGATCGCCCGTGCCTTGGAGGCGGTGTTGACGTGCTCGACGGTCAGGCCCTGCGCCGTCAGCCCGGCGACGATCCCGCTGGCGATCAACTCATCGTCTTCGCAAACCAGTACGTGCATGGTGAATCCCGTGGAAAAGTGCTGATTAGGCCGCTGGCCGATTAAGCCGACATTATGCCCCGAACGCCACCGCGACAAGGGCGTCGCGGTTAATCATCGGTTAATCGCCGCCGCCCATTGTGCCCCTCAATTGCACAGGGACAAGGCTCCTCCATGCGTCATTTTTTGCTGTTTTTTGCACTGTTGATTTCGAGTCTGGCCCAGGCAGGGAATGATCCTTTTGCGTCAAAACCGGAGTTTTTGCCGGTCGACAAGGCGTTCGTGCTGACCTCGGAGCGTCTGGATTCCGGCGAGACCCAGCTGTTCTGGCAAATCGCCGATGGCTATTACCTGTATCAGAAGCGTCTGAAATTCGACGGGCTGGCGACGGAAAGCGTCCCGGCCCTGCCCGAAGGCGAGTCCCACAGCGACGAGTATTTCGGCGAGCAACCGGTTTATCGTCAGGGCCTCGAGCTGAAAATCCCGCCTGCCGCCCAGGGCCAGATCAAGGTCAGTTATCAGGGCTGTGCCGACGCCGGTCTTTGCTATCCCCCGCAGACCCGAGTGATCGACCTCGGCGGCATAGCCGCAGCAACGACAGATGAGGCGCCGGATCAGGCACTGGCCAGCGGTCTGCAACAGCATTCGCTGGGCTGGAGTCTGCTGGTGTTCTTCGGTCTCGGTCTGCTGCTGGCGTTTGCGCCGTGCTCGTTGCCGATGCTGCCGATTCTGGCGGGCATGGTCGTGGGCAGCGGCGCCACGCCGCGACGCGGTTTCGCGCTGGCCGGCAGTTATGTGGTTTGCATGGCTTTGGTGTATGCGGCGATGGGCGTCATTGCCGCGCTGCTGGGTGCCAACCTGCAGGCGTGGTTGCAGAACCCGTGGCTGCTCGGGACGTTCGCGGCAGTGTTTGTGGTTCTGGCGCTGCCGATGTTCGGCTTCTTCGAACTGCAATTGCCGGTGGCCCTGCGAGATCGACTGGAACACGCCTCGCGCAGCCAGCGCGGCGGCAGCCTGATCGGCGCCGGCGTATTGGGCGCGCTGTCAGGTCTGCTGGTCGGCCCGTGCATGACCGCGCCGCTGGCCGGCGCCCTGCTCTACATCGCGCAAAGCGGCAACGCGCTGCACGGAGGCCTGATCCTGTTTGCTTTGGGCATCGGCATCGGCGTCCCGCTGCTGTTGCTGGTAACGGTCGGCAATCGCTTCCTGCCCAAGCCCGGCGCGTGGATGAATCTGCTCAAGGGCATATTCGGTTTTCTGTTCCTTGCCACCGCGCTGCTGATGCTGCGCCCGGTGCTGGATCCGTCGCTGTGGTTGGGCCTGTGCGGCGCGCTGCTGTTGATCGCCGCTTACAGCGCCTGGAAACAGTCCGATGGCTTTGGTCGCGTGGCGCAGCTGTTCGGTGCCGGGTCGCTGTTGCTGGGCCTGTGGGGCAGTCTGCTGGTGGTCGGGGCGGCGGGCGGCAGTGACGATCCGTATCAGCCGTTGCAGGTGTACAGCGCCGGCCGCGTCGGATCTGCGGCGCCCAGCGGCCACGAAGCCTTCACGACGATCAAGGATCCCGCTGCCCTGCAGCGCGAGCTCGACGCCGCCAAAGCGCAAGGCCAGTGGGTGTTGCTCGATTACTACGCCGACTGGTGCACGTCGTGCAAAATCATGGAGAAACAGGTGTTCGGCCAGGCACGGGTGATGCAGGCCCTGAGCGATGTGCGCTTGCTACGGCTCGACGTCACCGCCGACAATGCCGCCAGCCGCGAACTGCTCGGCCGTTATAAAGTGCCGGGGCCACCGAGTTTCGTGTGGATCGGCGCCGACGGTGAAGAGCGCCGCAGCCAGCGCATCACCGGCGAGGTCGATGCCGATACTTTCCTGCAACGCTGGACCACCACCCGAGACGCCCGTTAATGCTGACCTTCACCCTCGGCACCTTTGCCATCGCCCTCAACCACCTGCTGCTGATCAGCGCGCTGGCGCTGGCGACCTTCGTCGGCTGGCGGGTGGCCAAGCGCGGCGGTGACAACCCCGAGTCGGCGCTGTTCAGCCTGTTTCTGCTCGGCATGCTGGCGGCGCGCATTGCGTTTGTCGCTGTGTACTGGGGCCACTATCGCAACGATCTGTGGCAGATCATCGACCTGCGCGACGGCGGTTTTCTCGCCTGGCCGGGGGTGATCGTGCTGTTGCTCGCGGCACTCTATCGCGGCTGGCGCCGGCCGGGTTTGCGTCGACCGCTGGGTTTCGGTGTGGTCAGCGGTGTGGCGTTCTGGGTGCTGGCGACCCTGTCGCTGAATATCTACGAGCAAGGCACGCGCCTGCCGGACATCACTCTGCGCAACGCCGCCGGGGAAACCGTGAAACTCACCGACTATCAGGGCGGGCCGCTGGTGATCAATCTGTGGGCCACCTGGTGTCCGCCGTGCCGCCGGGAAATGCCGGTGCTGGAAAACGCCCAGCAACAACGCCCGGACCTGACATTCCTGTTCGTCAACCAGGCCGAAAGCATGCAAAGCGTCGCCACGTTTCTCGAAACCCAGGGTTTGAGCCTGAACAACGTGCTGTTCGACCGCAGCGGACGCCTCGGCCAGGCCGTGGGCTCCATGGCCCTGCCGACTACGCTGTTCTATAGCCCGGACGGTCGCCTGCTGGGCAGCCATTTGGGCGAATTGTCCAACGCCAGCCTGGCCCGTGCTCTGGAAAGCTTCGACACCCCGGCATCCAGCCTGAATCCGGCCACCTCTTCTTCAAGGAAACTGCCATGCCCCGCCTCCGCCACCTGCTGACGCTGACCCTGGGCGCCGCCCTGCTGCACTTGCCGTCGGTCCAGGCTGCTGAAGAACTGCCTGAAGCGATCAAGAAGATCGAAGCCAAGGGCGCCAGGATCGTCGGCCAGTTCGACGCGCCGGACGGCTTGCGCGGTTACGCCGCGCAATACCAGAACCGCGGTATGGCGCTGTACCTGACGCCGGACGGCAAGCACGTGCTGCTGGGCAACCTGTACGACGCCGACGGCAACGACTTGAGCAGCGCGCCACTGCAAAAACTGGTCTACGCGCCGATGGCCAAGGAAATCTGGGCCAAGTTCGAAGCGAGCAACTGGATTCAGGACGGCGACAAGGATGCCCCGCGCACCGTGTACCTGTTCAGCGACCCGAACTGCCCGTACTGCAACATGTTCTGGGAACAGGCCCGCCCATGGGTCAAGGCCGGCAAGGTGCAGCTGCGACACATCATGGTCGGCATCATCCGCGAAGACAGCCCGGCCAAAGCCGCCGCCCTGCTCGCCGCCAAGGATCCGAGCAAAGCCCTGGAAGATCACGAGAAGGCCGGCAAGGCCAGCACCCTCAAGGCCTTGAAGGACATTCCGGTCGCCGTGCAGACCAGACTCGCGGCGAACATGCAGTTGATGGAAGACCTGGACTTGCAGGCCACCCCGGCGATCTTCTACATGGACGACAAAAGCGAGCTGCAACAGCAGCAAGGTGCACCGACGCCGGACAAGCTGGCGAAGATTCTCGGCCCGAAATAAAAAACGCCCACGCAATGCGTGGGCGTTTTCGTTACTTCAGCTCAGTCAGAAACTTCAGCAGCGTGTCGGTCACGAACGACGGATTCTCCAGATTGGAGATATGCCCCGCCTCCGGCACCAGCACACACGGACAGCCAATCAGCTCAGCCATTTCCCGTGCTTCCGACGGCGGACGTGGTTTGTCCTGATCGCCACAGACCACCAGCGTGGTCGCCGCATTCAGCTCGCCCAGACGCGGCAACAGATCGTCACGGCCAAAGGTGATGCGCCCCATCGGCACGATGCTGTCGCGCAGGCGTTCGGCGGAATAGCCGGCGAGTTTTGCGCGGAAATCCTGATACAGCGCCGACGCCCGATCGATGCCCGGGCGGAAGAAGATCGGCACCACGATATCCAGCAGTTGCTCGGAGATCCCGCCGCTTTCCTCGATCTGTTTGAACAGCGAGAAATAGTACTGACGGGTCGGCTCCGGCTCGACGCCGACGTAAGTGTCCATCAGCACCAGACCGTTGAGCCGCTGCGGCGCCGACAGTGCCAGGCGCACACCCCACATGCCGCCAACCGACAGCCCGACCAGGGTCACCCGGTCGATGTCCAGATGATCGAGCAACGCCTGTGCCTGACGGGCGATGTCGTCCAGCGAAGCGGTGCCTTGCGGCAAACGACCGGATTCACCATGGCCCCACAGATCCAGGGCAATCACCCGGTAGTTCGCCGACAGTGCAGCAATCTGCGGGGCCCACATGGCCTGGTCCCACAGGTAGCTGCCAGCCAGCAGCACCGCCGGGCCCGTGCCTTGATCAATGTAGTGAAGCGCCTGTCCGTCAACTTCGAAGAAAGCCATCGATCACCCCCGCGACAAAAAAAGAGAACCGGCAGACTGGGCTGCCGGATCTCGATCGTCAACTATACAAACGTACATCCATGCACAGACGCAATTGCGTTGAACGCACCGACGCCATCGCTGGCAAGCCAGCGATGAGGCCGGTACAGACGCTGAAAACTACAAGCCTTCCAGCTCTGCCATCAGGTCATTGAGACGATCAACCTTCTCCTCGGTAATGTCGCTGGCCGCCAGTCCTTCGATGTACCCGGCCAGTTCCTCCACGGTGCTGCACTCGAACATCGCTCGCAGCGGCACATCCCGCTGCAAGGCTTTCTGCACCCGCGAGGCAATCTGCGTGGCCAGCAACGAGTGGCCACCGAGTTCGAAGAAGTTGTCGCGTACCCCGACCTTCTCGACCTTCAGCACCTCGGCCCAGATATCGGCCAGGGTGTGTTCCAGTTCGCTGCGCGGCGCCAGGTAATCCTGGCTCTGCAACTGGCCGATCTCCAGCGCCGGCAGGGCCTTGCGATCGAGTTTGCCGTTGGCGTTGAGCGGCAACCGGTCGAGCCACAACCAGTGCAGCGGCACCATGTATTCCGGCAGTTCGGCGCGCAGGCGCTGCTTGATCCGCTCCAGGCGTTCGCTCTGATTCAGTGCGGAATCCGCGGCCACCAGGTAGCCGACCAGATGCTTACCATTGACGCCTTCCTGCACGCCAACCGCGCCGTCACGGACTTCCGGTTGCTCGTGCAGACGCGCCTCGATTTCACCCAGTTCGATCCGGTAACCGCGGATCTTCACTTGATGGTCGACCCGACCGACGTACTCCAGCACCCCGTCACTGCGACGACGCGCCAGGTCGCCGGTGCGGTACAGACGCTCGCCCGGCGCACCGAACGGATTCGGCACAAACACCGGCGCGGTGCGCAGCGGATCGCTGACATAACCACGACCGACCCCGGTGCCCGCCACGCACAACTCACCCACCGCACCCAGCGGCACCAGCTCCAGCGCGCCATCGAGCAGGTACAGCAAATTGTTGTCGGTCGGCGTACCGATCGGCAGGTAACTGCCGCGAGTCGAGGCCAGGTCGACACGGAAGAACGCCACGTCGTCCGAGCACTCCGCCGGGCCATAGGCGTTGACCAGACCTATCTCCGGATAACGCAGCAGCCATTGGTGCGCCAGTTCCGGCGGCATTGCTTCACCGGTCGGCAACATCCAGCGCAGCCCGTCGAGGCTCAGACGATCCGAAGCGAGCATGCCCTGGATCAGCGACGGTACGCTTTCCAGCACGGTGATGCCCTGCTGTTGCACATGCACCAGCAAGCCTTGCGGATCGTGGGCGATGGTGTTCGGCACGATGTCCACCCGCGCCCCGAACAGCGGCGCGGCGAGGAATTGCCAGACCGAAATGTCGAAGCTTTGCGAAGCGGTCTGGGCGATCACATCGGCGTCACTCAGGTTCAGGTACGGCACCTTGCTCAACTGGTTGTTGAGCATGCCGCGCTGTTCGACCATCACGCCTTTCGGCAACCCGGTGGAGCCCGAGGTGTAGATCACGTAGGCCAGATTGTCCGGGCCGCTGAAGAGGCCCGGATTCGCCGACGATACCGCACCGGCCTGAACCTCTTCCCACACCAGCAAGCGTGGGCGGTTGGCGCAGCTGAACTCATCCAGCAAGGTCGTCGCCTGTTCACGGCAAGCCTCGGTGCACACCAAAACAGGAGTGCGACTGAGCTCGATAATGCGTTGCAGACGCTGGCTCGGCAGGCCCGGATCCAGCGGCAGGTAACCGGCACCGGCCTTGAAGCTGCCGATGATCATGCCCAGCAGATCGAGATTACGTTCGCCCAGCAGCGCCACCGGTTGATCCATCTGCACCCCGGCCGCGACCAGTGCATGACCGAGACGGTTGGCGTTCCGGTTCAGCTCGGCATAGCTCAGTTGCTGATCGAGGCAACTGGCGGCGATGCGTTGCGGATGCGCGGCGACCTGGGCTTCGAACAGCTCGACGTAGCTCTGCTCCAGCGGATAGTCGTGCTCACTCTGGTTGCAGCCGTGGAGCAGGAAGTCCTGTTCCTCATGGCCCAGCAGCGGCAGGTCGGCCATGTCGCCATGGAAGCCATCGACCAGCGCCAGCAACAGACGCTTGAACTCAGCGAGCATGCGCTCGATGGTCGACTCGTCGAAGTAACGCTGGTCGTAGGACAGATGCAGACCGAGGTCATCACCCGGATAGCAAACGGCGGTCAGCGGGAAGTTGGTGTGGGTACGGCCCGAGTCCGAGGTCGCGTTGAGGCTCTGCGCACGGTCCAGCACCGAGACTTCCACCGGGGCGTTTTCGAACACGAACAGGCTGTCGAACAGCGGCTGGCCTTTCGGCAGTTCGCTCTGCTCCTGAATGTTCACCAGCGGCAGGTATTCGTACTCGCGCAGTTGCATGTTGCTGTCGAGCAGACCGCTCAACCACTGGCGCACGCTGACACGCTGATCGTCCGCCGGGATCTGCACCCGCAGCGCGATGCTGTTGATGAACAGGCCGACGGTGCGTTGCATCTCCGGCATCTCCACCGGGCGTCCGGCCACGGTCACGCCGAACAGCACGTCGCGATCACCGCTCATGCGGCGCAGCACCAGTGCCCACGCCGCCTGGGCGAAGGTGTTGATGGTCAGTTGATGGGCCTGGGCCAGCTCACGCAGACGGGCGCCGTCCTCGACATTCAGTCGGGTGTAGCGGTCACCGACGATCATGCCGCCGCTTTCGCCGGCGTGTTCACGCAGGAACGGACGGTCGCTCGGGATCGGCGTGGTGCGCTCGAACCCTTGCAGGTTCTGCTGCCACCACTGACGCGCTTCGGCCAGGCTCTGGCGTTGCAGCCAGCCGATGTAATCGCGATAACGCGGCGGCACCGCCAATTGTGCTTCGCGACCTTCGCCGAGGGCCGTGTAGATCTCGAAGAAATCGTTCATCAGCAGCGAGCGGCACCAGGCATCGATGAGGATGTGGTGGTTGCTCATCATGAACCAGTAACGCGCCGCGCCGACCTTGATCAGACGCAGGTGGAACGGTGCCTGATTGAGCAGATCGAACCCGGCCTCGCGCTCGGCCTTGAGCAGCGCTTGCAGTTTCGGCTCTTGCTCGGCGTCAGCGATGGCGCTCCAGTCCAGGTACTCGATCGGCGTGCGCCCCGGCGTATGAATCACTTGCAGCATGTCTTCGCCGACGTTCCAGCAGAACGAGGCACGGAGCGCTTCGTGACGGGCGACCACCGCTTGCCACGCCTGGGCGAAACGCTCGGGATCGAGTTCGCTGTTGATCCGGTAGCGATCCTGCATGTAGTACAGACCGGTGCCCGGCTCGAGCAAGGTGTGCAACAGCATGCCTTCTTGCATCGGCGTCAGCGGGTACACGTCTTCAATGTGCGCCGCCGGCACCGGCAGTGCGTCAAGTTGCGCCTGGGTCAGTTTCGCCAGCGGGAAGTCCGACGGCGTCAGGCCACCGGCCTCGTCCTGCAGGCAATGTTCGATCAGGCTCTGCAACTCGCCGACGTAGGCATCGGCCAGCTCGTTGATGGTCTGCGCGTCGTAGCGTTCGGCGCTGAAGGTCCAGCGCAGCAGCAGTTCCCCGCCATACACCTGACTGTCGACACTCAACTCGTTCGGCAACGGTGCGTGCGGATCGTGGGCGGCGCCGACCGACTCATCCAGTGGCCGGAACAGCGCGTCGCTGCCGAAACTCTGGTCGAACTGGCCGAGGTAGTTGAAGGTAATCGGTGCGTTCGGCAACGCCGCCATGCTTTGACGGCTGGCGTCATCGGCGAGATAACTCAGTACGCCATAACCGAGGCCTTTGTGCGGAACGGCGCGCAGTTGCTCCTTGATCGCCTTGATCGAAGCGCCCTGCCCCGCAGCCTCTTCGATATTGTGCGGGGTCAGGCGCAGCGGATAGGCGCTGGTGAACCAGCCGACGGTGCGGGTCAGGTCGATCTCGTCGAACAGGGCTTCGCGGCCGTGGCCTTCCAGTTGAATCAGCGCCGACGGCTGCCCGCTCCAGCGGCACAGCACGCGGGCCAGCGCGGTCAGCAACAGGTCGTTGACCTGCGTGCGATAGGCGCTCGGTGCCTGTTGCAGCAGTTGCTTAGTGCGCTCGGCATCCAGACGCACGCTGACGGTTTGCGCATGCCGATTCTCGCGACCGCCCTCAGGACGTTCGCACGGCAAATCGGCGCTCGGGCCGGCCAGTTGCGCTTGCCACCAGCTCAGTTCTTCACGCAGGGATTCGCTGCCGGCGTAAGCCTGCAAGCGCGCCGCCCAGTCCTTGAAGGCGCTGGTTTTGGCCGGCAGTTTCACCGACTGATCGGCGTCGAGCTGGCGATACACGGTTTGCAGATCGTCGAGCAGCACCCGCCACGACACACCGTCGACGACCAGGTGATGGATCGCGATGAACAGTCGTTGCTGAGCGTCCGGCCCATCGACCAGCACGGCACGCAGCAGCGGGCCCTGGGCAAGGTCGAGGCTGCGCTGGGCATCGGCGAACAGCGCGGCGCACTTGTCCATCGACGGCACGCGAACCTGCCACAGCACGGCAGCATCGGTCACCGGTTGATGGGTCGCTTGCCATGCGCCGTTGACCTCGCTGAAGCGCAGACGCAGGGCGTCATGCTGCTCGATCACCGCCAGCAACGCTTGCTCCAGACGATGAGGTTCCAGCGCCACCGTCGGCTCCAGCAGCAACGCCTGGTTCCAGTGCTGACGCTCGGGAATCTCGGTGTCGAAGAACCAGTGCTGGATCGGGGTCAGACGCGATTCGCCCGTCACCAGACCTTGCTCGGCGGTCACGGCTTCACTGCGGCTGGCAACAGCGGCCAGGGTCTGCACGGTCTGGTGCTGGAACAAGTCGCGCGGGCTGAAGTGAATGCCCTGCTGGCGCGCGCGGCTGACCACTTGAATCGACAGGATCGAGTCGCCGCCCAGCTCGAAGAAATTGTCGTTGAGACCGACCTGCTCGACGTTGAGCACCTCGCACCAGATCTGCGCCAGGGTCTGCTCCAGCTCGTTGCTCGGCGCCACGTAATCCTGACGATTGAGCTCCGGGTCCGGCGCCGGCAAGGCGCGGCGGTCGAGCTTGCCGTTGGCGGTCAGCGGCATGCTCGCCAGCAGAATCAGATGGGTCGGCACCATGTAGTCCGGCAGTTGAGTCTTCAGGTGCGCCTTCAGCGCATCGCGCAGTTCGGCTTGCTCGGCTTCGCTTCGCGAAGCGACCTCGGTCACGAGATAGCCGACCAGTTGCTTGCCGCTCGGCGCATCCAGCGCCAGCACCACCGCTTCGCGGATCGAATCGTGATCGAGCAGGCGGGTTTCGATCTCGCCCAGCTCGATGCGGAAACCACGGATCTTCACCTGATGGTCGATCCGCCCGAGGTATTCCACCAGACCATCGGCGCGCTGGCGCACCAGGTCGCCGGTGCGGTACATGCGCCCGCCATCGACGGCAAACGGGTCAGCGACGAAACGTTCGGCAGTGATGCCCGCACGCTCGTGATACCCCACCGCCAGACCGGCGCCGCCGACGAACAATTCACCGGTCGCACCTTGCGGCACCAGCGCCAGATCGGCGTCGAGAATGTAGGCCACGCGATCACCGATCACGCTGCCGATCGGCACACTGCCGGCGCCCTCTTCCAGCACTTCCGGCGCAAGGCTGGCCAGCGGCATGACCACGGTTTCGGTCGGGCCGTAAGCGTTGAAGAACAGACTCGGCTTGAACGCTGCGCGAATCCGTTGCAGGTGTTCGCCAGTCAGTGCTTCGCCGCCGGTGATGATCATCCGCACCGGCAAAACCTCGTTTTGCGTCGCGAGGAACTGCGCCAACTGGCTGCCGTAGCTCGGGGTGAAACCGAGAATATTGATCCGGTGTTCACGGATCAGGCCGCAGATTTCTTCCGCGTCCCACTGGCCTTGCGCACGCAGCACCACCTGCGCACCGCTGAGCAGTGGCACCAGCAGACGCTCGGTAGCGGCGTCGAAGTTGATCGAATAGAAGTGCAGTTCGCAGTCGTCCGGACGCATGCCGAAGCGTTCGATCACCGCCTGGCAATGCATGGCGATTTCACCGTGGGACACCACCACGCCTTTCGGCTTGCCAGTGGAACCCGAGGTGTAGATCAGGTACGCCTGATGCTGCGGCAAGCTCATGAACGGAAGTTCGGTGGCCGGGTAATCGGCCAGCGCGGCGCTGTCATCCTCCAGGCACCAGCGCGCCACGTTCGCCGGCAGTTTGCCGAGGGCTTTGAACATCGCCCGGTCGCTGAGCAGCAGGCCGACGCCGCTGTCTTCGATCATGTAATGCAAACGGTCGAGCGGGTACTCCGGGTCCAGCGGCACGTAGGCGCCGCCGGCCTTGAGGATCGCCAGCAGGCCGACGACCATTTCCAGCGAACGCTCCAGCGCCAGACCGACCCGCACTTGCGGGCCGACACCGCGCTCACGCAGGGCCCAGGCCAGGCGATTGGCGCGAGCGTCGAGTTCGGCGTAGCTGAGGGTCTGCCCGGCGAAAGTCAGGGCCGGCGCATCTTTGCGCGCCAGCGCCTGCTCGGCGAACAGATGATGAATGCACTGGTCGAGACGACGCTCGCCCGGCTCGACACCAAGGCTGTCGAGCAATTGCTGTTGCTCAGGCGCATCAAGCAACGGCAGTTCGCTGAGACGCTGCTGCGGGTCAGCGATCAGCGCTTCCAGCAGGTTGCGCCAGTGCTTGGCCATGCGCGCAATCGTCGGCTCGTCGAACAAGTCAGTGCTGTAGGTCAGGCAGCAACCAAGGCGATGGTCGAGGTCGGTGACTTCCAGGTTGAGGTCAAACTTGGTCGCCCGCGCATCGTTGGCAAGGTACTCGACGGTCATGCCGGCGAGCATGCGGCTCTGCTGGAACTCCCAGCGCTGCACGTTGCACATCACCTGGAACAACGGGTTGTAGGCGGCGCTGCGCGGAGGCTGCAACGCCTCCACCAGATGGTCGAACGGCAGGTCCTGATGGGACTGACCTTCGATCACGGTGTGGCGCACCTGCTCGAACAATTCGCCGACCGACATCTGGCCGTCGAGCTGGCAACGCAGCACCTGGGTGTTGAGGAACGCACCGATCAGACCTTCGCTTTCCGGGCGGATCCGGTTGGCCACCGGCGCGCCGATCCGCAGATCGGTCTGGCCGCTGTAGCGGTAAAGCAAGGTCGCGAGTGCAGCAGTCATGGTCATGAACAGGGTCAGACCGTTCTGCGCGTTGAAGGCCCGCACCCGCGCGGCGAGATCGTCGCTGAGGTCGAAACGGAACAGCTCGCCCTGATGACTTTGCACCGGCGGACGCGGACGGTCGCCCGGCAATTCCAGCAGCGGATGTTCGCGGCCCAGTTGCGCGGTCCAGTAGTCAAGCTGACGCTGACGCTCGCCGGACTCCAGCCAGTTGCGCTGCCACACGCTGTAGTCGAGGTACTGCACAGGCAGCGGTTCCAGCGGCGATTCGCGGTCATCGACGAACGCTTCGTACAATGCGCTGAGCTCACGGGCGAAGATGTCCATCGCCCAGCCTTCGGTAACGATGTGGTGCAGGGTCAGGACGAAGTAATGCTCCTGCTCGGCGGTCTTGACCAGGCAGGCGCGCAGCAGCGGACCGGTTTCCAGATCGAACGGCAGGTGCGCTTCGTCGTCGGCCAGTTGCTGGACTTTCTGCTCGCGCACATCGGCGGCGAGTTTCGAGAAATCCTTCCAGCCCATGCGCACGCCGGTCTCGGCATGCACTTGCTGACGGGCCACGCCATCGACGCTCGGGAACGTGGTACGCAGGGTTTCGTGACGCAGGATCAACGCTTGCAATGCTGCCTCGAAACGCCCGACATCCAGCACGCCACGCAGGCGCGCCATGCCGCCGACGTTGTACGCCGGGCTGTCCGGTTCCATCTGCCAGAGGAACCACATGCGCTGCTGCGAGTAGGACAGCGGCACCGGTTGGCTGCGATCAACCTTGTTGATCGGCGGCTGTTTGTTGGTGCGACCGCTGGCCTGGATCTGGCGGATCTGCTCGGCAAAATCACCGAGCTCGCTGTGTTCGAACAAGGCACGCAACGGCAGCTCGACGTCACAGGCCTGACGGGTGCGGGAGATGATTTGCGTGGCCAGCAGCGAGTGACCGCCGAGGGCGAAGAAGTCGTCGCGCAGGCCGACCTGCTTCAGGCCGAGCACTTCGCGCCAGATCGCGGCGATCTGTTGCTCCAACTCGGAGACCGGCTCGACGTGTTCGCGCACCTGCCATTGCGGCTCGGGCAAGGCGCGGCGGTCGAGTTTGCCGCTCGGGCTCAGGGGCATTGCGTCCAGACGCATCAGTTGCGCCGGGACCATGTATTCCGGCAGCTCGGCGGCCAGTGCGGTTTTCAGGCGAGCGATTTGCCCGTCCTGATCTTCACTGGCGTCGGTGGCGGTGAAGTAACCGATCAGTTGCGGGCCAGCGACGGTTTCGCGCACCAGCACGGCGACCTGCGCCACGCCGTCCTTAGCCAGCAGACGGGCTTCGATTTCTTCCGGCTCGACGCGGAAACCACGCAGTTTGACCTGCTGATCGAGACGGCCGAGGTATTCGATCACACCATCATTCGTCCAGCGTGCGCGGTCACCGGTGCGGTACAGACGCGCGCCCTGCTCGCCCAGCGGATCGACCACGAAACGCTCGGCCGTCAGCGCCGGACGGCCGAGGTAACCACGAGCCAGACCGATGCCGCTGATGCACAGTTCACCCGGCACACCGGCCGGCACTGGATTGAGATCGCTGTCGAGCACCCGGCAAACGACGTTGCCCAGCGGACGGCCAATCGGCGAACGCTCGCCATCCGCCACGCTGCAATGCCAGTGGGTGACGTTGATCGCGGTTTCGGTCGGGCCGTAACGATTGTGCAGCTGCACCGCCGGCAGTTGCGCCAACACGCGGTTGCGCAGTTCCGCCGGCAGCGCTTCACCGCCGGAGAACACGCGGCGCAGGCTGGTGCATTCGGCACTCAACGGTTCGTCGATGAACAGCGAAAGCAGCGGCGGCACGAAGTGCAGCGTGGTCACGCCGTACTGCTGAACCAATTGCGCAATGCGATGCGGATCGCGGTGCTCGCCCGGGCCGGCGATCAGCAGACGCGCGCCAGTGATCAGCGGCCAAAAGCATTCCCACACCGACACGTCGAAACTGATCGGCGCCTTTTGCATCAGCACGTCGGTGTCGTTCAGGCGATAAGTGTTCTGCATCCATTGCAGACGTTCGGCCAGCGCCGCATGCGTGTTGCCCACACCTTTCGGCTGCCCGGTGGAGCCGGAGGTGTAAATCACGTAGACGAGATTGTCGCCGTGCAGATGCAGACCCGGTGCCTGGCTCGGCCAGTTCTCCAGGTGCAGGGTGTCCATGGCGATCACGCTGACGCCTTCGCTGGCCGGCAAGCGGTCGAGCAATGCCGTCTGGGTCAGCAGCAGTTCGACGCCGCTGTCGCTGAGCATGTAGGCCAGACGCTCGGCCGGGTAATCCGGGTCCAGCGGCACGTAGGCGCCACCAGCCTTGATGATCGCCAGCAGGCCGATCAGCAGTTGCGGCGAACGCTCGGCGGCGATGGCCACGCACACGTCCGGGCCGACGCCCTTGTCGCGCAGGTAATGGGCGAGACGGTTGGCCTGCGCGTGCAGTTCGGCGAAGTCGAGGCTGCCGCCGTCCCACACCAATGCCGTGCGTTCCGGGGTCTGACGGGCCTGTTCATTCAGTAGCTCCGGCAGCCATTGTTGCGCCGGGGTGCACGGAGCGATGCTCCATTCGCTTTGCTGAGTATTTTCGGCGGCGGTCAGCAGTTGCAGATCGCCGATGGATTGTTGCGGACGTTCGCAGACAGCACGCAGCAGGTTGCTGAAATGCTCGGCGAGGCGCTCGATGGTTGCGGCGTCGAACAGCTCATCGGCATAGTCGAAGGACAGCGTCAGCCGACCGTTACGGTCTTCTTCACTCTGCAGTTGCAGATCGAACTTGGCCTCGCGGCTGTGCCACGGCAGTTCTTCGGCGAGCAGGCCCGGCAGACGTTTGAGCGCACTCAGGTCGCGTTGCTGGTGGTTGAACATGACCTGGAACAGACCTTGTTCACGCGCCTCCGGGAAGGCTTCCAGCAGCTGTTCGAACGGCAGGTCCTGATTCGCCTGAGCACCGAGTGTAGCTTGGCGGGTTTGCGCCAGCAGTTCGGTGAACGGCAGACGCGAATCGACGTCGGCGCGCAGCACCTGGGTGTTGATGAAGAAGCCGATCAGGCCCTGGGTTTCCAGACGCGGACGGTTGGCGTTGGGCACACCGATGCGGATGTCGCGCTGGCCGCTGTAGCGATGCAACAGGCTTTGGAAAGCCGAGAGCAGCAGCATGAACGGTGTGGATTGATAGGCCTGGGCCGTCTGGCGAATGGCGTCGCTGAGGCTCATCCCCAGGCGAACGCTGTGGCGTGCGGCGCTGTGAATTTGTTTGGCAGAACGCGGATGGTCGGTCGCCAGTTCCAGGGTCGGATGCTCGTCCCCCAACTGCGCTTTCCAGTACGCCAGTTGCCGTTCGCCCTCGCCTTGCGCCAGCCATTGGCGCTGCCAGCTACCGTAGTCGGCGTATTGGGTTGGCAGCGGCGCCAGTTCCGCGCGCTGGCCTTGGGACGCGGCGGCGTACAGGCGCGAGAACTCGTCGATCAGCACGTTCAGCGACCAGCCGTCGGCGATGATGTGGTGCAGGGTCACCAGCAACTGGTGATCCTCGTCATCGAGACGAACCAGCGTCACCCACAGCAGCGGGCCTTTCTCCAGATCGAACCGGGTGCGGGCTTCGCCCTCGCGGATCTGTAGTGCGCGGGCTTCACGTTCGGCGACGGGCAGGTCGCTGATGTCGATCAGTTGCAGGTTGAATTCGCCCGCTGCTTCAACCTGTTGCAGGGCCACGCCGTCGCGCTCGAAGAAGCGCGTGCGCAGGGATTCGTGGCGTTCTATCAGTTGCTGGAAACTGGCGCGCAATGCGTCTTCGTCCAGTTCACCACGCAGACGCAAGGCACCGGGAATGTTGTAGGCGCTGCTTTGTGGATCGAGCTGCCAGGTGATCCATAGTCGGTTTTGCGCCAGGGATTGCGGCAAGGCTTCGTTGCGCGACAGTGCGGTGATTTCGCCTTGGGCGCTGCCGCCGTCCTGTTGCTGCTGTGCCACGGCTGCGGCGAACGCGGACAGGGTCGGTGCTTCGAACAGCAGGCGCAGGTTCAGCTCCAGGCTCAGTTCTTCGCGGACCTTGGCGATCACCTGGGCGGCGGCGATCGAGTTGCCGCCGAGCAGGAAGAAATGATCGTCGGCGTTGACCTGTTTGACGTTGAGTTGCTCGGCCCAGACTTTGCCGATCAACGCTTCCAGTTCGGAGGCGGACGCGGTCGAGTCCTGAGCGGTTTCAGCAGTGGCTGAGGGGAATACGGCGTAGCTGTCGAGGCTGCCATCAGCCAGACGATTGCGGCAGGCCGAACGTTGCAGCTTGCCGCTGGAAGTTTTCGGCAACGCGCCCGGATTGAGCAGCACAACCACGCTCGGTGCTTCCTGATACGCCTCGGCCACGGCCTGGCGAATGGCTTTGATCAGCGCTTCAGGCGGGAGGATTTTCTGCACGCTGCGGCTGATTTCCGCCGCGATGCCGATGCCCTCCTCGCCATTCTGATTGACCGCGAACGCCGCGACACGGCCCTTGCGCACCACCTCCACTTCGTTCTCGACCGTCTTTTCGAGGTCCTGCGGATAGAGATTGTGGCCGCGCACGATCAGCATGTCTTTCAGGCGACCGGTGATGAACAGTTCACCGTCGCGAATGAAGCCCAGGTCACCGGTGCGCAGCCAGGTCTGGCCCGCGTGCTGGACGAAGGTCTTGGCCGTCGCCTCGGGGTTGCGCCAGTAGCCGAGGGCGATGCTCGGGCCGGCAGCCCAGACTTCACCCACGGCGTTGTCGGCCAGTTCTTCAAGGGTGTTCGGCTCGACAATCAGCACCGCATGTTCCGGCTGGCTGATGCCGCAGCTCATTATCGGGCTGCCCTCGCCCGGCTCGGCACGGTTCTGCGCCAGGGCTTGATCGTCGACGCGCAACGCCGGAATCCCTGTGCCGCGCGGTGTGCCGGCGACGAACAGGGTCGCTTCCGCCAGACCGTAGGACGCCATGAAACTGCTTTCGCTGAAACCGCACGCGGTGAATTTCTCGGCGAAGCGTTCGAGGGTGTCGAGCCGGATCGGCTCGGAGCCGGAATAGGCCACGCGCCAGCGGCTCAGGTCGAGGCGTTCCAGCGCCGATTCGCTGACCCGCTCGCTGCACAGACGGTAAGCGAAGTCCGGGCCGCCGCTGATGGTGCCGCCGTATTGGCTGATCGCTTCAAGCCAGCGCAACGGCCGGCCGAGAAAGTACGCCGGCGACATCAGGATGCACGGCACGCCACTGAAGATCGGTTGCAGCAGACCGCCGATCAGGCCCATGTCGTGGTACAGCGGCAGCCAGCTGACGATCACGTCGTCGGGGTTTACGTCGATACCGAAACCGTGGCGGATCAGCAGTTCGTTGGCCACCAGATTGCCGTGGCTGACCTGCACGCCTTTGGGCAGCGCGGTGGAGCCGGAGGTGTATTGCAGGAAAGCAATATGGTCTGTCGGCAGGGCCGGCTCGACCCAACGCTCGGCCAGCGAAGCGTCGAGGGTATCGACGCACAACAGCGGCGGCGCGCCTTCGATTTGCTGCAGGGCGTCGCGCAGGTCGGCGCTGGTCAGCAGCAGACGCGGTTCGGCGTCGGCGATGATCGACAGCAGGCGTTCCTGATGGTGACGCTTGGCCGATTCCGGCGGATAGGCCGGCACCGCGATCACACCCGCGTACAGGCAACCGAAGAACGCCGCGACGTAATCCGGACCGCTCGGGAACAGCAATACCGCGCGATCACCGAATCCGGCCTCGGTCTGCAACGCGGCGGCGATGGCGCGTGCGCGTTGATCGAGTTCGCGATAACTGAGCACCACAGCCTGCTCCTCGGTTTCAGCGAGAAAGCGCAGGGCCAGCCGATCCGGCGTCAGGGCCGCACGGCGCTGAAGGGCTTGGACCAGGGTGCTGGGGAGTTCGAACGCGTCGGTCATGAGGTTTCCTGCCTGAATTCGGCTTGCTGGTGGAATCGGGTTGGCTGCGGCATGCCCGTGCAAGGCATGCGGGACACGGTCTTCGCCGACCGTGCACGGCATTGGAATGCGGTAGGTCCGGGGCTGCGTACCCGGATCCATTCACCAATGAGAACGGATGACGTCTTGAAATAATTAGTCGGCAGGCTGGATCGCCAATGGGGCTGGGCGCTTGGGCGAGTGCGGCGGCGTGTCGCAGTTCTCAGATAGCACTGTTATGGATCATTAGTTCTCTTTCTCAATTGACAATCATTATCATTCAACATAATTTGTCGCTCGATGTGTAGGACGGCCCCGTCCCCCAGGCGTCCCACTAACCTATTGGCAGCAAGGTGATTTCCATGACGGAACAAGTATCCACAAGCAGGTGCGATTCACCGCTACTTCAGGCATTCGTCGACAATCGACTGATTCTGGTCAAGATTGCAGCCCGCATTACCGGCTGCCGGTCACGCGCCGAAGATGTGGTGCAGGATGCGTTCTTCCGACTGCAATCGGCGCCGCCGATCACGTCGTCGATCAAGGCCCAGCTGAGTTATCTGTTCCAGATCGTGCGCAATCTGGCCATCGATCACTACCGCAAGCAGGCGCTGGAGCAGAAGTACGCCGGCCCCGAGGAGGAAGGGTTGAACGTGGTCATTCAGGGCGCCTCGCCGGAAACCTCACACATCAACTTCTCGACCCTGGAACACATCGCCGATGCGCTGACCGAGCTGCCGGTCCGCACTCGCTATGCGTTCGAGATGTACCGCCTGCACGGCGTGCCGCAGAAGGACATCGCCAAGGAACTCGGCGTTTCGCCGACCCTGGTCAACTTCATGATTCGCGACGCGCTGGTGCATTGCCGCAAGGTGTCGAGCAGTCGCGCTGATGCAGTGACCGCAAACCGTCGCTGATAAAAATCGGCCGCAAAAAAAGATCGCAGCCTTCGTTGAAGGGCTGCGATCTTTTTTGTTTTCAGGGAAATGTCACGCCAGCGTGCACCGGTCGAAGAACCGTTCGCGCCCGAGGATCATCAGCGCCGCGCGCTTGTGCGGAAAGTCGAATTCCTTCTCGCAGTGGAAGCACTGGTTGTGCATGTGGCCGATCATCTTCGCGTTGTCGGCACGGGGTTCGGCGACCACCCGCTGAGTGCGCGGATCATCCAGAAACAGGTAGTGCACCAGCGCCGACAGCCAACTCGCCACTTTGTGCGGCCCGCGATGGTTTTCTTCCCCGACCAGCATGTGGATGCCGCGGTCGTAATTGTCAGCATCGTAGAACGGCGCGATGCGATCTTCCTTGGCCCAGTAGGCTTCGAAATAAGCGAACGGCTGGTCGTCGAAACAGCCAATCAACGTCAGCGTGTGCGGATCGGCCTCGAGCTTGCTCAGGTACTCGCGATGCTGCTCGAGGCTGCCCTCCTCCTGCCAGAAACTGGCGACTCGCGGACTGTTCTGCCAGCGATTGAAACGCGCAAGATCCTGCTCGATCTCAACCGTACGCAGGGAAATCCACGCACCGAGACGCGCATCGAAACGCCGATAAACCTCACCCCTCGGTTTCACCGGTCGCAGCGGATGGCGTTTGCCGTTGCTGATGACCATCTGCTGCGGGTAGCTGCCAGTCAGCGAAGCCCCAAGCCAGGGTTGCGGCAGTTGCCAGAACAGCGTGCGCTCGCAGCGATATTCACCCGCCACTTCAGTACTCACCAGCAAACCGCTGAGCAAGGCTTCGGTCGGCGGCTGATCCAGTTGCCAGATCAATTGCTGGCGCGCCGGATCCCGGGCAAACAGCCAATAGCAGGCGGCCCACAGCGCCTGGCCTGGTGGCAATGCAAAGCGTTCATCGATCTGGATCGGCCCCCGGCCTTCACGATCGAGGCGCAGGCGAATCAGCGGTTGCCCGTCCAGGCTCAGGCTCAGACGGCTTTCAGTGGCATCGGCTATCAGTTGACTGCCCGAAGGCAAGGCCAGGGCAGTCAGGTCATTCAGATTGGACATGGGTCGGGCTCACGATAATCGTCGACAGTTCAACGATGGGACGTGAGCCGTTTATGAAAATTTAGTCTTTGCGATTGAAATCAGACGACTCACAGCTCTCTGACGCGAATGTTGTCGATTTCGAAATCGTTTCCATCATTGCCGGATGCATAACTTTTTACCCGAAGCGTCGTATCTTGCTCTGTCGCGACAAAAGTACCGGAAAGAATTTGCCAACTTGTCAGAGCGAAGGGAGTCTGTTCTGTCACCGAATTAGAACCGGCTTCAAGTGACAGGATAGGGACAGGTGCGATGCTATTTCTACGTCTTACCGACAAGCTGAAATCATACCTGTGACCTACTGCGAGACCGGTTAACTTCTTAACAAGGAGCTCGCCAGCGGGCTTAGACGCGGTATCCGAAATCAGAATTCCATTCCTCAGAATCACATCTCCCAGACGCATGTCCGAACCAACCTCCCAATTGTTCCAGTCACCATTTTCGAATGTAGTCATATCATCGATGGGCTCCCGTATCTGAAGACTCAGTGGCGGAAACAACAGTGGGCAATCACAGCCAACACTATTCAATGCGACCTGAAAAACAAACACCAGATGGCTGTTGTGTTTCAGATCCTGCAGATAACTCCACTCAATCGTTCTATGCCAGCCCTCTTCATACTCTTTCCGAGTAACTGGCTCGGCATCAGCGACGCACAACATCAGCGCAGTGCCATCCGTGTTCTGCCCACAGGCATGCAATGTCGCCAATTGGTTCTCGGTCATGAACGGCCATCGCGAGACTTCAACCTTCACACCGGTCGATTCCTCAGGCCTGTTCAGAGTCAGGACATCGCCGACAGCTTGTTCGGCTACGGGCGTGGGCACGCAATGCAGGGAAATAGGATATGGGGCCGGCATGAGGTATTCCTCTGTGTGGGGTCCTCCTCACAACGAGTAGAACCTGACAGGAATCAAACCCCCGGCAGACACGGGCCGTCTACTGTCAGATCTGACAGGTGACAACGCAAAACCGATAAACGGCAGTCCCTGCGATCGCAGTGCACTGGCTATTTAGGGACCGGCACCACCGCAATCTTGTACGGATCGAAGATCTTCAGCATCTGCCCACTGTCGCGCAGCCCTTGCAGCAACTTGCCGAACGCCTCACCGGTGATTGGCGCTTTCGGACTGAGAATCGCGTAATGATGGTAGATCTGGTCGATGCGCTGCGACACCAGCAATTCATCGCGCACTTTTTCGTTGCGCAGCAGGTAATCGAACAGATACGAGCGAGTGACCAGCGCAATGTCCGCCCGACCGCGCAGCACCATCAACAGGTTGCTGTCATGGGAATAGGTCAGCGTGGCGCTGTAGGTTTCGGCGAGGTACTTGGGATCGGCGTTGAAGTTGGCGAATTCGTAGTGATAGCCGCTGTACAGCGCCAGCCGTTTGCCCTTGAGATCAGCGAAGTAATTCTGCTGGCGTCCGGGCTTGTTCTGGGCGACGAAAATCTCTGCGTCCTCAAGCCCCATGTCGACGGTGATGTGGGGAATGTCTTTCCAGCCCCACTCCGGGTTCTCGAAGATCGCCATGTCGGTGCGGCCATCCTTGAAATCGCCGAACCGGCGAGGAATCGAGGTGGGCACCAGTTCGAAACGATAGTCGCTCTGGGCGCTGTTCAAAGCCGCGACCAGTTCCGGCAGCAG
The DNA here is from genome assembly GCF_900115915.1 of Pseudomonas sp. NFIX49. NCBI lineage: Bacteria > Pseudomonadati > Pseudomonadota > Gammaproteobacteria > Pseudomonadales > Pseudomonadaceae > Pseudomonas > Pseudomonas sp. NFIX49. Next base: position 889,690 of record NZ_FOYE01000001.1, on the reverse strand, counting down.
GCCGGTGTCGGCGCCGTTTTCCGGGCGAATGGTGTAGGGCGGAAAATGCGCCGCGCCCACCCGAACCACTTGCGCCGCCGGAGCAGGCAATACCCATAATGCAGCCAGCGCTGCGAGCATCAGCCCGGCGGCCGTCCGAATTGGCGAAGACTTCAAAACACCCCACTCCCCGAAAAAGTACCGATCATTGCATTCAAGCTAGGCGGTTTCGCCAAGTTAGCCAGTTTCCCGACCCGATAGAAAGCGCCTAGCGCTCTTCGAGCACCAGAATCAGCGCTTCTTCGGCCAGTTGATCGAGGCTCAGGCTGCCGCCGGCACGGAACCAGGTGGTGGTCCAGGACAATGCGCCCGTGAGAAAACGCCGGGTAATGAATACGTCGCCACGGATGAACCCCGCCTCTTTGGCTTCGCCCAGCACTTGCAGCCAGAGGTCTTCGTAGATGTCGCGCAGCGCCAGCACTTTGGCCTGACCGTCTTCGGACAGCGAGCGCCACTCATACACCAGCACCGCCATCGCCTCGCCGCTGCCGCCCATGATCGACTGCAATTCGCAGCGGATCAGCGCCAGCACCCGCTCGCGCACATCGGCGGCATCGGCAAGGGCTGCGCGCATCAGCGCCGTGTTGTAGCGGATGGTTTCCTCCATCACCGCCCGCAGGATTTCATCCTTGCTCTTGAAGTGATGAAAGATGCTGCCGGACTGGATCCCCACGGCACCGGCCAGATCGCGCACGGTGGTGCGCTCGTAGCCTTTGTTGCGGAACAGGTGGGCCGCCACTTGCAGCAATTTGCCGCGAGCGCTGTCCGGATCGGTCAGCTGCCCGGCATCGACCAGTTCACGCATGACCCTCAGGGCTTTTTGCTCGTCCACCCGTTCTCTCCTACAGTCGATCAGTCAAATGCGCCGCACGCCGCAGAAACGGCGGGGTTGCGCGGGCAATTTAAGCCGCCGGCGGTGACCAAGCAAGCGCTTGGGCAGAAGATAATTTCAGCTGTTTACAAACCAAGCGCTTGCTTGGTAGCCTCGATGCACTTCTGTCACAGGTTGCTGAGTCGGAGATCAAAATGCCCACCACGGTTCGCATCGGATGCGCCAGCGCATTCTGGGGAGACACCTCGACCGCCGCCGCGCAGCTTGTGGCCGCAGGACAGCTGGATTATCTGGTCTTCGACTACCTCGCCGAAATCACCATGTCGATCATGGCCGGCGCCCGCATGAAGGATCCGCAGGCCGGGTTCGCCGGCGATTTCATCGAAGTCCTCGCGCCCCTGCTGCCGCAACTGGCCGAACAGAACATTCGCGTTATCAGCAATGCCGGCGGGGTCAATCCAAAGGCCTGTGCCGCCGCGCTGCAAGCGGCCTGCGACAAGGCCGGCGTATCGTTGAAAATCGCCGTGCTGTCGGGCGATGACCTGCAACCCCACTTCAAACACCTCGCCTCCCAAGGCATTACTGAAATGTTCAGCGGCGCCCCGCTGCCGCCGATGTGCGTGTCGACCAACGCTTACCTCGGCGCGCCGGGCATTGTCGAAGCACTGCGCCTGGGCGCCGACATCGTCATCACCGGCCGGGTGGTCGACAGCGCAGTGGTCAGCGCCGCGCTGGTGCATGAATTCGACTGGTCGTGGCACGACTACGACAAACTCGCGCAAGCCGCCCTGGCCGGGCACATCATCGAATGTGGCGCGCAGTGCACCGGCGGTAATTTCACCGACTGGCGCGACGTCCCGGATTACGAACACATCGGTTTCCCGATCGTCGAGGTCAGCGCCGACGGTCAGTTCATCGTCAGCAAACCCGAAGGCTCCGGCGGGCTGGTCACGCCGCTGACTGTCGGCGAGCAGATGCTCTACGAAATCGGCGATCCGCAGGCCTATCTGTTGCCCGATGTGGTCTGCGATTTCAGCCAGGTCAAACTCCAGCAACAAGGCAAGAACGCCGTCCGGGTCCACGGTGCCAAAGGCTTGCCGCCCAGCGACCAATACAAGGTCAGCGCAACGTACCCGGACGGATTCCGTTGCACCGCCAGTTGCCTGATCGCCGGCATCGATGCCGTGGAGAAAGCCCGGCGCGTCAGCCAGGCGATCCTCGACAAGACCTCGGAAATGCTCGAACAGAAAGGCCTCGGTCCCTACACCGAAACCGATGTCGAACTGCTCGGCAGCGAAGCCACCTACGGTCCTCACGGCCAGCGTCGGGACAGCCGCGAAGTGGTGATCAAACTCGCCGTGCGCCACCCGAACAAACAAGCCTTGATCCTGTTCTCCCGGGAGATCGCCCAGGCCGCCACCGGCATGGCGCCGGGCCTCACCGGTATCGTCGGCGGGCGGCCGACGGTGTATCCGCTGATCCGGCTGTTCTCGTTCCTGATCGACAAAAGCGCCTGCACCTTGCAGATCGACATCGCCGGCGAATCTCACCCGCTCGCCCTGCCCGTCCCCGCCGCCCTCGACAGTCAGGATCTGCCCCTGCCCCACGAAACGCCCAAACCCCAGGGCCGCGCCGACGCGAGTGTGCCACTGGTGAAGCTGGCGGTGGCGCGCTCCGGCGACAAGGGCAATCACAGCAATATTGGCGTCATGCCGCGCCGTCCCGAATACCTTCCGTGGATCGCCGAAGCGCTGACCCCGGCGGTGGTCGTGGACTGGATGAGCCATGTCCTCGACCCGATTCACGGCCGGGTCGAACGCTGGTATCTGCCGGGCACCCACAGCCTCAACTTTCTGCTGGAAAACGCCCTCGGTGGTGGTGGCGTGGCGAGCCTGCGCATCGACCCGCAAGGCAAGGCCTTCGCCCAACAACTACTGGAAATCCAGATCCCGGTGCCGCAGAGCATCGCCGAACAGCTCGACTAGAGGATTGGCACCATGGCGTTCGAATCGATTTTCAGGGCTGATCTGTTCAGCGGTCAGACCGTCATCGTCACCGGCGGCGGCAGTGGCATCGGGCGTTGCACCGCCCATGAACTGGCGGCGCTCGGGGCCAACGTGGTGCTGGTCGGACGCAAGCCGGAAAAGCTGCAAACCGTCGCCGCCGAGATTGCCGAGGACGGCGGTCGCGCCCACTGGAAGGCCTGCGATATTCGTGACGAAGAAGCGGTGAAGACACTGGTCAGCGAACTGATCCGCGAACACGGGCCGATCCACGGGCTGGTCAACAATGCCGGAGGGCAGTATCCGTCGCCCCTGGCCTCGATCAATCAGAAAGGCTTCGAAACCGTACTGCGGACCAATCTGGTCGGCGGTTTCCTGATGGCCCGGGAAGTGTTCAACCAGTCGATGAGCAAACACGGCGGCAACATCGTCAACATGCTCGCCGACATGTGGGGCGGCATGCCCGGTATGGGCCACTCAGGCGCCGCGCGTTCGGGCATGGACAATTTCACCAAAACCGCGGCGTTCGAATGGGGTTATGCCGGCGTTCGAGTGAATGCGGTAGCCCCGGGCTGGATCGCTTCCAGCGGCATGGACACTTACGAAGGCGCGTTCAAAGCGGTGATCCCGACCTTGCGCGAACACGTGCCGCTCAAGCGCATCGGCACCGAATCGGAAGTCAGCGCGGCGATCGTGTTTCTGCTCAGCCCGGCTGCCGCGTTCATCAGCGGCAGCACCTTGCGCATCGACGGCGCGGCCAGTCTGGGCAGTCGTGCGTGGCCGTTGCACAAGGCGACCCACAGCGAATCCTTCAACGGTTTTCACCGGGCTTACATGCCGGATGTCTTGAAGGACAAGGAGTAAGCCATGCCGGTCATTCAATCCCGACTCGACCCACACAGCGAAGCCTTCGCCCGCAACCGCGCAGCGATGCTCGCCGCCATCGAGCAAGTCCAGCAGCTCGAACAGAACCTGCTGAACAAGGCGGCCGAGGCCAAACCGAAATTCGACAAGCGCGGGCAACTGCTGCCCCGTGAACGTCTGAATCTGTTGCTCGACCCCGGCGCGCCGTTCCTCGAACTGGCGAGCCTGGCCGGCTACAAACTGCACGACGACAAGGACGGCAGCTCCGCCGGTGGCGGCTTGATCGCCGGCATCGGTTACGTGTCCGGCGTGCGCGCCTTGATCGTGGCGAACAACAGCGCGATCAAGGGCGGAACGATTTCCCCGTCAGGCCTGAAAAAATCCCTGCGCCTGCAACAGATCGCCCAGGAAAACAAACTGCCGGTCATCACCCTCGCCGAAAGTGGCGGCGCCAACCTCAATTACGCGGCAGAAATTTTCGTCGAAGGCGCACGCAGCTTTGCCAATCAGGCGCGGATGTCGGCCATGGGTTTGCCGCAGATCACTGTGGTGCACGGCTCGGCCACCGCCGGCGGTGCCTATCAGCCGGGGCTGTCGGATTACGTGGTGGTGGTGCGCGGCAAGGCCAAGCTGTTTCTTGCCGGCCCGCCGTTGCTTAAAGCAGCGACTGGTGAAGTCGCCACCGACGAAGAACTGGGCGGCGCCGAGATGCACGCGCAAGTCGCCGGCACCGCCGAATACCTGGCCGAAAACGACGCCGACGGCGTGCGTCAGGTGCGGGAAATCGTCAGCCTGCTGAACTGGAACGAGCAACTGCCGTGGCTGCCCGAGCCGCAATTCAAAGAGCCGCTGTACCCCATCGACGAACTGCTCGGCCTGATCCCGGACGACCCGAAAAAACCTTACGACGTACGCGAAATCATTGCGCGGATTGCCGATGAGTCGCGCTTCCTGGAGTTCAAGGGCGAGTTCGATCAACAGACCGTTTGCGGCCACCTGAAAATCCAGGGCCGCGCCTGCGGTTTCATCGGCAACAACGGCCCGATCACGCCCAACGGTGCGAGCAAGGCGGCGCAGTTCATTCAGCTCTGCGATCAGAGCCAGACACCGCTGCTATTCTTCCACAACACCACCGGGTTCATGGTCGGCACCGAATCGGAACAGCACGGCGTGATCAAGCACGGCTCGAAACTGATCCAGGCCGTGGCCAATGCGCGGGTGCCGAAACTGACGATCGTGGTCGGAGGTTCTTACGGCGCGGGCAACTACGCGATGTGTGGACGCGGGCTCGATCCACGCTTCATCTTCGCCTGGCCCAACAGCCGCACCGCCGTGATGGGCGGCGCCCAGGCCGGCAAGGTGTTGCGCATCGTCACCGAAGCCAAACAGCTCAAGGACGGTCTGGTGCCCGATCCGAAAATGCTCGACATGCTGGAGCAGGTCACCGCGCAGAAACTCGACAGCCAGTCCACCGCCCTCTACGGCAGCGCCAACCTGTGGGACGACGGGCTGATCGACCCGCGCGACACCCGCACCCTGCTCGGTTACCTGCTGGACATCTGCCACGAAGCCGACATCCGCACGTTGCAACCCAACAGCTTCGGCGTCAGCCGGTTCTGACCGCCACGGATTAAAGGAGAACAATAAAAATGATCTTCACCCCGGAACACGAAGCTCTGCGCCGCACCGTCCGCCAGTTCGTCGAGCACGAGATCAACCCCCATGTCGATGAATGGGAAAAGGCCGGGCGCTTTCCGATCCACGAGATTTTCCGCAAGGCCGGCAACCTCGGTCTGCTGGGGATTTCCAAGCCGGAAAAATTCGGCGGCATGGGCCTGGATTACAGCTATTCGATCGTCGCCGCCGAAGAGTTCGGCACCATCCACTGCGGCGGCATTCCGATGTCGATCGGCGTACAAACCGACATGTGCACCCCCGCCCTCGCCCGCTTCGGCTCCGATGAACTGCGCGAAGAATTCCTGCGTCCGGCGATCACCGGCGAGCAGGTCGGTTGCATCGGCGTCTCGGAAGTCGGCGCCGGCTCCGATGTCGCCGGGCTCAAGACCACAGCGCGCAAGGATGGCGACGACTATGTGATCAACGGCAGCAAAATGTGGATCACCAACTCGCCGAGCGCCGATTTCATTTGCCTGCTGGCCAACACCTCGGACGACAAGCCGCATGTCAACAAATCGCTGATCATGGTGCCGATGAACACGCCGGGCATCAGCCTCAGTTCGCATCTGGACAAGCTCGGCATGCGCAGCTCGGAAACCGCCCAGGTGTTTTTCGACAACGTGCGCGTGCCCCAGCGCAATCGCATCGGCCATGAAGGCGCCGGGTTCATGATGCAGATGCTGCAGTTCCAGGAGGAACGTCTGTTCGGCGCGGCCAACATGATCAAGGGCCTGGAATACTGCGTCGACAGCACCATCGAGTACTGCAAGGAACGCAAAACCTTCGGCAACGCGCTGATCGACAACCAGGTGATCCACTTCCGCCTCGCCGAATTGCAGACCGAAATCGAATGCCTGCGGGCGCTGGTCTATCAGGCCACCGAGCAATACGTCAAAGGCCAGGACGTCACCCGACTGGCCTCGATGGCCAAGCTCAAGGCCGGGCGTCTCGGCCGTGAAGTCAGCGACAGTTGCCTGCAATACTGGGGCGGCATGGGCTTCATGTGGGACAACCCGGTAGCCCGCGCCTACCGCGACGTGCGGCTGGTGTCGATTGGCGGCGGCGCCGATGAAATCATGCTGGGGATCATCTGCAAACTGATGGGCATCCTGCCGGGGAAAAAGAAATGAGCGCCCTGCCCGATTGCCAGACGCTGCTGCTGGAGCGGCACAACGGCGTGTTGCACATCACCCTCAATCGCCCGGACAGCCGCAACGCCATGAGCCTGCAAATGGTCGCCGAGTTGCGCGCCGTGCTGACCAGCGTGTGCGATGACCGCAGCGTCCGCGCACTGGTGCTCAGCGGTGCCGGCGGGCATTTCTGCGCCGGCGGTGACATCAAGGACATGGCCAACGCCCGTGCTCAGGGCAGTGATGCCTATCGCGACCTGAACCGGGCGTTCGGGTCGTTGCTGGAAGAAGCGCAGCACGCACCGCAAGTGCTGATCACCGTGCTGCAGGGCGCAGTGCTCGGGGGCGGATTCGGGCTGGCCTGTGTCAGTGATATCGCGATAGCCGATCATCAGGCGCAATTCGGTTTGCCGGAAACCAGCCTAGGCCTGCTGCCGGCGCAGATCGCACCGTTCGTGGTGCAGCGCATCGGCCTGACTGAAGCCCGCCGCCTGGCCCTGACCGCCGCCCGCTTCGACGGCCATCAGGCCCGGCGTCTGGGGCTGGTGCATTTTGTCGAACAGGATCCACAGGCGCTCGCCGAGCGACTGGATGAAGTGCTGGATCACGTCTTGTGTTGTGCCCCCGAAGCGAACGCCATGACGAAAAAACTGCTGCTGGCCAGCGCCGGCCAGCCGTCGAGTGAGTTGCTGGACGAAGCCGCGCAGTGGTTCAGCGCAGCGGTGACCGGCGCCGAAGGCATAGAAGGCACGATGGCGTTTGTGCAAAAACGCAAACCGAGGTGGGCCTCCTGAAAGCTTCGTCGGAACGCCGCCCGGAGCAAGCCCGCGATGAGGCCCTTCAATTCACCGCCAAAAACTCAGGAAAATTATCATGCCAGCCCTCCACAAAATCCTGATCGCCAACCGCGGTGAAATCGCCTGCCGCATCCAGCGCACTGCCCAGGCCCTCGGTTATCGCACCGTCGCCGTTTTCAGCGATGCCGACGCTGACGCACTGCATGTCCAAATGGCGGACGAGGCCGTGAACATCGGCCCGGCACCCGTGCAGCAGTCCTACCTGAACATCCCGGCCATTCTCGACGCCGCCCGGCGCAGCGGCGCCGACGCCATCCATCCGGGCTACGGTTTTCTCTCGGAAAATGCCGAATTCGCCCGCGCCTGCGAACAGGCCGGCCTGACCTTCATCGGCCCCAGCGTCGAAGCCATCGAACTGATGGGCAGCAAACGACAGTCGAAAATCGCCATGCTCGCCGCCGGCGTCCCGTGCATCGCCGGCTATCAAGGCGCCGAGCAGGACGACGTGACGCTGACCCGCGAAGCCGAACGCATCGGTTACCCGTTGATGATCAAGGCCAGCGCCGGCGGTGGCGGGCGCGGCATGCGTCTGGTGCACAGCGTCGAGGAATTGCCAGCGCAATTGCGCACCTCCCGTTCGGAAGCATTGAACGGTTTCGGCAGTGATGAACTGATCCTCGAACAGGCGTTGATCGAGCCGCGACATGTCGAGGTGCAGCTGCTCGGCGACCATCACGGCAACCTGATCTACCTCGGCGAGCGCGACTGTTCGATACAGCGTCGCCACCAGAAAGTCATCGAAGAAGCGCCGTGCCCGGTGATGACCGAAGAACTGCGCCAGGCGATGGGAGAAGCGGCACTCAAGGCCGGGCGTGCGGTGAACTACGTAGGTGCCGGCACCGTGGAGTTTTTGCTTGATACCGATGGCCGGTTCTACTTTCTGGAGATGAACACCCGGTTGCAGGTCGAGCACCCGGTGACGGAGTTGATTACCGGGCTGGATCTGGTCGCGTGGCAACTGGCAGTCGCCGAGGGGCAGCCTTTGCCACTGACCCAGGCGCAGGTGAAACTCGATGGCCACGCGATGGAAGTGCGCCTCTACGCCGAAGACCCGGCCCAGGGTTTTCTGCCGCAGACCGGGCGTGTCGAAGCCTGGGCGCCGGCACTGGATCGCGGCGCGCGGGTCGATCACGGCCTGATCGAAGGACAGTGGATTTCACCGTTCTACGACCCGATGCTCGGCAAACTGATCGCCCACGGCGCGACCCGTGAAGAGGCACGGCGCAAACTGCTGCGCGCCGTGCAGGACAGCGTGTTGCTTGGCGTGCAGAGCAATCAGCGCTTGCTCGCCAGCCTTTTGCAGCATCCGCAATTCATCAGCGGTGAGTTCGGCACTGGCTTCATCCCTCAACATTTCGCCGATCACGATTGCCTGCACGCCTATTCGCCCAGTGCCGAAGAGCTGGCCATCGCGGCGGTGATTTTTTACCAATCCGCCGCGCAACAACATCGCGCCCTGTTGTCCGGATGGCGCAACAACGCCGGCGCGCCGTTGCTCTATCGCATCGGCCTCGACGCCCGCGAATGGAACGTGCAACTGCGCGCCAGACCGGACAACACGTTTGAAGTGCAGGTCGCCGAACGTGTCATCAAACTCACGCTGGTCGAGCACACCGCCGTGGCCGTGACACTGGAAATCGATGGCCTGCGTCAGCGCCATGCCTGTCGCCTGCGCGACGACCAGCTCTGGCTGTTCACCCACCCCGGCAGCCTGCATCTGGTGGACCGAACTCAAGCGGTGATCGACAGTCAGACCAGCGTCAGTTCCGGCACATTGAAAGCGCCGATGGATGGCGCCATCATCGATGTGCTCGTCAGCGAAGGCAGCCCGGTCAGCAAGGGCCAACTGCTGGTGGTGCTGGAAGCGATGAAAATGGAGCACCCGCTCAAGGCCGGCATCGACGGCGTGCTCAAGCGGGTGCAGGTCAAGGTCGGCGATCAGGTAAAAAATCGTCAGGTTCTGTTGCAGGTCGAGTAGTCGCCGCGCGCATCCGCAAGGTTTGACTACGCTCTGAATAATCAGGACGCGGAAATCAGGAACCCTGCGATGCCCCATTGGCTGGTCATAGATCTGGAAGCCACCACCGATGAGGGTGGCTGGCCGGTTACGGAAATGGAGATCATCGAGATCGGCGCGACCCTGGTGGATCGCGCGGGTCGCGAGCAGGATCACTTTCAGCGCTTCGTCAAACCGACGCGGCGCCCCTTGTTGACGCCCTTTTGCCGCGAACTCACGCACATCACCCAGGCCAACATCGACGCGGCGCAGCCGTTGAGCGAAGTGTGGCCTGCGTTCGAGCGCTGGCTCGGTCAGCACCAGACGCGCCTTGAAGGCTGGGCCAGCTGGGGCGATTACGACCGCAAGCAGTTGCTTCAGGAATGGCAGCGCCTGCAACTCGACAGCGCCCTGAGCCGGGTGCCGCACATGAACCTCAAACAGCGCTTTGCCAAGGCCCGGCGCCTCGAACGGCCTCTGGGCCTCAATGGCGCGTTACAACTGGCGGGGATGCAATTCAGCGGTCAACAACACCGGGCACTGGAGGATGCGCGCAATACCGCACGCCTGTTGCCACTGGTATTGCCACTCTAGACAGATGACGACGCCCGGAGCCTTGTGCATACTGGCCGCCCCTTTTTGACCCTTTTAAGCCCTTTCGAGAGGAATCGCCCATGTTTAAAGTCAACGAGTACTTCGACGGCACCGTCAAGTCGATCGCTTTTGGCACCGCTGAAGGCCCTGCGACCATCGGCGTCATGGCCCCGGGCGAATACGAATTCGGCACCAGCCAGCGTGAAATCATGCACGTGGTTTCGGGCGCCTTGACCGTCAAACTGCCGGACAGCAGCGACTGGGAAACTTTCGCCGCGGGCAGCCAGTTCAACGTGCCCGCCAACAGCAAGTTCCAGCTGAAAGTCGCCGTCGACACCGCTTACCTGTGCGAATACCGCGGCTGAAACCACGGTTTTCGGCGGTCATAAAAAATGCCCGTGTCCAGGGACACGGGCATTTTTCGTTTCAGGGCCGGTTATTCGAGGATTTCCACCGGCATGCCGACTTCAAGCCGGCCGTTGCTGTCGTTGACCAGGTTCTGGCCGAACATCGCGCCGTCGGCCTGGGCACGGGTCTTCTGCAAGGTCGCCAGGGGTTCGCGGTCAGCGCTGCGCTCTCCAGTCTGCGGATCGATCGTGGTGAGAATGCAGCGTGAACACGACTTGACCACGCGGAACTCGACATCGCCGATCCGAATCCGCTTCCAGCCATCCTCGGCGTAAGCATCACTGCCTTCGATCACCAGATTCGGCCGGAACCGCAGCATTTCCAGCGGACGCCCGACCGCCTGCGACAGGTGTTGCAGCGATGCCTCACCAATGAGCAGCAGTGGAAAGCCGTCGGCGAATGCCACTTGATCGTCGTCATTGCCGTACCCGGCCTGAGTCGTCCGGGCGCGATCCAGCGGCACTTGCACCAGGCGCGTCGGTTTGCCAATGAAATCGCTGACCCAGCGGGCCGCCTCTTCACCGGCATCCGGCACACGCAGGGTGTCACGCCAAATGGTCACGCCACGCAGGTTGTCGTCGCTGCCGGGCAAGGCAACATCGATTGCCGAATGCCCCGGCGCGCTGAGCGTCAGGCCACCGCTGGCGTTCCACAGCGCCGAGAGCTGGCTCATTTTCGCTTCGGCACGCTGGGTCAGGAACCGCCCGCTGGCCTCGTCCACCAGCATCCAGCGTCGGTCACCCTCAAGCCCCAGTTTGTCCAGGCCGATCCCTTGCAGGACCTCGCCCTTGGCGGATTTCAACGGGTAACGATAAAGCGCGCTCAGACGCAGCATGGCCAGCTCCCTGGTGGGTCAAAAACGCCACCCTATACGAGCTTTGTCAGCGAATCAAAGGCTGACGCAGGGTCAGCCTCGACAGGTTGATCAGGCCGGCACTTCGTCGAGCATCAGACGCTGGCGCACCACATCGACCAGCTTGTCCGGCTGGAACTTGGAGAGGAAGTTGTCGCACCCGACCTTCTTCACCATCGAGTCGTTGAAACTGCCGGACAGCGAAGTGTGCAACACCACATAAAGGCCACGCAGGCGCGGGTCGTTACGGATTTCGGTGGTCAGGCGATAGCCGTCCATTTCCGGCATTTCCGCGTCGGTGAACACCATCAGCAGTTTGTCGGTCATGTTCACCCCGGTGTCCGCCCAGGCCTTGAGCATGTTCAGGGCTTTCAGGCCGTCGCTGGCGATGTGCATCTTCACGCCCAACTGGCCGAGGGTGTCGCGCAATTGCGAGAGCGCCACGTTGGAGTCGTCCACCAGCAATACTTCGCGGCCACGGGCGCGTTCCAGCACCGGATCGTCCAGTTTGTCGCGCGAAACCTTGGCGTTGTACGGCACGATTTCGGCGAGGACTTTCTCGACGTCGATGATCTCCACCAGTTGATCGTCGACCTTGCTGATGGCCGTCAGATAATGCTGACGACCGGCGCTGGTCGGCGGCGGCAGGATGGCTTCCCAGTTCATGTTGACGATGCGGTCCACGCCACCGACGAGGAACGCCTGCACCGAACGGTTGTATTCAGTGACGATGATTGTGCTGTTCGGGCCCGGCACCAACGGACGCATGCCGATCGCCTGGGACAGGTCGATCACCGGCAGCGTCTGGCCGCGCAGGTTGACCACACCGCAGACAAACGGGTGACGCTGGGGCATCAGGGTCAGTTTTGGCAGCTGCAGCACTTCCTGCACCTTGAACACGTTGATCGCGAACAATTGGCGTCCCGCCAGTCGAAACATGAGAATTTCCAGGCGATTCTCACCCACCAGTTGCGTGCGTTGGTCTACCGTGTCGAGAATGCCGGCCATCAATGACTCCTGGGCTTGTTCTGATGAATTCACTATTGGGGGTTATCGGCTGAATCTGGCGGATCTTGATCCCGTCAAAAATCGCCAACAAAATGCCATGAACAGGCATTGATGTCACATTAACATCATGCTTTACTGGCTCCGCAGAAATCATCTGCTACATTCTCTTCGGCGCGACCCTGATTTGCGCCACAGGTTCCCGTGCCTAAGGGAATCCCCTAGGAACAATCAGGCCTAACCTGATATTCGCGATATCCAATAGCCATTAATGTGACGCCATTCTCATTGCATGAACGGAGTCAGGCTATTGTGTGCGATCGCAGTTCAGTGGAAACACATCCTCTTGAATCCCCAGTTTTGTGCCAATGCACACCGGGGCGCGGTCTCGCGACGGTTCATGATCGTCGACACACACGGCATTCCCTCATCAGACATGACGTGGTGGAGATAAGCATGCCGAACGACCGTAGTGAATGGGCGCAGCGGTTCCCCGAATTTCTCGTCGAGGCTGAAACGCTCCTGGCCAAGTCTGAAGAATGCCTCAGCCATCTGCAGCTGATCAGCAATGACAAGGACGCCATCGACTGCATGCTCAGCACCCTCCTCAAACTGGCGAACAAGGCCGATGCCCTGGGGCTGGAGGCGGTATCCGAATTCTCCCTGCACCTGCATGGCTTGCTCACCCAGGTGCAGGGTCACGTGGATTTGCATGCACAGGCCCTGGAAGCACTGAAGGATTGCTTCACCCTGATGGCCTGGCAACTGGAGCTGGTTGATCCAAGTACCGGGCAATTGGGTCTGGATGAAAGCGAGCAGGTGTCGCTCATCGAAGCCTTTGCCTGCCAGGTCGGCCAGACACACTTTCAATTGCCGCACAACGGCAAGTCCCTGACCCTCGTAGCCTGGTCGGAACGGCAAGCGTAATCGGGCACACCTTGGGCCGCTTGAGCCGGTCAGCTTTCGCAGTCGAATGTCGCAAATGAATAGTTCATGCCTGCCTGCGACCCTCCCGATAAATAATTACTCTCGCTGAATGCAGACTACCCTCTGCTGATATCAGGGTTTTCCTGTGTAAAAGAAAACTTGCGACCGCATCGATAATTATCGGGTCAGGTATTTCAACTTTCCATTATGGAACCTTCGTCCAACATGGCCTGTTTCCTGACTCTTTGGACATATAGGGCAAACGCGACCAACGGTATGTTAAGTGGTATTATGCCGGCCGTTAGTTGTTTCAATTAATGGCATTGTGACTTCAATGATCGGTCTCCACCGAAGTTGGCGCTCAATTATTGATCACTGAACCGTTTTGAAATCAACAACCTGAATGAACGTTTTCCAGACAGAGACCGCCAGTCCTTCTGACCGGTCTGCCCGCAGCGAACATCCATTGGCTCCATCCGCTATGTACGCCAGTCTCAAGTCAATCACCACATGGCCTCCCTCCCGAGAAAATGCCCGCAGGATTACCCTCCTGCTGTGTACAGGCTCGGCTCTGGGCAGTGTGTTGACCTATGGATTGTCCGCGCAGCTGTCGCTCGGCCTGTTGTTGATCAACGTGGCGGCTGCAGGCTGCGTCTGGACACAACATCGCCTGTCGCGCAAATCCATCAAGTTCCAGCCTCAGGAACTGGCCGACCGTTTGCTGGAAGTCCAGGAAAACGAGCGCCATCGCCTGAGTCGCGAACTGCATGACGATATCGGCCAGTTGTTGACCGCCGCCAAACTGCAAAGCGAATGGCTCAAGCGCCGCTTGCCCGCGGATATGCAGGAACACTGTTCGGTACTTTGCGAGACGCTGGAAGAAACCCTCAACAAGGTGCGCGACGTTTCGGCCATTCTCAACCCGCGGCAATTGACCAGCCTTGGTCTGGAAGCGAGCCTGCGTGCACACCTGCTCAAGGTATTGGCCAATACTTCGGTGCACTGGAGCCTGGACTGCCAGCAGCGCCTGAATGGAATCCCCGAAGAGATGGCCGTCGCAGCGTTTCGCATCACTCAGGAAGCGGTGACCAACATTCTTCGCCATGCGCAGGCCAAAAACCTGTTGATCCGCGTGCAACGTCTGCCACAGGGCCTGACCCTGCTGATCAGCGATGATGGCCTGGGTTTTTCCCCGGCGGCGAACCCTGGTCGCGAAGGACAGCGCGGCATGGCCGGGATGGCAGAACGCATCGAGCAACTGGGCGGTACACTCAGTGTGACCAGCGAGCCCGGCAAAGGTACTCAAATCGAAGCACTATTCCCCTGGGCGCCCCGGGCACTCGAGCGGGCCAGTACGAATAAGGTTATGCGTTGACTTGTAACTTACTTCTGGTGGATGACCACTCGCTGATCAGGGCCGGCGTGCGTGCCCTGGTGCTGGATATTCCCGGCTATGCAGTCATCGGCGAGGCCAATGATGGCTCGCAGCTGCTCGAGATGGTCGAGCTGCTGTCCCCCGATATCGTATTGCTGGACATTTCCATGAAAGAAACCGGCGGGCTGGAAGCCCTGCAGCGACTCAGAAGAGTACGCCCACAGAGCAAAGTGCTGATTCTGTCGATGCACACCGACCCCGCGCTGATCATGCAGGCGCTGGAGTCCGGTGCTCACGGTTACCTGCTCAAGGACACCACGGCCACCGAGCTCGAACATGCACTCGAAGCCCTGCGCAACAACGAGCGCTACTTGAGCCCTGCCATCGCCCATACCGTGATCAATCAGGCACTGACCCGCAACCTGAAACAACAGCCGGAAGTCGCCGAGTCGCACAACCTGACCGCACGCCAGCTGGAAATCCTGCGCCTGATCGTGCGTGGCAAATCCACGCGAGAAATCGCCAACGGCCTGGGCTTGAGCATCAAGACGGTCGAAACCCACCGCTCGCAGATCATGAAACGCCTGCAGATCTACGATGTGGCGGGCCTGGTGCTGTTTGCCGTGCGAGAACAGATCATTAGTCTGGACGATTGAGCCTGGGAGTGACGCTCAGCAGCGGTGAGTCCTTCGGCAGATGCACACGCAACGCCCCGGGGCGCGCCGCAAACCGTAAACTTTCGCCCTCCAGGGGCTCGCCGTCGAGATTGATGTAAAGCCCTTCGGCGACCTTGATTTCAACCCATGGCAAACGGGCGCGCACAAACATGTTGTCAATGCCGAAGCCGTCGCTGAGCAGATTTTTCAGTGTGCCAACCAACTCCTGCGGCGCCGGCAGGATGCTGATATCCAAAAGACCATCGTCCACCAGCGCTTCGGGGCACAACACGTGTCCGCCGCCGGCCTGACGGCCATTGCCGATCCCGAGGGCCAGCAACTCGCCTTGCCAATGGAAATCCGGCCCCTGCAACTCACCGTACGCGGCATGCAGTTCACTGAACCGCGTCAAACCGGTGAACAAATAAGCTGCGCCACCCAATACCTTTTTCAGATCTTCCGACGTGTTGGCCGTTACCTGGCTGCCGAATCCTCCGGTCGCCATGTTCAGGAAGATCTGCCCACCGACTTCACCCAGATCGATGTCGTGGGCGGGCGCTTCAAGCAACTCAAGCGCCTCGGTCGGCTCCATCGGAATACCTGCCGCGTGGGAAAAGTCGTTGGCAGTTCCCAGCGGTAAAAGCACCAGACCGGCTTTGCCTGGCTGCGCCGCCAGCGCTTCGGCGATATCACGCAGGGTGCCATCCCCACCGCCGGCGATGATCTGGCGGTATCCCGCCGCCAGCGCCTCTTCCACCAACCGCTGCGCATCGCCGGCCTCCCAGGTCAGACGCACAGCCAGCTCCCAGCCTTGCTCTCGCTTGTTCTCGACAGCGGCACGAACCGCCTCGTTGAGTGCCTGCTTGCCATGCAGAATCAACAATGCCTTGCGTTCACTCATTGCGGTCACTCCCGGAATCAAATTGGTACGCGACATCTTGACCCTCTAGATCGATAAAAAAGTCGTACTTCTTCTGATTAATTCCTGAAGCTCGCCCTCCTCGTCCTACATACCGGTACTTTTTCGTACAGAACGTAAGGAATCGGCTCAATTGACCCAGCCCGGCCATTGGTACAACGTGTGTCGGCGTTAGCGATCTTCAATTCAATTACACAAGGATGTGCATGTAATGAGTGGAAACAGTTTCAGGACTTTCGATATTTTGCATTTCGGCATTCGCCAAGAGAGCCCCACGGCAGCAGGTGGACGTTTCCATGCAAAGCCGTGAAGCAGGACTAGCCGTGAGTCCGGTTGCCTCTCTCTCCGAAAGTCGCGCCAGCCTCAAAGACGAATTCAAATGCAGCGCCAGAAATACCGGAGAAAACAATATGGAACCTCGTGTCACCGAGCTGGAAACTCACCTCAAGTACATTCGACGCGACATGGACGAAGTCAGAGGAGACGTCAAAGCCATCAAGCACCGCCTTGCCTACTCGGCAGGTGCGACAGCGATGGTGCTCGGACTGGTGGGCTGGATCGCCAATAGCCGGTTCGACCAGCTCGTTGCACTGATCAGTCGTTGACTGGCAGAAAGGCAGGCATCGTGTAACCACTGTGCCTGCCTTTTAAATACCTGCGATCAACCGAGAAGCTCGCTGAGTGGAATGAATGGCACCTGGTCTCCTACGGCCAGGACTCGGCCCTCCCGTACCTCCACCAGCCCCTCGGCCCAGGCAGCGCTGCGCAGAACGCCCGAACTCTGGTTACGGTAGATAATCGCTTGCCCCTGCTCCAGGCGCCCTCGCAGAAATTCACGGCGGTTACCGGCATGAGGCCAGACAAATCCGGCGGGCACCGAAACTTTCAGCGGCTCGACATCCTGCACGCCCTGGCGACGTAACAGATAAGGTCGGGCCAACAAGGCGAAAGTCACCAGTGTCGAGGCAGGATTGCCCGGCAACCCAATCACCGGAACACCGCGAAAATGCCCGACCGTCAATGGCTTGCCGGGTTTGATTGCCAGCTTCCAGAGTGTCAGTTCGCCCTCCTCCCTCAATGCGATTCCGAGGAAATCCGCCTCTCCGACCGATACGCCACCGGTCGACAGAATCAGGTCTACATCCTGCAGTTCCCCAAGTCGCGCGCGGGTAGTGGCCAGATCATCAGGCAGAATGCCGGCATCAACCACTTCATATCCCAGGCGCTGCAACCAGCTGCACAAAAGCACCCGGTTGCTGTTGTAGATCTGTCCCGGCCCCAACGTCGTGCCCGGCTCGACCAACTCGTCTCCGGTGGACAAAACCGCCACACGAACCTGGCGAACGACCTCAAGCCCTGCACAACCCAGCGAGGCAGCCAGCCCCAGCTCGATCGGACCGAGCCGAGTTCCTGCAGACAAGACCAGTTCACCGACGGTCGTTTCCTGGCCTTGCGGGCGAATGTTCTGCCCGGCCACCATCGTCTCGATGAAACTCACGCGCTCATCGGCATGAATCTCGACGTTTTCCTGCATTTCGACACAGTCGGCCCCCGCAGGCACCGGCGCGCCGGTAAAGATCCGGGCACAGGTGCCTGGTTTCAAAGGTTCCGGTGCCTGTCCAGCGAAGATCTTCTGACTGACTGGCAACGGCTCACCGGTCCAGTCGGCCAGACTCAAGGCATAACCGTCCATGGCGCTGTTCGGCCAAGGTGGCAGATCCAGCGTCGAAATCAGATCCTGCGCCAGCACTCGCCCCTGAACCTGCGCCAGTGGCAAAAACTCGTACTCGACAATCCGCGAGCTCTCGGCCATTTCCAGCAATCGCGTCAATGCCTCTTCGACCGGCATCAGACTGCCGGTCTTGCCCGGCTTACCCACGGGATTCACAAGGCGCTGCCTTTTTCAAATGAGTGACGAAATTGCATGGGCGGTGACGTGAGTCCAGTTGCTCGGCGAGGATGCCATCCCAACCGGTGCGCACAGCATTGGTCGAACCAGGCAGGCAGCAGACCAACGTGCCGTTGGCCAGTCCCGCCAAAGCCCGAGATTGCACGGTGGAAGTGCCGATGTCGGCAACCGATATCTGACGAAAAAGCTCACCAAAACCATCGACCTGCTTGTCCAGCAGGCAAGCAACCGCTTCCGGGGTGCTGTCGCGGCCGGTAAAACCGGTACCGCCGGTAATCAGCACCACTTGCACGACGTCTTCGGCAATCCAGTAGGCAACTTGCGCACGGATCTTGTACAGGTCATCTTTGAGCAGCACGCGCTGCGCCAGATGGTGGCCGGCGGCCGTCAGACGGTCGACGAAGACCTGGCCGGAGGTATCGGTTTCCAGGGTTCGGGTGTCGCTGACCGTCAACACTGCGATATTGAGCGGTGCGAAAGGTACATCAGCCTTGGCTTTCATAGGCTCGTCCAGTTGTAGGAGAAACAGCCCGGTGTTATATCACAGCGCCCCCTTTTTTCGCCGCCCCTGCGGAGAGTTGCCATGACCTCGAACACGCCATTACCACCTTGCTCCATTCTGTTACTGGCAGGTGGGCGCGGACAGCGCATGGGCGGCAAGGACAAGGGGCTCGTGGAATGGCACGGTGAACCGTTGATCGCGCATCTTCATCGTAAAGTTCGGTCGTTGACCGATGATCTGATCATCTCCTGCAACCGCAATCGTGAAAGCTATGCGCCATTTGCCGACCAGTTGGTATGCGATGACGAGGGAGATTTCCCCGGTCCGTTGGCCGGCATTCGCGCCGGCTTGAAAGCCGCGCGCCACACCCACCTGCTGGTACTGCCCTGCGATGTCCCGCGCATCGATCTTGCGTTGCTGCAGAGCATGCGCGAGGCGGCCAGTCTGAATTCTGAAAAACCTTTAATGTTGCGACATGACGATCACTGGGAACCGCTGCTTTGTGTAATCCCCGTGGCACTCCTGCCCGCCTTCGAAAACGCCTGGAGCGCCGGAGAACGCAGCCCTGGCCGGCTAATGCGCACGCTTGATGCCCAAGCCCTGGTTTGCCCTGACAACGACCCACGCCTGGCCAATCTCAACACCCCTGAACTGTTGAGTTCGCACAACACTGTGTCAGACTGACAGCATTCAAGGAACTTGCACGCCTTGTATACGTCTCAAGCTCAGTAACCAAAAGAATTTCCCTTCGGAGACACACTCATGACTCAACGGACCCTCGCCACTTTCATGCTCGCACTGGGCCTCGCCACCCTCGCCGGTTGCGCTTCGCCAACAGTGATCACCTTGAATGACGGTCGCGAAATCCAGGCTGTCGACGCCCCTAAATATGATGAAGATTCGGGCTTCTACGAGTTCGAACAACTGGACGGCAAGCACACTCGCATCAACAAGGATCAGGTTCGTACTGTCAAAGAGCTTTAATTCTTCAGTTCGACACCCGATACAGAAAGCCCGCAATATGCGGGCTTTTTCGTGTCTGACCGAAAACAATCGATAGCGGGGTCACCAGTCCAGCGTGATGCGGCTCTCGAACTCGCGGGGCTGCCCCGTAACCGGATCGATGAATCGCAGGCCTTGCGCCAGAAGTTTCAGCGGATTGGCGTAGTCATCCTCAACGTCTTTTAGCACGTCGGGATAAAACGGATCATTGCAGATGCTCGCCCCCAGCGCCGTCATGTGTACCCGCAGTTGATGCTTCTTGCCGGTCACCGGATACAGGCCGTAGCGCCAGAGATCACCATTCCTTTCACGCACCTCCACCGCCGTTTCGGTGTTACTTGCACCCGCCCCCTCCTTCATGCGGAAGAAAGGTTCGCCATCGACGAGACGACTTTTATGTACCAACGGAAAGTCCAGCCCAGGTAACGCAGCCGCAATGGCTTCATAGCGTTTTTCGATTTGCCGCGTCGGGAACAGCGACTGATACGCCGACCGCGTCTGTGGGTTGGCCGAGAAAATCACAAGCCCGGCCGTGTGCCGGTCAATCCGATGCAGCGGCACCAGATGGGGATTGTTCAGGCGCCGGATCAATCGGCGAAGCAACGTCTGCTCGACGTACTCGCCTGCCGGGGTCACAGGAAGGAAATGCGGCTTGTCCGCCACCACCAGATGGTCGTCCGCATACAGGATCGACTCGACCACCGGGATCGGCTTTTCATCCGGTACTTCACGAAAGTAGTGAATGCGCAGCCCTTCCTTGTAGGGCAAGTCCAGCGCAATCGGCTGACCCTCGCCATCGAGCACCCGGCCCCGGGCGATTCGGTCGAGCCATTGATCGCGCCCAATGGCACTGAAATGCTCACACAGGCAGTCGAACACTGTCCGCCAGCTACCGGGGGGTAGATACAGCGTGCTGGCCTGATTCTGTGCGGCGGAAAATGTGGGTGTGCTGGACATACGGAAAACTCGAACCTTCAAAGCAGAGCGGCATTATCCAACACCCGGCGCAGCAGACCTAGCGCGGAATCAGGCGGGGATCGATTTGAGCGCCGCCGCCTCGGTGAATTCCTTGAGCCAGCGCAGAACATCGACGGCCTCCCAGCGGCCTGGGTCGTACAAGGCGTACAACAATCCCTGATAACCGACCACATCCAGTTGCTTGTGATAACCGGCGCGCTGAAACAAGGCCTCGATCTCGGCAAAGCACGTATTGAAATGCAGCTTGTTGAAGGGAGTCTTGCCTCCCGTGACCAGACCGTCCAGGCGCAATTCGTGGACGGCCTCGCGCACCACGTCAACCGACATCCCGTTCACGCTGCTTTTCAACTGTTCGACATTGACCACGGTGACTCCCTCTGACATCCGGCTTGCCCTGGCGAATGCCCGAAAACGGCATGGCAGGCCAACTCAATTACTGTATGCGCATACAGTAACCGAATAACCCGAAAAGTGCCAAGCCGTGATTAGCGAAGGTGACGAACGCCATCAACGCAAACGAGAAAAAGTCATTAACGCAGGAATGCCACCACCTGATCGGCGCTGAACGGCCATCCCAGTTCCGCGCCGGTATCGACCCTGCGCAAGACCGGGATTCGCAGGCTGTAGGCCTCGAACCACGACTCATCGTCAGCAATATCCACCAGCTCCACCAGCAGACCATGCTCGACAAAAGGCATCAGTTCAGCCTCGGCGACTTCACACAAATGGCACCCCAGGGTGCCGAACAACTGGCATTCAGGAAGCATGTGCGCTCAACCCCAAAAATCGAGTGATCATTCTAGGCCTGCCCGCAAGGCCCGTCGACCTGCCCACCGGGCTCAAATCCGCTCTTCGCAAAACCCTGATGTAAATCAGCCCACAAAATTGCCGTTTACGCGATGCTCCGGTGTTTTTTACCTCTACGCTTGAAGAGCCTGACCTGTTCCGGAGTGTCGTGTGTTTGCCAATCTGCTGATCATTCTGGCGTCGTCCCTGGTGATGATTGCCCTGTTCCGTCGCCTGCGCCTGCCACCTGTGCTGGGTTACCTGTGCGTGGGATTGATGGTCGGGCCGAAGGCGTTCGACTGGATCAATGAAAGCGAACACTTGCCTGACCTTGCCGAACTGGGGGTGGTGTTTCTGCTGTTTTCCCTGGGGCTGGAATTCTCCCTGTCGAAAATGATTGCCCTGCGCAAGGTGGTTTTCCGCCTGGGCAGCCAGCAGGTGCTGATCACCACACTGCTGCTGGGAAGCGTGCTGATGCTCCTGGGCATGCCCGCCACACCGGCCTTGCTGCTGGGCGCTGGCCTGTCGTTGTCATCCACGGCGATTGTGACCAAGGAACTCAGCAGCCTCGGCGAAATCTTCAGCAGCCATGGCCAGAACGCGGTAGGAGTCCTGTTGTTCCAGGACGTGGTGGCCGTATTGCTGCTGACGCTGGTGCCGGTGTTCGCCGGCAGCAGTGATCAGGCCTGGTACTGGGCGCTGCCCCTGACTTTGCTGAAGACCGTGTTGCTGTTTTTCGGTTTGTTGCTGGCCAGCCGCTGGCTGCTTCCCCGCCTGTTTCAGGAAGTCGCAGCGTCCCGCTCGGCGGAGCTGTTCGTACTGCTGGCACTGGTAATTGTGCTGCTGACGGCCTGGCTGACCCACCTGCTGGGCCTGTCCCCGGCCCTCGGCGCGTTCCTCGCGGGCATGCTGCTGGGCGAGAGCCATTATCGACATCAGATCGAGGCCGATATCCGGCCGTTTCGCGACATTCTGCTGGGATTGTTTTTCGTCAGCATCGGCATGCTGATCGACCTGCAACTGTTCGCCAGCCACAGCCTGCTGATTATCGGGATGACCCTGGGTTTACTGGTGATCAAAGGCCTGGTGGTGGCGCTGCTGGTGAAATGGCGCGGCAGCGACAGTGAAACGGCCTGGCGCAGCGGCCTCGCCCTCGCCCAGGGCGGTGAATTCTGCTTCGCCCTGATGGCACAGATGCAGCAAACCCGGTTGCTCCCCGCCGAACTCGGTGCGCTGCTGCTCGCCGCCACCTTCTGCTCGATGCTGCTGACGCCCCTGCTGTTACGCGCCGCACCGCGCATCGCCGCCGCCCTGCACCGCAAACCCAACCAGGAAGCGCAGATCGAGGAAATCAGCGCCCTCAATGCGGGGTTCAACGGGCATGTGGTGATTTGTGGCTACGGCCGTGTCGGTCAGTCGATCGGGCGTTTCATGCGCAATGCCGGGCAAACCTACGTCGCGCTGGACAACGATCCGGTGCGGATCCAGGAAGCCGCCACCGCCGAGCGCGACGTCCACTACGGCGATTCAACCCGCGGCGATCTGTTGACCGCCGTCGGTTTGCTGCGCGCCAGGTTGCTGGTGATTGCTGTGGATCAAGCCGACGTGGCTCTGCGGGTTCTCAAGGAGGCAAGACGCCTCAACCCGACAGTGCCGATTCTGGTGCGCACCCGGGACGACAGCCAGTCGGCCGAGCTGAAGGCGGCCGGCGCCAGCGAAGTGGTGCCGGAACTGCTGGAGTCGAGCCTGATGCTCGGTTCCCATGCCTTGATCCTGCTCGGATTTCCTGCACACCGGGTGCAGGAGAAAGTCGATCAGGTGCGCATCGATCGTTATCGCCTGCTTCACGGCTTTTACCCCGGAGCCGACGATGAGGAGACCTAGTCCTGGCTTACCGCGCCGATCTTGTGCAACGACAGGTCGGCGCCGTAGTACTCCTGTTCCTGGCTCAGGCGCAGACCATGCAGCGCCTTGATCGAGCCATAGACGGCGAAACCGCCGATCAACGCCACTGCCACACCGAGGGCGGTGCCGATCAACTGGCTGATCAGGCTGACGCCACCGAGCCCGCCCAACGCGGTCGAGCCGAAGATCCCGCAGGCAATGCCGCCCCACACGCCACACAGACCGTGCAACGGCCAGACACCCAGCACGTCATCGATGCGCCATTTGACCTGCGCCGCCGTGAAGCACCAGACAAACAGGGCGCCGGCAATCGCGCCGGTCACCAGCGCACCGACCGGATGCATCAGGTCGGAACCGGCGCACACCGCCACCAACCCCGCCAACGGGCCGTTGTGCAGGAAGCCAGGGTCGTTGCGCCCGACGATCAGCGCCGCCACCGTTCCGCCCACCATGGCCATCAGCGAGTTGACCGCCACCAGCCCGCTGACCCCCTGCAGGGTTTGCGCGCTCATCACGTTGAAGCCAAACCAGCCGACGATCAGAATCCACGACCCCAATGCCAGAAACGGAATGCTCGACGGCGCGAACGCCACCAGCTTGCCATCGCGATAGCGTCCGTTGCGCGGCCCGAGCAGCAGCACTGCCGCCAACGCCAACCAGCCGCCCATGGCATGCACCACCACCGAACCCGCAAAATCATGGAAACCAGCGCCGAACTGTGCGGTCAGCCAGGCTTGCACACCGTAGTTGCCGTTCCAGATCATGCCTTCGAAAAACGGGTAGATGAACGCAACGATCAGCGCCGTGGCGCACAGTTGCGGCACAAACCGCGCTCGCTCGGCGATGCCGCCGGAAATGATCGCCGGGATCGCTGCCGCAAAGGTCAGCAGGAAGAAAAACTTCACCAGTCCATAACCATGATCGGCACTGAGCACCGCCGCCGGTTGCAGGAAGGTCACCCCGTACGAAAGCCAGTAGCCTATAAAGAAATAGGCCAGGGTCGACACCGCGAAGTCGCTGAGAATCTTCGACAGTGCATTAACCTGGTTTTTCTGGCGAACCGTTCCGACCTCCAGAAACGCGAAACCGGCGTGCATGGCCAACACCATGACCGCACCTATCAGAATGAACAACGTGTTGGAACTGTGAACCAGCGTGTCCACAGCGCTTTGCAGATTTTCCATGAGGAGGCAGACCCGAGGCTGAAAAAGGCACCAAAGCGGTTCATGCGCACATTTCATGCACCAAATTGCGACCACGCAGTCACTGATCCGGCAGGTCGGTGAACCGCTTTGGCGCACAAGGTCGATGGGCTGACATGAACCTTCATCATCCGGGCCAAGGTTTGCCCGGTTTTACGCCCGGCAACAGCGCACTGCCACCGATCGACGCACCACGACACAGCAAAAGCTGTACCAAGCACTTGTACTGAACCTTCACACTTGGCTCATACTCGAACGCTTCAGAACACCGCTTCAGAACGCCACTTACGGAGATCCCCCATGGCCAGCATCAAGGCAAAGACTGCTCAAGAAATCCTGATGAACGACTTCCAGACCCTGGTCAGCGACACTGAACGCTTGCTGGAGCACACCGCCACGCTGGCCGGTGATCAGGCCGATGAGTTGCGCGAACAGATCCACGAAAGCCTGCTGCGCGCGCGGGAAACCCTGAAGCTGACCGAAGACACCCTGCGCGAGCGCGGTCAGGCGGCGGTCACTGCCACCGAGGAATATGTATCGGCCAACCCGTGGCAATCGGTGGGCATCGCCGCCGGCGTCGGCTTTCTGATCGGCCTGCTGGCCACTCGGCGCTGATCATGTCGATCGGTGAATCCGGCCCGAATGCGGGCACCGCCTCTTCCACGCGTCGCCTGGGTGCTGCCGTTCTCGGCCTGCTGCACAGCCACGTCGAATTGTTCGGCATCGAACTGCAGGAACAGAAAGCACGCACCGTCAGCCTGTTGCTGTTCGCCGGCCTGGCACTGGTGTTTGCGCTGCTGTTGCTGGTCGGCCTGTCGACGCTTGTCCTGATCGTGTTCTGGGACACGTATCGCCTGGCCGCAATTATTGGTCTGTGCGTGTTCTACACCTTGGCGGCAATCTTTTGCGCGCTGCGTCTCAAAGCCGCGATCTTCGATGAATCCTCGCCTTTCCACGGCACGCTGGAAGAACTGGCCAATGATCGGGAGCGCCTGTTGCCATGAACCTGCCTGAACTTCCGCACAACAGCTCACGCCGGGAAATGCGCAAGGCACTGATCCGCCTGCGCATGGAAATGCACCGTCAGGAAATCCGCCATGAAACCGGCCAGGTCCTGCAACCACTGCAACGCATGCGTGGCATGACGCAAAACCTTCAGGGTGGTTTCGGCATCAAGCACGCGCCGTTGTGGGGCGTGGCGGCCGTGACACTGCTGGGCTTCATCACCGGTAAAGGGGCCAAAAGCGGTGGCGTAGGCGGTTTGACCCGACTGATCCGCCTGGGCACCAGCCTCGCTCCGCTGATCAAACTGGTCATGCAGAGCTCGAGCAAGCGCTGAACCTTCGCATCTGGCTGCATTCTTGCAATACCGGCGGGATTGAATCTCTTATCCGGAGGTTCAATCCCGCTTGCCTGTCCGGCCGGCAGAATTCGACCAGAACAAGAACGACAAGGAGGCCCCGTGATCGACGGGCAACCGCTCGCCTGCTTTCAACCTTTCATCGATACCGCCACCGGACGCATTGCAGGCGTCGAGGCACTGGGTCGTCTGCGCCAGGCCGATGGCCAACTGGCGTCGGTCGGACCGCTGTTCGCCGATCCGCGCACTCCGGCCATCGCGCTGCGCAGAATGGACCGGCAGATCCGCGACAACGCGCTGAGCCGACTGCACGAAGCACCACCGGACTGGTTTCTCAGCCTGAACATGTCACCGCGCTGGATCAGTCGCTTGCGTACCGACCAGGCACTGCCGAGCCTGAAACAACTCGCGCGGCACGGTATCGACCCGCAACGGATTGTTTTCGAGATCACTGAACTGGGCGGTAACAGCCAGCGCCTGACCGAAGTCGTGGCGCGCTACCGCGATGCCGGCGCCCGGATCGCCATCGACGATTTCGGCGCCGGTTATTCGCAGCTTGATCGCGTGCTGGCGCTGCAACCGGACATTCTCAAACTCGACATGCGTCTGTTCCAGGCCGCCGCACTGGGCGGGCCGAGCAGTGACGTGGTCAAGGCCCTCGCGCAAATGGCCGAAAAAACCGGCTGCTGGATCATTGCCGAAGGCGTGGAAACTGCGGCACAACTGAATTTCGCGCTGGAGTGCGGATCGCGTTACGTGCAGGGATTTTTGTTTGCCCGGGCGCAGGAGGCGCTTTTTGGTACGAATGACTTCGTGGAGCGCTTTGCCGAGCTGCGCCAGTCTTACGTGCGTCAGAAGCTGGCCGAGCGCAGCAAGCTGATGTTCATGCGCCAGCAGCTCAGTGAACTCATGACCATCCTCCAAACCTGGGCCCAGGCCCGCGCCCCACTCAGTGCACTGCCACAGCTCGACGCCTTTCCCTGGCTGCTGCGTTTTTATCAATGTGACCGCCACGGCACCCAACTGACGCCAAACCTGGAGTGGCGCCCCAGCGGCTGGGTCGCCGACAATCGCTATCTGGGTCACAACTGGTCGTGGCGCCCCTACTTCTATCACCTGCTGGCCGAAGGCTGGGAGGAACGGCGCCTGACCCTTTCCAACACCTATCGCGACGCCACCAGCAACCAGTATTGCCTGACCGCCGGACAGTTTTTTGATAACGGCGAGCGCCTGCTGCTGATCGACATCGATGCGGCGGGGCTGTAGTTGCGCTTGCAGATGCCAGCCTGAACCGGGAAGCTAGGGAATCAGTCACCAGACGGAGAGAATCAGCCTTGGATTGGCATACCCTGCTCAACCGCGAACGTCTCGGCAAACCGTTGCACAGCTCGCAGGAACTTGGCCGCAGCCCGTTCCATAAAGACCATGACCGCATCATCTTCTCCGGCGCCTTCCGCCGTCTGGGGCGCAAGACCCAAGTGCATCCGGTGTCGAGCAACGACCACATTCACACGCGCCTGACCCACTCGCTGGAAGTCAGTTGCGTCGGCCGCTCGCTGGGCATGCGCGTCGGCGAAACCCTGCGTCGCGCCTTGCCTGAATGGTGCGATCCGAGCGATCTGGGCATGGTGGTTCAATCGGCCTGTCTGGCACACGACATCGGCAACCCGCCGTTCGGCCACTCCGGCGAAGATGCGATCCGTCACTGGTTTCAGCAGGCTGCGGGCCGCGGCTGGCTGGATGCGATGAGCGATGCCGAACGAGGGGATTTCCTGAATTTCGAAGGCAACGCCCAAGGCTTCCGGGTACTCACGCAACTGGAGTATCACCAGTTCGACGGCGGGACCCGACTGACTTACGCCACCCTTGGGACTTATCTGAAGTACCCGTGGACCGCTCGTCACGCCGACTCCCTCGGTTACAAGAAGCATAAGTTCGGCTGCTACCAGAGCGAGCTGCCGTTGCTGGAGCAGATCGCCCACAAGCTGGGTCTGCCGCAACTGGAAGAGCAACGTTGGGCGCGCCATCCTCTGGTGTATCTGATGGAGGCGGCGGACGACATCTGCTACGCCTTGATCGATCTGGAGGATGGCCTGGAAATGGAGCTGCTCGATTACGCCGAAGTCGAGTCGCTGCTGCTCGGTCTGGTCGGTGATGACCTGCCGGAAACCTATCGCCAGCTCGGCCCGCAGGATTCGCGCCGGCGCAAACTGGCGATCCTGCGCGGCAAGGCCATCGAACACCTGACCAACGCCGCCGCCCGGGCCTTCGTCGAACAACAGGACGCACTGCTGGCCGGTACGCTGTCGGGGGATCTGGTGGAACACATGCACGGCCCGGCCAAGCGTTGCGTGTTGAACGCCAAGGACATCGCCCGCAAGAAAATCTTCCAGGACAAGCGCAAGACCCTGCACGAGATCGGCGCCTACACGACCCTGGAGATTCTGCTCAACGCCTTCTGTGGTGCGGCCCTGGAACAGCACAACGGCCGCACGCCGTCGTTCAAGAGCCGCCGGATTCTCGATCTGCTGGGCAACAACGCACCGGATCCGCACGGCCCCTTGCACGCGTCGTTCCTGCGCATGATCGACTTCATCGCCGGCATGACCGACAGCTACGCCAGTGACATGGCGTTGGAAATGACCGGACGCTCCAGCCATTGACGCCTGCTGCCCGGCCGATCCGCAATAGGGCGGTCGGGCAACGCAGACGCATATGCCGATCATTTTCCCTCTGCAGGTGTATTCAGTTGCAAGGGACAAAGATAACCAGAAGTCAACTAATGACACTCATTGAAAGCCTTTAGCCGGTAAACTTTCTCTGGCCGCCATAAACTTTATAAATTCCCGCCATTGAACATCTCACGCGCTTACCTACGCCAAACCTAGTTAACCCGTAGTCTGATTCCTCTTTATTTGTAGGACTTATCCTAGATTGCCGCTAACGCCCTGAGGGTTCATGCGGCTGTTCATTCGATTGAGCTAAGGTTCGCCCTTTATTTGCGCTCGTATGGGATTTGATTATGAACTCCGTTTTTATTGTCGACGATCACCCGGTCATCCGCCTCGCCGTTCGAATGCTGCTCGAGCATGAAGGTTATAAAGTCGTCGGAGAAACCGATAACGGTGTCGATGCCATGCAGATGATTCGCGAATGCATGCCCGACCTGATCATTCTCGACATCAGCATTCCCAAGCTCGATGGCCTGGAAGTCCTGGCCCGCTTCAATGCCATGAGCTCGCCATTCAAGACGCTGGTACTGACTGCGCAATGCCCGACTCTGTTCGGCATTCGCTGTATGCAGTCAGGTGCATCGGGTTACGTGTGCAAGCAGGAAGACCTGAGTGAACTGGTCAGTGCGATCAAAGCTGTTCTTTCCGGTTACAACTACTTCCCCAGCCAGGCCTTGAACCCTGTTCGTCATGACGACGTGCGCTATGCAGAACTGGAACTTTTCAAATCAGTCAATGATCGGGAACTCATGGTTTTGCAACTTTTCGCCCAAGGCCGTACAAACAAGGAAATTGCCAAAGGCATGTTTCTCAGCAACAAGACAGTCAGCACTTACAAGAAACGACTGATGCAAAAACTGAAGGCCAAGTCTCTCGTAGAACTTATCGAAATGGCCAAACGTAACGCACTCGTGTGAGAGCCAACATGTCCAGCCGTTTAGTGAGTCTCCTGATTGCATTGAGTGCATGTCTGGGTTTCTGCATCTCTGCAACAGCCGCATCACCCACCTCGAAAGACCTCACCCTGCTCGGTCGTTCGGTCGAACCAACGGTGCAGGCCTTGTTCGATCCATCGCAAGTGGCGTGGCTGCACGCTCGCAATGAGTTGGTTCTGGGGACTTCAGCTCCGGATTACCCTCCGTTCGACATGACGCCCAGCGGACAAGACTACGAAGGCTTCACGGCGGATTACGCTTCACTGATTGGTCAGGCAACCGGTCTGCCGATCAGGGTCAAACGTTTCGCCTCGCGGGAGGCCGCCATCAAGGCATTGATGGACGGCCACATCGACATGCTCGGTACTGCCAACGGATTCGAAGCAGAAAACGCCAATATAGTACTGTCCAGGCCTTACGCCATCGATCAACCGGTCCTCGTCACACGCGAGGGCGAAACCCGCACGTTGACCGAAGGCCTGGCAGGACTGCGGCTGAGCATGCTGTATCACTACCTCCCGCTGGATGATGTCAAGGCGATGTATCCCAAAGCCCTCATCACCTCTTATCCGTCCTACCAGAACGCAATCAACGCCGTAGCGTTCGATCAGGCGGACGTGTTTCTCGGCGACACCATTTCCACCCATTACATGATCAACAAGGGTTACCTGAACAATATTCGCATGGCCAGTTTCGGCAAGCATGAGGCCCACGGCTTCAGCTTCGCCGTACATCGCAACAATCCACAGCTGCTCGCTATCATCAATACGGCGCTCAAGGCCGTACCGGGCAGCGAGCGCGAAAATATCGCCAAACGCTGGAGCGTGGGCAGCGACACACTTTTGACCGACCAGAAGCTGCAATTGACCAGACGCGAAGAGCAGTGGCTGAAAAATCATCCGGTGGTGAGCGTACTGGTCAACGAGGCTTTCGCGCCCCTGACATTCTTTGACAGTGACGGCAATTTTCGCGGCATCAGCGCCGACTTGCTTGAACTCATTCGCTTGCGCACCGGACTGCGCTTCGAAATCCGCCGCAGCCGCAGCGATGCCGAAATGATCAAGCAGGTCGAACACCACCAGGCTGACCTGATCGCAGCTTTGCTGCCGACCGCCCAGCGTGAGGAAACCCTGCAATTCAGCCGTCCCTATCTGGAAAATTCATACGTGTTGCTAACCCGAAAGGCCGCCGACAGCCCTACGCACCTGGGGCAACTGAAACGCAAACGTCTGGCGATCGCTCAAGGCAATCCGATGATCGAGTACCTGCGCACCGAGTTTCCCCGCATTCAGCTGATCGAGACGCCGGATACTTACAGTGCTGTGGCGCTGCTCGATGAAGGTCAGGTCGAAGGCGCAGTGAACTCGCTGGTCATCGCAAACTACTTCATTGCATCACGAACCTTCGAACATCCCCTGCAGATCACCACCACCATCGGCACACGTCAGGCGGCTTTTTCTCTGGCGACAGCCCGGGACAACACAGAACTGAACTCGATCATCAACAAGACGCTGATGAGCATCACACCCGAAGAACTGGGCATTATCAATGGTCGCTGGCGGGGCTACTCAAACATTTCGCAAGGCACCTGGCATCAGTACCGGCGTTTCTTTTATCAGCTGATCGGCGGCGCCTGCCTGCTGTTGCTGCTGTCGCTGCTCTGGAATGCCTACATGCGCCGCCAGATCAAACAGCGTAAATCGGCGGAACGGGCCTTGAACGACCAACTGGAATTCATGAGTTCACTGGTCAACGGGACGCCCCACCCAATCTACGTGCGTGACCGACAGGGCCTGCTGCAAAGCTGCAATGACAGTTATCTCCAGGCGTTCAATGCCCGGCGCGAAGACGTCATCGGCAAAGATGTCATGCAGGGTGCGCTGAACAACGCTTTCGAGGCACAGGCGTATCAGGCCGACTATCAGCGGGTAGTGGCCGAAGGCAAACCGCTTGTGCTTGACCGGCCGCTGCACATCGGCAACCGACGACTGACGATCTATCACTGGATTCTGCCCTACCGAGACTCCAGTGGCGACGTCCGGGGAATCATCGGCGGCTGGATCGACATCAGTGAGCGCCGCGAACTGCTCGATGAACTTCGCGCAGCCAAGGAACGGGCAGACGATGCCAACCGGGCCAAGAGTACGTTTCTGGCAACGATGAGTCATGAGATCCGCACGCCGATGAACGCAGTGATCGGCATGCTCGAGTTGACACTCAAGCGCATGGATCAGGCACACCCGGATCGCTCCGGCATCGAAACAGCCTACCATTCGGCCAGGGACTTGCTGGGCCTGATCGGCGACATACTGGACATTGCGCGCATTGAATCCGGGCGACTGAGTCTGAAACCCGAGCGAATCAACCTGATCGACACAGTGGGTTCGGTGGTCAGAATCTTCGAAGGGCTCGCCCGACAAAAACAGCTTTCACTGACTGTGTCCGTCTCTCCCCCTGAGCTGAATGTCGATGTGCAACTCGACCCTCTGCGCTTCAAACAGGTGCTGTCGAATCTGATCAGCAATGCCATCAAGTTCACCGACGCGGGGCAGGTCAGAATCACGCTGGATGTTCTTCCCACGGATGACCCCGAAGGTTCGATGGTGCAGCTGACCGTACAGGACAGCGGCATCGGGATCACGACGCAGGATCAGTTGCGGTTGTTCGAACCTTTTGCCCAGGCCGGCAACGATGGGCAACGGGCCGTCAGCGGCGCAGGGCTCGGGCTGGTCATCAGCCGCAACCTGTGCGAAATGATGGGTGGAAAACTGCGATTGAGCAGCCTGCCCGGAATTGGCACCCAGGTTCGGGTATCGCTACCGGTGACCATTCTGCCTGCACAAGTGGCGAGAGCTGAAGATGAATCACAGATTCAGCCATCCCTCATCCCGTTAACGGTTCTGGTGGTCGATGACCATCCGGCCAATCGACTGCTGATGTGCCAGCAACTGGAATACCTCGGCCATCGATTCTGTATCGCGGAAGATGGCCTGCGCGGGCTGGATGAATGGAAGAGCGGGGAGTTCGATCTGGTCATTGCCGATTGCAACATGCCCGTCATGAACGGCTACGAGCTGACCCGCGCGATTCGTCAGCACGAAAAGCTGACCCGCCGCCCGGCTTGCACGGTGCTGGGGTTCACCGCCAATGCCCAGCCCGAAGAGATCCTGCGCTGCAAGCAGGCAGGCATGAACGAATGTCTGTTCAAACCCCTGAGCCTCAACAGCCTGAGCCAATGGATCAAGAGCATTCAGCCGGTGTTCGCCGCTCCGGCTTTCAACCTGCAGGGGCTGACGCTGCTGACCGGTGACAACCCCTCTCAAACCCACCGATTGCTGGCAGAACTGCTCAACAGCAGTCGCCTTGATCGGGAGGAGTTGCAGGCCCTGTGCCTCACCCGGGATCCCTCCGCGCTGGCCGTCATCGCACACAAGATCAAAGGCGCCGCACGCATTGCCCAGGCCTCGCGCCTGATCAACTGCTGTGATGCGCTTGAGCAGGCCTGCCTGCAAGTACTGCCGTGGGAAGAAATCGAGCGTCATTGCCAGGCCAGCCACCTCGCCATCCTGGAATTGGAGCAGGCACTGGAACAGCAACTGGCTCGGATCGCCAAAAGCAAAATGGCCGGGGCTTAACTATGCTTGAAGGCTGAGCAGTGTGCTTAACCTACACGGAGAGTCTGCAATGCCCAGCCCACTGCGCCCGGAACAACGCCGGTTTCCGCTGCATGTGCACATCAGCGTCATGTTCACCTTTCTGCTGTTGCTCACCGGAGTGGTGCTGGGTTTGTTCAACTACCACCAGACCACACACATCATTCTGTCGAGTAGTGAAAAGCTGTTCAGCCGGATCGAACAGGATGTACGTCTCGACCTGCAGGCCACTTATGCACCGATCCGGCACCTGCTGAGCCTGCTGGCAGAGACCCCCGCCGCCGGATCTTTCAGCCTCGAATCGCGCATCGCGCTGCTCAAGCCGTTCAGTCAGTCCCTGATGGACAATCCGGATCTGGCCTCGCTCTACCTGGGTTATGAAAACGGCGACTTTTTCATGGTCCGCCCCTTGCGCACGCCAGCGCTGAAAACCCTGCTAAAGGCACCGGACGCAGCAGCGTTTCAAGTCTGGAGCATCGAACATGACGCCAGCGGCCAGACACATTCACAATCACTGTTCTTCGACCAGGCACTGTCCCCGGTCGGCCAACAGGACCACCCCGACGAACCTTATGATCCTCGCAGCCGGGCGTGGTACATCAACGCACGGCAGCAGGCCGAACAGATCACCACCGAACCCTACGTCTTTTTCTCCACCCACAACGTTGGCACGACGCTGGCCCGACGCAGCGGTGAAGACGCCGTGATCGGCGCCGACCTGACCCTTGATGCACTCTCCGCGACCCTCATCAAACACGTGGTGACACCGGCCACGGAAATCGTCCTGTTCGACGCCGACGGCAACGCCGTGGCTTACCCCGACAGCCGCCGGCTGATCGTCGATGACCGCACGGCGCGCCTGGCCAAGGCCGCCGATTTGAGCCCCGCCTTGCACACCTTGTTGTCCGGGCACCAGGGCAATCGGCTCGAAGTGGATGGCCGACAATGGATCGTCGCCCGCAGCCAGCTGCAGGAAGGCGGGCCGAAAGGTTTACAGATGGCTTTACTGGTGCCCGAAGACGAACTGCTGGTCGACGCCTATCGCCTGCGCTGGCAAGGAGCGCTCATCACGCTGGCTACCTTGCTGCTATGTCTGCCGTTGGGCTGGCTGATCTCGCGGGTTCTGGTGACGCCCTTGCATGCCTTGGTCAAGGAAGCCGATGCAATTCGCAGCTTCGACTTCAACTTCCCGGTGACCCGCCGATCGCTGGTGCTGGAGATTGACCAGTTGAGCCTGTCGATGGCTCGCATGAAAGACACCCTGGCCAGCTTCTTTCGCATCACTGACAGCCTGACCGCCGAAACCCGCTTCGACCCGCTGCTGGAACGGGTACTGTTCGAGACAGTGCAGATCGCCCAGGCCCAGGCGGGGCTGATTTATCTGCGTGAGAACGATGGCAATCGCATGGAGCCCTACGGCCTGGTGGTCGCAGACTCGTCTCAACCGTTGGCGGCATTCGATCTGCAAAGCCGCAGTCTTGATGCCTCGCAAAGCCCCGAATGGTTCCGGCAACTGGCCAACGCCGACACGGTCGTGAGCAACCTGGGTTTCGAACAGGCCACCGACCTGCAGAAAGTGCTGCTGGCCATGGGTTCACCGAGGGTGCATTTGGTTGGAATCCGTCTGCATAACCGGCACAACGAAACCGTCGGCCTGCTGGTGCTGCTGATCGACGATGGCGGCACGCCGAGTGACCTGGAAAAACTCCGGCCAGATCGCATCGCCTTTCTGCAAGCGGTGTCCGGGGCGGCCGCGGTGAGTATCGAGAGTCAACGCCTGCAAGCCAGACAGAAACAACTGCTGGATGCGTTCATTCAACTGCTGGCCGGCGCCATTGATGCCAAGAGTCCTTATACCGGCGGGCATTGCCAGCGCGTGCCGGAACTGACCCTGATGCTCGCCCGTGCCGCTGCAGCCAGTCAGGCCCCGGCCTTCAGCGATTACCAGCCGAGCGAAGACGAATGGGAGGCCTTGCACATCGCTGCATGGCTGCACGACTGCGGCAAGGTCACGACCCCGGAATACGTGGTCGACAAAGCCACCAAGCTGGAGACCCTGAACGATCGCCTTCACGAAATCCGCACCCGCTTCGAAGTCCTCAAGCGCGATGCCTGGATCAACTATTGGCAAGCCCTGGCGTTGGGTGGTGAAGAACAGCAACTGGCCGGTCTGCGCGAGGCCACCCTGACGGCACTGGATGATGATTTTGCGTTCGTCGCCCGCTGCAATCTGGGCAGTGAAACCATGCTCGAGGGTGACCTGCAACGTCTGCAAGACATCGCGCAACGCACCTGGACGCGCACGCTGGATGATCGATTGGGCCTGTCATGGGAGGAGAACCGGCGTCAGGCACGCACCCCGGCACCGACCCTGCCGGTCACCGAACCGCTGCTGGCGGACAAGCCCGAACATCTGCTGGAGCGCGCCGAGAGCGAGCTGATCCCGGAAGACAATCCGTGGGGTTTCAAACTCGATGTGCCGCCCTACAAATACAATCGCGGCGAGCTGTACAACCTCTGCATCCCCCGGGGCACGCTGACCCGCGAAGAACGCTACATCATCAACCACCACATGGTGCAGACGATCCTGATGCTCAGTCACCTGCCCTTCCCCGGGCATCTGAACAGCGTCGCGGAAATCGCCGGCGGGCATCACGAAAAAATGGACGGCACCGGTTATCCCAAGCGCCTGAAGCGCGAAGACATGAGCCTGCCGGCGCGCATGATGGCGATTGCCGACATCTTCGAAGCGCTGACCGCCGCCGATCGCCCGTACAAAAAGGCCAAGTCCCTGAGCGAAGCACTGGGGATCATGGCCACCATGTGCCGCGACGCACACATCGATGCCGAGCTGTTCGAGCTGTTCATTCGCGATGGCGTGTATCTGCAATACGCCACGCGTTTTCTCGATCCACGGCAGATCGATGCCGTGGACCCGGCGGCCGTGCTGCTCAAGGCAGGCCTGACGACGTGATCAGCAATCGGTCAGACGCAGGAAGATCGCCGCCAGCTGTTCGATCCCGGCCTGATCGTCGGTACCAAAACGCGCGAGCTTCGGGCTGTCGAGGTCGAGCACACCGATCAGGCGACCGTCCTTGACCAACGGAACCACCAGTTCGCTGTTCGACGCGCTGTCGCAGGCGATATGGCCGGGGAACGCATGAACGTCTTCGACCCGCTGCGTCTGCAGGCTGGCAGCCGCCGCGCCGCAAACGCCCCGACCGAACGGAATACGCACGCAGGCGATCTGGCCCTGGAACGGGCCGAGCACCAGCTCTTCGTTGCGATTGAGGTAGAAACCGGCCCAGTTCAGGTCATCGAGCTGGTTGAACAGGAACGCCGAAAACTGCGCGGCGTTGGCGATGAAATCGCGCTCGTCCGCCAGCAGCGACTCCAGTTGCGCGGCCAACATGCCATAGCCTTCGAGACCCTGGCCGCTCTGCTGCAAATCAATCATGCCTTGTGCTCCAACAATTTCAGTCCCACCCAATAACGGGCGAATTGGTACGCGCAACGTCCGTTGCGGTTGCCGCGGCCGGTTGCCCAGCGCACGGCGAGGATGTCCAGTTGTTCGTCGCGTTCCCAGCTCAGGCCGGCCTTGGCGGCCAACTGGCCGATCCAGTGCTCGACGACGTTGAGGAAATGTTCCTGGGTAAACGGATAGAACGACAGCCACAGGCCGAAGCGATCCGACAGCGCGATCTTGTCTTCCACCGCTTCGCTCGGATGCAGTTCGCCATCGACGCGCTTCCAGTTTTCGTTGTCGCTTTCCTTCTCCGGCACCAGATGGCGGCGGTTGGAGGTGGCGTACAACAACACGTTGTCCGGCGCCTGTTCGAGCGAGCCGTCCAGCACACTTTTCAGCACGCGGTAGTCGCCTTCGCCGGACTCGAACGACAGGTCATCGCAGAACAGCACAAAACGTTGCGGCAGCTTGGCGATCTGCTCCACCACCCGTGGCAGGTCCGCCAGGTGATCACGCTCGATTTCGATCAGACGCAAACCGGCCTTGGGGTGTTCAGCCAGCAACGCGCGCACCAGCGACGATTTACCGGTACCGCGCGACCCCCACAGCAGCGCATGGTTGGCCGGCATGCCGTCGAGAAATTGCTGAGTGTTGCGGCCCAGTTGCTCCAGCTGCCGGTCGACGCCGATCAGGTCCGACAGGCGCATGTCGAGGCTGACTTCCAGCGGCAGCAGATAACCGCTGCGACCGTCACGTTGCCAGCGCGCGGCGAGGCAGGTGCCCCAGTCGATGACCGGGCGTGGAGCCGGCAGCAGTGGTTCGATCCGCGCCAGAACCGACTCGGCGCGCTCAAGAAAAGCATTCAATCGGGAATCCACGTCTTCTCCTCGGGCTCGTTCACAGTAATGATGGCGGTGCAGCGACGACAGACAGCGTTCGAAACCTGTCCCGGGCCTTGTTACAAGGCGCTTCGGGAACCCGGAATCCGTGCATGATCGACTATGCTTGAGCAGCGAAGGGAAACGGAAGTGGTTCAACACCCCATGGATATCAAATTCACCCACCGGCTGTCGTACAAACAGGCCCGGCTTACCGTGCTGGTCGGGTTCATTCTGGGCACGCTGCTCAGCCTGCTGCAAATCGGCATCGATTATGCCAGTGAAGACGCGTCCATCAACCGTGAAATCCTGTCGTTGCTGGAAATCAGCCATAACCCGGCCTCGCGCATCGCCTACAACATCGACGCCGAACTGGCGCAAGAACTGACCCTGGGCCTGCTGCGCTCGCCAGCGATCATCTCGGCGCAACTGACCGACAACAATCAGACGGTGCTGGCCAACGTCAAACGGCCGGAGCTGCAAAGCGGCTACCGGATGATCAGCGACTTCCTGTTCGGCGCCAAACGTCAGTTCGAAGACCGCCTCTATCTCGATCACTTGCCCAACGAATCCCTCGGCACCCTGAAACTGGAAGTCGACACCTACGCGTTCGGCAGCCGCTTCCTGCGCCGTGCCGAGGTCACGTTGCTCAACGGCTTCGCCCGCAGCCTGATTCTCACCGGAATTCTGCTCGCGCTGTTCTATGTGATGCTGACCAAACCGCTGGTACGGGTAATCCGCGAACTCAGCGGTCGCGACCCGCGCAGCGCCGAGCCGACCACCCTGGAATGTCCAGCCGGGCATGCCAATGACGAGATCGGCGTGCTGGTCAAGGTCGCCAACCAGCAGTTCGAGAACATCGCCACGGAAATCCAGCAGCGACGCAATGCGGAAAACCGCCTCACTGACTACCTCGCGCAACTCGAAGACATCGTGTCGGCGCGTACCGCAGAGCTCAAGGCGATCAATGCACGACTCAGCCAGTCCAACCAGGAGCTGGAAGTGGCTCGCAGCACGGCGCTGGACATGGCCGAGGCACGCTCGGCATTTCTCGCCAACATGAGCCACGAGATCCGTACTCCGCTCAACGGCCTGCTGGGGATGATCGCTCTCTCGCTCGATGGCCCGCTCAACGCCGAACAGCAGCAGCAACTGTCCATCGCCCACGACTCGGGCAAGGTTTTGGTGGAATTGCTCAACGACATTCTCGACCTGTCCAAATTCGATGCAGGGCAACTTGAGCTGGAACACATTCCCTTCGATCTCGGCTCACTGATCGAAGACACCGCCAACCTGCTGTCACAGAACGCCGCACCGAGTGTCGAGCTGACCTGCCTGATCGATCCTTACTTCCCGGCGCTGGTGCTCGGCGATCCTACCCGGGTCAGGCAGATCGTCAGCAATCTTCTGTCCAATGCGCTGAAATTCACCCGCTTCGGCCGCGTCGATGTGCGATTGTCCACCTGGAAGGAAGGGGTACGCATCGAAGTCTGCGACACCGGTATCGGCATCGCTCAGGAAGCGCAGGTGAAGATTTTCCAGCCGTTTACCCAGGCGGGCGCCGGCATCACCCGCCAATACGGCGGCACCGGGCTCGGGCTGGCGCTGACCTACAACCTGTGCGAAGCCATGCAGGGGCGCCTGACCATCAGCTCCGAAGTGGGTTTCGGCAGTCAGTTCTGCGCCGAACTGCCGCTGCCCTGCCACACCCGTGCGGTGATTCCACCAGCGTTGCACGGCAAAGTGCTCGCGATCACCAACGCGGTCAGCGGCCTGGCGGAACTGCTGGAAAGCCTGCTGCCGGTCTGGGGGCTGACCTATGAGCAGCGAACCCTGGACGACCCGCTGCTCGGCCTCTCCCCCGACGTCATCATCACCGATTGCCCCGAATGCCTGTTCGGCCTGCGCCCGGCGATGACGGCACCGATTCTGCTGGTGACCGCTTATGGCAGCTTCCTGCCGGGTGAAGAAGCCGCCGCCCTCGCCCCGCTGCAGCAGCAGGCGCGACCGCTGGCCCGCAACGCGCTGTATCAGAATCTGCGCCGAACGCTGTTGCCGGACCTCACCACCAACGACCGCGCTCGCCTTGAGAGCGTCTCGTCTCAGCGGCGCGGTCGGGTGCTGCTGGTGGAGGACAACCCGGTCAATCAACTGGTGGCCAAAGGCATGCTGGGCAAGCTCGGCTGTGATGTCGTGGTCGCAGCCCATGGTGTAGAAGCGCTGGATCAGCTGGAACACGACGAGTTCGATCTGGTGCTGATGGACTGCAACATGCCGGTGATGGACGGCTATGAAGCCAGCCGCCAGATTCGTCAGAGCGGTCGCTGGCCGCACTTGCCGATTGTCGCCCTGACCGCAAACGCGATGGCCGAAGAGCGCGAGCGTTGCCGGGCGGCGGGCATGAGCGATTATCTGGCCAAGCCGTTTCGCCGTGAAGAACTGGCGGCGCTGCTGGATCAGTGGATACCGACTACGACAACGCTTTGATCTGGCCCAGCAGGTGATCGAGTCCCTCACGCAGCTCGTTGAGCCGGTCAAGGTCCACCCCGCTGTCGCACAACAGCCGCTCCTTCAAAGGCCCGACCTGTTCACGCAGCGCCTGCCCTTGCAGCGTGAGGCTCAGATGGACCTCACGCTCGTCCCGGGCCGAGCGCTGACGCTGGACCAGCTCAAGTTGCTCCAGACGCTTGAGCAGCGGCGTCAGCGTCCCGGAGTCCAGCGCCAGCCGCTCACCCAGCGCCTTGACCGTTGGTTGCTCCGGTGCGACTTGCTGCCATTCCCACAGCACCAGCATCGCCAGATATTGCGGGTAAGTCAGGCCGAGCTGATCGAGCATCGGCTTGTAGCCACGGATCACCGCCCGCGACGCGGCATACAACTTGAAGCACAGCTGACTGTCGAGCTTCAGCGAATCGGCGGACAGGCTGTTCATTTGAGCAGCGCTTCGATCTCGCGGCTCAGATCCTGCGGCTTGGT
This sequence comes from Pseudomonas sp. NFIX49, assembly GCF_900115915.1. Lineage (NCBI taxonomy): Bacteria > Pseudomonadati > Pseudomonadota > Gammaproteobacteria > Pseudomonadales > Pseudomonadaceae > Pseudomonas > Pseudomonas sp. NFIX49. Next base: position 849,271 of record NZ_FOYE01000001.1, on the reverse strand, counting down.
GGCCGGGGCGAAGCGCTTGACCAACTGGCCGTCCTTGCCGATCAGGAACTTGGTGAAATTCCACTTGATGCCCTGGGAGCCCAGCACGCCCGGCGCGCGTTTCTTCAATTGCACAAACAGCGGGTGCGCACCGGTCCCATTGACTTCGATCTTCTTGAACAGCGGGAAGCTGACACCGTAATTCAGCTCGCAGAACTCGCTGATGGCGCCCTCGTTGCCCGGTTCCTGCTTGCCGAACTGGTTGCACGGGAAGCCCAGCACCACCAGGCCCTGATCCTTGTAGGTCTGCCACAGCTCCTCAAGGCCTTTGTACTGCGGCGTGAAACCGCATTTGCTGGCGGTATTGACCACCAGCACCGCCTTGCCGGCGAAATCGGCGAGGGTCTTTTGCTCGCCCTTGATGGTGGTGCACGGAATATTCAGCAGGTTATCGCTCATGGTGCGCACTCTTGAGAAATGGATAGACGGCAAAAATAGCGAGCAATTGAATTGTGTGCAATTTAATTGTTCGAAAGGCGACCCGTGGATCGCCCATATCGGTTACTCGCGCGGCACCAGGTCCAGGCACACCGAGTTGATGCAATAACGCAAGCCGGTCGGCGGCGGGCCGTCAGGGAAGACGTGGCCCAGGTGCGCATCGCATTTGGCGCATTTCACTTCGGTGCGGATCATGCCGTGGCTGGTGTCACGGATTTCGGTCATGGCGCTGTCGCCGATCGGCGCGTAGAAACTTGGCCAGCCGCAACCGGAATCGAATTTGGTCCTGGAATCAAACAACGGCTCGTTGCAGCAGACGCAGTGATAGACACCGTCAGTCTTGGTGGCGTTGTATTTACCGGAGAACGGTCGCTCGGTGGCACTGAGACGACACACGTTGTATTGCTCAGGGTCGAGCATCGCCCGCCATTCTTCCAGGGTCTTTTCAATCTTTTCCATCATCACACCTCAGCGGCTGAAAAAGCCCGATCTGTACCTTTTCCACGGATCGGGCGGCACGTATGATTGCGCCTCGTCACACGCCAGTCTGGCAGCGGGTTCCTGCGCATTCAAACGGATTGTTGGAAACCGCCGCTCGAGACACTTGCCTGTGTGAAGACGCAGGATTCCCAGCACGGTTGTCCACCCGCCGCCTGGATCGTTCATTTTCGGGATCACATCGCCATGCAGTTCAGCAAATCGAACAAGCTCGCCAACGTCTGCTACGACATTCGCGGCCCGGTGCTCAAGCACGCCAAACGACTGGAAGAGGAAGGCCATCGCATCCTCAAGCTGAACATCGGCAACCCGGCACCCTTTGGTTTCGAAGCGCCGGACGAAATTCTCCAGGATGTGATCCGCAACCTGCCGACCGCCCAGGGCTACAGCGATTCCAAAGGCCTGTTCAGCGCGCGCAAGGCGGTGATGCAGTACTACCAGCAGAAGCAGGTCGAAGGTGTCGGCATCGAAGACATCTACCTGGGCAACGGCGTGTCCGAGCTGATCGTGATGTCGCTGCAGGCGCTGCTCAACAACGGCGACGAAGTGCTGGTGCCGGCGCCGGACTACCCGCTGTGGACCGCTGCCGTGAGCCTGGCCGGCGGTAACGCGGTGCATTACCTGTGCGACGAGGGTGCCGACTGGTTCCCGGACCTGGCCGACATCAAGGCCAAGATCACCCCGAACACCAAGGCGATGGTGATCATCAACCCGAACAACCCGACCGGCGCGGTGTATTCGAAGGAAGTACTGCTGGGCATGCTGGAACTGGCCCGTCAGCACAACCTGGTGGTGTTCTCCGACGAAATCTACGACAAGATCCTCTACGACGACGCCGTGCACATCTGCACCGCTTCGCTGGCCCCGGACCTGCTGTGCCTGACCTTCAACGGTCTGTCCAAGTCGTATCGCGTGGCCGGTTTCCGCTCCGGCTGGATCGCCATTTCCGGGCCGAAACACAACGCCCACAGCTACATCGAAGGCATCGACATGCTGGCCAACATGCGCCTGTGCGCCAACGTGCCGAGCCAGCATGCGATCCAGACCGCCCTGGGTGGCTATCAGAGCATCAACGATCTGGTTCTGCCGCAAGGCCGGTTGCTGGAACAACGCAACCGTACCTGGGAACTGCTCAACGACATTCCCGGCGTGAGCTGCGTGAAGCCGATGGGTGCGCTGTACGCGTTCCCGAAGATCGACCCGAAAGTCTGTCCGATCCACAACGACGAGAAATTCGTGCTCGACCTGCTGCTCTCCGAGAAGCTGCTGGTGGTGCAAGGCACGGCGTTCAACTGGCCGTGGCCTGACCACTTCCGCGTGGTCACGCTGCCGCGGGTCGATGACCTGGACATGGCCATCGGTCGCATTGGCAACTTCCTCAAGTCGTACCGCCAGTAACCGGCGCTCAGTGCGCAACGGCCCGAACGTTGCGCACTGTCTGATTCAGCAACACTTCTGCTGCTCCCCTCCTCCAGCACCTTCTACACTTGCGAGTCATACGAATCATGCGTGCCTGACGCAATGAGACCGGGTGCCGCGTGCCTGTCATCCATAGCGGATTCGGCAGTGGGAAATATCCCATGTCCGACGAATCCGGTGTAGGACACAGTTTGAAATAGTCACTCGGTTGAATCGCCAGGTGCCGCACCTTATATACCCCGCAGTACGCTACATCTTTAGCTTGAGGAGACTTCTACAACCATGATGCGCATCCTGCTGTTTTTGGCCACTAACCTGGCGGTCGTGCTGATAGCCAGCATCACCCTGAGCCTTTTCGGCTTCAACGGGTTCATGGCGGCCAACGGGGTTGATCTCAACCTCAGTCAGCTGCTGGTTTTCTGTGCAGTCTTTGGTTTTGCCGGTTCCCTGTTCTCGCTGTTCATCTCCAAGTGGATGGCGAAAATGAGCACCAGCACCCAGATCATCACCCAGCCACGTACTCGTCACGAGCAGTGGCTGCTGCAAACCGTCGAGCAACTGTCCCGGGAAGCCGGGATCAAGATGCCCGAAGTCGGTATTTTCCCGGCCTATGAAGCGAACGCCTTCGCCACCGGCTGGAACAAGAACGACGCACTGGTCGCGGTCAGCCAGGGCTTGCTCGAGCGTTTCAAGGAAGATGAAGTGCGGGCCGTGCTGGCCCACGAGATCGGCCACGTGGCCAACGGCGACATGGTCACCCTGGCGCTGATACAGGGCGTGGTGAACACCTTCGTGATGTTCTTCGCGCGGATCATCGGCAACTTCGTCGACAAGGTGATTTTCAAGAACGAAGAAGGCCAGGGCATGGCCTATTACATCGCGACCATTTTCGCCGAACTGGTATTGGGCATTCTGGCCAGCGCAATCGTGATGTGGTTCTCGCGCAAACGCGAGTTCCGTGCCGATGATGCCGGCGCCCGCCTGGCCGGTACGGGGGCGATGATCAACGCCTTGCAACGCTTGCGCGCCGAACAGGGCCTGCCGGTGCACATGCCTGACACCCTGAATGCCTTCGGCATCAACGGCGGTATCAAACAGGGGTTTGCTCGCATGTTCATGAGCCACCCGCCGCTGGAAGATCGTATCGACGCCCTGCGTCGTCGCGGCTGATCAGCCCCGCTCCAACAGAAAGGCCCGCAGCGATGCGGGCCTTTTTTGTTGTTCTGTTACTGAGGAGTCAGGCGGTACACCCGCTCTTCCAGCCGTGTCACACCCGCCTGCAGGAACTTCCCGCTTTCGCTCAGTACGTCCTGTTCTTCCAGCGCCTGCACCGCCCAGTCGCCACCGAGCAGCTGCTGCACCTCGGCATCTGTCACCGCAAACGGCGGCCCGGACATCCGAGCCTGATCGTAATCCAGCGTGATCAGCAAACCACGCAGCCCCGTCGGCAGGATGCTCAACAAATGCGCCGCATAGCGCTCACGCATTGGCGCCGGAAAGGCGATCAGCGCCGCACGGTCATACAACGCCGTGCAATCGGCCACATCGTTCGCAGACAAGGCGAAGAAATCCCCGCACCACAACTCGATCGCGCCGGCCCGATAAACCTTGAAGCTGCCCTCTTCACTGATCTGCGGCTGCAATTGCTGCTCACGGAAGAAGTCTTCCACGGCCTTCTCCGACAGCTCGACGCCGAGCACCCGATGCCCACGCCCGGCAAGCCACAGCAGATCCAGGCTTTTCCCACACAACGGCACCAGCACACGCGCCTGCGCCGGGATGGCCAGATCGGGCCAGTGCCGCTGCAAATAAGGGTTCACCTCCGGCTGGTGAAAGCCGATCTGGTTCGATTCCCACTTCTTGTGCCAAAACTCCGGCTGCATGCATCCTCCAAAGAATTCGATCAAAAGGCGTTAAAACTTATATTGGAATTAGATCAATGAACTGACTGAAGATGAACCATCTTAACGCTCAGGAACCTTTCCATGTTTCCCAGCCTGTTTATCTCCCATGGCTCGCCCATGCTGGCACTTGAGCCCGGCGCCAGCGGCCCGGCCCTGGCGCGGTTGGCGGCCGAACTGCCACGCCCGAAAGCCATCGTCATCGTATCCGCCCACTGGGAAAGCCATGAGCTGCTGGTCAGCGGCCATCCGCAACCGGAAACCTGGCACGACTTCGGCGGTTTCCCCCGCGCGCTGTTTGAAGTGCAGTATCCGGCCCCGGGCGATCCGCAACTCGCCCGTAGGGTTGCCGATCTGCTGACCGCCAACGACCTGCCGGCACGCCTCGATCCACAACGACCGTTCGATCACGGTGTGTGGGTGCCGCTGTCGCTGATGTACCCGCAGGCTGACATCCCGGTGGTGCAGGTTTCCCTACCGAGTCGTGGCGGTCCGGCGCTACAGAACCGCGTCGGCCAGGCGCTGGCCAGGCTGCGCGAACAGGGCATTCTGTTGATCGGCTCCGGCAGCATCACCCACAACCTGCGAGAACTGGACTGGCACGCCGGCCCGGAGAGCGTCGAACCGTGGGCGCGGGACTTCCGTGACTGGATAGTCGACAAGCTGGCCGCCAACGACGAAGCCGCCCTGCACGATTACCGTCAGCAGGCACCGAACGCAGTACGCAACCATCCAAGCGACGAGCACCTGTTGCCGCTGTACTTCGCCCGAGGTGCCGGCGGTGATTTCAGCATTGCCCATCAAGGTTTCACCATGGGCGCACTGGGCATGGACATCTACCGCTTCGGCTGATGCCCAAATCGCAGGCATAAAAAATCCCCGAACCAGTCGGGGATTTTTTATGTTCGATCAATCAGCCCAGAGGCGGATCAATCTTCGCGGTAGCGACGCAGCTTCAACTGCTTACCGGCAACGCGAGTGTCCTTCAGCTTGGTCAGGAGTTTGTCCAGACCATCTTCCGGCAGCTCGACGAGGCTGAAGCTGTCACGCACCTGGATGCGACCGATGGCTTCACGTGCCAGACCACCTTCGTTGAGGATGGCGCCCAGCAGGTTTTTCGCCGCGATACCGTCACGCGCGCCCAGCGCGGTACGGCAACGGGCACGGCCTTCGCCCAGTGGCATCGGAGCACGACGCTCGCGGTCACCACGGTCCGGACGATCACCGGAACGCTCAGGACGGTCGCCACGTGGCGCGCTGTTCGGCACCAGTGGACGTTCCTTCTCGATCGCTGCCAGGTTCAGCGCCTGACCATTGGTGGCCTTGCGCAGCAGTGCGGCAGCCAGGGCGCGTGGGGTGCAACCGATGTCGGCGGTCAGGCGATCCAGCAGATCACCGTGAGTCGATTCGGCGTCAGCCACCAGCGGCGACAGGCTGTTGGTCAGCTTCTTGATGCGGGCATCAAGAACGGCCTGGGCGTCCGGCAGACGCACTTCGGCAACTTTCTGACCGGTTACACGCTCGATTACCTGCAGCATGCGGCGCTCACGTGGCGTCACCAGCAGCAGCGCGCGGCCTTCGCGACCGGCGCGGCCGGTACGGCCGATACGGTGCACGTAGGATTCCGGATCGTACGGCATGTCCACGTTGAACACGTGGGTGATGCGCGGAACGTCCAGACCACGGGCGGCAACGTCGGTCGCTACAACGATGTCCAGACGGCCATCTTTCAGCGAGTCGATCACGCGCTCACGCTGGTTCTGGGCGATGTCGCCGTTCAACGCGGCGGCTTTGTAGCCTTTGGCGTCGAGGGCGCTGGCCAGATCCAGGGTCGCTTGCTTGGTGCGCACGAACATGATCAGAGCGTCGAAATCTTCCACTTCCAGCAAGCTGAGAACGGCAGAGGTCTTCTGGTCAGCGTGAACCAACAGGTGAGCCTGTTCGATCGCGGTAACGGTCTGGGTCTTGCTCTGGATCTTCACGTGCTTTGGATCGCGCAGGTGACGCTCGGCGATGGCACGGATCGATTGCGGCAGGGTCGCCGAGAACAATACGGTCTGACGAGTTTCCGGCATGGCCTTGAAGATCACTTCGAGGTCGTCCATGAAGCCCAGTTTGAGCATTTCGTCTGCTTCGTCGAGAACCAGGTGGTTCACGGTCTGCAGCACTTTTTCGTCGCGACGCAGGTGGTCGCACAGACGGCCCGGAGTGGCGACAACGATCTGTGCGCCATTACGGATTGCTTTCAATTGTGGGCCCATCGGCGCGCCGCCGTAGACAGCCACAACAGTTACGCCCGGCATTTGCTTGGCGTAGGTTTCGAAAGCGGTTGCAACTTGTAGCGCCAACTCACGAGTTGGGGCCAGGATCAGAGCTTGCGGCTCGCGCTTGGACGGATCGATGCGGTGCAGGATAGGCAGGGCAAAGGCAGCGGTTTTACCGGTACCGGTTTGCGCCTGACCAATCATATCGTGACCGGCGAGGATGATCGGGATCGACTGCTGCTGAATGGCCGAAGGCTCTTCATAGCCGGTAGCGACTACTGCAGCGACAATATTGGGATGAAGTTCAAGAGCGGCGAAGCCGCCGATTTCCTGGGTCATGGGTCTGCCTCTAAGTGCATCCGCAAAGACCCATGCTCCAAAGCTGCACATGCCGTGTTGAGACTCAAGAGTCGCCCTGGCAGCTTTGTCGGCGGGGATTTGCGAAAACGAATGAATGAAAAAGAATCGTCAAGGAAGAGCCCGCAGTGCGGACGTGCAGCCGAAGCTGACTTCGGGGAATTGCGCTACCTAAACGCGGCCCGGTTAAAGGCCGGCGCGCACTATACCGGAATTTGCCCAAAAAGGGAGCTTTTTTTATCGGAGAAATACAGTTGTCACCGCTGTGTAATGGGGTTTTGCGGATAATCGGGCAAAGGTCTATTTTTCAAACACCCCGGCCCTGCGGGCGATGGCGCTTAAACGATTCACCGATGTGCGGCATCTGGTCGCTGCACCCTTTCTTCCCCTGCGAGGAAACACCCATGAATCAGCCCTGCCCCGGCCGCGTGAGCCGTGCGCGTCACGGCCACGTGCATTTGATCGGTCTGGACCGCGTCGCCAAGCGCAATGCCTTCGACCTCGACCTGCTCAACGACCTGGCCCTGGCCTACGGCGAATTCGAGGCCGACAGCGACGCACGGGTGGCGGTGGTGTTCGGGCATGGCGAGCATTTCACCGCCGGGCTTGATCTGGTGAATGCCAGTTCCGCTCTCGCTCAAGGCTGGCAAGTGCCGCCCGGCGGCTGCGATCCATGGGGCGTGTTCGTCGGGCCACGGGTCAGCAAACCGGTGATTGTTGCCGCGCAGGGTTATTGCCTGACCATCGGCATCGAGCTGATGCTCGCCGCCGACATCAACCTGTGCGCGAGCAACACCCGCTTCGCCCAGATGGAAGTGCAGCGCGGGATCTTTCCGTTCGGCGGCGCGACGTTACGCTTTCATCAGATCGCCGGCTGGGGCAACGCGATGCGCTGGCTGCTGACCGGCGACGAATTCGATGCCCACGATGCGTTGCGCCTGGGTCTGGTGCAAGAGGTCATGGCCAGCGAGGATCTGCTGCCGCGCGCCATCGAACTGGCCGAACGGATTGCCCGGCAGGCGCCGCTGGGCGTGCAGGCGACGCTGATGTCGGCGCGTCAGGCACGCTATGAAGGCGAAACTGCGGCGGCTAAGAGCTTGCCGCCGCTGGTAAAGAAGTTGCTGGCCACCGAAGATGCCAAGGAAGGTGTGCGCTCGCTGGTGGAGCGCAGACCGGGGATTTTCAAAGGCCTTTGAAGATCAGGTTGCCGGACGGATGCAGTTGATCAACGACTGCAACGAGTAGCCCAGCTTCGGCGCCAGCGCTTCAGCTCGTGCCGTCAGCGCCTGCATGTCCAGCGCCTGATCGAGATCTGCCGGCACGATCAGAATCACATTGCCCTCCTTCACCGGCAGCTCCCAGTAATGCCGGTGATAGAGCCCGCGCAACAGCGCCGCGCCCAACGGTTTGCCGTCGTCGGTGGCCCATTGGTTGATCACCAGCCAGCCACCGGGATTCAGACGTTTCTGACAGTCCCCGAGGAAATTCCACGCAAGGTGCCCGGCGCCGGGGCCGACATCGGTGTACAGGTCGACGAAGATCAGATCCGCAGGTTCAGCGGTCGGCAGCAGTTCGAGGGCATCGCCGACGCGGATGTACAGCCGTGGATCGTCATCCAGCCCGAGGTATTCGATGGCCAGACGCGGCACGTCCGGGCGCAGCTCGATGGCTTCGACGTCTTCCAGCGGCAGGAACTTGAGGCAGGCCTGGGTCAGCGTGCCCGCGCCCAGGCCGAGGAACAGCGCGCTCTCCGGCTGCTCGTGGCACAGCGCGCCGATCAGCATCGCCCGGGTGTAGTCGTACTCCAGCCAGCTCGGGTCGGCGGTAAACACGCAGCTTTGCTCGATGGCATCGCCGAACTCCAGAAAGCGGTAGTCGGCCACTTCCAGCACGCGAATCACGCCGAACTCATCCTGTACCTCGGCGAGCAACAGCTCGACGCGCTCCTCAGTCATTTCGTCTCCTGGTGGTCACCGGGCGCGGTGACGCGATGGCACCGCTGCGGTGCCGTGGCAAAGCGGCGATTGTCGGCGAAGCGGCGGGAGCAGGTCACGCACTAATTGCTGCTAACATGGCCGTCCGTGCGTAGAACCTTAGAGACCGTGATGAGCCAACCCTGGAGCCCTGACAGCTGGCGCGCCCTGCCGATCCAGCAACAACCCCAATACCCCGACGCCGCGCATCTGCGCCAGGTCGAGCAGACGCTGGCCAGCTATCCGCCGCTGGTGTTTGCCGGCGAAGCGCGCGAGCTGCGCCGTCAGTTTGCCGAAGTCACCCAGGGCCGGGCGTTCCTGCTGCAGGGCGGCGACTGCGCCGAAAGCTTCGCCGAGTTCTCCGCCGCGAAGATTCGCGACACCTTCAAAGTGCTGCTGCAAATGGCAATCGTCATGACCTTCGCCGCCGGTTGCCCGGTGGTCAAGGTCGGGCGCATGGCCGGCCAGTTCGCCAAGCCGCGCTCGGCCAACGACGAGACCATCAACGGCGTAACCCTGCCGGCCTACCGGGGCGACATCGTCAACGGCATCGGTTTCGACGCCGCCAGCCGCGTACCGGACCCGGAGCGTCTGCTGCAGTCCTATCACCAGTCCACCGCCACCCTCAACCTGCTGCGCGCCTTCGCCCAAGGCGGTTTTGCCGACCTGCACCAGGTGCACAAGTGGAACCTGGACTTCATCGCCAACTCGGCGCTGGCCGAAAAGTACAGCCATCTGGCCGACCGCATCGATGAAACCCTGGCCTTCATGCGCGCCTGCGGTATGGACAGCTCGCCGCAACTGCGCGAGACCAGTTTCTTCACTGCCCACGAAGCGCTGCTGCTGAACTACGAAGAAGCCTTCGTGCGCCGCGACAGCCTGACCAACGATTACTACGATTGCTCGGCGCATATGCTGTGGATCGGCGACCGCACCCGTCAGCTCGACGGCGCCCACGTCGAATTCCTGCGCGGGGTGAACAACCCGATCGGGGTCAAAGTCGGCCCGAGCATGAACCCCGACGACCTGATCCGCCTGATCGACGTGCTCAACCCGGACAACGATCCGGGTCGTCTGAACCTGATCGCGCGGATGGGCGCGAACAAGGTCGGCGATCACCTGCCGGCGCTGATCCGTGCGGTGCAGCGTGAAGGCAAGCAGGTGCTGTGGAGCTCCGACCCGATGCACGGCAACACCATCAAGGCCAGCAGCGGTTACAAGACTCGCGACTTCGCGCAGATTCTTGGTGAGGTGAAGCAGTTCTTCCAAGTTCATGAAGCGGAAGGCAGCTACGCCGGCGGCATCCACATCGAGATGACCGGGCAGAACGTCACCGAGTGCATCGGTGGCGCGCGGCCGATCACTGAAGATGGTTTGTCGGATCGCTATCACACCCACTGCGATCCGCGGATGAATGCCGATCAGTCGCTGGAACTGGCGTTTCTGATCGCCGAAACCCTGAAGCAGGTTCGTCGCTAAGGTTCGATATCTTTAGCGTCTGAGTTGGCCTCATCGCGGGCAAGCCCGGCTCCCACAGTATCGAAGTCGTACATTTAATTAACGACTCGGCCACTGTGGGAGCTGGCTTGCCAGCGATGAGGCCGGTTCAGTCGCAGCCGATCTGAACCATAGCCATCCGGAGCCGACCGGCACTTTCCCGCTGACAATTGAGCTGCACCCGCGCGAGCCCCAACCAGTCCGCCATGCGCCGCAGGTTCAGCGCCAGGGCCAGCATCCCCGCCTCGTCCAGCCCCGTTTCTTCCTCGTGCACCGCATGCACCGCCAACCGCCCCGCCGCCCGTTCGGCGCGCAGATCAACTCGCGCGGCAATCCGTTCGTTGTGCAGGAACGGCAACACGTAATAGCCGTAGACCCGCTTGTCCTGCGGCGTATAAATCTCCAGCCGATAGCGAAAATCGAACAGCCGCTCGGTCCGACTACGCTCCCAGATCAGTGAGTCAAACGGCGACAGCAATGCACTGGCCTCGACCTTGCGTGGGACTTTTGGCTCGGGCAGGCAATAAGCGATCTGCCGCCATCCGGCGACTTCGCAAGTCAGCAGTTGTCCGTCCTCGACCAGTTCGGCCAGACGCGGGCGGGCATCGGAAGGATTCAGGCGGAAGTAATCACGCAAGTCTTTTTCCGTGCCGACACCGAGCGCCTGCGCTGCATGCAGCAGCAAACCGCGCTGCGACTCAGCCTCATCGGGCAATGGCTGTTGCAGCACGGAAGCCGGAATCACCCGTTCCGGCAAGTCATACAATCGCTCGAAACCACGGCGTCCGGCGACGGTGACTTCGCCAGCGGCAAACAGCCATTCCAGTGCGTGCTTTTCCGCGCTCCAGTCCCACCACGGCCCGGCCTTTTCCTCGCGGGTCGACAGACTGCCGGCGCCCAGTGCGCCCTGCTCCTCGACCGACGCCAGTACCCGGCGAATGGTGTCCTGTTGCTCGCGACCAAACCGCGCCAGTTGCTGATAAATATCCTCACCGCGCCTGGCCCGCTGCATGCGCCAGCCCATCAACGGGTACATCGACAACGGCAGCAGCGACGCTTCATGGCCCCAGTATTCGAACAGCGAACGACGTCGCCCCGAACTCCAGGCAGCCTGGTCGAGCAAGTCAGCAGAGTAGGAACCAAGACGGGAAAACAGCGGCAGGTAGTGCGAGCGCACCACGGCGTTGACGGAGTCGATCTGCAACAGACCGAGGCGTTCGATCAGCCGGTTGAGGTGCATGGCCTTGACAGCCGGCAGCTGGCGCCCGTGAAACCCTTGGGCAGCCAGTGCCAGACGTCGAGCCTGTTTAAGGGAAAAGGACAGTGTCGCGGGCATGTGTACCTCCATGTCTGCTCGCAACCTACCTCACCTGAAAGTGGTTTGTGTAGCGATGGCCTCATCATTTATGCATCGGATCGTCCCAGAACGGCCGCACCGACTCGTGTTCGACATCGGCACGGCTGACCCCGATGTCCTTGAGCGCTTCGTCGCTCAGGCTGGCGAGCAGCTCGCGCTCACGGTGCAATTCGTACCACCGGCTAAACTTGTGCAACAGATCGGAAACGATATGGCCGGAAAATTTTTCTTCGCCTGCGTACTCTCTTTGACCTTTCATCGTGTTGCCTCCTTTTTGGGATGGCTCAAGTCTCCCGCCAGAGCTACGATCAATCCAACGAATGTTTCTGATGGCATGCATCACGGAGATTCATCAATTGTCGGCATATCCCAGTATCGATACCGATGTCCTGCGCACCTTTGTCGCAATTGCCGATCAGGGCGGTTTTACCCGCGCCGGCGAAATGGTCAACCGCACCCAATCGGCCGTGAGCATGCAGATGAAGCGTCTGGAAGAGGACGTGTTGCAGCGCCAGTTGTTCGAGCGCGACGGGCGTCAAGTGCGCCTGACCGCTGAAGGCCAGGTGTTGCTCGGTTATGCGCGGCGCATCCTGAAATTGCACAGCGAAGTGTTCAACACCCTGCGCGAGCCGCACATGGTCGGCACAGTGCGGATCGGTACGCCGGACGATTACGTTATGCGCTTTCTGCCGGGGATTCTGTCGCGTTTTGCGCAGTTCTATCCGCTGATCCAGATCGAAGTGCACTGCGAGTCAACCAAACAATTGCTGCAACGCACGGACCTCGATCTGTCGATCGTCACCCGCGAGCCGGGCAACGAGATCGGCCAGTTGCTGCGCAAGGAGCGCTTCGTGTGGGCCGAGGCGCAGAATTTCAGCGCCCACGAGCAGACGCCGCTACCACTGGCGATGTTCAACAGTGATTGCTTCTGCCGCCTGTGGGCCTGCAATGCGCTGGACGCGATGGGCCGCGAATACCGGATCGCCTACAACAGCACCAGCCTGTCGGCGCTGATGGCAGTGGTGAGCGCGGGTCTGGCGATCACCGCGCAGCTGGAAAGCCTGATTACCCCCGACATGCGGATTCTTGGAGATGCCGAAAATCTGCCGCTGCTGCCCGAGGCCAGCATCATGCTGATCCGCAACCTCAACAACCCCTCGCCGATCACCGAATGCCTGGCCGAGCACATCGTCGAAGGCTTCAAACTTTAAAGGCGAGCATCACCGCACACAGCACCAGGAACCCGCAGAACAGCCCGCGCAGGAGTTTTTCCGGCATCGCGTGGGCCACTTTCACGCCCCAACTGATGCTGGCCAGACCGCCGATGGCCAGCGGCAGGCCGATCATCCAGTCCACTTCGTGGTGCACCGCGTACGTCACCAGCGTGACGCCGGTGCTCGGCAGTGCCAGCGCCAGCGAAAGCCCCTGAGCGACCACTTGAGTAGTGCCGAACAGACTGGTCAGCACCGGCGTCGCCACCACCGCCCCGCCGACACCAAACAAACCACCCATGGCGCCTGACGCCGCGCCGAGCACGCCCAGCCACGGCCATGAATAGCGCATCTCGGAAGTCGCCGCCGGGCGCGCGCCAAACATGCGCACCAGGTTGTAAGCCGACAGCGCCACAAGGAACGCGACAAACCCGATGCGCATGGTCTGCGCGTCGATGCCCACGGCCCAGATCGAGCCGATCCACGCGAAACAGAATCCCATCACCGCCAGCGGCAACGCATGGCGGAGTTCGATGCGGTTACGCTGGTGATAACGCCACAGCGCCAGCATCACGTTCGGCACCACCATCACCAGCGCCGTGCCTTGGGCGATCTGCTGATCGAGCCCAAACCACACGCCCAGCAGCGGAATGGCGATAAGCCCGCCACCAATACCGAAGATCCCACCCAGAGTACCGAGGGCGGCGCCAAACAACAGGTACAGCAAAAACTCGATCACAGCAGAATTCCTCATACGTCAAGCGACTCATCCTACGCAGTCGGCGCTGGCACGGAAACGCACAGCAACGCACAATGGCTGTGCTAAATCCGCATAGGCAATGAGCTGATTCATGAATCCCAATCAATTGACCGAACAACTGGGGCTGTTTCTCGATGTACTCGAGAGCGGCAGCTTTTCTGCGGCTTCGCGCCGGCATCCGCTGACGCCCTCCGCCGTTGCCCGGCGTATCGACAGTCTGGAAAGCGCGGTCGGCAGCCAGTTGTTCATCCGCAGCACTCACGCGGTGCGCGCCACGCCGGCAGGTCTGGCGTTTGCCGAACGGGCGCGGCGGATTGTGGCGGAGTTGCAACTTGCCCGGGCTGAAGCGGTGTCCCTGAGCAGCGCGCCGGAGGGACTGATTCGGGTGGATGCGCCAGCAGCGTTCGGGCGTCGGCATCTGGCGCCGGTGATTGCCGATTTTCTGGTGCTGTACCCGGGGCTGGATGTGCAACTGCATCTGATCGACAGCTTCGTCGACATGGACGGTTCAAACCTGGGCAAGGTCGATCTGGTGTTGCGCGCCGGGCAAATGGCTGACACCCGGTTGGTGGCCACACCGTTGGCGAGCATGGTCCGCATCGCCTGCGCGAGCCCCGACTATCTCAAGCGCCGCGGTGTGCCGAGCGAACCCGCGCAATTGAGCGAGCATGACGGCCTCGATTGGGACGGCCTCGCCCCGCCCTTCGCCTGGCGCTTCGAACAGAACGGGCAGATGCAACTGCACCGCCCGGCGCGGGTGCGCATGAGCGCCAACAACGCCGAGGCGCTGGTGTGCGGCGCGCTGGCGGGACTCGGGATCGCGCATCTACCGACCTGGCTGGCCAGCGAATACCTGTTGCGCGGCGAGTTGCTGCCGCTGTTCTGTGAAAACGGCCTGCCAAAACCGGAGAGCACCGGCATCTATGCGCTGCGACTGGAGCAACAGGCCAGCTCCCGCAGCCGCCTGCTGCTGGAATACCTCAAAACCCGGTTCAGCCCCGTGCCGCTGTGGGATCTGGCACTGCAACGAGAACTGGGCCGGCATTGATCGGTTCGCCACCGGGCACAATTGTCTGGCGCATTAAAGATTCGAGCGCTAGATTCATCTGCATCACCGTTCAAGGCACTGACATGACCACCGACCGCAACACCTCCGATCACTGCGAAGACCTGCTGCTCGACAATCAGGCCTGCTTCGCCCTGCATTCCACTTCGCTGATGATGACCAAGGTCTACAAGCCGCTGTTGCAAGCGCTTGGCCTGACGTATCCGCAATACCTGGCGATGATGGTGCTGTGGGAGAAGGATGGTTTGACCGTCGGAGAAATCAGCACGCGCCTGCTGACCGATCCGGGCTCGCTGACCCCGTTGCTCAAGCGGCTGGAAGGTGAAGGTTTGCTCAGCCGGACCCGCAGTCGTGAGGATGAGCGTGTGGTGATCGTTGAACTGACTGCCCAGGGACGCGCCTTGAAAGACAGGGCCCGGACCGTTCCACAATGCATCCTGGGGGCCAGTGGCTTCACGCTGGAGCGCCTGCAAAACCTGCAAGCCGAGTTGCAGGCCTTGCGTGGTCATTTGCAGGACAGCCTCGCTTAAGATCGTCCTTTCCTGTGGGCGCAGCCTTGCGCCTGCAGGCGTATCGCCCCTTCCCCGCTTATCACCGAAAAATTTTTCATCTCGTTTTACATTCAAAAAATCCTTAAATATCAAAAGCTTGAGATCACGTCACTTCCCAATCCAAGCGCTAATTCGTGCTTTCTTCAAAAATTTATCTTGCGCACTAAATATTCGCGCAGTACATTTACTTCGCACCTAGTTAGCGCGCAAACAATTAGCGCAACAAACCACACTTACTGAGGCTCACACCATGCAAACTCTCTACACCGCAATCGCAACCTCCACTGGCGGCCGTGACGGTCGTGCGATTTCCAGCGACAACATCCTCGACGTCAAACTCGCCACTCCGAAAGAACTCGGCGGTGCTGGCGGCGCAGCCACCAACCCTGAGCAACTGTTCGCCGCCGGCTACTCGGCCTGCTTTATCGGCGCCCTGAAATTCGTCGCCAGTCAGACCAAACGCAAAATCCCGGACGACGCCTCGATCACCGCTCACGTCGGCATCGGCCAGATCCCTGGCGGTTTCGGTCTGGACATCGACCTGCACATCAGTCTGCCGGGCCTGGAACAGGCTGACGCACAAAGCCTGGTCGACGCGGCTCACCAGGTCTGCCCGTACTCCAACGCCACTCGCGGCAACGTCGATGTGCGTCTGCACGTCACCGTGTAATCACTGACACTCAGGCCCGTACAGGAAATGAACATGAACACTTTCAGCAAAGTCTTGACCGGTACTCTTCTCGCCCTGTCCATCCACAGCGCATTCGCCGGGGAGGTTGAACACAACACCCAGGCGTTCCTTGATGTGCTGAATGCCGGCACCGGCAAACCGATGGAACAGATGACGCCCAAGGATGCCCGCGCCGTGCTGACGGGCGCGCAGTCCGGGGTCAAACTGACGCTACCCAAAGCGGACGTCAGCGAGAAAACCATCCAGGTCGATGGCCAACCGTTGAGCCTGACCATCGTCCGGCCGGCCGGGGTCAAGGGCGAGCTGCCGGTGTTCATGTTCTTCCACGGCGGCGGCTGGGTGCTGGGAGATTTCCCGACCCACGAACGCCTGGTGCGGGATCTGGTGGTCGGCTCGGGGGCGGCGGCGGTGTTCGTCAATTACACCCCTTCGCCGGAAGCGCATTACCCGGTGGCGATCAACCAGGCTTACGCCGCCACCAAGTGGGTGGCCGAACACGGCAAAGAAATCAACGTCGACGGCAAGCGTCTGGCGGTGGCGGGCAACAGCGTCGGCGGCAACATGGCGGCAGTCGTCGCCCTGATGGCCAAAGACAAAGGCACGCCAGCGATCAAATTCCAGGTGCTGCTGTGGCCGGTGACCGATGCCAATTTCGATACCGGTTCGTATAACCAGTACGCCGAGGGGCACTTCCTCACTCGCAACATGATGAAGTGGTTCTGGGACAACTACACCACCGACGCCAACCAGCGGAACGAGGTCTACGCCTCGCCTTTGCGGGCAACCACTGCGCAATTGAAAGGTCTGCCGCCTGCGCTGGTCCAGACTGCGGGGGCCGACGTGCTGCGTGACGAAGGTGAAGCCTATGCCCGCAAACTCGACGAAGCCGGCGTACCGGTGACCTCGGTGCGCTACAACGGCATGATCCACGACTACGGTTTGCTCAACGTGGTCAGCCAGGTGCCGGCGGTGCGCTCGGCGATGCTGCAGGCCTCGGAAGAACTGAAGCAGCACCTGAAGAAGTAATTTTCATCAGGCACAAAAAAGCCCGACTCAATGGTCGGGCTTTTTCTTTCCGCAAAAAGCAGTGCTTATTTGGCACGGCCTTTGTAGGAACCGCCTTCGCGGGTATCGATCTCGATCATGTCGCCGATTTCGATGAAGTCAGCAACCGACAGCTCGGTACCGTTCTTCAGTTTGGCAGGCTTCATCACCTTGCCGGAAGTGTCGCCGCGAGCGGAACCTTCGGTGTAGTCAACCTGACGCACGATGGTGGTCGGCAGCTCTACGGAAACCAGACGGCCTTCGAAGAATACGGCTTCGCAAACGTCGGTCATGCCTTCTTCCACGAATGGCAGAACGCTTTCGATGTCTTCGGCGTTCAGCTCGTACATGGTGTAGTCGGTGGTGTCCATGAACGTGTAGGAGTCACCGCTGATGAAGGACAGGGTCGCTTCTTTGCGGTCCAGGATCACGTCGTCCAGCTTGTCGTCCGCACCGTAAACGGTTTCGGTCTTGTAACCGGTCAGCAGGTTCTTCAGCTTGGTCTTCATGATCGCGCTGTTACGGCCCGACTTGGTGAATTCAGCTTTCTGAACCAGCCAAGGATCGTTGTCGATACGGATCACGGTACCGGGTTTGAGTTCTTTACCAGTTTTCATTGCGAATATCCGAATTTGGATGGGATTTACAAAAATCTAGGCCGCGTATCATATCCAATTTCGGTAAAACTGTACCAGCGCCGTCGCAAGATCGGCCTGCAAGGCTTGTTCCAGACACCACGCGCGGGCATTTTCCTGCAGTTCGGGCCAGTGTTTACGGGCCTCAAGCCAGTGGTCGCCGATAGGCTGGCCGGCACTCCAAGCGCGCCAGAGACCGTTCATCGCCTCGGCGGCAGCGGGCGAAAGGCGTTTTGTGTAAAGCGTAAGGAAGGCATCGAGCTTGTCGAGGTGGATGTCTTCGTCCTGCTGATAGATGTGCCACAGCATCGGCCGCCCCGCCCACTGCGCCCGAACGAACGAGTCCTCGCCGCGCACCGCATTGAAATCGCAGCACCAGAGCAATTGATCGTATTGATCCTGACGGACGAACGGCAGCACCTGCAAGGTCAGCGACTGACGAACGTGCATTGCCCCGACCGGCAGCGACTCGACTCCGAGCCAACGGGCGACATCGCCGAGAATCCGTCCTTCCGGCACCAGCAGATGGATAGGCGTAGCGTCCGCCGCGAGCACATCCAGCCAACTGGCGAGTCCGGCATTCTCGTAGGCAAACAGCGAAATCAGCTGCGCACCGGGCGCAGGAGCTATTCCCAGAGCGTGCAGGAATTGTCGCTGCGCCTCGGGATTCTGTTGAAACTGCTGACGCCGCTCCAGTAAACCGCTCTCACGCAGCAAGCCGCCGGTCCCCGGCTGAAATCCCGGAAAGAAAAAGTACTTCTGCACCGACTTGTACTTCACCGACGGCAGACCGTGGCAGCCAACCACCCAGTCTTCAGCGCTGAGATAGTCGAGGTTCATCCACAACGGCGACTGTTCCCGTGCGGCCATGGCGTCCATGTAAATGCTCGGCAACTGGCAGGCAAAAGCCGCGATCACCACGTCGGCCGCTGCTGATTCCTGCCACTCAGCCGGCCAGTGCCGGACTTCGACGCCCTGCTGCCATTGCTGATCGAGGCCGATGTCGATTTCCGGGCAAATGCGTTCGAAAGCGCGCAGGTCATCGACCCACAATCGCACCGTCATTGCCTGCTCGCTGACCAGTTGCCGGGCCAGACGCCAGGTCACGCCGATGTCGCCGTAGTTATCGACGACCGTACAAAAAATGTCCCAGCGGGTGTTCAGTGGCGGCATTCAAGGCTCCCGTTGGCAAAAGCGCCGATTGTCCGCATAAATGTCTTCGCGCAGAAGAGCCGACGGCAATTAATCTTCGTGCGACAATCGCTGCTCGCCCGCATACATCCGCCAGGAGGCAGCCATGCCCTATCGTCCCAACCCGCGTCGCCCGTTACCTGTTCAGCTTAGCGCGCTGCAATTGACTGGCAGCATTGCCCTGGGTCTGTGGCTGGGTTTCCTGGCCATTGCACTTACTTGCTGGCTCGCCTCGCTGTTGTTCAGCCGTCAATTGCAGCCGGTGGCGGAAGCGGTGCAACAACTGAGCAAGCCTCCGGTAGCCGCCCAGCCGCAGCCAGAACCTGAGCCACAAAACCGCCTGTTCGAACAGTACGAAGAAAACCTGCGCAAGAACGAACAGCAGGCACGCCTGGACCAGGCCCGTGGCAGCACACGTAATCTGTCGAACCCCAAATGCCAGTTCTGGCTGCAACAGGATCAGACGGCCCCCAGCGAAAAGAGCCGCGCCAACGTCCTGCAATTCTGCGATTGATCATGAATAAACAGACGGTTCACCAACTGATTCTCGACAAGCTGCGCGTCGATCTCGACATCGCCGAACGCGCGGCGCAAACCGCTTACGAAACCGCAACCCACGAAGAGAACATCGCCGAAAACAAGTACGACACTCTGGGCCTCGAGGCGTCGTATCTGGCGGCGGGCCAGGCGAAACGGGTCGAGGAAATTCGTCAGTCACTGGCGCTGTGCCAGAACCTGACGCTGCGCGCGTATGACGATCAACGCGGGATTGAGATCGGCGCCCTGCTCGGTCTGGAAGACGAAAAGGGTCGCGAGCAATGGCTGTTTCTGGCGCCGGATGCGGCGGGTCTGAAAGTCGATGTGGTGGGTCAGCCGATTACCGTCATCACCCCGCGCTCGCCGCTGGGCAAAAGCCTGCTGGGCAAGTTCGAGGGTGACGAGGTGGAGATTCTGGTGGCGGGCACCCGGCAACAGTTTGCTGTCACCGAGGTGCTGTAGACGGGGACTTAGTGGACGGGCAGTTCGACACCATCGAAAAGCTCTTCCAGTTCCTGCTTGTTGTGGCACTGAATGGCCTTGGCCATGACTTCGCGGGTCAGGTGCGGCGCGAACTTCTCGATGAAGTCGCACATGAAGCCGCGCAGGAAGGTGCCGCGGCGGAAACCGATCTTGGTCACGCTGGACTCGAACAGTTCGCTGGCATCGAGCACCACCAGATCGTTATCCAGTTTGGTGTCGACCGCCATTTTCGCCACGATGCCAACACCCAGGCCCAGACGTACGTAGGTTTTGATCACGTCGGCGTCGGCAGCAGTGAACACCACTTTTGGCGTCAGGCCGCGATGGCTGAAGGCTTCGTCGAGTTTCGAACGGCCGGTGAAACCGAACACGTAAGTCACGATCGGGTATTCGGCCAGCGCTTCAAGGGTCAGCTTCGGCAGTTTGGTCAGCGGGTGGCCCTGAGGCACGACCACGCAACGGTTCCACCGATAGCACGGCATCATCACCAGATCGCCGAACAGCTCCAGCGCTTCGGTGGCAATGGCGAAATCGACGGTGCCGTCAGCGGCCATCTCGGCGATCTGCATCGGCGAGCCCTGGTGCATGTGCAGCGCCACGTCCGGGTATTGCTTGATGAAATTGCTGATCACCGGCGGCAGCGCATAGCGTGCCTGGGTGTGAGTGGTGGCGATCGACAGGGTGCCCTTCTTCTCGTTGGAGAATTCCTGGGCGATCTGCTTGATGCTTTCGACCTTGCGCAGAATTTCACCGGCAGTGGTGATGATGCGCTCGCCGGCTGGCGTGACACGGGTCAGGTGCTTGCCGCTGCGGGCGAACACTTCGACGCCCAGTTCGTCTTCCAGCAGACGGATTTGTTTACTGATGCCCGGTTGCGAGGTGTAGAGGCTTTGGGCTGTAGCGGAAACGTTGAGGTCGTGGTGCGCCACTTCCCAGATGTAGCGCAATTGTTGAAGCTTCATATGAATCCCTCAAAGCAGGTAGACGCCACGGGCATCAGCGACGGTATATAACTATATTAATGGTTTGAAGAATAAATCTAGAACTTTTTTATCAAAGTGCCATTATTCCTGCTTCAGCGATCCTCCCGACGCCGACGCTCCACCAGCGGCACCAGATAAACCGGCACCTTGGACAATTGCAGCAGCCGGGCCGCCGTTCGCCCCAAAGGTGTTTCCGCCCCGACCCCGTGGCTGTGACTTCCTACGATCAGCAAATCGACAGAGAGTTTCTGCACCTGATCGAGAATCACCTGTGACGGATCGCCCTGCAGCACCCGTACTGCGCGTATCCGCTGCAGGTCCTGCTCGCCCTCGTCCCCCAGTTCTTCGCGAAAACTGTCGAGCACCCGCTGCTCGATATTGGCAATGACCGTTTTCAGACCCTGACTGTGAAATTCGTTCAATGCCTGTTCGTCGAGATAGCTCTGCAACACCGATTCGGCAAACAGCCCCATGGGCTCCACCGCGTGCACCACGTACAGATCGGCATTGAACGTTCGCGCCATCGCCAGGGCATGCTGCATCACTAACGGTGCGTACAGACCGAGGTCAGTGGCATACAGCATCGAACGAATCATATGACCTCCTCGCGTGCCAACATGGCGGAGATTTGATTCAGCTTAGCAGTGCCTTGGCGAGTACGACGTGCGACGCAACGTCTTGAACCACGAGGGCTTTAGACCGCCGGTTCGTTGCTGATGCCGTGGGGCACGTGACCGGTCGCCACCACTTCCCGGGCCAGCTCGCAGTGGCCGGCCTGATCGTCGAAAAACACGTCGGCGGCGAAGGCTTCGAGGAACGCCGATTTGGTCAGGCCGCCGAGGAACAGCGACTCGTCCAGACGAATGTCCCACTCGCGCAAGGTGCGGATCACCCGCTCATGGGCCGGAGCCGAACGCGCGGTGACCAGTGCGGTGCGGATCGGGCACTCCTCATCGGAGAACTCGCGCTGCAACAGATTGAGCGCCGCGAGAAAGCCCTTGAACGGCCCGCCGCGCAACGGTTCGCGAGCGGATTCACGCTCCTTGGCCTGGAAGGCTTCGAGGCCACCGGATTGATAGACGCGCTCCGACTCGTCGGAAAACAGCACCGCATCACCGTCGAAGGCGATGCGCAATTCGTCGCTGGCCGCACGACTGGCGCCGCCGGACAGAATGGTCGCCGCCGCGAAACCGGCATCCAGCGCGGCGCGTACGTCTTCGGCATGGGTGGAGAGAAACAGGTCGCAACCGAAAGCCTTCAGGTACGGATAAGGACTGCGCCCGCCAACGAACGCCGCACGGGAGATCGCCAGGCCGTAGTGACCAATGGAGTTGAAAACGCGCAGGCCGGTGTCGGCGCTGTTGCGCGACACCAGAATCACCTCGACCCGGGCGCGACCGAGGCGACTGTTGAGATTGAGCAGTTTTTCCACCAGCGGAAAGGCATCACCCGGCGCGAGGATTTCGTCTTCGTGTTCGATCTGATATTGCCGATAGGCTTCGACGCCGCTCGACAGGTAGACCTTGTGACTCTCACTGAGGTCGAACAGGGCACGGGACGAGATCGCCAGCACCAGTTTGTCATCGATGTTCTTGGCCATGCCTTTCCCCCAATGCGACCGGTTTAAACGTTGCGCCGGTCGATAAAGCTCAATGTGCGATACAACGATTCGATACGCGGCAACTCGCAGCCTGCCGCTTTTGCCGCCGCCAAAGGACGAGCGTAGATCGCCTCCAGCTCCAGCGGTCGCTTGTGCAGGAAATCGTGATACATGCTCGGCCAATAGTCGGGCATTTTCTCGGTCATCATGAACAGGTATTCGGCGTAACCGGGCGGCATGTCGTGGCCGCAGGCCTTGGCGCCCTGCACCACTTCAGCCATCAGTGCCTGAATCAATGCGCGACTGTCATTGTCGGCCATCAACGGCGTGGTGCCGGCGCCGAGCAATACCGAAAGCCCGTTATAGGGAATGTTCCACACCAGTTTCTGCCAGCGCGCCTGATGCAGGTTCGGCATCGCCTGGGAATCGAGACCGGCGGCCCTAAACAGACTGGCGCCCTCCTCGACGATTGCCATGCGCGCCGCGTCATCCGCTGCCGGGCCGCTGTGATAACCGACGTTCACCGCCCCCAGCGCCTGGTGGGTGACCTGGCCCGGCCCTTCGCGGTGGACGCAGATCAGGCACAAGCCGCCCAGCAAATGCAGGGAGTCGGGCAGCAATGCCCGCAAGCTGTCTTCGACGTCGAGGCCGTTTTGCAATACCAGCACTTTCGCGCCGGGTTTCGCCGCCTGAATGATCGACGGCGCCAGCCCGGCATTGCTGGTGGTCTTGGCGCCGACCAGCAGCCAGTCGCAGGGCGGCATGTCTTCAGCCGACGAATAGGCCTGCACCGGGCTCAGCGTCAACGCACCATGCACGGCACTGTCCACCTGCAAGCCGCGTTCGGCGACTGCGGAAAATTCACTGCGCAACAGAAAGTGCACATCGAACCCGGCCCGGGCGAGCATCACCCCGTAAAACCCGCCGATGGCGCCGGTGCCAATGATCCCCACCACCGGTTTGTTCACTGCTCCCATTACGGCAACTCCTCTGCAATTCGACCCAGCGCCTGCGCCACGGCTGCGTTCAGCTCATCGGCATTCAGGCGCGTGTGTACCGCCCCAAAGAACTCGCCGTCGCGCACCACAAACAGCGCCGGCAAATGAAAGACCTGATAACGCTCGACCAGTCCGCCGTTGTCACCGGCATCGATCCAGCACACGCGATCGACGACCAGATCGAGCCCCGGCAACACTTCGCGGGCATAGCGGCAACTGGCGCAGCCGACGCTGGTGAAAATCACCAGCGAAACGCCGCTCATCGTCAGCAGCCGCTGGTCGGCGTCGAAATCGGTCAGCTGCGATTCGACCACTATACTGGGGGAAACAATGTCAAATGGCCGACACAGGGAGTCTGTGCTCATGGGACGGTTTATTCCTCATCCGGATGAAGTACCCGTTGAGTTGACCTTGCTCACACCGGAGTGTATTTCGCGTCAACGGCTGCACACTATCAGCCTCGGCGGCATCGCTTGCAATTACCACCGTGCCTGGCGCCATGGCACCGCATTGCAAGTGCGCATGCCCACCCTCAACGCCGACATCTGTTATCCGGGCTACGTGGCCTGGTGCCTGCGACGTAAAAAAGGCTATCTGGTGGGCATCGCCTTCACCGACGAACAGACGCTGTTCAGCGCCCGAATGGGTGAGCAGGTGTGTCAGATCGAACGCTATTGCCGACTCAACTACGCCCACGAAGACCTCCAGGATATTCAGGCCCTGGCCCTGCAATGGGTCGAACAACACGCCGACGAGTTCTCCCACGACACCGTTCGCAAGGCTTTCGCGCAGCCTGTGCTGGACTGAACAGTGACTTGCCCATTGTCTAGCAGGCGCCTAACGCGATAAGGTTCGGCTCCCCGACGCGCTTAAATCCGCTGTGCTCCGCCGCGCGGGGATCGCTGGCGGCCGGCACCCGTGACCTGACGAGTAAACGATGGCTGATTTACCGATCAACGACCTGAACGTCGCTTCCAACGAGACCCTGATCACTCCCGATCAGCTCAAGCGTGATATCCCTCTGAGCGACGCGGCCCTGCGCACCGTCACCAAGGGTCGCGAAGTCATCCGCAACATTCTCGATGGCACCGACCATCGTCTGTTCGTGGTGATCGGCCCCTGCTCGATCCACGACATCAAGGCTGCCCATGAATATGCCGATCGCCTGAAGGTGCTGGCGGCAGAAGTCTCGGACACCCTGTATCTGGTCATGCGCGTGTATTTCGAGAAGCCACGGACCACCGTCGGCTGGAAAGGCCTGATCAACGACCCGTACCTGGATGACTCGTTCAAGATCCAGGACGGTCTGCACATCGGTCGCCAGCTTCTGCTGGACCTGGCCGAGAAAGGCCTGCCGACCGCGACCGAAGCCCTCGACCCGATCTCCCCGCAGTATCTGCAGGACCTGATCAGCTGGTCGGCCATCGGCGCACGGACTACCGAATCCCAGACCCACCGCGAGATGGCTTCCGGCCTGTCCTCGGCGGTCGGCTTCAAGAACGGCACCGACGGCGGCCTGACCGTGGCGATCAACGCCTTGCAGTCGGTCTCCAGCCCGCACCGTTTCCTGGGCATCAACCAGGAAGGTGGCGTGTCGATCGTCACCACCAAGGGCAACGCCTACGGCCACGTGGTGCTGCGCGGCGGCAACGGTAAGCCGAACTACGATTCGGTGAGCGTCGCCCTGTGTGAGCAGGCGCTGAACAAGGCGAAGATCAAGCCGAACATCATGGTCGATTGCAGCCACGCCAACTCCAACAAGGATCCGGCCCTGCAACCGCTGGTGATGGAGAACGTCGCCAACCAGATCCTCGAAGGCAATCAGTCGATCATCGGCCTGATGGTCGAAAGTCACCTGAATTGGGGCTGCCAGGCCATCCCGAAAGACCTCGCCGACCTGCAATACGGCGTGTCGATCACTGATGCCTGCATCGACTGGTCTGCTACCGAGAACACCTTGCGCAGCATGCACGCCAAGCTCAAGGATGTACTGCCCAAACGTCAGCGCAGCTGAGAGCCGTTTCGCAGGCACAAAAAAACGCCGGGCATTGCCCGGCGTTTTTGTGTGTGCGGTGAGGTCAGTCAGATCTTGGCGGTGCGCCGCTGATGACGCTCCATGTAGCGCTCCACGTAGGAGCACGAAGGAATGACCGTGTAACCCATTTCATCGGCGTATTGCAGCGCCCGCTCGGTCAGGGCTGCCGCAATGCCTCGGCCACGCAGCGCGTTGGGCACGAAGGTGCGGTAGATATCCAGGGTCTGTTTCCCCAGATCCATGTAGGTCAGGTAGGCACGATGACCGTCCACATTGGTCTCGAACTGATGACCAGCCTGGTCATGGTGGATGGACAACGCCTCGCTCATCACTACTCCTCGCGGGTCTCGAATTCTGACCCCTACCTTACCGATGTTTTCCCGGCGAAGGAACATCTACGCCACCCCGTGCCTGATGGACACCGAGAAGAACTGCACCGATCTCGCGCAACCCGAGCACGTATCAAATAGTAGGCACCATTGGCGAAAATGCTCAAGGTACGCTCGTCATCGTGCGAATTGACGGGGCAGTTCCGGTGGACTCAGGGCCGGTTCGGGAGACGATCTTCCCGAGCCGAAAGGCTGAACATCGCCGGATGTTGAGACTTAAGACGAGCCGCCTGTTTTAAAGTCACCTCAACATGGACAAAGATATGCGAGGCGCTGCGCAAATTCGCAACAAAAGTGTGGACGAATCCATATAGACAGACTTTGGCCACTACCTGCAAAACAGCGCACGGCACCGGGAACTTTTTCTCATTAACTCGCTCATCTCGCGGCTTACAGCTGGATATTTTTTATACAGCGCAGTTAAAAGTTGCTCGAAAAAGAATCAACGCCTACAATTTTTTTTGCTTCTTGCCTTACGTCAGTTTACTTACTACAAGTAATGGGTAGTATGTACGCCGGCTATTTCCTCAATCGGAGGAGACAGCCACTTAATTGAAAGTCCTTGAAGGGGAACACGATGAACAACGTTCTGAAATTCTCTGCTCTGGCTCTGGCCGCAGTTCTGGCTACCGGTTGCAGCAGCGCATCGAAAGAAACCGAAGCACGTCTGACCGCTACTGAAGACGCAGCTGCTCGCGCCCAGGCTCGTGCAGATGAAGCTTACCGTAAAGCTGATGAAGCTCTGGCTGCTGCTCAAAAAGCACAACAGACCGCCGACGAAGCTAACGAGCGTGCTCTGCGCATGCTGGACAAAGCTAGCCGCAAGTAATAATCCTCCGGGATTGTTATCGAGCCGACCCATTTTTTGGGTCGGCTTTTTTGTGCCCGCTGTTTTCTACGGGCGACAAAAAACCCGCCGATGCAATAGCCTCGGCGGGTTCTGTCTTACAGCTTATTGCTGGAGGTCGATCGGTGCGCTGGAGACCATCGGCGCCGAAGTGTTCGGCGTGCCGATTTCAGTTGGCAGGCCATCTTCGGCCGCCACCACATCACGCACCACATCCCAGTTCATGCGCAGATTGTTGGTGATGTCTTCGCGCTTGAGCATCGCATTGATCACGGCGGTGTGCTTGTCGACCACCGACGGGTTGCCCTTGTCGTCAATCGGCGTGTGCGCTTCCAGATAGACCTTGCCGCCACTGCGACCGAACTTGTACGCATCGTTGATGATCCGCACCGACGTACCCACCGGCACCATGCTGGCCATTTCCAGCACGTTGTTGTTGAACATGCGGAAGCAACCGTGGCTGGTGCGCATGCCGATGCCGAACTTCTTGTTCGAACCGTGGATCAGGTAGCCTGGAGTCCCCAGGGTGAACTTGAACGGGCCCAGCGGGTTGTCGGGACCGGCGGGCACCACGTTCGGCAACGGATCGCCATCGGCGGCGTGCTCGGCCTTGATCGAGGCAGGCGGCGTCCAGGTCGGGTTCGGAGTCTTGGCAGTGATCGAAGTGTGGGCAATCGGCGAACCCCAGCCCTCACGACCAATTCCCAATGGGAAGGTGTACACCACGTTCCGGCCCTTCGGGTAGTAGTAGAGACGGTATTCGGCCAGGTTGATCACGATGCCTTCACGCGGCCCCGGCGGCAGGATGAAGCGGGTCGGCAAAACCACTTCGGTACCGGCACCCGGCAACCAGGCATCGACGCCCGGGTTGGCCGCGACCATCTCCGAATAACCCAGATCGTAGGTGGTGCCCAGATCGGCAAAAGTGTCTTCGTACTTGGCCTTGATCACCTGCACCTGGCCGATGATGTCCTCACCGGGTGGTGGCAGGGGAAACTCCAGTGCGGCAACGGGACCGGCCACACACAGGGCGGCAAGAGACAGGCAGCGGGTGACGGCAGGAAAACGCGGCAACATCCGGAGAATCCTTCGCAAGATCGACAAGGGTATAAGAGCGCGATTGTACACCGCGCCCAGGGAATTCGGGGAGATGCGCCGATAGACCGCGATATCGACGAAAAAGGACTCAGAGCTCGAAACGCAGCTCAGGCCAGATAGGCGAAGTGCCGCGCTTCTGCGATTCGAGGATCGCCCGGCACAGCGAGCACAGGCGCTGATCCTGGAACACCCGGCGATCCACGCTCGACCAGCGCGGTTGCGCCGGCAGCAGACTGCCGCACAGGGTGCGGTCCGCCGAACCACCGAGTTCCAGTTGACGGGTCACCAGATGCACCCGCACTTCCTGGCAGGCGAACAGATCCAGCTGTTCGTCAGGCTCGATCAGTTGGTAGGCGAACAGGGACCAGGCAGGACGCGGCATCGGGGGCTCCAAATAAGGGGGCGCCACATTAGCCGAAAGCCTGCCGCTAGAAAAGCCTCATAGCAGCGGTTTTAGCGTCGGCCAGACATTTTCCAGCAACTTGCCCTGAGCCCCGGCCGCCGGGTGCAGACCGTCGGCCTGCATCAGGTCCGGATGCCCGCCCACGCCGTCGAGGAAAAACGGCACCAGCGGGATTTTCTTCTCCTCGGCGAGTTTGCCGTAGACCTCGGCAAAGGCATCGGTATAGCGCTTGCCGTAGTTGGGTGGCAATTGCATGCCGAGCAACAGCACCTTGGCACCACTTTGGCGAGAGCTGTCGATCATCGAAGCAAGATTTTGTTGCAATTGCGTCGGCGGCATTCCGCGCAGGCCATCGTTGCCGCCCAATTCGAGGATCACCAGTTCCGGCTTGTGCTCTGCAAGCAGCGCCGGCAGCCGCGCCTGGCCTCCGGCGCTGGTGTCGCCACTGATGGACGCATTGACCACCTTATCGTCAAAACCTTCGGTCTTGAGCCGCTGTTCAAGCAACGACACCCACCCAAGCCGGGTATCCAGTCCGAAACCCGCGCTGATACTATCGCCAACGATCAGGACTGTACCCGCCGCTGCGTTCTGGGCCATGCACATCAAGGCCAGGCCAGCACTCAAAAACCACACACGCATCGGATTCTCCATGGGCGCAAGCATTCTCACCGCGAAGAACCTTAGCAAAGTGGTTCCCAGCGCGGAAGGTGAACTGACCATCCTGCACGAACTCAGCCTGGAACTGAACAAGGGCGACAGCCTGGCCATCGTCGGCGCGTCCGGTTCCGGTAAATCCACCCTGCTGGGTCTGCTCGCCGGCCTCGATCTGCCGAGTAGCGGCGAAGTGACGCTCGCCGGGCAAGGCCTGAGCAATCTCGACGAAGACCAGCGCGCGCGCATTCGCGCCGAGCACGTGGGCTTCGTCTTTCAGTCGTTCCAATTGCTCGACAGTCTGAACGCGCTGGAAAACGTCATGCTGCCGCTGGAGCTCGACGGCCGCAAAGACGCCCGAAGCCGCGCCACCGAACTGCTGCAACGGGTCGGCCTCGGCCAGCGCCTGACTCACTCGCCACGTCAGCTCTCCGGTGGTGAGCAGCAGCGCGTGGCAATTGCCCGGGCCTTCGCCGCCGAGCCGGACGTGCTGTTCGCCGACGAACCCACCGGCAACCTCGACAGCCACACCGGCGAGCGCATCAGCGACTTGCTGTTCGAATTGAACAAGGAACGCAGCACCACCCTGGTGCTGGTGACCCACGACGAACGCCTGGCCCATCGTTGCCGGCGCCTGATCCGTCTTGAAGCCGGCCTGTTGGTCGCCCCTCTGGAGCCTTGATGGCACGTCTGCCGCTGTTGCGTCTGTTCAGCCTCGCCCTGCGCCAACTGCTGCGCGATGCCCGCGCCGGTGAACTGCGGGTGCTGTTTTTCGCCTTGGTGGTGGCGGTCGCGGCGAGTACCGCGATCGGCTATTTCGGCGCCCGCCTCAACGGCGCGATGATGCTGCGCGCCACCGAGTTTCTCGGGGCCGACCTGTCGCTCGAAGGCAGCTCGCCGGCTCGTCCGGAACAAATCCGGAGCGGCACCGAGCTGCGCCTGGATCATGCGCAGGTGGTGGAGTTTTCCAGCGTCATCGCCACGGACAACGGCATTCAGCTCTCCAGTATCAAAGCCGTCGACCGCGCCTATCCGCTGCGCGGCGAACTGAAAAGCGCTCCCGTCCCTTACGCGACAGAGGAGGCTGGAGGCGAGCCGCAGCCCGGTGAAGCCTGGGTCGAAGCGCGCCTGCTGACAGCGCTGGACCTGAAGATCGGCGACAGCATCGACGTCGGCATGAAGACGCTGAAACTGACGCGAGTGCTGACTTACGAACCGGATCGCGCCGGTAACTTCTACAGCCTGACGCCACGGGTGCTGATCAACCTCGACGACCTCGCCGCCACCGGCGTGGTGCAACCCGGCAGCCGGGTGAGCTACCGCGAGCTCTGGCGCGGTGAGCCGCAAGCGCTGGAAACCTATCGCCAACTGATCAAACCGGGCCTTGCCGCCAACCAGCGAATTCAAGATGCCCGCGATGGCAACCGGCAGATCGGCGGTGCACTGGGCAAGGCCGAACGCTATCTGAACATGGCCAGTCTGGTCGCCGTGCTTCTGGCCGGGGTGGCGGTGGCGTTGTCGGCCAACCGCTTCGCCAGTCGCCGCTTCGATGCCAGCGCCCTGCTGCGTTGCCTGGGTCTGTCACGCCGGGAAACCCTGGTGCTGTTCAGTCTGCAATTGACGGTGCTCGGCCTGCTCGCCAGCCTCGGCGGCGCCCTGCTCGGCTGGCTCGCACAATTGGGCTTGTTCGCGCTGCTGCATGATCTGCTGCCGACCGACGTACCGCCGGGTGGCTTGCTGCCGGCACTGGCCGGCATCGGCACCGGGCTGGTGGCGCTGGCCGGTTTCGCCCTGCCACCGCTCGCCGCACTGGGCCGCGTGCCGCCGTTGCGGGTATTGCGTCGGGACATGCTGCCGATTCCATCGAGCACCTGGATGGTCTATGGCGCGGCACTCGGCGCGCTCGGGTTGATCATGTGGCGCCTGAGTCTGGACCTGCTGCTGACGTTCGCCCTGCTCGGCGGCGGTGTGGTCGCCGCGCTGGTACTCGGCGGCTTGCTGCTTTTGCTGCTGCAAAGCCTGCGTCGCCTGCTCGCTCGCGCGTCTCTGCCGTGGCGCCTCGGGTTGGGTCAGTTGTTGCGCCATCCCTTGGCGGCAGCCGGCCAGTCACTGGCCTTCGGGCTGATCCTGCTGTCCATGGCGCTGATCGCCTTGCTGCGCGGCGAATTGCTCGACACCTGGCAGAACCAGTTGCCGAAAAACGCACCCAACTATTTCGCCCTGAACATCCTGCCGGCAGACAAACAGGCCTTCACAGATCACCTGATCAATGTCTCGGCCCAGGCCGCGCCGTTGTACCCGGTGGTGCCGGGACGCTTGATCAGCATCAATGGCGAAGCGGTGCAGCAGATTGTCAGCAAGGATTCGGCCGGCGACCGCGCGATCCAGCGCGACCTGAGCCTGACCTGGGCGGCCGATCTGCCGGCGGGCAACAAGATCACCGCCGGTTCGTGGTGGACCGGCCGGCCTTCGGACGATGTTCCGGGCGTCTCGGTGGAAGGCAAGGTGGCCGAAAGCCTCAAGCTCAAACTGGGCGATCACATGGTGTTCAGCGTCGGCGGGGTCAATCGTGAAGCGAAGGTCACCAGCCTGCGGGAGATCAACTGGGACAACTTCCAGCCGAACTTCTTCATGATCTTCCAGCCCGGCACTCTGAAGGATCTGCCGGCGACTTACCTGACCAGCTTCTATCTGGCGCCCGGTCACGATCAGCAGATCGTCGAGCTGTCGCGAACATTCCCGGCGGTGACCATCCTGCAGGTCGAAGCCTTGCTCGAACAGCTGCGCAGCATCCTCGCCCAGGTCACCCTGGCGGTGGAGTATGTGTTGTTGTTTGTATTGGCGGCGGGGATGGCGGTGCTGTTTTCCGGGTTGCAGGCAACGCTGGACGAACGCATTCGCCAGGGCGCACTGCTGCGTGCGCTGGGTGCCGAGCGCCAGTTGCTGATCAAGGCGCGACGAATCGAGTTCGGCTTGCTCGGAGCGGTCAGCGGGTTGCTCGCGGCGATCGGTTCGGAAGTGGTGAGTCTGGTGCTGTATCGCTTCGCCTTCGACCTGCCATGGCATCCCCATCCGTGGTTGCTGCTGTTGCCGTTGATCGGCGCGGCGCTGATCGGTGGCGCCGGCGTGTTCGGCACGCGACGTGCGCTGAACGCCAGCCCGCTGACAGTGTTGCGCGAGGGTTGATAGACTCCAGCGATCTCCATCAAAAGAAGTTGCCATGAGCCGTTATCGCCCTCCCCGCACCGCCGGCACCGCGCTGATCACCCCCGAGGGTGAAGCGCGGATGCGCGCCGAATTCCATGAGCTGTGGCATGTGCGCCGACCGCAGGTGACGCAGTCGGTCAGCGAAGCGGCGGCTCAGGGTGATCGTTCGGAAAATGCCGAGTACACCTACGGCAAGAAAATGCTGCGCGAGATCGACAGCCGCGTGCGCTTTCTCACCAAACGCCTTGAGGCGTTGAAAGTGGTCAGCGAAAAACCGAGTGACCCGAACAAGGTCTACTTTGGCGCCTGGGTGACCATCGAAGACGAGGACGGCAAACAGTCGCGCTATCGCATCGTCGGCCCGGACGAACTGGACTTGAAACTCGGCCTGATCAGCATCGACTCACCGCTGGCCCGCGCCTTGATCGGCAAGGCGCTGGATGCCGAAGTTCGGGTACAGACGCCAACCGGCGAACAGTTCGTCTACATCGTGGCGATCGAATATCCCTGACACTCAGCGCCGGGTGATCAGGCCCTGGCGTGCGACGCGGGTTAATTGGCGAATCATTTCCGGCGCCTCTTCACGGCTCGGGGCCTGAATGACGGCCAGATCGAAACTGTCATCGGCAAAACGCGCCAGCGACTCACCGTCTTCAACGAACTGGATCAGGAATGCGGCAGGACCGCCGCTGCGACGTGGCCAGCCATCGAGATAACGCAACAGCGTCGGCTGATGTTTGCCGCCAAGCAGGATTTTCGGATTGCGCTGGGTGATATGTGCCGTGATCGGCGCGGGACGTGCTGGAGGGCGTAGTGCATTCATCGTGTCGTGTCTCTGCCTCAAAAGTCTGCATGGCAGGTGAGAGGCAACACCGAACCAGCGCTTTAGCGGTATTTCGAAGCCCTGTTCCGGCTTCTGACGGCAACTGAAGAATAGTCACCTGGCGCCCCGCAAGTAGCTGTTTAAATCGGCGCATGAGCGGCATCCTAGAGAACGTGACCGCCCAGTGTCAAGAATCAGCCGCAACAAAAAAGGCCCGCAGAATGCGGGCCTTTTGCTTGAGCCAGAGCGGTCAACCGGCGATGGCGCGATCCACCGAGAGCTTGCCGGCACCTTCGATCAGTACTGCCAGACTGCCGCCAAGCAGAGCCAGGGCAAACTCGTAACCGTTGTTGGCCATGAACAGTCCGTTGCTGATGTGTACGGTGAAGATCGCCACCAGAGACAGGAAGGTCAGACCCAACGCCGCCGGGCGAACCAGCAGGCCGATGATCAGCGCCAGACCAGCGAAGAACTCGGTACCGCCGGCCAGGGTGGCCATCAGGTAACCCGGGGTCAGGTCGATGCTTTCCATGTATTGCGCGGTGCCTGCCAGACCGTAGCCACCGAACAGACCGAAGAGTTTCTGCGAGCCGTGGGCAGCGAAGATCACGCCGACGGCAATGCGCAGAATGGTCAGACCGTAGCCGGCGCGGGTGAACAGAACCTTGTTGATCAGAGAGCTCATGTTGCGTTTCCTTGTTGTCAGAAGTGCTTGTTGGTTGGCCGCTATATTAATCAGTTATTTTCATGTTAAAAGCGCAAAAATTCCGCCATAACAATCAACTTATTTGATCATTTGCGTGAGACAACTTTCTGCCCCCCGGGCTCCAACGACTCCCGCTCCCGGTCGAACGCCAAGTAATACTTGTTCACGCTATTAACATAGCTGACGGGGCCCATTCCCACCTGCTCCATGGCGATGCGCTCGACCTGAAAGAACCACTGGTTGGGATTCAGGCCGCGACGCCGCGCTTCGGCACGCATGCCTTGCACTCGCTCCGGACCAATGTTGTAGGCCGCCAGGGTGAACGCCATGCGCTCGCGCTCATTGAGTTTCGGACTGTTGAAGAACTTGCGGCGGATCATCGCCAGGTACTTGGCCCCGGCCTGCACATTCGCATCGAGATTCTGGATGTTGTTGACGCCAACCCGCTGTGCCGCCGACGGGGTGATCTGCATAAGCCCGGTCGGCCCGCTGCCGCTGCGCGCGTTGGGCTGCAGCGCCGATTCCTTGAAGGCCAGCGCCGCCAGGTTGAGCCAGTCCATGTTTTGCGCTTCGGCGTGCTTCTGCAGTGTCGGTCGCAGTTTTTCCAGACGCTGACGGTCAGCCTTGGCCAACGGATAGTGCACTTGATAGAGACGGCGGTAGATCCGCAGGAAGGCCGCATCTTCGTTCGCCGGCTTCTTGTAGCCGGTGAGGAAGCGGTCGATGCTCGCCCGCAACATCGACGCATCACGGCGCACGAACCAGTATTCCTCGCCCGGCTCGTTGATCATTACCTGCCGGTCGAAACGCAGCTTGGGCAGGATCTTGCCCCAACGCTCGGCAATCGGTTGCTCGACGATGGTCAGGTGGAAAATCCCGCCCTGAACCATCTCAAGCACATCCTCGACCGCCAGCGTTGGATCGACCCATTCGATCTTGATCGGCGCCAGTTTGTGCAGCGCCAGTTTCTGGTTGAGCTGGCTGACCGCCTCCCCCGCCGCACTGCCGGTGGGCAACGCCAGGGTTTTGCCGGCCAGTTGTTCAACCTTGGTGTAGCGCTTTTCACCCTTGATGCCGACCAGCACCAGCGGCACGTTGCTGGCAATCGGCTCGCTACTGGCGACTGCGTGGCCCGGTTGCAGCTCGAGCAGTTCGCCCGGTGCCACCAGATCGCCTTCGCCACGCTGCAACGCACCGAGCAATTGATCCTTGGCTTTGGGGATGATCTTGAGGGTGATTTCCTGGCCGTCGCGAGCGTGGCCGTTGAGGTATTGCTCGAAGGCGCGCAGCCGGTGGTATTCGATGCCGATGGCCTGGCCCTGGACTTCGCCGGAACTGTTGCGGCTCTGGTTGACCAGCACCCGCAAGACGCGGCTGCTGCGGATTTCGGTCAGGTCGCGAACCTTGGCGGCCGGCACGGCTTGCAGTGGTCCGGGCAGCCGCGCGACCGCCGTCATCGGCAACAGCAGCGAACCACACAGCAGGAGCAAAACCGAGGGACGAATCATCCACTCTCCGGAAAGAATACGGGGCGTTTCACCGCTGAGCGGTCGTAAAACACCGACGAAAACAGAGCGCCTGGAGCGCTGATAAAGTGCGAGAGACTGGCACAGTGATGGCAATTCTGCCAACCCGGCCTGCTACGCGGCCTCAACAGACAGCCATAAGCCGTTGTAGTTCTTGGCTTTTCTTATAAATCTACAGCTCTGATATGCTTTCCGGCCTTCGGCCCGAGGTAGCACCATGCAACTCATCGATATCGGCGTCAACCTGACCAACCCCAGTTTCGCCGACAAACACCAGGCCGTGCTCGACCGCGCCTACGCTGCCGGGGTCTGCCAACTGGTGCTGACCGGCACCAGTGTCGAGGGCAGCGAACAGGCGCTGGAACTGTGCCAGCAACTGGATCCGGACGGCCAGCGACTGTTTGCCACCGCCGGCATTCACCCGCATTCGGCCAGCGACTGGAACGCCGACAGCGCACGGCGTCTTCGCAGCCTGCTGCAGGAATCGAACGTAATGGCGGTGGGTGAATGCGGACTGGATTTCAACCGCGATTTCTCGCCGCGCCCGCAGCAGGAAAAAGTCCTCGAAGAACATCTGGCGCTGGCCGCCGAACTGCAATTGCCGGTGTTCCTGCACGAGCGTGATGCGAGCCAGCGCCTGCTGGAAATCCTCCGTGACTTCCGCGACCGATTGCCCGCCGCCGTGGTGCATTGCTTCACCGGCGAGCAGAAAGCCTTGTTCAGCTACCTCGATCTGGACCTGCACATCGGCATCACCGGCTGGATCTGCGACGAGCGTCGCGGCACCCATTTGCATCCGTTGGTGAAGGAGATCAAACGCGGTCGCCTGATGCTGGAAAGCGATGCACCGTATCTGCTGCCACGCACACTGCGGCCAAAGCCGAAAAACGGACGCAACGAGCCGGCGTATCTGACCGAAGTGTTACATGAGGTCGCGTTGCATCGAGGCGAAACCGAGGAAGATCTGGCGGCCCACACCACCGCCTGCGCGCGGGCGTTCTACGGTTTACCTATCCTGCCCTGAAAGAGGCAGATGCATCGGTTGTTGATGCATATCAAGAACCGGGCACCTGGGTAGCGGCACAATAATGGCACCTTGCCAAAACTGTTTCCGCTATCAGAGAAGACCTCCATGGGTGCCTGGCTTAGCAATATCTCGCTGAAATACAAATTCTGGGCGGTCAACGCGGTCGCCTTTGTCACCACCCTGTTGCTGGTGCTGTACGCCGTGCAGCTCGAACAACAGGCCCGCAGCCACGCCGCGCAAACCTCGGCCCAGGCCCAGGCGCAATTGCTCAAGGCCTGGCCGGCCGGGCAGCCGCTGCCCAAATCCGATCAGGTACTGACCTTCAAACGCGGTGAAGCGCCGCGCCTCAACGATCAGCCACTGCTGGAAATCACCGACAGCAGCGGCTGGATCGAGATCAGTCACTTGCCGTTGTTCGGCGAAAACCCGCTGCTCGGCGCCGAGGTCTTCAGCCGCGCCGATGGCCAGCAGGTCGCCGTGATCGCCTACGCCCCCAGCCTCAGCCAGGTATTCAGCGAGCGCTTCGCCAACTACGCGGTGGCGGTGTTCATCCTGATGCTGGCGATGCTCGGCGCTTCACAGTTGTTGATCCGTTTCCTGCTCAGCCAGCTCAACACTCTCAAGGACGTGATGCTGCACGTGGAGAAAACCGGCGACCTCGCCGCCCGGGTGCCACTGGCCTGCAAGGATGAAGTCGGGCAGATGGCCAACGCGTTCAATGCGATGCAGGCCGGTTATCAGCGAGTGGTGACCACCGTGGCCAACACTGCGCGGCAACTGGACGTCGGCGCCGCGCGACTGGCGTCGAGCATGAACGAGGTGCGTCACGGCATGCTCGGCCAGCAGAGCGAAACCGATCAGGCCGCCACGGCGATCAACGAAATGACCGCCACCGTCTACCACATCGCCCAGCACGCCGGCGCCACACGCGACCTGTCGCAGACCGCCGACGGCCTGGCCGGCAGCGGCCAGCAAGTGGTGACCCGCGTCCAGCATTCGATTGCCGGCCTGTCCAGCGGCGTGCAGCAGACTGCCGAGATGATCCAGCGCCTGGCCGAGGACAGCCAGAAGATCAACGGCGTGGTCAGCGTGATCCACAGCATCGCCGAGCAGACCAATCTGCTGGCGCTCAATGCCGCCATCGAAGCGGCCCGTGCCGGGGAAATGGGTCGCGGGTTCGCGGTGGTCGCCGATGAAGTGCGCAACCTCGCCAAACGCGTACAGACCTCCACCGATGAAATCACCACCATGGTCTCGGCATTGCAGGCGGGCACCCGCGATGCGGTGGACTTCATGCAGGAGAGTTCGTACAAGGCCGACGACTGCGTGCAGCAGGCGCAAGAGGCGGGAGAAGCGCTCGCGGAAATTACCGGAGCGGTGGCGCAAATGCGCGAGAGCAACACGCAGATTGCGGTGGCGGCGGAACAGCAGAGTCAGGTGGCTGAAGAGATGAACCGCGCGGTGGTGAGCATTCGTGATGTGACCGAAAATACCGTGCAACAGACCGTGGATTCGGCGACTACCAGCAACGAGTTAGCGACGCTGGCCGGGGAACTGAACAAGGCGATCGGCCAATTGAAGCTCTAGGAGACAACATCAAGATTGGCCATTGTTCCTATCACTTCAATAGCCAACCTTGATTCGCCGCCCTCGCTGCCCGGGCCTATTCTTCAACCATGTACTGAACATGGATCGAGGAGCAGCAACATGGGCAAACGTCACCCCAACCTTCCCGCGTGGCAATGGCGCGCGTACCCGAACAACCATCAGCACCCAACCAATCTGGTGCTGCACCTGATTGCCGTGCCGCTGTTCATCGTTGCGTTTCTGTTGATCGTCTCAGGTGTGTTCAGCCTGAGTCTGGCCAGCGTGGCGATCGGTGTGATCGGCATCATCGCGGCGCTGGGTCTGCAGCGTCACGGTCACAGCCTGGAGGCGCAAGCCTCCGAGCCGTTCAGTGATCGCAAGGACGCTGTCTCGCGGCTGCTGGTCGAGCAGTTTCTGACGTTTCCGCGGTTCTTCCTCAGTGGCGGCTGGTATCGCGCCTGGCGTGAACGCCATCGCCGCCATTGAGTCAGGCGAAGATCGTCACCGTCTGCCGACTCATGGCAATCAGTTCACCCTTCGCGCTCCACAGCTTGGCGGCGACATGGCCATAACCGTCAGCCGCATATTCGATGTCCGCCAGATACTGGCACCAATCCAGCGTGCTCAAATCCCGTAACGGCTGAACGAATTCGATGGTCCAGGTCAGGGTGCTGCCCGGTGCCGGTTTCTTCAGGTACGGCAACAGCGCGGGTGGCCAGGCATCGACCAGCGCCAGCAGGTGCGCCTCGTTGACCGGCTCTTCTTTCACATCCCCACGCAAACGCACCCAGCCGCCCATCAGCCGCGATTGAGTGCCGGTGAACGGCATGCCGCCGACACTCCAGCGCATCGCCAGATGACGCATGAACTCGGGGGTTACGCCTTTGATGTACGGCAGTTCCTGGCAGTCGTCCCAGTGTTTCATCTCCGGCGCCGGATAGGCTTCAACCGCCACTTCCGACGACCGCGAAGCCCCGAAGCTGCCTTGCACCATCGTCACCACCTGACCGTTCTGCACGGCGCGCCCCAGCACCTGGCTGACCGCTTTGCCTTCGCGCAGCACCTCGACTTCAAAGCTCACTGGCACTTCGGGCTCCACCGGGCCGACGAAAGTGATCGCCAGCGAACGCACCGGCCGATCGGCAGGCACCCTGGTTCGCATCACTTCAAATTGCAGCGCGGCCACCAAGCCGCCAAAACTGGCCCGGCCCTGCCCCCACTCCGCCGGAATCGTGACCTCCGGTTGACGACGGACAGCATCGATCAGATCGCAAAAGCGCATGGAAACCTCGGACACGAAAAAGGGAATGACCGGATCTTAACCAGCGCGGCAGAGCGGCGCAGCGTCCATTCCGGTCAAAGAGACTGACAGATAAGACAGCGGTGCTGCGCGCCAGCGGGTTTCAGGACTTGAAGCAGGCTGCGCTGAGTTTTTCCAGCACCCGGTCAGCCTTGATTTCGGCCTTGGCCATGGTTGCCTGCCACGTGGCGACGCAGGGTTGCAGATCCGGTTCCTGTTCGGCGCGGGCCAGCCATTGCCAGCAATCGTGCCAGTCACCGAGGGCGCCTTGCGCGGATTTCAAACGGGGCAATGCGGCTTCCGGCAGACGATCGAGTTCCGGATAGGCCTCGATGCCATAACGCACGCGCTTGATCAGCAGGCGCAGGCGATGGCGGTCGTGGGCCGGGTCGTGCAGCGCCACGTCGAGGTGCTTCCACTGTTTGCCCAGACGTTTTTCGATGCGTTTGTCCAGGCGCTTGAGCAATCCCTGGCGCTGGGACGCACGCAGAAAACGTGGAAAGGCATCGATGATCATCAGCAGCGAAGCCACTTCGGCGCTGGCCGCCAGCGTCGGGTACGCCTCGGCCATTTGCGCCATCCGGCGCTGTGCAGCTTCCGGCTGATCATGCTTGATCAGCCAGGCCGCCAGCACCTCGCGGTCGCGCCACGGCGTGGTCAATTGCCCGACGCTGGCCGCCGCGCTTTCCAGCTGTTCGACACCGGGCAAGCCGCGCAACGGTCGCAACAGACTGCGCAAGCGCCGTACGGTAGTGCGCAGGTCGTGCAGCGCTTCAGGGTCGGTCCGCGCGGTCAGACGCGCCTGACAGGCCAGCAGCCGCACTTCCAGGCTCAGGACATGGGCCACCAGCCGATCAACCAACGCAGACATCGCTTGCTCCTGAATTCAATGACTTTGCACGAGTGTGCGCCGGCGCAAGCGACCTGCCCTTGCGCTACGTCAGCAGCTTAGCGCCCGGCGCGGGACTCGCGAATGTAGAAACGTGCTTTTTCGGCTTTCTTGGTGCAGCCTTCGAAGCCTTCGAATTGCTGCTGGGTCTTGGCCGCCGTCAACAGCGACAGCGCCTTGGAATAGCTGACGGTGCCGGCAAAACCTTCGGCCTTGGCCAGATCCAGTTCATGCCACGCCGCGTCGAGTTGGCTGCCGCAGCTGTCGCGGTAAGCGGTCTTGCCGGCGCAACCGGCCAATGCCAGCGCCATCAACGGCACACAGATCCAGGCTTTCATCACTCACACCTCAAAGATAGGTCAACAGTCGTGCAGGTAAGACGGTGCGGCAGGGAAAAAGTGCCTTGCGTCCCGCAATTGCACCGCACTGCAAAAGATAACGCCGACGGGTCATGAAGTATCGAAAAAACGACGCCATCGCCGCCCCGAACGACCCCGGCGATTGAAGCCCGGCCCTCGATGGGTGCATTGTGCAACCTTGTCGGGAGGAAGTTTGATGAAAAAGCGTGTCGCGCTGGTGCTGGGCTCCGGTGGCGCCCGGGGCTATGCCCATATCGGGGTCATTGAAGAGATTGAACGACGGGGCTATGACATCAGTTGTATTGCCGGCTGTTCCATGGGGGCCGTGGTCGGCGGAATCTACGCCGCCGGCAAGCTCGACGAGTATCGCAACTGGATCGAAAGCCTGGATTATCTCGACGTGCTGCGCCTGGTGGACGTCAGCTTTCGTCTCGGCGCAATCCGTGGCGAAAAGGTTTTTGGCCAGATCCGCAAGATCGTCGGCGAAATCAACATCGAAGACCTGCGCATCCCCTACACGGCGGTGGCCGCCGACCTCACCAATCAACAGGAAATCTGGTTCCAGGAAGGCTGCCTGCATCAGGCGATGCGCGCCTCGGCGGCGATTCCCAGCCTGTTCACTCCGGTGATGCAGGGCAACCGGATGCTGGTGGACGGCGGCATTCTCAACCCGTTGCCGATCGTGCCGGTGGTGTCGAGCCATTGCGACCTGATCATCGCGGTCAATCTCAACTCGACCAACCAGCGCCATTACAAATTGCCGGTGATCCAGCGCCCCGCCGCGTTCCGCACGCGCTTCGACAGTCTGATCAGTTCACTCGGTTCGAAGATGCCGTTCCGCCGCAAACAGGCCGAGCAATTGCTGTTGCTGGAACAGGAAGCGTTGCGTGCCGAAGCGGCGGAAATCAATCCGTGGGTCGAAAGTGCCGAGCCGGAAGCCCAGCAACCCGCCGCCGCGCCTGAACGCGACGGCGCACCGAAATCCGCCACCGGATCGTTCATCGTCGATAACGTCGGGCCGGCTTCATTGCTCGATCTGATCAACCAGAGTTTCGAGGTGATGCAGACCTCGCTGGCGCAGTACAAGATCGCCGGGTATCCGCCGGACATCCTGATCAACGTGCCGAAACGGGTGTGCCGGTTCTTTGAGTTCTACAAGGCGCCCGAATTGATCGCGCTGGGCCGGGAGATTGCCCGGGATACGCTGGATCGCTACGAGAGCGAACAAAACTAAAGGCTGCTCTCGCTCAACAAGCGATAACCGACGCCGGCCTCGGTCACGATAAACCGGGGCCGGGTCGGATCGTCCGCCAGTTTCTGCCGCAGATGCCCGACCACGATCCGCAAGTAATGACTGTCCTCGGTGTGGGTCGGGCCCCAGATGTCCTTGAGCAATTGCTGCTGAGTGATTACCCGCCCGGGATGCCGCGCCAGTTGCGCCAGCACTGCGTATTCCTTGCGGGTCAAGGCGACTTCGACGCCGTCCAGCAGCACCCGGCGATACGCCAGGTCCACGGTCAGCGGGCCGAAATTCAACGCGGCCTGCTGCGCTTCCCCGGCCGGTGCCTGACGCAGCAACGCGCGCACCCGGGCGAGAAATTCCTGAATGCCGAACGGCTTGGTCACGTAGTCATTGGCGCCGCCATCCAGCGCCTGGACCTTCTGCCCTTCGCTGGCGCGCACCGACAGCACCAGCACCGGCGCCGTGGCCCATTCGCGAAACTCGCGCAGCACTTGCTGGCCGTCCATGTCCGGCAGGCCGAGGTCGAGCACCAGCAGATCGGGTTTATTCAGCGCCGCCTGGGCCAGGCCCTCGGCGCCGGTGCCTGCCTCCAGCACTTTGTAGCCCTGGGAAGCGAGGCTGATACGCAGGAACTTGCGGATCTGCGGTTCGTCATCGATGACCAAAATGGTCGCGGTCTGGCTCATGAATTCACATCAACACAAAAGAGTGGCAAGAGAGTAGCGCAGCGCGGATCAGGCTTCACCGTCCATCCCCGGTTGCGTCTGCAACGGCAGGTGCAGGGTGATGCAAGTGCCGCGCCCGTCGATGCCGTCGCCGACACTGATCCGCCCGCCGTGGGCGCCGACCATGCCCTGACAGATCGCCAGCCCCAGCCCCGTGCCCTGCCCGCCGCGATCACCCCGGGCGGCGGTGTAGAACATGTCGAAAATCTTCGCCCGCTCATCGACCGGAATCCCCGGCCCTTCGTCACTGACCGAGAAAAACACTTCGCTGTCATCCGCCCCGGCGCGCAATTGCAGACGGCCGTGGGATGGCGAGAAGCGGGCGGCGTTTTCCAGCACGTTCACCAGTGCCTGCTCGATCAACGCGGCATGCACGTACAGCAGCGGCAACTCGGCCGGTACATCGGTGCTCACTTGCAACGACGACAGCACCGCCCGCAGACGATTGAGCGCACTGCCGACGATGTCCGCCGGCGACACCCAGTCCCGCGCCAGCTTCAGGGCGCCGTGGCCGAGACGGGTCATGTCCAGCAGGTTCTGGATGTAGCGGTCGAGACGCTCGGCTTCATCGCGGGTGCCTTCGAGCAGCTCGCGGCGATCCTCCAGCGGGATCGCTTCGCCGAGGGCCAGCAGGCTGTCGATGCTGCCGCGCATCGAGGTCAGCGGCGTGCGCAGATCGTGGGACACCGAGGCCAGCAAGGCGCTGCGCAATTGTTCGGTTTCACCGTGCAGACGCGCGGCTTCCAGGTCATCGGCGAGTTGCGCCCGGGCCAATGCTTGAGCCAGGGGCTGGCTCAACGCGGTCAGCAAACGACGGCGTTGGCCGCTCAAGGTCTGGCCTTCTTTGGCGCATACACCGAGCAGCGCCAGCGGTCCGTCCTCCACTGACAGCGGCCACCACCACCAGCGCCCGAACGGCAAGGTGCCGGTGCCCATGCCCGCCGGTTGATCGTGTTGCCAGGCCCAGTCGGCGGCGGCGCGC
Source organism: Pseudomonas sp. NFIX49 (assembly GCF_900115915.1). Classification (NCBI taxonomy): domain Bacteria; kingdom Pseudomonadati; phylum Pseudomonadota; class Gammaproteobacteria; order Pseudomonadales; family Pseudomonadaceae; genus Pseudomonas; species Pseudomonas sp. NFIX49. The sequence goes on along the minus strand of NZ_FOYE01000001.1, from coordinate 805,978 downwards.
TCGGATTCAGTGAATTGCAGCGGCCCGCCGGTTTCGACTTTCCAGCCGCCCTGCCCGTCGCGATTGAGCAGGCACAGCTGCAGATCGCTCCAGCCATTGAGGTGTTGGGCTGCGGCGCTGACCACGGCCTGACGGTCGGTGGCGGCGGTGAGTTTGCGCGACAGGTCGAGCAGTTCAGTGGTCTCTTCCTGGGTATCGCGCAGCGCCTGCAATTGCCGCCGCTGACGCGCCGCGAGATTGCCGGTGAGCGCCGCCATCAGCAGGAAGAACAGCAAGGTCAGCACGTCTTCTTCGCGCTGGATGCTGAAGGAGAAATTCGGCGGGATGAACAGAAAGTCATAGGTCAGAAACGACAGCGCCGCACAGGCCAGCGCCGGGCCGAGACTGCTGCGCACCGCCACCAGAAGCACCGCCGCAAGAAACACCAGCGAGATATTCGGCAACGGCAGCACGCTGGAGACCGCCCACGCCAGTGCACTGGCCAACAGCGTCGCGACCAGCGCCAGCGCGTAGTCGAACCACACCAGCGTCGGCGCGACACGCGGGCGCGGTTGATGCTGTTCCTGATCACTGTCCAGCACGTTGATTTCCAGGCCATGGGCCTGACGCAGCAAACGCGCCGCCAGCCCACCACCGAACAGACGCCTGCGCAGGCGCGGCCGCGACTGACCGACCAGCACCAGACTCGCCCGCCGTTCCGCCGCATGCTGGATCAGGGTTTTCGCCACCTCGCCGGCCCGCAGCAGCACCACTTCGCCGCCGAGGCGTTCCGCCAGTTGCTGGGCGCTTTGCAGGCGCAGGCGCGATTGCTCGTCGCGCACGCTGCCGTTGTCGACGTGCACCAGACTCCACGGCAAATGCCGACGCTGGGCCACCCGACTGGCGTGACGCACCAGCCGTTCAGCCTGGGCATCGCCATCGACGCCGACCAGCAAGCGCCCGCGTACCGCCGGCGCGGCCTGGCCGAGCTGGCGATAGCCCTGAGCGAGATCGTTATCGACTTGCGCGGCAGCGGTCTGCATCGCCAGTTCGCGCAGCGCGGTGAGGTTGGTCTGGGTAAAAAATGCATCGATCGCCGCCCGTGCCTGCTCCGGCACGTAGACCTTGCCTTCGCGCAGGCGCTCGAGCAGTTCGCGGGGCGGCAGGTCGATCAGCAGCAGCTCATAGGCTTCCTGCAACACCCAGTCCGGCAGGGTTTCACGAACCTGCACACCGGTGATGCCGCGCACCTGATCGTTGAGACTTTCCAGGTGCTGGACGTTGACCGTGGTGTACACGTCGATGCCGGCGGCGAGCAGTTCCTGAATGTCCTGCCAGCGTTTGGCGTGACGACTGCCGGGGGCGTTGCTGTGGGCCAGCTCGTCGACGAGTACCAGTTTCGGTTTGGCGGCGAGCAGACCGTCGAGGTCCATTTCCTCCAGCGTCACGCCACGGTATTCCGAGCGCACCAGCGGCAGTTGCGGCAAGCCGCCAAGCAGCGCTTCGGTTTCGGCGCGGCCGTGGGTTTCGACCACCCCGGCGATGACTTTCACGCCCTGGCGCAATTGGCTGTGGGCCGCCTGCAACATCGCGTAGGTCTTGCCCACGCCCGGCGCGGCGCCGAGGAAAACCTTGAGCCGGCCGCGTCCGTCGCGGGGCAAGTCTGCTAACAGCGCGTCGGCACGGCCGGAGTCACTCATGCTTGAAGCTCTCTTCCTGATGTTTGTGTATTGCCTGGACTGCCGTCATCGCTGGCAAGCCAACTCCCACAAGGGGAATGCGTGCTCCTGTGGGAGCTGGCTTGCCAGCGATTGGCCGCGCCACCGATTCAGAGCTTTTCCAGCGCCATGTTCAGCGCCAGCACATTCACCACCGGCGGGCCCACCAACGGCTGTTCGATGTGCGCGTCGAGCAGTTGCTGCAAAGTCGCTACCGGCACATTACGCGCGGCGGCAACACGCGCCAGTTGATAGGCAATCGCCGCCGGTGGCAAGTGCGGATCGAGACCGCTGCCGGAGGTGGTCAGCAGCGCCAACGGCACCGGGCCCTGACCGGGCACCTGCAGCTTGTTGGCGTCGTCGATCACCCGAGTGGCCAGCGCCGGATTGCTTGGCGACAGGTTGCTCGCACTGCTCGACACGGTGGCAAAGGCACCAGCCGAAGGACGCGGATGGAACCAGGCATCGCCGACAAAATCCTGAGCAATCAGCGAGGAGCCGCGCACCTTGCCTTCGGCATCGCGCACCAGGCTGCCGTTGGCCTGCTCGGGGAAGGCGACCTGGGCAACGCCGGTCACCACCAGTGGATAGGCAACGCCGGTGACCAGGGTCATCAGCACCAGCAGGCTCAGGGCCGGACGGATCATTGTGGACATTTCAAAATCCTCGAATTCATTGGGCAAACTTTGGTGGGGTGTCAGGAAGATCCCTCCCCCTCACCCCAGCGCTCTCCCCCAAGGGGGCGAGGGGGAAAGGGAACCGATCTTTGTGCTTTTCAAATCCTGAGTTCGGCTCGATATCTCAGGTCGATGTAGCTCTTACAAATACCTCGGTCAGTCCCCTCTCCCTCCGGGAGAGGGTTAGGCGGGCGGCGTTCCGATGAGGGCTGGATCTCAAGCCGTGTAGAGATCCAGCAAACACCGCTCACTCAAACCAGATGCAACGCCGTCAACAGCATGTCGATCGCCTTGATCCCCACGAACGGCACCACAATCCCGCCCAGGCCATAGATCAGCAGATTGCGTCGCAGCAGCGCCGCCGCGCTCGCCGCCTGCACCCGCACACCACGCAGGGCCAACGGAATCAGCACCACGATGATCAAAGCGTTGAACACGATGGCCGACAGGATCGCGCTCTGCGGACTGCTCAACTGCATGATGTTCAGCACGCCGAGCTGCGGGTAGATCGCGGCAAACAGGGCCGGCAGGATCGCGAAATACTTGGCCACGTCGTTGGCGATGGAAAAGGTCGTCAGCGCGCCACGGGTCACCAGCAATTCCTTGCCGATCTGCACCACGTCCAGCAACTTGGTCGGGTCGCTGTCGAGGTCGACCATGTTGGCCGCCTCACGCGCGGCTTGTGTGCCGTCGTTCATCGCCATGCCGACGTCAGCCTGGGCCAGCGCCGGGGCGTCGTTGGCGCCGTCACCACACATCGCGACCAGACGACCGTCGTTCTGCTCGTGACGGATGCGCGCCAGTTTCTTCTCTGGCGTCGCTTCGGCCAGTACGTCATCGACGCCTGCTTCAGCGGCAATCGCGGCAGCAGTCAGCGGGTTGTCACCGGTGACCATCACCGTGCGGATCCCCAGCTTGCGCAGCTCGGCGAAACGCTCGCGGATGCCTGGCTTGACCACGTCTTTCAGGTGGATGGCACCGAGCAGCTTGCCGTCGGCGCAGACCAGCAACGGGGTGCCGCCGCTCTGGGCGATTTTGTCGATTTCCCGGGACAGCGCCGGGGCCAGATCCTTGCGTTGTTGACCGAGGAAGGCCAGCAGCGAATCCACCGCGCCCTTGCGGAATACACGGCCCTGGTAGTCCACACCGGACAAGCGGGTTTCCGCACTGAACGGCACGGCAGTCAGGGTTTCCGGCGAAGGTTCCGGCTGCGGATTGGAGCCGCGCAGGTACTCGACGATGGACTTGCCTTCAGCGGTTTCGTCAGCCAGCGAGGCGAATAGCGCGCCTTCGGCCAGCTCACGGGCATTCACGCCCGGCGCCGCATACACCGCGCTGCAACGACGGTTGCCGAAAGTGATGGTGCCGGTCTTGTCCAGCAGCAACACGTGCACGTCACCCGCTGCTTCCACCGCACGGCCGGACTTGGCGATCACGTTCAGACGCACCAGACGATCCATCCCGGCGATACCGATGGCCGACAGCAGCCCGCCAATGGTGGTCGGAATCAGCGTGACCAATAACGCCACCAGGAACACCAGCGGCAGGCTGCCGTTGGCGAAGTGGGCGAACGGCTGCAGGGTTACGACCACCAGCAGGAAGATCAGGGTCAGGCCGATCAGCAGGATGTCCAGTGCCACTTCGTTCGGGGTCTTCTGGCGTTTGGCGCCTTCGACCAGCGCAATCATGCGGTCGAGGGTCGATTCACCGGGGTTGGCAGTGATCTTCACCAGCAGCCAGTCGGACACCAGCCGGGTGTTGCCGGTGACGGCGGAACGATCGCCACCGGACTCGCGAATCACTGGCGCCGATTCGCCAGTGATCGCCGCTTCGTTGACCGCCGCGATGCCTTCGATGACCTCGCCGTCACCGGGGATCATCTCCCCCGCTTCGACGCGCACCACATCGCCCTTGCGCAGGCTGGTGGCCGGTACGACCTGGAAGCTGCCGTTGGCCAGTTTGCGTCGGGCGCTGAGGCCTTCGCTGCCAGCCTTGAGGCTGTCGGCGCGAGCCTTGCCGCGACCTTCGGCCAGCGCTTCGGCGAAGTTGGCGAACAGCACGGTGAACCACAGCCACAGGGCAATTTGCGCGGCGACGAAAGTCGGCACGCTGCTGTCGGGAATGAAGCACAGCACGGTGGTCAGGATCGCTGTCAGTTCGACCACCAGCATCACTGGCGAGCGCTGCAACTGGCGCGGGTCGAGCTTGACGAACGCTTGCACCAGCGCCGGACGCCACAGGGCGCTGATCGCGGTTTTCGCTTGTTCCGGCGCCTTGACGACGGCGGGTTTGATTGCGGGCATATTCATCATCAGCTCCTTAGAAGCCCATGCTCAGGTGTTCAGCGATTGGGCCCAGTGCGAGGGTCGGCAAGAAGGTCAGGCCGCCCACCAGCAAAATGGTCACGGTCAGCAGGGTCACAAACAGCGGGCCGTGGGTCGGGAAGCTGTTCTGGCCGATCGGTGCGGTTTTCTTCATCGCCAGGCTGCCGGCCAAAGCCAGTACCGGAAGGATGTAACCGAAGCGACCGATCAACATGCCCAGGCCGAGCATCAGGTTGTGGAACGCGGTGTTGGCGCCGAAGCCGCCGAACGCCGAACCGTTGTTGGCACTGGCCGAGGTGTAGGCGTAGAGCAACTGACTGAAACCGTGCGGACCGGGGTTGCTCACCGCCGCCACCGGGCCGGGCAGGCTCGCAGCGATCGCGCCGAGTACCAGCACGCCGACCGGCATCACCAGCAGGGTCACCACCAGCAGCTGTACTTCACGGGCCTGGAGTTTCTTGCCGAGGTATTCCGGGGTGCGGCCGATCATCAGGCCGGCGAGGAACACCGCGATCAGCACGTTCAGCAACATGCCGTAGAGCCCCGCGCCGACGCCGCCGAAGATCACTTCGCCGACCATCATGTTGACCAGCGCGACCATGCCGCTGAGCGGGTTGAGGCTGTCATGCATGCCGTTGACCGAACCGTTCGACGCCGCCGTGGTTGTCACCGACCAGAGCACCGTGGCGGTGGTGCCGAAGCGTGCTTCCTTGCCTTCCAGCGGTGCGGTCTGTTCGACGGCAACGTTGTTCAGCGCCGGGTTCGGCTGATATTCGGCCCACAGCGAAGTGGCGCCGCCGATGATGAACAGCGCGAGCATGCAACCGATGATGGCGCGGCTCTGACGCAGGTCCTTCACGTAGTGGCCGAAGGTGAACACCAGCGCGACCGGGATCAGGATGATCGACGCGACTTCGAACAGGTTGCTCCAGGCGGTCGGGTTCTCGAACGGATGCGCCGAGTTGACGCCGAAGAATCCGCCGCCGTTGGTGCCCAGTTGCTTGATCGCAATCTGGCTGGCAGCCGGGCCGAGCGGGATCACCTGATCAACGCCCTGCATCGTCACTGCATTCACATATTGGGCGAAGGTCTGCGGCACGCCCTGCCACACCAGGTACAGCGCCAGCAGCAGGCACAGCGGCAGCAGGCCGTAGAGGGTGGCGCGGGTCATGTCGACCCAGAAGTTGCCGAGGGTTTTGGTGGACTTGCGCCCGATGCCACGGCACAGCGCAACCAGCACGGCGAGGCCGGTGGCGGCGCTGACAAAGTTCTGTACGGTGAGGCCGACCATCTGGCTCAGGTAGCTGAGCGACGCTTCGCCGCTGTAGGCCTGCCAGTTGGTGTTGGTCATGAAGCTGACGGCGGTGTTGAACGCGAGGGTCCACTCCTGGCCCGGCAGGTTTTGCGGGTTCAGCGGCAGGTGATCCTGGAACAGCAGGATCGCGAACAGCAGCAGAAAACCGGCGAGGTTGAACGCCAGCAGCGCCAGCGTGTACTTCTGCCAGCTCTGTTCGTCCTGCGGATTGACCCCGGCGATGCGGTAACAGCCGCGCTCGACCGGGCCGAGAATCGGCGTCAGCCAAGTGCGCTGGCCCTCCATCACCTTGTAGTAGAAGCGCCCGAGGAACGGCGCCGGCAGCAAGACCACCGCGAAGAAAGCGAGGATCAGCCAATAGTCATAACTGTGCATAGCCGCTCCTAAGTCCGATCCGCGCGCAACAGCGCAACCAACAGATAAATGAACAGCCCCACTGCCAGCAGCAGTGACACCCCGTCCAGAACGCTCATGGAAGATCTCCGTGTTACGGCGTATTGCCGCGTGTGGAGGCATTGTCGGAAAGGAGGCTGTAAAGGAACGAGAGCGAGGGTGTGGGCGGGGCATAAAGAAAGCGTAAAGAGTGGGTTTATGCCTTCTTTACGACTGTATCCGGCTGGCGGCGCACCTGACTGGCGCACGCAAATGTGGCCATCGAGCCGCGAACATCCCCGATACGACAGCTTTCATCCCATTACGACCCGCCAATACAAAATGGCACGCCCACTGCACACGCCCTTCCCCGAGCTTTCCAAACCGTTCAGGGAGCAAATGCATGAACACACAACTCAAACCCACGCTGGGCACGTTGCACCTGTGGGGCATCGCGGTGGGGCTGGTGATTTCCGGGGAGTACTTCGGCTGGAGTTACGGCTGGGGCGTCGCGGGAACCCTGGGTTTCCTGGTGACTTCGTTCATGGTCGCGACCATGTACACCTGTTTCATCTTCAGCTTCACCGAACTGACCACGGCGATCCCCCACGCGGGCGGGCCGTTTGCCTACAGTCGCCGCGCCTTCGGTGAAAAAGGCGGATTGATCGCCGGACTGGCGACGCTGATCGAGTTCGTCTTCGCCCCGCCGGCGATTGCCTTGGCGATTGGTGCGTACCTGAACGTGCAGTTTCCGGCCCTCGATCCGAAACACGCGGCGGTCGGCGCGTACATCGTGTTCATGGGTCTGAATATTCTTGGCGTGAAACTGGCCGCGACCTTCGAGTTGATCGTCTGCGTCCTGGCCGTCGCCGAGCTATTGGTGTTCATGGGCGTGGTCGCCCCGGCGTTCAGCTTCAGCAACTTCGCCCTCAACGGCTGGGCCGGTTCGGACATCTTCGGCGCTCCGGCGATTGCCGGGATGTTCGCGGCGATTCCATTTGCGATCTGGTTTTTCCTCGCCATCGAAGGCGCAGCCATGGCGGCCGAAGAAGCCAAGGACCCGAAACGCACGATTCCCAAGGCCTACATCAGTGGCATTCTGACGCTGGTGTTGCTGGCCATGGGCGTGATGTTCTTTGCAGGCGGCGTCGGCGACTGGCGCACCCTGTCGAACATCAACGACCCGCTGCCTCAGGCAATGAAAGCGGTGGTCGGCGACAACTCCGGCTGGCTGCATATGCTGGTGTGGATCGGTCTGTTCGGGCTGGTGGCGAGTTTCCACGGGATCATCCTTGGCTATTCGCGGCAATTCTTCGCCCTCGCCCGCGCCGGTTACCTGCCCGCCTCGCTGGCTAAACTCTCGCGGTTCCAGACCCCGCACCGGGCGATCATCGCCGGCGGCGTGATTGGCATCGCGGCGATCTACAGCGACGGCCTGATCAACCTCGGCGGCATGACCCTCACTGCCGCGATGATCACCATGGCGGTGTTCGGCGCGATCGTGATGTACATCATGAGCATGCTCAGCCTGTTCAAACTGCGTAAATCCGAACCGAATCTGGAGCGCACCTTCCGTGCGCCGTGCTATCCGCTGATTCCGCTGATTGCATTGGCGCTGGCCGTGGTGTGCCTGGTTGCGATGGCCTGGTTCAATGCGCTGATCGGGCTGATCTTTCTCGGCTTCATGGCGGTCGGTTTCGGCTACTTCCTGTTGACCGGCCAATTGCGCGCCAACGCTCCGGCAGACGCCATGCTCACCGGACTGTAAACCGCGACGGGCATAACCGGCCTAGAATGGAACCACTGCGAATGCACTTCGCTCAAAGTGGTATGCAGCGTCGCACGGCGAAACCCTCGCCCGTCGACCTGCCTTTAAGGAGAGCCGTTATGCCCTGGTATGCCTGGTTGATTCTGGTCGTTGCAATCGGCTCGATCGTCGGCGGTCTGATGATGTTGCGAGACACCGCCAACAAGGTCGAACTGACCGAAGAACAACGCAAGCGTGTTGCTGAACGCAACGCCGAAGCGGACATCAAGGACGCGCAGGACCGCTGAACGAAAAACCCCGCCTGAATCGGCGGGGTTTGTTTTTTGTCGCGGTTACTTTTCCCACTCGGCCTTGGCAATGTGCAAGCCATGCAGGCCTTTGTACGCTGCACGTTCCGGCTGGCTCCAGCCTTCGAGCAGCGCCTCGTCCAGACGATAAATTTCCACACCGAGCGGGCGGCAGACGGTCAGCGGATCCTGCGCATCCGGCCCCCACATCGCCAATGACAGATCACCACCGGGACAGGTCGACAACGCGCACAGCAAGTCGATTTCGGCGAAGAACTCAAGATAATCGCCCTTCTGCGCCGGACAGGCCTTCATGAAATACAGGTCATCGTGATTCAGGCCGGTGCATTGAAAGATGTTCAGTACGTCATGCACATCGAACTCGGTCAGCCCATGGGGCAACACGGCGCGGGTCAGGTTGGAATGGCAGTGATGATGGAAGTCCTCGCCAGTGAGCATTTTGTTCACATACGGATCGCAGCGCGTGCCGAGCAAATCGTGCAGGCGCCCGCCGTGCTCGTCGATGCCATAGTCGGCCAGGCTGTCATCGGTGATGGTCACCAGCGGTCGCAGAAAAGGCAGGTTCGACCAGAGGCGGTCATGAGTGCTGACATGCGCGCCCTGCAGTTGCCGGGTGCGGGCCGCCCACATCCGTTCGCGCGGATCGTGTGCGTTCCACACATTGAAATCGCCCACCTGGGGCCCGACCGGTGTGGTGACACGAAACACATGCCCCGCCGGCACGTGCCAGGCCCGCCCGGTGCGGATCGGCACCTCGAATTGCTCGATCAGCGTGCGCCCGTCCTTGCGGTCGCGAATCCGTTCGTAGAAAGGTGTATTGACCTGTAACGCCGAGCCTTTGCTGACCTGATAGGCGGCCGGGTAGTCTTCGTACATGATTCTCCTGCTCCTCAAGCGATGGCAACTTTGCAAGCTGCAACCACTATCCGTGCCAACCGCTGATGGCTGTTACGAACATGTCGGAGTCACCGGACTTTTTTTTAGAAGTAGAAGTACAGTCACCATTCAATTTGCATTGGTTAAGATGGCGCTCTTGTTGCGGAGAGTTTAAATGCGTTACTCGCAGGATCATAAAGCCCAGACCCATCAGCGCATTATCAAGGAAGCGTCCGAGCGGTTTCGCAAGGACGGCATCGGTGCGACCGGACTGCAGCCATTGATGAAAGCGCTGGGCCTGACCCATGGCGGCTTTTATTCGCATTTCAAATCGAAAGACGACCTCGTGGAGAAAGCCCTGCAGGCAGCCGGTGATCAGGTCGCGGGGCTGTGTGCCGAACTCTTCGCTCAAGAAAAACCGCTGGAAGCCTTCATCGACACTTACCTGTCCGAGTGGCACCAGACCACGCCGCATGAAGGCTGCCCGCTGCTGACCATTTCATCGGAGCTGGGGTTGCGCGGCCAACCGAGCCCGACCAGCGACGAAGTACTCAAGGCTCGCCTGGACCAGATCGAAGGCACCCTTGAAGGCGAGAACGCCGCCGAGCGCAGCATCGTCATCATGGCGACGCTGGCCGGGGCGCTCCTGCTGTCACGCAGTGTCGCGAATCCTGAATTTGCGCAGCAGATCCTCGATGTCACCCGCGAACACCTCAAACACTCGGAAGACTAAGCCTGCCAGCGTTTGAACAGCACGCTGGCATTGACCCCGCCGAAGCCGAACCCGTTGGACAGCGCATACTCGATCGGCATCGACCGCGCCTGACCGTGGACGATGTCCACGCCTTCGCTGGCCGGATCGGGATTTTCCAGGTTGAGGGTCGGCGGAACGATTTGATCGCGGATCGCCAACAGCGTGAAGATTGCTTCCAGACCTCCCGCCGCACCCAGCAAATGCCCCGTCGCGGATTTGGTCGAGGTCACGGCAATTGAGTTTTGTGCGCCAAAAACCGATTTGATCGCCGCCAGTTCACCGAGGTCGCCCACCGGTGTCGAGGTCGCATGCGCATTCAGATGCTGCACCTGATCCGGCGCTATACCGGCCTGGGCCAGCGCCACTGTCATCGCCCGCCGTGCACCGCTGCCGTCTTCCGGCCCGGCGGTCAGGTGATAGGCATCGGCGCTGGTGCCATAACCGACCAGTTCGGCCAATGGTTGCGCGCCCCTTGCCAACGCGTGCTCCAGCGACTCGATCACCAGCAGCCCGGCGCCCTCGCCCATCACGAAACCGTCACGTCCGCTGTCGAACGGACGCGAGGCGCGCTCAGGGGTGTCGTTGTAGCCACTGGACAAAGCCCGCGCTGCCGCAAAACCGGCAAGACTGACGCGATCGATGCAGGCTTCCGCACCGCCGCACACCGCGATGTCGGCCTCACCGGCACGAATCAGCCGGGCCGCATCACCGATCGCCTGCACGCCGGCGGCACACGCGGTAACCGGTGCACCGAGCGGGCCCTTGAGACCGTGCTGGATCGAAACGTGCCCCGCCGCAAGGTTGACCAGAAACGAGGGAATGGTGAACGGCGACAACCGTCGCGGGCCACGGCTGTCGGTGGTGCGCACCGCATCGGCGATAGCGCCGAAGCCGCCGACACCGGAGCCGATGATCGTGGCGGTGCGTTCCTGAGCGCCGGATTCGGCCGGGTGCCAGCCGGCCTGTTCAAGCGCCTGCCGCGCAGCCTCCATCGCGAACAGAATGAAACGGTCCATTTTCTTCTGTTCTTTGGGCGGTGTGGCGCGATCCGGATCGAAACCGGCTTCGGCATCCTCCTCCATCGTCGGCACCACGCCGCCGACCCGGGTCGGCAGATCGGCGATGACCGCGTCCGGCAGGTTTCGCAATCCCGAACGCCCGGCCAGCAAGCGCTGCCAGACCACTTCGACGCTGCTTCCCAAGGGCGATACCAGGCCCATACCCGTGACAACTACTCGACGCTGATCCATATCGGGTTGACCTCTCTCGACTTGATTTACTTGTAACGACTGGCGGCCGAGCTATGGGACAGATTGGGCGCCATCACATGACGCGCGGCGACGAAGGCTTGCCATTCCCCGGCATCGGGCAGCGAAGGAATCGTGACGAGCTCGCCCTGATCCAGACCGGACAACGCGGCATCGACCATCTCGCCCGCCTCCATGACCATTTCCGTCGGAATATTGGTGGCATCCAGACCCGAACGCTCCCAGATTTCGGTGCGCGTCACTCCGGGCAGAACCGCCTGCACCTTGACACCAGTGCCTTCGAGTTCCGCATTCAGCGTTTGGGAGAGGCTCAATACATAAGCCTTGCTGGCACTGTAGGTGGCATTGAAACGCTCAGGAAACAGGGCAACCACCGATGCAATGTTGATGATCGTGCCGCGCCCGGCGCTGGTGAAAGCAGCGGCGGCGGCCGAAGCCAGTCGGGTCAGGGTCGTGACATTCAGCTGGATCAGCTTCTCCAGTTCATCGGGATCGGCGTTGGCCAGCAATCCGTTGGATGCTACGCCAGCATTGTTGACCAGTAGCGTGATGCTGGAATCGCTGCGCAGACGCTGCTCAAGCTTGATCACATCATCCTTTTGCGTCAGATCGGCCTTGAGCACTTCAACCTCAACGCCATGGACGTCTCGCAGTTTGCTCGCAGCCGATTCCAGACGCGCCTTGTCACGAGCGACCAGCAGCAGATCGAAACCACGCGCCGCCAGTCTCTCGGCGTACACCGCACCAATACCGGAAGAAGCGCCCGTGACCAGCGCCGTACCTTGGGATTTCGGGGAATTCATGACGATACTCCTGGGATGCGTGAGGAATGAACGACCGCTGAAAAGCAGAAGGCTTCAGTGGCGACTGAAATTATTATAGGCATAATCTCAAGGCAATATGACAGCCATAATTTTCTATTTCCCGACGGAAAGGCTGTAGCCCTCCTGTGTTGTGCTCCACCTGGAAGCAAAAAGGGCCGGTCAATGACCGGCCCCTTGGCGTTGAACAATCAGCTTAGTTCACTTCCAGCTTGTCGCGATTACGATCCAGAATCGCCTTGCCGATACCCTTCACTTCGAGCAGTTCATCCACGGACGCAAATGGCCCATTTGTTTCACGATAAGCAACAATCGCTTTCGCCTTGGCCTCGCCCACGCCTGCCAATTCCTTTTGCAGAGTGGCCGCGTCGGCACCGTTCAGATCGACCTTCTGATTTTCAGAAGTGGCTGACGCGTCCATCACCACGGCTGCCTTGTTCGCTTCTGAAGAAGCCAGAGGCGCAGCAATGGCAGCAATAGAGGCGCTGGTCAGCAAGGCAAAAATCAGGGAGTAGAAATATCCGGTACGCATAAGTGACGCTCCATCATCAATTGAGAAAGCAGCTTTTCCGCAGCTGCTCTCCAAACTTAGGCGATGATCGGGACAAGTCAAAAATGCGTCCGTTACAGGATGTGAAACAATCAGGGTTCGAGACGGCGCTGCTGGTGAATCCAGTCGACGATCTCGCCGTCGGGGGTATAGCCGCTGACGGTTTCGCGCAGGAGCTGGCGGACACGCGCATAATCATCGAGCTCCACGGCATCGAGCAATTCGCTCAAACGGCCCTTCAACACTTCCCAGGAAAGGTAATCCTCACTAGCGCTCATGATCATAGGGTGATCAGTGGCAGACACGTTATCGCCGATCAGCAGCTCTTCATAGAGCTTCTCCCCCGGACGCAATCCTGTGAAATCGATCGCGATATCGCCCTGAGGATTGCGCTCTGAGCGCACACTCAGACCTGAAAGATGGATCATTTTCTCCGCGAGTTCGACAATTTTCACCGGCTCGCCCATGTCCAGGACGAAAACATCTCCACCCTGTCCCATGGAGCCTGCCTGAATCACCAACTGCGCGGCTTCCGGGATCGTCATAAAGTATCGGGTAATCTTCGGATGGGTGACCGTCAATGGCCCACCGGAGCGGATTTGCTTGTGAAAAAGCGGGATCACCGACCCGGAAGATCCCAGAACATTGCCGAAACGGACCATGGTGAAACGGGTCTTGTTGACCCTGGACACATTGGCCTTGTCGCCGAACAGCACAGGAGCGATTTCACGGCTCAACGCCTGCAGGGTGAGTTCGGCCAATCGCTTGGTACTTCCCATGACATTGGTCGGACGTACCGCCTTGTCAGTGGAGATCAACACAAAATTGGCAACGCCACTCTTGAGGGCCGACTGCGCAGTATTCAAAGTGCCAATGACATTGTTCAACACGCCTTCGGCAATGTTGTGCTCAACCATCGGTACATGTTTATAAGCGGCGGCGTGATAAACAGTATCGACCCGCCAGGTCTTCATGACATCGTGTAACTTGTCCGCGTGCCGAATGGAACCGAGGATCGGCAATAACCGAACACCTATCGATTCACGAATCCCGCGCTGCTCCAGTTCGGAAAGAATGTTGTAAAGATTGAACTCACTGTGCTCGAACAAAATCAACGTGGTCGGGTTCAGTGAAAATATCTGTCGGCAAAGTTCCGAGCCAATCGAGCCGCCGGCCCCTGTCACCATGACGATCTTGTCTTTGATGCAGTGTTCCAGCAGATCATGTTGCGCGGGCACCGCATCGCGGCCGAGCAAGTCGGCAATATCGACTTCCTGGATATCTTCCACCTTGACTCGGCCGCTAGCCAAATCGGTGAAGTTGGGCACGCTGCGCACGTGGAGCGGAAAGCCTTCCAGCAGATTGAGAATTTCCCTGCGCCGCGCGCGGGTGGAAGATGGCAATGCGAGGAGAATTTCCTGCGCGCCGGTGACATCGATCATCTGCTGGATATGCTTGGGTTTGTAGACCTGCAATCCTGAAATGGAGCGATCGGCAATACTCGAGTCATCATCGATGAAGGCGACAGGACGCATGACCCGCCCCATACGCAATGCCGCCACCAACTGGTTGCCAGCTACGCCTGCACCATAGATCGCCACTTTGGTCAGCCCGTCATCGCGATTGGTGAAAGGCACATGCTGGGCAGCCGTGAACCAGTCACCCATGAAGTACTGTCGCATGCACAGGCGCAAGCCGCCGATGATGACCAGGCTCAGCCACCAGTAATTGAAAATGATCGAGCGCGGAACCACGGCTTCGTGGTTGCTGTACCAATACACCACCAACGCGAGAATCAGCGATGACAGACTGACAGCCTTGATAATGGCCACCAGCGCATCATTGCCGAAGTAGCGCATCACTGCGCGGTACATGCCGAAGCGGATAAACAGGGGGATCGCGACGATCGGCGCACAGATAAACAGCCAGACATGGACCTTGAAGGGATTGATCATTTCATCAATGCCCAAACGCACGATAAATGCCATCCACAGCGCCAGCCAGACAAGAACGACGTCCGTCAGCACCTGGATCAACCGCTTTTGTCGCCGCGGTAGTTTCAGCAAAAACATGCGCAGTCTATCCATAAGCCCCTGTTCCAATGTGCCCCACTCCTTGCATCAATCGGTGAACGCATTGTACGTAGGTAAGGATCGACGTCACAGATATATTATGACAAGAGGTCGAGGTCGCCGTTATTCCGCCATTCGAACAAGCAGAGCAAAACTCGAAGCTCAGCGGGACCTGCGCAGCGAAAGGTCATTGAAGTACTCGATCAGTTCGGAGACCCGACCGGGCAGGTAAAAGTGGTTGAGGAAAAACTCGCGTCCGCGCTGCCCCATCTCGGCAAGGCGTTGCTGATTGGTGTTATAGAGCGCCAGAACCGCATCAGCCAGCGCTTGTGGATCCTGCGCGGTACAACTCAAACCGGCGTCCGCCTCGGCCAGCATCAAAGCGGTCTGACCATTGCAACTGGCAATAATGGGTTTGCCGGCGGCGAGGTAGCTTTGGAACTTGCTGGGGATGGTTTGGGCGAAAATAGGATCGTCTCGCAGCGTTAGCAGCAAAACAGAAGACGCAGCATAAACGCTGGTGATTTCTTCAGAAGAAACACGCCCCGTCAACTCGACGTTATCCAGCCTTTCATCACGAATCTTTTCCGCAATGGTGGCTTCCATACTGCCGCTTCCGACCAGAAAGAAGCGAATATCGGAGTATTCCCGCAAAATCTTCGCCGCCTCGACAATCGTCTGGCAAGACTGTGCCACGCCAATATTGCCGGCAAAGACCACCGAAAAGTGACCGCAGAGACGACTGACATTGAAGTTATCCGGCGTCTTTGAGGTAACCGGTTCCAGCGCAGAGTTAGGGAAGAACCTGATCTTCGACCAATCACGGCAGAGGCGTTGAACAGAATCACGAAAGCCTTCTGACTGGATGAGGATCGAGTCGGAGTATCGATATATGTAACGTACAACGTACTCAATACCCTTGAGGACCTTGTCATTGTTAATGAACCCGGTCGCCTTCAAGGATTCGGGCCAGATGTCCTGAACCCACAAGGCCAGACGTGCACGTTTGAGCCATGACACGTAAATGGCCGGCAACGCCTGCAACAAAGGAGACGGCGCATAAACGAAGACAACGTCGAACTTCAATCCGCGCAATACCCAAGGAGCCAGCAAGTAGCCGGAAAGAATAAAGGACAGATAATTCAGTATCAGTCCCTTGGCCGAATTTTTCCCGCGCGGAAAAAGGGGCAAGCGTATGACCTTCGCGCCCTTGTAGTCCTCGGCCTGACAACCCAGCGAACGATATCCGGGAAAAATCCTGCCTTCGGGATAGTTGGGCTTCCCTGTCAGCACAGTGACTTCCGCTCCCTGGCTTGTCAGCTCCGCCACCACTTCATTTATATGGAAGTTTTCTGGCCAGAAATACTGTGTCCATACCAGAACCTTCATTGCATGACTTCTCTCAGAAACACCTCGGGCCCATGTATCAACTGTGCAGGCTCGTCAGACTCGAGGTGGCGTCTTACCGCCCGGGCAATCGACGTGCGCGAAGATGGATCGAATGTTTGCACTGGCTCGACGATATCCCGGACATAATCCAGTTCGGCGGCGATGATCGGCAGCTGACGTGCATTGGCTTCGATCAGCGGCAATCCCAAGGACTCGGTGGTAGAGGGATAAATCAATGCGCTCGACTGGTCGTATAACGCGCAAACTTCGCTGGAACTCAACTGGCCAAGATTGAAAACATTCAAGTCCCACTTCCGCTTCAACTCCTCGATCTGGAATGACAAAGCAGTATCGAACGGCACGGTCAACGCCAGGCTCGGGCGCAGCCCTTGTTCTGCCAGCAGGCACCACGCGGCAATCAGTTTCTGATGATTTTTATGGGGTTCCGCACTGGCCACATAGACAAAATCGTAGATTTTTTCAGCAGACACATCAGCCTGATCAACTTCAGCAAGCACAAACGGGCAGACGACCACCGGGGTTTGCTCCCCCAGAAACCCGCGAACCTGCTCCGCCATGGATGGCGTCTGTACAACGAATTTGTCGATACGCGTGGTAAACGCCCTCAGCATCAAGCGCTCGCCCCAGAGGCGAACCCTCGTTTTGATCGGATAGGATTTGAGGCTGTCTGAAGAGAGAAGGATCCTGTTTTGCAGGAAGACCGTCACTTGCCCTTTCAAAGGAAACAGCGGAACCAACCCGTGAAAGCACAAGACTGCATCGCCCGCTTTCACGCGGTTGCGCAGACGCCACTCAGCAGCCAACCGGGAAAACAACGTCGGGCGCACCCAATGCCGTTCAGCGCGCCCCGCTTTCAGGCCGGCTTTTGCCCGGACATCCAGTTGCTCGAAATCAATACTCGACTCCGCCGCGCCATAGAACGCCTGCAATAAGTTCAGGCCCCCGCCGACATGAACATTCGGTGCATGAAGAAACAGTCTTTTAGGAATATTCAAGAGAACTAACGGCCTCTGTGGGAGGGCACTAAACACGTGACGGCCTTGCGAATGACCTGCCGGCTCTGAGGCGTAAGCATGGCACGGGCGTATCGCCGCAAGCTCCTGGCAAAAACCGCGATCAATTGTGAGGCAAGCACATGCGCGAAAGAAACACCGTACTGACGCGCCATTTTGACGCTGTAAGCCGCCGCATCGTTAAAGCCTCGCTGCCATAGACCCGAGGCCAGACGCAGGTAGCTGGCTCCAATCTCTGAAGGCGACTTCCCTGGAATTTCTGAAGGATTCATCGACTTCACAAACCCGAGATAAAGATCCCCCGCCTCGCGGAAGGCAACGTCGGCGATTCGGTTGGTATCCTGATTCTCATGGCTGCGGGCACTGATCAGTGCTTCAGGTAGATGAAGGAAACGATATCTGCCCGCCATCCGGAACCACAACTCGTAGTCTTGAGTGGTTCGCAATCCTTCGTGAAATGAGCCAGCCACATCAAATGCAGTCCGCGGAATCAGCAGACTGCAGCCATGTAATGCACTTTGCGCAGTGATCCAGTACCGAAAAAACTCGGGTTGCACACTCGGCATGTAGATCCGGGCGGCCCTGTTCTTTTCGAGGCCCGTAAAAATGAAATAATCGGAATAGACAATTGTGTGCTCAGGCTCACGACCGGACAGGAAAGCAATCTGTCTGGCAATCTTATCCTCGACATACAGGTCATCGTGGCTCAGCCAGGAAAAGTACTCGCCTGTCATATGCTGGATTGCCAGATTCAGCGCAGACGCTACACCACCATTGTTTTTCTCAAGATAACGTATCGCACTGCCAAAAGACCGGGCAATGCGCTCGGTCGCACCACCATCGTTGCTGCCATCATTGACAACGATCACTTCAACATCAGCATACGTCTGGTCAAGGGCACTCTGGATTGACTCGGCCAAAAAGTCCGCACCGTTGTACACAGGTATAACGATCGACACCCGAGGCTTGAACTCTTCAGTTATCAACTTATCGCTGTTGGATAGACTCATCACGGCACCCGTATTTTTTACCGCATTTCGAAATCAGCGTACCCAACGATCAATTCAGTGTGTCCGCTTTCTTGCGGTGCCTCGCGGTGCTGTAGAACAACGATACGATCATGCCTGGAATATTGACGATCAACATGCCGACTCGAAAGCTGAAGTAGATGGTAGCGAACGGCGCGGCCCGAGCGGCGAGCTCTGCACAGACTCTGGAAAAAACCGACTCACCCACGCCTACACCGCCGGGCGTAATCGGAATCACGGAAAACAGGTTGCCAAACACTCCGGCGATGGCAGTGATCTGGGGATTGGCCGCGTAGGGAAATATCGAAGCGATGGTGATCATGCCGATAATCACAATACCCGTTGCAAGCACCGATACCGCCAGGCACAGGAGCAAAGTCGGCCACGCACGAAGGTACATGAGAATCGTAACTCCGAACGGATGCAGGTAATGACGAATCTTGATGGGCAGATAGTCAATGACGGAAAAACGAAGAGCCAGATAGATCCCCAGTAATCCGAAAACCATCCCGCCAATCAATACGTAAGCCAACGTCTGAATCAGCCCTGCATATTGAAAAATCTCGGCATCTGGTGAAATGGCCTTCGGCAGAAGAAACGAAACCAGCACGGCGATGGAAATCAATCCGATCATTGCAAAAACACGATCAGCAACAATCGACAGCAATGCGGTCGATCTACCATTCTTCAACAAGCGAAAAACTTGTACGCCTCTGATCGCATCCCCACCCGCCGCGCCAGGCAACCAGGTAGAGAAAAAGCTACCAATCAGCTGGAGGTTCAGAACCGTGCTCAAAGGAATATTGTTGCCCGTGGCGCGCAGCAGCAACCACCAGCGAAAGCCACTGATGACGATACCCAGAAAAAGACAGACCAGCGCCGGAATGAACAAATCCAGATTATCAAAAACCACCAGGATCGAACGGAAGTCGAGTTGCCCGCTGTTCAGCAAAACCCAGACCAGAACCACCGCAAGCGATAGTTTGATCAAAAGCAAAACGTGACTCTTCTTGAACAGCGAACGAAACATCATTCTTAACCTTGTTGTCTTTCAAGTGTACGGCGTTCTCGCCGACACGAGATGAGATAAATCCAGAATCAGACAGTTTTAAGCAACAGCGCGTTGATTTTAGAGTTGAAGCGCTTGCGGCGTAACGTCAGGAACAACAGCAGCGCAATCATCATGATTGAAGAGCCAATCGCCCAAGGCAGTGACTTGGGTTGATATTCCATTCGAATAAAGAAGCTGCCGGCGGGTACAACTACTCCACGGAATGCCTTGTCCACCTTGAGAATAGGCACCTTTTTCCCATTCAGAACCGCAGTCCAGTTGGAGTGCCAGGTGTCCGACAGAACCACCAGCGACTCGTGATCCGCTTCCCCGGAAAGAATCACCTCGCCATTTCGATAGGAATCTATGGAAACCGGCGCAAGGTGCTGTGCATAGTCGGAAGGCAGATCAACACTATCGTTCCCCGCCATATCGTTTGCGCTAATGGCAAATGCACGCGGCAACACACGCTTGTTCTCCATCACTCGAGTGGCCAGGCTGTGATAAACCTCCTCGAAACCGCGCGCTTTCAGTTCCGTTTCGTATGCCGTGTAAGTCAAAGGCAAAAGCGCATACTTGACCCCGAGGAAATTCATCGCATCCCAATTGATCGTGTTGGTTTGCGGCTTGTCCTGAATCAGGATCAGAGATGGAAACGAGCCCAGCGGGGTGGTTTCGTGATAACCCAGTCGCTGCGAGTTCTCGAGATTGATCGACGCGTAGAAGAAATCCCGGAATTCCGGCAAGCCGCCCTGATTGAGCGTGCTGACTTCCTGGATTTTGAACGCCGAACCCAACTCCGGATAGAGTCCACCCTGGCCGAAGTTCATTGTCCGGTAATTGCCAATGTTGTCTTTTACAAACTGCAGAGCGGGCGGCATGTTGGAAAACAGGTCATTTCTTTCGAAACGTACCATCTTACCCATGAGCATGAGTTCAACGAACATGACGACCACTACGCTACCCAGCACCGCGCGCAGAATCGTCGGACTCGATATGAATCTGGCGAACAACGCTACAGCGACGATAAGCGTCACCGCCGCTGCCAATAACTCCAGCGATTGAATCTTGTATTCCAGGCGTGGCTCCTGGAGGCCGAAAACGCCGTAGATCTTGATAAACGCCCAGATACCAAACGCCATCAGCGCCAGACAAGGCAGAATGCGGACATTCTTCGCCTGCAGGTTATGCGCCCCAAATGCGACCAGGATGATCAGCGGGAACATGATGACCGGCCACCAGTACTGGCTCCCGATATGCCCGATGATGGGTAGATGGGCAAACAGAACCTGAATCCAGACCGGATCAAAAAGCCGTACGCCGACAAAACCCGCCACGGCAATGCAGATCGCGACCAGGCACTTGAATTGCGGCATGCGCTTGGCAAGCGCACACCCTGCAAGCCCGGTTGCAACAACACCACTGTGGAAAACCGTATTGCCGATGAATGAACCGTGTCCATTGAAGGACGCTGCCAGCGGTTCAGCTGCGTTATACGATTCGAACAGATGCGACGACGAAAAGAACGACATGATGGCGTTGGGGTAACGCAATCCCCAGAAGTACCGCTTGGAATAGTCCTCAAGAGTGCCAAGGCTTTTCAGGTTTTCCAGGAACGGAAAATAGAGTGGTGCAAGGAGCAGAAATGCCCCGAACAGGCTCATACCCAGAAAAAACGAGGCAGCTACCGCGGTCTTCGCGGAGTAATTCCCACTTTGCACGCAGTTGACCAAGAAGCCGAGGATGATACAGCCCATCGCAATCAGGGACGTAATGGTGGTCGGCATGAAAGTACAGGAGAAAAACAGCGAAAACGCAAGAACCGCCATGCACCAGCGGAGTACCGAGAGCCGCGAGACAAACGCCATCGCCGCATACAGGCAGATCGGTACATACAGATAACTTTGCGTTACGTTCGAACCGAGATTCGCCGTTATGTATCCGTTTAACAGATAAAAGACGCTCGCGGCGAGTGCCGCAACTGCGGAAAGCCCCAATAACTCCCTGACAATTCGATAAGTGAAGAACACCCCGAAATAAAGTGCCAGCAAGATAACAATGTTATAGGTAAGCGACCCGCCTCCCAGCAGAGCATTTACCAGGGTCATTGCAGAAAACTTCTGATCTACAAGCGCCTCTGGCCCCAGTGCTCCGGCTGCTGAATACGGGTTCCAATAAGGAGTTTGGCCATCGCGAATACTGTTAACCATGAATTGCATCATGGGTTCAGATTGATAGGTCGCGCCACCATTATCGTTATACCCAGCCCACCATCCCGTTGTATTGGGGATGGTGTAGAAGGGTTTAAGGGGAACTGCCGTGTACGCTCCCGTAATCTGATCGGTCAATCGCAGACTGGCATCCTTGAATATCACGTCTGGAAATGCTGCCAACAACAGCAACAAGGCAACCAGGCAAGCTTCAACAGTTTTACGACTAACTCTGATTCGATCTTTTACAGCAGCAAAAAAATTATACACGGGACTTCCATTTTCTTAATTTATAGGTATCAGAACCAGTAAACCAATTTGGTTTTATGCAAAAACGCCCGGATCAAGCAATACCCGAAACCAAGACCTTCCTTGCGGAAGATAAACTTTGATACACCACGTTCACGTACACCCTGAGCGCCCGCGATGTATTTGACTTCCCCACCCATCAAGATCGACTTGAAGGTAATTTCAGGACTGATGCTGAACCGGTTTTGGCTCAGACCTACGCCCAGGGTTTCCCGACGACGGAACATCTTGAATGCGTAAGTCGAATCGGGAATGTATTGACCCAGTGCGATGCGCACTCCGATACGGAAGAAGAACTGGAAGAATTTGTATTTGAACGGAATGGTGCCGTCATCGCCTGCCTGAATGTAACGAGAGCACTGAGCAAGAATTGCACCCTTCTCCATCTCGTTGTACAGCGCCGGGATCAAATGGATCGGGTCAACAGCGTCCGCCGAGACAAAGATGCAGTAGCGACCGATACCGTGCGCTGCACCGAAACGGACCACTGCACCATAACCACGACGATGCAGAGAACGGCTGATCACGCGAACCGGCAATTCGTCCTTGTTCGCATTGCCCCACGCCATCGCCAGACTGTAGGTTTCGTCGTCGCTTTTATCGTCGACAACGATGACTTCGGTAGTGAACGCCTGATTGGCGACCGCTGCCTTCACGCTATCGAGGATACCCACGATGTTTTCCGCTTCGTTCAGGCACGGAATAACGATCGTGAGGTCGATCGGGTCTTCTACCGAAGCGTTCGGTGACTGGACGTTGTCGGGCGATGAAGGAATAGCTGCGTTTACGGTCATTTTGCTCTCTCAAATAAAGCCGTCTAAGTGCGGCTTTTATCAGAATTAAATAGTTAACCAACCAGTTTTGCGGAGTACGGTATCACACGAGTCAGTGCAGCCAGAATCAGGCACACCGCAAACGTGGACAACGACAGGCTGAAAATCGCGGAGAATGTCGACATCGATGCAAGATTCAACGTAAACCCGAACATCCCGGCCTTGATGAGATCAATTACCAGCAGGTGCATGAAGTAGACCGGGAAAACGATGCTGGACAAGAACGCAACCGGCCGCACCAGTAGCGGGGCTACGCGAATTTTCCGGATCAAATGAAATGCGGCACACGATGCAATCAGCACGTTAGGACTGAAGTACAGGAATGCGGTTTCGTCCGGAGTCGGCGACAGCGAGTTGAAGCGCCAACTGAGCAGGAATGTCGCCAGGCTTGCCAGGCAAAAGACCAGAGCACTGCACCACGCGGGAATTTTGTTCAGGATATCCGAACGTACGATATAGAACCCCAGCAGGAAATAACCCGGCCAATTGAGGAAGCTCGTCAACGTCAGGTGAGGCAGGATGCTGACCGGGAAATAGACCGTCGCCGAGTTGATCAGGAACCAAACTCCGAAGAAGTAAGCGGCCAGCCGCTTGCTGCTCAACAGTGCCACGGAAATGGGTTGCAGGACCGGCAGAAGGATGTAGACACCGATAGTCATGTAGACGAACCACAGGTGATACATCACCGGCCCGCGCAGGGCTTGAGTCAGCGCATTCGGAATATCCATCGGTTTGCCGGTCCAGTAGTTGATCCAGAAAACGTGCAATACGCTCCAGAAGGCTAATGGAATGGCAACCTTTAGAACTCTGGAAACAATCCCTCCAAGTCCTTTGGACATGTCCCGGCCCAGTAGAAGCGCACCAGAAAGCATCGCAAACAGAGGAACAGCTACACGTGCAATCGAGTCAAGTGCGTTGGCCACCAGAAAACTGTTCAGTTCGATATTTCTGAAGTCGTAGAAAATCGGCGCCGAAATATGAATGATCAACACGCCGAACATTGCAATCAGTCGACATGCATCCGCCCAGGCTAAACGTCCTGGATCTTGTTGTTGAGTCATTGTTGGCTCAATCCTTGGAGGTAAGAATGATTTTGTCCAGTGGTGCCCCGACGATCACGCCGTCGATGCTGGTAGCAACTACTTTGAAAAGGACCGCGTCATGCATCCAGTGCAGCTGCACATGCTCATGCAACGTGCCGTTGGCAATCGCTGCAACGATCGAATAATCACCCACCGCCAGTATTGGCAACTTGAAATGAAACGCAGCGTCGACCCGTTTACCGGCCCGGACTCTGATAGGCGACTCCTTGTAGGAGTGATAGGTGTTGCCACCGATCAACGGCTGCCCCAGCCGGTCTTTGATGATGAAGCCGATAATCGGCAAATCAACGTCGTGAGTGGCCTTGGCCGTAACTTTCACAACAACGTCCGCACCACCTTCACAAACGGTCAGCTGACGTCCTTTTGCATTGGTAAAGCTGACGTTGAGAATTTCTGCGCCACCTGTGCCAAACGTCGATGACTGCGGATTGAAACCGAAAGATTCAATTTCCTGAGCACCGTTGTAAATCGTTTCATCATCCTGCATGACGATGCGCTGCTCGATGATCTCGCCTTCCGGCTCCTCCTCGATGACCTCTTCAAACTCTTCGTCTTCTACTGCAACTTCTGCAACGGGGGCTGCGCCCTCGGCGCCGGTATGCTGCATGTAAAGCTGGGCGAAGTATTTTTCGCAGACATCTTTCGCCGTGCCGGCATCGCGAACGACTCCACCTTCCAGCCAGATCGCGTGATCGCAGAAAGCGGTGACAGCGGCCAGGTCATGGCTGACGAACAGAATCGTGCCGCGCTCCTGGAACTGCCGCAGGAAACGCATGCACTTCTGTGCGAAAAATGCGTCCCCTACAGACAACGCTTCATCGATGATCAGAATATCTGCATCGACATGGGCGATGACCGAAAACGCCAGACGCGCCTGCATGCCACTGGAATACGCCTTTACCGGCTGATCGATGAAGTCGCCAAGTTCGGAAAAATCGACAATCTTCTGAAAGCGCTCTTCGATGCACGACTTCTTCAACTCGAACAGACTGGCATACAGATAGATGTTCTCGCGCCCGCTGAATTCAGGGTTGAAACCCGAACCCAGTTCAAGGACTGCCGCGACTTTACCGTTGATTTTCACCGAGCCCTTCGTGGGTGTCAGGGTGCCGGTCAACAGCTGCAAGAGAGTACTTTTACCGGCACCATTTCGACCGATAACACCTACTGACTGCCCTTTGAGCACTTCGAAGTTGACATCCTTCAGCGCCAGGAAGTCTCGATAGTAGTTGCGCTTCCAGCCCAGAAAGATCTGCTTCAGACGATCATGTGGCGCATCGTAGATGTGGTATGCCTTTTCCAGACCAACCACTTCGATGACGGGCTGCGGCTTTACTTCTGTAGTCATGTCCATACTCATAAAACGTCCGCAAAGCCGTGTCTGACAGATCTGAAGAAACGCAGGCCGAGCCAGCAAACGACCAGACTGACGCAGGTGTAGATCAACAGGCCCGGAAAATTGGGAATCGCGCCGTTGATCATCACCAACCGCGCCTGTTCAACAATGAACGACAGCGGATTGAGCATGATCAGGTGACTGGCCCACTGCGGCAGCTTGTCGAGCGGATACAGAACCGGCGAGAAGAACATCAATGCCTGGGTGATGACGATCGTCAGTTGCGCAATATCTCTCAGGAACACTCCAAGCGCGCTCAGGAACCAGGTAATGCCCAACAGGCAAAGCACCAGCGGCGCAATGACGACTGGCAGAAACACGATGGTCCACTGAAGGCTGCCGTTGACGAACAGTGCAATGGCCGCCCATGCGACGATACTGAGGCACAACTGAAAAACCGCCGAGCCGATAGGTACCCAGACCAGCAACTCGACCGGAAACACCACTTTCTTGACGAAGTTGGGATTCGAAGTAATCAGGTTGGGCGCACGGTTTACGCATTCGGCAAAGAACGTAAAGACAATCAGACCGGGAAACAGCATTAATGCAAAACCGGTAATTCCCTCAACGCCAGGCCAGCGAGAAGGCAGGAAATATCCGAACACCACCGCGTACATCGCCAACGTCAGCAGCGGCGTGATCAGCGGCCACAGGACACCCAGCAGGGCGCCCTTGAATCGCATGTCCACATCGCGTTTGATGAGTTGCTTGATGAGATCGAAATGCCGGAAATGAGCAGTAAAGATATTCTGACTCAATTAGAAAGCCCTATTGATGCTTTGGTGTGATTTCCCAGAAACGCAAGAAATGACTCTTTCATGCGCTCCAGCGTGAAATCCTTCATGAAGCATGAATAGCCGTTGGCGGCAAAACGAGCGTAAGCCTCGCTGTCCTGCACAGCCCTTTCCAACTGACTGATGATGACGGAGGTATCCAGCGACTCGCACAGGAAACCGGCATCATTGGCCTTGATGTACTTCGCCGGAGAGGCGTAACTCGGCGCATGACAAAACACCGGCCGGCCTGAAGCGAAATAAGTAACAAGCTTCGATGGAAAACTGTTGCTCGACTCTTCGTGGTACTCACCGGAGAACCAGTAAGGCATGTAGAGAAGATCAGAATCGGCCAGCAGTCGAATCGTCTCGTCCTGAGTTTGCCAGC
Organism: Pseudomonas sp. NFIX49; assembly: GCF_900115915.1. NCBI lineage: Bacteria > Pseudomonadati > Pseudomonadota > Gammaproteobacteria > Pseudomonadales > Pseudomonadaceae > Pseudomonas > Pseudomonas sp. NFIX49. The sequence continues at coordinate 779,662 of NZ_FOYE01000001.1, read as the reverse complement.
CCAGATACTCGAAATTCGAAGGACTTTGGGTAAACACCTTGAACGCGCCCCCCATCACCCGCACACGAATACGCTTGCCTGCAACTTTCCAGTTACAGGCATTCAATGCATGTTGCAGGCATTCCCATTCCGTCTGCGCGTAGAACTGACCGGCCATGGCAATGATGAACTCATCGCGATCATGCACTTTCGTAGCCGGCTGCAAGGCCAGTTCACGAGGCAACCCCGCAATCACCGGAGCATTCACGACACGGTATTTGTTCGTGTAATTCTCGGACATCGCCCACGATGCGGTCGCACAGGACGCACTGCCTTTGATGACCTGGTCGAACTCCTTGAGCAAGCGGCGACGGGTAAAACCGTCGATGAGATTCGCTTGCAGCCACCAGCCGAACGGGTCCCAGACCTGAGTCAGGAGTGGCACATTGAGTGCCTGGGTCACCTGGCGAGCCAGGCGCACCATGGTCTGCCCTTGCAGAACAACCCACACAGCATCGACTTTCTGCGTTTTGGCAAATTCGACGATCTGCGGAAGCAGCTCGCGTTGAACACGATTGGCCTGGACCAGCTCGAACGGAAAAGCCGAGAGAATCCCGGCCTTGCGCGGCAATACACGTACCGCGGCTTCCCGCGGCTTGCGAAGAAGAAGCTTGGGGACTTCGTCGAGCTCCGCAGGAATCTCCGGGTTCAGCGCAGGGTTAACCACTGCGCAGATGGCAACCTGATCCTTGGGCAAAAAGCCGACCAACCGATCCAGCACCAGACCTGCTGTAAAGTTACGGCACGGTGGTATATCAGTTAAAAGCAGTACTTTCATTTAGCAGCAACCGTTTTATAGATCTCCGCCAGCCGCTGTGCGTACAAGTCGTCGCCATAATGCTTTTCGGCGATCTCTCGTCCCTTGCGACCGCGTTCTTCACGCTCCGCCGGATTGTCGATCAGATGCTGCAGAGCGCGATAAAGCCCTTCGCCATCGTGCATCGGCACCGACACCCCGACTTCCGGTGCAAACGTCACTTCCGGCAACGATGTGCCTTCGAACACGATCACCGGCTTGCCGCAGGCGAACGCTTCAATGGCCATGACGCCAAAGGCTTCCACAATCGAAGGCATGAGGAAGATGTCGGATGCAACGAACGCATCACGGGCCAGTTCTTCATCATTGGTCCAACCCAACTCAACAAGCTGGAATCGATCCTTGAATTGCTCCATCAAACCTTTGCTGTTGAGAGTCAACAGACATACCGGCTGGTTGGCGCTGATGCGCTCCAGCGCCTGGATGATGTAAGGCAAGCCTTTAAACTGGTTATCGACCGCCCGGAAACAAATGACCAAGGCATCATCGGGAATGCCGAAGCGCTTGCGTGCATCCGGCGAAGCATTCGGATTGAAAAAGTCCAGATCCAGGCCAAAAGGCACCTGATGGATATCAACATCCTCGAAAAGAGGAGAAGCCTCGACCATATCGCGCATCCACTTGGAGGCCACGATGACATCGAACTTCGATTTGTTGTACGCACGTTTTTTGTACTGAAACAAAAAACGTGTGGTGTCCATCAACAGCGGGAAGTGGATATCCAGGTCGGGGCACTTGCCACAACCGGTCATCCAGCGTTTGCACTCGAACGGATAGACGCAATGACCTGTCATCGCCCACGGGTCATGCAGTGTCCACACTGTAGGCTTGCGCCGAGTGATCTCGGGCAAGTCGCCCAGGCTCAGATAGCCCGAGTGGATAATGTGCAGGTGCAGCACATCCGCTTCCTCGAACGCTGGCATTTTCATCATCTGCTTGGCATTCGTGTAAAGCACTGATTGCATCGAGGTCAAACGCTCAACCCGATTGAGGATCCGGTTGATTTTCCTTGTATTTTTCCCCTCGAACGTCAGCACGTCCGGGTTCTGAGTGTCCTTTTCCCAAATAAGATGCCGAGACTCGACATCGTATTTTTTTAGCAGCGGCGTAATGGAAAGACCATTAAAGCGACGACCAGGGGACTCGTAGCCATTGACCTGAAGAACTTTCATTTAAACAGAGCTCTTACTTTACGGCTGACCTTGCAACACAGGCTTTCAGTAATGCCTCGTTCCAAAGCGTTTAACTGCTCGGCGCGTGCAGACAATGCAGTTGCCTGTTGCTGGAGTTCATTCTCTCTTGCCTGAATTTGACTCTCTTTGAATGCAAGCTCTTCGCTCTTCGCAGACAACTCTGCAGCCTGAGCAGACAACTCTGCAGCCTGAGCAGACAAACCAGCGAATTCGGCCCCCAAGTCATTCAAACGTGCGAATTGCTCGGAGAACGCCTTGATACGTTCGTTGTGCTGACGAGTCTCTCGCAATAGCGCTTCAGATTTTTCCTGAGCGGCCTTCGCGAAAATGACATCCTGAGGCTCGGTTGCACCGAGCTCTATGAACAGCTCAGTCGTGCGCTGACAGGATGCAATCCCACATTTCAGATGGCTGGTGCTGATGTCACGGGCCACGACCTTTTCACCCAGAAGCGGAAAGGACTCCAGCAACCAAGGCAGGTTAGAAGTTTGACTCTCCACCACATCATTGGAATAAAGATCGTTGAAGTGATTGGCCACTTTCTGGATATTTTTAACAGCGTAGAAACCGCCGTACGGAGGAGTAATGTCCTGTCCGAGGTAATCCCGCAGATGAAGATGCTTGCAGGCAATGACATCCCAGCCAGCGAACTCTTCAGGGTACCAACCGGATTTATGATCCTGCCACTCACCGCCGTGAAGGTTCCAGCCATCCACATCGCCAGCGTGAATTTCCTGAGGCATGAAGCCTAAGGGAGTGAAGATAATGACTTGCTGACGCGCTACACGTTGACACTCAAGCAGCACTTGAGCGCCCACGTCTTTGTCCATGTGCTCGATAACGTCGATGAGAAAAATCGAATCGATCGAGCGATCCGGCATCCCGGCCAACGCCTTGCTGGCGTCCAGAGGGATAATGACTGCGTTCGCGTCCTTGAGGCTTGTCTTGAGCACTTCAACGTACTCAAGGTGCGGCTCGACACAGATCAACAATTCCGGGGTGATGTACTGTTGCGGGCGGATGCCACAACCGATATCGAGGACTGTGGATACGGACTTGATAAAACCGGCAGCTTTGTTATGGAACTCATCCCGATCACACCAGACAACACTTGCATCGACAGTCGTATTCACGTTTCTTCATCCTTTAGCATCTAACAAGCTTTAACAAACACTACCGCTTGCCGAGCTGATTATTAATCAGTGTTGATCGGTACAAACTCATCAAACAAAAAACCAGGGCATCTACAACGTCACATGTACAGCAGGAGTAGATGCCCCCACGTTTACTTCGACCAAACAGTCCGATTGATAAAATCTGTATAACTCAAAACAATTCGCAAAACTTTCTGCGATACCAGGCCACCTTCGTAGTCTGGAACCACGCGACGCACGGCACCTGCCTGATCCTGGCTGGTCACGATACGCACGGCATCGAGAACCCGCTCCGACTTCAGGCCGCTCATGATCAGCGTGCCCTGGTCCATGCCTTCCGGACGCTCGTGGGCGTTGCGGATGGTCACTGCGGTCAAACCGAGCAGCGAAGCTTCTTCGGTGATGGTGCCGCTGTCGGACAGGATGCAGAACGCTTCCTTCTGCAGCTTGATGTAGGCAAAGAAACCGAACGGCTTGAGGAACCGGATTCGCGAATCCAGGCCGTCCAGGCCCAGAGCCTCCAGACGCTGACGAGTACGCGGGTGGGTGGAAACGATAACCGGCATGTCGTAGGTTTCAACCAGCGCCTTCAGGGTGTCCAGCAGATCCTGCAGGTTTGCCGGCGTGTCGACGTTTTCTTCGCGGTGAGTGCTCACGACGAAGAATTGCTTCGACTTCAGACCCAGCTCGTCGAGAATCGGCGATGCCTCGATCTGTGGCATGAAGTGATTAAGCACTTCTTCCATGTGGGAGCCGGATTTGATGATGCGATCCGGTGGAATGCCTTCGTCGAGCAGATAGCGACGAGCATGCTCGGTCAACACCAGATTGATGTCGCTCAAATGGTCGAGAACCTTGCGGTTCAGCTCTTCCGGAACACGCTGGTCGAAGCAGCGGTTACCGGCCTCCATGTGGAAGACGGGGATTTTTCTGCGTTTGGCAGCAATGACGGCCAGGCAGGAATTGGTATCGCCGTAGAGCATCAAGGCGTCCGGCTTCTCGGCTTCCAGCACTTCATCGGCTTTCTCGATGACGCGTGCGATGGTTTGCGCGGCGTTGGCGCCGACGGCCCCGAGGAAGTGATCCGGCTTGCGGATACCCATTTCCTCGAAAAATACCTCGTTCAACTCGTAGTCGAAGTTTTGCCCGGTGTGGACGAGGATATGCTTCGTGTGCTCGTCAAATTCGGCGATCACACGCGACATCTTGATCAGTTCAGGACGGGTCCCGACAATCGTCATTACCTTAAGCATTAAGTTGCTCCTGAATGTAGGAAAGCTTCAACAGCAACTTCTTCACGCCTTCGATATCCAGGCGCTCGGTATTGTGGGAAGTGTAATCTTCGAGCGCGGAAACCTCGGCCTCGCCTTCCACGAAGTACTTTGCGTAGTTCAGATCGCGATTGTCGGCCGGCACACGGTAGTACTGACCCATGTCTTCGGCTTTCGCCAACTCTTCACGTGCAACCAGCGACTCGAACAGTTTTTCACCGTGACGAGTGCCGATGATGCGAATTTCGTTGTCTTTCTGGAACAGTTCTTTAAGTGCCTGTGCGAGCACTTCAATGGTCGATGCAGGCGCTTTCTGAACGAAGATATCGCCCTGTTCGCCGTGTTCGAATGCATGCAGTACCAGATCGACGGAGTCTTCCAGGGACATCAGGAAGCGCGTCATGGTCGGATCGGTGATGGTGATCGGCTTGCCATCGCGCAGTTGCTCGATAAACAGCGGAATTACCGAGCCGCGGGAAGCCATGACGTTGCCGTAACGGGTAGCGCAGAAAACGGTTTCGCCTTCCGACTGCATGCGCGCCTTGGCAACCATGAGCTTTTCCATCATTGCCTTGGAAATGCCCATCGCATTGATCGGGTAGACAGCCTTGTCCGTGCTGAGCACGATAACGCGCTCGACATTGTTCTCGATCGCTGCCTGCATGACGTTTTCGGTACCGAGTACGTTGGTGCGCACAGCTTCCATCGGGTAAAACTCGCACGATGGGACCTGTTTCAATGCTGCTGCGTGAAAAACGTAGTCAACGCCCTTCATCGCGCCACGAATGCTGTCGAAGTTGCGAACGTCACCAATGTAGAACTTGAGCTTCGGATTGTTCAGCGCAATCCGCATATCCTCTTGTTTTTTCTCGTCACGACTGAAAATACGGATTTCTTTGACGTCGGTTTTCAAAAAACGATTAAGAACAGCATTACCGAATGAGCCTGTGCCACCGGTAATCATCAATACTTTATTATCAAACATTGTCTAAACCTTGCGCTTAATTGAAGTCATGCATGTTTTTGATCAATACAGGCCATTCCGGGGCAACGTAGCCTGTCGCCTCCGCAAAACGGTCTGCATTCAACGAACGATCAATTGTCAGCCTATCGGAAGGGACAATCTCCGTGTCTTTCCCATAAGTGCTCGCTACAAGCTTTAGCAAGTCGTACTTATTAATCGGTTTGGCGGCTACATGGTACAAGCCGTGCAAGTGCGGTCGTGGCAGGACGAACTCGTTGATCACTCGCGCCAGCTCCATGGTCGGCAGACCGGAGAACACGGCACCGGTAAAACCGTCAACCTTGCCTTGCTGCGCGAGGAACCAGCCGACAAGGCTGCGGGCGCCGGACAATTCGCGACCGATGATCGATGTGCGCAAAGTAATCGCGTGTGGATAATCCACTTCGCCCAACAATTTGGAGCGACCATAGAGGTCATAGGCATCCGGAAAATCGGATTCGAGATAGCCGCCCTTCTTCCCGGAAAAGACACAATCGGTACTGATGTGCACCAGTCGGGCGCCACCGGCCTTGCACAATGCGGCAAGACGATGCGGGAGCAGCGTATTGATCGGCACGGCCATCAGTGGATCGTTGGCATCGGACAGTTGCTTGACCAGACCTACGCAGTTGATCACGACATCGGGACGGACCGTACCGAAAGCCTTGATAAGAGAGTCCTGACTTTCGACATCAACGCCCAGTACGATGTTCTCGGCCAAGGCCGGTGAAAAAAACTTGCGGGCACCTTCACTTCGAGCCGTACCGAAAACCCTCAACTCGGGGTTAGCGGACAAGACTCGGTAGGCTGCGTTACCCAGCATTCCGGAAACACCCAACACCAAAACTTTCATTACCTTACTCCTCACTTCCCAGGCCAGAACTGCTGTTCGTGACCTGGTTCCTACTCATCAGTTGGACGTCTTGATGCGCTGCTTCCAAAGGAGGGCGTATCGCGAATCTCTACTCAATGCGAGGCAGAGCCCCCTCGGCAAATCCGGTAACCAAAAAAATCGACCCGGCTCCGGAAACACCAGAACTCAGGTCAATCACGCCCCGGAAACGCCTGCCAGGAACCCGCTGTTCATCCATGCAGCCCAGGAAATGCGGTTCAGGCTTCGAGTACGCCTGCAAAGAGGTACTGCCGAATACACACACAAACCCATGCCGGCAGCGGCGCTGCCGGGGTCTTACAAGGAAAAAATCGCACCAGCTGCTAGCCTTATGCCATCACCTTATAAAAACCAGCGAAGTTTACCATACAATTTTCCATTATTGAGCGCCGGGCGACCGCTTGCCATTCATGCAGCACACCGTGTTGCACGGTGGTTACACCCATTGCAGCGCTTTAAGAATAGGCGGCCAAGCCCGTCGCTCCCAGTCAAGCTTCCGCTTTGCCAGCGCTGTATCGGATCGCGAGCACAATCAATGGCAGATAGGCGAGCAAAAGGCCGCTTACGCCATCCATTCCGCCCTTCCCCACCCAAAAAGCCAGAGGCGTCAGCCAAAGGACGTTGATCAGAATGACCGCCACCGTTACCTTCTTGTGGCTGAGGTGTTGGCGAGAAGCATATTGATAGGCATGACTGCGATGAGCCTCGTAGATTTTCTCGCCACGAATCAGTCGGTGCAGCATGGTGTAGGTGGCATCAACGATGAACACCCCCATCAATATCAGCCAGCTCCAGAATAGTTGCGGCTCGACCCAGCCAGCCTGAAGCGCCATGCCTGCGAGCACTATGCCGAGAAAACCACTCCCTGCATCGCCCATGAAAATCTTCGCTGGCGGGAAATTCCAGACCAGAAATCCGGCACAGGCACTCGCGAGCAGCAGCGGCGCCCAGACTTCCTGAGTGAACCCACACAACCAATACAGAATGGCTCCGGCCACCGTCACGCAAATCGCCACGGCGCCGGCGATGCCATCAATGCCATCCATGAAATTGTAGAGATTGAGCACCCAGACCAGATAAATCGATGCCAGAACCGCCCCAAACCATCCGAGGTCGATTTTGAAACCGAACATATCCAGCGGGGCCAACCCACCAAAACAAATCAGAATCCAGATAGCCGCAGCAAAATGCCCAAGCAATCGCCAGCGCGCGGCAATGTGCCCATGATCATCGGCAAAACCAATCAGGGCGACAGCGATACCCGCACCAAACAAACCAATGAACTGCCCTTGAGGCAACACTCCAGTCAGCACACAGACCGACAACGCCGCCAAAAATGAAACCACGATGGCAACACCGCCGCCTCTGGGCGTCGGGATGCTGTGGGAACTGCGCGCATTGGGTACATCCATGAGTTTGTTGCGCAGTGCGTAGCTGCGCAGGACGAACGTGAGCGACCAAGAAGCGAGGAATACCCCAACCAGCAATAACCAACTCATTTCTTTTTAGTTTCCAGATAGTCTTTGGCTACACGATCCAACGCCTGCTGACTTCCAACCGGCGGCGCCCATCCCAACAGTTCGCAGGTGTGCCTGATATCGACCTGCAGCGACCCACACAAGCGTGTCGCCAGCGCTCGCCGACCCAGAAGGATCAGCCCGGCGGCTAACAGCCGCTGAGGAACGGGTACCAATGCCGAACGCACGCCCAGCGCTCGAGCCACGCCCTGAAGCAATTGAGTCGTGGACAAATCTGCGCCGTCACTGACAAGAAAGGTGTTGCCCGGCGCACCCGGATGCCTGATGCAATGCACGATCAGGTCCAGCAGATTCTCCAGCGCAACGAGACTGCGCTGATTGGTAATCGAGCCGAACGGCAATGGCAGCCTGGAATCAACCCAACCCAGCATCTTTTGAAAGTTGGCCTTCACACCAGGCCCATAGACCAGGGGCGGTCGAATAATCACGACTTCCAGTCCGGTCTCTGCGGCCAAATCGCGCAACGCGGTTTCCGCTTCCGACTTGGAAATGCCGTATGCATCTACTGGTGCGGGCACATCAGTGGCCAGATAAGGTTTACCGGGAAGGGTCTGCTCACCGTTGACCTTGACCGAGCTGATAAAAATGAACCGTCGAACCCCCGCCTGCGCAGCACTGCGCGCGAGCTTCAAAGTGCCTTCGACATTTGCCTTGCGAAACGCAGTCAGATCATCGGACTGCGCCGCCTTCATGACATGTACGCGCGCAGCGGCATGAATGATAGTGTCGACGCCACGCATCGCCTCAACCGAAAGCCCACTTTCCAACTCGTAAACAATTCGCTCGGCCTGCAAGGGTCCCGAAGCCAGGTCACGAACAGCGCAAACAGGGAGGAAACTTTCACTCGCCAGCAGTTTTTCGCTCAGCGCACGCCCTACAAATCCGCTTGCACCTGTCACAAGCACCCTGGATTTATTCACTCAATTCCCCTTTATATTCATCCTGAAACTGCGCTTGTGTCTGCCCCGAATCGACATGCAATCAATTCGAGGTTTTCGGCGGGGCATTTTCCTTATTTCCAGCAGGAGGCAGGAGCTTGCTTAAATATTGACCGTAACCGGTTTTACCGAGTGTCTGTGCCTGACTCCGCAATTGATCGGCACTAATCCAACCGTTGTAGTAGGCAATCTCTTCCAGACAGGCCACTTTCAAACCCTGGCGCTGCTCGATGGTATGAACGAAGTGACTGGCTTCCAGTAACGAATCATGAGTTCCGGTATCCAGCCAGGCAAAACCACGCCCCAGCAACTCGACTTTCAACGCATCCTGGTGCAGATAAGCCAGGTTGACATCAGTGATCTCAAGTTCACCACGCGCAGAAGGCTGGATGTTTTTAGCGATTTCAACGACCCGATTATCGTAGAAATACAACCCGGTGACCGCGTAATTGGACTTTGGCTGGGCCGGCTTTTCTTCAATGCTCAGCGCACGACCTTCGGCATCGAACTCGACCACACCGAAACGCTCCGGATCAGAAACGTGATAACCAAATACCGTCGCTCCCGACTCCTGATGGGTTGCCGAACGCAGTTTGTCGGAGAAATGCTGACCGTAAAAAATATTGTCGCCGAGGATCAAGCAACACGGGCTATCACCAATGAACTCCTCGCCGATGATGAAAGCCTGCGCCAACCCATCAGGACTAGGCTGTTCGGCAAATGAAAGCGAAATACCGTATCGACTACCATCGCCCAGTAACTTGCGAAAACTCGGCAAATCTTCAGGCGTGGAAATAATCAGGATCTCGCGCATCCCCGCAAGCATCAGCACTGAAAGCGGATAGAAGATCATCGGCTTGTCGTAAATCGGTAGCATCTGTTTGGATACACCGAGCGTCAGTGGGTGCAAACGAGTGCCCGAGCCACCGGCCAGAATAATTCCCTTACGAGTTGTAGCCATCATTTATTCAGAACTTCCATCAGCATTCTAGTAACTCCGACTTCCCATTCCGGCAAGTTCAGAGAAAAATTCTCCCGGATTTTCTGAGTATCCAGACGGGAATTAAGGGGACGTCGAGCGGGAGTCGGAAATGAAGTACTTGACACTGGGGCAACGCTTTTGACCAGAACATTCTCGCCGTGGGCCCGGGCGAAATCGATTACATAGCTGGCATATTGGCGCCATGACGTCTGACCGGCAGCCACCAGGTGATAGATACCTGCCAATTCTGGCTGCCGCAGTGCTTTTTGCAGCGCCAAGGCCGTCACGTCGGCAATCAGGTCAGCCCCTGTAGGCGCACCGATCTGGTCAGAGACAACGTTCAACGTCTCTCGCTCTGCGGCCAGCCGAAGCATGGTTTTCGCGAAGTTATTGCCTCGTGCCGCGTAAACCCAACTCGTGCGAAAAATCAGATAGCGGCAGCCACTGGCGATAATGGCGTTCTCACCGTTCAACTTGCTCAAGCCGTAGTAGTTGAGAGGGGCTGTCTGATCCGCCTCGCGCCAAGGTGCATCACCCTGCCCGTCAAATACATAGTCGGTAGAGTAATGAATCAGCCAGGCGCCCAGGGATGCAACTTCTTCGGCAATGACCTGACTTGCACGCGCATTAATCCTGTCAGCCATTTCAGTATCGGATTCAGCCTTGTCCACTGCGGTATAGGCCGCGGCGTTGACCACAACATCGGGAGCCACCTGGCGAATCGTTGCGCGCAGAGCCTGCAGATCCGAAAGATCCCCGGACAAGCCAGCCTGGCCAAGCCGGTCAAGCGCGATCAGTTCCCCCAATGGGGCAAGAGAACGCTGCAACTCCCAACCGACCTGACCATTTTTTCCGAGCAACAGAATTTTCATGCTTGAACCGGGCGGTTACGGTAATGCTGGTCGATGTACTGCTGATAGCTGCCGCTCTTCACGTTCGCGACCCACTGGGTATTTTTCAGATACCACTCGACAGTCTTGCGAATACCGCTTTCGAAACTTTCCGATGGCACCCAGCCCAACTCGCGCTGGATCTTGCTTGCGTCGATCGCGTAGCGTTGATCGTGCCCCGGGCGATCCTGGACGTAGGTGATCAAGCCAGCGTGAGGACGATGTGGCGACTCCGGGCACAACTCATCGAGCAACGCGCAGAGTGTTTTAACGACTTCGATATTCTGCTTCTCATTGTGCCCACCAATGTTATAGGTCTCCCCTGCAACACCTTCAGTCACAACTTTGTACAACGCTCGAGCATGATCCTCGACATACAACCAATCACGCACTTGATTACCTTTGCCGTAAACAGGCAACGCCTTGCCTTCAAGGGCGTTGAGAATAACCAGTGGAATAAGTTTTTCCGGAAAATGGCAAGGCCCATAATTGTTCGAGCAATTGGTAATTAGAACCGGCAACCCGTAGGTGCGACTCCATGCGCGCACCAGATGATCGGAACTTGCCTTACTGGCAGAGTAAGGAGAACTTGGCTGATAAGGTGTGGTTTCAGTAAACAGATCATCCACCCCCTCAAGATCACCGTACACTTCATCGGTCGAAATATGGTGAAAGCGAAACAGCGACTTGCGGTCCTGCTCCAGGCCTTGCCAATACAGACGCGACGCTTCGAGCAGATTGTAAGTGCCGATAATGTTGGTCTGAATAAACTCCGAAGGACCGGAGATCGAACGATCTACATGGGACTCTGCAGCGAGGTGCATGACCGCATCAGGCTGATGCTCACGAAAAACACGGTCAATCTGCTCCCGATCACAGATATCGACCTGCTCGAACGCATAACGGGGACTATCGCTAACTTCGGCCAATGACTCGAGATTGCCGGCGTAGGTCAACTTATCGACGTTTACAACCGCATCAGAAGTATTGGCAATAATATGCCGAATTACTGCCGAGCCGATAAATCCAGCACCACCAGTCACTAGAATTTTCACGAAAGAACATACCCTTGAGTCACTGACGGCACCGATCGGAGCACCGTCTAATCCATGGATGCGCAAGCCGTCTGGAGATGAGGGCCATTGCCGGAATCAGTCTGTGCCGAAGTGGGATTTAGCCACTATCGAACAAGGGTTGCATTTTACAGCTTAATGAACGTTTTACTAATGGATGCAGACAGGAAGCGGCGCAATTTCAGGGGTGCGCCCCAACCGCCCCATCAGACAAGGCGCTTGCGCGCAGCTCTGGAGGATCGCCCTAAAAACCACCCCAGCACGGGACCAATCAGCATCCCTGCCAAAAGCGCCAGGACCATCACCAGGGACACGGGCAATTGTGGACCAGCCCAGCCGAGAAACAGCAACGAAACCGACTGCTGGTTTTCAAGAACAAATGCCAGTATTACCAGCATCAGCAAAAGAACAAGCACGCCAAGAAGAATGCGTTTGAGGTTACGCATGCGCGACTCCTTGATTATTGACGGCGGCGATCACGCCTCCTCCTCTTCGTTAACACGATCACGCAATTCCTTTCCCGGCTTGAAATGCGGAACAAACTTGCCGTCAAGACTGACAGACTGGCCAGTCTTGGGGTTGCGCCCTACCCGCGGAGCACGATAGTGCAAGGAAAAGCTGCCAAAACCACGGATCTCGATACGATCTCCAGTAGCCAGGCATTGGGACATTTGCTCAAGCATAGTCTTGATGGCCAACTCCACATCTTTGGATGAGAGCAGCCCTTGATGGGTGACAATTCGTTCGATCAACTCCGACTTCGTCATATTTTTCCCTTCTTTTTCAAGCAGCTAGGTCAGCGCTTGAAAGGTTTTAGCACGCCCGGAAGATTTTGAACAGCCCAGGGCTTGACATATCTTTCCGTTCGCCGAAACGCCCATTTTCAGGGCATCGGATCACAAGCCCGCCAACGCTCCCTCACCGACAAATCACCAACATGGTTCGGGTGACGTAGCCTGCCGGATTGAAGCCAAAGGGAAACTCATCCTCTTCCCGGGCATCATCAGACCGCGTGATCACCTTGTAACCCGCCCCCTTGCACTCCTTGGCAGCGCGTTTCTGACACCTTTCCCAGCCTGAACCCAAGCCGGAGCAGTCAACCTCGATGCCACTCACTCCGCGCACCGCATGGGTCTTGGCGCTGGTAGTACAGCCTGCCAACACCAGCAAACCCAACAGAACTATAAACTTGTTCATTCACTTCCTTATGCCAGGCGCCTGCCCGACTACTGCGATCTTCAGCCTAAGCCTAGACGCGAATAGACGATTGATCCGATTAAAGAAACAGACCTCCCGGCTAAGGAAATGGTTTCACCGATTAACCGGAAAGCAGCCCTCCCCCCCCCACCAAATAGCAGGCACAAAAAAGGGCGACCGAAGTCGCCCTTTTTAATGATCAGACAGAACTCAGTTCTGTTTGGCCATTGCTTGACGCAGCAGTGCCGCCATGGTGGTGTCGGCTGCTTCGCCTTCCGGAGCTGCTTTCAGGCTCTGGATGGCTTCTTTCTCTTCAGCATCGTCTTTCGATTTGATCGACAGCTGAATTACGCGGCTCTTGCGATCAACGCTGATGATCTTGGCTTCTACTTGCTGACCTTCTTTCAGAACGTTGCGCGCGTCTTCAACGCGGTCACGGCTGATTTCGGAGGCTTTCAGAGTCGCTTCGATATCGTCGGCCAGAACGATGATGGCGCCTTTGGCGTCAACTTCTTTCACGGTGCCAGTCACGATTGCGCCTTTGTCGTTAACCGAGACGTACTCGGAGAACGGATCGCTTTCCAGTTGCTTGATACCCAGGGAGATACGCTCACGCTCTGGGTCAACCGACAGGATAACGGTGTCCAGCTCATCACCCTTCTTGAAACGACGTACGGCTTCTTCGCCCACTTCGTTCCAGGAGATGTCGGACAGGTGAACCAGACCGTCGATGCCGCCGTCCAGACCAATGAAGATACCGAAATCGGTGATCGACTTGATGGTGCCGGAGATCTTGTCGCCCTTGTTGAACTGGCCAGAGAAGTCTTCCCATGGGTTCGACTTGCACTGCTTGATGCCCAGGGAGATACGACGACGCTCTTCGTCGATGTCCAGAACCATGACTTCCACTTCGTCGCCGACTTGTACGACTTTCGAAGGGTGGATGTTCTTGTTGGTCCAGTCCATTTCCGAAACGTGTACCAGACCTTCAACGCCTTCTTCCAGCTCAGCGAAGCAGCCGTAGTCGGTCAGGTTGGTTACACGAGCGGTAACGCGAGTGCCTTCTGGGTAACGAGCTTTGATAGCAACCCATGGATCTTCGCCCAGTTGCTTCAGGCCCAGGGAAACACGGTTGCGTTCGCGATCGTATTTCAGAACCTTGACGTCGATTTCGTCACCAACGTTGACGATCTCGGAAGGATGCTTGATGCGCTTCCAGGCCATGTCGGTGATGTGCAGCAGGCCGTCCACGCCACCCAGATCGACGAATGCGCCGTAATCGGTGAGGTTTTTGACGATACCTTTGACTTGCTGGCCTTCCTGCAAGGATTCCAGCAGAGCTTCACGCTCGGCGGAGTTCTCGGCTTCCAGGACGCTGCGACGGGAAACGACAACGTTGTTGCGCTTCTGGTCCAGCTTGATGACCTTGAATTCCAGCTCTTTGCCTTCCAGGTGCGTGGTGTCGCGCACTGGACGGACGTCAACCAGGGAACCTGGCAGGAACGCACGGATGCCGTTAACGTCGACAGTGAAGCCGCCTTTAACCTTACCGTTGATAACGCCCTTGACCACTTCCTCAGCTGCGAAGGCTGCTTCCAGAACGATCCAGCATTCAGCGCGCTTGGCTTTTTCACGGGACAGCTTGGTTTCACCGAAACCGTCTTCAACCGAGTCCAGAGCAACGTGAACTTCGTCACCGACGTTGATGTTCAGTTCGCCAGCGTCGTTGTAGAACTGCTCCAGCGGGATCAGTGCTTCGGACTTCAGGCCAGCGTGAACGGTTACCCAGCGAGCCTGGTAATCGATATCAACGATAACACCGGTGATGATGGAGCCTGCCTGAAGGTTCAGGGTCTTTAGGCTTTCTTCAAAGAGTTCCGCAAAGCTTTCGCTCATTTTAATTCCTGTTGATTAGGGCGAAAAATACGCCCATCTCCACATCCCAGACAATGTGGGTTAGTTTCATTTAAAAGAAGCGCCACAGGACTATGACTGGTCCCCTGCAGCCTTCTTGGTCACCCGGCGATATCGCGAATGGCGATCTCACTCATGATGCGTTCAAGCACCTGATCGATGGACAACTCCGTGGAATCCAGCTGTATGGCGTCAGCCGCCGGCTTGAGCGGGGCCACCGCTCGCTGGGTGTCACGCTCGTCGCGCGCACGGATCTCATCTAGCAGACTCGACAGACTAACACCCTCGACTTTGCCCTTCAACTGCAAATATCGGCGGCGCGCCCGCTCCTCGGCACTGGCGGTCAGGAAAATCTTCAGCGGCGCATCGGGAAACACCACTGTGCCCATGTCGCGACCATCGGCCACCAGACCCGGAAATTCCTGGAAAGCACGCTGGCGCTGCAGCAGCGCCTCGCGCACAGCCGGCAATGCGGCTACCTGGGAAGCGCCTGATCCGACGCTTTCAGTACGGATGACATCGCTGACTTCGTCACCTTCCAGAATGATGCGTTGCAACTGACCGTCGGTCGCCGCGATGAACTGCACATCCAGATGAGCAGCCAGTTTCTTCAGCAGCTCTTCATTGGTCAGGTCGACACCGTGGTTGTGCGCAGCAAATGCCAGCAGGCGATACAGCGCACCGGAGTCCAGCAGGTTCCAGCCCAGACGCTTGGCCAGAATCCCGGCTACGGTGCCTTTGCCCGAGCCGCTTGGCCCGTCGATGGTGATGACCGGTGCAATGTTGTTCACGACTGAGCCTCTTGCGCCACACGAATGCCGACCTGCGCGCAGAGCGCCAGGAAGTTCGGGAACGATGTCGCGACGTTGGCGCAGTCATGGATGCGGATCGGTGCCGTGGCGCGCAGCGAGGCCACGCTGAATGCCATCGCGATGCGGTGATCGCCATGACCATGCACTTCGCCGCCGCCGATCTGGCCGCCGTCGATGATGATGCCGTCCGGGGTCGGTTCGCACTTGACGCCCAGCGCCAGCAAACCGTCCGCCATGACCTGGATACGGTCCGATTCCTTGACCCGCAGCTCTTCGGCGCCGGTCAGCACGGTGCGCCCTTCGGCGCAGGCCGCGGCCACGAACAGCACCGGGAACTCGTCGATGGCCAGTGGAACCAGCGCTTCCGGAATCTCGATACCCTTGAGTTTAGCTGCTCGCACACGCAGGTCGGCAACCGGCTCGCCACCCACTTCACGCTGGTTTTCCAGAGTGATGTCGGCGCCCATCAGACGCAGGATGTCGATCACGCCGGTGCGTGTCGGGTTGATGCCGACGTGCTCGAGCACCAGCTCCGAACCTTCGGCGATCGACGCGGCCACCAGGAAGAACGCCGACGACGAGATGTCGCCAGGCACTTCGATGTGGGTCGCGGTCAACTTGCCACCAGACTCAACCGATGCCGTGGCACCGCTGACGCTCACCGGATAGCCAAAGCCGCGCAGCATACGCTCGGTGTGATCACGGGTTGGTGCCGGCTCGGTGACAGTGGTCTTGCCTTCGGCGTACAGACCCGCCAGCAGCAGGCAGGATTTAACCTGGGCACTGGCCATCGGCATGGTGTAGGTCAGGCCCTTGAGCTTGTGACCGCCACGAATGGTCATCGGCGGACGACCGTCGGCAGCGGTTTCGATCACGGCGCCCATTTCCCGCAGCGGGTTGGCGACGCGGTTCATCGGGCGCTTGGACAGCGAAGCGTCACCAGTCAGGGTGCTGTCGAAATCCTGCGCGGCCAGCAGGCCGGACAGCAGGCGCATCGAAGTGCCGGAGTTGCCCAGATAGATCGGGCCCGGCGCAGGCTTCAGGCCGTGCAGGCCGACACCGTGGATGGTCACGCGACCGTGATGCGGGCCTTCAATGACCACGCCCATGTCGCGGAACGCCTGCAGGGTCGCCAGAGCGTCTTCGCCCTCGAGGAAGCCTTCGACTTCAGTGACGCCTTCAGCCAGGGAACCGAGCATGATGGAACGGTGGGAAATCGATTTGTCACCTGGTACGCGAATCCGACCGGACAGGCGGCCACCAGGTTGAGCCAGGAAAATCAGATCGTTGGAATTCATAGCGTCCACATAGGCCCTGCGGGCCAGGATTTTACTGAAATGCTCGCGGGCAACCCGGGCGCGCGTGAAGACGCCCAACAATTGGTGCCCATCCCCTGCATCGACCGCGTCGCGCAAGGCGTCGAGGTCGCTGCGAAATGTATCGAGAGTGCGCAGGACAGCCTCGCGGTTGGCGAGGAAGATGTCATGCCACATGACCGGGTCGCTTCCGGCGATTCTTGTGAAATCACGGAAACCGCCCGCAGCGTAACGGAAGATCTCAAGGTTTTCATTGCGCTTGGCCAGCGAATCGACCAGACCGAAGGCCAGCAGGTGCGGCAAATGACTGGTCGCGGCCAGCACTTCATCGTGACGCTCGACCTGCATGTGCTCGACGTCGGCGCCCAGCTCGCGCCACAAGCGATCCACCACCGCCAGCGCATCCGGATCGGTCTGCTCCAGCGGGGTCAGAATCACTTTGTGACGGCGGAACAGCTCTGAGTTGGAGGCTTCCACCCCGCTCTGCTCGGAGCCGGCAATCGGATGCCCCGGCACGAAACGCGCCGGCATGCCGCCGAACGCTTCGGTCGCCGCGCGCACCACATTGCCCTTGGCGCTGCCGACATCCGTGAGAATCGCCTGCCCCAGGTCCATGCCGGCCAGACGGGCCAGCACTTTTTCCATGGCCAGGATCGGCACCGCCAACTGGATCACGTCCGCGCCCTGGCAAGCCGCCATCAAGTCGTCTTCGCAACGATCCACCACGCCCAACTCGACCGCCAGCTTGCGCGATTGCGGGTCGAGATCGACCCCGACCACTTCGCGGCACACGCCGCTTTCACGCAAGCCTTTGGCAAACGAACCACCGATCAACCCCAGACCGACCACCACCAGGCGCCCGATCATAGGTGCAGCAGATTGCAGCGCAGTGACATCACCCACGAGCCAGAACCTTGCGCAGCGCTTCGAGGAAGCGGCTGTTTTCCGCCGGCAGACCGATGGTCACCCGCAGATGGTTCGGCATGCCGTAGTTGGCCACCGGACGCACGATCACGCCTTCGCGCAGCAGGCCCTGAAATACAGGAGCCGCCACCTGACCGAGGTCGACGCAGATAAAGTTGCCCTTGGACGGAATCCAGCTCAGACCCAGCTCGCGAAAACCCGCTTCCAGCTGATGCATGCCGGATTCGTTGAGCTGACGGCTCTGCGCCAGATATTCCTCGTCTTTCAACGCCGCACACGCCGCAGCCAAGGCCAGACTGTTGACGTTGAACGGCTGGCGTACGCGGTTCAGCACGTCCGCTACCACCGGGGTGGACAAGCCATAACCAACGCGCAGCGCCGCCAGACCATAGGCCTTGGAGAACGTGCGCGAGACCAGCAGATTCGGGTAAGCGGCGAGGAAATCCAGACCATCCGGCAGATCGCTGCCTTCGGCATATTCGATGTAGGCCTCGTCCAGCACCACCAGCACATGCTCCGGCACATCCTGCAGGAACTCGTCCAGCGCTTCGGCGCCGAACCAGGTGCCGGTCGGGTTGTTCGGGTTGGCGATGAACACCACGCGAGTGTTGGCGTCGATCGCGGCCAGCATGGCCGGCAGATCATGCCCCCAATCCTTGGCCGGAACGACCTTGGCCTGAGCGCCGACCGCCTGGGTCGCGATCGGGTACACCGCGAACGCGTGCTCGCTGAACACCGCATTCAGGCCCGGCGCCAGATAGGCGCGCGCCACCAGCTCGAGAATGTCGTTGGAGCCGTTACCCAGGGTCACCTGGTTCAGCTCGACACGGCACTGCTCGGCCAGCAGGGATTTCAGGGCAAAACCGTTGCCGTCCGGATAACGGGTCAGCTCATCCAGCGCTTCGCGGATTGCGACCAGCGCTTTCGGGCTGGCGCCCAACGGGTTTTCGTTGCTCGCCAGTTTGACAATGCTCGCCGGATCCAGGTCCAGTTCGCGAGCCAGCTCGTCCACGGGTTTGCCCGGTACGTATGGCGAAAGTTGTTGCACGCCCGGCTGTGCCAGAGCGAGGAAGTTGCCACTCATTGCTACCACCCCTTAAAGAACTGCTTTCGGGTAGGAACCCAGCACCTTGAGTGCTACTGCTTCCTGACTGATCTTTTCCAGTACACCCTTGATCAGCGGATCACGGTGATGGCCGACGAAGTCGATGAAGAACACGTAGGTCCATTTACCACTGCGCGACGGACGGGTTTCGATCCGGGTCAGGTCGATCCCGTTGTCATGGAACGGCACCAGCAGCTCGTGGAGCGCGCCGGGCTTGTTGCTCATGGACACGATGATCGAAGTTTTGTCGTCGCCGGTCGGCGGCACTTCCTGGTTACCGATCATCAGGAAGCGCGTGGAGTTGTCCGGGCGATCTTCGATCTTCTCGGCCAGACGGGTCAGGCCGTACAACCCGGCCGCCATATCACCGGCGATCGCCGCCGAATTCCACTCACCCTTGACCCGCTTGGCCGCCTCGGCGTTGCTGGACACCGCCACGCGCTCGACATTCGGGTAATGGGCGTCCAGCCACTTGCGGCACTGCGCCAACGACTGGGCATGGGAATAGATGCGGCTGATGCTGTCGGTCTTGGTGTTTTCACCGACCAACAGGTGGTGGTGAATCCGCAGCTCGACTTCGCCGCAGATCACCATGTCGTGCTCGAGGAAGCTGTCGAGGGTGTGGTTGACCGCGCCTTCAGTGGAGTTTTCCACCGGCACCACGCCAAAATTCACCGCACCGGCCGCCACTTCACGGAACACTTCGTCGATCGCCGCCATCGGCTTGCTGATCACCGCGTGTCCAAAGTGCTTCATGGCCGCCGCTTGGGTGAAGGTGCCTTCCGGACCGAGATAAGCGACTTTCAGCGGATTCTCGAGGGCCAGGCACGAAGACATGATTTCGCGGAACAAACGCGCCATCTCTTCATTGCCCAGCGGCCCCTTGTTGCGCTCCATGACGCGCTTGAGGACCTGCGCCTCACGCTCGGGACGATAGAACACGGGCTGCTCGCCTTCGGCCAGACTGGCCATCTTGACCCGGGCAACTTCTTCGGCGCAGCGCGCGCGATCACTGATCAGCTGGAGAATCTTCTCATCCAGGTTATCGATGCGAACGCGCAGCGCCTTGAGCTCCTGCTCGGACATCAGGAATGCTCCTTCTCGAATTCAGCCATGTAGCCGACCAGCGCTTCGACGGCGTCCAGACCCAGGGCGTTGTAGATCGAGGCACGCATGCCGCCGACCGAACGATGACCCTTGAGGTTGAGCAGGCCACGGGCGTCGGCGCCGGCCAGGAACGCCTTGTCCAGACGCTCGTCAGCCAGGCGGAACGGCACGTTCATCCACGAACGGGCGTTGACGCTGATCGGGTTGGTATAGAAGTCGCTGTTGTCGATGAAGGCGTACAGGCGATCTTTCTTCGCCTTGTTGCGCTGTTCCATCGCGGCGACGCCGCCCTGCTCCTTCAGCCACTCGAAAACCAGGCCCGAGAGGTACCAGGAATAGGTGGCCGGGGTGTTGTACATCGAACCGTTATCGGCCGAGACCTTGTAGTCGAGCATGGTCGGGCACGAACTGCGGGCGCGGCCCAGCAGGTCTTCACGGACGATCACGACAACCAGACCGCTCGGACCAATGTTCTTCTGCGCGCCGGCGTAGATCAGGCCGTACTGCGACACATCGATCGGACGCGAGAGGATATCGGAGGACATGTCGACCACCAGCGGAACGTCACCGGCCTCGGGAACCCAGTCGAACTGCAGACCGCCGATGGTTTCGTTGGACGCATAGTGCAGATAGGCCGCACCCGGAGTCAGCTTCCACTCGTTCTGACCAGGGATGGCCAGGTAGTCATAAGGCTTGGCGCTGGCGGCAACGTTGATATTGCCGAAGCGACGCGCTTCTTCGATGGCTTTCTTCGACCAGATGCCGGTTTCGACATAGTCGGCGGTGCCGTTCTCGGGCAGCAGGTTCAGCGGAATCTCGGCGAACTGTTGGCTCGCACCGCCCTGCAGGAACAGCACTTTGTAATTGGAGGGGATGGACAGCAGGTCGCGCAGGTCTTGTTCGGCCTTCTCGGCGATGGCCACGTAGTCATCACTGCGATGGCTCATTTCCATGACCGACAGACCCTTGCCGTGCCAGTCGAGCATCTCGGACTGGGCACGCAACAGGACAGCTTCAGGCAGCGCAGCGGGACCTGCGCAGAAGTTATAGGCTCGTTTGCTCACATCCACTCTCGCTATGCAATCACGGTAGCGGACAGAGCAAACACTCTGCCCTGCTACGATTTGGTTAGTCTTGCGACTCTTCTTCGTCTGCGGCGTCCGCCTGCAGGTTGTCGACCGCATCGTCCGGTTCGGCGCCGATCACGCCTTCTTCCAGCTCGACACCTTCTTCGCCTTCCAGCTCGTCACCTTCAACTTCCGAAGGCTCCTGAACCCGCTCCAGACCGACCAGGGTTTCATCCTTGGCCAGCTTGATCAGGGTCACGCCCTGGGTGTTACGACCCAGGCTGGAGACTTCGTCGACACGGGTACGCACCAGCGTGCCCTGGTCGGAAATCAGCATGATCTCCTCGCCGTCGAGCACCTGAACCGCACCGACCAGACGGCCGTTACGCTCGTTGCTGACCATGGCGATCACGCCCTGACCGCCACGCTTGTACTCAGGGAACTCAGTGATCGCGGTGCGCTTGCCGTAGCCACGCTCGGAAGCGGTGAGGATCTGGCTGCCTTCTTCCGGGATCAGCATCGAAATCAGCTTCTGTCCTTCCGGCAGACGCATGCCGCGCACACCGCGGGCGGTACGGCCCATGGCACGAACGTCGGATTCCTTGAAGCGGGTCACCTTGCCGCCGTCGGAGAACAGCATCACTTCACGTTCGCCATCGGTGATGGCGGCAGAAATCAGCACGTCGCCTTCGTCCAGCTCCAGCGCGATCAGACCGACGCTGCGTTGACGGCTGAAGGATTCCAGCGGCGTCTTCTTCACGGTGCCGTTGGCGGTCGCCATGAAGATGTAGTGACCCTCGGTGTATTCCTCGACCGGCAGCATGGTGGTGATGTATTCACCGTCATCCAGCGGCAGCAGGTTGACCAGCGGACGACCACGGGCGGCGCGGGATGCTTCAGGGATTTCGTAGGTCTTCAGCCAGTACACCTTGCCCTTGCTGGAGAACAGCAGCAGCGTGGTGTGGCTGTTGGCGACCAGCAGGTGAGCGATGTAGTCCTCATCCTTCACGCCGGTAGCCGATTTGCCTTTACCGCCACGACGCTGGGCCTGGTACGCAGCCAGCGGCTGGGTCTTGGCATAGCCACCGTGGGAGATGGTCACGACGCGCTCTTCTTCCGGGATCATGTCGCCCAGAGTCAGGTCGAGACGGGCATCGAGGATTTCGGTACGGCGCACGTCGCCGTATTCGGCGCGGATCACTTCCAGCTCTTCGCGGATCACTTCCATCAGGCGCACGGCGCTGTTGAGGATGCGGATCAGCTCGCCGATCTGGTTGAGGATCTCTTGATACTCGGCCAGCAGCTTTTCGTGTTCCAGACCGGTCAGGCGGTGCAGACGCAGTTCCAGAATGGCTTGCGCCTGCTCAGGCGACAGGAAGTACTTGCCGTCGCGCAGACCGTATTGCGGATCGAGGTTTTCCGGGCGGCACGAATCGGCACCGGCACGCTCAACCATAGCGACCACAGCCGAGGATTCCCACGGCGTGCTGACCAGCGCTTCCTTGGCTTCCGACGGGGTCGGCGAAGCCTTGATCAGGGCGATGACCGGGTCGATGTTCGACAGGGCAACGGCCTGACCTTCGAGGATGTGACCACGCTCGCGCGCCTTGCGCAGTTCGAACACGGTACGGCGGGTAACCACTTCGCGGCGGTGACGAACGAAAGCTTCCAGCAGGTCCTTGAGGTTCAGGATCCGTGGACGACCGTCGATCAGCGCAACGATGTTGATGCCGAATACCGATTGCAGCTGGGTCTGGGCGTAGAGGTTGTTGAGGATCACCTCTGGCACTTCGCCGCGACGCAGTTCGATCACGACGCGCATACCGTCCTTGTCGGACTCGTCGCGCAGTTCGGTGATGCCTTCGAGTTTCTTCTCTTTTACCAGCTCGGCGATCTTCTCGATCAGACGCGCCTTGTTCAGTTGGTAAGGGAGTTCGGTGATGACGATCTGCTGACGGCCACCGACCTTGTCGATGTCTTCGATGATCGAACGGGCGCGCATGTAAATGCGGCCACGGCCGGTGCGGTAGGCTTCGATGATACCGGCGCGACCGTTGATGATCGCGGCAGTCGGGAAGTCCGGGCCGGGGATGTATTGCATCAGTTCATCGACGGTCAGCTCGGGGTTGTCGATGAGGGCCAGGCAACCGTCGATGACTTCACCGAGGTTGTGCGGCGGAATGTTGGTCGCCATGCCCACGGCGATGCCGCTGGAACCGTTGACCAGCAGGTTCGGCACGCGGGTCGGCATGACCGCTGGGATCAGTTCGGTGCCGTCGTAGTTCGGCACCCAGTCCACGGTTTCCTTGTGCAGGTCGGCCAGCAGCTCGTGCGCCAGCTTGGTCATGCGCACTTCGGTGTATCGCATGGCCGCGGCATTGTCGCCGTCGACCGAACCGAAGTTGCCCTGGCCGTCGACCAGCAGATAACGCAGGGAGAAAGGCTGCGCCATGCGGACGATGGTGTCGTACACCGCGGTATCACCGTGCGGGTGATACTTACCGATCACGTCACCGACGACACGGGCAGATTTCTTGTACGGCTTGTTGAAGTCGTTGCCCAGCTCGCTCATCGCGAACAGCACGCGACGGTGCACGGGCTTCAAGCCATCGCGCGCATCCGGCAGTGCACGACCGACGATCACGCTCATCGCGTAGTCGAGATAGGACTGTTTCAGCTCGTCTTCGATATTGACCGGGAGGATTTCTTTGGCCAGTTCGCCCATGAGAAGCCTGATTCCTTTTTCTGGTGAAACTTCGCCATATCCATAGGGGACGCACGAAGCTCGTCGATGCAGGCCGAGTGCCATGCGTCGACTTACGACAAATCGACAAGTTGACCCTGGATTTGCGCAGTGAAGACAACCCCGTGGGACTGCCTCGGAAAACGCCGGATGTTATCACAAGAGCCGCCACGCACCTATCCCCCAGATGCGCATGGAGCATAGTTAGATGACCGATGACAGGCTTAACGGGGACGAGAGAGGCTCAGAGCCTCCCTGAATGCAAATTTCGGTACGAAATTACGGATGTTTATTGACTTTCAAGCCCCCTTCGCGAGCAAGCTCGCTCCAACAGGGTTCTGCGGCGATCACAAAACCTGTGGGAGCGAGCCTGCTCGCGAAGAAGATAACGCAGACATCAAGCCAATCAATGCAGGCGCTTGCGGCACATCAACTGCGCCATTTTCGCGGTGTCCGGGCGCTCGACGATGCCTTTTTCGGTGACGATCGCATCGATCAGGTCCGCCGGGGTCACGTCAAACACCGGGTTGAACGCCTCAACGTCAGCCCCGACACGTTTGCCGCCAACCTCCAGCAACTCGGCGCCGTCGCGTTCTTCGATCGGAATGTCATCACCGCTGGCCAGATTCATGTCGATGGTCGAGCTCGGCGCCACCACCATGAAACGCACGCCGTGGTGCATGGCGTTGACCGCCAGTTGATAGGTGCCGATCTTGTTCGCCACGTCACCGTTGGCGGTAATCCGGTCGGCGCCGACGATCACCCAGGTCACGCCTTTGGTTTTCATGATGTGCGCAGCGGCGGAGTCAGCGTTCAGGGTCACCGGAATGCCTTCGTTGGCCAGTTCCCACGCGGTCAGGCGCGAGCCTTGCAGCCACGGCCGGGTCTCGTCGGCGTAGACGCGCTCGACCATGCCTTCGATGAACGCAGCACGAATCACCCCGAGCGCCGTACCAAAACCGCCGGTGGCCAGGGCACCGGTGTTGCAGTGCGTCAGAATTGCCTGGGCATTGCCCTGATGCTTGCGGATCAGGTCGACGCCGAGCTGAGCCATGGTCAGGTTGGCCTCGCGATCGCTTTCATGAATGGCGATGGCCTCGGCTTCCAGCGCCACCAGTGGATCGGCGTTTTCCTTCAAACGGTCCAGCCGGTCATGCATGCGATTCAACGCCCAGAACAGGTTGACCGCTGTCGGCCGGGAATCGGCCAGCAGCATGAAATCCTCTTCCAGCGCCGCGTACCAGTCGCCGCCCTCGGCAATCCGGGCACGGGCCGCCAGCACGATGCCGTAGGCGGCACTGATGCCGATAGCCGGCGCACCGCGCACCACCATCGAACGAATCGCTTCGGCCACGCCGGCGGCGCTGGTGTAGGCGACCCAGTTTTCCTCGAACGGCAAAACGCGCTGATCCAGCAGGTGGAGCGCGCCATCACGCCAATCGATGGCCTTTACTTTCTCCGCAGCCAACAGTCGATCGCGCATCCCTCACCCCGCACTCATGAACAAAAGCCGCCGATTATAGCGATCCCCCCGCGAAGACGCTCGGGTATACTTCGCCATCCTTTACAAAAGCACTGGAACCGACCCTCGATGCCGAAACCTGCCATTGCGCTCGACTTATTATTGCTGCCGACCTGGCTGGTACCCGTCGAACCCGCAGGCGTTGTGCTCAAGGAGCACGGCCTGGGCATTCGCGACGGCCGCATCGTGTTCATCGGCCCGCGTGCCGAAGCGCTGAAGTGTAACGCCGCCGAAGTCCGCGAACTGCCGGACGTTCTGCTCAGCCCTGGCCTGATCAACGCCCACGGCCACGCCGCAATGACGCTGTTCCGTGGTCTGGCCGACGACCTGCCGCTGATGACCTGGCTGGAAAACCACATCTGGCCGGCCGAGGGTAAATGGGTCGATGAAGATTTTGTGCGTGACGGCACCGACCTGGCCATCGCCGAGCAGATAAAAGGTGGCATCACCTGTTTCTCGGACATGTACTTCTTCCCCAAGGTTGCCAGCGAGCGCGTGCACAACAGCGGAATCCGTGCGCAGATCGCGATTCCGATCCTCGACTTTCCGATTCCGGGTGCCGCCAGTGCCGATGAAGCCATTCGTCAGGGCGTCGAACTGTTCGGCGACCTGAAGCATCACGAGCGCATCAAGATCACCTTCGGCCCTCATGCACCCTACACCGTGGGCGACGAGAACCTGGAAAAAATCCGCGTGATTGCCGAAGAACTGGACGCCTCGATCCATATGCATGTCCACGAAACCGCGTTCGAAGTACAGCAAGCGGTCGAACAGCGCGGCGAACGCCCGCTGGCCCGCCTCGGTCGCCTCGGCCTGCTCGGCCCGCGTTTCCAGGCCGTGCACATGACCCAGATCAGCGATGACGACCTGACGTTGCTGGTAGAAAGCAACACCAGCGTGATCCACTGCCCGGAGTCGAACCTGAAACTGGCCAGCGGCTTCTGCCCGGTGGAGCGCCTGTGGCAGGCCGGGGTCAATGTCGCGGTCGGCACCGATGGTGCGGCGAGCAACAATGACCTGGACCTGCTAGGTGAAACCCGCACCGCCGCGCTGCTGGCCAAAGCTGTCGCCGGCTCGGCCACCGCACTGGACGCCCACCGGGCGCTGCGCATGGCCACGCTGAACGGCGCGCGAGCCCTGGGAATCGAAGCCGAGACCGGCTCGCTGGAGCTCGGCAAGGCCGCAGACATCGTCGCCTTCGACCTGTCCGGCCTGGCGCAACAACCGATCTATGACCCGGTCTCGCAACTGATATACGCCACCGGCCGCGACTGCGTGAAACACCTGTGGGTTGCCGGCAGGCAGTTGCTCGAAGACCGCCGACTGACCCGACTGGACGAACAGCAGCTCGGCGAAACCGCCCGGGCCTGGGGCCGACGCATCAGCGGCCACACCGAATCGTAAACACCCCGGGGCACACTCCGGGGCTACAGCCTTTTTCAAGTTTTAGAGGATTGAATCATGAGCAACGTCGACCACGCCGAAATCGCCAAATTCGAAGCCCTGGCCCATCGCTGGTGGGACCGCGAAAGCGAGTTCAAACCGCTGCACGACATCAACCCGCTGCGGGTCAACTGGATTGACGAGCGTGTCAATCTGGCCGGCAAGAAGGTCCTCGACGTCGGTTGCGGCGGCGGCATTCTCAGCGAAGCCATGGCCCAGCGCGGCGCGACCGTGACCGGTATCGACATGGGTGAAGCGCCTCTGGCGGTCGCGCAACTGCATCAGCTGGAATCCGGCGTGAACGTCGAATACCGTCAGATCACCGCCGAAGCCCTGGCCGAAGAAATGCCCGAGCAGTTCGACGTCGTCACCTGCCTGGAAATGCTCGAGCACGTACCGGATCCGTCCTCGGTGATCCGCGCCTGCTTCCGCATGGTCAAGCCCGGCGGCCAGGTGTTCTTCTCCACCATCAACCGCAACCCGAAGGCCTACCTGTTCGCCATCATCGGTGCCGAATACATCATGAAGCTGCTGCCGCGCGGCACTCACGATTTCAAGAAATTCATTCGCCCGTCCGAGCTGGGCGCCTGGAGCCGCATGGCCGGCCTGACCGTCAAGGACATCATCGGTCTGACCTACAACCCGCTGACCAAGCACTACAAGCTGGCGGCGGACGTTGACGTCAACTACATGATCCAGACCCTGCGCGAGGAGTAAGCCGATGGCCATCAGAGCAGTCCTTTTCGACATGGACGGCACTCTGCTCGATACCGCACCGGACTTCATCGCCATCTGCCAGGCGATGCGCGCGGATCGTGGCTTGCCGCCGATGAACGACAAACACATCCGCGATGAAATCTCCGGCGGCGCCAAGGCCATGGTCGCGGTGACGTTCTCGATGGATCCGGAGTCGCCGGGCTTCGAGGAGTTGCGCCTGGAGTTCCTCGAGCGCTATCTGGTGGGCTGCGCCGTGCACAGCAAGCTGTTCGACGGCATGGGCGAATTGCTGGCCGACATCGAGAAGGCCAATCTGGTCTGGGGCGTGGTCACCAACAAGCCGCTGCGCTTCGCCGAGCCGATCATGCAGCAACTGGGGCTGGCCGAGCGCTCCGCACTGCTGATCTGCCCGGATCACGTGAAGAACAGCAAGCCGGATCCCGAGATGCTGACCCTGGCCTGCAAGATGCTTGATCTGGATCCGTCGACCGTCCTGTTCATCGGCGATGATTTGCGCGATATCGAATCCGGCCGTGACGCCGGCACCAAAACCGCTGCCGTGACCTATGGCTACATCCACCCGGACGACAACCCTCGGCACTGGGGCGCGGACGTGGTGGTGGATCATCCGCTGGAATTGCGCAAGGTGCTGGATAACGCACTCTGCAGCTGCTGAGACCTGACGCGGAGCGTCGTTGGCTGCATTCCCGCGCGGGCGGTTCGACGTTCGGCGCGGGAACGATCTGACTCTTGATGAGGTTTTTTATGTTTGATTACACCGCTCGCCCCGAATTGCTCAAGGATCGGGTCATTCTGGTCACCGGTGCCGGTCGTGGCATCGGTGCGGCGGCCGCCAGGACATACGCCGCCCACGGCGCGACCGTGCTGCTGCTGGGCAAGACCGAAGCCAATCTGACCCAGGTCTATGACGAGATCGAAGCAGCCGGGCATCCACAGCCCGCCGTGATCCCGTTCAACCTCGAAACCGCCCTGCCCCATCAATACGATGAGCTGGCGGCGATGATCGAGACCGAGTTCGGCCACCTCGACGGCCTGTTGCACAACGCCTCGATCATTGGGCCGCGCACGCCGATCGAGCAGTTGTCCGGTGAAAACTTCATGCGTGTCATGCAGGTCAACGTCAACGCGATGTTCATGCTGACCAGCACCCTGCTGCCGCTGCTGAAGCTTTCACAGGATGCTTCGGTGGTGTTCACCTCCAGCAGCGTCGGGCGCAAGGGCCGGGCTTACTGGGGCGCTTATGGCGTGTCGAAGTTTGCCACTGAAGGGTTGATGCAGACTCTGGCCGATGAAATCGACGGCGTGGCGCCGGTACGCTCAAACAGCATCAATCCGGGCGGCACCCGCACGAGCATGCGCGCACAGGCGTACCCCGGTGAGAACCCACTGAACAACCCGACACCGGAAGAAATCATGCCGGTCTATCTGTACCTGATGGGCCCGGACAGCACGGGTATCAATGGCCAGGCCTTCAACGCCCAGTAATGCCATACGTCGCAATTGTTGCCGTGACGGAATCCCGTCGCGGCAGGCAATTGCCGCCTTCAGTACCTCCAACTCTGTCAAACAACCACCACCTACTCCGCTCTAAAAAATCCAAACTATTGATTCTCAACGGTTTTCAAAAAATATGAACCGTATGGCATGACTTTCGCTCTACATCTCCTCAAAGCACGCCGTGTGAAGGCAGCCGGGCAGGGCCTGATGCGATAGCTGACTAATCGTCATCGGGCAGACTAAACTTACCCCAAATGTCCTACGGGACTGATGGATCAGTATGACGCGCAGCCCATAGCCGCTCTCACCCAGCCTGTAAGACAGACTTACTGCTTAGGGGCTCACGCCATATGAAATCACCCTCCCAGACCACTGCAATTGACTTCGACAGTGCCAAATTGCAACGCCTGGGCTTTGGTCAGCAGCCTCCCCTGCTGGCGCGACCTGTCAGCCTGGCGCAATTGCGCCAGCACATGAGCCTGCAACTGCAAACCAGCCTTGAGCCTCAACGCATCCTCGGTCTGTTTTTCCGCGAAGTTCAGCGCCTGGTGCCCCTGGACGCCCTGACCTACGTGCACGACGGCAGCGACCTGCGCCTGGAGTTCGGTGCTCGCGGGCACCATTCGGCCAGCTATAGCCTCAGCCACGAAGGCGAGCATATGGGTGAGTTGGTGTTCCGCCGCAACCAGCGCTTCAACGAACAGGAACTGGGTTATCTCGAATCACTGCTGTCGGCCCTGCTGTACCCGATGCGCAATGCATTGCTTTACCGCGCCGCCACTCAGAGCGCCCTGCGTGATCCGTTGACCGGAGCCGGTAACCGCATTGCGATGGAGCAGACGCTGCTGCGAGAAATCGAAATGTCGCGCCGGCACCTGCAACCACTGTCGGTGCTGATGCTGGATATCGACCACTTCAAACAGGTCAACGACCTTCATGGTCACAGCGCCGGCGATGACGTCCTCAAAGCCGTGGCCGCGTCAATCAAGGGCCAGTTGCGCAATGTCGACATGGTGTTCCGTTATGGCGGGGAAGAATTTCTGATCCTGCTGTCCAACACCGGTCGCGATGCGGCCGCCATGGTCGGCGAGCGCCTTCGTCAGGCGGCGCAGACCCAGGATTACTACGCCAATAATCAATTGATCGAACTGACCGTGAGCCTCGGCTGCTCGACCCTGTTGCCGGGCGAATCCGCCGACAGCCTGTTGCGTCGCGCCGACAGCGCGCTCTATGTCGCCAAGCGCGAAGGCCGCAATCGCCTGACCATGGCAGGCTAGATTTTCTGCGCCAACAAAAAACGGGAGCCAAGGCTCCCGTTTTTTATGGGTGTCGCCCAAATCAGCTCTCGACCAGCGCCCGACGCTCACGCCCGACCAACACCCGCTCCGACAGCTCAAGCTGCATGCAGCGCTCAAGGAACAGGTACATGTAGTCGTAACTCTTGCAGATGGCCTGTCGCAGTTCCGCCTGCAAGGCTTTGCTCGGGTTTAGCCCGGCGAGGGTGCAGATAATCTCCAGCGCTTCCCACGGGTGCGCGTCATCGTACTGGGCGTGCATCTTCAGCCACTTCATGGCCCGCTTGCGATCTTCTTCAGGGAAAGCGGCGGCATAGACACCCGTCGAACACACCAGCGCCGACCACTCCCCGGTTGCGCCTTCGATGGCGTAGTTGGTGGCCGCGATGGCCACGATCAGTGAATCCGCCGAACTGGTGTGCCAGCACCAGTGGCTCAGAGCATGCAACTCCGGTGGCACTTGTTGCGCTTGCAGGTCTTCCAGGCTCACCCCATGGGCCCGGCTCCAGTGCACCCAATAATCGGCGTGGTTGAGTTCGACGCGGATGTTGCGCATCAGCCAGCGCCGCGCCATGTCCTCGCCCGGGTGGCGGGCGAATTTGGTTTTGGTCAGGTTCTGCGCCATGTACAACGCGAATTGCTCAACGACGGGCCAGCCCCCGATCAGGTACTGGCGCATGGTTCTGGCGCTGAGCTTGTTATCACGCATGCGCAGATAAAGTTCATGTTCGACAACCCGGCGTTTGCTCTCGCTGCAATCCTGGATCAACTGTTGCGCCCAGGCGGGATAACTTGCAGCTTCCATGAGTGGTCCG
This sequence comes from Pseudomonas sp. NFIX49, assembly GCF_900115915.1. Taxonomy (NCBI): domain Bacteria; kingdom Pseudomonadati; phylum Pseudomonadota; class Gammaproteobacteria; order Pseudomonadales; family Pseudomonadaceae; genus Pseudomonas; species Pseudomonas sp. NFIX49. The sequence goes on along the minus strand of NZ_FOYE01000001.1, from coordinate 748,377 downwards.
GTTCGGTTGAATGTGTCGATCACTGTTCGGCTCCTTTTGATTTGTGATTGTAAGGATCGGCAAGAGACTTCAACGGAATGTGCCAGGCGCCTTGAACAACAACGGCTGCGGTCTGGCGGGCCGACTTTGCAAACTGTCACAGGTAAACAACTGCGGGCGTTCAATAACATAACCCTGAGCGTAATCCACGCCGATTTCAAGCAATGCCTGCTCGATCTGCGCTGTCTCGACAAACTCGGCAATTGTCTGCTTACCCATGACATGCCCGATGTGATTGATCACTTCGACCATAGCGCGGTTAATCGGGTCGTCCAGCATATCCTTTACGAAACTCCCGTCGATCTTCAGGAAGTCTACAGGCAAATGTTTCAGATAAGCGAATGAAGACATTCCGGCGCAAAAATCATCCAGGGAAAAGTAACAACCCAAGCCTTTGAGTTCATTGATAAATCTGATTGCACTACCCAGATTTGCAATGGCACTGGTTTCTGTAATTTCAAAACAAATCATTTCAGGCGGTATGCCGTAGTTATCAAACTGTTCCCGCAGAAAGTGCAAGAACGCGTCATCTCCGATAGTAATGCCTGAAAGATTAATCGCACACATTGCCAGAGGACCCTGACACTTATCGTTAATACATTGGGCAATAACCTTAAATACATTCTGCACAACCCAGCGATCCAGCGATGTCATCAATCCGTAACGCTCGGCCGCCGGTATGAAACTGTCCGGGAGAATCATCCGGCCCGCTTCATCATGCAGACGCAGCAGAATCTCGATGTGCCCGCGGGTACCACCGGCAACCGAGCCCAATGGCGCGATTTCCTGGGCGTAGAGACAAAAGCGGTTTTCTTCCAGTGCCATGTGCAGACGTTGAACCCAGGCCATCTCGCCGAAGCGCAGGGACAGTTCCGAGTCGTCGGCATGGTAGACCTGCACCCGATTGCGGCCCTTTTCCTTGGCCATGTAGCAGGCCATGTCGGCAGCCCGCAACGAGGCTTCGAGGGTGGTCGGCGTCTGCGCCACATGCACCAGGCCAATGCTCACCGTGGTCAGGAACGGCCGCCCCTTCCAGACGAAATGCAGGTTCTGTACGGTCTGGCGCAAACTCTCCGCGATCTTCTCGGCGGCCTCCGGGGCACAGTTCTCCAGCAGGATGCCGAACTCGTCCCCCCCCAGCCGCGCCAGGGTGTCACCCTCGCGCAAGCCGGATTGCAGCAACGCGCAGATATGCCGCAGCAATTCATCGCCGGCCGCATGCCCGCAGGTGTCGTTGACCAGTTTGAACTGATCGAGATCAAGGAACATCAGCGCATGCCGCCCGGCCTGTCGCGTCAGGTTATGCAGGGCCTGTTCGAGGCGGTATTCGAACTCGCGACGGTTGGCCAGCCCGGTCAGTGCATCGTGGGTGGCCTGCCACGACAGATTGGCGATGTATTGCCGCTCCTGGGTCATGTCATGCAGCACCAGCACGGTGCCGCTGACCTTGTCGGAATTGCGGATCGGAGCCCCGACCAGAGTCACCGACACGGTACTGCCATCGAGCCGCTGAATCAGCTTGGAGTGTTCACTGCCACCGCTGAGCTGACCGCTGAGAATATGCTCGATCAGGGTCAGCCCCTCGGTCTGGGCGTTGTCGTCCAGCAGATTGAACAGTGCCGCGAGGGGCAGCCCGGCCGCCTGTTCGGCTTTCCAGTGGGTCAGGGCTTCGGCGGCGGGGTTCATGTATTCGATGGCCCCGCTCACGTCGGTGGTGATCACCCCGTCGCCAATCGAGTGCAACGTGACGTGCGCACGGTCCTTTTCCAGTTGCAGCGCTTCGGCAAAGGCATGCCGTTGCTTGAGCAACTTGCGGGTGCGCAGCAGCGCCAGCACGATCAGGCCCAGCGCGGTGGCGAGGTTGGTGAACAGCAGCAGGCGCAGGATCATTCGCGAGCCTTCACCCAGGGCATCGCTGAACGCCTTGGCGGCCGGAGTCACCCCGTCATTAATGGCAAAAATCCGGTCCTTCCAGCGGCGGATATCGGCCTCGGTGGCGGCATTGGCGGTGATGCGCTGATGCATCTCCTGCGCCACGCCATCGAGCTCCACCAGATAGGCATCGCCCAGCGTCCAGCGGTCGATGGCGGTTTCGAGATAACTGAAGTGACGGAAATTCAGGTACAGCCAGATCAGGCTGGAAACGTCGTCGGGATGGTTGCCGCCCTTGAGAATGCCTTCGCGTGCCGCCTGCAGGTCGGGCGGTTGCTTGTCCAGTGCCAGACGCAATTGATGACCGCCCTGAGGCACGGCAATGGCGTTCTGGTACTTGAGGTAGATCGCCTCGTCACGACTGTCGGCGTACAGGTTAAGGTAATAGATCGCGTCTTTCTGGCCCTTGGACCAGAGACTTTCGCCCGCGACATAGCCGCGAACGGCTGACAGGACGTAAAGGCTCACGCCCCCCAGCAAGGCTTGAAACAACACGACGGCAATGAATGGCCAGACGATGCCCAACAACCGTGGCGTTCCGAGAGTCCGCTTTTGCTTCATGGGATTCCTTGCATGAGCACTGCCTGGTCGTCCTTCTCTTTGCGAGCATCCCCCCAAGACTAGGAGGCGTTCGGGGTTCCGGCAAGCGACGGATCCGCCTCAGTTCAGGACAAACGCAGAATAGACTTATGCATGGCCATGGTCACTGGTGAGAACGATTCACCAGGTACTTCAGACCTTCGTTACAGGCGCTCATACCGAGCTTCAATTACACGCAAAACTACCCGGGCAGAGCTGCGCACCCAGGCGCAGCATCAGCACTTCGTTATTGCTCGACAGGCAGGCACACGCCAATGCCAGCACACCAAAAAAAGCGTAATGCGAACGATATGTCAAAGACTCAAGGTGTTGCAGGGCTGACCTACAACCGCTGCAAATGCCCATACAGCTTGGCGTACAACCCACCATCGGCAATCAGTTGCTGATGGTCGCCATCCTCGGCCACTTGCCCGCCGTCGAACACCAGCACCCGGTCCGCCTGCTTTACCGCTGACAGGCGGTGGGCAATGATCAGCGTGGTGCGGCCATGGAGGAAGCGCGCCATGGCCTGGTGCAGGTTGTATTCGGTGGCGGCGTCGAGGGCTGACGTCGCCTCGTCGAGGATCACTACTTTGGGCTCGGCGAGGATCATCCGGGCGATGGCCAGACGTTGCCGTTGGCCGCCGGACAGACGCACGCCGGAGCGGCCGACGATGCTGTCCAGGCCGTCCGGCAAGGCGCGGATGATAGGTTCGAGCTGGGCGATTTCCAGTGCCTGCCAGCAGGCTTCGTCACTGCGGGTACGGCCCATGGTCAGGTTGGCGCGTACGGTGTCGTTGAACAGCGCCGGATGCTGCAGCACCACCGCGACATTTTCCCGAACCGTTTCCAGGCCGATTTCCTGCTGGGTCGACCCACCGAAACGGATCGTCCCGGCCAGCGGTGTGTACAGGCCCAGCAGCAATTGCACGAGGGTACTTTTGCCGCCGCCACTGGCACCGACAATCGCTACTTTCTCACCGGGGGCGATGGACAGGTTCAATTGATCCAGCACCAGTTCGTCGCCATAACCGAAGCTCAGACCCTGCACCTGAATCCCGACGGTATCGCGGCCCTTGAACGGATCGACGCCGCCGGGGTATTGCGGCTCGTCGGCGCGGGCCAGCAGTTCGTTGATCCGCGACAGCGCTCCGCCGGCGGCGTAGTAGGCGTATTGCAGGTTCAGCAGCTGTTCGACCGGGCCGATCATGAACCACAGATAGCTGAACACCGCGAGCATCTGCCCGATCGACAGGTCGGAAAACAGCACCGTCAACATGGCCGCCGCGCGGAAGATGTCGATACCGAACTGGAACAGCAGGCCACTGGCGCGGTTGGAGGCGTCAGTCTTCCACTGCGAATTTACCGCGTAGTTGCGCACTTCCTGCGCGCGCAGCCCCAGCCGTCCGAGGAAGAAGCCCTGGCGGTTGCCGGCGCGCACTTCCTGGATCGCATCGAGGGTTTCGCTCAGCGCCTGAGTGAAGCGCGAGGTGCTGTCGTTCTCCAGTTTCTTCAGATGCTTGACCCGTTTGCCCAACTGCACCGTGGCGTAGATCACCAGCGGGTTGAACAGCAGGATCAGCAGCGCCAGTTTCCAGTGCATCCACATCAGGATGCTGGCGGTGCCGACCAGCGTCAGCATCGCCACCAGAAAACGGCTGAGGGTTTCGCCGACAAATTTGTCGAGGGTGTCCAGGTCGGTGACCAGGTGCGTGGTGACCGTGCCGCTGCCCAGGCTTTCGTATTCACCCAGCGAGATCCGTTTCAGACGCTCGATCAACCGCACGCGAATCCGATACACGATGTCCTTGGCCAGCCGCGCAAACAACCGCGCCTGCAACACGCCAAAACACAGGGCGCTGCAGCGCAGGGTCAGCGTCACCACCAGCATCAGGCCGATGTAACCCGCCGCTTGCTGCCACATTGAGGGCAGCACGTGGTTCATGACTTTCAGCGCAGCATCGCCATGGCCGAGCAGGACTTCGTCCACCAGCAACGGCAACAGCAACGGAATCGGCACGCTGCACAGCGTCGCCAGTACGGCCACGCCGTTGGCGATCCACAGGGATTTTTTGTGATGAAGTGCCAGTCGCCGGACTTCAGCCCAGCTCAGCCGGTCGACACGCTTGACGGCTGGCGTGTCATCGGCCGGGTCAGACACAGGCCGCGCGCTCCAGCCATCGACCGAGCAACGGCGACAGTTCACTGAGCGGCTGGTAACCGTTGGTCAGCAACGCCAGCTGGCCGTTGCGCTCGGCGAGCAGGGTCGGGAATCCGGCGATGCCCAGATCCTGAACCCAAGTGAAATCGGCCTGGGTCGCCTTGTGCTGATCGGCATGATCAAACAGGGCAGCAAATTCGATACGCGGGACGCCGGCCTTCTCGGCCAGCTCCACCAGAACGCTGGCCTGAGTGACATCACGACCTTCGGCGTAAAACGCGTGCTGGATCAACCCGACCAGTTTCCACGCGCAATCCGGCGCCAGGCTGCGCGCGGTGACGATGGCCCGGCAGGCAGGTTCGGTGTCGTAGACAAAACCGTCCGGCAACGCGCCTTCCAGCTTGAACGGCTGGCCGGTGGCCTCGGTGACCGCCTGCCAGTGTTCGAGAATGTAGCGCCGGGTGGTCGGTTCCAGCGCCGCTCCACTGCCGGTGCGCAACCCGCCGACCACCAGGTGCAGTTCCACCCCGGCGGCCTGCGCCTGCTCCACCAATGCCTTGGCCACCGGGGCAAATCCCCAGCACCACGAACACATCGGATCCATCACATAGAGCAGGCGTGCAGACATGATTAAGCCTCGGTGGATGCTTGCTTATAGTTGTAGCCGATCGGGTGCGGCATGTTGCGCGCTTTTGCCAGTTCGATCTGCTTCTGGCGGTCGATGGCGCTGCGGCGGGTCTTCTCGCTCAGGGTGTCCCAGCAATGCGGGCAGCTGATGCCGGCCACGTAATGCTCGGAGGCGCGATCTTCAACGCTGACCGGGGTACGGCAGGCATGACATTGATCGTAGTCGCCTTCGCTCAGGTCATGACGCACGGTCACGCGGTTGTCGAAGACGAAGCAGTCGCCCTGCCATTTGGTTTCTTCCTGCGGTACTTCTTCGAGGTACTTCAGGATGCCGCCCTTGAGGTGATAGACCTCTTCGAAGCCTTCGCCGAGCATGTAGCTCGAGGCCTTCTCGCAGCGAATGCCGCCGGTGCAGAACATCGCGACCTTCTTGTGCACGGCCGGATCGAAGTGTTCTTTGATGTAGTCGGGGAATTCGCGAAAACTGGTGGTTTTCGGATCGATGGCGCCTTCGAAGGTGCCGATCGACACTTCGTAATCGTTGCGGGTGTCGATCAGCAGCACTTCCGGATCGCTGATCAGTGCGTTCCAGTCCTTGGGCTCGACGTAGGTGCCGACCTTCTTGTTCGGGTCGACGCCTTCGACGCCCAGGGTCACGATCTCTTTCTTGAGCTTGACCTTGGTGCGGTAGAACGGCTGCTCATCGCAGTACGATTCCTTGTGATCGATATCGACCATGCGCGGATCGTTGCGCAGCCAGGCCAGCAGGCCGTCGATGCCTTCACGGCTGCCGGAAACCGTGCCGTTGATGCCTTCTTCGGCGATCAGCAGGGTGCCTTTGATGCCGTTGTCGACCATCGCTTGCAGCAGCGGCTCGCGCAGGTTGACGTAATCTTCGAGGGTGACGAACTTGTACAGTGCCGCCACGACAATCGGTTGTGTCATGGGTATTTCTCCAGGTGGCTACCCTCGTAAAGGGTGAACCGGATGCGAAAAAAAACGCGCCGGGTCAGCGGCGCGTTGCGGATTCTAGCAAAAAACCTCAGTTCATTGCTGCAAGGCTCAATGCTTGCTGCCGCCGGCACAGGTCGGCGACGCCGGAGCGACGCCTGTCTCTGCCCATTCCTGCGGGGTGTAGGTGTGCAGCGCCAACGCATGGAACTCGCCCATCAGCTCGCCGAGCGTGCCGTAGACTTTCTGGTGGCGCTTGACCCGGTTCAGGCCTTCGAACTGCGCACTGACCACCACTGCCTTGAAGTGGGTCTGCAACCCGCGACTGTGCATGTGGCTTTCGTCCAGCACTTGCAGATGCTCAGGCTGAAGCAGCGCCAGCGTCGATTCGATGCGTTGTTGCATGGTCATCACGAACTCCGCTTACTTCTTCTTGGCCGGAGCCGCGCCTTTAGGAGCCAGCTCGTTGGTCATGTCGTCCAGCAGCTTGTTGACCACCGGTACGGCGCTTTCCAGTTTGGCCTGGGTCATTTGGGCCGATTGCTGGGTCAGCTGCGGCATTTTTTCCAGGACTTTCTTGCCCAGTGGCGACTGGTAGAACGCAACCAGGTCTTTCAGCTCGGATTCGCTGAAGTTGCTGGTGTAGAGCTTGACCATGTCCGGTTTCAGCTTGTTCCAGCCAATGGCCTGGTCCAGAGCGGCATTGGCCTTGGCCTGATAGGTATCCAGAACGGCTTTCTTGGATTCCGGCGCCTTGGTCTGTTCAAAACGCTGGGCGAACATCTGCTGAACCTGCATGTACACCGGAGTGCCCAGCTTGTCAGCGTGCGCCAGGGTCAGGAAAGCTTCGGCACTGGCGTTGTGGCTGGCGGTATCGGCAAGCACCTGGCCGCTGGCGCAGACCAGGGCAACCGCGGTGCAGATGGCACGAAGACGAGTCATCGAGTTTCCTTTTCAGCTAGGCGAGGTAAAACCCCAAGGGCGACCATTCTGCGCCTGAATAACGCTGCGGCTCAACCCCCGGGCCTTGCCGCGCTTGATTGGCGGGGATTTGCCGGTCAACAATCGACCGGATGGAACCACCCGGGCCGACACCGGCCTAAACTGCGCAAACAGACCAACAGGAGTGTGCACGATGAGCCGTATCGAAACCGACAGCCTGGGCCAGATCGAGGTCCCGGACGACGCTTACTGGGGCGCTCAGACGCAACGCTCGCTGATCAACTTCGCCATCGGTCAGGAACGCATGCCATTGCCGGTACTGCACGCCCTGGCCCTGATCAAGAAAGCCGCGGCCCGGGTCAACGACCGCAACGGCGACCTGCCTGCCGACATCGCCCGCCTGATCGAACAGGCCGCCGACGAAGTGCTCGACGGCCAGCACGACGACCAGTTCCCGCTGGTGGTCTGGCAGACCGGCAGCGGTACGCAAAGCAATATGAACGCCAACGAAGTGATCGCCGGCCGCGCCAACGAACTGGCCGGCAACCCGCGCGGCGGCAAGACGCCGGTGCACCCGAACGATCACGTCAACCGCTCGCAGAGCTCCAACGATTGCTTCCCCACGGCCATGAGCATCGCCACCGCGCAAGCGGTACAGGGCCAACTGCTGCCAGCCATTGCCGAGCTGTCGGGCGGTCTGGCCGAGCTGTCGGCGCGGCACATGAAACTGGTGAAGACCGGTCGCACCCACATGATGGACGCCACGCCGATCACCTTCGGCCAAGAGATATCCGGCTTCATAGCGCAGCTGGATTACGCCGAACGGGCGATTCGCGCAGCGTTGCCGGCGGTCTGCGAACTGGCGCAGGGCGGCACCGCCGTCGGCACCGGGCTCAACTCGCCCCACGGTTTCGGCGAAGCGATTGCCGCTGAACTGGCGGCGTTGTCCGGTCTGCCATTCGTCACCGCACCGAACAAATTCGCCGCCCTCGCCGGCCATGAGCCACTGACCACGCTGTCCGGTGCGCTGAAAACCCTCGCCGTGGCGCTGATGAAAATCGCCAACGACCTGCGCCTGCTGGGCTCCGGCCCTCGCGCAGGGTTTGCCGAAGTGCGCTTGCCGGCCAACGAACCGGGCAGTTCGATCATGCCCGGCAAGGTCAACCCGACCCAGTGCGAGGCGTTGTCGATGCTAGCTTGTCAGGTGCTGGGCAATGACGTGGCGATCGGTTTCGCCGCCAGTCAGGGTCACCTGCAACTGAACGTGTTCAAACCGGTGATCATCCACAACCTGCTGCAATCGATTCGCCTGCTCGCTGATGGCTGCAGCAACTTCCAGCAGCATTGCATCGCCGGTCTTGAGCCGGACGCCGAAGTCATGGCGAAACATCTGGAACGCGGCCTGATGCTGGTGACGGCGCTGAACCCGCACATCGGCTACGACAAGTCGGCGGAAATCGCCAAGAAGGCCTACAGCGAAGGCAAAACCTTGCGCGAAGCGGCGCTGGAGCTGGGTTATCTGACCGATGAAGAGTTCGATGCCTGGGTGCGGCCGGAAAACATGATCGAGGCCGGGGCCAAGGGCTGAGTCATGCCGATCCTTCCCGTGCCCGGCATGGGAAGGTCATCCGACCAACAGTTTCGCCCGCCGGGCCTTGAGCCCGGCAATCAGCGAAGGCCCCAGCGCTACCAGTGCCGACCCCAGCACCACCAGCACCGCCCCGCCATACCCCAGCAGATTGATTTGCTCGGCATGCACATACTCGGGCCACACCCCCGCCGCCACGGCCACCGCACCGAACGTCACCAACGGCGTGATCGCCAGCGTCGCACTGACCCGCGAAGCTTCCCAATGCGCCAGCGCCTCGGCAAATGCGCCGTAGGCGATCAGGGTGTTCATGCAGCACGCCAGCAGCAGCCAGCCCTGCAACGGGTTCAGCGAAAGTGCTTCGAGCGGATGCACCCAAGGTGTCAGCAACAGGGCGCAGAACAGGTAGATCACCATCATCACCTGCAACGAATTCCACACCGTCAGCAATTGCTTCTGGCCCAGCGCATAGAAGGTCCAGACGGTCGAAGCCAGCAGCACCAGCAACACACCAGCGGTGTAATCAGACAAAGACGTGAGCAATTCCGCCAGACGCTGATTGAAGAACAGCGCGAACCCGATCAGCAGCACCGCCAGACCAATGCCCTGACCGATGCTGAAGCGCTCCTTGAACACAAACAGACTGGCGATCAGCAACATGATCGGCCCCATCTGTACCACCAGTTGCGCGGTGCCGGGGCTGAGCAGGTTCAGGCCCATGAGGTACAGCACGTAATTGCCCACCAGCCCGAGCACCGCCATCAGCACCAGCCAGCCGCCCTTCGGCCCCAGCACCTTGCGGCTCGGCAAGCGTTTGGTCGCGGCCAGATAAATGAACAGGCAACCGCCGGACACCAGCAGGCGAAACCAGGTCACCGTGACCGGGTCCATCACCACCAGCACCTGCTTGAGCTTGATCGGCAGGATTCCCCACAGAAACGCCGTCAATAACGCCAGGAACATGCCGTACACCCAACGACCCGATGAAACGTGCATGAGAACCCCAAGCGCCAGAGACAGGAGCGCTCATTCTAGGCGCACGGACCAGCCCTACACAGGGACAGTTGCGTTTCAGCCGCAAATGAAACTGTGCAGGTCGCAGCAGAAAATTGACGCTGGGCCGTTGATCGGCTGGCCGGGCGGGATAAGTGGTTCAGGCATAAGCTCATTGGATCCAGCCCGGGACATCACTCACCAAGGAGACCCGTCATGTTAGGCATGCGCGCCCAGGACACCGCCCCCGCCACGCACTTTCGCAGCGACCGCGTGTGCCGGGTCAACGGCGAACTGTATTTCAGCACCCGGGAAAACACCCTCGAAGGGCCATTCGACAGCCACGAGAAAGCCGAGCAGGAAATAAAGGCTTACATCGAGCGGATGCGACTGATGGATTCCACCAGATAAGCCGTGCTGAACCCAATCGCGGGCAAGCCCTCTCCCACAGGTTCCGGGTTGGCCACTGAATTGTGAGCACACTCGAAACACTGTGGGAGCGGGCTTGCCCGCGATTACGATTTGCCGGTCAACGCATCGTTCAAGGCCTAGCGCACAGCCTCAAACAACCCGGTCGCCCCCATCCCCCCGCCCACGCACATGGTCACGATCCCGTAGCGCAGATTGCGCCGCTGCAACTCACGCACCAGATGCCCGACCTGCCGTGACCCGGTCATGCCGAACGGGTGACCGATGGAAATCGAACCGCCGTTGACGTTGTACTTCTCGTTGTCGATTTCCAGCCGGTCACGGGCGTACAGGCATTGCGAGGCGAACGCTTCGTTCAATTCCCACAGATCGATATCCGCCACCTGCAGGCCCTTGGCCTTGAGCAGCTTCGGCACCGAAAACACCGGGCCGATGCCCATTTCGTCCGGCTCGCACCCGGCCACGGTGAACCCACGGAAAAACGCTTTTGGCTTGAGCCCTAGTTGCAGGGCTTTTTCCAGGCTCATCACCAGCGTCATCGAGGCACCGTCGGACAACTGCGACGAGTTGCCGGCGGTCACCGAACCGTCCTCGGCGAACACCGGTTTCAACCCGGCGAGGCTTTCATAGGTGGTGTCCGGGCGATTGCAGTCATCGCGGTCGACGATGCCATCGAGGATCTGCACTTCACCGTTGTTCTTGTCTTCAACCCGGTACTTCACCGGCATCGGCACGATTTCATCGTTGAACAGGCCTGCTGCCTGCGCCTGGGCGGTGCGGATCTGACTTTGCAGCGAGTAACGATCCTGCGCCTCGCGACTGACGCCATAACGGCGCGCCACCACTTCGGCGGTCTGGCCCATGGTGTAGTAGATGCCCGGCGTCTGCTGCTTGAGCAACGGGTTGATCAGGTGATCGGTGTTGACGCTTTTCAGGGTCAGGCTGATCGACTCGACGCCGCCGGCAACGATGATGTCGCTGCAACCCGACGCGATCTGGTTGGCGGCAATCGCAATCGCCTGCAAACCCGAAGAACAGAAACGATTGAGGGTCATGCCCGCCGTGCTAGTGCCCAATTGCGAGAGCACCGCCACGTTGCGGCCGATGTTGTAGCCCTGGGCGCCTTCGTTGGAGCCGGCGCCGACGATGCAGTCCTCGACGCTGGCCGGGTCGATGTCGTTGCGCGAAAGCAACGCATTGACGCAATGGGCCGCCATGTCATCGGGACGGGTCTGGTTGAACTTGCCGCGAAAGGACTTGGCCAGGCCGGTCCGTACGCTGTCGACGATCACCACTTCACGCATGGCATACCTCATTGTTGCAGTCGGTTGAGAGTGGAACGAGCATAAGTCCACCCAATCGCCGACCGCGACGATCATTCACCTCGCGTATGCGGGCCCATCGGTTCAGTCCTTGTGCTTTTTGGCTCGCTTGTCGGATTTCTCGAAAGCTTCTTCCAGTGCCCGGTTGATCGTGCGCAGCACCTTGACCCGGGCCCAGCGCTTGTCATTGGCCTCGACCAGGGTCCACGGCGCGATTTCGGTGCTGGTGCGGTCGACCATGTCGCCCACGGCGGCACGATAGGCGTCCCACTTGTCACGGTTGCGCCAGTCGTCTTCGGTGATCTTGAAGCGCTTGAACGGGATTTCTTCGCGCTCCTGGAAGCGTTCCATCTGCGTGTCCTTGTCGATGGCCAGCCAGAACTTGACCACGATCACTCCGGCATCGGCCAGTTGCTCCTCGAAGTCATTGATCTCGCCATAGGCGCGCATCCAGTCGGCAGTGCTGCAAAAGCCCTCGACCCGCTCCACCAGCACCCGGCCGTACCACGAGCGGTCGAACACGGTGAATTTGCCCCGCGCCGGAATGTGCCGCCAGAACCGCCACAGATACGGCTGCGCCCGTTCCTCTTCGGTCGGCGCGGCAATCGGCACGATGCTGTATTGACGCGGATCGAGTGCCGCCGCCACTCGACGAATCGAACCGCCCTTGCCCGCCGCATCGTTGCCTTCGAACACCGCCACCAGCGCATGCCGGCGCATGCGTTTGTCACGCATCAGCCCCGACAGCCTTGCCTGCTCGGTGATCAATTGTTCTTCGTAGTCTTTCTTGTCCAGACGCTGGGTCAGGTCGAGGCTGTCGAGCAGGTTCAACTGATCGACTGAAGTTCCAATCGGGGCAGCGTTGACCTCATGGGGATGCACATCGGGACGCTTCAAGGCGTTTTGCAGGCCTTCGAGCAGAATCTTGCCGACCGTCAGGCTGCGGTAGTGCGGGTCGACACCCTCGATGACATGCCACGGCGCGTAATCGCGGCTGGTGCGACGCAACACACGCTCGCCGTATTTGACGAACTTGTCGTAAGTCTGAGATTGCTGCCAGTCCAGCGGGCTGATGCGCCAACTGTGCAGCGGGTCGTCGGCCAAGGCCTTGAGCCGCGCCTTCATCTGTTTCTTGGACAGGTGGAACCAGAACTTGAAGATCAGCGCGCCTTCATCGCAGAACATCTTTTCCATGCGTTCGGCGCCGGCAATTGCCTGATCCAGTCGCGGATCCTTGAACAACCCGTGCACCCGGCCCTGCAGCATCTGGCTGTACCAGTTGCCGAAGAAAATCCCCATCCGCCCCTTGGCCGGCAGCATCCGCCAGTAGCGCCAGGCCGGTGGCCGTGCCAGTTCTTCATCGGTCTGCTGGTCGAAGGTGCGTACTTCGATCAGGCGCGGGTCCATCCACTCGTTGAGCAACTTCACCGTCTCGCCCTTGCCGGCGCCTTCGATGCCGTTGATCAAAATGATCACCGGGAAACGCTTTTGCTGCTGCAACTCGAACTGGGCTTCAAGCAAGGCTTCACGCAGGGCGGGCACGGCGGCTTCGTAGGTGTCTTTGTCGATGGCGTGACCGATTTCAGCGGATTCGAACATGGGACGGCTCCTTCCAGGATTCAGCAAGACTAGCGGATTGGGCTCGGACGCGGCACAGAAATTCCCGCCGGCGGCGGATTGTCCTTGAGTGATCGTCGGCAAGGCTTGCCATGGATCAAGCGCCGCCTGCGTGATCGGCTAGAATGGCCGCCTTGTCGTTGCCGAGCCTGCCATGAAACCTGTATTGCCCCACGCCCAACTCGACTGGGATGACCAGGGACGCCCGCGTTCGCGAGTGTTCGACGATGTGTATTTTTCCGACCAGTCGGGGCTGGATGAAACCCGCTACGTGTTCCTCGAACAGAACCGTCTGGCCGAGCGCTTCGCCGCACTGCCGGCGGGTGGGCGACTGGTGATCGGTGAAACCGGCTTCGGCACCGGGCTGAATTTCCTCTGCGCCTGGCAGTTGTTCGAACAGCACGCGGTGGCCGGTGCGCGGCTGCATTTTGTCAGCGTCGAAAAGTTTCCGTTGAGCCCAACCGACCTGCTGCGGGCGTTGGCGTTGTGGCCTGACCTGAAGCATTTCTGCGATCAACTGCTCAAGCATTACGTCGCCATCCATCAAGGCTTTCAGCGCATTGTTCTGGATAACGGTCGCGTGACCCTGACGCTGCTGATCGGTGACGCGCTGGAGCAGTTGCCGCAACTGGACGGCCAGATCGACGCGTGGTTTCTCGACGGTTTCGCCCCGGCGAAAAACCCGGAGATGTGGACCGCCGAACTGTTCGCCGAACTGGCGCGGCTGGCGGCGCCCGGCTCGACCATCAGCACGTTCACCAGCACCGGTTGGGTGCGCCGGCTGCTCAACGCCGCCGGCTTCAAGATGAAACGCACGCCGGGCATCGGCCACAAATGGGAAATCCTGCGCGGCGAATTTCTCGGCTGGCCCGAGGGTGTTGCACCACCTGCGGCGGCAAAACCGTGGTTCGCCCGCCCGACGCCGTTGACAGGTGACCGTCGAGCCCTGGTGATCGGCGCCGGTCTGGCCGGTTGTGCCACGGCGGCCAGCCTCGCGGCGCGGGGCTGGCAGGTCAGTCTGCTGGAGCGGCATGACGCGGTGGCCCAGGAAGCCTCGGGCAATCCGCAAGGCGTGTTGTACCTGAAACTGTCCGCCCACGGCACCGCACTGTCGCAGTTGATCGTCAGCGGTTTTGGCTACACCCGACGTCTGCTGGAAACCCTGCAGCGCGGCACCGACTGGGATGACTGCGGCGTGCTGCAACTGGCGTTCAATGAAAAGGAACGCGAGCGTCAGGCGCAGCTGGCGGCCGCGTTTCCCGAGGATCTTCTGCAGTGGCTCGATCAACCCGAAGCACAGGCCCGCGCCGGGATCGGTCTGGCCCATGGCGGATTGTATTACCCCGAGGGCGGCTGGGTGCATCCGCCAGCGTTGTGTCAGGCGCAATCGACACAACCGGGCGTCACGCTGCTGCCCCATCAGGAAACCGTGGAGTTGCGCAAGATCGACGGTCAGTGGCAAGCCTTCGACAATGAACGATTGATCGCAACAGCGCCCGTCGTGGTGCTGGCCGGCGCCGCCGACATCAAGCGTTTCCCCCAGAGCGCCGACCTGCCCCTCAAGCGCATTCGCGGGCAGATCACCCGCCTGGCGCAGACCACGCAAAGTCAGGCGCTGAGCACGGTGGTGTGCGCCGAAGGTTACGTCGTACCGGCACGCCTGGGCGAGCACACCCTCGGCGCCAGTTTCGATTTCAACAGCGACGACCTGACTCCGACCACCGCCGAACACCTGGGCAATCTGGCGATGCTCGAAGAGATCTCCACCGATCTGGTCGCGCGCCTGCACGTCAGCGAGCTCGACGCCGAAAGTCTTCAGGGCCGGGCAGCCTTCCGTTGCACCAGCCCCGATTACCTGCCGATCGTCGGCCCGCTCGCCGATCGCGAAGCCTTCACCGAGGCCTATCGCGCCTTGAGCAAGGATGCCCGGCAAGTGCCGGACATTGCCTGCCCATGGCTGGACGGTCTGTACGTCAACAGTGGCCACGGTTCCCGGGGGCTGATCACCGCGCCACTGTCCGGTGAACTGCTGGCGGCCTGGCTGGACAACGAACCGCTGCCCCTGCCCAGAGGTGTCGCAGAGGCGTGTCATCCGAACCGGTTTGCCTTGCGGTGGCTGATCCGGGGCAAATGACCGAGTCCGGGATTGGAATCAACCACCGGGCAACAGGCAGACATTGCCCTCGACCAGTCGTAGCACTTGCTCGGTCAACCGCTCGAGCAAGGCGCTTTCCGTCTGTTCCTGCCGGGCGGCACACAGGTTCATTTCGCTGAGATAGTCGGCCGAGCTGAGTTCTTCGGCTTTCTCGAACAACGCAAGGGCTTCTTCCTGGTGAGGCGCGCGCGCATCGTCGAACTGTTGGGCAAAACTGCTTTTCATGTATTCGTTCCACCAAGGCTGGCGAACCAGAAACGCCAGCCACTCGGGAGACAGTTCAGCAGTCTGGATTCGATTGATGGCCTCCACCAGATCCGCCCCTGTCACCTCCGCGAGTGAGGCGTAATGCATGTGCGAAGGTTGCCCGGGCAATTCGAGTGCCTGCGCCAGACCGGAGCGGTAGGCAAGGGTCACTTCCAGCGGGTCAGGTGCCGCACGGACCTGCGCGTGTTCCGCGGCGATCCGGTCAATCTGCTCAAGCCGGAACAGTCCCCTCGCCAGCCTCATCAGCGCCTTCGTCGAAGGGCGTTGCCCCCTGGGACCACGGGTCACATGGTGGACGTGCACTGCAACTTCCAGGTGGCTGAAGTTCAACGCCGCATTGTCCGTGCAATTGATCGGGTTGGCCGCCAGATCGAAAATCTGCTCCCGCAATTCGGCATCGGTCTGCGTTGCATCCAGAACCGTCCAGACCCGCCGGTGCATATCCTCGCGCACATTGGCTGACTCGGCGGAATTGCCCAACTCCGCCAGCAGCGCGAACAGGCCTTCGGCCCTTGGGTCATCCTTGAGTGCGTTCCACATCTGCAGATGCCGGGAGCCCTTTTCTCCTCCCGTTTGGGTCAGCCAGATCGTACGTGCCTGGTTTTCGTCCAGTCGCGCGATATCGTTATCCAGGTAACCCATGCCGACGCCGACCGTCGTGCGGTAGTTTTCAAGGTACGTTCGGCTGACTTCGGAAATCGGGTTACGCCGCAAATTGATCGTTTCACTGAAGCGTCTGGGCGTTTCAAAAAGCCAGGCAGGCAGTTCACGGATTTCGTTATCCCGCAGATCCACCCGATCCAGATTGGGTAGAAACTGCAGGCCTTTTGGCAGCTCCGTGGCGCGGGTATTACGCAAGGAGAGGTAAGTCAGATCGAACAGGTTGCCCACATCCACCGTAGCGCCGAGGGGGTTCCCGCTCAGATTCAGTCTTTGCAAGGTGCGCAACCCGGCCAGCTTCACCAGGGCGTGCTCGGTGAGTTGAAGCCGATTGCCGGCCAGGCTCAGCCGCCTGAGGTTCGGCATATGCGAAATGATCTCGGGCAATCGGGTGATCTTATTGCGATCCAGTTCAAGGGACTCGACGTTCGTGAACGCTTTGAGGAAATAAGCGGCATCGTCATCCAGCAACATGTCTTGCAGAGACAATTGCCTGACATGATCAAAGGTCAAACCGACCGGCAAGGTCGGAAACTTGCCGAAGCGCATGCCATCGAGCTTCAAACCATAGACGAGACGCCCGGCGTCATCGGGCAGGGAGATCAAACGGCGAAAACAGTCTTCGATTTCAAACGCAACGATTTGCCGGCATTCACGAATTTCGTTCAGATCACCGCCCAGGGCCTTCATGGCTGCCTCATCCTGGATCCAGGTATCCATCACGCCCTGTAGTCGGCTCAGATCCTCCCGCAACTGCCGAACCCGGATCGCCCTGGTCAGATGGTCGCTACCCAACTGGTCAAGAAACTCATTGGCTTGTACGTCGGTAAACAAGGGATAGAGCTTTTTCACCTGCCGCAATAAACGACGCGAATGAGTGTTCGACCCGGCGGGAGAGTCGGCAGGCGTGCACACAGGCTCGGCGGTCTCCGTTTGCCCCTGACCGCCTGCCAACACCCGGGCGCATGCCTCACGTTCATCCAGAGCACTCTCCAACAGTTTGCCGCGCAGGCGCCCGCCATTTTCCGGCGTCGGTTGCACAAATCCGATGGCCTTGCGCTGCTGCGCTGAAAGACCTTTGAGAATCGCCTGATAGAAATCTTCCGGTCCGGACGCGATCTTGCCGAGTGACTTCCTGTCGCTGCCAAACACTTCGTAACCATTGTCGAGTCTGACCAGCGTGCATGAACTCGACGTAACCAGCGGTTTTTCGCCCAGCGTTTCCAGGACCTGACCGCTCAAGGATTTCGCCCGCAGTTCCAGATAGAACTCAGGATCCCAACCAGCAAGACGGGGTAGCAAACCGATCGCCAGTTTCCCGGTATCGGCATTGGCAATGTCGGCCAGGTAAAAACCTGCCAATGCCCGATCCACTCGCCCATCGCTCAAAGCCTGACGCGCCCGCTGCGCCAACCCCATGGGCACCCGCCCGGTGCTGCGCAGGTGCATCCGTTCAACGCTTGGCGTCCGTTTGAGCAGCTCTCGGGCAGCGCGCACCGGCAAATCGGGAAAGGCCCTGCGCAACTTGAGCAATTCTCCGGCAACGTCTTGATCGTATCGGCTGTAGAGATGGTCGAAAGTCGACCTTCGATCGGCCTTGATCGCCGCCCCGATCACTTTCGCCAACTGCTGACTGGCATCGGCGGGGGCTACGTCAGCCCCCACCAAGGCATCCACTTCTTTGGGATGCAGAACATCGATGACCGCTTGCAGCAGCTCGCCCTTCTCCAGTCGCGCATGCTTCACAATGACGCTCACGGTATCGTCGTCAATCGATCCGGGCGGATAGGTCGCGGTGATCCGCCCTTGTTCATCCACGACTTTGACGTAGCGATCGGCCGGCCAGTTGGCAAGCCGGGGTAATGCATGCAGCTGTTCGTTGACGTAACGCCGATCGCTCGCCTCGCCACGCTCCATGGCGGCAATGTAGTCGCGCACTCTGCGCTCAAGTTTGAAACGCTCGATCATGTCCAGCAGGCGAGGAGGTAGCGGCCGGTTGTCATCGCTCAGGCGATGCAGTTCATCGATCCGGGTGTCGGTCAACCGACGGGCCATCTCCAGACGACTGTCTTCCCAACCCTCAAGACCAGGATCAATGCGTTTGAGCGTGTACGCCCCGCTCCAGCGCTCGGTCTGTTCGAAGTCATGACGCCAGCCTCCGCGATCATTGCGCTTCAATACCGGCTGATAAGCCTGTGCACGCACAGGGTGTCGGACTTCCCAGGTATTGGATGCAGGCTCCAGCGCTACCTCGTAAGCCCGATTGTCGAAATGGGCAAACTGCTTGTCGTTCGCCCGGAACAAGCCTGCAGTATCGGGTTCTGGTTCGGCACCTGTCGGAAGCGGCTGTTCATAACCGAGTAACTGCGGTTTCCACAATCGAGGCTGACCGTCACGGTCCAATATGGCCATGAACGGCTGGAAGAAATCCGGATGCTTGCGCACCGTCTTGATCGCCAGTGTTTTCAATCCCCTGATACCGGCCCCCACGCTGACCATCAGCACGATGTTTTCAGCCACGCTGAGCAGGTGTGAAAACGCCTCCTCACGATCTCCCCGCGACCAGTCCTCAACGCCCTCATAAACTTCCGCAAGCATTTGCCCCACGGCAACACCCATCATCAGTTGCCCTACGACCGGTATGAAAATCCCGGCCACATTGGCGACCGTCAGGCCGATTTCCAGATACTCGAGCAGGCGCTTCTTGCGCGCCTCTTCATCCACATCGGCGGTCGGTACAGCGAGCGCGCGAGCATCGATCTGCAGTTTGCCGATATGGCTCTGGTACATGAAGTCGAGCAGCGAAACGTTGATCGGCAAATATTTGGCGCGATCCAGGCTGCGAGCGTCCGCGAAGTTTTTGAAGAAATCCGCCTTGTCCACCTCGCCGATGCAATGAGTGAAGTAGCTCCTGTAACTGGCCATCCCCAATTGGTATTCCAGGTACACGAGGAACGCCGAGAAACTCGCATACTCGTACAACGGTTGAGAGGGCTCGCCGGGCATGTACACCAAGCACCATTGATCCGGGTCCGACTCGACCGAGCGCTCGGAAAATACCACGACACCCCAGATGCAACAGTCGAGCAGTTCGATGCCTTGCATGATCAACGGCCGGCCCTTGTAGTTCAGGCTTTTTGCATCAGCGATACCCCCGGCCGCGAGCAGGCGCTCCAGACTTTCGTACGCGTCCTGGCTGATGTGCTCTTTCAATAGCGCCAGATGCAGATCCAGTTGCAGCAACTGTTTTTTCAGGGCAGTGATGTCGCGGACCATGGGACCGGTGGCAACCGGTTTTCCATCAACCTCACTGATGCCGAAAACCTGCTGAAAATGCTGTTGGTATTTCTTCCCCAGATCGAGCTCACGACAGAGTGCGGCGAACGCTGTCGGTGTCAGTCCCGCAATCCCTGCAGGCTGTCCAGAGATGCGCACCACACTGCCTGTGGGGAAGAAATCATCCTGCGCCTCACGCTTGGTGAAGTTCTGCATCGCCGCTTCCAGCAGCGTCGGGGTTGCCGGCGGCGTGACCGGTGGTCCTCCGCCGGGCGGGGTGACGGGCTCACAGCCGCAGTAGTCCCCCGGCAATTCCAGGTAGTCTTTTTCGACATCAAACTGCACTGGCCAGCGCGCTTTCAGGGCGCTGGTCAACAGCGCGGCGCAAAAGCTGTTCAAAGGTTGCAAGCGGCCAAGATCGGCTTCGACCTCCGCCTGAGCGGCGTGTAACTCACGCGCGGTCTGGTCCAGCGTGGCGAGTGTAGAGCTGGAACCTTTGAGAAGGCTGGGGGGCAGGATTTTCTGCAAGGCCTGGGCAGTATCCAGATCGCCGGTAGCTTCCAGCAAAAAACTCAGTATCTGTTTCTGGGTCAACGGTGTCGGGGTGTCCGACTTCGTACTCGACATGGGCAATATTCCTTTATTGCGCTTCGGAACAATTACCCTACCGGTCCGGCCCTTGGAAAAAAAACACGAAAAACTACGTGATCAAGCCGGCAAACAAGCAGACATCTGCATGTTTTCAATATTTATCTACTACCCATGAACTGAAGCGGGAAGCTAATGGCCCATCGGTCAGGCCGATGCACTTATAACTGATCGTTCTAAAACTCCCACATCCCAGCCGGGTCAGTTTCTGAGTACCGGCCATTTCGGCGCGGTACTGCGACACCTTCCCCAACGGAAAAACCGGTAAGGACCTTATGTGCGGATTAGCTGGCGAGTTACGTTTTGATCAACAACCTGCAGACCTTGCAGCCATCGAGCGAATCACCCATCACCTGGCGCCTCGCGGCCCCGACGCGTGGGGCTTTCATGCCCAGGGGCCGATTGCCCTGGGCCATCGACGCCTGAAAATCATGGACTTGTCGGACGGCTCGGCGCAGCCGATGATCGACAGCCAATTGGGCCTGTCCCTGGCCTTCAACGGCGCGATCTACAACTTCCCGGAACTGCGTGCCGAACTCGAAGCGCTGGGTTATGCGTTCTATTCCGGCGGCGACACCGAAGTGCTGCTCAAGGGTTATCACGCCTGGGGCGAGGCGCTGCTGCCGAAACTCAACGGCATGTTTGCCTTCGCCATCTGGGAGCGCGATGCCCAGCGCCTGTTCATCGCCCGCGACCGTCTCGGTGTGAAGCCGCTGTACCTGTCGCGCACCGGTCAGCGCCTGCGCTTTGCCTCGGCCCTGCCGGCGTTGCTCAAGGGCGGCGACATCAACCCGATCCTCGATCCGGTGGCGCTCAACCATTACCTGAATTTCCACGCCGTGGTCCCTGCGCCGCGCACCTTGCTGGCAGGCATCGAAAAGCTGCCACCCGCGAGCTGGATGCGCATTGAAGCGGACGGCACCACCGAGCAGAAAACCTGGTGGACCCTGCCCTACGGCCCACACGACGACGAGAAAAACCTGACCCTGGAAGACTGGCGTGACCGCGTGCTCGACAGCACCCGCGAAGCCGTGGCGATCCGCCAACGGGCAGCGGTGGATGTCGGCGTACTGCTTTCCGGCGGCGTCGATTCGAGCATGCTCGTCGGTCTGCTGCGCGAAGTCGGCGTGGAAAACCTCTCGACCTTTTCCATCGGTTTCCAGGATGCCGGTGGCGAGCGCGGTGACGAGTTTCAGTACTCAGACCTGATCGCAAAACACTACGGCACCCAGCACCATCAACTGCGCATCGACGAAAAAGAGATCATCGAGCAACTGCCCGCGGCGTTCCGCGCCATGAGCGAGCCGATGGTCAGTCACGACTGCATCGCCTTCTATCTGCTGTCCCGCGAAGTGGCCAAGCACTGCAAGGTTGTGCAAAGCGGCCAGGGCGCCGACGAGTTGTTCGCCGGTTATCACTGGTATCCGCAAGTCGACGGCGCGGCCGATCCGTATGCGGCTTATCGCGAAGCGTTTTTCGACCGCAGCTACGACGATTACGCCGCGACCGTGCAGCCGAAATGGCTGACTGCCAATGACGCCGCCGGCGACTTCGTGAAGGAACATTTCGCACAGCCTGGCGCCGATGCGGCGGTCGACAAGGCTCTGCGCCTGGACAGCACGGTGATGCTGGTGGACGACCCGGTCAAACGCGTCGACAACATGACCATGGCCTGGGGCCTGGAGGCGCGCACGCCGTTTCTCGACTATCGACTGGTGGAATTGTCGGCTCGCATTCCGGGCCAGTTCAAACTGCCGGACGGCGGTAAGCAGGTGCTGAAGGAAGCCGCGCGACAGGTGATTCCGAGCGAGGTGATCGACCGCAAGAAAGGTTACTTCCCGGTGCCGGGACTCAAGCATTTGCAGGGCGACACTCTGAACTGGGTGCGCGAACTGCTGCTCGACCCGAGTCAGGATCGCGGCCTGTTCAACCCGGCGATGCTCGACAAATTACTCACTGATCCACAAGGTCAACTCACGCCTCTGCGCGGTTCCAAACTGTGGCAACTGGCAGCCCTGAACCTGTGGCTCAGCGAACAAGGAATCTGATCGATGAAACCTCACGCCACGGCTTACAGCCAACGCCTGCTGCGCGGTCAGACGCCGTCCTACGAACGCTTGCAGGCGCGCCTGGCCGAAGATGGCAGCGAGCCTGCCGCCGAACCGATCGCGGTGCATTGCGGCTGGGGCCGATTGCTCATCGGTCACACCTTCCCCGATCCGGCAAGCCTTGCCCGGGAACTGCTCAACGAGCAGCCGGGGGAGCGCGACATTGCTTTGTACGTTGCCGCGCCGCAGCAGATTCTCGGGCTGGAACCGACTCAATTGTTTCTCGACCCGTCCGATACCCTGCGCTTGTGGTTCAGCGATTATCGTCAGGCCACCCGCGTGTTTCGCGGCTTCCGCATCCGTCGTGCGCAAAGTGACGCGGACTGGCAGGGGATCAATCAGCTGTATCAGGCGCGCGGCATGCTGCCGATCGACGCCACCTTGCTCACCCCGCACCATCAGGGCGGCCCGGTGTACTGGCTGGCGGAAGACGACGACAGCGGCGCGGTGATCGGCAGCGTCATGGGCCTCAATCACCAGAAGGCTTACAACGACCCGGAAAACGGCAGCAGCCTGTGGTGCCTGGCGGTCGATCCGCAGTGTTCGCGCCCCGGGGTCGGCGAAGTGCTGGTGCGTCATCTGATCGAACACTTCATGAGCCGCGGCCTGAGCTATCTCGATCTGTCGGTGCTGCACGATAACCGCCAGGCTAAAAACCTCTACGCCAAACTCGGTTTTCGCAACCTGCCGACGTTCGCCATCAAGCGCAAGAACGGCATCAATCAGCCGCTGTTTCTCGGCCCCGGCCCGGAGGCGCAGTTCAACCCTTACGCGCGGATCATCGTCGAGGAAGCCCATCGACGTGGCATCGACGTGCAAGTGGATGACGCCGATGCCGGGCTGTTCACCCTCAGTCATGGCGGGCGCCGGGTGCGTTGCCGCGAATCACTGAGCGACCTGACCAGCGCCATCAGCATGAACCTGTGCCAGGACAAGAGCTTGACCCACAAAGTGTTGAAAGCCGCCGGGTTGAATGTGCCGTCGCAGCAGTTGGCAGGGAACGCGGACGACAATCTGGCGTTCCTCGATGAACACCAGCGAGTGGTGGTCAAACCGCTGGATGGCGAACAGGGCCAAGGCGTGGCGGTGGATCTGCAGACCATCGAGGAAGTGCAGCAGGCCATCGAAGCGGCCAGGCAGTTCGACACTCGCGTATTGCTCGAAAGCTTCCATGAAGGCTTCGACCTGCGGATTCTGGTGATCGGTTTCGAGGTGGTTGCAGCGGCGATTCGCCGGCCGGCGGAAGTGGTCGGCGACGGTCATCATTCCATAGGCGCGCTGATCGAAGCCCAGAGCCGGCGCCGGCAAGCAGCCACCAGCGGCGAAAGCAAAATCCCGCTGGACCACGAAACCCAACGCACCCTGCACGCGGCCGGTTACGACTACAGCAGCATCCTGCCGGCCGGTGAGCATCTGTTCGTGCGGCGCACGGCGAATCTGCACACCGGCGGCACGCTGGAAGACGTCACGGCGATTCTGCACCCGACCCTGGCCGAGGCCGCCGTGCGCGCGGCCCGGGCGCTGGAAATCCCCATGGTCGGGCTCGACCTTATGGTGCCGGCGGCGGATCAACCAGAGTACGTGTTCATCGAAGCCAACGAGCGGGCGGGTCTTGCCAACCATGAGCCGCAACCGACAGCCGAGCGGTTTGTCGATCTGTTGTTTCCGCACAGTCAGCCGGCCGTTTGATCTCTCTTCAGCGTCATTCCCGCGTTCAACGCGCGAATGACGCCCCGCAACAGGAGTTTCCATGACCATCCAAATTCCCGAACCGGATCTGAATTACCTGCAGAAAGTCCTGCTGGAAATGCTCGCCATTCCCAGCCCTACCGGGTTCACCGACACCATCGTGCGTTATGTCGCCGAACGTCTGGAAGAACTCGGCATTCCCTTCGAGATGACCCGTCGCGGCACGATCCGCGCCACCCTCAAGGGCAAGAAAAACAGCCCCGACCGTGCAGTGTCGGCGCACCTGGACACCATCGGCGCCGCCGTGCGCGCGGTGAAAGACAACGGGCGTCTGACCCTGGCGCCGGTGGGCTGCTGGTCAAGCCGCTTCGCCGAGGGCAGCCGCGTCAGCCTGTTCACCGACAACGGCGTGATTCGCGGCAGCGTGTTGCCGCTGATGGCGTCCGGGCATGCCTTCAACACGGCCGTGGATGAGATGCCGATCAGCTGGGATCACGTCGAGCTGCGTCTGGACGCCTACTGCGCGACCCGCGCCGATTGCGATTCGCTGGGCATCAGTGTCGGCGATGTGGTGGCCTTCGATCCATTGCCGGAGTTCACCGAAAGCGGCCACATCAGCGCCCGACATCTGGACGACAAAGCCGGTGTCGCCGCGCTGCTGGCAGCACTGAAAGCCATCGTCGACAGCGGTCAGGAACTGATGATCGACTGCCATCCGCTGTTCACCATCACCGAGGAAACCGGCAGCGGCGCGGCGGCAGCCTTGCCGTGGGACGTCAGCGAATTCGTCGGCATCGACATCGCCCCGGTCGCGCCGGGCCAACACTCCAGCGAACACGCGGTGAGCGTTGCGATGCAGGATTCCGGCGGGCCATACGACTATCACCTGTCTCGGCACCTGTTGCGCCTGGCGGGGGAGCACGAACTGCCGGTGCGCCGCGACCTGTTCCGCTATTACTTCAGTGACGCCCACTCGGCGGTGACTGCCGGTCACGACATCCGCACCGCACTGCTCGCCTTCGGTTGCGACGCGACCCACGGCTACGAACGCACGCACATCGACAGCCTTGCGGCGCTCAGTCGTTTGCTGGGGGCGTACATTCTGAGTCCGCCGGTGTTCGCCAGCGATGCACAACCGGCCACCGGGTCACTGGACCGCTTCAGCCATCAGATCGAACACGAAACGCAGATGGAGAGTGACACCCGTGTGCCGTCGGTGGACAGTCTGGTGGGGCAACGCTCGGACAGTTGAGTCTGGCCCTCGTCGATCATTCGCCGTAGCATCCCGACATTGATTTAGCCGAGGTGCCCATGCTGATTCCCTACGACGCGCTCGAAGTCGACACCCTCACCCGCCTGATCGAGGATTTCGTCACCCGCGACGGTACCGACAACGGTGACGATACGCCGCTGGAAACCCGCGTACTGCGGGTTCGCCAGGCGCTGACCAAAGGCCAGGCATTGATTGTCTTCGATCCGGAAAGCGAGCAATGCCAGTTGATGCTCAAGCACGACGTGCCCAAGCACCTGTTCGACTGAAAACGGTCAGCGGCCCTTGCCGCTGGCCTGTTTGCGCTGGATCCGTTCGTAGACCTCGGCGCGATGCACGCCGATCTGCTCCGGCGCTTCGACGCCGAACCGCACGCTGGATCCGTTGACCGCCAGAACGCGCAGAGTGATGTTGTCGCCGATGGAAATCAGTTCCCCGACAACACGGCTGAGTACAAGCATGGGAGGTGTCCTTCAAGGTTTGCGAGCCTTGAAGATGCGCGGCTTTCGAGCGCCCTACAATGCATGCCGGGCAATTCAGTCATTCCCTACGCGCCAAGGCGCGCCAGCCTTCAGACGTTTCCTTCAGGCCTGCAATATTCAGCTCGCGGAAAACCGCGGCCCGAACAGGATCACACTCGCCCCGATCACACACAGCGCTACACCGATCCAGTCCGAACCCAACGGGCGGATGCGCTCGACCACCGCCAGCCAGCCAATCGAAGCAATGATGTAGATGCCGCCGTAAGCGGCGTAGGCGCGACCGGCGTAGGTCGCTTCGACGCGCGTCAACAGCAGCGCAAAGAGAGTCAGACTGATCAGTGCCGGGATCACCCACAAGGCGCTCTTGCCCTGGCGCAGCCACATCCAGAACGCGAAACAGCCGGCGATTTCGAAAAGCGCGGCGAGGAAGAACCACAGGTAATTGAGCATGCAAGACATCTCGTCAGGGTGACTGTTGCGGCCACCCTAACGATGCGGCGAACCCCGGGCAAGTTCAGCCGTTGTTCTGTTTGGCCTTGGCGCGCATCTTTTCCGCCATCGCGGTCATTTCGTTGTACAGCAACTGCGGATTCTTCTGTTTGAGCGCCCAGGCCATGCGCCCTTGTTCGTGGGGCAGGATCATGAACTCGCCGGCTGCGACCTGCTTGTAGATGTAATCGGCAATGTCACTGGCGGTAATTGGCGAACTTTCCAGCAACTTGCCGACCTGGGCTTTCATCGCCGGTGTCGGGCCACGGAAAGAATCCAGCAGATTGGTCTGGAAGAACGACGGGCAGACCACATGCACACCGATTTCCTGCTGGGCCAGTTCGATCAACAGGCTTTCCGACAGCGCCACCACTCCGGCCTTGGCCACGTTGTAGTTGCTCATCGCCGGGCCCTGCATCAGCGCGGCCATCGAGGCGATGTTGATGATCTTGCCCTTGCTCTGCTCCAACAGCGGCAGGAACGCCTTGCAGCCCTTGACCACGCCCATCAGGTTGATCGCGATCTGCCAGTCCCAGTCTTCCAGCGACAGCTCGCTGAAGAAACCGCCCGAGGCCACACCGGCGTTGTTGACGATGATGTCGATGCCGCCAAGTTTCACTTCGCAGGCCTGGGCGAACGCCGTCAGCTGGCTGTAATCGCGCACGTCGCAGCGCTGGATGAAGCCGTCGCCACCGGCCTCGCGAACCAATTTCAGGGTCTCTTGCAAACCGGGCTCGCTGACGTCGGACAAGGCCAGTTGCCAGCCTTCACGCGCCCAGCGCAGCGCGATTTCGCGACCCAGGCCAGAGCCCGCGCCAGTGATCATCATGCGATTTTGCATAGCAGACAGCCTTGTTGTTCCGGGGAAGATGCGCGGAGTGTAGCGAAGGATACGCAGCGACCCACGCTCCATCAGATTGCTGAATGGCGAGGGCAAACCGCGACAACAAACGAAATAAGCGAGCGAGCCAAATACCTTAAAAAAACATTGAATTTTCTTTCATGCGCACCAGTCGGAATTTGTAAGCCGGCTGGATTTAGTTCAACTTCCAGCTGCCCTTGAACACCAAGACTTCACAGACACTATCAACAAGGAAATAGACATGGGCACAATTCTAATCATCATCCTGATCCTGTTGCTGATCGGTGGTCTGCCGGTCTTCCCGCACTCCAGAAGTTGGGGTTATGGCCCTTCGGGCATTATCGGCGTAGTGCTGGTAGTCCTGTTGGTGCTGTTGTTACTCGGTCGGATATAACTGTTTGACCGACAAAAAAAAGAGGCCCTGTGAAGGGCCTCTTTTTTATTGTGCCGACTGATCAGTCCGGCTTGCCGTTAACCACACCGGCGGTGTTGTCGATCAGGCTCTTGGTCGCCGTTTGCAGGAACGCTTCGAGCTTGAGTTTCAGCTCGGCAGTGCGCGGTGCATCCGGTACCACTTCGGCGTGCGGGTTTGCACCCAGTTCGTATTGATAGATCTTCGGCGCCATTTCCTTCTCTTTCGGCAGCACCAGGATCTGGTCAGCGGTGACGATGGCAGTAGTCTGCTCGCTGCCCGACGGTTTGATCACACCGAAACCGGTGTCACCCTGCGGCAGGTTCAGCAGATCGCGGCCCCAGCACTGATGGCGCACTTCCCCACCGAGGCGACCCATGATGGTCGGTACGATGTCGATCTGAGTGCCCACGGTGTGGTCACGGGTACCGAATTTTTCCTGGATGCCCGGTGCGATCATCAGCATCGGCACGTTGAAGCGGCCCAGATCCATTTCGGTGATCTGACGCTCGTTGCCGAAGCCGTGGTCGCCGACGATGACGAACAGCGTTTCCTTGAAGTACGGCTCCTTGCGGGCCTTCTCGAAGAACTGGCCCAGCGCCCAGTCCGCGTAACGCATGGCGGTCAGGTGCTCGTTGAGCGGGCCACGGTCAGTGACGCGCTCGACCGGCAACGGCGTCGGCAAGGCGTACGGCGTGTGGTTGGACAGGGTCTGCAGCAGCGCATAGAACGGCTTGCCGTTTTCCCGCGCCTTGAGCTCCACCAGACCACGGTCGAACATGTCCTGGTCGGACACGCCCCAGGTCGGATCGGAGAACACCGGGTTGACGAAGTCGTTACGGCCGACGAAGTTGGTCATGCCCTGGTTGCTGAAGAAACCGGACTGGTTGTCCCAGGCAAAGTCACCGTTGTAGACGTACACGTCGTCATAGTCGCGAGCGCTGAGCAACTGCGGCAGGCCGGACAGCTTGTGGCTGCCTTCCGGGGTCTGCATCAGGTATTCGAAACCCGGCAGGTTCGGGAAGCACGCCATGGTGGCGAACATGCCCTGGTGGGTATGCGTGCCGTTGGAGAAGAAGCGGTCGAACAGCAGGCCTTCCTTCGACAGCTTGTCGAGGTACGGCGTGATGTTGCCCGGCGCGCCCAGTGCGCCCACCGAGTGACCGGCCATGCTTTCCATCAGGATCACGACGACGTTCTTGATCGGCAGGGTCTTGTCGGCAGGCGGCGTGTATTCACGACGCACGGCGGCGATATCGGCATCCACCAGTTTGTCGTCCGGCATCACCAGCATCTCGCGCACCACTTTCTGCGCCTGATCCTGCGGCAGCGTGGCTTTCCAGATG
Source organism: Pseudomonas sp. NFIX49 (assembly GCF_900115915.1). Lineage (NCBI taxonomy): Bacteria > Pseudomonadati > Pseudomonadota > Gammaproteobacteria > Pseudomonadales > Pseudomonadaceae > Pseudomonas > Pseudomonas sp. NFIX49. The sequence goes on along the minus strand of NZ_FOYE01000001.1, from coordinate 719,533 downwards.
TTGTCACGATCCTCGCCCATCCGGTCCTTGGCCGCCGCGATCAGCGACAGCGTGCCGTTGAGGCCGAGCTGGTTGGCGAAGTTCGAATCGGTGGTGTAAACGTCACCCCAGCGCAGCGGCGGGCCTTGACGCAGGGTGCCGCGAGCGGCGACCACGCAGATCAGCAGGCACACCACGAATACCGCCAGACGCGCATACCATGGCGCCACTTGACGGGTGCCGACGTTACCGCCGCTGAACGGGCCACGCGGACGGGTCAGACGATCGGCGCCCTTGAACGCCAGGGTCAGGATCAGCGTGCCCACGGCCCACGCCAGCAGGTAGCGCACCACCGGGAAACCGTACCAGAGCATGCTCATCACGGTTTTCGGGTCTTCTTTCACGTACTGGAACACCAGGCCGTTGAGGCGCTGGTGGAACTCGCGATAGAAGTCCATCTCCATCAGGCCGAGGAACAGCGCGATGCTCGAAGCGACGGTCAGCCACAGACGGAAGAACCCGCGCGCTGCCATGGCCCGGGCACTGAACAACGCCAGCACCAGCGGAATGCAGACATACACCACCAGGCGAATATCGAAGCGCAGGCCGTTGGCGAAGGCTTCGAGGAAAGTCGAGGCCGGGGTGTCGAGGATCATCTCGCGGTTGTAGACCAGCAGCGCGAGGCGCAGCACGGAAAACATCACCATCATGACCAGCGCGCACAGAAGCGTGTAGGCCAGATGCGATTTGACGGTCGGTTGCAGCAGGCGACTGGAAGATCGCTGCTGACTCAGGGCGTCCGGGTTTGCCATGTCGTTTTAGGACCCATTGGAAGTTGAAGTTGCAAAAATTCAGCTGCGCCCTGCCCTCTGTTGACCATTCCAGGCCCCGGGGCTTGCGCGGAGCGCAAATGTTGCACGATCACCGGCGGCATTGCCATTGATTAGTACCCGCTGCCGGACACTTTCATTCAAGGCACAGCGCGGCGGGACAGGTACAAACAGCGCGGGCGAATTGTCTTGGAGACTTTGTGAAAATTTCGTTCAACGCATATCCGGAAACACAATAAACCTGCAAAACAAAACGCCCCGAGTTCTTCGGGGCGTTTACAGATGAACGCGATGTTTACTTCTCGGCGCGTTCTTTCAAGGCTTTCAGGGTATTGAACGGTGCGTCGACCACAAACTTGTTGGCGATCATGGAAGGCACGCTGCCGCCCGGCTCGGTGTGAACCTGATAGGTCACTTCAACCTGATCGCCCTTTGGCACGAACTTCCAGAAGCCTTTGACCTGAGCGACCCGCACAAAGCCCTTTTCGTCAGGCAGGTATTTCGGCACGCCTTCCAGATTACGGGTCAGGCTGCCATCGGCACCTTCAACGGTGGTGACATGCAGGATGGAGTCGCGCGGGGTAACCGGCCATGGCGTATTGAACTGGGTGTAGGTCCAGCTCTGGTCGCCTTCGTGCTTGAGCAGTTTCTGGGTCTTGCACTCGTGAATCCAGGCGCACGCACCGGAAACGTCTTCCTGCAAGGCGCGCAGTTTGGCGATGGTGGTCTTCATCATGGTCACGCCCTGATAAGACTTGTAGTCCGAACCCGGCACTTCGCTCAGAGAGACCTTGATGCCGTCCTCGTTCTTGGCGACTTTCCAGTCTTCAGCCTGGGCGGCCGAGGTGGCCAGCACGGCAGTCAAACCACACAACACAGCGATACGATGCAGCGAACCCATAGTCTTATTCCTTATTGTTGAAGTTCCGTTCGTTTGACACATCACGCCGCCGTCATCTGCTCCCACCAGCCGAGCAGTCTGATCGCGTCTTCCTGGCTGCTGCCGCAGACTTCGGGATCGGCCTTGAATCCTGAACAGACCGCCGGGCGTTCCGGTCGGCCGAAAATGTTGCACAGGTTATCGACCGACAACTGCACGCAGCGTTCACCGGCAGGTTTGCCATCGGGCATGCCTGGAATCGGTGAACTGATGGAAGGGGCAATGCAGCAGGCGCCACAGCCTTCACGGCATTTCATGACGACGCGTTCCTCGCAGCGGGCAATGTGTTAAAGGGACGCGGAACAGGGTAACCGCTTAAACGGCTGTTTTAAATTGCCTGAACCGGGGTTTTTACGCAGAAACGAAAGTGACTGACCAGTCTCCGACAAAGCGTCTGGTCTGCGGGTCACCGATGGGGAAGATTTATTGCTTGAACTCGAAATCCAGTGCTGCACCTTCGACTTCCCGGCGCTCCTCATTGCGCAGTTGCAGCTGCATTTCGTTGCTGAGCAAACGGCCGTTCAGCTGGAACCCGCTGTTCTTGTCGCCGAACATCTGCGGCAGGATCGGCTCACGCTTGGGCAGCGTCACGGAACCGGGAGGCTTCAATTCCTGAACCATGTCTTTCGGCAGGCTCAAATCGAGCTTCGCAGGCGGCAGCGGCGTCTTGGCCACCTCCTTCGCCGATTTCGACTTGGAGGCTACCGGGGCGCGCTTCTTGGCGGGAGCAGCCTTTTTCTGCGGTGTTTTTTTCGCTGGAACGGTTTTCTTGGCCGTGACCGGTTTTTTTGCCGTGGCAGTCGCCGGCGTCTTTTCCTGAGCCGCCGCCATGGCGCCAGGGACCTGACCCATCATCAGCAGGCAGAGCACAACCCAGGCGGCAGAAAATTTCGCTTTCATGAACCCAACGAAGCTAACGGCAGAGGGCCATATGCTCGCCTGTTGGACGTCACATGACAAGCTCCGCCATTGTTTCAAAATCCGCCGGCCATCTCCTGGCAGAGCTGCGTTGCCAACATGCCGAGGGTCATCAGCGCCCGTTCCGCCTCGCGATTCCACGGGATGCCGCAGTTCAACCGGATGCAGTGGTTGAATTGCTCGGTGTTGCTGAAGATCAACCCCGGCGCAATGCTGATGCCCTGTTGCAGCGCCCGCACGTGCAATTCCTGGGTGTTGACCCGTCCCGGCAGGCTGACCCACAGAATGAATCCGCCGGTCGGCCGGGTCATCTGTGTGCCTTCGGGAAAGTGCTGCTGAACCGCCAGCTGGAATGCGCTGAGATTTTTCCGGTATTCCTGGCGGATGTACCGTAAATGCCGGTCATAGCCGCCGTTTTCCAGGTAGGCCGCGATAGCCATTTGGGTGACGCTGCACGCGGAATGGGTGCTGAAAGTCTGCAAGCGCTGGATTTCCTGCTGGTACTTGCCGGCGATCATCCAGCCGATGCGCACACCGGGCGATAACGTCTTGGAGAAACTCGAGCAATAGATCACCCGGTCGAGCCGGTCGTAGGCCTTGAGCGACTTGGTGCGGCCCTGCTCGAACATCAACTCGCCGTAGATGTCGTCTTCGACGATCTGGATATCGAAGTCCGAAGCCAGGCGCAGCAGTTGTTTCTGCCGCTCTTCGGGCATGGTGCCGCCGAGTGGATTGCTCAGGCGCGTGGTCAGCACCAGCGCCTTGATCGACCATTGGTTCGCCGCCAGTTGCAGGGCTTCGAGGCTCATGCCGGTGGCGGGGTCGCTGGGGATCTCGATGACCTTCAAGCCCAGCAGATCCGCCAGTTGCAGCAGTCCGTAATAGGTCGGTGACTCGGCGGCGATCAGGTCGCCGGGGCGAGTCAGCACCCGCAACGACATCTGCAATGCATCGACGCAACCGTGGGTGATCACCACTTCCGAGGGATCAACCACCACGCCTGCATCGCGCATGCGGATCGCCACCTGCCGGCGCAGCGGCTCGAAACCGGGGCTGAACATGTAGCTGAACGCCCTGGGACTGTGAAACCGGGTGACCTTGGCCAACTGCTGATGCAGGGCGCGCACCGGCAAATAATCGACACTCGGCACCGCCGCACCCAGCGGGAACACGCCTTCACGACGGGATTCGACCAATACTTGCTGAATGATGCTGCTGCGGGTGACAAGGCCTGGCCGTTCCACCCGGGCAATGTCCGGTGTGGGCGCGGTCAGTGCGGGAGTCTGGTGCACGTAGTAGCCGGACTGCGGTCGCGCGCGGATCAGGCCCTGATCCTCGAGATTGGCGTAAGCCTGCAACACCGTGGCATGGCTGACGTTGAGCTGCGAACTCATCTTGCGCACCGAAGGCACGCGCTCGCCCGGTTGATAGACGCCACGGCGGATATCTTCGGCCAGCTGTTGAGCAATACGTTGGTAGAGCAAGAGATTGGTCATGACGCAGCACTCGATTTCACGGGCGTTTTATTCTTGTGTGAAACAATACCGGAACAGTTTGGAAGTGTACTGGGACAGTTGCCATATTAGTCAACCATACAGTGCTGTGTCGGTTAAATCTGTACTGCTTTGTGAGGTAATCGACAGACGTAAAAAAGCCCGGTGCTGCCTGACAGCCCGGGCTTTCCAGTAACGCCACCCTCAGCGGGCGGCGCCGAGCTGGCCTTTTTCGTCGGAGAACACGATTTCCACTCGACGGTTCTGCGCACGCCCACGTTCGGAAGCATTGGCGTCCACCGGGTATTCGTCGCCGTAACCTTCGACCTGAATGCGTTTTTCGTCGATGCCCAGGTCCGTCAACACGTCGGCCACCGACTGTGCGCGGTCGCGGGAAAGCTTGAGGTTTTCCTGCTTGCCGCCGGTGCTGTCGGTGTAGCCCTCGATGCGCACGACGCGTTTCGGGTTCAGTTGCAGAAACTGTACGATCTTCAGTACCACGCGGTTCGCCGAGTTTTTCAGTTCGGCCTCACCGGTGTCGAACAGCACGTCACCCAGGGTCATCACCAGACCACGGTCGGTTTGGGTAGTGGCCAGTGCAACGATCTGTTCTTCCAGCCATTTGCCCTGCTGTTGCACACTCAGCAGCTTGGACTCGCGCAGGGCCAGTTGCAGGCGCTGGCGTTCAAGTTCCAGTTTCGCTGCCCGCTCTTCGTTGAGGACCTGGTTGGTGTGCTCACGGGCGATTTCGCTGTAGCGCTGACTCAGGTAGGCGTAATGCACCACGTCCGAGCCGCTGCCCCAGTACGTCGACAGACGATCGGCACGGGCCAGGGATTCACCGGCGCGGATCACGTCTTTCGGCGCGATACGCAGCACGTTGGAATCTTCCTTGACCTTCTGGAAGTCGGCGCTGGCCTGCTGCAATGCCGATTCGCTGTGCTGACCGGCGCAGCCGTAAAGGCTGGCGCAACCGGCGAGGATCAAAGTGCCCAGGGCTTTGGACTTCAGGCTCATTGGGCATCCCCCAGTTGCTTGCGCAGTCGGACGATGCGGGTGTTGAGCACGTTCACTTGTTCTTCGCTCTTCTGAGTCAGGACTTTGGCTTCCGCCAGGCGCGCGTCGAGTTCGGCCTGTTCGAAGCGCATCCGCGCATTCTTGTAAGACTCACCCGCCATGCTGCCTTTGGCCCGGTTGAACTTGTCCTCGGCCAGTTTCATTTCCGGCACGTCTTCGGCGGTGGCGCCCACGGCTTTGGCTTGCTCAAGGGCCTGCTCGGTCAGGCGCATTTGTTCGTTGGGTGCCGGATCGCTGGCGCAACCGGCCAGGACCAGAACGGCCATGGCCGCGAAAAGAAGTCGATTACTCACTAAGAATCCCTACTGTTTTGGGGCGCTGACAGGTGGTTGCGGCGGCTGTTGCTGCTGCGCCTTCCAGCGCTCGATGTTGCGTTGCAGCGCGGCTTCCGTCAGGCCGGACGCGGGCAATTCTGTCATCTTTTTGGCCAGCTGTCCGCGCAACCACGGATCGTTGCAGGCCGAGTTGTGCGAAACCGCCAGGAACAGACCGGGGCGGTCGATGGGTTGTTCAAAAGCCAGCAGATCATTGGCCATGCCCAGTGCCTGCGCGGCCGCCATGCCTGAGTAGCGACCGGCGAGTACATATTCCACCTCGCCCAGCAGAAGTTTCTGAAACGCCTGTGTCAGGTTTGCCGTACGGGTCAGGGTCAATTGCTGCTCGGCGAAAGTGCCGAATGCCGGGGTCATTCGAGACTTTTCCGACAAGCCTCCGGTATGCCCGTGCAGGTCCTTGGCTTCGCTGTAAACCAGCGTCGAGCCCTTGCGTGTCCACACCAGGTAATCGTTTTCCAGCAACGGCGGGTGAATGTAGTCGAGGTTTTCCAGCTCATTGAAGGTCAGCGGCGCGTCGGCCAGCATGTCCATACGTCCGCTGCGCACTTCGTCGAGGGCCTGGGAACGCTTGCCGGCGTACAGCAGATCGACTTTGATCCCCAGCTCCTGGGCCACTTGCTTCAGCAGATCGGCACTGGCACCCATCAGTTGTTTGGGGTTCTGCGGATCCTGCCAGAGGTATGGCGGCGCATCCGGGCTGCCGGTGACAACCAGCCGCTCGCACTTGCCCGCCGCCACTGACAAGCCCGGCAACAATGCCAGCCCCAGCAACCACGAGCAGCTCAACCGACGATGCAGATCCATGGCGAAACGCTCCCACTCAAATCCCGGACAAAAAAAAAGCCCGACCAAAAGGTCGGGCTCTTTATAAGTGAAGCAGCCGGATTAGACCAGCTTCTCCAGCTCGGGTACGGCTTCGAACAGATCCGCCACCAGGCCGTAATCGGCCACCTGGAAGATCGGCGCTTCTTCGTCCTTATTGATCGCAACGATCACTTTGGAGTCTTTCATGCCGGCCAGGTGCTGGATCGCGCCGGAGATACCGACCGCGATGTACAGCTGTGGCGCAACGATCTTGCCGGTCTGACCGACCTGCATGTCGTTCGGTACGAAACCTGCGTCGACCGCGGCGCGGGAAGCACCGACGGCAGCGCCCAGCTTGTCGGCCAGGGCGTACAGGTGTTTGAAGTTGTCGCCGTTCTGCATGCCGCGGCCGCCGGAAACGACGATCTTGGCAGCGGTCAGCTCAGGACGATCGGACTTGGCCAGCTCTTCGCTGACGAAGCTGGAAGTGCCGGCGTTGTGAGCAGCGGCAACCGATTCAACGGTAGCCGAACCTCCTTCAGCGGCGACCGGGTCGAAACCGGTGGCACGCACGGTGATCACTTTGATCGCAGCGGTCGATTGCACGGTAGCGATGGCGTTACCGGCGTAGATCGGGCGCTTGAAGGTGTCAGCGCTTTCTACCGAGATGATCTCGGAGATCTGGTCAACGTCCAGCTGGGCAGCAACGCGCGGCAGGATGTTTTTGCCGTTGGAAGTAGCGGCAGCCAGGATGTGGCTGTAGCCAGCTCCCAGTTCGGCCACCAGCGGAGCAACGTTTTCCGGCAACTGATGCGCGTAAGCGGCATTATCAGCATTCAGGACTTTGCTCACGCCCGCGATTTTCGCAGCGGCTTCAGCCACGGCGCCAGCGCCCTGGCCGGCAACCAGAACGTGGATGTCGCCGCCGATTTTGGCAGCGGCAGCCACGGTGTTCAGGGTGGCCGGAGCCAGCACCTTGTTGTCGTGTTCGGCGATTACCAAGATAGTCATGATCAGATTACCTTCGCTTCGTTTTTCAGTTTCTCGACCAGTTCAGCCACCGACTTGACCTTGATGCCCGCGCTGCGTGCAGCCGGCGCTTCGACTTTCAGGGTCTTGTTGGTGGAGGCGGTGGAAACGCCCAAAGCGTCCGGAGTCAGCGTCTCGAGAGGCTTCTTCTTGGCTTTCATGATGTTTGGCAGGGACGCGTAGCGCGGCTCGTTCAAACGCAGGTCGGTGGTGACGATCGCCGGCAGTTTCAGCGAAACGGTCTGCGCGCCGCCGTCGATTTCGCGGGTCACGGCAACGCTGTCGCCGGAGACTTCGACTTTCGAGGCGAAAGTGCCCTGACCGTAGCCGCTCAGTGCAGCGAGCATCTGGCCGGTCTGGTTGTTGTCGCTGTCGATGGCCTGTTTGCCCAGGATCACCAGCTGAGGCTGTTCCTTGTCGACCACGGCCTTGAGCAGCTTGGCCACGGCCAGGGAAGTCAGGTCTTCAGCGGATTCGACGAGGATGGCGCGGTCGGCACCCAGAGCCAGTGCGGTACGCAGCTGTTCCTGAGCGGTGGACGGGCCGATGGAGACGACGACGATTTCAGTCGCAACGCCTTTTTCTTTCAGGCGTACGGCTTCTTCCACTGCGATTTCGCAGAACGGGTTCATCGACATCTTGACGTTGGCGAGGTCTACGCCGGAATTGTCCGCCTTGACGCGAACCTTGACGTTGTAATCCACAACGCGTTTGACAGCTACAAGAACCTTCATGGATTCCTCGTTACTCTCCGGTGAAAAGAAAGTCGCCTAGGCGAACCTGGCGGTTGATGCTCATCGGGCACAAGGGCACCTCTAAAAACGCCGGCTGAGCGGGATGACCGTTCGTCAGTCGTGACCGACGAGTCATGCCGCTTCGCGGTGTGTAAACTGCGCGCCGAACCTGCGCTGCGCATCACCGGTTACCGCCTACGCCCTGTCTTTAGAGGTGCTCTTGAAACCACCATTCAGCCTACGGCGAGCGCAAAACCGCCCGTATCTTGACCGGAACGCCCATTCTGGTCAATACGCCAAAATGCCCTGTCATAAGCCGCGCTTCTTTGATTTCTCTGGGCTGGAGCCGATTCAAACAAACGTTTGTATTGGACGCTCAGAGTGGTGTAGATATAATGCGCCGCCTAGAGAGAAAGGTGGTTTGCCCATTATTACCCTTGACGTTAACGTAAAGGCAATAACGGATACGACACCGAACCTCCAAATTAGAAAAAAAACTGTTGAGCCTTGAGTAGGAGATAGCCTGTGGAACGCGAATACATGGAATTCGACGTGGTCATCGTCGGTGCCGGCCCCGCTGGCCTGTCCGCCGCCTGCCGTCTGAAGCAGAAGGCCGCCGAAGCCGGTAAGGAAATCAGCGTCTGCGTGGTCGAAAAAGGCTCCGAAGTCGGCGCACACATCCTGTCCGGTGCCGTATTCGAACCACGGGCCCTGAACGAACTGTTCCCGGACTGGAAAGAACTCGGCGCCCCGCTGAACACGCCCGTCACCCGCGATGACATCTTCGTGCTGAAAAACGCCGAAAGCGCGCAAAAAATCCCTGATTTCTTTGTGCCCAAGACCATGCACAACGAAGGCAACTACATTATTTCCCTCGGCAACCTGTGCCGCTGGCTCGCTCAGCAGGCCGAGAACCTGGGCGTGGAAATCTACCCGGGCTTCGCCGCTCAGGAAGCGCTGATCGATGAAAACGGCGTGGTACGCGGGATCATCACCGGCGACCTCGGTGTCGACCGCGAAGGTCATCCGAAAGAAGGCCTGTACACTCCGGGCATGGAATTGCGTGGCAAATACACGCTGTTCGCCGAAGGTTGCCGTGGCCATATCGGCAAGCAACTGATCAAGCGCTATAACCTGGACAGCGAAGCCGACGCCCAGCACTACGGCATCGGCCTGAAGGAAATCTGGGAAATCGACCCGGCCAAACACCAGCCAGGCCTGGTGGTCCACACCGCCGGTTGGCCGATGGACATCATGGGCACCGAGAACACCGGCGGCTCCTTCCTCTATCACCTGGAAAACAACCAGGTGGTGGTCGGTCTGATCGTCGATCTTTCCTACAGCAACACCTACCTGTCGCCATTCGACGAATTCCAGCGCCTCAAGCATCACCCGGTGCTCAAGCAATATCTGGAAGGCGGCAAGCGCATCAGCTACGGCGCGCGCGCGATCTGCAAGGGTGGCCTGAACTCGCTGCCGAAAATGGTCTTCAAGGGCGGCGCGTTGATCGGTTGTGACCTTGGCACCCTGAACTTCGCCAAGATCAAGGGCAGCCACACCGCGATGAAGTCCGGCATGCTCGCCGCTGAATCCGTGGCCGACGCGCTGTTCGCAGAAAAGGACGGCACCGAAGAACTGACCACCTACGTCGACGCCTTCAAGAAGAGCTGGCTCTACGAGGAGCTGTTCGCCAGCCGCAACTTCGGCCCGGCGATCCACAAGTTCGGCGCCATCGTCGGCGGCGGTTTCAACTGGCTGGACCAGAACATCTTCGGCGGCAAACTGCCGTTCACCCTGCACGACACCAAGCCGGACTACGCCTGCCTCAAGCTCGCGGCCGACTGCAAGAAGATCGACTACCCGAAACCCGACGGCAAGATCAGTTTCGACAAGTTGAGCTCGGTGTTCATCTCCGGTACCAACCATGAAGAAGAACAGCCGTGCCACCTGAAGCTGACCGACCCGAGCATTCCGCTGGCGAAGAACCTGCCGCTGTACGACGAACCGGCGCAGCGCTATTGCCCGGCCGGCGTGTATGAAGTGATCACCAAGGAAGACGGCGAGAAACGCTTCCAGATCAACGCCCAGAACTGCGTGCACTGCAAGACCTGTGATATCAAGGACCCTTCGCAGAACATCACCTGGGTTGCGCCGGAAGGCGCCGGCGGCCCGACCTACCCGAACATGTAAGTCGAATCGCTGAACATCAAGGCTCCCGAAAAGGGGGCCTTTTTGTTGCCCGCGATTTGTCGGGAATCATGCCGCGCGCTCATCTCCCGGACTGCGTTCGAAATAACGTTTGTACTCGCGGCTGAACTGCGACGTGCTCTGATACCCCACCCGATGCGCCACCTGCGCCACTCCCAGTCCTTCGGCGATCAACAACGTCTGCGCCTTCAACAAACGCAAACGCTTCAGATACTGCACCGGCGACAGCAACGTGCTGCGTTTGAAATGCTCATGAAAGGTCGACACGCTCATGTTCGCGCAACCGGCCAATGTCTCGACATTCAACGGCTCGGTGTAATGCGCATGCAGATGACTGATCGAAGCCGCCACCCTCGCAAATTGCCCCTGCTGCTCGACCAGCGCGCGCAGCACATCAGCCTGAGGTCCGCGCAACGCGACGAACAACAACTCCCGCACCCGCGCCGGGCCGAGAATCTGGCATTCCAGCGGATCGTGCAGACAACGTAGCAAGCGTTCGACACAACCACGCATGTCATCGTCGAGCACCACCGAGGTCATCGACTCCGGGGTCTGCGCCGGAATATGCCGCCCTGGCGCCAGCCCCATGGCCAGCACCAGTTCACCGAGCAGCACCCGGTCGATCGCCACCGATACGCCGAGCAACGGCGCATCCGGCAACGCATAGGTCTCGCACTCGAACGGCACCGGCAAGGCCTGAATCAGGTAATGCCCGGCGCCGTACTCCATGGTGCGCGGCCCCAGATACGCCAGTTTGCTGCCCTGGGCGATGATCATCAGGCTCGGCTCATAAATGTGCGGGCCACGGGCGACGTCGCAACTGGCGCGCAACACCTGCACGCCCGGCAGCCCGGTCTGGCTGTAACCATCGCGCAGCGCCAGCGGTTCGATCAGCGAAACCAGGGTAGCGTTGGCATCAAGGTGACGGGTCAATTGCATCGGGTGGCTCTTCAGAAAAAATCATGGAAAAAGGGATAAAAGCATCATCGCAGATCCTTTTGCCAATGCGACCGATCAACCCCGCATGCCGGAGGATTAGGCATGACACCCGGAGGAATCGCCATGGCCGGACAAGCGTACGGCGCCCAGAATGCGCCGCCTCACTTGTCACTGCTTTTGCGAGGTTTCACATGTACACCGCCATCGGCTATGCCGCTCAAACGGCCACCACGCCCCTCGCCCCGATGAAGTTCGAACGCCGCAGCCCTCGGGCCGACGACGTCGCCATCGAAATCCTGTACTGCGGCGTCTGCCACTCCGACATCCACCAGGCGCGCAACGAATGGGGCATCGCCGTTTACCCGTTGATGCCCGGCCACGAGATCGTCGGAAAAGTCACCGCCGTCGGTGCGAATGTCACTAAACACAAGGTAGGCGATCTGGTTGGCGTCGGTTGCATGGTCGACTCCTGCCGCACCTGCGAAGCCTGCCAGTCGAACCTCGAGCAATACTGCCTCGAAGGCCCGACCATGACCTATGCCACCCCGGACCGGGTCGATGGAACAAACACCATGGGCGGTTATTCGGACAGCATCGTGGTCAGCGAACACTTCGTGGTGCGCATTCCCGAGAAGCTGAACCTGGCGGCCGCTGCACCGATTCTCTGCGCCGGCATCACCACCTACTCGCCGCTCAAGCACTACGGCGTGAAGGCCGGCGACAAGGTCGGGATTCTCGGCATGGGCGGCCTCGGCCACATGGGCATCAAGTTCGCCAAGGCCATGGGCGCCGAAGTGACGCTGTTCACCCGTTCGGCAAGCAAGGCCGAGGAAGGTCGTCGTCAGGGCGCCGATCACGTGATCGTCTCCACCGACGAAGAGCAGATGAAAGCCGCTGCCGGTCGTTTCGACTTCCTGCTCGACACGATTCCGGTGCAGCACGATCTGAATCCGTACCTCGACACCCTGCGCTTCGACGGTGTGCACATACTGGTGGGGCTGATCGAACCGATCGATCCGCCGGTCCACGCCGCCAAGTTGGTATTGGGTCGCCGGGTACTGGCCGGCTCGTTGATCGGTGGCGTTGCCGAAACCCAGGAAGTCCTGGATTTCTGCGCTGAGCACAACATCAGCTGCGACATCGAAATGCTCGACATCCGCCAGATCAACGAAGCCTACGCCCGCATGATCGCCGGTGATGTGAAGTATCGCTTCGTCATCGACATGGCGACTCTGAAGCTCTGATTCCTCAGACCTTCAAGCCAAGTTCTGCCGAGAGCCGGGCCGTGACCCCTTTGATCAGGGGAATCAGCTCGGCCATTTTTTCCAGCGGCATGTACGGCACGGTGCTGGCGATGCTGATCGCTGCGACGATGCGCTTGCTCGCGTCGCGGATCGGCGCCGCCACGCAGCGGATCGACGGTTCGTTGTCTTCCAGATCGAACGCGTAGCCGCCGGCCACGTACTCGGTCATCCGCTGCTCCATCTGCTCCCACGACTGCTGGGGATGCTGCGGCCAGAACTGACTTTTCCCACCCGCCGGCAGGCTGATGTCGTACAGGCGCTGCCAGTCCTGCGGCGCGTCATCCAGCATCAAGGCTTTGCCGATCCCGGTCCGCGCCAACGGCATGCGATGGCCGACCCGCGAACGCATTTCCGGACCGTTGCGCCCCGGATTCTTCAACAGGTACAGCACCTCGTCGCCTTCGCGAATCCCCAGGTGAACGGTGTCGCCGGTCAGCGCCGACAACTCGTCCAGATACGGCCCGGCCAGGGTCACCAGCGGCAATTCTTCACGCGCCTGAAAACCCAGTTCGATCAACTTCGGCCCCAGCAGATAACCGACTTGCGGCACGACGCGCAGGTAGCGCTCATCCACCAGACAACTGGCCAGACGATGGGTGGTGCTGCGCGTGGTACCGATCAGGCGGGCAATCTCTTTGAGATCACGGGCGCCACTGGCGACGGCCTGCACCACACCCAACCCGCGAAGCAGGGTCTGGGTGCCGGTCGGCGCGGCGTCCTTGGCGGTTTTTGGGGCGTCTTCCTGCATATCCAGCCTTTAGCGTTGAGCGAGGGAACGGGCGGCATTATGGTCGCCCGACATAGCCGACTACAACTTGATGCGCTCGACCTTGCCTACCAGCAGCACGTAGGACAAAGCACCGATCAATGCCAGAACCGCGATGTAGGTGATCGCCGGGGCGAACGAATCACCGCTGGCGAGGAAGCCGATGACAATCGGCGTGGCAATCGCCGACAGGTTGCCGATGAAGTTGAACACCCCGCCGGTCAGGCCCAGCAACCGCGCCGGCGCCAGTGTCGAAACCAGCGACCAGGTGATCGACGCCAGCCCGTTGCCGAAAAACGCCAGCGCCAGGAAGGCAATCACCAACGGCGTCGACTCGACGAAGTTGGCACCGATAATCGAGGTGGAAATCAACAGCCCGCCAATGATCGGCAACTTGCGCGCGAAGCCGACGGTGCAGCCGCGGCGAATCAGGAAGTCGGAAAAGAACCCGGAGCACAGCACGCCGATGAACGCGGCGAGAAATGGCAGTGACGCCAGCAGGCCGGACTTGATGAAGTCCATGCCGCGGTATTTCACCAGGTAGGTCGGGAACCACGTCAGGAAAAACCACAGCGTCGAGTTCAGGCAGAACTGGCCGAGGTAGATCCCCCACAGCTTGCGTTTACTGAGGACAATGCCGAGATCGGTCCAGCTGAATTTCGCCTTCACCTTGGCGGTTTCGGCGGCGATGTCCACCAACCCGCCGCCCTCGCGGATCAGGTCGATTTCCGCTTCGTTGGCGCCTTTGAAATCACGCGGTTCGCGATACACCGCGTACCAGATCGCCGCCCAGATGATGCCCACCGCGCCGGTCGCGACAAATACCATGTGCCAGCCAAATTCATGTTGCAGCCACGCCAGCACCGGGGTCAGGAACGCCAGCCCGACAAACTGCCCGGAGGTGTAGAACCCGATGGCCGTGGCCCGCTCACGCTCGGGGAACCAGGTCGTCACCACGCGGCTGTTGATCGGATACGCCGGCGCTTCCAGCGCACCGACCGCCATGCGCAGTACGAACAGCGCGATGAAACTGGCGGCGAAACCGAGCATCACCGTGGCCAGCGACCACAGCAACAGTGCGACGCTATAAAGGATGCGCGGCGGCACCCGGTCCACCAGCCAGCCGCCGGGGATTTGCATGGCGGCGTAAGTCCAGCCGAAGGCCGAGAAGATCAGCCCGACGTGCACCGGATCGATGCCCAGATCCGTCGTCAGTGCAGGGGCGGCAATCGACAGGTTGCTGCGGTCGAGGTAGTTGATGACCACGGTGATGAACAGCAACACCATGATGAAAAATCGCTTGCGGCTGGGCGTGACTAACGTCGCTTGCCCGGTGAGGGTTTGCGGTGGCATGGGGAGCGCCTCTTCTTATGTTTATTGAGGTCGAGGGTTGTTGGCGAGATCGTTCCCACGCTCCGCGTGGGAATGCAGCCCGGGACGCTCTGCGTCCCAAGAGCGGACGCAGAGCGTCCATTGAGGCATTCCCACGCGGAGCGTGGGAACGATCGCTTAGAAGGAAATCAGCGACTCACCACTCGGCAAAACTGCCATCGGCATGACGCCAGATCGGGTTGCGCCAGCGGTGGCCGACCGCCGCGCGTTCGATCACGTATTCCTCGTTGATCTCGATCCCCAGGCCCGGGCCGTTGGGGATCTTCACGAAGCCTTTGTCGTAATCGAACACCCGTGGATCCTTCACATAGTCGAGCAGGTCATTGCTCTCGTTGTAATGGATGCCCAGGCTCTGCTCCTGGATAAACGCGTTGTAACAAGCGGCGTCCAGTTGCAGACACGCCGCCAGTGCAATCGGCCCCAGCGGGCAGTGCAGTGCCAGCGCCACGTCGTAGGCTTCGGCCATGTTGGCGATTTTGCGAGTCTCGGTGATGCCACCGGCGTGGGACGCATCCGGCTGGATGATGTCGACGTAACCTTCGCTCAACACACGTTTAAAGTCCCACCGCGAAAACAGCCGCTCGCCGAGGGCAATCGGGGTGCTGGTCAGCGGTGCCAGTTCTTTCAGCGCTTCATAGTTTTCGCTGAGCACCGGCTCTTCGATGAACATCAGTTTGTACGGGTCGAGTTCCTTCATCAGGACCTTGGCCATCGGTTTGTGCACCCGGCCATGGAAGTCGACACCGATGCCGACGTTCGGCCCCACCGCATCGCGCACGGCGGCAACGTTGGCCAGCGCCAGATCGACTTTTTCGAAGGTATCGAGAAACTGCAGCTCCTCGGTGCCGTTCATTTTCACCGCTGTAAAACCACGACCCACCGCTTCTTTCGCCGCCCGCGCAGTGTCCGCCGGACGGTCGCCGCCGATCCACGAATACACACGGATCTTGTCCCGCACCTGACCGCCGAGCAGATCGCTGACCGACACGCCCAGCGCCTTGCCCTTGATATCCCACAGCGCCTGATCGATGCCGGCCAGCGCGCTCATATGGATCGCGCCGCCCCGGTAGAAGCCGCCGCGGTACAGCACGGTCCAGATGTCTTCGATATTGCGTGGGTCTTTGCCGATCAGGTAGTCGGACAATTCCTCGACCGCTGCAGCAACCGTGTGGGCCCGGCCCTCGACCACGGGCTCGCCCCAACCGGTCACGCCCTCGTCGGTTTCGACTTTCAGGAAGCACCAGCGCGGCGGGACGATGAAGGTGGTGAGTTTGGTGATTTTCATCTGCTTGTCTCTCTTGTTAGATGCAGCGCACGCAGCGCCGGAAAAGTCTTAGCGAAGGGCTTTCCAGGCCGCCACGTAGGCCTTGGCATTGGCCGCCACTTGCTCAGTCGTCATGCCCGGCTTGAACAGCCCAGACCCGAGGCCGAAGCCTTTGACGCCAGCGTCGATGAATGCCTGCATGTTCTCCGGGGTAATGCCGCCGACCGGGGCCAGAATCGTCCCGACCGGCAACACCGCCAGCCAGGCTTTCACCACTGCCGGGCCCATCTGTTCGGCCGGGAACAGCTTGAGAATGTCCGCCCCCTCCTCCAGCGCCGCAAAGGCTTCGGTCGGCGTGGCGACGCCCGGCGACAGGTACAGCCCCGCCGCTTTCGCGGCCCGCAGCACCTTGGCATCGCTGTGGGGCATGACGATCACCTGGCCGCCGGCCTCTTTCACCCGTTCGACCTGTTCCGGGGTCAGCACCGTGCCGGCACCGATCAGGCAATCGGCAGGCAAGGTCTTACGCAGGATACGAATGCTTTCGTACGGCGCGGGGGAATTGAGCGGTACTTCGATGACGCGAAATCCGGCCGCGTACAGGACTTCTCCGACAGATGCGGCTTCCTGCGGATGCAGGCCGCGCAGGATCGCGATCAGACCGTTTTGCGCCAGTGCTTGCTTGAGCATGTCAGGCCTCCAGTCAGGGTTAACGGGATGAGGAATCGATCAGTCCGGCGGCGAGCGCCAGTTGCCACAGACCACGCTCGGTGGCTTGCTCGGCCAGGGTCACCCGGGCGAAACCGCAGGCGTCGAGGGCCCGGCTGTAACGGGCGCACAACTGCGCGTTGCCGATGAGGATGATCGAAGGAAGATGTTTGCTGTTGCGCCGGCGTCGTTGCACGGCGGCCAATGCTGTCAGCTCGTGGCCGATCAGCAGGCCGGACAGATAGTCCGGTTGCGCGGTGGCGCTGAGTTCGCCGGTCAGGCCCAGGCTCCGGGCGCTGAACAGGGTCGACAGCACGCCGATCTCGCCCTCCGCCGATAACGCCACCTGCACGCCGCGCTCGAAGGCATCGGCGTCGAACGTCGCGCTGTGCTGTTGGGTACGGCCGAGAATGCTGTGCTCGCTGAGCACGGCGAACACTTCGCCGGTCATGAAGGTGTCGAAGCGGGTGATGCAGCCATCGGCCACTTCCACCCATTTCGAATGACTGCCGGGCAGGCCGATCAGCAGATCATTGCCCGCCTCGACCGGCAGATTCTGCAGGACGCCGAGGACTTGGGTTTCCTCGCCGCGCATCACGTTCGGCAGCGTCGAGCGCTGAATCACACCCGGCACGATGTGCACATCGACACCGCGAAGACTGCGTACGGTTTGCAGGGATTTTCCGAGATCGGCGACGTTGGCCGGCGTATCGCGGTAGGACGCTTCGCGCCAGCCCTGGGCGCTGCCAACCATGCCGCAGGCAATCACCGGCAAGCCGAGTTGCCCGTCGAGCCAGTCGCCGCACGCCTCGTCGAACGCCAGTTCAAAACCCTCGGCGCATTCGCGACCGTTGATGACCCGTGGCGTCTTCGGCAACTGCATGATCCCGAACGACAGCGAGCGCTGCGCCAGCACCTGCCCGCCCACAGCGAGTTTGTAAGCACGTAGTGAGGTCGTCCCCCAATCGAGCGCGATCAATTGCGCCAGCATCGCTTCACCTGTTTTGTTATTGGCAGTGAGTGAGCTGGACTATAGACCTCTCAGGCTGGAAATCTCAATATGTAATTTTGCATCCCATATTTTGGGATTCGAATTCCTAAAAAATCGGACAGCTCGCTGAGCAGCAATCGCAGCCCGTTTAAAATTTATCGATCTCTCTTAATAGATCTGCCGTTGGAACCTTCATGTCCTCCGACAAATATATTTTATAGGAGTAGGAATTAATTCTGACCTTACAGACAATAGACTCTCGGCCCACTAATAAAGACCTCAATGCCTCACCCGCAATGATTTTTTCACTGGTATCGTTTTTTCTTTCGAAAAATAAAACATCCGCTCTGAATACCGGCCCGGCACTTGAAATTTCAGGCTCGATAAAACCCTCTCCATATCTACCCGCAGAGTGAGGTGCCGAAAAATCAAAATCGCCCTCAAAAGAGCACAGCAGCGTCTGGCTTATTCTTGATTTGAAAAGATTGACAACATCAACATCGGACGAGAAACGCACCTGATAAATGCCCCTATCCAAATAACGTTCAACACCAACGTATTGTAAATGAGCAATGGGCTTATCATGATTCATCGCACAGGAAGTGCAAAGCAAGAAAGCCATGCATAAAATTATATTACGCACATTTCCGTCCTTTAAAATGAGTAACAACAACCTGCATCAAAGCGTCTCTGGCCGATATCCCACTTTGCAGGGCTGATGTGTAGATAACCCAGGCATCGGCGTGATTCACATTCACTCGACCGTTCATATTGGGCCCATTTTTCATATCCCATTGCTCTCCAAAATCGGCTACGAGATCGGAAAAATTCCAGTCTTTGGCATCGGCTCTGACGTTAACCCAATATTCCGCCTTCGGCTTCGGCTCTTGACGGTAGATGTTAGAAACCCCCCACACGATTTTTCCTTCGCCAACCGGATCGAGTGTAACCAGACACGGAATTCGATACCCCTTATCAGTCAATACAGCTGACAGGTGCGCACCATTCCATCCGCCCAAGCTATGCCCAATGATATATACAGGCGTGGTCACATCAGTAATTTTCTCCAACACATTCTTTTTCAGATCATCATCACTAATAAAATAGTTATAACCAATATGGTGGGCGTCATAATTATCAGAACAAATACCCTCAGCCTCCATATCCCTGAAAAACACCTTCATGACGTCAGCAACGTTATTATTGGGGCCTGTGCCGTAATAACTTTCTTTATCACCCGCACCACCCACAAAAAACAGAACAATCTTTTTGGGAGTGATCGTGGCCTGCTTGACTGTTCCGTCCGTTTTGCAGGTCAGATCGTGGGTCACGACCAGTCTTTTACACCCTTTCAGAGCAGGATTTTCAGCGGTCATATATTCCTACTCCACGAACAGCTTGATCGACTCAGGCAAATGCGAACTCACCGTATGGGTGAAGCCCGCGTCATTGGTTACGCCGTGCTCCACGCTCCCATCAGCGCGTTGAATCGCGTAAGGGTGATTTGGCATAGGCTCACCAGTAATTTCGTTAATCACCTGCATCCGATCATTGAAATGCACCGGCATCGGCAGCAACCCACTAAACGCAGCCCCTCCCCCGCTCTGGCCAATAATCACCGTCCCCGACCCACCGACCACGACATTGCCATGTCCACCGGTGCTGTCGAGCATCGCCGCATTCAGGCCGTTGATGAAGACCGTGGCGGAAACACCGCCGGTAATCGGGCTGCCGCACGCCGATTTATCGGTCATGCGCGCAGCGGGGAGTCCGTCGAAGAACACGTCCGGCGAACCAGAGACGATCGGGTTGTTGCCGTGGCCCGGCAGTGGGCAGGCGGTTGGGTCGGTGACGCGTGCAGCGGGTTTACCACTCAATTCAAAGCTCCTTGCTTCAGAGGTTTCGGATGAGGCTGATAGAGGTCGACGTCGGTCGCGGCGAAACGCCAGCGGTTGTCGACCGAATCAAACAGCGCGTGACAATGCTCGCGGCTGTTCGGGGGGGTGAGGGTTTGCAGTTGTTGCCAGGCTTCGTCGGCAAACCAGTTCAACTCGGCAGTTGTGGCGTCATCGAGTTGGTTGAGCCAGGTGTTGTAGCCGGTCAGTCGATGCTGGTCGTAGGTGGTTTGCAGCAGCTCGGCCATTTGCGGGCCGAAATCCAGATAGCGCTCGGCTGTCCAGCGGCCGGTTTCCGAGTAGACATACCAGCCCATCGGCGACAGCACGCCTTGGTGGAAAATCGATTGCCCCGCAGGCGCGACAAAACCGCAGCATACGTGCAGGGTCAGCCAGCCTTGATGGGCATCGATGAATCCGTTCGGATCGAACGTGCGCAGCGGTATCACCCGGTAGTTTTCGTAGCCCGCACTGCGTGTCATCAGCTCGGCATCGAGGCGCGAGACAAACGCACGGATGGCTGTGCCCCCCAAGCGGTTGACGGTGCAGAGGATGTCCACCGGTTGGCGGTTCGGGTTGTCGCTTGAGCCGAGGTTTTTGATCAGGCCATACAGGCGGATCGACGCCCGTAGTCCGCTCATCGCCGGTCACTCGTTGACGCAGCGAAGGCTCCACGGGCGTGGAGAAAGAGTGCCAGAGGCATTGCAGGTGTCGTCCGTGAGCGCGCAAAAATGGCGCGTAGAATGCCGGACCAGAGCGGTTTGGACAATCGAATCAGCAATCAGATTGCCACTATTTGTTCAGCCCTCGGCAAACTCGCGCAACACCTTGCCATCCATGCGGTAACGCACCCACTCTTCCTGCGGCTGGGCGCCGAGGGATTTGTAGAATTCGATGGCCGGGGTGTTCCAGTCCAGCACGCTCCATTCGAAGCGGCCGCAGTCGTTGGCGCAGGCGATTTTCGCGAGGTGGCGCAGCAGGGTTTTGCCGGCGCCACCGCCCCGTTGTTCCGGGGTGATGTAGAGGTCTTCGAGGTACAGGCAGTTGCTGCCCAGCCAGGTCGAATAGCTGAAGAAGAACACCGCAAAACCGATTGGCAAGCCGTCGCGCAGGCAAATCAGGCCATGGGCCGTGGCGCCTTCGCTGAACAGGCTGCGCTCGATGTCGGCGACGCTGGCGATGACTTCGTGACGGGCCTTTTCGAAGTCTGCAAGTTCAGTGATGAACGCGAGGATTTGCGGTGCATCGCTGGGGGTCGCCGGGCGGATTTCGATCGTCATGGACGGGCCTTGTCGGAAAAAGGAAAACGCCATACTAAGGCGGCGCGCGACGCTCGTCACATGGCAAAGCAAGCACTACCCTCCCACAGGGATTTTCGACTGGTCTGAAGGATTTTCATGAACGCATTCGAACCACTGGCCTCACTCGCCGCCGAACTGCTGCCCCACGCACTGGAACCGTCGGAAGACGGCGCTCATGATCTGTCGCATCTGCAACGGGTCTGGCACAACGCGCGCACCTTGCAGGCCGACGAAGGCGGCGACCTTGAAGTGCTGCTCGCGGCCGTGCTGCTGCACGATTGTGTGGCGGTGGAAAAGAACTCGCCGCTGCGCTCACAGGCATCGCGTCTGGCCGCGGAAAAAGCCTCGAAGGTGCTGGCGAACATGCATTGGCCCGAAGCCAAAATCGACGCCGTCACCCACGCCATCGAGGCCCACAGCTTTTCCGCCAACATCACCCCGCTTACCCTCGAAGCGCGACTGGTGCAGGACGCCGACCGTCTCGACTCCCTCGGCATGCTCGGCGTTGCCCGCACCTTCTACACGGCCGGACGGATGGGCAGCGCGCTGTATGACCCGCACGATCCCGAGGCCCGGGAAAGGGACTACGACGACAAGAGATTCTGCCTCGACCATTTCCAGACCAAACTGCTGCACCTTGCCGACGGTTTCCACACCGTTGCCGGTCAACGTCTGGCACAGCTCCGTCATCGACGCTTGAAAGGTTTCATGGAGCAATTCAAGGAAGAGATCGGCCTCGAAAGCACTCAGCCCTTCTGAACCGTTCGTCGATCATCAGGCACCAATCTTTCACGAGGGCAGACCAAAAGGAGGTAAGGATTTCAATCACTGGAGACACCCTATGATCTCGTCAAGGTTGACTGCACTTGTATTCGCTACCCTCCTCAGCCCGGCGGTATTCGCCGCCTCGACCACCGCTGCCGGTACCGGGCCGACCGATCCGGTTACCCAGCCAAGAGCTCCCGCCATCAACAGTGCCCCCGGTATGAATACCGACGGTTCGGGTGTACCGCTGATCAATCAGCCACCCGCGACGGGAACCGATCCTCGCACCCAGGGCAGCGATCCCGGTCGCCAGGGCGGCATGAACACCCCCGACGCTCCGGCCGCCCCCGACAACGCCGGTCCCGGCGTCGGCTCGAAAACCACCACGGGTGGTTCGGGCTCTGAAGGCGCAGGACAGTGATCCGTGCTTCATCCACGCAACGTGTCTGATCCACTTCCCTGAAGAGGTAACCATGAACGTCGATAAAAACCTGGAAAAAGAAGTCCTCACCCGCCTGTTGCATGCCCACCCGAGCGGCCTCGGCAAAGAGGTTCTGGACAATTATCGCGGCGAGAAAGTCGTGGCCAGTGCCCTCGCCGCCCTGCAGGAGCGTGGACTGATTCACCACGGACACATCACTTGCAATGAAGCGGGAGAGCATTCGCTGAATCTGCCGATCAAGCTCAGCGCTGCGGGTGTGGAAGCGGCGCGTAAACTCGATACCTGACGCTTGCGGTCACTGGCGCAGGCAGTGGTTGAATGCGCCGCCTGCGCCAGACCTCATGCAGAGATTCATCCAGCCACCAGGAGACTCGCCATGCCTCGTGGAAGCAAAGCCAAATACACTGAAGAACAGAAGCGCAAAGCCGAACACATCGAAGACAGCTATCAGAACAAAGGGATGTCCAAGGACGAAGCCGAGGCCCGCGCTTGGGCGACAGTGAACAAACAGTCCGGCGGCGGCGAGAAGGCCGGAGGTTCCGGGCGTCGGAAACCGGCCAGCGCCAAGGCCGAGGATCGCAAGGAATCAGCGCGGCGCGCGGCGGTGAGTCGTGAGGGACATTCGCGCGACAGCAAGGCTTCACGCGAAGTGCAGACGGTCGACAGCCTGCGCAAGGAGGCCCGGGAGCGGAAAATCCCCGGGCGTTCGTCGATGCGTAAAGATGAGTTGATTGCGGCGTTGCGCAGAGCCGGCTAGGTCCAGACTGGATGTAACGGATGAAGGCCTTATCGCTGGCAAGCCAGCGATTGCGATCGATCAGTCAGTGCATTTTTTGCTGATCAGCACATCAACCTCGGCCGTGCCAGGAGCGGTCGCCGGGCCCCAGCGAGTGACCGCTAACGCAGCCGCAGCGTTGGCGCGCCTTGCGGCTTCGTGAGCGGCCAGTCCTTGCGCCAGCCCGGCGACGAATACGCCGGCATGCGCATCGCCCGCGCCGTTGCTGTCAACTGCCTGCACCTTGAAACCCGGCACATGCTGACGCTCGCCGCGCTGATGAATCCAGCACCCCTGCGGGCCGTCGCGCACGACCATCAGCACTTTCTGTGGCAGGTGCACGGCCAAGCGGTCCAACGCGGTTTCGATGTCAGCCGCGCCCGTGAAACGCAGCGCCTCGACGCTGTTGCTGGTCCACACATCGATGCGCGGCAGCAACGCCTGCATCATCGGTGAGTCCGGCGATTCCACCAGCGGGCCCGGATCGAACACCACATTGATCGTCTTCGGCAGCGCCAGCGTCCAGTCCAGCAACGCCTGGGCCTTGCCGCTGTGCAGCAGGCTGTAGCCGCTGACGTAGACGTAGTCCCCCGCCTCGGCGGCAACGCTGTTCAGTTCCGCCGCCGTGACTTCACCTTCGGCGCCGATGTAGGAAATGAAACTGCGCTCGGCCGACGCATCGGTCAGCGCCACGCAGATGCCGGTGTCGCGTTCTGCAGGCTGTTCGATGCCGATACGGATGCCTTCGGCATTCATCGCCTGCCGCGCCAGATCACCGAAACGACCATTGCCGTGGCGACCCAGATAGACCACCGGCAAGCCGTTGCGCGCGGCGGCAGCCATCACATTGAAGCCGCCGCCGGCTTCGAAACTGGCGGACTGCGCCAGCACGTCGCCGCCGATCTGCGGCAGCGCATCCACGGCCATGACCAGGTCGATGATGACCTGGCCGGTGTGCAACATCTTAGGCATGAGCATTCTCGGATTGCGCAGCGCGGCGATCTCTTGCCCCGCCGAGTACAAAGTAAATGCCGCCGGCGACCACGAACGTCACGATCCAACCGAGGCCGTTGTGGCCCAGCCAGGAGTCGGACAGGAAACCCTTGAACCAGACATTTTCAGCCGTGGTGCCGATGGTGGTGAAACTGAAGCCCAGCACGATGGCGATCGCCCACGCGCCGAATGCGCGCCACTCGATGCCGCCGCTGTACCAGTAGGCGCTGCTCGGGCTGACGTCGAGCAGGTCTTTCGGGCTGTAGTAGTGACGGTGAATCAGGTCGACCACGAAGATCCCGACCCACGCAGTGATCGGCACTGCCAGCAGGGAAATGAAGGTAATGAACGGGCCGTAGAAACTGTCGGCGATCAGCATGAAGTAGATCGAACCGGCGAAGATCGCCACGATGTCGACCACCACCGCGTATACGCGCTTGACCTTCAGGCCGAGGGTCAGCGTGGTCAGACCGGCGGAGTACACCGACAGGTTGTTCGACAGCAGCAGGCCACCGAATGCAGTGATCAGGTACGGCACGGCCATCCAGGTCGGCAGCATGTCGCGGATCGCCACGATCGGATCAGTCGCCGATGCCAGGTCGTTGTTGCCCACCGAGAGCAGGCCGCCGAGGGTGATCAGCAGCACCAGCGGAATTCCCGCGCCGAACGCCGCCGAAGCCACCAGGCGCACGGCTTTGACGCTGCGATGCTGATAGCGCGACATGTCGGCGCCGGCATTCGCCCAGCCGATCCCGGTGCCGGCGGCCATGGTGCCGATGCCGATGATCATCGCGCTGATCGGCGCCGGCGTGGCGTTGAACACCGCGCTCCAGTCGATGGTCGCGCAGAGGAAGCCGCCGACCAGAATGTTCAGCGCGCCGAACACGTAGGTGGCCCACTTCTGGATCACCAGCAACGTGGCGTGGCCGAGGCCGGATACCGACAAGGTCAGCAGCACGAAAATCGCGATGAAGATCAGGGTCAGCACCGGCGCGCTTTTGGCTTCCACCGGCGAGCCGAACAGGATCGAGCACAACGACAGCAGCACAAACGCCGCCGTGGTGGTGTTGACGGTTTCCCAGCCCAGGCGCGACATCAGCGACACCAGCGTCGGGCCGATATTGCCGCGTACACCGAAGATTGCCCGCGACAAAGTCAGACTCGGCGCACGACCGCGACGGCCAGCAATCGAGATGATCCCCACCACCGCGAACGAACCGGCAGCGCCGAGAATGGCGACGATGATTGCCTGCCAGATCGCCAGGCCGCGAAACGCAACCAGCGTGGCGCCCAGCGGCAGGCCGAGGATGGAAATGTTGGCAGCAAACCAGACCCAGAACAGTTGCAGCGGATGGCCGTTGCACTCACCTTCCGGCACCGGTTCGATGCCCCGGGTTTCCAGTTGCCCGGCGCTTTGTCCGGCGGTCGATGAACTCATGAGAAATGCTCCTGTTTGCCTTTATTGTGATTGTGGCAATGACGCAGAACGAAAAGACATCCCGCCCTTCCTGGGCCTGTCTGCGCGATCCATTGCGGGTGAATATTCAGGGTTTGCGATGGCGTCAGTCCAATCAGCGCAAGGCCAACAGCCCTGTCACCAACGGTTCCAGCTCCAGACCATTGACGGCCTTCACCGTCTCGATCATCGGCGCCGGCCAGCTCTGCAGGCCCAGGCAGGCCCCGAGCATGGCACCGAGAATCGCGGCGATGGTGTCGGTGTCGCCACCCAGGCTCGCGGCCATGCATAGCGCATCGAACGGCGTCATTTCACCGACCGCGACTTGCTGCGCGAGGGCGAATGACACCACTACCGACTCCTGCGAGGCCACCGAGGTGCCGATCACGTCGTACAGCAGATCCGCGAGCAACACCGGGTCGCTCTCGACACTGATGCTGCGCGCCCAACTGATCCGCGAGGCGATGCGCCCGCCGGCCACCCAGTGCCCGTGAGACTCCGCTTGCTGGGCGATTTGCTGGCCGAGGTTCAGCGCCTCACCCAGATCCAGACCGTTGATGCCGGCCGAGACCACCGCCGCCACCGCCGCCGCGCTGGAAATCCCCAGCGTGGTGTTGTGAGTGACCTGACAGGCCTGCACCACCGCCGCAATGAAGCGCCCGGGGTCGGCGACATCCGCCGCGATGCCCACCGGGGTGATGCGCATCGCGGCGCCGTTGGTGGTGCCGTAGCGCCCGGCCTCTTCCGGCGAGTGGCCGGCGAGAATCATTTCAATCGCACGCTTGGTCGACGGGCCGAGCAAGTCCTGCGAACCCTTGGCCTGCATCTCGGCTTCCCATTCGATCAGCCGTTGCGCGAGCACCGCCGGTTCGATCCGGCCCTTGCCTGCGACCAATAACTCGCCGACCAGAATCGCCTGTTCGGTGTCATCGGTGATCGAGCCCTTGGGCATGTTCGCGGCAATCGGCTGCAAGGGGCCGGCGTCTTGCAGATCGGTGATCTGGCCGAAGCGCTGCTTGATGGTTTCGCGATTCAGGGATTGGGTCGGCATGCCCAGCGCGTCGCCCAGGGCCAGGCCATAAAACGCGCCCAAGGCACGGTCGAGGGCGGTCATTTCGATTCTCCAAATTGCAGGTGCAGACGGAAATGCACCGGGTCGAGCAGGCTTTCGACCTGTTCCATGAAACGGTTTTGCCGGTCGTAGGTGGTGCGCAATGCCTTGAGGAACACCGTGCCCTCCGGACGGCCGAGCAGTTCGGCGTCCAAGGCTTTGAGCGGTTCGGCACCGATCCACTGATCGCCGCGCTCGCCGATGTAACCGTAGGCGGCCAGGGTGATGGTCAGGGAGTTGTCGATCAGGCCGACCCGCGGCAGGCTTTCCAGGCCTCCGCTGGCGGGCATCAGAGAGCGTTCAAGGGACACCGCCGTGCCATCGTTGGAACGGCGGCGACGTTCGAGAAGAATGAATTGATCGGAGCCGAAACGTGCAAGCAGATCCGCACGGGTCACGGCCTCCAGACGCAGCACGTCGGTATTGATCATCGCCCCGCTGTCAGCCAGGGCCTGGGCCCAGCCGCTGCGCTGGTCGAGCACTACCCCGTCAAACGTGACGATGGAACCGACTCCGCTTTGCGTAGCGATGTATTTGCGCCGTTTCAGTTCGGCCAGCGCTTCGCGCAACGTGCCACGGCTGACGTTGAATTCCTGAGCCAACTGATGCTCGCCGGGCAACAGAAAGCCGTCCTCCATGAGGCCGCTTTCGATGCGTCGGACGAGCTCGTCGACCACCCGTTGTTTCTTGTCAAATCGTACCTGTCTAATCATGTACAAAGTGATAACCGAAACGGGTTGAGACGGGCAAGGGAAATTTTGGGTGGGGTGACGGAAGGCGGGAAGATCAAGAGCGCCCTCATCGGAACGCCGCCCGCCTAGCCCTCTCCCGGAGGGAGAGGGAACTGAATGGGGGATATTTGGGAGATACGCCGACCTGAGCCCGCTCGCTGAATCCATAATCGACTGAATTCTTCAGGTCAATGTAGAGCGCAAGACACCTCGGTCAGCTCCCTCTCCCTCCGAGAGAGGGCGGGGGGGTGAGGGAGCCTTTGATCTCAGCGCTGTTTCAGACGGTCAATGACAACAGCCAACAACAAAATCGACCCACGAATCACATACTGATAAAACGTGTCGATATTCTTCAGATTCATCGCATTCTCGATAATCGCCAGAATCAAAACCCCGGCAATCACATGCCGGATCATCCCGATCCCACCACTCAGCGACACCCCGCCCAGCACGCAGGCCGAAATCACCGTCAGCTCAAAACCTTGGCCAATCATCGGCTGACCCGAAGTCATCCGCGATGCCAGAATCACCCCTGCCAGTGCACCAATCACCCCATGCACCGCGAAGATGATGATCTTGGTTCGATCAACATTCACCCCCGCCAGCAACGCTGCTTCCTGGTTGCCGCCGATTGCCATGGTGTTGCGCCCGTAGGTCGTGTAATTCAGCAGCCAGCCGAAAAACAGGAAGCAGACGATGGTGATCAGGATCGGCACCGGTACGCCGAACAACTGACCATTACCAAAGACGAAAAACGACTCCTGCGAGACGCCCACCGCTTTGCCGTTGGCAAAGATGTAAGCCAGGCCACGGACGATCTGCATGGTCGCCAGCGTCGTGATCAACGCGTTGACCCGCAACTTGGCGATCACGATGCCGTTGATTAAGCCGACGATCAGGCCCATCACCAGCGCCGCGCTGACACCGAGAAACACGCTGTTGGTGTCGCGCATGACCACCGCCGCAACCACCCCGGCGCAGGCAATCACCGAACCCACCGACAAGTCGAAATGCCCCGACGCCAGGCAATACAACATGGTGCACGCGGCGATCCCGGTAGTGGAGATCGCCAGACCCAGGCCACGCATGTTCAGCGGCGAAAGGAAGTTGTCGATCAGCAGGGTGCAGGCGACAAAAATGCCCACCGCCGCCAGCAGCATCACCCAGTCATCGAGGAAGCGCCGCATATCCAGAGGTTTGCGCTCGGTCGGCAGGGTTTCGTTTTGGGTTGTCATCATAGTCACCTCTCAGTTCGCCACGCCGTCAGCGCGTTGGCGCGGCAAAGCCAGTTGCAGCAGGTTGGATTCGTTGGCCTGGTCGCGGCTGACTTCGCCACGCAGGGCGCCCTCGCACAGCACCAGAATGCGGTCGGAAATACCCATGACTTCCATCAGATCGCTGGACACCACGATCACCGAAATACCGTCGGCGGCCAGGTTATGGATGATCTGGTAGATCTCGGCCTTGGCACCGATGTCGATGCCCCGGGTCGGCTCGTCGAG
Source organism: Pseudomonas sp. NFIX49 (assembly GCF_900115915.1). Lineage (NCBI taxonomy): Bacteria > Pseudomonadati > Pseudomonadota > Gammaproteobacteria > Pseudomonadales > Pseudomonadaceae > Pseudomonas > Pseudomonas sp. NFIX49. Next base: position 690,851 of record NZ_FOYE01000001.1, on the reverse strand, counting down.
CAGCAGGACTTTCATCGGCATCGACAGCCAGCGGCCGAGAATGGCTTTCTGCTGATTGCCGCCGGACAGGAACTTGATCTGTTGCCCGGCATGGGGCGTTTTCACTTTCAGGGCCTTGATCTGTTTCTCGGCGTTGCCCTTTTCCCAGATCCCGCGCAGCAGGCAGCCGAGCCCGGAATGCGCACCGCGCGCACTGATGTTGATGTTCTCGGCGACGCTGGCGAGCGGGATGATGCCTTCCTTCTTGCGGTCTTCCGGGCACAACAGAATCCCGGCAGCAATCGCATCGCGGGGCGAACGCAGTTTCAGTTCATGGCCGCGCAATTCCAGGCGTCCGGCGGTGTTGCGCTCCAGACCGCTGAGCAGCCGGAACAGCTCGGTGCGCCCGGCCCCGACCAGTCCGAACAGGCCCAGAATCTCGCCTTTGTGCGCATCGAAACTGATCGGCTCACGCAGGCCCGGGCCGAGCAAGCCATCGACTCTCAGCGCCACGGCACCGCGCGGGCGACCGCGATAATCGTAGATGTCCTGAATGTCGCGCCCGACCATGCAGGTCACCAGTTGATCGTGGGTCAGCTGGCTCATGTCGTCGAAGGTGCGCACGTAGCGACCATCCTTGAACACCGTCACCGCGTCGCAGATGCGGAACACTTCTTCCATGCGGTGGGAGACGTAGAGCACCACTTTGCCCTCGTCGCGCAGCCGACCGATGATCGCCATCAACCGGTCGATTTCCCGCGCCGAGAGGCTGCTGGTCGGTTCGTCAAAAGCAATCACATGGGCGCCACGGGACAGCGCCTTGGCGATTTCCACCAGTTGCCGCTGACCGAGGGACAGGCGTCCGACCTTGGTCTGCGGGTCGATTTCATCGGCCAGGCCTTTGAGGCATGCCAATGCCTGCTGGCGCAGCGCGCCGCGATTGATCAGGCCGAAGCTGGCCGGCAGGTGACCGAGGAACAGGTTCTCGGCCACGGTCATTTCCGGCACCAGATGCAACTCCTGGTGAATCACCGCCACGCCGCTGCCGATGCTGTCGGCGGTGGACTTGAACGCCATCGTCCGCTCGCCGATCTGCAGCTCGCCGCTGCTCGGAATGTAGGCGCCGCCGAGGATTTTCAGCAGGGTCGATTTGCCGGCGCCGTTCTCGCCCATCAAGGCGTGAACCTGTCCGGGGTGAGCGACGAAACTGATGCCGTCCAGCGCCTTCACGCCCGGGAAGGTCTTGCCGATCCCGTTGAAACGCAGGCTGCCGCTGGCGCTGTGTTCTTGTGTCTGTACTTGCGCGTGCATTTAAGCCACCTCATCACACCGTTCAAGCGGCCCGGCTGCCCGGGCCGCCGCTGCCGTCAGTTCCACAGGCCGATCTTCTCCAGCTCCTGCTTGAAGTTGTCGCGGGTGATCAGGGTGACGTCGTCCATCGCGGTGTACTTCGGCGGTTCCTTGCCGGTGGTGACCCACTCGTACATCATCTCGGCGGTCTTGTAGCCTTCGATGTGCGGGCTCGGCAGCATCGAACCGTAGAAGCCACTGTTGGGCTTTTTCAGTTCGCCGATGGCGTCGGTGCCGTTGATGCCGATACCGATCACGTTGGTCGCGGCAAACCCGGCGGCTTCGGTGGCGCGCACGCCGCCGAGCACGGTGTTGTCGTTCATGCCGCCGATGATCAGGTTCTTCGCCGCGCCCGGCAGCTTGACCAGCGCCGAGTTGGTGGCGTCCATGCTGCCCGGTACGTCGAGGGTTTTCAGAGCGGCAGTCAGAATGTGATCTTTCGGCATGCCCGCATCTTCCAGCGCCTTCATCGAGCCGTCGGTGCGCTTCTTGCCGGTGTCGAGTTCGTTGTAGGTGTTGACCACCGCGTAGGTGTCTTTCCAGTCCCAGTTACGCTTTTTCGCCTCGGCGGCCATGGCGGCGCCCTGCTTCTGGCCGACTTCGAAGGCAGCCATGCCGAGGTACGGCACGTCTTCCATGAATTTGCCATTGGCATCGACGAAGCGGTCGTCGACGGCGATCACTTTCAGGTCATTGAGCTTGGCCTTGGCCATGATCGCCGGGCCGAGCGATACGTCCGGCGGGCAGATGACGAAGCCCTTGGCGCCGTTGGCCGCGAGGCTATCGATGGCAGAAAGGGTTTTCTCGCCGTCCGGCACGGCGATCTTGATCAGTTCGAAGCCTTTGTCCTTGGCAGCTTTCTCGGCGAAGGCCCATTCAGTCTGGAACCATGGCTCTTCGGCTTGTTTGACCAGAAAACCGATCTTCACGGCTTCGGCGGCCAGCAGCGAACTGCTCAGGCTGAACGCAGTAACCGCCAGCGCGGTACTGCACAGGGTACGAATCCCGAAACGACGTTTCATAAGCAGACTCCTTGTTATTTTTCTTGAGCGTTATTTGAAAAACGTTAAAGCGGTCGAAGCGTTTCCTGCGAATCATGACGACAATAGTCATATCGTATGATGATTGAATTTCAGGCGGACCTTTCCACCTGAAATCCTGATTTTCAGTCGTGGTACATCACCGAGCGACCACCATCGATGGTGATGCACGAGGCGTTGATGAACGGCGCTTCATCACTGGCCAGGAATACAGCAGTCATCGCCACTTCAATCGGTTGGCCGATGCGTTTCGGTGGGTGCAGATCGAAGGCGCGCTGGCGTTCGGCGTGTGGGTCGGCGAAGCCGTTCCAGTAATCGACGTTGAGCTGGGTTTCGATGTAGCCCGGCGCAATCGCGTTGACCCGAATACCCTTCGGCGCGTACTCGATGCCCAGCGCGCGGGTCAGGCCGAGCAGGCCATGCTTGGCCACCGGGTACGGGAAGCAGCCGGGAATGATGTTCGTCGAATGGGTCGAGGCGATGTTGATGATGCTGCCGACACCCTGTTCGATCATCTGCGGCAGCACGGCTTTGCAGCCATACCAGGCGCCGTCGAGGTCGATGGCGAAGCAGCGTTTCCAGTCTTCTTCGGTCATTTCCAGCGGATCACGGAATACGTTGACCCCGGCGCAATTCACCAGCACATCGATGCGACCGTGCAGCTCGATGGCCAGTTTGGCCATGGCATGCAGATCCTGCTGACGCGATACATCGGCCTTGATCGCTTGTACATCGGCGCCCTGCTCGCGCCAGTGGGCGGCGACTTTCTCGACCTTTTCGGCCTGGATATCGCTGATCACCAGTTTGGCCTGCTGCGAGGCGAAGGTCGCGACGATTGCTTCGCCGATGCCTTGGGCGGCGCCGGTCAGCAGCACAACCTTGTTTTTCAGACGCTCGCCCTTTGGCGGTGCAGGCACCGGCGGCAAGGAAAGGGGTTCAGCCATGAATCAGGACTCCTGTTCGAAAGCATAAAAAAACCGGGCATCTGACGATGTCCGGTCTGGAAGGCTTATGGAACAAAACAGGCGCGCGCACGCCGCGGTACCGAAACGGCCCGAAGCGCTGACTCCGCTGTGGAGTGCGATGAAAATTCGCTGCATCACTTCACCTGTTTTGTTCTTTTTAAGTGTGAGTGCGTGTTACTGCTGGAGCCGACTATAAACCCGACCGCCAAATAATCTCAATATATAATTTTGCATCCCATATTTTGGGATTTAACTGGCGAATCGCGTACAGAGCTTTCCGGCGACATCCACTTGCAGTGACAGTACGGCGCCGTCCAGCGGATGATTCAGCGGACTTTTGGCGCTGGTGATGTACAGGGTTTTCAGGTCGGCGCCGCCGAATACGCAACTGGTCGGACGACTGATCGGCAGGTCGATCTTGCGGTCAATCTGGCCATCCGGCGTCAGGCGCAGCAGGCAGCTGCCGTCCCAGCGGGCGTTCCACACGCAGCCTTCGGCGTCCATCGCCGAACCGTCCGGGCCGCCGTTCTGATCGGCGCTGTACCAGGGCTGGGCGGTGTCGAGGTTGCCGTCGGTGTGAATAAAATAGCGGTACAAGGTGCTGTCGAGGCTGTCGCCGAACAGCAGCGTGGTGCCGTCGTCGCTCCAGAGCAGCGTGTTGGGAATGCCCAGGCCGCGCAGCAATGGCGTGACCCTCTTATCCGGATCAATCCGGAACAGACCGCCGGAACGACGGGTGATCGGCAGATCCTCGCCCTGCTCGCCGATGTTGTTTTGCATGGTGCCGAGCCACAAGCGGCCCTGGCCGTCGCAACGTGCCTCGTTGGCGCGGTTGCCCGGTTGCGGGTCGGCGACGCAGAACAGCGTCAGTCGCGGCTCAAGTCCGGGGGAATCCAGATCGAGCCGGTAGACGCCGCTGCTCAGGGTCACCAGCGCGTCGCCGCTGGCGCAGGGAATGAACGCCGAGACGTGCTCCGGCATCTGCCAGATCTGCACGTTCTGCCCGATCAGCCGCAGCGCCTGCCTGCCGGCGATGTCCACCCAGTACAGCGCCTGGGTTGGCGCGTCCCAGAACGGGCCTTCACCCAGTTGCGCCCGATGTTCTGTCACCGCAGTCCACGTCATGCAACCTCCTGTCTTGTTGTTTTTGTCAGCTGGCTTTCTTGTCGGCCATCACCTGCGGGTAAAACCGCTTGATGGCCAGGTCGGCATTGTCGATCAGGGTCATGCAGGCCCACACCCCGCGCGCGGCATCCCGGGCGGCAATGGCGTCGGCCATGTCTTTGTGAATGGGCAGTGTGCGGCGCAATTCGTCGGGATCAGCCGCCGAGACTTCGAAGGACACGGCGAGCAGCGCACCGAGGGCCGGCACCATTTGCTCGATGAATTGATTGTGGCTGGCGGCGAGAATGCATTCGTGGAAGAACTGGTCGGCGCGGTTGTAATCGATGCCGCTGTCGACCGCCCGTTCCAGCGCGTTGTAGGCCTGCTGCACGGCTTGCACCTGTTCAACGGTCGCCCGCTCGCAGGCCCAGCGCACCGCCATCGGTTCGATGGTGCGGCGCAGGTCGAGCAGGTCATCGACGAAGTTTTCCGGCAGGCCGCTGCGCGACAGCCAGCCCACGACTTGCGGATCGAACAGGTTCCAGCGCTTGATCGGCAGCACCCGCGTGCCGACTTTCGGCCCGACTTCGAGCATGCCTTTGGCGACCAGGGTCTTGATGGCTTCGCGGATCACGGTGCGGCTGACCCCGAGCTGCTCGCCCAGATCGGCCTCGACCTTGATCGCCTGCCCCGGTTTCACCTGGCCGGCAGCAATCCAGGCGCCCAGCCAGTCAACCGTTGATGCGTGAAAACTGCTCGACATGGACACCCCGAAGCCATTCGCTGTGGGTGCCTACGCTAATCATCATATGATTGAGAGTCAACGACAAAAAACCGCAGCCTGCTTTCACAGACTGCGGTTTTTTTAAGGTTCGAGGCCGATGCGGAAGAACTCGCCGCCGCCCCAGACGCCCAGCCAGCGCTGACCATCGATTTCACGGCTGACTGCCATCTCGACCAATTGGTAGAAAACATTGCGATGGATCAGCGCTTCGAGATTGGTGCGTACATGCACGTAAGGCGCAGGTTCCTGCGTCGCTGGATCGATCTCGACCCGGATCGGATGCTCCAGGCCGGCTTCCGTTGTTTCATCGACGTTGGTGGTAAAGCGCAGCACTTGCGTTTCACCCTCGCCTTCCACCTCGACGGCAATCGCCACGAATGGCGCGTCATCCACTTTGATCCCGACCTTCTCAACCGGGGTAATCAGGAAATAGTCATCGCCATCGCGGCGGATGATGGTGGAGAACAGCTTGACCATCGGCTTGCGCCCGATCGGCGTACCCAAGTAGTACCAGGTGCCGTCGCGGGCGATGCGCATGTCGATGTCGCCGCAGAAATCCGGGTTCCACAAGTGCACCGGCGGCAAGCCTTTGGTTTTGGGGATTTGCCCCAGCAGGTCATTGGCTTTTTGCGGGCCACTCATGGCGTACTCCCTGAATTACTGGTCCCCGACGCCCAGCAGGCTGCGCGCGTACTGCGCAAGCGGTGGGCCGATCAGGTCTTCGGGCTTGTTGTCGTGGAACGTCAGTAAACCGCCACGACTCTTGATCCGTGCAGTATCAATCAAATACTGGGTGCTGGTCTCGATCAACATGATCTGAATCACGCCACCGTCGATACCGAGACGATCCACAGCTTCCTGATCCAGCCATTCATCGGAGTTGCCGATGCGGTCGTCGGCCTTGGCGAAACGGGTGTACAGCAGGTAGTGGGCACCGGCGTCGCGCGCTTCGCCCATTGCCTGGTCGAGGCCTTCCGGCGCGCGTGCGCGGCGGACCATCGGGAAATATTCGACGAAACCCTTGAAGGCCTCTTCGGCGACGACATTGGGACGCGGGTAAGAACCACCCGGCGGCGCGAACGAGCCTTGCGCGATGTAGATGAACGAATCCGGCTGAATGCGGAAATTGTTTACGCGACGGCTGTCGCTGTGATCCAGCAAGCCCGCGTCGCTCATCTGGTAGCGAGTCCCTTCGGCCATGTCACTGACAGTCATACAGCCGCCCAGCGCCAAAACGGCCAGCAGCAAAACCAGGCTACGCATCCTAATCCTCCAGAAGCCGGTGACGGAAAACCGGCGAATGGCCGTAGGATGCAGCTTTTGCGCCAGTCCTTGGAAATGTGCAGGTATCCGCTTTGAAACAGGACTTTTTGTGGCGGGATGCTTAGCCGCCGATGATCTTCATGACGGTCGCGCCGCCGGAGAACGCGACCTCCTGCTTGTCGCCCAGCGCCTTGACCAGCAGTCGCTGCAACGCCGGCAGCGCCTCATGACGTGGTTTGTCGAGCAGGTCTCCGACGTAGTGGCGGTTGCTCGACGACAGGCAGCCATGCAGCCATCCGGTGGACGACAGGCGCAGGCGCGAACAGGTTCGGCAGAACGGCACGCTTTCGTTGGCGATCACGCCGAAATTGCCCAGACCGGGAATCGCATAGCGAACTGCCGTGGCATCCACCGGAGCGTCGGTTTGCGCGTACTCGTAATGTTCGCCGATCAGGCTCAGCAGCTGTTGCAGACTGACGAACTGCTGCAGAAAGGCGTTGGAATCAGTGGCCAGGTGGCCCATGCGCATCAGCTCGATGAAGCGCAGCTCAAAGCCGCGTTCAAGGCAGTAATCGAGCAGCGGCAGCACCTGGTCGAGGTTCTGCCCGCGTAACGGCACCATGTTGACCTTGATCTTCATCCCCGCCGCTGCCGCCTGATCCATGCCATCCAGCACGGTGGCCAGATCGCCGCCACGGGCGATGCTGCGGAACGCGCCGGCGTCCAGGGTATCGAGGGAAACGTTGATGCGCCGCAGGCCGGCATCGACCAGCAGCGGAAGTTTTTTCGCCAGGAGCTGGCCGTTGGTGGTCAGGCTGATGTCTTCCAGGCCCATCCTGCCGACGGCGCTCATGAAAGATTCGAGTTTGGGGCTGACCAGCGGCTCGCCGCCGGTGATGCGCAGACGCTCGATGCCCGCGGCTTCGATCAGATAGGCTACGCCACGCGCCATGGCCTCGGCCGACAGTTCATCCTGCGCAGCCACCAGCCGCTTGCCGTTGGGCACGCAGTAGGTACAGGCGTAATTGCAGGCTGAAGTCAGACTGATCCGCAAATTGCGAAAACGCCTGCCTTGACGGTCAACGATCATGAAGCACTCCGGCGATGGAAAATCGAGCGGCTAAAACTTGACTCACAATTCAAGTTTTAGCAAGCCCTATGCCTGAGTATATTCCTGCGGTACTGCGCCATGTAGCGAAAAACACGGCGCATAAGGCAACTGAATGATTCAGCTGCTTGGCGTTTCAGGGTCGCGCTTGCGCTTGTTGCCCATGCGCACGCCGATATCCATCAGGAACTGGAAGAAACCTTCCTGATCTTCCAGCACATTGCTCCAGAACGGCGAATGATACAGCGCCACCGCGCCGTGCACCAGCGCCCAGGATGCGCAGTAGTGGAAGTACGGCGGCACGTCTTCGAGCTTGCCTTCACTGATGCGGCCCTTGATGAGCAGCGTCAGGCGTTCGAAGTTCGAGGCACGGATCTTGTGCAACTCCTCGACCATCTCGGGCACCTGATTGCCCTTGACCACCTTCTCTTCCAGGCGATCGAACAGGCGATAGCGCTGCGGGTCGCGCATGCGGAATTCAAAGTAGGCACGGGACAGCGCTTCCTTGTCCTTGTCGACATCGGCCGAGTGCAACAGCTCGTTCAAGTCGCGCTCGTAATCGAGCATCAGGCGCAGATAGATTTCGGCCTTGGACTTGAAGTGCTTGTAGATCGTGCCTTTGCCGATACCCACGGCATCAGCAATCATCTCGACGGTGACACTGTCTTCACCTTGTTCGAGGAACAGCTTGAGCGCGGTATCGAGAATTTCTTGCTCGCGGCGACGAAACTCACGGACCTTACGAGGTTCTTTGTGCATAAGAAAAGGTCTGTAGGGGTCAAAATTCGAAGCCGCGTATTATGCCTAACTTGCGCAAAAATGCACGGATCATCCGACCATATCTGTGTTTCTTGTTCATTTCACGAACGTTTCGAGGGGAATGAGAACATAACCGAAGCGAACGTATTCCAAATTTGTTTAAAAACCCCGGCCAGCCAACTGGACTCGGCGCCAGACTGATCAATACTTGAACTGTCGGGCGACATCTCCCCCAAGTGTCGCGCCGGTAAAGGTACCAAGGGACCGCGTGCCTTTGTTTTACTCCTAATGGTCTTAACCCGGATTCACCCCCCAGAACCCGGGTTTTTTTTGCCTGCGATTCAGGCTTTTACATTCGCCATTGGAAACAGTCGCTTGAAGTTCTCGGTAGTCTGCTCGGCAAAACGCTCGTAGTTCTCGCCGCGCAGCATCGCCAGAAACTCTGCCACTTCCCGCACGTATTGCGGCAGGTTCGGCTTGCCGCGATACGGGATCGGCGCCAGGTACGGTGAATCGGTTTCCACCAGCAGGCGATCGACCGGAACCTTGCTCGCTACATCGCGCAACGCATCGGCATTGCGGAAGGTGACGATGCCCGACAGGGAAATGTAATAACCCATGTCCAGCGCTGCCTTGGCCATGTCCCAGTCTTCGGTGAAGCAATGCAGCACACCGGCCTGGGGCAACGCGGCTTCGCGCAACAACTCGAGCGTGTCGGCACGGGCGCCACGGGTGTGGATGATCACCGGTTTGCCGGTCTGCTGCGCGGCTTGCAGGTGCAGACGGAACGATTCCTGCTGTAACTCGGCGGCTTCCGGCTCGTAGTGATAGTCCAGACCGGTTTCACCGATCGCCACCACTTTCGGGTGATTGAGCTCATGCAGCAGCCAGTCCAGCGCCGGCGCCGCGCCCGGCTGCACATCCAGCGGATGCACGCCGACCGAACAATCGACATCGTCGTAACGCTCGGCCAGGGCTTTGACGTCGGCCGCGTTGTCGGCGCTGACGCCGATGCACAGGAAATGCCCGACGCCGCGTTCGCGGGCCGCATCCAGCGCGGCATCCAGGGAACCGTCGTGAGCGGCGAGGTCGAGGCGATCAAGGTGACAATGGGAATCTACGAGCATAAAAAGGACTGCAACTTACATCGTATGAGTGGGACGGTCGGATTTCAGGGCTCCGGCCAGATGAGTTTCGATGCGACTGCGGGCGGTGTTGTCGCCATCGTTGAATTGCACGCCGACGCCGGCCGCGCGGTTGCCCTGCGCGCCTTTGGGGGTGATCCAGGCGACTTTGCCGGCCACCGGAATCTTCTCCGCCTCGTCCATCAGGTTCAGCAGCATGAACACCTCGTCGCCCAACTTGTAGTTCTTGTTGGTCGGGATGAACAGGCCGCCGTTCTTGATGAACGGCATGTAGGCGGCGTAGAGGACCGACTTGTCCTTGATGGTCAGGGACAAGATGCCGTTGCGCGGCCCCGGGCTGACAGGTTCATTCATGTTGACCTCCACTGCTGATGCTCAGAGTCTAGGTACACATTCTTATCTTTGACCAGGCAAGCTCGCCCATTGCACCAACAACGCTTCCAGCAGCAACGCCGCATTGAGGTTGGCCTTGCTCAGGACTTTCTGGCGCTGGGCGAGAATCCAGTCCTGAATATCCAGCACTTTAGCCTGGGCACTTTTCTGCGCCAGATACTGCACGACCTTGCGCATGTCGGTCAGGCCGAGACCCGATTCATCCTGGGTCAACTGATAGCGCAGGATCAGGCTCGACCAGTCGCAGAACCAGTCGAACAGACGCAGCATCGGAATGTTTTTCCACTCCTCGGCCAGTTGCGTCGGCGATTGTTGCTGCTTGAGCAGCTTCTTCACGCCTTCCACCACCTGCGCGCGCTGTTCACGCACGCCCTGCCCCTGCAACGTGACGGCGGCCAACGGCGAACCGGCGGCCAGGGTCAACAGTTCGACACGTTCGTCTTCGGAGCATTCCGGCAGTGCCTGAGCCAGCCACTGCAGACTCATGGATTCGCTCGGCAGCGGGCAGGCCTGCTGCACGCAGCGGCTTTTGATGGTCGGCAACAACCGGCTCGGCTGGTGGCTGACCAATAACAGCACGGTATCGCCGGACGGCTCTTCAAGGCTCTTGAGCAAGGCGTTGGCGGCGTTGATGTTCATCGACTCCACCGGCTCGATCAGCACCACCTTGCGCCCGCCCAGTTGCGCGGTCTGCACCACGAAACTGACCAGATCGCGCACCTGATCGACCTTGATCGCCTTGTCCGCTTCTTCCGGTTCGAGAATGTAATTGTCCGGGTGGCTGCCGGCCTTGAGCAGCAGGCAGGATTTGCACTCACCGCAGGCTTCAGGCGTCGGACGCTGGCACAGCAGACTGGCCATCAGTCGTTCGGCCAGCGCGCGCTTGCCGATCCCGGCCGGCCCGTGCAGCAGATACGCGTGAGCGTGCTGAGTGCGCCCGGCCAGTTGCTGCCAGAGGCTGTCCTGCCACGGATAGGCCTCAGCCACGGCTCAGCTCCAGCAAGTTCGGAATCAGGGTATCCAGCGATTGTTGAACCTTGGCCAACGGCTGACCGGCATCGATCCGCACGTAGCGCGCCGGATCGGCTTCCGCGCGCTTGAGGAATGCACTGCGCACGGCCTCGAAAAACTCACGGCCTTCCAGCTCGAAACGATCCAGACGACCCCGAGCGCTGGCGCGAGCGAGGCCGATTTCCACCGGCAGATCGAAAATCAGCGTCAGGTCGGGACGCAGGTCGCCCTGCACGAAAGTCTCCAGCGCCGCGATGCGCTCCAGCGACAAGCCGCGACCACCGCCCTGATAGGCGTAAGTCGAATCGGTGAAACGGTCACACAGCACCACCGCACCACGGGCCAGCGCCGGGCGAATGACTTCAGCCAGATGCTGGGCACGGGCGGCGAACACCAGCAACAGCTCGGTGTCCGGGTTCATCACTTCGTCGACCGGGGCCAGCAACACCTCACGAATGCGCTCGGCCAGCGGCGTACCGCCGGGCTCGCGGGTCAGCACCACTTCGATACCGGCGGCGCGCAGGCGCTCGGCGAGGTATTCGCGGTTGGTGCTTTTGCCGGCGCCTTCCGGGCCTTCCAGGGTAATAAACAAGCCAGTCACAGGCAGTCCTTAATCAAAGTCATTGCGTGTTTTGGGGAGCGGAGGCTTCCGGTTCCGGCGTCGGTGCAGGCGCTTGAGCGGGCGGCTGCGGCAACGATTCCGGTGCAGTATCGGGTGAGGCGGCAGGTATCGCCTCCTCGGCTTCCGGAGCGGCCTCGGGCGCTGTTGCAGGCGCCGGGCTCGAGCGGTAATCCGCGCGCCGCTTGAGCTGGTACTCGCGCACCGCGTTGTTGTGCGCGTCCAGATCATCGGAGAACACGTGGCTGCCATCGCCACGGGCAACGAAGTAGAGGCTGGTGCCATCCACCGGATTGAGAGCCGCGTGAATGGCTTCACGTCCGACCATGGCGATCGGCGTCGGCGGCAGGCCGGGAATCATGTAGGTGTTGTACGGCGTGGCTTCCTTGAGATGAGCACGGGTCAGCTTGCCGTTGTAGCGGTCGCCCAGGCCGTAGATCACCGTCGGATCGGTCTGCAACTGCATGCCCAGCGCCATGCGACGTACGAAGACGCCAGCAATCTGGCCACGTTCCTGAGGCACGCCCGTTTCCTTCTCCACCAGCGACGCCATGATCAGCGCCTGATAGGGCTCGGTGTAAGGCACCTCGGCGGAGCGTTTTTCCCACTCCTTGGCCAGCACTTCGTCGAGGCGGTCGAAGGCCTTTTTCAACAGTTCGGTATCGGTCACACCGCGCACGAAGCGGTAGGTGTCGGGGAAGAAGCGGCCTTCAGGGAACAGACCCTTGTGACCGATTTTGGCCATGACCTCGCTGTCACTCAGACCATTGAGAGTCTGTTCGATCTTTTCATCCTTGGCCAGCGCGGCGCGCACTTGATGGAAATTCCAGCCTTCGACCAGCGTCAGGCTGTACTGAACCACATCGCCACGCTTCCACAGGTCGATCAGGCCGTTGACGGTCATGCCCGGTTGCATACGGTACTCGCCCGTATGAATCGGCGTGCCAGCGAGATTGAACCGCCAATAGACCCGCAGCCAGAACGCGTCCTTGATGACGCCATCGGCTTCGAGTCCAAGAAAAGTGCGGGTCGGGGTGGATCCCTTGGGCACATCCAGCAGTTCTTCCTGCGTAATGTTCAGGGGCTGTTCCAGTGCCGAATGAATCTTCCAGGCGCTGGCGCCCAACAGCAGCCCTGCCAGAACCAGTCCGGTTTCCAGCAGCAGCAAAAGTTTACGTCTCACGAATCAGGCATCCAGTAGCGCGCGGGCAATGGTTTGCAGTTTACGGGTGAGCGGGCCAACCGGCCAGCTCAGAGCAGCACAGGCGCGTACCGGCCAGACGCCATACACGCTGTTGCAGACAAAGACTTCATCAGCCCATTGCAGCTGTTCGAGGGGGATGTCGGTGATTTGCACGGGAATGCCCAGGGACTCGGCCTGAAACAATATTTCTGCGCGCATCACGCCGGCCACACCGCAGCGTTTCAGGTCCGCCGTAATCAGCACACCGTCACGTACCAGGAACAGATTGCTGAACACACCTTCGATCACCCGACCGGCCTGATCGAGCATCAAACCTTCGGCATGCTCACTGTCCTGCCATTCTGCGCGGGCAATGACCTGTTCCAGTCGATTGAGGTGTTTGAGCCCGGCGAGCAACGGCTGCCTCGACAGGCGCGTGCTGCACGGAAACAGGCGAACGCCCTGCTCGGCGTGAGCCGCTGGATAAGCGGCGGGAGGATTGCCTTGCAGAATGCGTCGGCCCTGCGCCGAAGGATCCGGCGCATAACCGCGCAATCCGTCGCCACGGGTGAGGATGAGCTTGAGCACACCCTCGCCCATCGCGGCAGCATAGGATTGCAGCTCATGGCGAATCAGCTCGACATCCGTCGCAATGGCCAGACGCATACAGCCGTCGGCCAGACGCGTCAGATGCCGATCCAGCAGCAACGGCTGGCCGCCTCGCACGGCGATGGTCTCGAACAGACCGTCGCCGTAAGCCAGGCCGCGATCTTTCAGCGACAGAGCGTCAGCCGGCAGACCGTCGACCCAGCAGTCCATCAGCCGGCGAACCGACGGAACGCCAACGTGCCGTTGGTGCCGCCAAATCCGAACGAGTTGGACAGCACGACATCGATGTCCATGTTGCGCGCGGTATGCGGCACGAAATCGAGGTCGCAGCCTTCGTCCGGCTCATCGAGGTTGATGGTCGGCGGTGCCACCTGGCTGTTGATCGCCAGCACGCTGAAGATCGCCTCGACCGCGCCCGCCGCACCCAGCAGGTGACCGGTCATGGACTTGGTGGAGCTGACAGCCAGCTTGTAGGCGTGATCACCGAACACCGACTTGATCGCGTTGGCTTCAGCGAGGTCGCCGGCCGGGGTCGAAGTGCCGTGGGCGTTGATGTATTGCACTTGATCGACGTTGATCTTCGCATCGCGCAGCGCGTTGGTGATGCAGCGTGCAGCACCGGCGCCGTCGGCGGGTGGCGAAGTCATGTGGAAGGCGTCGCCACTGGTGCCGAAGCCGATCAGCTCGGCGTAGATGGTTGCGCCACGGGCCTTGGCGTGCTCGAGTTCTTCGAGCACCAGGGCGCCGGCACCGTCGGACAGCACGAAGCCGTCACGGCCCTTGTCCCACGGACGGCTGGCGCGGGTCGGCTCGTCGTTGCGGGTCGACAGCGCACGGGAAGCACCAAAGCCGCCCATGCCCAGACCGCACGCGGCCATCTCGGCACCGCCGGCAATCATCACGTCGGCTTCGTCGTACATGATGTTGCGCGCCGCCATGCCGATGCAGTGCGTACCGGTGGTACACGCCGTGGCGATGGCGTAGTTAGGCCCCTGTGCACCCAAATGGATGGACAGGAAACCGGAAATCATATTGATGATCGAGCCAGGCACAAAGAACGGAGAAATCCGGCGCGGGCCGGTCTCGTGCAGGGTGCGGCTGGTTTCTTCGATGTTGGTCAGACCGCCGATACCCGAACCCATGGCCACGCCTATGCGTTCACGGTTGGCATCGGTGACTTCCAGACCGGCATTGCGTACGGCTTGAAAGCCGGCCGCCAGACCGTACTGAATGAACAGGTCGAGCTTGCGCGCTTCCTTGACCGACAGGTATTCCTCGACATTGAAGCCCTTTACCGAGCCGCCAAAGCGGGTGGAATAGGCAGAAAGGTCGGTGTGTTCGATCAGACCAATGCCACTGCGGCCAGCCAGAATGCCCTGCCAACTGCTCGGCACATCCGTGCCCAGTGGCGACAACATACCCATACCGGTGACTACGACGCGTCTACGCGACACAGCACTCTCCTTTTTCAAATGACGACTTTGCATCAGGCCTAAAGAAAAAACCGCACGCCATGATGGCAGTGCGGTTTTTCCATGACAGCAAGCAACGATTACAAACTATTACGCCTGGTGGCTGGTAACGTAGTCGATTGCAGCTTGTACAGTAGTGATCTTCTCAGCTTCTTCGTCAGGGATTTCGGTCTCGAATTCCTCTTCCAGAGCCATCACCAGCTCAACGGTGTCAAGGGAGTCGGCACCCAGGTCTTCTACGAAGGAAGCGGTGTTGACCACTTCTTCTTCTTTAACACCCAGTTGCTCGGCAACGATTTTCTTGACGCGCTCTTCGATGGTGCTCATACCTTGTTTTCACTCCTAATGGACAAATTCAGGCAGCTGGCCAGTGGGTAAGTGTATAGAAAGACTTTTCAGCTTTTCAACTGAAAGCTTCACTCCTCAAACCCTGCGGCCCTCTGCCTATAAATAGATTGCAGCTTTATAACGGATTTTAGACAGCTCGTATGACATTTTTTTGAAGCAATCCGTCACATTTGAATTACATGTACATCCCGCCGTTAACCGGGATTGTAGCCCCGGTCACGTATGCCGCACCGTCGGATGCAAGAAAAGCGACCACGGACGCGATCTCTTGAGCTTGTCCCAGACGGCCCAGCGGAATCTGCGTCTGCAAGGCTTCACGCTGTGCTTCAGGCAGCTCGCGCGTCATATCGGTGTCGATGAACCCTGGGGTTACCGAGTTGACCGTAATCGAACGCGAACCGACTTCACGCGCCATGGCACGACTGAAACCTTCCAGACCGGCCTTGGCGGCTGCATAGTTTACTTGGCCAGCGTTGCCCATGGCACCCACCACCGAGCCAATACTGATAATTCGGCCCCACCGCGCCTTGGTCATGCCGCGCAGAACGCCCTTGGACAGGCGATACAGACTGTTCAGGTTGGTATCGATCACGTCGTACCACTCGTCGTCTTTCATGCGCATCATCAGGTTATCGCGGGTGATGCCGGCATTGTTGACCAGAATCGCTACCGGCGCACCGAACTGCTCCTGGATGCTCGCCAGCACCTTGGTGACCGATTCGTCGCTGGTGACGTTCAGTTCGAAACCTGCGCCCTGAATGCCGTTTTCCTTCAGGGTCGCAGCAATACGCTCGGCGCCCGAAGCGGAAGTCGCGGTGCCAACAACGATGGCGCCCTGACGACCCAGTTCCAGTGCGATAGCCTGGCCGATGCCACGGCTTGCGCCGGTGACCAGTGCAACTTTACCTTGCAGACTCATGCAAGCTTCTCCTGATTCAGACAGCCGCTGCGCGAGCAGCAGCGAAAGCGTCTGGGGTATTGAGGTTGGAAGTCGAAACGCCTTCGGCGCAACGTTTGTTCAGACCGGCCAGCACTTTGCCAGGGCCACATTCGACCAGGTTGGTCGCGCCTTTGGCGGCCAGGGTCTGGACCGATTCAACCCAGCGAACCGGCTTGTAGAGTTGCTCCAGCAGATCACGCTTGAGGGTTTCCAGATCCGCCGGCACCTGGGCGCTGACGTTCTGTACCACAGGGATCTGCGGCGCCTGCCAGTCGATGGCAGCGATGGACTCGGCGAAGCGCTCGGCAGCCGGGCGCATCAGTTCACAGTGCGACGGCACGCTGACCGGCAGCGGCATGGCGCGCTTGGCGCCACGGGCCTTGCAACCCTCGATGGCGCGTTCAACTGCCGCCTTGGCACCGGCGATCACTACCTGGCCCGGGGAGTTGAAGTTCACCGCGCTGACCACTTCGCCTTGCGCCGCTTCGGCACAGGCAGCGAGAACGTCAGCATCTTCCAGACCGAGGATGGCAGCCATGCCGCCCTGCCCGGCCGGTACGGCTTCCTGCATCAATTGGCCACGGCGCTCGACGAGCTTTACCGCGTCGGCCAGGCTCAAGCTGCCAGCAGCGACCAGCGCGCTGTATTCACCCAGGCTGTGACCGGCAACAAAGGCCGGACGCGCGCCACCTTCAGCCAGCCACAGACGCCACAGGGCGATCGAAGCGGTCAGAATGGCCGGTTGGGTTTTGTCGGTTTGATTGAGCAGCTCTTCCGGGCCCTGCTGGGTCAGCGCCCACAGGTCGTAGCCCAGAGCATCAGATGCTTCTTTGAAAGTTTCAAGGATCAGCGGATGTTGCGCGCCCAGCTCGGCCAGCATGCCGAGGGACTGCGAACCCTGTCCTGGAAAGACGAATGCGAGGGAAGCAGACATGTAACAAGCCCCTAATGATCTTGTCGTCGGAAAAATGGCATCCCGCTAGAGGGACGCAAGAAACTGACAGTTGGATGGCCCTTTGAACCGGGCGGTCACATTTAAGCATTGTCCGACGAAAACGCCTAAGACAACAAATCCTCCAGACGGCCGTGCAGGCGCTCGGGAAGATTCTCCTGAATCTCAATCAGCGCTCGCTGAATCGCACTCTGAAACCCCTGAACCCCGGCCGAACCGTGACTTTTCACAACAATGCCCTGCAAACCGAGGAAGCTTGCGCCGTTATGTCGCGCCGGCGCCAGATCAGCCTGTAGACGCTTCATCAATGGCAGCGCCAGAGCACCAACAGCACGGGAAGCGAGGTTTTTTTTGAACAAGGCCTCGATGCGCGCAGCGATCATCGTCGCCAGGCCTTCGCTGGACTTGAGCAGGATATTGCCGACAAAACCGTCGCACACCACCACATCCGCCTCGCCGCGATACAAGCCGTCACCTTCGATGAAACCGATGTAATTGATACCCCGCGCAGCCTGCAATAACGTCGCAGCCAGCTTGACCTGCTGATTACCCTTGATGTCTTCAGTGCCGATATTCAACAGCGCAACGCGCGGACGGGCAATGCCCAGCGTCTGCGCCGCCACGGACCCCATTACAGCAAACTGCAACAGATGCTCGGCACTGCAATCGACGTTGGCGCCGAGATCAAGCAACTGGCAGTAGCCTTTCTGAGTGGGGATCGCGGCGACCATGGCCGGACGATCAATCCCCGGCAGGGTCTTGAGCACGAATCGCGACAGGGCCATCAGTGCCCCGGTATTGCCGGCACTGACACAGGCCTGGACCTTACCATCACGCAGCAACTCAAGGGCGACACGCATCGACGAGTCCGGCTTGCCACGCAGGGCCTGGGCAGGTTTTTCGTCCATGGTGATGACTTCGGACGCCGGAACAATTGTCAGGCGCGCACGATCGGCAGCCGATTGGCCGGTGATCAGTTCTTCAAGAAGGGAGGGTTGACCGACGAGGGTCAGGTGCAGCGAGGGTGTAGCAGAAAGGCAAGCGAGGCTGGCCTGAACAATGCTGCGGGGACCGAAGTCCCCGCCCATTGCGTCAATCGCGATGACTTGAGCGGACAAGTGATTACTCGTCAGCGCCCTTGTCGATCACTTTACGGCCACGGTATACGCCTTCTGGCGATACGTGGTGACGCAGGTGAACTTCACCAGTGGTTTTTTCTACAGACAGGGTGCTAGCCTCGAGAGCGTCGTGCGAACGGCGCATGTCACGGGCAGAGCGGGATTTTTTGTTCTGCTGAACAGCCATAATTGATTAACTCCTAAACGTTTGGGTCACGCTTTAACTGCGCCAATACACTGAACGGGTTGGACCGCGTTACCTCGTCCTCGCTCGGTTCGGGCTCATCTGCTCCCGCCGGCTGCTGGCATTCTTCCGGATGATGAGCAGGCACAATGGGCAAGGCGAGCAAAAGCTCCTCCTCGATCAGTGACTGCAGATCCAATGGATCTTCGCCCAGTTCCAGCACGTCATAACCTTTCGGTAACGACTGGGTATTCGCACCCTCCTTCACCACGGCGTAACTGCATTCGCTGTGGATCGGCAGGGTGACCAGCTCAAGACAACGCTGGCAAACCATTTTGACTTCGGTGTCGATAAAGCTGTGGATCACCACAGATTTACGTTCATCTCGTTCAAAAACGAATTTGGCCTGCACCGTACCGACATCGTCGGAAAGCGGGTCGCAGAGTCTCTTCAAATCGGCCAGCAGCAGTTCACCTTGGAGGGTGGTGCCACGGTCAGCCAATTTGCGCGGGTCAACGTGAGGTGGAATCGGGTCATTCAACATAGGCGCAGCATTATAGGGATGCACCCACCCATGTCAAAGGAAATTGTGCCCTGTCCGTCACTTGCGCGGCTCCGCTAGAATCTGCCGCCTGCCTCTGGAGATGCGAATGCTGCCTTTATTACTCGCTTCAAGCTCGACCTATCGTCGGGAATTGCTCAGCCGCCTGCGCCTGCCGTTCGTCTGCAGCTCGCCGGATATCGATGAAAGCCATCGCCCGGACGAGTCGGCAATCGAGCTGGTCAAGCGCCTCGCCGAACAGAAAGCCCGAGCCTTGGCCGACAGCCACCCTGCTCACCTGATCATCGGCTCCGATCAGGTTGCGGTACTCGGCGAGCGCATCATCGGCAAGCCGCACACCTTCGAAAATGCCCGCGAACAACTGATGGCCGCCAGCGGCGCCAGCGTGACCTTCCTCACCGGCCTGGCCCTGCTCAACAGCCAGACCGGCCACTGCCAGGTCGACTGCGTGCCTTTCACGGTGCACATGCGCGTACTGGATCAGGCCCGCGTCGAGCGCTATTTGCACGCCGAACAACCCTACGACTGCGCCGGCAGCTTCAAGGCCGAAGGCTTGGGTGTAAGCCTCTTCCAATCCACCGAAGGCCCGGACGCCACCAGCCTGATCGGCCTGCCACTGATTCGCCTGATCGACATGCTGTTGATCGAAGGCGTACAAATTCCCTGACCCACAAAAAACCGGCCCTCAGGCCGGTTTTTCCTTGCAGCAACCGATCAGCGCAACGACGGGCCGTTAAAACCCATCCACATTGCCAGTTTCTCGGCAACGCTGGCACCGAGCTTCTTCGAGAAGCGATCAAACGGCGATTCCTGAACGGTGAAGTCCACCAACTCCTTTTCGCCAATCACGTCACGCGCCACCGAGCTGGCATTGCCCAGACCATCGATCAGCCCCAATGGCAGCGCCTGCTCGCCAGACCAGACCAGCCCGGAGAACAGCTCCGGATGCTCCTTGTCCTTCAGGCGATCACCACGCCCCTGCTTGACGCTGTTGATGAACTGCTTGTGCGTGGTATCCAGCACACTCTGCCAGAACGCCGTTTCTTCCGGCTTCTGCGGCTGGAACGGATCAAGGAACGCCTTGTGCTCGCCGGAGGTGTAAGTGCGGCGCTCGACACCGAGCTTTTCCATGGTGCCGACAAAGCCGTAACCGGCTGCCGTCACACCAATGGAACCCACCAGACTGGCCTTGTCGGCATAAATCTGATCCGCCGCACTGGCAATGTAATAGGCACCGGAAGCGCCCAGGTCGGAAATCACCGCGTACAGCTTGGTGTCGGGATGCAGGCCGCGCAGGCGCTTGATCTCGTCATACACATAACCCGACTGCACCGGACTGCCGCCCGGACTGTTGATGCGCAGGATTACGCCCTTGACCTTCTTGTCCTCAAACGCCGCGCGCAGGCTGCCGACGATATTGTCGGCGCTGGCCGGTTCCTTGTCGGCAATCATGCCGGTGACGTCGATCAGTGCGGTGTAGTTACCACTGCGGGTGGCGCTTTTTTCCATGTCCATCAACGGCGTGAACAGGATCAGTGCAACAAACAGATAAACAAAGGTCAGCAACTTGAAGAAGATGCCCCAGCGCCGCGAACGACGCTGCTCCTGCACGCCGGCAAGCAAGGTCTTTTCCAGCAGCTTCCAGCTTTTCGCATCACCGTCGTCGGCAGTTGCCTTGGCCGGTGCTTTCCATTCGTCGGTCATGCCATCCACCCCAGCAAAAACGTATTAAGCCTGCTGCCCCAGCCAGGCGTGCAATTCGGAAAAATGGTCGATCGACAGTCGCGGCTCGAACTGTTGCAGTGATTCGATCGATTGCGCGCCATAACTGACCGCCACCGAATCCATCCCCGCATTGCGCGCCATCAACAGATCAAAGGACGAGTCACCGACCATCAGCGCTTGCTCGGCACGCACACCGCAATGCGCAAGGATCTGCTCCAGCATCAGAGGGTGCGGCTTGCTTGCAGTTTCATCGGCTGCGCGGGTGATATCGAAATAATCTTCCCAGCCATTGGCCTTGAGCACCCGATCCAGCCCGCGACGATTTTTGCCGGTCGCGACAGCCAGGTGATAGCCCTGCTCGCGAAAGGACGCCATCGACTCGACTACGCCTTCGAACAACGGCGAAGGCACGGCTTCTGCAGCGATGTAGTGATCCGCGTAATACTCGCGAAACAAGGTCATTTCGGTATCGCTGATTTCCGGATACAAGGTGCGGATCGCCTCGGGCAAGCCCAGACCGATGATGCCTTTAACGGCAAAATCATCACGCAACTCGAAACCTGAACGCCCGGACGCCGAGTGCATCGCCTCGACAATCCGATGAATGGAATCGGCCAGGGTGCCGTCCCAATCAAAAATCAGCAGCTTGTAATCAGATGGGCGCACTCAATCGCTCCACAGTCTTGGCCCACATTTCATCGACTGGTGCCTGCAACTTGAGTTCACCGCCATCGGGCAGCGGCACGGTCAGCATGTAGGCGTGCAGGAACAGGCGCTTGCCGCCCAGATCACGGATTTCCTTACTGAAACCGTCATCGCCGTATTTGGTGTCGCCGGCAATGCAGTGCCCGGCGTGCAACGTGTGGACGCGGATTTGGTGCGTGCGACCGGTGATCGGTTTGGCCTCGATCAAAGTGGCAAAATCGCCGAAGCGACGCAGGACCTTGAACACGGTCACAGACTCCTTGCCCTCCTCCTCGTCGACCTCGACCATGCGCTCACCGGAGCGCAGATTGCTCTTGCCGAGCGCCGCACGGACCTGCTTGATCGAGGTCGCCCAGTTGCCGCGAACCAGTGCCATGTAGCGCTTGTCGACACCGTCACCGCGCAACGCGGCATGCAAGTGACGCAACATGCTGCGTTTCTTGGCGATCATCAGCAGGCCGGAGGTGTCGCGATCGAGACGGTGAACCAGCTCGAGCTCCTTGGCATCGGGGCGCAACTGACGAAAGGCTTCGATAACGCCGTAATTCAGGCCGCTGCCACCGTGAACCGCAATGCCGGCGGGCTTGTTGATCACGATCAGGGCTTTGTCTTCGTAGACAATCGAGGCTTCCAGGCGCTGCAACAGGCCTTGGGCCAAAGGCACCGGTTCGTCACGCTCAGGCACGCGCACTGGCGGCACGCGCACGATATCGCCGGCCTGCAGCTTGTATTCGGGCTTGATCCGACCTTTGTTCACGCGCACTTCGCCCTTGCGCAAAATGCGGTAAATCAAGGTTTTGGGCACGCCTTTGAGCCGGGCGAGGAGGAAATTGTCGATTCGTTGGCCGGCATATTCCGGCGAGACCTCAAGCAGTTGAACGCCTGGAGTCGTAGGGGCAGTAGTCGTCATGGCGCGGATAATAACAATTTTTTATGGAATTGAAGCACTTAATCATTGCTGCTATAGTCGCGAACGCCGCCAAAAGCGGCCTGGACAGAGGAATCACGGTCAAAAACCGGCCCTGACCAACGCAATTCACCAGGACGCGAGGCCGTCCTACGGGGCTTTTGCTACGTAACGGTGGAGTTTGCAGCTGTAACAAGCGCAGGTGACATGAGGCCTGAATCACGCCGCAAAGCAGAGTTTTGACTCGCCACGCGAGCCATATTCACGGCCAGTTCACAAAGTGCAGTCAGCCGCGGATGACCCCGAGCGAAGACTCCGGAAACACCGCCTGAATTAGCCATGATGCGTGACCTCCCCTTTCGGAGCTCACGGTAAATGCCAACCCGCTGCGGATTCTGCGCGCGGCAGCACCCGAATTATCAGGGATACGTGTAGGGTGGAGATGCACAACCGCTGGACTGTGTAGCAACAGGTTTTATCAAGACGCTTCATCTCGTCCACAGCCACCGGTTGATTCCTCCTCCTGACTGAGTGCTTAAGTAGCCACAGCAAGCAGGACGCGTACGTCGCGATAACGGCCCAATTGGCCGGACATCGCTGGACACGGGAATGGCCAACCACTCCCGACGCACCTGACACCGACCGTGAGAAGTCGTGTGTGCCGAACGCCGTTTCCGGCAGCCCGGAAACCGACGGTACTACATGAAAAGAATGCTGATTAACGCAACTCAACCCGAAGAGTTGCGTGTTGCACTGGTAGATGGCCAGCGCCTCTACGACCTGGACATCGAATCCGGTGCACGCGAGCAGAAGAAGGCCAACATCTATAAAGGCCGCATCACTCGCATCGAACCAAGCCTTGAGGCTGCCTTTGTCGATTTCGGCTCCGAGCGCCACGGCTTCCTGCCCCTCAAAGAAATCTCCCGCGAATACTTCAAGAAAGCCCCTGAAGGCCGCGTCAACATCAAGGACGTCCTGAGCGAAGGCCAGGAAGTCATCGTTCAGGTCGAAAAAGAAGAACGTGGCAACAAGGGCGCAGCCCTGACCACCTTCATCAGCCTGGCCGGTCGTTACCTCGTTCTGATGCCGAACAACCCGCGTGCCGGCGGCATCTCCCGTCGCATCGAAGGCGAAGAGCGCAACGAACTGCGTGAAGCGCTGAACGGTCTGGTCGCTCCGGCCGATATGGGGCTGATCGTGCGCACTGCCGGCCTTGGCCGCAGCAGCGAAGAAATGCAGTGGGACCTCGATTACCTGCTGCAACTGTGGACCGCCATCAAAGAAGCCTCGCTGGATCGTTCCGCGCCGTTCCTGATCTACCAGGAAAGCAACGTGATCATCCGCGCCATCCGCGATTACCTGCGCCAGGACATCGGCGAAGTGCTGATCGACAGCGTTGAAGCCCAGGACGAAGCCCTGACCTTCATCCGCCAGGTGATGCCGCAGTACGCCAGCAAGATCAAGCTGTACGAAGACAGCGTTCCGCTGTTCAACCGTTTCCAGATCGAAAGCCAGATCGAGACCGCTTTCCAGCGCGTCGTCGAACTGCCATCCGGCGGCTCCATCGTCATCGATCCGACCGAAGCCCTGGTGTCCATCGACATCAACTCGGCGCGCGCCACCAAAGGTAGCGACATCGAAGAAACCGCCCTGCAGACCAACCTTGAAGCCGCCGAAGAAATCGCCCGTCAGTTGCGCCTGCGCGACATCGGCGGCCTGATCGTCATCGACTTCATCGACATGACCCCTGCCAAGAACCAGCGCGCCGTGGAAGAGAAAGTCCGCGAATGCCTGGAAGCCGACCGCGCCCGCGTGCAGATCGGCCGCATCTCGCGCTTCGGCCTGCTGGAAATGTCCCGTCAGCGCCTGCGTCCTTCGCTGGGCGAAAGCAGCGGCATCGTCTGCCCGCGCTGCAGCGGCACCGGCATCATCCGTGACGTCGAATCGCTGTCCCTGGCGATCCTGCGTCTGATCGAAGAAGAAGCCCTGAAAGACCGCACCGCCGAAGTTCGCGCTCAAGTGCCAATCCCGGTGGCCGCGTTCCTTCTCAATGAAAAACGCAACTCGATCACCAAGATCGAACTGCGCACTCGCGCCCGCATCGTCATCCTGCCGAACGATCACCTCGAAACCCCGCACTTCGAAGTTCAGCGCCTGCGTGACGACAGCCCGGAAGCCGCAACCAACCAGTCCAGCTACGAAATCGCTGCCGCTGCCGCCGATGTCGAAGACGTCCAGCCAGCCGCCGCGACCCGCACCCTGGTTCGCCAGGAAGCCGCGGTCAAGACCGCTCCGGCCCGCGCCAACGCTCCGGTTCCGACCGAAGTCGCCGCTCCGGCCCCGGCACCTGCTCCGGTTGCTGCGCCAGAGCCAAGCCTGTTCAAAGGCCTGGTGAAGTCGCTGGTCAGCCTGTTCGCCACCAAGGAAGAGCCGGTTGCTCCGGTCGTGGTTGAAAAACCAGCCACCGAGCGTCCGGCCCGCAACGAAGAGCGTCGCAACGGTCGTCAGCAGAGCCGCAACCGTAACGGTCGCCGCGATGAAGAACGCAAGCCGCGCGAAGAGCGTGCACCGCGTGAAGAGCGCGCACCACGTGAGCCGCGTGAAGAGCGTCAACCGCGCGAACCACGTGAAGTCCGCGAGCCACGCGAATCCCGTGACGAAGCACCGGTAGCCCGCGAAGAACGCGCACCACGCGCGCCTCGCGAAGAACGTGCACCACGTGCTCCGCGTGAAGATCGCAAGCCGCGTGGCGAGCGTGAAGAACGCGTACGTGAACTGCGCGAGCCGCTGGATGCCGCTCCGGCCGTTGCTGCCGCCGCCACCGCTGAAGAGCGTCCGGCCCGTCAGCCACGTGAAGAACGTGCGCCACGTCCTCCGCGTGAAGAGCGTCAACCGCGCGCCGAACAGGCCGCTGCTGCCGTCGCTGAAGAAGAAACCACCACCAACGAAGAGCAACTGCCGGAAGACGGTTCGGAGAACGCCGAAGGCGATCGTCCACGCCGCCGCTCCCGTGGTCAGCGTCGTCGCAGCAACCGTCGCGAGCGTCAGCGTGATGCCAATGGCAACGTGATCGAAGGTTCGGAAGAGTCCGAGACCGGCGAAAACGCCCAGGCGCCAAGCACTGCCGATCTGGCTGCTGGTCTGGCTGTTACCGCTGCTGTTGCCAGCACCGTGATCAGCGCTCCGGCTGAAGCTCAGGCCCACGAGCAAGCTGAACGCGCTACCGCTGCAACACTGGAAACTGCTCCAGTAGAAGCGCCGGTTGTTGAAGCCACCACTCCGGTCGTAGCACCTGCTGCTCCGGAAGTCGAAGTAGCTCCGGCTCGCGAAGCTCAGCCTCAGGTTGAAGTCGCTGCCGAACCAGCTGTGTCCTTTGAAGCGCCAGCCGTCGCTGAACAGTCGGTTGTCGAAACCGTCGCTGAAACCGTGACCGAAACCGTGCGTGAAGTTCGCGAAGAACAGACCGCGTTCAACTGGGTCGCCGAGCCGGCTGTCACTGAAACACCAGCGCCAGTGGTTGAAGCGCCTGTTGTTGAAGAAGCCAAGGCTGCCGAGCCAGTAGTTGTTGCTGAACCGGCACCGGTCGTTGAAGCCCCTGTGGTTGAAGCGCCAGTAGTAGCCGAAGCACCAGCGCCAGTGGTTGAAGCTGCTCCGGTCAGCGCCCTGACCCCAAGCGGCCGCGCGCCGAACGACCCGCGCGAAGTGCGTCGTCGCAAGCGTGAAGAAGAGCGTCTGCAGAAGGAAGCCGAGCTGGCTGCCGCCGCTGCTGCTCCAGCTGCCGACGTGGTCGAGGCGGCTCCTGCCCCGGTCGCTGAGGAAGTTGCCGTTGAAGCCGTGATTGCCGAAGCACCACGCTCCGTTCAGGAAGCGGTCGAGCAACACGAAGAGGCCCAGGAAAAAGAACACGAGCCTAAACCCCTCGTCTGATTCCAAAAGCCACTAAAAAGCCCCGCCTGGTGATCCAGGCGGGGCTTTTTTATGCCTCAAGGTTTTATCAGGACAGCTGGAAAACCAGCGCATCCGGCACATCGACATCCCACAACACCCCTGGGTCATCCACCGCGACTTCAATCACCCGACCTTGGGCAAACAACGGTCGCGCGCCTCGATCACCGGACAAAGCCATCAGCCCCGCTCCGTACGAACGACCAAACCCGACCGGATGCCCATAATCACCGTTCAACGTCGGTACGCTGACCGCATCCTCGGCCATCGCCGCCACGACCCGCTCAATACTCGACGGCAGGATGAACGGCATGTCGCCCAGCACAATCAGCCAGCCATCGGCTTCCGGGCAAGCCGCCACACCCGCCGCGATGCTGTCGCCCATTCCCGTGGACTCGATCGAGACAATGTCACACCCGTAAGCCTGCGCCATGCGCATCGCCTGCGGCCGCGCCTCGGTCGTCACCAGCACCCGCTGGTCGAGACTCGCCGGCAGGTTCACCAACACCTGCTCGATCACCGAACGCACCGCGCCGTCGCGCCCGGTGCAATCAGCCAGCAGCTTGTCCTTGTCGACACCCGCCACTTCGCGAAAGCGGCTGCCCTCGCCCGCCGCCAGCACAATCACTCCGATGGATCGGCTCATACGCTCTCCAGTGTCTTCTTCTGCTTGAGCTCGACACCATTCTTGATCGCGACGATTTCCGCCAACAGCGACAGGGCGATTTCCGCCGGTGAATGGCTGCCGATATGCAAACCGATCGGCCCGTGCAAACGGGCGATGGCCGCTTCCGACAAGCCTAGCTCAGCCAGGTTTTCCCGACGCTTGCGGCTGTTGACCCGTGAGCCGAGTGCGCCGACGTAGAACGCCTTGGAGTCGAGCGCCGTGAGCAACGCCATGTCATCCAGCCGTGGGTCGTGAGTCAGCGCGACAATCGCCGTGCGTTCATCGGTCTGGATATTCAGCACTGCTTCGTCCGGCATGCCGGGGACAAAACGTCCATGCTGCTCTTCCCAGCCATAGACGAACTCGGTGCGCGGATCACAGATCAGTACTTCGAAATCCAGCAATCGCGCCATCTCGGCCACATACCGCGACAACTGCCCGGCGCCGATCAACAGCAGGCGCCAGCGCGGGCCGTAAATGGCGCGCAGGGTCTGGCCGTCGAAACTCAAGACATCGGTCTTGCCGGCCGGTCGCAACACCACCTCGCCAGTGCCGATGTTCAGCTCGCGCGCGACGATTTCGTGGGCCTCGCAGCGATCCAGCAACTCGGCGACCCACGCCGGATCGCCGACCCGCTCCTCGGTCAGGCGCAGGGTGCCGCCGCAAGGCAGGCCGAAGCGCGCCGCTTCTTCCTGCGTCACGCCGTAGGTGATCAACTGCACCGGCGGCCCGTCGGCGGGAATCCGTCCGTCGTGCAGCCGGGCTATCAGATCGTCCTCGACGCACCCGCCGGACACCGAACCGATCACCACGCCATCTTCGCGCAACGCCAGCATTGCGCCGGGTGCCCGGGGCGCGGTGCCCCAGGTCTGCACGACGCTGAACAACATTACCCGCTGTCCGGCGCGGCGCCATTCGAGCACGCTGCGCAGGACATTAAGATCGGCGCTGTCCATTACGCTTGCGCCTTCTGCCAGCCCTGCAACTGGTAACGCACCGGCAGGTTACGGATGCGCTGGCCGGTGGCGGCGAAGATCGCATTGCACAGCGCCGGCGCAATCGGCGGCACGCCCGGTTCGCCGACGCCACCCAGCGGCACCTCGCCCGGCGGCGTTACCAGATGCACCGCGACTTCCTTCGGCGCCAACGACATGCGCGCGACTTCATACATATGGAAGTTGTCCTGCTGCACCTTGCCGTCCTTGAAGCTGATTTCGCCCCACACGGCGTTGCCCAGGCCCATCACGCAGGCGCCTTCGAACTGCGAACGGATGCGCTCGGGGTTGATCTGCGGGCCGCAATCCACGGCGATATCGGCCTTGTGCACGATCAGCGTGCCGTCGTCCTTGACCTCGACTTCGATCACCGCCGCCACATAGGTGACGAAGCTGTAATGCACCGCCAATCCGAGACCACGACCCTTGGGCAATTGACGCCCCCACCCCGCCGCCTTGGCTGCCGTTTCGAGCACGGTGCGCATGCGCCCGGTGTCGATCGGATAACGCTCGGGGGATTCGCCGTAATTCCACTCTTCACTGAGCGTACGCGGGTCGATCTGCCGATCCGGGCCGAGCAATTTGATCTGGTACTTGAGCGGATCCTCCTTGGCTTTGTGCGCCAGTTCATCGACGAAGCTCTGGATCGCGAAGCCATGGGGAATGTTCGACACCGAGCGATACCAGCCCACCCGCGTGTGCACCGTGGCCTCAGGGTTTTCCAGGCGCACGTTGGGAATCGCGTAGGCCATGTTGGTGAAACCCATGCCCAGCTCGAAGGCGGCTTCGTGGTTCATGCCCGGTGCGAACAGCGCGGTGATGCTCGGCGCCACCGTGCGGTGCAACCAGGCGGACGGCAAACCGTCCTTGCCCACACCGGCCTTGAGGTATTCGGCGGACACAGTGTGGAAATACGAGTTGTGGATGTCGTCTTCCCGGGTCCACTGCACACGCACCGCTTTGCCGGGGAATTCCTTGGCGAGCACAGCAGCCTCAACGACGAAGTCCGGTTTGGACTTGCGCCCGAATCCACCGCCCAGCAGCGTGACATTGAAAGTGACGTTATCGAACGGCAGCCCCAGGCGTTCAGCGATCCGCTCGCGGGTGACCTGCGGCGCCTGGCTCGGTGCCCAGGCTTCGCAAGTGCCATCCTTGTAACGGGCGATGGCGACCATCGGCTCCATCGGTGCCTGGGCCAGATGCGGCAAGTAATAAGAGGCTTCGAGCGTGCTGGCGGCGCTGCCGATGGCTTTGTCGATGTCGCCGGTATTGCGCACCACTTTGCCCGGTTTCAGCGAAGCGCCTTCGATCTCTTTGCGATAGGCGACCGAGTCATAAGTGGCGTTCGGGCCATCGTCCCACTCGATCTTCAGCGCTTCACGGCCCTTCAATGCCGCCCAGGTGTTGCTGGCCACCACGGCCACGCCGCCCAATGGCTGGAATTCCGAAGGCAATGGCCGGGGCTCGATCTGGATGACTTTGAGGACGCCCGGCACTTTCAGCGCGGCGCTGTCATCCACCGACTTGACCTTGCCGCCATACACCGCCGGACGCGCGATAACCGCGAACAGCAGGCCGTCGAAATGCACGTCGGCCCCGTACACCGCGCGGCCATTGACGATGTCGGCACCGTCGATGGCTTTGGTGCCTTCCTTGCCGATGTAGCGGAATTCCGACGGTTGCTTGAGCCGCAGACTGTCACGGGCCGGCACCGTCAGCGCACTGGCCGCAGCGGCCAGCTCACCGTAACCCAGCTCACGCCCGGACGGTGTGTGAATGACTTTATGCAGTTGCGCGCGGCATTCGCCGACCGGCACCTTCCACTGCGCAGCGGCGGCTTGTTCCAGCATGGTACGGGCGGCGGCGCCGCAACGGCGCATCGGTTCGTACCAGTGCCGCATGCTGCGCGAGCCGTCGGTGTCCTGGTTGCCGAAGCGCACCTCATCACCCGGCGCCTGCTGAACCTTGACGTGCGCCCAGTCGGCTTCCAGTTCATCGGCGACCACCATGGTCAGGCTGGTGCGCACGCCCTGGCCCATTTCCGAACGGTTACAGACCACGGTCACCGTGCCGTCGGCGGCAATGCTGACGTAGACCTTCGGATCGTCGATCCAGCCGTTGGGCATGCCATCGGCGCCGAACTGCTTGGGCTTGTCTTCGGCCAGCGCATCCTGCCAGCCCCAGCTCGCCGCCAGCACCAGCGCACCCGTGGCGCCGACGCCCTTGAGGAAGCCCCGGCGACTCAGGTTGCTCAGGGCAAAATCGTTCGGTAGACGGCTCATGCCTTGGCCTCCTTCAGGTGAGTGGATGCCTGACGGATCGCGGTCTTGATCCGGTTATAGGTACCGCAGCGGCAAATGTTGCCGACCATCGCTTCTTCGATCTGCTCGTCGCTCGGGTTCGGGTTGGTCTTGAGCAACGCGGTGGCGGACATGATCTGGCCGCCCTGGCAGTAACCGCATTGGGCCACAGCGGTGTCGAGCCAGGCTTGCTGGACGATCTGACCGACCGGGTCGGCATGCAGGTTGTCGATGGTGGTCACGTTCTGCCCGACCACCGAACCGATCGGGGTGATGCAACTGCGCGCCGGCGCGCCGTCGATATGAATGGTGCATGCACCGCACAGGCCCATGCCGCAGCCGAACTTGGTGCCGTTGTAACCGGCGACGTCGCGGATCGCCCACAACAGCGGCATGTCCTCGGTGACATCGAGTGGATGATCTTGACCATTGAGTTTCAGGGTAATCATGGGCACGCCCGCATATTCTTGGAGGTTATGGGGTCGAGCCATCTGCCACCGCAGGGACGGTAGTGGTTCGCGCAGATCGGCTCAGGCTAATCAGGCTCTCTTGTGCCGACGGGAATGTCTGCACCGGGCCTTTGGTGGAGCAAATGGTTGGTATCGTTAGCTGGCTACGTTAACCCGCGATTAACAAAAAAGCCCTGCACTTTTTAAACAAGTGCAGGGCTTTGGGTTCAGCCTTGAAAGCGTAGCCTCAATACCTGTTGGGCTCCATTTCCAGCTCGACATTGAAACGTTCTGAAATGTCTTTCTGGATCCGCTGTGCCAGATCGAGCAATTGCAGCCCGGTCGCCGCACCGTAGTTGACCAGCACCAGCGCCTGCAATTTATGCACGCCGGCATCGGCCTCACGGAAACCTTTCCAGCCGGCACGCTCGATCAACCAGCCGGCCGCCAGCTTCATCTGCCCGTCCGGTTGCGCGTAGGCCACCAGATCCGGATGCTGCGCCTTGATCTGTGCGACCACGGCCGCCGACACCAGCGGGTTCTTGAAGAAGCTGCCGGCATTGCCGAGCACCGCCGGGTCCGGCAGTTTTTCGCTGCGGATGCTGCAAATCGCGCGGCTGACATCCGTCGGCGTCGGTTGCTCGATGCCCTGCTCGGTCAGGCGCTGACGCACCGGGCCGTATTCCAGGTGCAGATGCGCGACTCGATCCAGCGCGAAGCGCACCCGCAGGATCAGCCAACGTCCCGGCTGCTGCTTGAACACGCTGTCGCGGTAGGCGAACCGGCATTCCTCCAGGCTGAAGTCGCGCAGCTCGCCGGTCTGGCGATCCAGCGCCGTCAGGCCGGCGAACACATCCTTGATCTCGACACCGTAGGCACCGATGTTCTGCATCGGCGCAGCACCGACAGTGCCGGGGATCAGGCTGAGATTCTCCAGCCCGGAAAAACCCTGCGCCAGCGTGTGCTGCACGAACGGGTGCCACGGTTCGCCAGCTTCGGCTTCAATCACCACACGATTGCCGTCGTCGCTGATGACGCGGATGCCACGGCTGGCCATACGCAGCACCAGCGCCGGAATGTCCGCCGTGAGCAACAGATTGCTGCCGCCGCCAATCACCAGCAACGGCACATCATGGGCACTCGCATACGCCAGGGCTTCGCGCACATCGGCGTCACTGTGGGCTTCGGCAAACAGCTGTGCGCGCACATCAACGCCGAAGGTATTGAAGGGCTTCAGGGAAACCTGCGGTTGTATCTGCAAACTCATAACCGCCTCTTCACTTCAATCAACAACTGATCGCAGGCACGCTCGATCAGATCCAGCACCTGCTCGAAGCCCTGATCGCCGTCGTAATACGGATCCGGCACCTCGTCGACTTCACCTTCGTAGCGGCGCAGGAACAAGTCCAGCTCGGCCTTGCCGGTGGACGGTTGCAGCGCCTTGAGATTGCGCAGGTTGCTGT
This sequence comes from Pseudomonas sp. NFIX49, assembly GCF_900115915.1. NCBI lineage: Bacteria > Pseudomonadati > Pseudomonadota > Gammaproteobacteria > Pseudomonadales > Pseudomonadaceae > Pseudomonas > Pseudomonas sp. NFIX49. The sequence goes on along the minus strand of NZ_FOYE01000001.1, from coordinate 658,807 downwards.
TGTCCATGGCGAGGATCAGGTCGTAGCTGGCGAAATCGGCGCGGCTGACCTGCTGCGCGCGTTGCGCCGACAGGTCATAACCGCGCAGCTTGGCCGCCGCCTGGCTGCGCTTGTCCGGCGGATTGCCAACATGCCAGTCGCCAGTGCCGGCAGAGGCCACTTCGACCTGATCCGCCAGCCCCGCTTCACGCAACTTGTGGCGCAACACGCCTTCGGCGGTGGGCGAACGGCAGATGTTGCCCAGGCACACGAACAGAACGCGCATCAGGCCTCCAGCAGGCGACGGACGCGCTCGAGGTCTTCGGCGGTGTCGACCCCGGTCGGCGGCGCGATCAACGCGTCAGCCACATGAATCCGCACGCCGTGCCACAGGGCACGCAGCTGTTCGAGGGATTCGGTGTTTTCCAGCCAGCACGGTCCCCAGTTCACGAAGTCCTGAAGGAAGCCTGCGCGGTAGGCATAAATGCCGATGTGGCGACGATACGGCACGCCTTCCGGCAGCACGTCGCGGCTCTTGGCGAAAGCATCGCGGGCCCATGGCAGGGTCGCTCGACTGAAGGTCAGCGCCAGACCGTTGAGGTCGCTGACGACCTTGACCACGTTCGGGTTGAACAGGGTTTCCACGTCTTCGATCGGCTCGGCCAGGGTGGCCATGCGCGCTTCGGTGTGGGCCGCAAGATTCGCGGCGACCTGATCGATCACGCTCGGCGGGATCAGCGGTTCGTCACCCTGCACGTTGACCACGATGGCATCCGGCTCCAGGCCCAGCTTCGCCGCCACTTCAGCCAGACGATCGGTACCGGAGTTGTGATCTTCACGGGTCAGCACCACTTCGGCGCCGAAAGCCTTGCAGGCCTCGACGATACGCGCATCGTCGGTCGCCACGACCACGCGGCTGGCGCTGCTTTTGCTGGCCTGTTCCCAGACGTGCTGGATCATCGGCTTGCCGGCGATGTCCAGCAGCGGTTTGCCCGGCAGACGGGTCGAGGCGTAGCGCGACGGGATGACAACGGTGAAGGCGGTGGTCATTTATCCAGACGCTCGTCGGTGGTCAGGGTGCGGGCTTCACTTTCCAGCATGACCGGGATGCCGTCGCGGATCGGATACGCCAGACCGGCGCCCTTGCTGATCAGTTCGGTCTTGTCGGCGCTGAGCTTGAGCGGGCCTTTGCAGACCGGGCAGGCGAGGATGTCGAGCAATTTGGTGTCCATGAACATTCCCTGGATAAAAACGGATTAAGGCAAAAGACGATCCGGCAACAGGCGCATCAACTGCGTGTCGAACCAGGCCACGAAGGCCGGTGACGGCACAGCATCGACCGCCAGGTACCACCAGTCGGCAGCGGCGAAGGCACGGCACTTCACCGCGTCCTTTTCAGTCATCACCACTGGCAATGACGGCGTGAAACTCAAGGCCTGCACGCTGTATTCGGCGTGGTCGGCGAAGGCGTGGGGCACAGGCCGCCAGTCTAGCGCCTCGAGGGTATTGAAGAAACGTTGCGGGTTGCCGATCCCGGCCACCGCGTGCACGGCCTGGCCGGGCGGAAAATGATCGAGCGGCCGGCGTTCACCGCTGCGCAGGTTGACCAGCGCCGAGGGCTTGAGACGGAAGGCGAAACCGCCGTCGCGATCCTCAAGGGCGCCATTGAACAGCACACCGTCAACGCTTTGCAGGCGCTCGACCGGTTCGCGCAGGGGGCCGGCGGGCAGACAGCGCCGGTTGCCAAGCCCTCGGGCGGCGTCGATCAGCACCAGTTCCAGATCCCGCGCGAGGCGGTAATGCTGCATGCCGTCATCGGACAGGATCAGGTCCAGCGGCTCGCTGTCCAGCAGGGCTCTGACGGCGGCGCTGCGATCGGGATCGATCATCAGCGGCACGCCGGTGCGCTGCACGATCAGCAACGGCTCGTCGCCGGCGATGTCGGCAGTCTGATCGGCTTGGACTCGCCATGGCAGTTGCGCCGGTTTGGCGCCGTAACCACGACTGACCACACCGACCCGCAGCCCGTGGCGTCGGCAGTGCTCGATCAGCCACAGGATCATCGGGGTCTTGCCGGTGCCACCGACGGTGATGTTGCCGACCACGATCACCGGCACCGGCGACTGGTAGATCTCACCTTCGCCATCGAGAAAACGCTGACGCTTGCCGGCCACCACGCGGCGGTACAGCCACTCCAGCGGCCGCAACAGCGTCAGGGCCGGGTGCCCCTGATACCACGCGGCGAGCAGACGATCGGACATGGCCATCAGGATTTGGGCGCCGCCTCGACCGTGGTCATGCGCAGATGGCTGAAACCGAGCTTGCCGGCCGCGTCCATGGCGGTGATCACGGATTGATGCTGAGCCTTGCCGTCAGCACTGATCGACAACGGCATGTTGGTGTCGCCGTTGGATTCTTTCTGCATGGCTTCCATCAGGGTGGCCAGATCGTTTTTCGGCAGAATCCTGTTGTTCACCGAAAACACGCCTTCGGCGCTGATGGCCACATCCAGTTGCTTGACCTGCTGATCCTCGGCCGGCGAGCCGCTGACCGCTTCCGGCAGGTCGACACGCAGTTGGGTTTCGCGGGTGAAGGTGGTGGTCACGACGAAAAACAGCAACAGGATGAACACCACGTCGATCAGCGACGCGAGGTTGATGTCGATCGTTTCCCGGGGCTTGCGACGGAATTTCACGCTTTGCCCCCGGCCAGATCGACGTCACGGTCTCCCTGCACCACTTCCACCAGTTTGATCGCTTCCTGTTCCATGCCCACCACCAGTTCATCGATGCGGCGTTGCAGGAAACGGTGGAAGAACACTGCCGGAATACCGACCATCAGACCCGCAGCGGTAGTGATCAGCGCCTTGGAAATACCGCCGGCCAGCACCGCAGCATTGGTGGTCATGCCGGAGCCGGTGAAGGCACTGAAAATGTCGATCATGCCCAGCACCGTGCCCAGCAGACCCAGCAACGGCGACATGGCAGCGATGGTGCCCAGCGCGTTGACGTAGCGTTCCAGCTCGTGGATGACCCGGGCGGCGGCCTCTTCGATGCACTCCTTCATGATCTCGCGACCATGCTTGGAGTTGGCCAGGCCCGCGGCGAGGATTTCCCCCAGCGGCGAGTTGGCGCGCAATTCCTTGAGTTTTTCCTTGTTGAGCTGCTTGTCCTTGATCCAGACCCAGACCTGACCCAGCAAATGCTCAGGGGTGACGCGACTGGCGCGCAGGGTCCACAGGCGCTCGGCGACGATCGCCATGGCGGCGATGGAACTCAGAATGATCGGCAACATCATCCAGCCGCCGGATTTGACCAATTCCCACACAGTGACAGCCCCCTCGAAAAAGTGCGCCACTTTACCATACCGGTTCGCGATAAAGACCCGTCGCCCCGACGACCGTGCTCAACGGTACTCCGTCCCCGGCAACGGCGGGTCGCGCCAGAACCGGCGTTGTTGACGCATCGACCGGGCCGGCTCAAACCGCCCCAGTTGCAGATGAATGGCGCCCTGCTCGGCGCTGTCGTGGATGTGTATTCCCTGCTTGCGGTAACGGGCAATGACCGTCGGGTGCGGATGGCCGAACGAGTTGCCCTGCCCTCGGGAAATCAGCACGGCCTGGGGCTGCAAAACCTTGAGCAAGGCCATCGATGAGGAACTGCGGCTGCCGTGATGCGGGGCTTGCAGCCACTGGGTCGGAACCGCCAGCGCGCTGTTGAGCAAATCCCGCTCGGCATTGGTGTCGATGTCACCGGTCAGCAGCAGCCGCTCGCCGTTGGCTTCGATCTGCAACACGCAGGAACGCTGGTTGCTGTCATGGGCTTCTGCCCATTGCCATAGATGAAAGGCAACGCCGTCCCACTGCCATTGCCGACCGCTTTCACAGGCTTCGGCGTTCAGCGCTTCGGCCAACCCCTGCGGATCGCCGCTGATGACCCGGCTGACCGGCAATCCTTTCGCTACGGCGAGTGCGCCACCTGCGTGATCGGCATCGGCATGGCTGAGCAGCATCAGGTCGAGTCGCTCGACGCCCAGCTTGTGCAAGGCTGGCAACACCACCCGCTCGCCGACATCAAAATCACCGAAGCGCGGGCCGCTGTCGTACAGCAAGGCGTGATGGCGCGTGCGGATCAGAATCGCCAAGCCTTGGCCGACGTCGAGTTGCCAGACATCGGCGATGCCTTCGTCCAGTCGTTCCCGGGGCGGGAATGCCAGCACCAGCAGCAACGGCCAGCCCAGCGGGCGCAAAGGAACGCCTCGGGGCAGCAATAACAGCACTGCACCAAGACCTCCCAGCGCCCAGACCGACCCTTCCATCGTCGTCGGCACCCAAGCTGGCCAACGCCCGGCAATCAGGGCCAGTGCCCGGAACAATCCATCGATCAGTCCACCGGCCAGCCACAGCAGCCCTTCACCGACATAAGGAATTGGCAGCAACAAAGTCCCGAGCAACGCCGGCGGCAGCACCGCAAAACTGACCCACGGCACCGCCAGCAGATTGGCCAGCGGCCCGCTGAGACTGATCGGCAGACTCAACGCCAGCAGCACCGGGCACAATCCGATTGCGATCAGCCACTGCGCGCGTGTCCAGGTCTGCCACCAGCGCCACGGTCCCAAACGGCCACCGAAGGTGAAGATCAATACGGCCACGGCCACGAACGACAGCCACAATCCCGGACGCAGACTGGCCAGCGGATCCATCAACAACACGCCGTTGAAGGCCAGCAGCAACGGCCACCAGGCACCGAGGTGGCGAAAACGCAAACGCCACAACAGCACCAGCGCAACCATCACGCAGGCCCGTCGTACCGGCACATCGAATCCAGCCAGCAGGCCGTAACCCAGCGCCGCCGCGAATGCCAGACCGCACGCCCAGGGCAGCCAGGGCCAACGCAGCGGCCAAAATCCGAATCGGGCCAACCCGGCAACCAGCGCGTACATCAACGCTGCCAACAGCCCGATGTGCTGGCCGGAAATCACCAGCAGATGCACGGTGCCGGTGTCCTGCAAGATTTGCCAGTCTTCGCGACTGAGGCCGGAACCATCGCCGAGCACCAACGCGGCCAAGGCGCCGTTATGACCCTGGGCGTCAACGGCAAGCAGGCGCTGGCGAATACTGTCGCGCCAGGCCCACTGCGCCGGCGCCAGACGCTGGCCATCCTTCACCGTCCCGGTAGCACCAATGCGTTGCGCCAGCAGCCAGGCCTCGTAATCGAACGCATCCGGATTGAGCAGGCCACCGGGACGCTTGAGCTTGACCGCCAATCGCCAGCGTTCGCCGCTTTTGACTTCGGGCCCGGCGTACCAGGCCAGACGCATCAGCGATGGCAGTTTGTCGTGACGCGAGCGCGCATCGGCCAGTTCGAAGCGCACGACGCCCTCGGCGTTCTGCGGCAAGCCGACGACCCGCCCTTCCACCCAGCGCGTTTCGCCATCCAGCCGGGAAGGCAGTCGATCATTCAACGCCATCTGCGCGTTGAAACCCGCCCATGTAAATCCAAGCAGCAAAAACGCCAGTGAATAGCTGCGAAACGGCAGCAGCATCAGCGCCACCCACGGCAACACCAGCAATAACCCGACCGGCGGCAGGGCCGGTAAAAAAACCGCTGCCAGCAGACCGACCGCCAGCGCCATCATCCCTGTGCGCATAAGCCCGTCCTTGAGAGTCCCACCTTCAGGCATAGCGGCTGCGGGGCAAGGGCGTCGTTATCAATTGTCACAAAGTCTGAATGGGCGGTTCGTAGAATCCAGACATACTTGCCGCCTTAACCGACCGAGAAGCCTTATGCCCCGGCGCTTATTCAAACGTTACATGCCCGACCCGACGAGCATCAGGGAACACAAATCCTTACGCTTTCTCGGTACGCTGCTGCATGACCCGAACCTCTGGCACCTCAACCGACACTCGGTGGCTCGCGCCATGGCCGTTGGCCTGTTTGCCGCGTTCCTGCCGATTCCCGCACAAATGCTGGTGGCCGCCGTCCTCGCGATCATGGTGCGCGGCAACATGCCGATTGCGGTCAGCCTGGTCTGGCTGACCAATCCGATCACCATGCCGGCGGTGTTCTTCTGCACCTATCAGGCCGGGGCCTGGCTGATGGACGTTCCGGCCCGCACACTTCCGGACGAGTTGACCTGGGAATGGATCAGCGGTGAGCTCTCGACCTTGTGGCAACCGTTCCTGCTGGGTTCTGTGGTGGTCGGGCTGGCACTGGGCGCCCTCGCCTACTGTCTGGTGATGCTGTACTGGCGCTGGTGGGTGGCCCGGCAATGGGCGCGGCGCAAGAAAAGACGTCAGGCGTGAATGCAAAACGGCCTCCACTGTGGGAGGCCGTTTTTCGTTGCAGCGTCGAAGGGATCAGGTGCGCATGCCGCGCCCGCTCACCAGCAACCGCGAACAACCGATATACAACACCACGGTCGCCACCAGCATGAAGGTGATCGCGATACCGATGCGAATGTCCGACACACCGAGGATGCCGTAACGGAAGGCGTTGACCATGTGCAGCACCGGGTTGGCCAGCGACACGGTCTGCCAGAACGGCGGCAGCAAGGTGATCGAGTAGAACACGCCACCGAGGTAAGTCAGCGGGGTCAGCACGAAGGTCGGGATGATCGAGATGTCATCGAAGTTGCGTGCAAACACCGCGTTGATGAAGCCCAGCAGCGAGAAGATCGTCGCGGTCAGCACCACCACCAGCACCGTCACACCGAGATGGTGTACCTGCAGATGGGTGAAAAACAGCGACAGAATCGTCACGATCACGCCCACCATCAGGCCTCGCAGCACACCACCAATGGTGTAACCGATCAGGATCGTGTGCGGCGAAACCGGCGAGACCATCAGTTCTTCGATGGAGCGCTGGAACTTGCTGCCGAAGAAACTCGACACCACGTTGCCGTAGGAGTTGGTGATCACCGACATCATGATCAGCCCCGGCACGATGTACTCCATGTAGGTGAAGCCACCCATGTCGCCGATCTGCCGGCCGATCAGGTTACCGAAGATCACAAAGTACAGGACCATGGTGATCGCCGGCGGCAGCAGAGTCTGCGGCCAGATCCGGGTGAAGCGTCTGACCTCGCGATAAACGATGGTGTTGAGGGCAACGAGGTTGGGGCGCAGCTCGGAACTCATACCGCCACCTTCGACAGATTTTTCTCCACCAGGGACACGAACAGCTCCTCGAGGCGATTGGTTTTATTGCGCAGGCTCAGCACTTCGATGTTCTGCAGGGCCAGCTGGCCGAACAGCGCAGTGATGCCCATGGACTTGTCGACCTGGACTTCCAGCGTATGAGCGTCTACCAGCCGGGCCGGATAGCCGACCAGTTGCGGCGCAACCGCCAGATCGCTCTTCAGGTCGAGCAGGAAGGTTTCCACATGCAGCTGGCCGAGCAGCTGACGCATGCTGGTGTTCTCGACGATGGTGCCGTGGTCGATGATGCCGATGTTGCGGCACAACTGCTCAGCCTCTTCCAGGTAGTGGGTGGTGAGGATGATGGTGATGCCTTTCTGGTTCAGTTCGGTGAGGAACGTCCACATCGAGCGGCGCAGCTCGATGTCGACGCCGGCAGTCGGCTCGTCGAGGATCAGCAGACGCGGTTCATGCACCAGCGCACGGGCGATCATCAGACGCCGCTTCATGCCGCCGGACAGCGAACGCGACGGCACATCGCGCTTGTCCCACAGGCCGAGTTGGGTCAGATACTGCTCGGCGCGTTCCTTGGCGACCTTCGCCGGAATGCCGTAGTAACCGGCCTGGGTCACGACGATGTCGAACGTCTTTTCGAACTGGTTGAAGTTGAATTCCTGGGGCACCACGCCGATCGAGCGCTTGAGCGCCGCCGGGTTCTTGTCCAGGTCGTGGCCAAAGATATTCACGGTGCCGCTGGTCTTGTTGACCAGGGTCGAGAGGATGCCGATGGTCGTGGATTTGCCGGCGCCGTTGGGGCCGAGCAAGGCGAAGAAGTCACCTTCGGCGACGTCCAGATCGATACCACTCAAGGCCTGGAACCCGTTGCCGTAGGTTTTGGTTAGCTGCCGGATGGACAGAGCGGAACTCATATCGGATTTACGCACCCAGTAAGGAAAAAAGGACTGATAAAAAGCCGGCGGCGAGGAGGACAACCGCAGCGCTCGAGCGCAATGGTGCTTGCCGTCGCCGCACAAGTACAGTCAAGTGTGTCGATAGTAGGTATTAAGTCAACGCGGTCATGACAGCTTTCTGATACGCCGGACGCTGCTTCAACCGCGCGTACCAGGCTTCAAGATTCGGCTGTGGCGCGCGCTCGATGGGCATCTCGAACCAGGCATAAATGAAACTGCCGAGCGGAATATCGCCCATGCCGATTTCATTGCCGGACAGATACGGCTGGTGCTTCAGTGCCTGATCGACCATCGCCAGCAAGCCGTCACATTCCTTGATCGCCGCATGGATTGCCGGCCAGTCCTGCTTGTCTGCCGGGGTACGCAAAACGCCCCAGAACACCGTGCGAAACGGTCCTGCAAAACTGGAAGTCGTCCAGTCCATCCATTTGTCAGCGGTGGCGCGGATCTGCGGATCCGCCGGATACCACGAAGTGTCGGCTGCATGTTTTGCCAGCAGGTAACGCACGATGGCATTCGATTCCCACAACACGAAACCGTCGTCCTGAATGACCGGCACCCGCCCGTTCGGGTTCATTGCCCGATACTCCGGCGTGTCGACCACACCAAACGCGCCACCGGCATCGATGGCCTCGTAGGCCAACCCGAGCTCTTCGGCAGCCCACAAGGGCTTTCGGACATTCGACGAATTCTTGCGACCCCAGATCTTCAGCATGACCGCCTCTTTTCCAGTAAATGGGCAGGCAGCATACGCCGGATCAGAGGCGGCCGACATCACCGCGCATGTCACTGGACAGTGGCGTCTGCTGATCGTTGAACAGGTGCGGATAACATTTCTGCAGATGTTCGAAGAAAAAAGATTCCGGTACATCAGCGAACTGGCCGTGATCGACCAGGTACTCCATCAGCAGCGCACCATCGCTGTTGTACGGGTGGAAAACGCTGTCGTTCATGCCGTCGAATTCCAGCGGCGCAACGTTGAACATTTCGCAGAGCTTCTGGTTGAACGCGGGTGTGGCTTTCACCCAGCGATCATTGAGAAACAGCTCGGTATAACCATGCATGGCGAACACTTCACTTCTCAGCAGTTCAAGCAGACGCGGCGTCGACAGATGATTTTTCACATCCGCCAGACCGATGCGTGCGGGGATCCCGCAATGGCGCGCACAACCGGCGAGCAACGTGGCCTTGGGCACGCAATAACTTTCACCTGCCGCCAGCGCGTAGCTGCCGCGCAAGGTCTGCGGGTCGCGGCTGAAGGTATACATGTTGTAACGCACCGCCTCGCGCACGGCGTAATAAAGACTGATCGCCTGCGCGAGTGGATCGCGGCTGGCACCACGGTGCTGCTCGGCGAACTCCACCACCGAGGGGTGGTCACTATCGATGAAGCGGCCGGGGCTCAGATACTCGTGCATGACGACATTCTCCTGATTGAGCCCCGAGTCTAGCGAGAGGTTCAGCACAGAGATAACGACGTTTCGGCCAAACATGCACGTAAAGACGCGGAAGCGGCGAACGATTTCCCACGCGTGTTGCCCACCGAACCTACAAAAGACATCCGGGGTTTCCCACGATTTCAATCACCTTGCTCTGACCGCCCCGTTTTGCAGATGCCGTCTAAGCTCTGGAGGGTCGGTTCGCCCTGGTTCACGGAGGATTAAATATGCTGTTGTTGTGGATACTGGTTCTGATCGTCGGCGTGGCGTATCTGGCCCACCGGCGCATCGCCCCGCTGCCGGCACTGGGCATCGTGGCCGCTTACCTGTTGGCGATGGGGATTTTCAGCCACGCACCGGGCTGGTTGCTGCTGATTTTCTGGGTCGTGCTGGCCCTGGTCGCCGCCCCGCTGCTGTTGCCTGACCTGCGCCGCAAACACTTCACCGCGCCGCTGTTCAGCTGGTTCCAGAAAACCCTGCCACCGATGTCGCAGACCGAGCGCGACGCGATCGACGCCGGCACGGTGTGGTGGGACGGCGAACTGTTCAGCGGCCGTCCGGACTGGGACAAGCTGCTGTCCTATCCCAAGGTGCAACTGAGCGAAGAAGAACAGGCATTCATCGACGGCCCGACCGAAGAACTCTGCGCGATGGTCACCGACTGGCAGATCGGCCAGTCGATGGACTTGCCGCCCGAAGCCTGGACCCACATCAAGGAACACGGTTTCTTCGCCCTGATCATTCCCAAGGAGTTCGGCGGCAAGGGTTTCTCCGCCTACGCCCACTCCCAGGTGGCGATGAAACTGGCGACCCGCAGCGGCGATCTTGCCTCCACCGTAATGGTGCCCAACTCCCTCGGTCCGGCTGAACTGCTGCTGCATTACGGCACCGACGAACAACGCAATCATTACCTGCCACGGCTGGCCCGGGGCGACGACATTCCGTGCTTTGCGCTGACTGGCCCGCTCGCGGGTTCAGACGCGGGTGCGATGCCCGACACCGGGGTCATCTGCAAAGGCGAATGGGAAGGTCAGGAAACCCTCGGCCTGCGCCTGAACTGGGAAAAACGCTACATCACCCTCGGCCCGGTCGCGACCTTGCTCGGCCTGGCCTTCAAGGCCTATGACCCGGATCACCTGCTCGGCGACAAGGAAGACCTCGGCATCAGCCTGGCGCTGATCCCGACCGACACCCCCGGCGTGGAAATCGGTCGTCGCCACCTGCCGCTGGGCGCTGCGTTCATGAACGGCCCGAACTCCGGCAAGGACGTATTCATCCCGCTGGACTTCCTCATTGGCGGCCAGGACATGCTCGGCAAAGGCTGGATGATGCTGATGAACTGCCTGTCGGTCGGGCGCTCGATCTCGCTGCCGGCAGTGGGCACCGGCGCGGCCAAGTTCACCAGTCTGGTGACCGGGCAGTACGCGCAGATTCGCGAGCAGTTCAACGTGCCACTCTCAGCATTCGAAGGCATTCAGGAAGCCATGGCACGGATCGGCGGCAACGCCTGGATGATGGACGCCGCGCGGATGCTGACCGCCAACGCGGTGGATCTGGGCGAGAAGCCGTCGGTGCTGTCGGCGATCCTCAAGTACCACCTCACCGAACGCGGTCGCGAGTGCATCAGCCACGCCATGGACGTACACGGCGGCAAGGCGATCATCATGGGCCCGAACAACTACCTGGGCCGCAGCTGGAACGGCGCGCCGATCTTCATCACGGTGGAAGGCGCGAACATTCTTTCGCGCAACCTGATGATCTTCGGCCAGGGCGCCATCCGCTGCCATCCGTTCGTCCTCAAGGAAATGGCCCTCGCCGGGCGCGAGGACAAAGATCAGGCACTCAAGGAATTCGATGACCTGCTGCTCAAGCACATCGGCTTTGCCGTGAGCAACGCCGCCAGCACGCTGGTGCTGAACCTAGGTTTTGGCCATTTCGAACATGCACCGGGAGACAAGCTCAGCCAGGGTTATTTCCGCGCCCTCAACCGTCAGGCTGCCGCGTTTGCCATGCTCGCCGACCTGAGCATGATGCTGCTGGGCGGCGAACTGAAACGCCGCGAGCGTCTGTCGGCACGATTGGGCGATGTACTGAGCAACCTGTATCTGGCGTCGGCGGCGCTCAAGCGTTATCACGACCTCGATTCCCCGGCGTACATGGAACCGCTGTTCAGATGGGCCATGGAAGAAAGCCTCGGCCAGTCGGAAAAGGCGCTGGATGAACTGCTGACCAACTTCCCGAACCGAGTCTTTGGCTGCCTGTTGCGCGTGATCGTGTTCCCGTTCGGCCGCCGTCACAAAGGCCCGTCGGACAAACTCGGTGCCGAGGTGGCTGCGGTCATCGGCCGGGCCAAGGGCGATCCGGCGCTGGAAGAACTGCTTGCCGGTTGCTATCGCCCACAATCGGCCGACGATGCGGTCGGTGCGCTGCAACACGCCTGCGATCAGTTGAACGCTGCGCAACCGCTGCACAAGAAATTGCACTCGTCGCTCAAGAGCGGTCAGGTCAAACCGGTAGCAGGCGAACACGCCATCGATGCGGCACTGGAAGCCGGCGTGTTGCAGGCCGTGGAAGCCCAGACCCTGCGTGATGCCGAAGCGGCGCGGCGCAAGGTGATCGATGTCGATGATTTCGACAAGGAGCAACTCAAACCCGCGGAAGGCAAAATCCGCTGATCCCTTCAATCAGTGAAAAACGGGCGCGGGCGCTTTATACTCCCGCGCCCGTTTTGCTCTTGAGGACTTATCTCGTGTCCAACGTCGTTGCCGATCATCTGGTTTTGCTCGACCATCTGCGCAGTATTCTGGTCGCCGTAGGTGAGGCCGATCAGGTTCCCGAAGAAAGCCATGCCCTGTTCCTGGAGCGTTTCGACGAACTGCTGGCGTCACTGCCGATCGAGCCGATCGAAAGCCAATACCTGGGCCAGGACATCCTGACTCAAGTGATTACCCGTTACCCGCAAATTGCCCACCTGATCCCGCGGGATCTACTGTGGTTCTTCGCCGGCGACTGCCTGCATTACCTGTCCGACGAAGAAATCGACCTGTATCAGGCACTGGAAGAACGCCGCTACGAAGCCGAACAGAACGACGAACCGTTCGACTGGAACCAGGAAAAACAGCTGCTGGCGATGTCCGCCCAGGACAGCAAGCACTGATTTTCGCCCAATAAAAAGGCCCGCATGGTCCAGGCGGGCCTTTTTTTATTGGGTCAGAGTAACCCCTCACTCTCGGGCAATTCGTACTCGGCCAACGGTTTTGAACCGCCGGACTTCCCCGGCTTGCTCAAGGTCGGCTCTTTCTCCAGGCACTCCACCAGATAGTCGATGAACACCCGCAGCTTCGGCGGCAGATAGCGCGTCGGCGAATGCAGCAACCACAATCCGCCGTGGTACGACGCCAGGAATGTCCAGTCCGGCAACACTTGTACGATCAGCCCCTGCTCCAGCGCATAACGGGCGGTGAAATACGGCAGGCTGCCAATACCGATGTGTTGCAACACGGCGCCCAGACGCACGCCGGTGTGATTGGCGGCATACCGGCCGCGCACGCCGACGGTAACGGCTTTCGTACCTTTCTTGAATTTCCAGCGCGCATCACTCGGGGTCTCGCCCAGGTAAATGCAACTGTGATTGAGCAAGTCGTGGGGATGAGTTGGCGTCCCGTGTTCGGCCAGGTATTGCGGTGTGGCGCAGAGCAAATGGTCGATGGTCAGCAGTTGTCGTCCCACCAGTCCCGCCGGTGGACGATCCGTGATGCGAATGGCCAGGTCGACATGGTCATCGATCAGATCGACCTGGCGGTCCTCCAGCAACAGCTCCACGTCGACCTTCGGATAGCGCCGCAGAAACTCCGGCATGTGCGGATGAATCACGAAGCGCCCAACCGCTTTCGGCACGCTGACCCGCACCAGCCCCTCGGCTTCGTGGGTGAACTGACCGCTGATCTCCATCACCGACTTCGCCGCGCTGACCATTTCCTGGCAGCGCTTGAACACCTCTTCCCCGCCATCGCTCAAGCGCAGTTTGCGCGTGGTGCGTTGCAGCAGACGCGTGGCCAGCGCCTTCTCCAGTCGGGAAATACTGCGACTGACTGCCGAGGGCGATGAGCCCAACTGGCGAGCGGCTTCGGAGAAACTGCCGGTCTCGACGACCTTGACGAAAATCGCCATTTCACCGAGCAGCGGCAGCGGGAGATTTATGCTCACAGCGCAACAGTCCTTTGATGTTTGAACGGATTATCACGTTATTGCACGATTCATATAATTAAAAAAGAAACTTTAATAAGGGCATGGAATATGACGCTTCGCCTCTTTTTCCATAGTGATGACCTCAAGGCCAATGTGGAAGTCCTCGACTGCACGCCCCACGAGAACGAATTCGCCGTTGTGTTGCGCGCCACGCTTTTCCATCCCCAGGGCGGTGGCCAACCCTGTGATACCGGCTGGATCGGAGACAGTCAGGTTCTGCGCGTCGTCCAGGAACCGGACCGGATCATTCATTTTGTCGATCAACCGGTGCCACTGGGCATGACCCAGATCCGTGTCGATGAAGAGCGCAGACGCTTCAACACCCGCATGCACTCTGCCGGACATTTGATCGGCCACTTCGTCCAGGCCATGGGCTGGATGCCGATCAAGGCGCACCACTGGCCGGACGAGGGCCGGGTTCAATTCAAACCCGGAGATTCGGCGCAGGAAGTCGATGTGCAAACCGTTCAATACGGCATCGGCCAATGGATCGAACACGACCTGCCGCGCCTGACGTCCCTGCGCGAAGGCGCGCGGGAAATCGGTTTCGGTGAACTGCCAGCCTATGGCTGCGGTGGCACCCATGTACGCAGCCTGAAGGATTTGGGCACAGTCACGATCGCGTCCCTTTCGCAGAAGAAAGGCACGTTGTCCGTCCACTACAGCGTGGATTGAGGATTTCGGGCGCTGTCAGATGCAGCGTCCGACGCCGGGGGAACCGCGTTCGCCGGTTCCGTTGACTATTCGATAGATGGACCTGAAACCATGATGCTTGACGTCGAGCGTCTCGATGAGACGTGCATAAAAAAACTGGCCAACGAAGAAGTCCTTGCCATCCGCGTCAAAGGCTTTCTGCCCCAGGCGCAGGCGATCCAGATTGGCGACAAGATCCTCGCCCCCGGCTTCGAGGGCTACATCAACGCGCCCAGTATCGGTCGTATCGGCATGGCGTTCTACGAGGCGGAAAACCAGCCGCTGCTGATCGAGGACTACTTCGAGCGCGCCACCAGCAACATTGCCGAACTGCGCAACCGCTGCGCGCCCTACTCGTCGCCGGTCGACACCCTGCGCTGCATGCTCGACGAATCCTGGCCGGCGGGTGCCCACCTGGAAAACCTCTACGGTCGCAAGATGTACGTCGGCCTGTCCCGGGTGGTGAAACCGGGCGTGTGCTTCCTGGCCCATCACGACATCTTCGCCAAGGACGCCCCGGAAAGTTTTCAGGCCCGCAGCCTCGAGGCGCAGTTCGCCTGCAACGTCTACCTCAACATGCCAACCGAAGGCGGCGCATTGCAGATGTGGGAAGACGACATTTCCCCGGACCGCTTCGACGAAATGCGCGGCGACAGCTACGGCATCGACCCGGCGCTGCTCGGCCCGCCCGCCCTCGAAGTACGCCCGGAACCGGGGGATTTCATCATGTTCAATTCGCGCCGCATGCACTCGGTAACGCCGGGCGTGGCCGATCCGCGCTTGAGCCTTTCGTTTTTTGTCGGCTATCGCGGCAATGCTTCACCCCTGACTTTCTGGAGCTGAAATGACATCGAATTACCTGGGCGAGTTTCTGGCGCTGGCCACCATCCACTTTCTGGCCGTGGTCGCTCCCGGCCCGGACTTCGCCGTGACCATCCGCCAGAGTGTGCGTTTCGGCCGTTTGGTCGGCATCTGCACGGCACTGGGCATCGGCGCGGGGATTTCCGTGCACGTGCTGTACACCCTGCTGGGCGTCGGCGCCTTGATGCACACCACGCCGTGGTTGCTGACCGTCGCCAAAGTGGTCGGCGGTGCTTACATTCTTTATCTGGGCGTCAGCCTGATCCGCAGCAAACCCAAGACGACAATGGAAGGCGAAAAGACCAGTGACGAACCGCTGGTCGAGCAATCGCTGTTCAAGGCGTTTTCCACCGGTTTCCTGACCAACGCCACCAACCCCAAGGCCACTCTGTTTTTCCTTGCAATCTTCACCACGATCATCAGCGCCAGCACGCCGCTGCAAATCCAGGCCCTGTACGGGTTGTGGATGTGCGGGGTGAATGCGTTGTGGTTCGTGATCGTCGCGCTGTTCTTTTCCAGCAGCAAAGTGCGCGTGCTGTTCATGCGCATGGGCCACTGGTTCGAGCGCAGCATGGGGGTGATTCTGATCCTGTTTGCCGGGCGTCTGGTGTTGTCGATGTAAAGCGCGCTTATCGCAGAAGCCCGATCCAGACAGACTGGACGGGCTTTTTCGATTCTGCGCCGCTTTTGCATTTCTGTGCGACGCGTCCCACTTCGGGGGCTCCCCTATCACTCGCTGGTGGTGTTAGTTTGCAAAACCGTCTGACGCTTCGATCAGACACCTCCTACTCACTGCCTGCAAAGGAATGCCCTTAGCAATGGATTTTTCACTCAAGCAACTGGCCGCGTCGACGCTGATTCTGGCCAGCCTTTCGTCCGTCACGCTGCCAGCCCAAGCCAACCTTACCGAGCAGCAGAGCGCGACCATTCTCAAGACCTTCAATGAGGCAAAGGTCAGTGACTTCAGAGCATTTCTCGGTGATCTGGCCAAGAACGACCTGAGCAAGACCGACGATCTGCGCCCGGCCATCAGCGCCTTCCTCGACAACAAGACGCTGACCGCTGAACAGCAAAACGAAATCCATCGCCTGCTCGGCCTCTACACCCGTGTGAAGTACGGCAAAGCCGCCCTGGAAACCCTGCGCGAACTGGTGGAAATCCCGACCTTCCGCAAGGACGGTGTCGATCAGCACGACAACCCCGAATTCATCAAGATCGCCGGCAAGATCAAGGATCTGGCTGAGTCTTTCGGCCTGAACTACCGCAACATCGACAACCGCGTTTACGAAATCTCCCTCGACGGCAGCGGCAAGGATGTCGTCGGCATTCACGCTCACGCCGACGTGGTGCCGGTAACGCCGGAAAACTGGGTGCTGAAGGACGGCACCAAACTTGATCCGTTCAAGGTCACGCTGATCGGCGACCGCATGTACGGCCGCGGCACCGAGGACGATAAAAACGGCATCGTCGTGACGCTGTATGCCATGAAGGTGATCAAGGAAGAGAAGCTGCCACTGGCGCGCAATTTCAAACTGCTGGTGGACACCACCGAAGAAACCACCGGTGACGCGATTCCCTACTACTTCGAACGCAACCCGACGCCCGAGTACAACCTGGCACTGGATGGCGGCTATCCCGTAGTGATTGCGGAAAAAGGCTACGGCACCGTCATGGCCAAGTTCGCCAAGCGCAAGGCCGAGGGTAAAGGCGCGGAAATCACCTCAATGACCGGAGGCCTGGCGACCAACCAGATTCCATCGGTTTCGGTCGTCACGCTGGTGACTGACAAACCCGCCGAGCTGGCGGCCAGCCTGCAAAAGGCCGGCACTGAATATGCCAAGCGCAATGGCGGCGATTTCGAAGTGAATGCCAAGGTCGATGGCAAAGACGTCAAACTCACCGTGACCGGTGTTTCCGCGCACTCGTCCGAGCCGGAATCCGGCGTTAATCCGGTCGCGCGCATGCTCGACTTCATCCACAGCGTGGACGGCAAGATCGCCTTCAAGCACAACCACATCACCGACGCTGCGCACTACGCCGCCGACAACTGGGGCCTGGATTACAAGGGCGGCAAACTGGGCGTCGGCTTCGCCGATGACTTCATGGGCCCGCTGACCACCTCGCTGACCTACGTCGGCATGGACGACAAAACCTTCAAACTCGCGGTCAACCTGCGCGTACCGAAGGGCAAATCGCCGGAAGTGCTCAAGACCGAGATCGCCGACAAACTGGCAGCCTGGAGCAAGAAAAACCATGTCGCGGTGAACTTCGATTATTCGATCGCCGAACCGATGTACCGCAACCCTGAAGGCGAGTGGGTCAAGGCACTGCTGGCCGTGGCCACCGAAAACCTGGGCATGAAACACGAATTCGGCACGTCGGCCGGCGCCACCTCGGTGCATGAACTGCCGAACGGCGTGCAATTCGGCCTGGCGCGACCGGAGGTCAAGTACACCGGTCACACCGATGGCGAATTCAAGACCGTTGACCAGTTCCTGCTGGACCTGCAGATCGTCACCGAAATGATGGGACGCATCGGGCAATTGCCGAAGCTCTGATCGCGTACCGGGCTCGCCACATTGGCGGGCCCACAAAAAAAGGACCGCGAGGTCCTTTTCTATTGCCTGACAAAAACCGCACAAACAAAAACGCCGCTCATCACTGAGCGGCGTTTTTGTGAATTTGGAGCGGGAAACGAGACACTCGTTTTTTCGAGCAATCCGTTGATTTCCAGGATGTTTTAGATACGCCTCGTTGATTGACATTGCGTACTACTTCGGCAAGCTGACAACCCCTACATGAAAGGCCGATAGCCAGCAGTCCAGGCACGTCCGTGGAACGCTGTACCGAGTATGCCCAACCCATTCGCAGATCTCTAGCCGCATCCGCCACCGAAAAGCGCCCACCAAAGACAGTCAAAACTGACAGCCTATTACGCCAGCATTTGTAGGACAGCTCTTGATCGTCCACGCCCTATTGAAGCTCCAAATCTTGTCTGCCTAGAGTGGCTTCCATGCAGGACTTAGGCGTTGCAGCTCTGCAACGCAACTAGATAGATAAAATAGAGTGCACGCGATGAGTGACGCCATTTCGAACAGAGCCACCCACACTGAACCAACACCTGCTGCCACCTCGCCCGAAAACACTCTTGAACCGACGTCTACTGGCACCAAATCTGAACCACTGCTCGCAGATCCCGAATTCGATATGCGTGGCCTGGCCTGGAACCCGTTATGCGACGCTGCCACGCCCCTGATCGGACTGGTCATTCGCCTGCGCCGTCTGTACCAGCACGACGATGTGCCCGCGCTGTACCGAAGCGTCAGCAACCAAATCACCACGATCATGGAAGAAGTCAATCAGCTCGACTACGACGCCGGCATGCTCAAGGCCTACTCCTACAGTCTGTGCCTGTTGTTGGATGAAGTAGTCATGAGCACTACTTGGGGCAAGTCTTCCACTTGGAGTGCGCGCTCACTGCTCAGTCAGTTTCATGAGGAGACGTGGGGCGGCGAAAAATTCTTTACCGTCATGAACAACATGATCCCCGAAGCGGCCCGGTACCAGCATGTGCTGGAGTTCATGTACCAGTGCCTGATCTCTGGTCTCAAAGGCAAATATGGTGCCCATGCCAAGGGAGATGACGAAATACAAAAAATCATCAACCAGCTGCACGGCCTGCTGCGCCCCCTGCGCGGCGAAACACCCAAGCGCCTGATCGACCCGTTGACCAACGTTGCGCCGCGTAACTACCGGATCAAACGCACGTGGCCATTGTGGACGCCATGGGCACTGGCCGCCGCCGTACTAGTCATGGCTTACACGATCTATACCCTGCGACTGAACGCCATCACCCAAGAGGTCCTTGCCTCGCTGGACAAAATCCTCAAGCTCTAACCCCCATGTGAAAACCATAAGGAGGCTCTATGCCTGCTGTCGTTTTGGTCGGTCACGACCATGCGTGTCCAGTGTGTGGCCCAGTCACTGTCGCCAGTGGGTCAGAGAGTTTCACTGTCAACGACCGGGCTGTAGCCCGCGCTGGCGACACACTCAGTTGTGGAGCCGTAATCACCAGTGGCTCGCCTTCAATGAACATCAACGGAAAAGCCGTGGCCCGCGTCGGCGACAGCACCGACCACGAAGGCACCCTGGAAAACGGCGATGACAGTTGGCTGATCAACTGACCCGCACTGACTACAAGGAGGTTTCATGCCCCGTCAAAGCGACCTGCGTTACACCTTCGAACCGCTGCGGGGCGATCCCTTCGAAGTGGTCTCGTTCAACCTTGAAGAGGGCCTTTCCCAGCCCTTCAAACTTGAGCTGAAGCTGGTCAGTCACCACCCGGCCATCGACTTCTACCGCATGCTCGATCTGGCGGGGCTATTCACGATCTGGCGTGGCGAAACACCTGTACGTTACGTCCACGGCCTGGTCAGCCTGTTCACCCAGGGCGACACCGGCTTTCGCCGCACCCGCTATACCGCCGTGGTCGAGCCGACCCTGAAGCGTTTCGACCTGCGTTCCAACTGGCGCATCTTCCAGGGCCAGACCGTGCCCGACATCATCACCCGCGTCCTTACCGAACAAAAACTGACCGACATCCGCAGCGAAATCTGTTTCGAGCACCAACCCCGCGAATACTGCGCACAGGCCGGTGAAACCGACCTCGACTTCATCGCCCGCCTCGCCGCCGAAGAGGGCCTGCTCTACACCTTCGAACACCGCGCCGACGGCCACACCCTCGTCCTCACCGACCGCGTCGGCGGCCTGGGCACCATCGGCACCCACACCGATTGTCCGGTGATCTACCAGCCGATGGCCGGTGGAGACGCCTCGGAACCGGCGTTGAATCGCTTCCACTACACCGAACAGGTCCGCACCGCCGTGCAGGTGCAGCGCGACTACACCTTCACCCACCCGCGCTACAACCAGCAGCACACCGCGACGGGCGATCAGGATCTGAACAACCAGCACAAGGACTACGAACGCTACGACTATCCCGGCCGCTACAAGCGCGACATCGCTGGCAAACCCTTTACCAAAACCCGGCTGGCCGCCCTGCGCAATGACGCCAAACTGGCCCATGTGGAAGGCGACGATGCTCGCCTGCAACCGGGATTGGCCTTCGACCTCAACGAGCATCCCCGCGACGATTTCAACGATCGCTGGCGCACCATTGCCATCCAGCACGAGGGCAAGCAGCACACCAGCCTGCAGGAAGAATCATTTGGCAGTGGCCTCGGCACATCCTATGAAATGAAGGCCAGCGCCATCCGCTGGACCTCGGACTGGAAAGCCCCGATGCGCGACAAACCGTGCATCGAAGGCCCGCAGATCGCCACGGTGGTTGGGCCTCCCGGTGAGGAGATTTATTGCGACGAATGGGGCCGGGTCAAGGTGCAGTTCCCGTGGGACCGTGCGGATAAAAACAACGATCAGAGTTCGTGCTGGATTCGTGTGGCGCAAGGTTGGGCGGGCGCCACCTGGGGCGCGATGGCGATTCCGCGTGTGGGCCAGGAACTGATCATCAGCTATCTCGACGGTGATCCGGACCAGCCGATTGCCACCGGACGGGCGTACCGGCAGACCAATCTGCCGCCGTACGAGCTGCCCAAACACAAAACGCGGATGACCATCAAAAGCCGCACTCATAAGGGCTCGGGGTTCAATGAGCTGCGCTTTGAGGATGAACTGGGGCAGCAGGAAGTCTTTATCCACGCCGAAAAAGACAAGAACGTCCATATCAAGCACAACAACACCACCTACGTGGGTAACGACCGAAGCGAGAAGGTCGAACACGACGAGCAGGTTGAAATCGGCCGTAACCGCAGCGAGCGAGTAGGTAACGATGAACACATTGCTATTGTGCAGGATCAGCATCTGGAACTGGGCCGTGATCGAATTCAGACGCTGGGGCGTAATTATCACGCCACCATCGGTGGGGACCGATTCGAGGAAATTGCCAACAATCGGAATGACAGAATTGCCGCTGACCATAACATCCAGATCGGAGGCAGTGCTGAGCAATCAGTCCGGAACCGCTACTACCTGTCCGCAGGGCAACGCATTGAGCAAAAAACGACAGTGTTCGTTGTCACCTCGGGCGAACGCATTGTTCTGAAAGCCCCCGGTGGCAGCATCACGATTGATAGCGATGGCATTACCCTTGATGGGCTGACCATCAAGATCAAAGGCCCCGTCACCACAGATGCAATCGGTACGGGCAATCCGCTTGGCAATCCACAATCGCCTCCCGCACCGCTTGGAGCATTCCTGGGACGTTACACGTTGCTGAAGAACGATCAACGTGTTTTCGCGGGCTATCGATATCGCATCACTGATGGCGCCACCCTACTCACCGAAGGCCTGACCTGCCCCCAAGGGGGAACTGACTGGACTGTTACCGAGGCATCCAAATCCGTGCAGGCCCATAAAGCAGTCATGCGCGACGATCAGCGAATCACCGAAACCTGGCAACCCTATCTGATGGCTTTCGATGATGAAGCTCCACCCGCAGAGACCAAAGTCATGTTTCCTGAAGACTTTCTTGCTCATTACAGCGAAGGCCTCGACTGATGCCAGTAGTCCCCATTGCCCGAACGCTCGCTCACGTTATCGACAGAGCCTATCGGGCCTACCGAGCAAACCAGGCTTATGAAAACGCCAAAACCGCCGCCGAGTTGGACCAACTCGCAGTAGAGATTAAGGAGCGAAGAAAGCAGATTAAAAACATGCTTCGAGCAACTATCGAAGCAATGACGCGTGAAATCGACGTCAAAAGCTCCACGTTTGCCACGGTGGACCGGGGCGGCAATAGCACGGCTTCTCGCAGAGGCAAGGAGAACTTGAATTTCAAGGAATACATCGAACGTAAAGTGCCTTTTCGCCCAGCCATCAGCCAAGTCTGCACAGTTGCCCTACAGATGCCAATCAAGGTGCCACGCCGCATTCGCAAAAAGATCGCCGGCGATAGGGTGGAAACCATAATTGAGGTTGCACTCAAGCAGTTCACCGCCTCGCTGTTCTTTGAGTCCGTGGACGAGGCGTTGGAATGGCGAAGCCCACTCAAGGCGGAGCCGAACTACAACCAAAGCAGCCAAAAAGCATTGCTTGGCGATCCAGCAACTCGCCCCAAACGGTTTGGAAGCGCGATACAGCCATTCTGGCCCCGCCCGCGTTCTCTGGCACCTGATCTGGTGGTCGTGGAATACCGCCAGGAACCGTTCGAGATCGAAAATGTATTTGCGGCAGTCGAGATCAAGTTTCCGGGGGATTGGGTAAAACAAACACAAATAAACGATTACGCGCGACTGATGAGACCCAAAACAGGCGTCAACCGAGAAAAGATTGGGCGGGAGAAAGTGGCCTTGCTACGCGTTCCGGAAGATTGCACTGGCCCTGAAACGGATAACAAACAACCCCCTACATCCAAGGGCGCCAAAAACAGGAGGTGAACGTGAGCACTACCCATAATTTGTTTGATGAAGATGAGCGTGATGAATTTATTGCAGAGCTCAAGGAGTGGCCAAACACTGATTGGGGTACGGACGATGCTCGACACAGCGTCAGCCCTTTCATCAGTTTCTACTTCCCCCCTGCTCCAGACAACCACCAAGAAGCAGCGCTGATGATGGTGGATATCCACGAAGCCTTCGAACAACTCCTTGGCAAACCTTACACCGTTGGCACCCACCCCGTTTCAGAACGTCCACATCCATATGGCTCTACACGCTTGCCAGATCTTCGTGAACAGGCCAGGAAAATTTCTAGCGATAAAACTTTTGTCTTTAACTTCACTGATGAAAAAAACCATGCCACGTCACCCACAACGGCAGGTTACTTCTGGCGAACATCATTTTTAGAATACGAAGGTAGTTATAACCCTTATTCCTCAATCACGTTCTATTACCGCTGGCAATGGTGGCTGGACACCCGCGAAGCGTGGCGCCGCTTTGTGCTTAAGACCATTGACCTGCTCAAGGCGCATCAGGTCTACAGCGGCTTCGCCATGGCCAACCCGCTTGAATTTGGTACGCGATCAGCCATCACCACTTGGGAGCGGGCACTCACCCCGAGTTTCTACGGCCTGGATATCGACTACGCCTTCTGTATGAACAGTGAACTGGTCCACGGCATCCGCCCTCCCACCTGGGCCTTCCTGCTCGCAGACCACTGGCGCGAAAAACTTGACCTGACCCGCGAGCAAGTACGTACGACACTCTCTCACCCACGTATCAGCATTACCGAATTACAAAGCGGCCAATGGATCGAACTGGGCGAACAGCCAGATTTGTATCCGGTTGAAAAAGGTGTGCCCGAACTGCCCATGCTCTTGAACAAACTGCTCAAGCCGATCCGCAACGACGACTTGGGATTGCTGGGCTTCGGCCAATGGGACGGCGACCCCAACGAGCGTTTCACTGACGCTGACAGCCGTCGCTGGATATCCCGCTTTGACACCGACAGCGATTGGCCTACGCCAGCAATGCGCTTCATCGCTCCATCGCCCATGCCTTCCGTCCAAATCTCTACGCCAATGCCTCTTCGTATGGTAGCTGGAACAGCTTGTATTCAAGACGGATGGTGGCTGGTTCCAGGACAGGCGGAAACCCGGCGAGCGTTCAAACAGGGCGAAATGATGCAAAACCTCGATGCAGCATCCACAGACGATTTGGTGACATGGCAGCGTGACCTTGATCAAACACCACCAGAGCCTGCCCGCTATGCCAATACCCATGATCCGGCTCCTCGCGAAGGGCGCTGGGAAGTTGAAAGCGACCGTTTCATCGCTCGCGATGTTCAGTTGAACGAACCGTTACCCGCCCACGAGGGTCGGGTCGTGCGCTGGCACTGGACGGTCAGCGGCATGCGTGCGAACAGCGGTCAACCCTGTCCGTATCCGGGCGCCTGGGTGTGTGAGTATAAGCCGGGGAGTAAGCAAGTCATCGAGCATGGCGTTCTGATGCCGACAGTGGATGGTGAGCGAGTAGTCTGGCTCTGGATGGGACTGGAGCCATCGTGATAGCGACGGACAGCAGCCCAATACGACAACTCGGTTCGCGCGCCAGTGGCCGAAAAATACAGGGCAATCTGCGACAGCGTGCTTTTTCGTCCAGGCTTCGGGTTCAGGGCCTTGAAGCAGCGCCACGACGCGACGACAGCCTGAAAGTTTTGGTAGCTGCCGCGTTTACCGCCTCCTGCGCCTGACAACGATGGTTTGATGATGTCCTGGTAAACAGACACCCAATGCAAAAAGGCCCACCGAATCGCTTCAGCGGGCCTTTTTGCATTGGAATTGAAGTCAGCTAACCACAAATCGCATGCATACAAAAACGCCGCTCTATTGAGCGGCGTTTTTGTGAATTTGGAGCGGGAAACGAGACTCGAACTCGCGACCCCGACCTTGGCAAGGTCGTGCTCTACCAACTGAGCTATTCCCGCAATGGCGTCCCCTAGGGGACTCGAACCCCTGTTACCGCCGTGAAAGGGCGGTGTCCTAGGCCACTAGACGAAGGGGACACGCTACCCGGAACACATGGTGTGTGTTTCGGTGTCCAGATCCGCCTCCGAAGAGTTGGCTCTGGTTTCACTCAGCACCGCCCTGAAGCGTTGCTGTTTAAAATTGGAGCGGGAAACGAGACTCGAACTCGCGACCCCGACCTTGGCAAGGTCGTGCTCTACCAACTGAGCTATTCCCGCATTGGCGTCCCCTAGGGGACTCGAACCCCTGTTACCGCCGTGAAAGGGCGGTGTCCTAGGCCACTAGACGAAGGGGACACACTACAACATTCACTCCCTGCCGCGTTTCGCTGTGTGCTTTACGCTGCAAGTGGCGCGCATTCTATGGATGGATTGAAAGGTCGTCAACCCCCAGATATAAATTTATTTAAATCAATGACTTCGACCTGCTTTACGCACCGTTTCCGGCTTTTGCGTCGCCCGACGATTGACGCCTATATTCCGACACTCGCCAAGGCGCTATAGTCCACGGCACAGGTGATGGCAATCTGCACCCCAAGGGCCAGCATTTATATAAGCCGGTTCCTGGCCGATACAGATTCAGCTTCGCCGATCCAAACCCGTCGAGCGGCGCTAGGCTCCTGTATGCCAAGCCACTACACTCGCACGCGAACCCTATAAAGAGGTCTTACCGGTGACACCACTCATGATCACCCTGCTAGTCATAGCCGGGATCGCAATCTTGATCGCCATTGGCTACATGAACCATGTGGTGGAAAACACCAAACTGGAGAAGGCCCGCACCAAGGTCGAACTCAACGACCGCCTGCGCCGTTGCGGCGAACTGACCGAAACCTTCCCCGGCCAGTTCATGACCCCGGCCCTCAAACTGCTGCTGACTCGCCTCGAGCTGAACGTCTGCCAGCGCCTGCTGAACCTGGAAAAGACCAGCGCCACCACCAAGGCCCGCATCACCGAACTCAGCGCCCTGGTCGCCCAGGGCGAATCGATCCCGGTCAACAACCCGCCGGCCCCGATCCAGACCGAAGCAAAAGCCAAGGACGTCCGCTTCCTCCTCGAAGCCCTCCACGGCCAGATCACCCGCGCCGCCCAGGACGGCTTCCTGCCACCGAACGAAGCCAAACACTGGATCCGCGAAGTACGCCACATCCTCGTGCTGCTGCACATCGAGTTCTTCAACAACCTCGGCCAGCACGCCCTCCAGCAAAACCAGCCCGGCCAGGCCCGCCTCGCCTTCGAACGCGGCGTGCAATACCTGCGCAAACAGCAGGACCCGCAAATCTACGCCGAACAACTCCAATACCTGGAAAAACTCCTGGCCCGCGCCAACGCCCAGGTCATGGACAAAATCGCCCCGGTCGAAGGCGAAGAAAACCAACTGACTGCCGGCCTCAAAGATGTCGAGGCTGACGCGGACTGGAAGAAGAAAGTGATTTACGACTGAGTGCAGTCAAAGAGAGAAGCCACCGGGAGGTGGCTTTTTTATTGCCTGAAAGAAGAAGATCAAAAGCTTTCCCTCACCCTAGCCCTCTCCCGGAGGGAGAGGGGACTGACCGAGTTGTTCGGGAGAGGTACGCCGACGTGAAATACCGAGGTGAACTCAGGTTTTAAAAAGTATGCAACTCACTCTGCTGCACCTTGCACCTTCTGCATCCTCTGCTTCTTCTACTCTTGCTTCTGCTTTGGCTTTGGCTTCCCACCACTCAAAACGATGAGCGTTAGCTCGAGTACCGCTTTTGACGTACCGGCCCCTTCGGAAGGCTGAGTGGAGGGATTTATCCGGGGGTGGGAGCGCAGCGACCGTGCGGCGAAGCCGCATGCATCGAGAGGAGGTGCAGCGAAGCAAACCGGAGGCGATGCCCCCGGATGAATCCCGGAACGAAGGAACGCCGAGCCACAGCGAGGGGCCGAACGCCGGTGCCCAGCCTTTTGGTTCCTTTTTGGCGTTTGAAAAAGGGACTCGCCGTAAGGGCGAAACCGCCAGCGGCAGCACCCGAAGCAACGGATATTCACCCCAAACAACCAACAACCTGGTCGGCCTAAAGGCCGCCAAGTCCAAATCAAAGCCGAAAATGCCCAACCATGCCCCTGAGCTCACTCCCCAACTGCGCCAGCTCAACACTCGAAGCCGCATTCCCGCGCATGGCAATCGAAGACTGATCCGCACTCGCCCGAATACTCGTCACACTGCGATTGATCTCCTCGGCCACCGAACTCTGCTCCTCGGCCGCCGCCGCAATCTGCTGATTCATCTGCTGAATCAACGAAACCGCCGCCGCAATACTCCCCAACGCACTCTCGGTCTGCAACGCATCGCTCACCGCCAATTTCACCAGTTCGCCACTGCTCTGAATCTGCTGCACCGACGAATGCGCCGCCGAGCGCAAGGCGCTGACCAGCCGCTCGATTTCCTCGGTCGACTGCTGCGTGCGCCGGGCCAGCGCCCGCACCTCATCGGCGACCACCGCAAAGCCCCTGCCCTGCTCGCCCGCCCGCGCCGCTTCGATCGCCGCGTTGAGCGCCAGCAGATTGGTCTGCTCGGCGACACTCTTGATCACTTCCAGCACCGTGCCGATGTTCTGGATTTCCGCACTGAGGCTTTCGATGCTCGAACTGGCCGACGTCGCCGAATCCGCCAGTTGCTCGATCCGCGCCATGCTCTGACGCACCACCTGCTGACCGCTTTCAACCTTGCCATCGGCGGTCTGCGCCGCGAGCGCCGCTTCTTCGGCATTACGCGCCACATCGTGCACGGTGGCGGTCATCTGGTTCATCGCCGTCGCCACCTGTTCGGTTTCCTCTTTCTGGCTGCTGACCTCCAGGTTGGTCTGCTCGGTCACCGCCGACAGCGATTGCGCCGAACTGGCCAACTGTTCGATTCCCGCCTGCAACCCGCTGACAATCGTGCTCAAGCCCGCGCCCATCTGCTGCATGGCCAGCATCAATTGACCGATTTCATCACGGCGGGAGACCTCGATCGTTGCGCTCAAATCACCGGCCGCAATCTGTTGCGCCACGTGAATCACGCTGCGCAACGGTGCAACGATCAACCGGGTAATCACCCACGCCGCAATCAGCCCGACCAGCAATGCCAACGCCGATGAGCCGATGATCAGCACCGAATTCTTTTTCAGTTCGCTCTGCATGGCGCCGTCTTGCGCGACATAGGCCTGTTGGACCCGTGCCACGACTTCGTCGGCCCGTTGGTGCAGCTGTTGATAGACAGTCTTTTCCTGGGCCAGCAACCCGGTGTACTCGGCCAGCTTGTCGCTGAAACCGGCAATGTGCCCCGACACTTCATTGAGCACCGTCAGATAGCCTTCGTCCTTGACCGTGGACTTGAGCTGTTCGGCCTGGGCCTGAGCCTGGGCAGCCTGCTCGATATTGCCCTGACCTGCGCTGTCATCACCCTTGCGGCTTTGATCCAGGCGTACCCGCGCCTCGTTCATCGCCTGCAACATCAAGCGTGAGACCTGACTGACCTGGCCGGCCTGCTCGATGAATTGCGCCCCGTCCTTGCCCTCGCTGTCTTTCAGGGTGTACGCGCCGTCGTCGGCCAGACCGGCCTGCAACACATCGAGATTGTTGGCAACGCTGGACACCGACCAACTGGCCATCTCCAGCGCCAGGTCCTTGGCCTGGGACAACGAGACGAACTCATCGAACGCCTTGCGGTAAGCGCCCAATGACTGTTGGACGTCGTTCATGACCGACTCATTGCCCGGCGACAAAACCTTGAGTTGGTCGGCCATGGCAATCAAGCCGTCGACCCCCTCATGCAAGGCATCGACGGTTTTCGGGTTGCCGTGCAAGGCGTAGTCCTGCTCCAGCAGTCGCACCTTGAGCAGGCCACTGTTGAGCGATGACATCTGCTTGAGGCCGTCGAAGCGCTGACTGATGGTCTGCAGGGACCAGACGCCAATCGCCGCCACCAGTGCAGTCAGCAACAACACCAGCACAAACCCGATACCCAGTTTTTTTGCCATACCGAGGTTGGCAAAACGTCCTTGCACGGCCGAAATCATTGCGCGTAGTCCCCTGCCATAGTCTGTAGCCGAAGATTCGCAACGGCCTTGAACCAGCACAAGTCTCTGGCGTCGGAATAATGGCAAAAAGCTACGCACGCGTCGTTTTCAGAACGTTCGAGGTCGATCCATGGCTGTATCGCGAAAAAACTGCCGTGCCCGCGGATCGCAGGCGTAAGCCACGTTGATCCGCTGCCAGTCGCAGGCTTCGCCACTGGGACTGAACGACGTTGTGCAGGACAACTGCACACCGCATCGCAGAGCATGCCAGCGCAGGCGCGCCTCATCGGCCACTGGTGAACGAGCCCAGATGAACAGGCCGCCCGTGGGCTTGCCGAACACCTCCCAGTCAGCGTCTTCCAGCGTCTGAAGAGCAGCCGCACGATCAGTGGAAAGCCGCTGACGCTGACGCTGTACCAGTTTTCGATAGGCGCCACTGGCCAGCATCCCGGCCAGCACCGCCTCGCAGAACCTCGGGGTCCCCATGCAACTGATCATCTTGACCCGCGCCATCCGCTCGATCAGCTCGCCATCGGCCAGCACGAAACCCACCCGTAGCGAGCTGCTCAGGGTCTTGGAAAAACTGCCGACGTAAATCACCCGCCCCTCGTCATCCAGTGCTGCCAGGCGAGTACCGCTGCCGTTGTGCAGATCGGCGTATACATCGTCTTCGATCAGTCGCAGATCGTAGATCCTGCTCAACTCCAGGATGCGTCGGGCGACCGCCGGCAGCAGGCAACTGCCCGTGGGATTGTGATGGTGACTGTTGACGAACAGCGCGCTGGGCCGAAACTGTTGCAACAACACCTCGAGCGCCTCGACATCCGGCCCGCCCGCCGTACGGCGAACCTCCAGCATGCGCACGCCGTGCAAGCGCAGGAGATCGAACAGCGGCGCATAACCGGGGGTTTCTACCACGACGCAATCACCGGCCTTGAACAAGGTCCGCACGATCAGGTCGAGTGCGTGACTGGCGCCGGCGGTGGTCATCACCTGCTCGTCAGCAGCCTTGATATTCAGCAATCCGAGGCGCCTGACAATCTGTTCGCGCAACGCCGGCAGCCCAAGAGGCGTGCTGTAGTTGAACAGGCTGGCCATGTCGGCGCGTGTCACCTCGCGGATCGCATAGCCGAGATCATCGGGCTCGCGCCAACTCTCTGGCAGGACGCCACTCCCCAGCGTCAAACCGCCGCGCCATCGGAGGGCCGGATCGCCCCCGGTGCGCTCCCCCTCACACCCGGAGCCATCGATCGCCTTGCAACAATAGGGCGACGAAGCCGCCACCATGAATCCCGAGCCCTGACGCGAGGCCAGAACCCCTTGCGCCACCAGCCGCTCGCAAGCCTCCATGACGCAGGACTGGCTGAGCAAATTGCACCGTGCGATCTCGCGCACGGAGGGCAGACGCGTCGTCGGCGGCACCTGCCCCTGCATGATCCACTCGGTCAACCCGTCAACAATCTGCTGTACGACCGGCACCATTGCCTGTCGGTCAATTCTCAATTCCATGAGCACGCAAACTCCTGTCCGTTTTTGCTGGCGGCAGTAAATCACAGCCACGCCCTTGAGGCTGTGCGACAAAACCGCCAAAAGGCTCCGTTCTCACCATTTGAAACACATTGTTTAGCGGACTCACGGAACCGCTCCCGAGGCGAAAAAAAACCCGCCAGTGGGCGGGTCATTCTTTGTCTCGGTCGACGCCACTTTAGAAGGCGGTCACGCCGCCATCCACGGCCAGCGAATGGCCGGTGGTAAAAGCCGCACCGTCGCTGCACAGATACAGCACGGCACTGGCAATTTCCTCGACCTTGCCGATGCGGCCGACCGGGTGCATGGCGTTGGCGAATTCGCCTTTCTTCGGGTCGGCCTCATAGGCGCGGCGGAACATGTCAGTGTCGATCACCGCCGGGCATACGGCGTTGACGCGGATTTTCTTTTTGGCGTATTCGATCGCAGCCGATTTGGTCAGACCGATCACCGCATGCTTGGAGGCGGCATAGATGCTCATCTTCGGCGCGGCGCCCAATCCAGCCACCGACGCGGTGTTGACGATCGCCCCGCCGCCCTGCGCCAGCAGCAACGGCAACTGATACTTCATACACAGCCAGACGCCCTTGACGTTGACGCCCATGATCGCGTCGAACTCGTCCATCGAGCCTTCGGCCAGTTTGCCTTTCTCGATTTCGATCCCGGCATTGTTGAAGGCGTAGTCGAGACGGCCATAGGTATTGATCACCTCGTCCATCAGATTTTTCACTTCGCTTTCGACGGTCACGTTG
Organism: Pseudomonas sp. NFIX49; assembly: GCF_900115915.1. Classification (NCBI taxonomy): domain Bacteria; kingdom Pseudomonadati; phylum Pseudomonadota; class Gammaproteobacteria; order Pseudomonadales; family Pseudomonadaceae; genus Pseudomonas; species Pseudomonas sp. NFIX49. The sequence continues at coordinate 627,694 of NZ_FOYE01000001.1, read as the reverse complement.
CAGCGCACGAAGGTCGCTTCGCCACCGGCTGTACGAATCAGCGCCACGGTGCCCTCGCCCCCGGCCGCATCCAGATCGGCCACCACCACTTTCAGACCTTCGGCGGCGAACGCCTGGGCCGTCGCGCGGCCAATGCCGTTGGCCGCGCCGGTGACGACGGCGACCTGACCGGAAAACGTCATGCTCATTGTTATGTCCTCGAATGCGGGGGGATTGATGAAGGCAGCATAGCCACAGGGGCCTGAGTGACGTCAGCACTATCAAAAGGCCGGTTAGGCTTGCATGAATCGCAGTGATGAAACCCCGCCGGGGACTATCACCGTACTGGATCAACCTGCATTCGCCCCGTGAGCCAACCTTGCGGCATCGCCCATGAAGGTCTATCAACAAGGCTTCATTCAATTCGAGTGCCTGTCATGACCAACCAGACCAATCGCCAGTTCCTGCTCGCCAAACGCCCGGTGGGCGCCGCCACCCGCGAGACCTTCACCTATCAGGAAGTACCGGTCGGCGAGCCGGCGGCGGGGCAGATTCTGGTCAAGAACGAATACCTGTCCCTCGACCCGGCCATGCGCGGCTGGATGAACGAAGGCAAGTCCTACATCCCGCCGGTGGGTCTGGGCGAAGTCATGCGCGCGTTGGGCGTAGGCAAAGTCGTCGCGTCAAACAATCCGGGGTTTGCCGTCGGCGACTACGTCAACGGTGCCATTGGCGTGCAGGATTATTTCCTCGGTGAGCCAAGAGGTTTCTACAAGGTCGATCCGAAACTGGCACCGCTGCCGGTTTATCTGTCCGCACTGGGCATGACCGGCATGACCGCCTACTTCGCCCTGCTCGATGTCGGCGCACCGAAGGCCGGTGACACCGTGGTGTTGTCCGGTGCAGCGGGCGCGGTCGGCAGCATCGCCGGTCAGATCGCCAAGATCAAAGGCTGCCGGGTGGTCGGCATCGCCGGTGGCGCCGACAAGTGCAAGTTCCTGATCGACGAACTGGGCTTCGACGGCGCCATCGACTACAAGAGCGAAGACGTGCTGGCCGGTCTCAAACGCGAATGCCCGAAAGGCGTGGACGTGTATTTCGACAACGTCGGCGGCGATATACTCGACGCCGTGCTCAGCCGTATCAACCTGAAAGCACGCGTGGTGATCTGCGGCGCGATCAGCCAGTACAACAACAAGGAAGCTGTCAAAGGCCCGGCCAACTACCTGTCGCTGCTGGTCAACCGCGCGCGGATGGAAGGTTTTGTGGTGATGGATTACGCCGCGCGGTACGCCAGCGCCGCCCAGGAAATGGCCGGCTGGATGGCCAAAGGTCAACTCAAGAGCAAGGAAGACATCGTCGAAGGCCTGGAAACCTTTCCGGAAACCTTGGGCAAACTGTTCAGCGGCGAGAACTTCGGCAAGCTGGTGTTGAAGGTCTGAAAACAAAGAAGGGAGCCATCGGGCTCCCTTCTTTGATGCTTCAGCTGTTCGCTCAGGCCAGTTCGGCAACCACCGAGGCCAGCGCCTTGGCCGGATCCGCCGCCTGGCTGATCGGACGGCCGATCACCAGATAGTCGGAACCGGCATCCAGCGCTTGACGCGGGGTCAGGATGCGACGCTGGTCGTCCTGGGCGCTGCCCGCCGGACGAATCCCCGGGGTCACCAGTTGCAGCGATGGATGCGCGGTTTTCAGCGCAGTGGCTTCCAGCGCCGAGCACACCAGACCGTCCATCCCGGCCTTTTCGGCCAGCGCCGCCAGACGCAGCACCTGCTCCTGCGGCTCGATGTCCAGACCGATACCCGCCAGATCCTCGCGCTCCATGCTGGTCAGCACGGTCACGCCGATCAGCAACGGCTGCGGGCCGCTGCGCTTGTCCAGCTCTTCACGGCAGGCCGCCATCATGCGCAGGCCGCCGGAGCAGTGAACGTTGACCATCCACACACCCATCTCGGCAGCGGCCTTGACCGCCATCGCCGTGGTGTTGGGAATGTCGTGGAATTTAAGGTCGAGGAATACTTCAAAACCCTTGTCACGCAGGGTGCCGACGATTTCCGCGGCGCAGCTGGTGAACAGTTCCTTGCCCACTTTGACCCGGCACAGTTTCGGGTCCAACTGGTCGGCCAGCTTCAGTGCGGCGTCACGGGTAGGGAAATCCAGGGCGACGATGATAGGAGTCTGGCAGGCGGACATGGATGGGCTCTCAGGCAAGTCGAAATCGGCGCGCATTGTAGCGGAACCGGCGGCGGCGCGGCACCCGATGATCGGTAAATCGTCGCGCCAACCGTGATCAGCATAGCCTTGCAGGGTATTGTGTCGAACCCGATACACAACCGACACGCCGACAACATGCGCCCGCGCTAGCCTCGCCAGCCGCAACAAGTCCTTACAGCAGCCCTTCCCGCCTCACGGCCGGACGCCTATGCTGAAACCACAACCTCGCAGCCTATCTTTGTGGTTGGCGGCCTACTGGCAGATGAACAGCCTCATGCACAACTCCCAAGCCTCCGTGAACGACGAGCAGAAAGACGACAAGCGCTGGAGCATCCGCGCCCTGATCGTCGACGATGACGTGCCGATCCGTGAACTGATGATCGATTACCTGGCCCGCTTCAACATTCACGCCAGCGGCGTCACCGACGGCGCGGCCATGCGCCAGGCGATGCAGGCCGAGCATTTCGACGTGATAGTGCTCGACCTGATGCTGCCCGGCGAAGACGGTCTGTCGCTGTGCCGCTGGCTGCGCGCTGAATCCGATATCCCGATCCTGATGCTCACCGCCCGCTGCGAGCCCACCGACCGGATCATCGGCCTGGAACTGGGCGCCGATGACTACATGGCCAAACCGTTCGAACCCCGCGAACTGGTGGCACGGATCCAGACAATTCTGCGTCGGGTGCGCGACGACCGCACCGAACAGCGTGCGAACATTCGCTTCGACAACTGGCGCCTGAACAGCGTCCTGCGCCAGCTCATCGCCGACGATGGCCTGGTGGTGCCGCTGTCCAACGCCGAATTCCGCCTGCTCTGGGTATTCATCGAACGTCCGCGCCGGGTGCTCAGCCGCGAACAGTTGCTGGACGCCGCCCGTGGCCGCTCGATCGAAGCCTTCGACCGCAGCATCGACCTGTTGGTCTCGCGTCTGCGGCAAAAACTCGGCGACGACCCGAAAGCCCCGCAACTGATCAAGACCGTACGGGGTGAAGGCTACCTGTTCGACGCGCGAGACATCGGCTGATGCGGGCGCGCTTCGACACGCTGTTCGGCCGCCTGTTTGGCATGCTGTTGGTGGCGATCGTCCTGGCGCACCTGCTGGCCTTCGCCTGGTTCCGCCTCTACGGCCCACCGCCCCCGCCACCGCCGCCGGAGTTCTCGCAAAACCTCGACGGTCAACAGCCGGCTCAGGATCCACGCTACCCGCCCCGTCCGCCGCGACCCTGGTTCGGCGGGCCGGTCGTGCCGCTGACCTTCCAGTTCATCTCGCTGATCATCGCCGCCTGGTACGGCGCCAAGCTGCTGACCCGGCCGATCCAGCGTCTGAGCGATGCGGCCGAGCGCCTGAGCGAAGACCTCGACAGCCCGCCACTGGACGAAACCGGCCCGCGGGAAGCACGGCAGGCTGCGTACACCTTCAACCTGATGCAGCAGCGCATCCGCGAACAGGTGCAGCAACGGGCGCGGATGCTCGGCGCCGTCTCCCACGACCTGCGCACCCCGCTGTCGCGACTGAAACTGCGTCTGGAAAATATCAGCGACGACAAACTGCAGGGCCAGATGCGCCAGGATCTGGACGACATGATCGGCATGCTCGACGCCACCCTCACCTACCTGCACGAACAGCGCACCAGCGAAGCCTTGCAGTTGATGGACGTGCAGGCGCTGGTCGAATCACTGTGCGAAAACGCCCAGGACCAAGGCGCCGACGTACAGGTCAGCGGCCACTGCGCCCCCTTGCAGGTACAACCGATGGCCCTGCGCTCGTGCATCAACAACCTGATGGACAACGCCCTGCGCTACGCCGGCCAAGCGCACATCGAACTGCAAGACCAGCGCGAACAACTGCTGATCCGCGTCATCGACCACGGCCCGGGCATCGCGGCGGACAAGCGTGAAGCGGTATTCGAGCCGTTCTTCCGCCTCGAGGGCTCACGCAACCGCAACTCCGGCGGCGTCGGCCTGGGCATGACCATCGCCCGGGAAGCGGCGCAGCGCCAGGGCGGACAACTGACCCTGGAAGAAACGCCCGGCGGCGGCCTGACCGCCGTGATCCAGCTGCCTCGCCACTGAGTTTGACTGTGTGCCGGCCGGTACAAACCTCACATACCCACGACACCTTGCACCTTGAGGCTGCATAAGCCGGTACACCCACCGGTTTTCCAGTCCAAGGAGTGAGCCCGATGATCGGTAGCGTCAGCAACTACACGAGCTATACCAGCACCAGCAGCACCTCCACCCAAAACGCCCGCAGCCAGCAGCTGCAAAAAGAACTGTTCGCCAAACTCGACAGCAACGGCGACGGCGCGGTGGATCAGGACGAACTCGGCAGCGCCCTGTCGCAGAAGTCCAACGACGGCCTGCTGGTCAGCCTGAACAAACAGTTCGGCGATCTGGACAGCGATGCCAGCGGCAGCCTCAGCGCCGAAGAAATGACCGCCATGGCCCCGCCCCCACCGCCTCCTGGCGACCAGGCCCCCAACACTGAACTGGCCGACGCCCTGATCAGCGCCCTGGACGCCGACGGCGACGGCGCCATCAGCAGCGACGAACTGAGCAACGGCCTGACCAGCGCCGGCAGCAGTGCCGACAGCAGCAAAATCTTCTCGGCCCTGGACAAGAACGAAGACGGCGTCGTCAGCCAGGACGAACTCGCCGCCAGCCTCACCCCACCGCCACCCCCGCCGCCTCAAGCCTCCAGCGACGAACTCTTCAGCCAACTCGATGCCGACGGCGACGGCACGGTTACCGCCACCGAACTGAACAGCGCGCTGCAAGTCAGCGACAGCACCTCCTCGAACAACACCGACACCGCCGCCGCCCTGCTCAAGATGCTGGACAGCGACAGCAGCGGAGACGTCAGCAGCGACGAACTGAAAGCTGCACTGCATGCAGGTCGCGAACGCCCGGACGACGAACAGACCGCCAGCAATACTCAAACCACCACCGAAGCGCTGAACCGCATGATTGCCAATCTGAGCAAGCAGTACTCGCTCGAAAGCACTGCGTCGGTGGGCAAGTATTTGAATGTGGCGACTTGAGATTGGGTGAGGATTTAAGGGACGACTGAGGTTGGCTGGGTGAGTGGTTTGCTTTGGCTTTGCGGTGTGTCATCAAAGCTGCCCTCACCCTAGCCCTCTCCCAGAGGGAGAGGGGACCGACCGAGGTGTTTAAGCGAACTACACCGACGTGAAATACCGAGGTGAACTCGGGTTTTGAAACACATAAGTTCACTACTGCGCCAGCACCTGCTCCTGCATCGACATTGGCACCAGCACCAGCACCAGCACCAGAATCTGCTTTCGCTTTCGCTTTCGCTTTCGCTTTCGCTTTCGCTTTCGCTTTGGCTTTGGCTTTTGCTTTTGTTCCAACCACTCAACACAATGAGCGTTAGCTCGAGTACCGCTTTTGACGTACCGGCCCCATCGGCAGGCTGAGTGGAGGGATTTATCCGGGGGTGGGAGCGCAGCGACCGTGCGGCGCAGCCGCATGCATCGAGAGGAGGTGCAGCGAAGCAAACCGTAGGCGATGCCCCCGGATCAATCCCGGAGCGAAGGAACGCCGAGCCACAGCGAGGCGCCGGACGTTGGGGCAAGCCCTTTTGGTTCCTTTTGGGGCGTTTGCCAAAAGGGACTCGCCGTAAGGGCGAAACCGTCACCCGCAGCACCCGAAGAAACGGATATGTACACAGTCAACCCAAAACCTGGTCGGCCCAAAGGCCGCCAAGTCCAAAGCCTCAAACCCGAGCCTGACTCTTACTCCAATCCGTCAACAAACTATAAGCAACAGCCAAAAGCGTAGGCCCGATAAACAACCCGATAAACCCAAACGCAATCAACCCGCCAAACACCCCAAGCAACACAATCACCAACGGCAGATTCCCGCCCCGGCTGATCAGATACGGCTTGAGCACGTTATCCACGCCACTGATGATGAACGTCCCCCAGATCCCGAGAAACACCGCCATCCCGTACTCGCCCTTCCAGGCCAGCCATGCCGTGGCCGGAATCCACACCAGCGGCGGCCCCATCGGAATCAGACTGAGCAGAAACGTCACGATCCCCAGCACCAGCGCCCCCGGCACGCCGGCAATCAGGAACCCGATCAGCGCCAGCACCGCTTGCGCTGCCGCTGTACCAATCACCCCGTTGACCACCCGTTGCACGGTACCGGCCACCAGATCGATGTAGTATCCGGCCCGATCACCGATCAAGCGCTCCAGCAGACTGTGCACGAATGCCGCCAGCCGCGGCCCGTCGCGGTAGAAAAAGAACACGAAGACAATGCTCAGGGTCAGCTCGAGAATCCCGCTGCCGATCTGCGCACTGCGCGCCAGCAGCCAGTTGCCGACCTGCCCCAGATAGGGTTTGACCGTCACCATCAGCGCCGCGCCCTGCTGATCGATGCTGTTCCAGATCCCCACCAGCCGTTCGCCCACCAAAGGCACGCCACCCAGCCAGCTCGGCGCCTCGGGCAGCCCGTCGACCTGCACATCCTTGATGAACGCCGTAGCGTCACGTACGTGATCGGCCAGGTTAAAGCCGAGCCACACCAGCGGCCCCGCTACCAGCAACATCCAGCCCATGGTCAGAACCAGGGCCGCCAGGGATTCCCGGCCATTGAGCCAGCGGGTCAGCAAGCGCATCAGCGGCCAACTGGCAAACGCCAGCACCGCGCCCCAGAACAGCGCCGACCAGAACGGCGCCATCACCCAGAAACTGGCACCAAACAGCACCAGCAACAGGATCTGCACCAACAGACGATCATTATTGGGCATGTGAAATCTCGAAAAAAATCAGTCAGGCAAAGAGTAGGCGAACACGTCGAGCGTGTCCGCCAAAGACACCTTATCGCAACAGATCGATGCGCAGACCTTCGCCGTCGACACTGCCGGTTTCCATTCGCGCGGCGCGCACGCCCTGCCCGATCAGCGCCTGCCGCCAGGCCTCGGCCTTGGGCCCGGACACCGTCACCCGCAAGGTGGTGTCGAGGTTCAAACCACGGGACAGCAAGCGCAGCCAAGTGTCATCCGGATCGCCGGCGAGCTTGGGAAAGTCCAGTTCGCCGGTGCTTTTCAGTTCCCGCAGCAGCGTGGCCGAAGTCGGCAGCAGGTCACCCAGCGGGGCCAGCGCCTCGAACTGTTCAACGTGCAGATAGGCTTTGCGATTGCCGCGGGTGATGCTGTACAGCGCCACCAGCGTGTTGTCGCGCGGGGCCGCGAGCCTCAGCAGCAGATAGGCCTGCTGCTCGTCGGCACCGTACAGCTTGGCGTTGCCGAACACTTCGTTGGCCCACAGGCTGCTCTCGCCGCAATCCCGGGCCTGACACCAGAACAACAGCTGGGCATCCTGCTTTTGCAGGGCTTCGCGGGCAAGGGTAAAGGCTTCGGTGGCGGAATGTTCCGGCGGTAATTCATAGGTCACCGAGGTGGTTTGCCCCCGGGCGCTGACCTGGCCGTCGAAACGCAACTGGCCGCTGATCTTGCGGATCGAGCCGAGCGGGTAGATCCGCTCCAGCTCCACGGCGGGGCGATAGTCGACGATCTGCGCATCGGCCACACGCGGCACGATCGGCAGATCCTGACTGCCCGGCAGGTCGGCAGCGAATAGAAAGGGACTGAAACAGCACAGCGCCAGCAGACTGATAGATCGCATGGACAGGCTCATCGCAGGGGCATGGCCTGGGTGCCTTGAGGGCAGTTCGAAGTCGCAGCGGTGTAGAAATCCATCTTGGTTGTCTCCCATTTCAACCCGCCCAGCCTCGACAGTTGCCGGGAGCAAGTCAAGGAATGGCGAAGAACCGATTGAAACAGTCTGCGACAAGCTCGGCCCCGGCCTCATCGTTCAGGTGCAGATGGTGCCCGCCCGGCAGCTGTTCCCGGGCAAAGGGTAGACGTTCCAGCAGCTCGGGATGTTTGGCCAGCATGCCGTCGGCGGCGACCACCAACTGCGCGGGGCAGGCAATGCGCTGGACGAACGCCATCGCCTGTTCCTGGGTCAGACGCAGCGGCGACGGCAACGTCAGACGATTGTCAGTGCGCCAGGTGTAACCGCCGGGCACCGGCATCAGACCGCGTTGCGCCAGCAGTTCGGCGGCTTCGCGACTGACCGCCACCAGCCCTTTCATCCGCGCTTCGATCGCCCGGTCGAGGGTGTTGTAGACCGGTTTGCGCTTTTCCCGAAGATCGAGCTGCGCCTGTAAGGCCATGCCCATGCGCTCGGCGGCATTTTCGCCTTTGTCGGTAGGAGGAATCACCCCGTCGATCAACGCCAGATGGGTGATGCGTTCGGGCAACGACCCGGCCAGCACCAGCGACACGATCGCACCCATGGAATGCCCGAGCAGGCCGAAACGTTTCCAGCCCAGTTGCTCGGCGACCTGCAGCACGTCGTGGGCGTAATCCCACAGCGCGTAACCGGCGCCGTTCGGACGATGCCCGGAATGCCCGTGACCAGCCATGTCCAGCGCCACGATGCGCAAGCCTTTGAGCTTCGGCGCCAGGCGCGCGAAGCTGTTGGCGTTATCCAGCCAGCCGTGCAGGGCGATCACCGGCAACCCGTCTTCCGGGCCGAACAGGTGTGCCGCCAGTTCGATATGCGGCAGGCTCAGGCGCACTTCTTCAACGGCGGGGTTCATGCGCAATCCTTGTCTTGCCGGCGCTCCCAGCGATTGAACAGGTTTTTCAGTAATTGTGCGGTGTCCTGCGGACGCTCAAGCGGAAACATGTGCCCGCCGGGTACGGTCAGCGACTCGCCCTGAGGCAGGCGTCCGACAAATCGGGTGTGATGGTTCATCACCACGCGGCTCTTGTGTCCACGCACCACCGCCAGCGGCACTTTCAATTGCCGGGTATGCGCAGGACTGGTGTGCGGCACGCCGCGATAGATGCTGATCTCGGTCGCGGGATCGAAGCGCAGACGCAGCTTGTCACCGACCTTGTGCAGACCGTGTTGCAGATAGGCATCGAAACATTCCGGATCAAAGCTGCGGAACAACGTCTTGCCAGCGAAATAACCGCGGGCACTGTCCAGATCGGCAAACTCTTCGCGGCGCCCCAGCGTGCGGCCGGCCGGGGTCAGTTTGTCGATGAAACCAAAGCGCTTGGCGGCGCGGATCACCCATTGATCGGTGCGGGTCAGCACCGGTGAATCGAGCATCACCACGCCCCGATACAGTTCTGGGCAACGCAGTGCGGCGTGCAAATGCAGCATGCCGCCGAAGGAATGGCCAACGCCCCACACCGGCTCGTCTTGCTGTTGAAGATGATGGATGAGTTCATCGACCAGGTGATACCAGTTGTCACCCGCCGGAAAACGCGGGTCATGGGCATGTTGTTCCAGATGCGCGACCCGGTACTCGGGCGCCAGCGCCGCGAACAGTTTGCCGTAGGTGCCCGAAGGGAAACCGTTGGCGTGGGCGAAGAAGATCGGTTGCGACATACCGGCAAATCCATGAGCGGAAAACAGGCGTTGATTGTCCGTAAGACCGCGTCCCACAGCAATGACCGTAACTGCCAGGAATGATGACAGTCCGGTCAGGGCTATGACGCTGCGGCCATTAACGCGCCGGCGGTTGTTCTCCCAGCGGCACCACTGCCATGGTCAAGCGCGACACACAACTGGCCTTGCCTTCATCGCTGGTCAGGCGGATGTCCCAGACGTGGGTGGTGCGGCCGATGTGAATCGGTTTGGCCACCGCCGTCACTCGTCCGCTGCGCAAGCCGCGCAAGTGGTTGGCGTTGATTTCCAGACCCACGCAATAGAACTTGCTGGCGTCGATGCACAGGTAACTGGCCATCGACCCGACCGTTTCCGCCAGCACCACCGAGGCGCCGCCGTGCAACAGGCCGTAAGGCTGATGGGTGCGATGGTCGATGACCATGCTGGCCGTCAGCGATTCTTCGTCGAAGGACTCGAAGCGAATGTCCAGCACTTCGCCGATGGTGTTATTCTGGATTGCGTTCAACTGCTCGATGTTCGGAGTGGTGCGCCACAAGGTCATCGCAGGCTTCCTTTGTTGTTTTGATCGACGCTCAATCCTGCCACAGCACCGCCTCGCTGCGCTCGCTCCATTCTTCGAAACGTGCCCCGTAGGTGTCTTCGATGATGTTGCGTTTGATCTTCAAGGTCGGGGTGAGGAAGCCGTTCTCCACTGCCCAACTGTCCTTGACCACCACCAGCCGACGCAGGCGCTCGTGCTTGTCGAGCACGGCGTTGACCTCCTCCAGCAATTTTTCCAGGCTCGAATGCAGCGGCGCGCGGGGCTCTTCCCGGCCCACCGCCGAGAGCACGCACAACCCCAGCGGCGCACTCAGGCCATCGCCGACCACGCAGACCTGCTCGATCCGCGAATGCACCGCCAGACGGTTTTCGATCGGCGCCGGGGCGACGTATTTGCCCTTGCTGGTCTTGAAGATTTCCTTGAGCCGCCCGGTCAGGCGCAAACGCCCTTCCGCATCCTGCTCACCCTTGTCGCCAGTGCGCAGGAAGCCGTCTTCGGTGAGGGTCTCGGCGGTTTTCTGCGGTTCCTTGAAATAGCCGAGCATGTTCGCCTGGCTGCGCACCTGCACTTCGCCCGACTCGTCGATCCGCACTTCAACTTCGGGGCACGGCCGGCCGATCCAGCCTTCCTTGTATTGCCCCGGCAGGCAGATGTGCGAATAACCGCAGCTTTCGGTCATGCCGTAGACCTCCAGCACGTCGAGCCCGAGTTTCTGATACCAGCGCAACAGGGTCAGCGGCACCGGCGCCGCACCGGACAGCGCCACGCGCAACGCATCCAGCCCCAACCCCGCCAATACCTTGTGGCCGATCCGTTTGCCGATAAAGGGCAGACCGAGCAGGAAATCCAGACGTTTTGCCGGGATCTTGCTGTAGACGCCCATCTGGAACTTGGTCCAGATCCGCGGCACCCCGAACATCGCCGTCGGCCGCGCCCGCTTGAGATCGGCAAGAAAGGTGTCGAGGCTTTCGGCGAAAAAAACTGTCTGCCCGGTATAGATCGACGCCAGTTCAACGAACATCCGTTCGGCCACATGACACAGCGGCAGATACGACAGCAGCCGGTCGTTCTCATTGAGGCCGAACAGCTGCGTGCCGCGCGTCGTCGCAAACCCGAGATTGGCGAAGCTGTGCATCACGCCCTTGGGCAGGCCGGTGGTGCCGGAGGTGTAAATGATGGTCGCCAGTTGCTCGGCGGCGGGACGCGGATCGTCCTGGATCGGCGAGCTGCGTTGCAGGTCATCCCAGTTGAAATCGAATGTGCCCGGTGGATGCAGCGGCAGGCTGACGGTGGTCAGGCCGGCCGGTATGCCCGCTGACATGCTCGGCCAGTCATCGAGCTTGCCGATGAACGCCAGCACGCTTTCCGAGTGGGTCAGCACCTGATTCACCGACTCGGCGGTGAGGTTCGGATAGAGCGGCACCGAGACATGCCCGGCCATCCAGATCGCCAGATCGGCGATGATCCAGTGCGCGCAGTTTTTCGAGATCAGGGCGATGTGGCTGCCTTGCGGCAATTCCCGGGAGCGCAGCCAGTGCGCCGCGCAGCGGGCCTGATGGCCGACGTCGGCCCAGGTCAGTGTCTCGACCTGCCCGCCGCCGATCGGCTGCACCAGAAAACGCTGACGCGGGTGCCGGGCCTCGCGTTCGTAAAACACGTCCAGCGGCAAACGGAAGGCGGAAGACATTCGACTCGCTCCTGTTTTTTGGTCTGGAGCAAGCGTAGTCAACCAAGCAAGTGCTTGGTTGACTATTTCATACAAAAAATTTCAGGGATGTTTAAGGCTGTTGAGCGTCATCGAGCCGATCAGCAACTCGCTGTGTTCAAGCTCGGCGAGCCCGGCGGTGCTGACCTTTTCCGGTGGGTAGCCCGCACCGTGTTGCAGGTAGCTGAGCAGATTGCCCACCAGCGGATTGTGGCTGACCAGCAGCACGTTGCTCACCGACACCAGTTGCTCGGCCACGCGGTCCGGGTCAACTTCCGGGGTCAACCACTCGACTGTACGGATTTCCGGCTCGAAGCCCAGCGCCTCGCGCACCAGTTGCGCCGTCTGCTGCGCCCGCAGGTACGGGCTGGCGTAGATGGCGGTCAGCGGCTGACCCATCAAACGGGCCGCGCTGCTCAACACTTCCTTGCGACCGTGGGCGGTGAGTTCTCGCTCGGAGTCGGGGCGCGAGCCATAGGGCTCGGCCTCACCGTGACGCAATACCCAGAGTTTCATAGCTTGGGTTCCTCATCCCGGGCCGGATGCGGTGCCGGCGCGACAACGTGTGGCGCTTCACCTTCCGGCGTACGCGGCGCCGGCCAGTCGGCGAACGGCCAGGGTTTCTGGTCGCTGTGGAAGCTGCCGAAACGGCCGATCTGCGCCAGAAACTGGCTCAGGCTGTCGCCGAAATTCATCAGGCTGGCGCTTGGGGCGCCATAGAACAAACGATAGATCAACTGCACCAGCACCACCGCGCCGAGGATGAACTGCGCCACCTGCCAGACCAGGATGTAAACAATCATCCACAACACCCGCAGGAGGATGGATTCATATTTGGCTTCGGTTTTCGGATCGTTCATGGCCTGCTCCCTGCTGAATCAGTTGAAACCACTTGTGGAAATAAAGTCGACATCGGTTTTCGGTTCGGCACGCATCAGCAGACCGATCACCTGCTCAAGCGTGCGCCCTTCAAACAGGATTGCATGCAGTCCGGCGACCAGCGGCATGTACACGCCGACCTCCTGGGCCTTGGCCTTGAGCACTTTCAGGGTGTTGACCCCTTCGGCCACTTCACCCAGGCGCGACACTGCTTCGTCGAGACTCAAGCCCTGACCGAGGGCGAAACCGACCTGGTAGTTGCGGCTTTTCGGCGACGAGCAAGTGACGATCAGGTCACCGACACCGGCCAGACCGAGGAAGGTCATCGGGTTGGCGCCCTGATTCACCGCAAACCGGGTCATTTCGGCCAGGGCGCGGGTGATCAGCATGCTCTTGGTGTTCTCGCCCATTTCCAGCGCCACCGCCATGCCGGCGATGATCGCGTAGACGTTTTTCAGTGCGCCGCCCAATTCCACGCCGAAACGGTCGGCGCTGGCGTAGACGCGGAAAGTGCGGCCATGCAACGCGGCCTGCACGGCTTTGCAGAGTTCTTCGTCTTCGCTGGCAACCACGGTGGCAGTCAGCGCGTGCTCGGCGATTTCCCGCGCCAGGTTTGGCCCGGACAGCACGCCGATACGTGCCTGCGGGGCGATCTCTTCGAGGATCTGGCTCATCAGTTTGAAGGTGTGGGCTTCGATGCCCTTGGTCAGGCTGACCAGCATCTTGCCGCTCAGGCGTTCGGCGTGTGCCGCCAATACCGTGCGCAGCGCGCTGGACGGCAACGCGACGAAACACAAATCGCAGGCGTCGAGGGTTTCCTGCAGGTCGGTGACCGCCGTCACGCCGGGCAGAATCTTGATGCCTTTGAGGTAACGCGGGTTCTCGCGATTGACCCGGATGGCCTCGGCCTGTTCGGGGTCACGCATCCACTGCCGGACATGATGGCCGTTCCCGGCCAACAGATTGGCCACGGCGGTACCGAAACTTCCGCCTCCCAGGACCGCAATCGGGCGCTGTTCAGTCATATGTAATCCGTTAATCCATACCAGTGGCGATGCCGGCATTATACGGAGCGTCCCCTTCTCGGACAGCCCCGGCGTCAATTACCCGCACTTGTAGGAAGAAGACCAATAAAACCGAGGAAAATGCCTGCAACGTGACTGGAAAAGTCGTCGACCTCGGTTAACATGCGCGCCAATTCTTTGCTATCAAGGCTGCGTCGTGTTTTCTGGCCCCCCTTCCCCGCGTTCGTCCCTGCTGCTGGCGCTGCTGTTCAGCCCGGTGCTGTTGGCGGACGACCTGTTTGTCGACAGTGAGGCCTTGCCGCAGATCCTGACCGCCACCCGCCTGAAACAGTCACCGGCGGAAGTACCCGGCAGCATGACCGTGCTCGACAGCGAACTGATTGCCGCCAGTGGCGCCCGGGACATCAGTGAACTGCTGCGCCTGGTGCCGGGGATGATGGTCGGCAATATCAGCGGCAATCAGGCGGCGGTGAACTATCACGGGACCAACGCCAGCGAAGCCCGGCGCATGCAGGTGTTGATCGACGGCCGCTCGGTGTACCGCGCCGGTCTGGCGACCGTGGACTGGAGCGATATCCCGGTGGCCATGGAAGACATCGAGCGCATCGAAGTCTTTCGCGGCCCGAACACCGTCAGCTACGGCGCCAACGCGCTGATGGCGGTGATCAACATCATCACCCGCAACCCGGCGGACAGCCACGGCACACGACTGAAGCTGACCCGCGGCCAACGCGGCATCAACGATTTCTATGCCAGCCAGAGCACCGGCTGGAATGGCGGCGACCTGCGTCTGTCGCTGTCCGGCCAGGAGGACGACGGCTTTGACAGCGACCGCACCGGCGCCGATTACCGCGACAACCGTCGCTTGAACCGCTTCAGCCTCGCGGTCAGCCAGACCCTGAGCGACAACCAGAGCCTGGACTGGCAGGTCAATGCCAAGGACGGGACCAATCAGCGGCCTTACACCTACCGCCCGGTGTTCTCCGGAATTACCGCTGCCGGGAACAATTCCGACGTGGTTGCCAAGGACTACGCCGGTTCGGTGCGCTGGAACCTGGACATCAACCCCGATCACAGCCTTTATGTGCAAGGCTCGGCGCAACACTGGGATCGCCAGCAGACCTGGCGCGCCTGTGACGCCGAAGTGTCGTTCAGCCCGCAATTGACCGAGCTGTGGCAACTCAATCCGAACTACACCGAACGCCTGGCCCGCAACATGACGCTGTTCACCGGGCCCGGCGCACCCGCCGGCACGCCACAGGAAATGACCCTGGCCAATCAGGTGCTGGATCAGTGGCGCAACGGCGCGCGCCAGACTCTGTGCGGCGACATTGATCAGAGTGCCCGGGAATCGCGCTACGACCTGGAATTGCAGGACACCCTCAGCCTGTCCGATAGCCTGCGTCTGGTCAGCGGCCTGAACTATCGTTACGACCGGGCCGATTCCGAGACCTATTTCAACGGCACGCTGGACGACACCACCTGGCGCGCTTTCGGCCAACTCGAATGGCGCGCCAGCGAACACTGGCTGTTGCAGGGCGGCGCCATGTTCGAAGACACGCAATTGATCGGCAGCTCGCTGACGCCCCGGTTTGCGGTCAACTACCTGTTCAATCCACGCCACAGCCTGCGCGCGGTGTATTCGGAAGCCATCCGTTCGCCGGACATGTTCGAGAACAACGTCAACTGGAGTTATCAGGTGACCAACCTGCGGCCCGCCGCCTATGGCCAGTCTTCGGCACGCTACTTCGTCAAGACCCGGGGCCCCGGCGATCTGGACCAGGAGCACATGCGCTCGCGGGAACTGGGCTACAACGGCTATTTCCCGGAGTGGGGCTTGGCGCTGGACGTGAAGCTGTTCTACGACGAAATCACCGGGATGATCAGCGAGCCGCTGCGCAACAATCAGTACATCGCCAGCAACGCCAACGATTCGCGGTTTCGCGGCACCGAGACGCAACTGGACTGGCGCCTGAGTGCGGCTGACCGCTTGCGCCTGACATACGCCTTCGTCGACGCCGAGGCGAGCAATCCGCTGGATCAGCAATTCACCGCGCGCAACAGCGGTTCGGCGGGCTGGCTGCGCGATTGGGGCCACGGCTGGAACAGCGCCCTCTTCTATTACGGTGACAACGCGCTCAACGGTTACCGCTTCGAGCGGGTGGACACGCGGATCGCCAAACGCATCGCCCTGGGCAAGGCCCAGCTGCAACTGGCCGGCGTGCTGCAACAACGCCTCGACCATGAGCCGACCACCTTCGTCGACAACAATTACGACGAACGCCGCGTGGTGTATTTCAGCGCCGAGCTGGAGTTCTAGATGCGTTACGCCATGTCACGGAAGATGCCAACGCTCGGCCAATGGCTGGCCGGGCTGTGTCTGTTCCTGACAGCGTGGCTGCATGGCGTGGCCGTGCAGGCGGCCGATATTCTGCTGACCGGCGCCGAGGAAAGCCCCGGTGTGCAGTCCTTCGTTCAGGCCCTGAGCGAACTGCGCCCGACCGACCGCGTGCATTTCCAGCCGCTGGCCAGCCTGCCGGCGCCGGGCAAGTTGCCGTCGAGCCTGCGCCTGATTCTGCTGGATCTGCCGAGCCTCGACTGGCGCATGCAGGAATCCCAAGGGCCGGCGACGTTGGTCCTGCGCATCAGCCGTTTGCAGGCCCGGCAACGCTTCGGCGACGCGCAACCACCCCACTTGAGCCTGCTGTGGGCCGATCCGCCGCTGAGTCGTCAGTTGCAACTGATCCGCCGGATTCTGCCCCAGGCCGGGCGCGTCGGCGTGCTGTTCGATCAGCACAGCGAGTTCCTGCTCAAGGAGCTGCAATCGGCCGCCCAGCCGCTGAATCTGCAAATCGTCCCGCAGCGCTGGGACAACACCCATGACAGCCGCCCCTTGCAGACCGTGCTGAAAAGCAGCGACGTGCTGCTGGGCCTCGACGACCCTGACCTGTACAACCCGAAAACCGCGAAGAACCTGTTGCTCAGCAGTTACTCTCGGCAACTGGCACTGGTCGGGCCGAATGTCTCGTTCGTTCGCGCCGGCAGCCTGGCCAGTACCTACAGCGATCAGAACGACTGGCTGGCCGTCCTCGACGAATTGCTGGACCGGCCACCGGCCACCTGGCCGCGCACGCTCTACCCCGGACGTTTTAAAGTCTCAAGTAATGCGCAGGTGGCTCGTTCCTTAGGGATAGAACCGATCAATGAAGCGTCTGTCGCCGCAGAGCTGGCCGAAGGAGAGCGCCGCCCATGATTTTCCGCCGTTGGGACATCAACACCCGCACTCAGTTGATCAGTCTGGGCCCTGCGCTGTTGCTGACCTTGCTGCTGATCAGCTTTTTCACCTTCGTGCGCATTCAGGATTTGCGTCAGGAGCTGAACCACACCGGCCAGTTGATCGCCAACCAACTCGCACCGGCCACCGAGTACGGGGTGATTTCCGGCAATAACGAAGTCCTGGAAAGCCTGCTCAAGGCCACGCTGGCCACGCCGAACGTGCGGTTTCTGGAAGTGCAGGACAGCGCCAACCGGATTCTGGCCTACGTCGAACAGCCGGCGGATGCGCACAATCGTCCGCATCAGGTCGAGGTGTTCCAGGCACCGGTGCGGCTGCAACGCATCGCCTTGCACAACGATTTCTTTCAGGACGGCAAAAGCAGCCCCGGGGTGGCCAGCGAGGATTATCTGGGGCGGGTGATCGTCGGTCTGTCCAACGATGCCTTCAGTCAGCGCCAACAGGAGATCCTGCTCAAGGCCGGGATTCTGGCGTTGTTCGCCCTGCTCTTCACCTTTGTGCTGGCGCGGCGACTGGCCGGCAGCCTGTCGCAGCCGATCCGCGACATCGGCAATGCGGTCAAGGCGATTCAGGAGGGCGACTACAAAACCCCGCTGCCGATCGTCGATGACACCGAGCTGGGCGCACTGTCCCAGCACATCAACAACCTGGCCCAGGCGCTGGAGCAGGCCAGCCGCGAACAGCATCAGGCGATGGCGCAACTGATCCAGACCCGCGAAGAGGCGGAAAAGGCCAACAACGCCAAATCGGATTTCCTGGCGATGATGAGCCATGAGCTGCGCACTCCGATGAACGGCGTGCTGGGCATGCTGCAATTGCTGGAAACCACCGACATGACCGAGGAGCAGGTCGAGTACGCGGCGCTGGCTTCCGAGTCCACCGAGCACTTGCTCAAGGTGATCAACGACATTCTGGATTTCTCGCGCATCGAACGTTCGGAGCTGGAGCTGGAGCACATTCCGTTCAACCTAGCCGACCTGATCGGCGCCTGCGCCCATTCCTTCCAGCACAGCGCGGCGCAACGCGGGTTGGCCCTGCAACTGCGGATCCCCGATGACATGCACGACTTGCAGGTACAGGGCGATCCGACGCGGATCCGGCAGATTCTGGTCAACCTGGTGGGCAATGCGCTGAAGTTCACCGAGCAGGGGCGCGTCAGCATCGAGGCGCAGTGGCAGTCGCTGGATCACGAGTTGTTGTGGTTCACCTGCGCGGTGCGTGACAGTGGCATCGGGATTTCGCCGCAGAGCCTGGAGCTGATGTTCAACGCGTTCCAGCAGGCCGACAGCTCGATTTCCCGTCGTTATGGCGGCACCGGCCTGGGCCTGCCGATTGCCCGCACCCTCGCCGAGCGGATGGGCGGCACCTTGCGTGCCCAGAGTGAAGAAGGTCGCGGCTCGGTGTTCACCCTGGAAATACCACTGGCCCTATATAAGCAGGCACTGCCCGCGCTGGCGGCACCGCGCGCATTGAACGGTAACGGTCACGGCGAAGGACGCCATGTGTTGCTGGTCGAGGACAACCCGGTCAACCAGACCGTGATCGAAGCGATGCTGCGCAGCCTGGGCTTTACCGTCAGCGTCGCCACCGATGGCGTGCAGGCGGTGCGCAGTGCCGGGGACAGCCGTTTCGAAGCGATCCTGATGGATTGCCGCCTGCCGCTCATCGACGGTTACGAGGCGACCCGACAGATCCGCCGCCTGCCCGGCTGCGGCCAGGTGCCGATCATCGCCCTGACCGCCAACGCGTTGCAGGGTGATCGCGAAAACTGCCTGTCGGCGGGGATGAACGATTACCTGGCCAAGCCATTCAAACGCAATGACCTGCAGCAGATTCTGCAGCGCTGGGTGCAGTAGAGAGGCCCTTTCGAGCATCTGCGACTGGCGTGAAAAGCGAAAGTGCGGCAGTCTTAGGCACCCGAACGGGCCTCAAAAGGGGCTTGATTAAAAATTTCAGTGCACAAGTGTACATTCATGTCCTTGGTGCTGTGACTTTCACCACAACGCAATAGTCTATGAGTAGGCTGCCGGTTCGAGGCATGAACGCGTCGATCGGCCGGGAAGATTTGCCCCACCTGCCGCATGGGATTATTGAGGAGCTCGCATGACCAAACAAAACGCCTTTACTCGGGAAGACCTGCTGCGCTGCAGTCGCGGTGAGCTGTTCGGCCCAGGTAACGCGCAACTGCCCGCCCCGAACATGCTGATGGTGGATCGCATCACCCTGATCAGCGAAGAAGGCGGCAAGTACGGCAAAGGTGAATTGGTCGCCGAGCTGGATATCAACCCTGACCTGTGGTTCTTCGCGTGTCACTTCGAAGGCGATCCGGTGATGCCGGGCTGCCTGGGTCTGGACGCCATGTGGCAACTGGTCGGCTTCTTCCTGGGCTGGCAAGGCCTGCCGGGCCGCGGCCGAGCGCTGGGTTCGGGCGAAGTGAAATTCTTCGGTCAGGTCCTGCCGACCGCCAAGAAAGTCACCTACAACATTCATATCAAGCGCGTCCTCAAGGGCAAACTGAACCTGGCCATCGCCGACGGTTCGGTGACTGTCGACGGTCGCGAAATCTACACCGCCGAAGGCCTTCGCGTCGGCGTGTTCACCTCCACTGACAACTTCTAAGGGTTATTCGCATGCGCCGCGTCGTTATCACTGGTCTGGGCATCGTTTCGTGCCTGGGCAATGACAAAGAGACCGTCTCCGCTAACCTGCGTGCAAGCCGCCCTGGCATCCGGTTCAACCCGGAATACGCCGAAATGGGTCTGCGTAGCCAGGTTTCCGGCTCCATCGACCTCAACCTTGAAGAGCTGATCGATCGCAAGATCTATCGCTTCGTCGGCCACGCAGCGGCTTACGCCTACCTGGCCATGAAAGACGCCATCGCCGACTCCGGTCTGACCGAAGAGCAGGTGTCCAACCCGCGTACCGGCCTGATCGCAGGTTCCGGCGGCGCATCGACCCTGAACCAGATGGAAGCGCTGGACATCCTGCGCGAGAAAGGCGTCAAGCGCGTCGGCCCATACCGTGTAACGCGGACCATGAGCAGCACCGTTTCGGCGTGCCTGGCCACACCGTTCAAGATCAAGGGCCTGAACTACTCCATCGCTTCTGCCTGCGCCACCAGTGCTCACTGCATCGGTACCGCCATGGAACAGATCCAGATGGGCAAGCAGGACATCGTGTTCGCCGGTGGCGGTGAAGAAGAGCACTGGAGCCAGTCGTTCCTGTTCGACGCGATGGGCGCACTGTCCAGCAAGCGTAACGACACCCCGGAACAAGCTTCCCGCGCCTACGACGCCGACCGTGACGGTTTCGTCATCGCCGGTGGTGGCGGCATGGTGGTGGTCGAGGAACTGGAACACGCTCTCGCCCGTGGCGCGAAGATCTACGCGGAAATCGTTGGCTACGGCGCGACTTCCGACGGCTACGACATGGTGGCTCCAAGCGGCGAAGGCGCGATCCGCTGCATGCAGCAGGCGCTGTCCACCGTCGACACCCCGATCGACTACCTGAACACCCACGGCACTTCGACTCCGGTCGGCGACGTCGCGGAAATGAAAGGTGTGCGCGAAGTGTTCGGCGACAAGGCCCCGGCTATCAGCTCCACCAAGAGCCTGTCGGGTCACTCCCTGGGCGCCGCCGGCGTTCACGAAGCGATCTACTGCATGCTGATGATGGAAGGCAACTTCATCGCCGGTTCGGCCAACATCGACGAACTGGACCCTGAAGTGGCCGATCTGCCGGTGCTGACCAAGACCCGCGAGAACGCCACCATCAACACCGTGATGAGCAACAGCTTCGGCTTCGGTGGCACCAACGCCACCCTCGTGCTGAAGCGCTGGGAAGGCAAGTAATTCCCTCCCGCTGAGCCGCACATGAAAACGCCCCGACTGGTTCGGGGCGTTTTTTTTTGCCTGGAGAAAGGCATTTTCAGCGGCGCCAAGATGAAACGTTTGTCATGCAACTTACCGCCCTGCGACTGAATGTCGCGGTTTCTGCGGGCTCCAGCGCTGTTGCAGATTTCGCAAGAATACATTGCACGAATCGGGCGTTTACTTAGCAGGCTAACAAAATCTATAACAGAGTCCTGCACACGCCTTGCTGCAGATAACTTGAGATTTGGAGCTAGCAGATGACTGTAAAAGTAACTGAACGCGACGATTCACACATGTCCCATGAAGGCGTAGCCGCCGGCGTACGGATCTGGGATGTGCATCAACAAGACTTGCTGGTCGGCATGTTCCACAACGAGATCGACGCCCACAACTACAAGGCCGAACTGGAACTGCAGGAACAGCAGCGGGATCGGAAATCCGCCTGAAACAAAACCACAGCATTGAAAACGACAAACCCCGCCATGAGCGGGGTTTGTCGTTGTTGAGTGCTTCAGGGCCGCTTCGCAGCCCGGCGAGACCCGATTACCACATCAGATCATCAGGGATCACGTAGGCCGCGTACGGATCGTCCTCGGCATTGACCTCTTCGACCTTCTCGTTGAGCTGGACGATGCGCTGTGGATCGCGCTCCTGAATCTTCAGGGCGGCCTCACGAGGAATCACTTCGTAGCCGCCGGCGTGGTGCACGATCGCCAGCGAACCGCTGCTGAGCTTGTTGCGCATCAGCGTGTTGACCGAGATGCGCTTGACCTTCTTGTCGTCGACGAAGTTGTAGTAGTCCTCGGTGGTCAGCTTCGGCAGACGCGAGACCTCGATCAACTGCTTGACCTGGGCGGCGCGGGCCTTGGCCTCGGCCTTCTCCTGCTGCTGACGGTTCAGCTCCTGGTCGCGCTTGACCTTCTCGGCCTGGGCTTCCTGGGCAGCACGCTGCTGGGAGTCGTCCAGTTCGATCTGGCCTTTGTGGGCCAGGCGCTGTTGTTTCTGTTTGTCTTTGCTGACCTGCTTGGCCTGCTTTTGGTTGACCAGTCCTGCCTTGAGCAACTGGTCGCGAAGGGAAAGGCTCATTGATGCTTACTCACTTGGGCAACGGCTCAGCCACAGCTGGGCGAATTCTTTTCCTGACGTTTGGCTTCGCCCCACAGGGCGTCCAACTCTTCGAGGGTGCAATCTTCCATGGGTCGGTGGGTTTCGCGCAATGCCTGTTCGATAAAACGGAAACGTCGTTCGAACTTGGCGTTGGCGCCACGCAACGCAGTTTCCGGATCGACCTTCAGGTGCCGGGCCAGATTGACCACCGAAAACAGCAGATCGCCGATCTCGTCGGCCACCGCTTGCGGGTCATTTTCGGACATGGCTTCGAGCACTTCATCGAGTTCTTCACGGACCTTGTCCAGCACCGGCAACGCATCCGGCCAGTCGAAACCGACCTGCCCTGCGCGCTTCTGCAACTTGGCCGAGCGGGACAGGGCCGGCAATGCAGCCGGCACATCGTCGAGCAGTGACAGTTGCTGCGGCTCGGCGGATTTCTCGGCACGCTCTTCGGCCTTGATCTCCTCCCAGCGCTGCTTGACCTGCTCCTCGTTCAGACGCGGCACGTCCAGCGGCGCATACAGATCGCCAGTGGGGAACACGTGCGGATGGCGACGGATCAGCTTGCGAGTGATGCTGTCGACCACCCCGGCAAATTCGAACCGTCCCTCCTCCCGCGCCAGTTGGCTGTAATACACCACCTGAAACAGCAGATCGCCCAACTCGCCCTGCAAGTGGTCGAAGTCGCCGCGCTCGATGGCGTCGGCGACTTCGTAGGCCTCTTCAAGGGTGTGCGGGACGATGGTCGCGTAAGTCTGCTTGATGTCCCACGGGCAACCATACTGCGGGTCGCGCAGACGGTTCATCAGGTGCAGCAGATCTTCAAGGCTGTAGATCGGTTTCATGGAGTCCGGTTACGCCGCGTTTCGATGATGTTCGGCAACTGGGAAATCCGCCCCAGCAACCGCCCCAGCGCGTCCAGACCCGGAATCTCGATGGTCAGGGACATCAGCGCGGTGTTGTCCTCCTTGTTCGAGCGGGTGTTGACCGCCAGCACGTTGATCCGCTCGTTGAGCAACACCTGCGAAACGTCACGCAGCAGACCGGATCGGTCGTAGGCGCGGATGACGATATCCACCGGGTAGGTGAGCACCGGCACCGGCCCCCAGCTGACCTGGATGATCCGCTCCGGCTCGCGCCCGGCCAGTTGCAGCACCGAGGCGCAGTCCTGACGGTGAATGCTCACGCCACGGCCCTGGGTGATGTAACCGACGATCGCATCGCCCGGCAACGGCTGGCAGCAGCCGGCCATCTGCGTCATCAGGTTGCCGACGCCCTGGATCTGAATGTCGCCGCGCTTGCCCGGCTTGTAGCCGGTGGCCTTGCGCGGGATCAGTTCCAGCTGTTCGTTGCCGCGTTCCGGCTCGACCAGCTGTTGCGCCAGGTTGACCAGTTGCGCCAGACGCAGGTCGCCGGCACCGAGGGCGGCGAACATGTCTTCGGCGGTTTTCATGTTGGCCTTGTCGGCCAGCTTGTCAAAATCCACCGCCGGCAGGCCGAGGCGATTGAGCTCGCGCTCGAGCAGGGTCTTGCCCGCCGCGACGTTCTGATCGCGCGCCTGCAACTTGAACCAGTGCACGATCTTCGCCCGCGCCCGGGACGTGGTGACGTAGCCCAGATTCGGGTTCAGCCAGTCACGGCTCGGAGTGCCGTGCTTGCTGGTGATGATCTCGACCTGTTCACCGGTCTGCAGGCTGTAGTTGAGCGGAACGATGCGCCCGTTGATCTTCGCGCCACGGCAGTTGTGACCGATTTCGGTGTGCACGCGGTAGGCGAAGTCCAGTGGCGTCGCGCCCTTCGGCAAGTCGATGGCGTGACCGTCCGGGGTGAAGATGTAGACCCGGTCCGGCTCGATATCGACCCGCAGCTGTTCGGCCAGACCACCGATGTCGCCCAGCTCTTCGTGCCACTCGAGGACCTGACGCAGCCAGGAGATTTTCTCTTCGTAGTGATTGGAGCCGGACTTGACGTCGGTGCCCTTGTAGCGCCAGTGCGCGCAGACACCGAGTTCGGCCTCTTCGTGCATCGAATGGGTCCGGATCTGGACTTCCAGCACCTTGCCTTCCGGGCCGATTACCGCCGTGTGCAGCGAGCGGTAGCCGTTCTCTTTCGGGTTGGCGATGTAGTCGTCGAACTCTTTCGGGATATGCCGCCACAGGGTGTGGACGATACCGAGCGCGGTGTAGCAGTCGCGCATTTCCGGCACCAGCACGCGCACCGCACGCACGTCGTAGATCTGGCTGAACTCCAGACCCTTGCGCTGCATTTTGCGCCAGATCGAATAGATGTGTTTGGCCCGACCGCTGATGTCGGCTTCGACGCCGGTGGCCTGCAGTTCGTCCTTGAGCTGGGTCATCACGTCGGCGATGAAACGCTCACGATCCAGCCGCCGCTCATGCAGCAGCTTGGCAATCTGTTTGTATTGATCGGGTTCCAGGTAACGGAAGGACAGGTCCTCCAGTTCCCATTTGATATGACCGATGCCGAGTCGATGCGCGAGCGGCGCATAGATGTCGAACACTTCCCGGGCGACCCGGTTACGTTTTTCGTCGTCGGCGGTTTTCACTGCACGGATCGCGCAGGTGCGTTCGGCGAGTTTGATCAGCGCGACACGCACGTCGTCGACCATCGCCACCAGCATCTTGCGCAGGTTTTCCACCTGGCCCTGGGTACCAAGCACCATCGACTGGCGCGGGCTGAGGCTGGCACTGATCGCCGCCATGCGCAGCACGCCGTCGATCAGCTTGGCGACCACCGGGCCGAAGCGCTGGCTGACCGCTGCGAGTTCAATCTGGCCTTCGCGTACGCCGCGATACAGAACCGCGGCAACCAGCGAATCCTGATCGAGCTTGAGGTCGGCGAGGATCTCGGCGATCTCAAGGCCGGTGCTGAAACTGCCGCTGCCTTCGGACCAGAGATTCTTCGCCGCATTGGATTGCTGCTCGGCCTGGCGAGCGTACTCGCAGGCCTCTTTCAAGGCTTCGCGATCCAGTGCCAGATCGACACTGACCGCGTGATCGAGCCAAGCCTCGAGATTGATACTGCCGTCAGTGTTGATCGGCTGGTGTGCTCTCACCTGTACCATCTTGCTTTACCTTCCCTACGACGCAGATTCAATGCGTCAAATCACTGACCGTCAATGCCCGTTCGCGCTCGCGGGGCCAAGGCGAGCGCTACGGACGACCAGTCGGATCAGACGAGCCATCCTGGCTCGCTTCAAATAACGCCATGGCCTCGACATGTGCCGTCTGAGGAAACATATCGAGAATCCCGGCACGTTTTAACCGGTAGCCCTGCTTGATCAATTCGACCGTATCGCGCGCCAGAGTTGCAGGGTTGCACGACACGTACACCAACCGTTTGGCGCCCAAGGCCGCCAGCTTGCGCACCACCTCGAAAGCACCGTCGCGCGGTGGATCCAAGAGTACCGCAGAAAAGCCGTTTCCGATCCACTGGGCATCGGTCAAAGGCTGGGATAAATCGGCCTGAAAAAACTTTGTGTTATGCAAATTGTTGCTGGCGGCATTCGCTGCCGCGCGATCGACCATGGTCTGCACGCCTTCGACCGCCACCACTTCACGCGCAGCTTTCGCCAGCGGCAGGGCGAAGTTGCCGAGGCCGCAAAACAGGTCGAGCACGCGCTCATCGCTCGTCGGTTTCAACCAGTCCAGCGCCTGGGCGACCATGGCCTCGTTGACCCCGGCATTGACCTGGATGAAATCCCCCGGCCGGTAAGCCAATTGCAGATCCCACTGTTCCAGGTGATAGCCAAGCGACTGTGCATCATCCACCGGCTGCGGTTCGCCTTCGCCATGCAGCCAGAGCTGCGCTTCATGGAACGCGCAGAAATCCTTGAGGATCGTCAGGTCGGCCTCGGACAGCGGCGCCATGTGACGCAGCAGGACGGCGAGTGACGAGCCGCTGAACAATTCGACATGCCCCAGCGCCTGAGGTTTGCTCAAGCGTCGCAGCATCTCCGGCAAGCGGGTCATGATCGGCTGCAAGGGCTGTACCAGCACCGGGCATTCGCTGATCGCGACGATATCCTGACTGCCGGCGGCACGGAAACCGACTTCAAGCTGTTTGGCCTTGCTGTCCCAGCGCACGGCGATCCGGGCGCGGCGACGGTAGCCGAATTCGGGGCCGGTCAACGGCGCCGCCCACTCTTCGGGCTCGGCACCGGCGACTCGCGACAACTGCTCGGCGAGCATGCGCTGTTTCAGGGCAAGCTGTTCGTTGTGGGGCAAATGCTGGACGCTGCAACCGCCGCAACGGCCGGCGTGCTGGCAAGGTGCGGGACGACGCAATTGACTGGCGCTGAACACGCGCTCGGTGCGCGCCTCGACCACTTTGCCGTGGGCGCCGAGCACCCGCGCTTCGACCTCCTCACCCGCCAGAGCGCCGAGGACGAACCAGGTCTTGCCTTCAAAAAACGCGATGCCGCGACCGTCATTGGCCAGGCGCTCGATGCTCAGGCGCTGCTTTTTGCCGGTCGGGATTTGCGCGGCCTTGCTGCCGCCGGTGGGCTGGAAGCGCAGGCCTCTCTCATGCTTGGCCATCAGTTGGGCGCGTCGAAAATGCCGGTCGACAGGTAACGGTCGCCACGGTCGCAGATGATCGCGACGATCACCGCGTTTTCAACTTCTTTGGACAGGCGCAGCATCGCTGCCACCGCACCGCCCGAGGACACGCCACAGAAGATGCCTTCTTCGCGGGCCAGACGCCGGGTGACGTCCTCGGCTTCGCTTTGCGCCATGTCGACGATGCGGTCAACGCGGTCGGCCTGGTAGATCTTCGGCAGGTATTCCTGCGGCCAGCGGCGGATGCCGGGAATGGCCGAGCCTTCCATCGGTTGCAGGCCGATGATCTGCACGTTGTCGTTCTGTTCCTTGAGGTAGCGCGACACGCCCATGATGGTGCCGGTGGTGCCCATGGAGCTGACGAAATGGGTGATGGAGCCCTGGGTCTGACGCCAGATTTCCGGGCCGGTGGTGGTGTAGTGCGCTTCAGGGTTGTCGCCGTTGGCGAACTGATCCAGCACCTTGCCACGGCCTTCGGCTTCCATCCGCTGGGCGAGATCGCGAGCGCCTTCCATGCCCTCTTCCTGGCTGACCAGAATCAGCTGCGCGCCGTAAGCGGTCATCGCCGCCTTACGCTCGGCGCTGGAGTTGTCCGGCATGATCAGGATCATCTTGTAACCCTTGATCGCGGCGGCCATCGCCAGGGCGATCCCGGTGTTGCCCGAGGTCGCTTCGATCAGCGTATCGCCTTCGTGGATCTGCCCGCGCAACTCGGCACGGGTGATCATCGACAGCGCCGGACGATCCTTGACCGAACCCGCCGGGTTGTTCCCTTCGAGCTTGAGCAAAAGGGTGTTGCTGGTGACACCGGGCAGGCGCTGCAAACGCACCAGCGGCGTGTTGCCGACGCAATCGGCGATGGTTGGGTACTGCAAGGTCATGGCGTTTTTCGCAATCCGGACAGCGGGGGCGCCTATCATACCGGCAAACCTGCGCAGGCCATATCACGCAAAGTGTGGTGCTTATGGTTTATTGGAATAAGCAGAAAAGTCTGACCAGTGGTGAGACTTTCCTGTGCCGCTCACACAATCTGCGGGCGGTTCAAGTCCACGGTGGGAGCTGGCTTGCCAGCGAAGACGTCGGGACTGACAGCACTGTCATCCGCCACCAACCGCAGATTCAGTCGCAATCCCGATGGCCCGTTCTCGGCCCACAGGGTTCCGCCCTGGCGTTGCACCGCGTTCCTGGCGATGCTCAGCCCCAACCCAAATCCACCGTCTCCCGGCCGCGAGCCGTCGAGTCGGATGAAGGGCGAGAAGATCCGCTCCAGATCCGCCTCGGCCACGCCGCCGCCCTCGTCCTCCAGCCACAGGTGCCAGTAATCGCCGTCCCGTCGACCGTCGAGCCGCACGATGCCGCCCGGTGGCGAATGACGAATCGCATTGCGCAGAATGTTTTCCAGGGCCTGGGCCAGGGTGTTGAGATTGCCGCGCACCCAGCAGGAAGCCTCCACCCCGCACCGCAACCGGCCCATCGGACAGCAGCTTTCGTAGCAGGCGTTTTCCGTGAGCATTTCCCACAGCGCCTGAATCTGGATCGCTTCATCCGGCAACGGCGCGCGTTCGGTGTCGAGCCAGGCCAGTTGCAGAGTGTCTTCCACCAGCCGCTGCATCACGTCGACTTCGCGACCGATACGTTCGCGCAACGGTTGCAGCTGCTGCTCGCTTTCGCTGGCAACCCGCAACCGGCTCAGGGGCGTGCGCAGTTCGTGGGACAGGTCGCGCAGCAGTTGCTGTTGCAGGGCCACGGTGGATTGCAGGCGTTCGGACATCGAGTCGAAGGCGCGGGCCAGTTCACCGAGCTCATCGGGGCGCTGAGTGATGCCGCTCGACAACCGCACATTCAGTTGATCGGCGCGCCACGCATTGGCCTGCTCGCGCAGATTGTTCAGCGGCACCACCAGCAGGCGATACAGGCCGACGCACAGCAGCAAGGTGAACAGACCGGGAATCACACCATTGGTGATGACCCGCCAGAACACCCGGTATTTGCCCGGCAGAAATCGCTCGGGCAACTCGATCACCAGACTGCCGGCGGTCGGGTCATTGGGAAATGGGACCCGCATCCACGGCCGGCCCTTTTTGTGAATCGGCCAGTCAAGGCCACGCAGGAAGGTCAGGCGTTGAAGCTCTTGAGCGTTCAACGGCTGGCTGCCCAGCGACTGCAGGTTGCCGCCGATCACGCCGACCCAGCCGGCTTCGCGCAACTCCATGCTCTGCAACCAGCTATCGATGCCATCGCGCCCGCCCTGCTGCCAGGCGCGCTCGGCCTCGGAGGCATAACGGCTCAGCGTGCGACGGGCGTCGTCGGAGAGGAACTGGTTGCGCTGTTCCATGTACCGGCCCCAGGACCAGCTCAGCCAGATCATCAACAGACAGAACGCCACCAGCAGGCAGGCGAGTTTCCAGAACAGCGAGTGCCGGCCCGGCAGGTCAGACACTTTCATCGACGGCACTCAGGACGTAACCCTTGCCCCACACCGTGCGTACTTCCCGCTCGGTGTAACCGACCGACTTGAGTTTGCGGCGGATCTGGCTGATGTGCATGTCGAGGCTGCGGTCGTGGGCCGCATAGCCGCGTTGCAGAACGTGCTGATAAAGGAAGGCCTTGCTCAGCACTTCCTCGTCGTTGCGGTTGAGGGTTTCCAGCAGGCGGTATTCGCTGCGAGTCAGGCCGGCGGGCTGGTCGACGTAGAACACATCGCACTGCTCATCGTCGAAACGCAGTCCGCCGACCGGCACCGCCGGAGCGATAGCCGCCGGACGACGGTCGAGGGCGACACGGCGCAGGATCGCTTCGATCCGCACATGCAGCTCGGCCATGCTGAAGGGTTTGGGCAGATAGTCGTCGGCGCCGAGGCGGAAACCGCTGATACGGTCGGCTTCGGCACCGAGGGCTGACATCAGCAGCACCGGCGTGGAATGGCTCTGACGCAGTTGAGTCAGGACGTTCAATCCATCCAGCCCCGGCAACAGAATGTCCATCAACACCACATCGAACGGCTGGCGCCGGGCAATGCTCAGGCCTTCGCTGCCGTTCTGGCACCAGGTGACCTGGAAGCCGCTGCGGCCCAGTTGTTCATGGACATAGGCACCGAGGACGGGATCGTCTTCGATGGAAAGAATGCGGGGTTGGCCAATAGAGACAGGAGTCATGACTATCTGCAAATAATTCTCAGTTGGGCGATTATTCAAGATTGCCCGGCGCCCGGCAACCCAAGCTTGACCTGTCGGACAGATGACCGGCCTGCAAGTGAACAAACACGACATCATTTTTCCCAAGATTGCCCGCAAGCAAATCGCTACACTGCGCCGATACCGCGTGCCGGACGCACGTGTGAGTCAACGATCAGCGGGATGCAGGAGAAAGGCGTGCTCAAGAAACTGGGAATCAAAGGTCGCGTATTGTTGCTGACCCTGTTGCCGACCAGCCTGATGGCACTGGTGCTGGGCGGGTATTTCACCTGGACGCAGCAGTCCGACCTGCAAACCCAACTGATGCAGCGCGGCGAAATGATCGCCGAGCAACTGGCTCCGCTGGTGGCACCGGCCATGGGCCGCGGCGATGCCGAACTGCTCGAGCGCATCGCCACCCAGTCCCTCGAACAACCAGACGTGCGCGCCGTCACCTTCCTCGCGCCCGATCGCTCTCCCCTCGCCCACGCCGGCCCGACCATGCTCAACCAGGCGCCGAGCGGCGACAGCGCGCACCTGCTGCGACGCAGCGGCAACGATGCCACCCGCTATCTGCTGCCGGTCTTCGGCAAACACCGCAACCTCGCCGGCGAGCTGATCCCGCAAGAGTCCGACCGCCTGCTCGGCTGGGTCGAGCTGGAGCTGTCGCACAACGGCATGCTGTTGCGCGGCTATCGGAGCCTGTTCGCCAGTCTGTTGCTGATTGGTGCGGGGCTGGCCGGCGCCGCGCTGCTGGCCTTGCGCATGGGCCGCACGATCAACCGCCCGCTGAGCCAGATCAAACAGGCCGTCGCGCAGCTCAAGGACGGTCACCTGGAAACCCGCCTGCCACCGCTGGGCAGTCAGGAACTGGATGAACTGGCGTCCGGCATCAACCGCATGGCCGGCACCCTGCAGAACGCCCGGGAAGAATTGCAGCACAGCGTCGATCAGGCCACCGAAGACGTGCGCCAGAACCTGGAAACCATCGAGATCCAGAACATCGAGCTGGACCTGGCCCGCAAGGAAGCGCTGGAAGCGAGCCGGATCAAATCCGAATTCCTCGCCAACATGAGCCACGAGATCCGCACGCCGCTCAACGGCATTCTGGGTTTCACCCACCTGTTGCAGAAAAGCGAACTGACCCCGCGCCAGCTCGACTACCTGGGCACGATCGAAAAATCCGCCGACAGCCTGCTGGGGATCATCAACGAGATCCTCGATTTCTCGAAGATCGAAGCCGGCAAACTGGTGCTCGACCATATTCCGTTCAACCTGCGCGACCTGTTGCAGGACACCCTGACCATTCTCGCCCCCGCCGCCCACGCCAAGCAGCTGGAACTGGTGAGTCTGGTGTACCGCGATACGCCGCTGTCGCTGGTCGGCGATCCGCTGCGGCTCAAGCAGATCCTGACGAATCTGGTGAGCAACGCAATCAAGTTCACCCGCGAGGGCACCATCGTCGCCCGCGCCATGCTCGAAGAAGAAAACGACGACAGCGTGCAGTTGCGCATCAGCATTCAGGACACCGGCATCGGCCTGTCGAACCAGGATGTGCGCGCGTTGTTCCAGGCTTTCAGCCAGGCCGACAATTCGCTGTCGCGCCAACCCGGTGGCACCGGCCTGGGGCTGGTGATTTCCAAGCGCCTGATCGAGCAGATGGGCGGCGAAATCGGCGTCGACAGCACGCCGGGCGAAGGTTCGGAATTCTGGATCAGCCTGAACCTGCCCAAGACCCGCGACGATGCCGAAGACCTGCCCGCCGCGCCGTTGCTCGGGCGCCGGGTGGCGGTGCTGGAAAATCACGAACTGGCGCGTCAGGCCCTGCAGCATCAACTGGAAGACTGCGGCCTCGACGTCACGCCGTTCAACACGTTGGAAAGCCTGACCAATGGCGTTACCGGCGCCCATCAGACCGATCAGGCCATCGATCTGGCGGTGCTCGGCATCACCAGCAACGACATGCCGCCGGAGCGCCTCAACCAGCACATCTGGGACCTTGAGCACCTCGGTTGCCGGGTGCTGGTGTTGTGCCCGACCACCGAGCTGACGCTCTATCACCTTTCGGTGCCCAACCCTCACAGTCAGCTGCAATCGAAACCGGCCTGCACCCGCAAACTGCGCCGGGCCTTGTCGGACATGGTCAACCCGCGCCAGCAGCGCAGCGAACCGGGCGAACCGTTGTCGAGCCGCGCGCCGAAAGTGCTGTGCGTCGACGACAACCCGGCCAACCTGTTGCTGGTGCAGACGCTGCTCGAAGACATGGGCGCCAAGGTGCTGGCCGTGGAAAGCGGTTATGCCGCGGTCAAGGCGGTGCAGAACGAAACCTTCGATCTGGTGCTGATGGACGTGCAGATGCCCGGCATGGACGGACGCCAGAGCACCGAGACGATTCGCCAGTGGGAAAGCGAGCGGCACTGCACGCCGCTGCCGATCGTTGCCCTCACCGCCCACGCCATGGCCAATGAAAAACGCGCGCTGCTGCAAAGCGGCATGGACGACTACCTGACCAAGCCGATCAGCGAGCGGCAACTGGCGCAGGTCGTGCTGAAGTGGACCGGCCTGGCATTGCGCAATCAGGCGCCGGATCGTGGCGGCGAAAGCCTGCTGGGTAATCAGGAACTGCCGATTCTCGATCACGAAGAAGGTTTGCGCCTGGCTGCCGGCAAGGCGGATCTGGCGGCGGACATGCTGGCGATGCTGCTGGCTTCGCTCGAGGCCGATCGCGAAGCCATTCGCACCGCCCGCGACAGTCAGGATCAGAACGGTCTGCTCGAACGGGTGCACCGCCTGCATGGTGCCACCCGTTACTGCGGCGTGCCGCAACTGCGCGCCGCCTGCCAGCGCAGCGAAACCCTGCTCAAGCAGCAGGATCCCAAGGCCTCGACCGCGCTGGACGAGCTGGAACGGGCGATCAATCGTCTGGCGGCCCAGGCGAAGATCAGCGCCTGATCCACGGCAATGCCGGTCAACGCCGACGCGGCTACAGTTGTCGCGGGTGATTTGCGCCCGCGTCGATGCTCCAGGAGGATTTCATGCGCACGATCGTTTTCAGCAGCCAGACCTACGACCGCGACAGTTTCCTCGCCGCCGACTGCCCGGACGGGATCGAACTGCACTTTCAGCCCGCCCGGCTCAGTCTCGATACCGCAGCGTTGGCCGAACATCACGAAGTAGTCTGCGCCTTCATCAACGATGACCTGAGCGCGCCGGTGCTGGAACGTCTGGCCGCCGGCGGCACTCGCCTGATCGCCTTGCGTTCGGCCGGCTACAACCATGTGGATCTGGCCGTCGCCAAACGCCTCGGGCTGGCCGTCGTGCGTGTACCGGCCTACTCGCCCCACGCGGTGGCCGAGCACGCGGTGGCGTTGATCCTCGCCCTCAACCGACGCCTGCACCGTGCCTACAACCGCACCCGCGAAGGCGATTTCAGCCTGCACGGGCTCACCGGTTTCGATCTGGTGGGCAAGACGGTCGGCATCGTCGGCACCGGACAGATCGGCGCGACCTTCGCGAAAATCATGCATGGCTTCGGCTGCGAACTGCTGGCCTACGACCCTTATCCGAACCCTGCCGTCGAAGCGTTGGGCGCGCGCTACCTGAGTCTGCCGGACCTGCTGGCGCAAGCGCGGATCATCAGCCTGCACTGCCCGCTCAACGAACAGAGCAGACACCTGATCAACCGTGATTCGCTGGCGCACATGCAACCGGGGGCGATGCTGATCAACACCGGGCGCGGCGGTCTGGTGGACACGCCGGCGCTGATCGACGCCCTGAAGGACGGCCAGCTCGGTTATCTGGGACTGGATGTGTATGAAGAGGAGGCGCAGCTGTTCTTCGAGGACCGTTCCGACCTGCCGCTACAGGACGACGTGCTGGCGCGGCTGCTGACGTTCCCCAATGTGATCGTCACCGCCCATCAGGCGTTTCTGACCCATGAGGCGCTGGGCGCGATTGCCGCGACCACCCTGCACAACATCGCGACCTGGGCGGCGGGTACGCCGCAGAACCAGGTCGAGGGCTGAACGGTCGGACTCAGACCGGAGGTGGCGTCGGGGTAATCGCTACGCACAGGATCAACAGCGCCAGCCAGCCGAACCCCAGTAAACGTTGCTTGAGGGAGTGCCCGCTGCGCAGCAGGAACCAGACAAACACCAGCGGCATCAGAAACGCCATGATCTTCAGCCAGCCTTCCACCGGACGCGAGCCGTCCGGGTTTGCCACGGGCTCGACAGGCTGCGAACGACGACGTCGCCCCGCCGCGGCCGGCATGATCTTCGGCCGCTCGGGGGCCGGTGGCGGAACGTGGGCCTCGGGCACTGCCTTGTTACGCGGCAGGCTGCCAAAGGAAATCGTCGACGCGCCCTTTTCGGCGTGAGACGCCTGCGCCTCTGCCAGCGGAGCCCCGCAATGAATGCACGCCGTGGCTTCGGAGCTGATGCTCCGCTTGCATTCATAACATTCGATCAGCGCCATGTTCCGTTCCTTGAAAATGAAGGCGGCAGTTTGCCACGACTGCGGTGTCGATTTGAACCTGATCGAAGGTTGCACGCGCGCATCATTCTGCAATCAAGCCCGTGCTAGCATGTCGCGCATATTTGGAGGACCCATGGTCGAACACGATTTCCGCTACACCCTGATGAACCCGCAACACACCCTCACCGAATGCCGCGCCCTGGTTCCGGGCCGTTATCAGGTCACCGGCAACGGTGGCTCGATCCGCATCGGCGACGTGCTGGTCGTGACCCTCAAAGGCAGCAAGGACTTGTCCATGCGCCTGACCGTCGACACCGTCCGCCACCTGATCAACCCGCCGGGTCAATGGACTGCCATGACCACCGGCCCGGTGTTCGGTGAACTGGCGATCCACACCTGGCAGGTCAACTGCGACAGCTGCGCCAAGGAGCTGAGCTTCGAATTCGCCGTGGACGCCAAACTGGGCAAGCCTGCGGAAAAACCGGCCGCCACGGCACGTATTGCGGAGCTGGGCTGGAAAGCCGTCGGCGACAAGCATCTGTGCCCGAAATGCCAGGAGCCGGCGTGATGAAACACCTGGCCCTGACCGCCGCTGTCGGCGCCGGCCTGATGGGTTGCGCCGCGGAGCCTGTGCAACTGCAACAGAACCGTAGCTACATTCTGGAATGGATCGGCGAGCGTCCGCTGATGGATTACAGCCACCTGACCGTGACCCTCGGCGATGACGGGCGGGCGTATGGCAATGGCGGCTGCAACCACTGGTTCGCGCCGTACACCCTGGAAGGCGACAAGCTGAGCTTCGGCAAGATCGGCAAGACCCGCAAACTCTGCGCACCGGCGCTCATGGAGCAGGAGCAACGCTTCCTCCAGGCCCTGGAACACGTGGAACGCTGGGATATCTCGCCGATCGAGCAGATGCGCTTCTGGCCGGCTGAAGGCAAGCCATTGCGCTGGTGGCTGGAAGAAGGCTGATCCTGCTGCCCTGAATGATCGTTCCCACGCTCTGCGTGGGAATGCATCCCGTGACGCTCTGCGTCACAGCGGACGCGGAGCGTCCGGGGCGGCGTTACCACGCGGAGCGTGGGAACGATCAGCGACGAACAGCCAAGGCGAATCAGTTGGTCGCCTGCAACGCCTCAAGCTTGGCCATCACCCCCGCCGCCGTCTGCTCACCCATCAACTGCTCCCGCACCTTGCCCTTGTTGTCGATGATGTAGGTCACCGGCAAGGCCTCACTGCGCGGCAGTTCGAACAGTTCCGCCGGGTCCTGCGCCAGTACGGTGAATTTGATGCCCAGTTTTTCGCTGGCGCTCTTCAGCTCGTCACCCTGCACGTTGTCGAAGTTGACCCCGAACACGCCGATTTTCTTGCCCTTGAGCTCTTCGGCCAGATGGTTGAGTTCCGGGATTTCCGTGCGGCACGGGCCGCACCATTCGGCCCAGTAGTTGAGCACGACCCATTGTTTGTCGAGGCGCTCGGACGCCACTTTCTGCCCGTTCTGGTCGATGCCGTAGTCGTTACCGCAGCCCCCCAGCATCAACGCCCCGATGATCGTCAATGCCGCTGCCAGTGCCCGTGTCATGTCGTGTTCCTTGTGAAAAATTGAATGCGCCTGCGACCCATCGCCTCCCAAGGTTCTGGATTGCGCGCTGCACAGTTAGAATAGCCGCCACTCTACGCAAGAAGCGACCCGCCCATGACCGATCTGACGCTTTATCACAACCCGCGCTGCTCGAAATCCCGCGGTGCGCTCGAACTCCTCGAAGCCCGCGGCCTGACGCCAAACGTGGTGCGCTACCTCGAAACCCCGCTGGACGCCGCGCAGATCAAGGCGCTGCTCGGCAAGCTGGGAATCAGCGCACGGCAACTGCTGCGCACCGGCGAAGACGAATACAAGACCCTGAACCTGGCCGACGCCAGTCTCACCGAAAAACAACTGATCGAAGCCATCGCGGCACATCCGAAGTTGATGGAGCGACCGATTCTCGAAGCCGGCGACAAAGCCGTCATCGGCCGTCCACCGGAGCAGATCCTGGAGCTGCTGCCGTGAGTGCGCCGTACATTCTGGTTCTGTATTACAGCCGCAGCGGCTCGACCAACGAGATGGCCCGGCAGATTGCCCGTGGCGTCGAGCAGGCCGGCCTCGAAGCACGCCTGCGCACCGTGCCGGCGATCTCCACCGAGTGCGAAGCCGTGGCACCGGACATTCCGGATGAAGGCGCGCTGTACGCCACGCTGGATGACCTGAAGAACTGCGCCGGCCTGGCCCTCGGCAGCCCGACCCGTTTCGGCAACATGGCCGCGCCGCTCAAGTATTTCCTCGATGGCACGAGCAACCTGTGGCTGACCGGCGCGCTGGTCGGCAAACCGGCCGGGGTGTTTACCTCCACCGCCAGCCTGCATGGCGGCCAGGAAACTACCCTGTTGTCGATGATGCTGCCGCTGCTGCACCACGGCATGCTGATCACCGGCCTGCCCTACAGCGAATCGGCGCTGCTGGAAACCCAGGGCGGCGGCACGCCGTACGGCGCCAGCCATCACGCCGGGGCCGACGGCAAAAGTGGTCTCGATCAGCACGAAGTGGCGCTGTGCCGCGCACTCGGCGCACGTCTGGCCAAGACCGCCCAGAAACTGGGGAACTGAGATGGCCAGAAAGCCGAAAGTCCTGCCCGCCGTCGAGTGGCTGGAGCCACGGGTGCGGGCCATGCGGGTGATCAGTCTGCTGTGCTTTTTCGGCCTGGCTGGATTGCTCGCCGCGTATTACCTGGTGTTCGCCGACCTGCACGGCGCGCGGCCGTGGGTGATTCTGCTGATCGAGCTGATCCCATGGGTCGTGCTCGCACCGGGCATGATCATGGGCAGCGCACGCGGGCATTCGTGGATGTGCTTTGTGGTGAACCTGTATTTCATCAAGGGCGCGCTGGCCGCATACGACCCGAGCCGGCAGCTGTTCGGCGTGCTGGAAATGATCGCCAGTCTGGCGGTGTTCTGCTCGGCGTTGCTGTATGTGCGGTGGCGGTATCAGCTGAACCGCAAACTGGCGGGCGAAGGCGAAATCTCCGTCGCCTGACTGCGCTCCAACTCCAAGATCGTTCCCACGCTCCGCGTGGGAATGCATCAAGAGACGCTCCGCGTCTCAGGGACGCAGAGCGTCCCGGGCGGCATTCCCACGCAGAGCGTGGGAACGATCACCCTAGGCTCAATGATTGACGGTGTAAGCCAGCATCATCGAGATCTGGCTCATCGGCCGTCCGCCACTCTCTTCATGCCACTGGTTGAACACATTCTGCACGGTGGCCAGATCCCGCAGACTGCTCGGCACCTTGTCGACGATCTTCTGAGCATTCAGCGCCGCGACCACGTCGTAGCTCGGCACAAACGTATCCTTGCCGACCATCCGCAAAAACCGCGGCGCCGACAGCCCGCCCAATTGATGGCCGTGCTTTTTCAGGTAGGTCCACAAACCGACGATGTCGGTCACCGGCCAGTCGGCCAGCAACGCACCGAAACTGCCCTTCTCTTTCTCGACGTCCAGAATGAACTGCGCATTGCGTGGCACGCTTTTCAGCTTGCCCAGGTGACGGATGATCCGCGCATCCTGCATCAGCCGCTCAAGGTGTTCGGCACTCATCAACACGACCTTTTCCGGGTCGAACTTGAAGAACACTTCCTCGAAGGCCGGCCACTTGGCGTCCACCAGACTGTGCTTGAGCCCGGCACGAAATACCCGCAGGGCCATGGTCGAGAGATAACGGTCGTCGCTGATCTTGCGCAGTTGCGCCGGGGTCTTGGGAACGGGCAGATGGGCTTCCAGTTCAGCCGCCGAACCGAAGCGGTTCAGACAGTATTCGTGCAGCCACTTGTAGTCGCGCATGCCCTCTCCTAAAAAATGAATTGAAAACGGCGCCCGCGAGCGCCGTTTCTTTCGAGCGATCAGATCACTTACAGGTTCACCACATTGACGAAACGCGAAGCCGCCGTCTCGTCGATCTTCAGGCTGGTGAAGTCAAACAGGTTACGGTCAGCCAGTTGCGACGGGATCACGTTCTGCAGGCTGCGGAAAATGCTCTCGGTACGGCCCGGGGTCTTGCGTTCCCAGTCCACCAGCATTTCCTTGACCACCTGACGCTGCAGGTTTTCCTGGGAGCCGCAAAGGTTGCACGGGATGATCGGGAATTGCTTGAAGTCCGAGTAGGCCTGGATGTCTTTCTCGTTGCAGTAGGCCAGCGGACGGATCACCACGTTGCGACCATCGTCGGCGCGCAGCTTCGGCGGCATGGCCTTGAGACTGCCGTTGAAGAACATGTTGAGGAAGAATGTCTCGACGATGTCGTCGCGATGATGACCGAGAGCCATTTTGGTCGCGCCGATTTCGTCGGCAAAGGTGTACAGCGTGCCGCGACGCAGGCGCGAGCACAGCGAGCAGGTGGTCTTGCCTTCCGGGATCAGCTCCTTGACTACCGAGTAGGTGTCCTTCTCGACGATGTGATACTCGATGCCCAGCTCTTTCAGGTAGGCCGGCAGCACGTGCTCGGGAAAGCCCGGCTGCTTCTGGTCCATGTTCACGGCGACGATCTCGAACTTGATCGGTGCAACCTTCTGCAGGTGCATCAGCACGTCGAGCATGGTGTAGCTGTCCTTGCCTCCGGACAGGCAGACCATGACCTTGTCGCCGTCTTCGATCATGTTGAAGTCGGTGACGGCTTCGCCCGCCAGGCGGCGCAGGCGCTTTTGCAGTTTGTTCTGGTTGACCGTAAGAGTGCCCATGACGCGAAATCCGTGAGGTGTGACGAAAGGCGGGCATTTTACGCAAAAACACTGGGCTTGTGGCCACAGGTTGTCGCCGCTCGCAGCGCCCTTCTACACAGACCTCGACGCGATTACCCCGAGGTTTTACAGCGCGATTTGCTCTAAGCCCCTATCACCCGTGCGGTTAAGACCTTTCTATACTGCGACATAAGGTCGCACACAATCTGAAGACCTGTATTTGCTCGGCCGCATTGGCCCGTAGGCGCTCCGCTGGGGGGCGATGGCAATAACGAGAGGAGTGACTGGCATGATCCATCACGTAGTGGGACTTTTTACCCACCCCGATCAGGAATGGAAGGAAATCCGTGGCGACCAGGAAGAAAGCATCAGCCACATGTACCTGACGCACACGCTGATTCTGGCGGCGATCCCCGCTGTTTCGGCATTTATCGGCACCACCCAGGTCGGCTGGGTGATCGGCAACCGCGCACCGGTGATGCTCACCGTCGAAAGCGCGTTGTGGATGACGATCATGTCTTATCTGGCAATGCTCGGCGGGGTCGCGGTCATGGGTGCCTTCGTGCACTGGATGGCCCGCACCTATGACGCCAACCCGAGCCTGGCCCGTTGCGTGGCATTTGCCACCTACACCGCGACACCGTTGTTCGTCGGCGGGCTGGCGGCGCTCTACCCGCACATGTGGCTGGGGATGATCGTCGGCACGGCGGCCATCTGCTACACGGTGTACCTGCTGTATGTGGGGCTGCCGACCTTCATGAACATTCCGTCCGACGAGGGTTTCCTGTTTTCCAGCTCGGTACTGGCGGTGGGTCTGGTGGTGCTGGTGGCCATCATGGCGTTCACCGTGATTGTCTGGGGACTGGGCGTGGGGCCCGTCTACACCAATTAGCAATCGGTTCATCCCGAGAAAAACAAGATCCGCCAACACAGGCCGCCGCAAGGCGGCCTTCTCGTGCCGGTTGAAAAAGAGCGACGACCATTCGGCAGTTCGACGATTCGCAACGCCCCGGGGTTGCGGCATACTCGACGCCTCTGGAGATCCATCAAGCATGCCCGAGCAACTCAATACCCGCGTCGAAGACTGTTTCCAACTCGCTGAATCCTTTTTCAAACGTCCCTTCAAACGCCCCGTGGTGAGCCTCAAGCTGCGCGGGCAAAAAGCCGGAGTCGCGCATCTGCACGAGAACCTGCTGCGCTTCAATCCGCAGCT
This sequence comes from Pseudomonas sp. NFIX49, assembly GCF_900115915.1. Lineage (NCBI taxonomy): Bacteria > Pseudomonadati > Pseudomonadota > Gammaproteobacteria > Pseudomonadales > Pseudomonadaceae > Pseudomonas > Pseudomonas sp. NFIX49. The sequence continues at coordinate 587,405 of NZ_FOYE01000001.1, read as the reverse complement.
GTACCGGGAGAACACCGAACATTTCCTCAAGCAGACCGTGGCCCACGAAGTCGCGCACCTGATCGCCCACCAGCTGTTCGGCGACCGCATCCAGCCCCACGGCGAGGAGTGGCAACTGATCATGCGCGGCGTTTACGAATTGCCGCCGGACCGCTGCCATACCTATGAAGTCAAACGCCGCAGCGTGACCCGCTATATCTATAAGTGCCCGTGTGCGGATAGCGATTTTCCGTTTTCGGCGCAGCGCCATAGTCTGGTCCGGCAGGGGCGGCGCTATCTGTGCCGGCGTTGCCGCAACACGCTGGTGTTCAGTGGCGAGATGCGGGTCGAGTAAGTCCCCACCTCGTTCCCACGCTCTGCGTGGGAATGTATCCCGTGACGCTCTGCGTCACAGTGGACGCAGAGCGTCCATGGCGGCATTCCCACGCAGAGCGTGGGAACGAGCTACAAAACCACTTTCGCGGCACGTAGTTCGGCAATCCGCTCAGGGCTCACCCCCAACTCCGCCAACACCTGATCCGTATGCTGCCCCAGCGCCGCGCCGACATGCCGCGGCGCCGGCAACGCTACGGAAAACTTCAGCGGACAGGCGATCTGCGCCTGCACCGTGCCATCCCCACGCGACACCTGCGTCACCAGTTCCCGCGCCTGCAATTGCGGATGCTGCACCGCCTCGCCCAGATTCAATACCGGTTCGACACAGGCATCGATCCCGGCGAACAGCTCGCACAGTTCAGCAAAGTCATGCTTCTCGAACTCGACCTTCAAGGCGTCCTTGAGCGCCCGCTGCTGCTCGGGCTTGGGCGACAAGCCCTGCGCCGTCAGTTCCGGCCGGCCCAACGCCGCACACAGTTGCTGCATGAAGGCCGGCTCCAGACTGCCCACCGACATCCAGCGCCCGTCGCGAGAGCGGTAGTAATCGTAGAAGCTGCCGCCATTGAGCATCTGATCTTCCCAGCCCGGCTCCTCGCCGCAGGCCAGATAGCCGGCACCCGCCATGGCGTTCAGGCTGAACGCGCAGTCGGTCATGCTCACGTCCAGATGCGTGCCCTGCCCGGTTTGCTGGCGGGAAATCACCGCTGCCAGCAGACCGATCACCCCGTGCAGCGAGCCGCCCGCGACGTCCGCCACCTGCATGCCCAGCGGCAACGGCCCGCTGTCGGCGCGCCCGGTGTAACTGGAGAGCCCCGCCAGCGCCAAGTAGTTGATGTCGTGGCCGGCGCGATCCCTGTACGGTCCGGTCTGGCCGTAACCGGTGATCGACACGTAAATCAGCTTCGGATTGATCGCCTTCAGCGTCTCGTAACCCAGCCCCAGCCGCTCCATCACTCCGGGTCGGAATTGCTCCAGCACGATGTCGTAATCCACCAGCAACTGCTTCACCAGCTCCAGCGCCTCGGGCTGCTTGAGGTCCAGGGCCAGGCTGCGCTTGTTGCGATTGAGATAAGCGTGACTGGCCGAGACACCGTGATCGTGGGGCGGCAACACCCGCACCAGGTCGAGGCGGGTCGGCGATTCGATGCGCAGTACCTCGGCGCCCATGTCCGCCAGCAGCAGCGAGGCGAACGGCCCCGGCAGCAGGGTCGAGAAATCCAGAATCTTCAGTGAGGCCAGCGGTGCAGACATGGGCATTCTCCATCAACGATGCATGCAGCCTAGGCAGCCATCGGCGATGGGGCAATTACCGGATGCATCAGTTGCGCTGACCGTTGCGCTCAAACAGCAGACAAGAAAAAACCCGCCGAAGCGGGTTTTTCCATTCGAGCGATGCTTACTTCACATTGCTCGGGGTCGGGCCTTCGGCCACGCCCAGGTCGTCTTCTTGACGCTCATCAGAGATACCGCGACCGCCCGAGGCCAGCTCGGATTGCAGCACGTCGGTGTCCAGCTCCTTGACCCACTTGGCCACGACGATAGTCGCTACGGCGTTGCCGACCAGGTTGGTCAGGGCGCGGGCTTCGGACATGAAGCGGTCGATACCGAGGATCAGCGCCAGACCGGCCACCGGCAGGTGACCTACGGCCGACAGGGTGGCCGCCAGTACGATGAAGCCCGAACCGGTCACACCGGCTGCGCCTTTGGAGGACAGCAGCAGCACCAGCAGCAGGGTGATCTGATGGGTGATGTCCATGTGGGTGTCGGTCGCCTGAGCGATGAACACGGCCGCCATGGTCAGGTAGATCGAGGTACCGTCGAGGTTGAACGAGTAGCCGGTCGGGATGACCAGACCTACCACCGATTTCTTCGCGCCCAGACGTTCCATCTTGATCAGCATGCGTGGCAGCGCCGATTCCGACGAGGACGTACCCAGTACGATCAACAGCTCTTCACGGATGTAGCGCACCAGCTTCAGTACGCTGAAACCGTGGGCCCGGCAGATCGCGCCCAGAACCACCAGCACGAACAGGATGCAGGTGATGTAGAAGCAGATCATCAACTGACCCAACTGCACCAGCGAGCCGACACCGTAGGCACCGATGGTGAAGGCCATGGCACCCAGCGCACCCAGCGGCGCGAGCTTCATGATCATGTTGATGATGTTGAACATGACGTGGGCGAAACGATCAATCAGGTCCAGCAGCGGACGACCGTACGAACCCAGGCGATGCAGCGCATAGCCAAAGATCACCGAGAACATCAGCACTTGCAGGATGTCACCGGTGGCGAATGCGCCGACGATGGTGTTCGGGATCACGTTGAGGAGGAAACCAACGATGCTCTGGTCTTTACTGGCCGTCACATAAGTGGCGATTTTCGAGGCGTCCAGGGTGGTGACGTCGATGTGCATGCCGGCGCCCGGCTGCACAACGTTGACCACGACCAGACCGATCAGCAGGGCAATGGTGGAAACGATTTCGAAGTACAGCAGCGCGTAGCCGCCGGTCTTGCCCACGGATTTCATGTTCTGCATGCCGGCGATGCCGCTGACAACGGTACAGAAGATGATCGGCGCAATGACCATTTTGATCAGTTTGATGAACCCGTCACCCAGTGGCTTGAGCGCCACACCGGTCTGTGGGTAGAAGTGACCGAGCAGGATGCCGATGGCGATGGCAACGATCACCTGGAAATACAGGGATTTGTACAGTGGCTGACGAGTCGTCATTGCAAAGTTCCTCAAGAGTCCCGCGTGGCAACATCCATCTGTTGAACGCGAAACCTGAATTGCGAACCCTCCTGCACTGGAGGGATTTGTTGTGTCGAACGGCGCTTTTCCGGACCGGCTCGGCGCACGCTTCTGTGGCTCTTATCGCAAACGTCGTGCCACTTTGGTGCAAATCGCTGCAAGCCTTTTGATATCAGGGGATACGGGTTTTTCTGTGTCACCGTTCGGTGACTCAAGTGTGGCGGATTTCCGCCAACTCGCCCGACCTCGTCCTACAATTTGGCGGAAATCCGCCTTGTTACCGATCAAAGGCAGCCGCTACCATCGGTCGCCAGAGGAAGGACCTGCCGCTCATGCGCGAACGCACCATCGCCAGTCACTTTGCCCGCGCCGCCCTCGGTGGCGCGCGGCGCTCGGGTTACGACTATTCGGACCTGCTGCAGCAACTGGGCATCAGCCCCGAACTGCTCGACGAGCCGCGCGCGCGGATCGCCCCGGAGCAATTCACCCAGCTGATCCAGAACCTGTGGCTGGCCCTGGACGACGAATACCTGGGCTTCGGCAACGCACCGAGCAAACCCGGCAGCTTCGCCATGATGTGCCACGCGATTATTCATTGCCGCAGCCTGGAAAAGGCTCTGCAACGCGGCTTATTGTTTTATAGCCTATTCCCCGAAGCCCCGCGCCTGACCCTGAGCCATGAAGACGAATGGGTGCGCCTGAGTCTCGACGATGCGCAATTGTGGGACCCGGATCACTTTCTCAGCGAGAGCCTGCTGGTGATCTGGCATCGCCTCGGCAGCTGGCTGATCGGCCAGCGGATTCGCCTCGAACAGGCGAACTTCAGCTACCCGAAACCGGCGCACGGGGCGGAATACGATTTGCTGTTCTCCTGCCCGTTGGAATTTTCCGCAACGCAAAGCAGCCTGGTGTTTCACAGTCGCTACCTGCACATGCCGCTGTTGCAGGACGAACGCACCCTCAAGCATTTTCTCGAACGCTCCCCCGCCGACCTGCTGTCCCGCCCGGACGACGGCAACAGCCTGAGCAGCCGGCTGCGCCGCTTGCTCAGCCACGACAGCACGCGCTGGCCGGACTTGGAAGCCGTGGCCGCGCACCTGCACATCAGCCCGCAAACCCTGCGCCGGCATCTGCGCGAAGAAGGCACCAGTTTTCAGGAATTGAAGGACCAGTTACGGCGGGACATTGCGATTTATCACCTGGGGCGCGCGGATCTGTCGTTGCAACAGATCGCCGAACAACTCGGGTTTTCCGAGCCGTCGGCGTTTCATCGGGCGTTCAAGAAGTGGACGGGGCTGACGCCGGGGGCTTATCGAGCGCAGGAGCAGTGAGCGGTCACACCGCCGGAAAATGAATCCTGAACGCCGCCCCGCCCATCGGCGAATCCCCCAGGGTCAGCTTGGCGCTGTAGCTCTCAATGATGTCCTTGACCACTGCCAGCCCGATCCCCTGCCCCGGATGCTGGCGGTCCAGGCGTTCGCCGCGTTCGAGAATCCGTGCGCGCTGATCCGGTGGTACGCCGGGTCCGTCGTCTTCGATGCACAGTTCGATTCCGTCCAGACTTTCGCGCACGCTGATGCGCACTTCGCCCAGACACAGGCGATAGGCGTTTTCCAGCAGGTTGCCCATCATCTCCAGCAAGGCGCCCTGCTCGATCGGCACGTAACAGTGCTCCGGCAGATCGAAGGCCACGCGCACGTGTTTGTCGCGGTAGACCTTGTCCAGCGTGTCGCACAGGCTTTGCAGCACCGGACGCAGGCGCACCTGATGGCGCACCAGGCCACTTTTGCGCAGGCTGGCGCGTTGCAACTGGTAGCCGATCTGCTGGCTCATGCGTTCGATCTGGGTTTGCAGCACCCACGCCTGGTCGCGGTCTTCGGGTCGCTGGGCCATGTCTTCGCTGACGCCTTGCAATACCGCCAGCGGGGTTTTCAGGCTGTGGGCCAGATCGTCGAGGGAGTCGCGGTAACGGCTGCGTTGCTGGCGCTCACTGTGCAGCAGGCGGTTGAGGGAGCCGGTCAGGCGCAACAGTTCGCGCGGATGCTGTTCGCTGAGGCTTTCGAGGGTTCCGCCTTCGATCTCGTCGAGTTCCTGACTGAGCCGGCGCAAGGCTTTCAGGCCCCAGGTCAGGCCGATCCACAGCAGTGCGAGCAGCACCAGCAGCGCCGCGCCGAAACCGAGGTAGAGATTTTCCCGCAGACCTTCGAGGGTGGTTTCGTATTCGCGCACCGGTTGCAGGGCCACGATACTGAAGGCTGCGCTCTTGCCGCCGAGCAGTTTGACTTCGACGTCGTAGACAAAGAATTCCTGACCGTTGGCTTCGCGGATCCGCGCGAACTCGTTGCCGAGGCCGTCGTAGCGCGGCGTGTAGTTGATCTTCTCTTCCTGGGTGCCTTTCGAACGCCAGACCAGATGGCCTTCGCGGTCATAGATGTAGCCAAGCAGGCGATTGTCCGTGAGGTTGAAGCGCTCGTCGGGCAACTGTGCCGGCATCATCAGGTGGTTGTTTTCAACCCGCGCGGCGGAGATCAGCGTGGTGACGTCGGACGCCAGCCGCTGCTCGATCGAGTCCTGCAGCGCCAGGCTGAACGCGCCCTGCATCGCCGGGAGCAACGCGAGCATGAACAACACCGCCAGGGTGGTGGCGGCGAGCATCAGCCGGACGCGAAGGGAACGGATCAAGTGCAGCGCTCATTGAACAGGTAACCGAGGCCGCGCACGGTGTCGATCGGCTTGAATCCGGCCGGGCCTTCGAGCTTGCGGCGCAGACGGCCGACCAGCACTTCGATCACGTTCGGATCGCGCTCGTCGTCATCCGGGTACAACTGCTCCATCAGCCGATCCTTGGGCACCACTTGCTGGTGATGGCGCATGAGGTATTCGAGGATCCGGTATTCGTAGGCCGTCAGCGCCAGCGGTTGCTCGTCGAGACTCGCCTGCTTGCGATTCAGATCCAGCAAAAGCGGGCCGGCGACGATGGTCGACTGGGTGAAACCGCTGGAGCGGCGCAGCAACGCATTGAGCCGCGCTTCGAGCTCTTCGAACTGGAACGGCTTGACCACGTAATCGTCGGCGCCGGCGGCCAGGCCTTCGACCTTGTCCTGCCAGTTGCCGCGCGCGGTGAGGATCAGGATCGGAAAGGTCTTGCCGCCCGAGCGCAACTGACGGATCAGGTCGAGCCCGCCCATGCCCGGCAGGCCGAGGTCGATCACCGCCAGGTCAAAGTTGAATTGCCCGGTCTGGTACAACGCCTCTTCGGCATTGGCCACGGACTCGACCACGTGACCGCTCTCCGTCAGGCGGGTTTGCAGGTGATGGCGCAACAGCGCTTCATCTTCGACGACCAACAGTTTCATGACGCTCTCCCGGGTAAATCGACAACTCCAAAGGCTTTCGCCTCACATGGCTGCGCCGGGTCGCCTCTCAAAGGACGACCCGGCGCGGGCCTGACGCCAATCGCTTAGAAAGCGTAGTTGGCCGACAGGTAAGTCTGGGCGCTGCTGGTCAAGTCCAGCGAGCCTTGCTTGCTGCCGCCGCTCTCTTTCATCTCGGTGCTGGCGTTGCTGCGCAGGTAACGGTAACCGAGTTCGACCGAGGTGTTCTGCGAGACTTGCTGCAGCACACCGAACTGACCGCCGACGGCGTAACCGATGTCACTGTCGCGGCTGTAGCCTGGCGAATCCTGGGTCAGCTTGGTCAGACCCGCCGTGGCACCGCCGAACAATTTGGTGCTGCCACCCACCGGGTAGAACAGATCGTAGCTGCCCAGCAGGTTTTCCTGGCGCAGTTTAATGCCATTGTGCGAGCCGGACACGTTGTCGTAGGTGGCGTAGTAGCGACCCTGGCTGTTTTGCTGACCCAGACGCAGGCCGTAGGTGTTGTTACCGTCGATGGCCGCGGTGGCATCCGGGTGGCCGAGGTTGTCGTTCAGGGCGTTGGATTTTTTGATCTTGTCGCTGGTCTGGCCAAAGGTCAGGCCGGCGAAGTTGCTGGTGGTGTCGGCGTGGGCCGCGATACTGGCGCTCATTACGGTAAAAGCCAGCAGCAGTTTATTTAAACGAGTCATGGAGTTTCCTCTTTCACAGTGCTGTTTGGGTATGGCGCAAGGTTACTGAGGCCCCCCTGTACCGCCCCTGAACGCTCTCTGAACCTGGCCTGAATGAAATGAACTAGGCTGTTTTGACCCTTTATTGTCAGGAGACCCGATCATGCGCCTGCTATTGACCCTCGCCCTTCTCGTCTTCAGCAGCCTCAGCCAGGCTGCGATCAAGACCGAGGAAATCCCCTATCAGAGCGCCGACGGCACGAAGCTGATCGGTTACTACGCCTACGACGACGCGATCAAGGGCCCGCGCCCCGGCGTGGTGGTGGTGCATGAATGGTGGGGACTGAACGACTACGCCAAGCGCCGCGCCCGGGATCTCGCCGGGCTCGGCTACAGCGCGCTGGCCATCGACATGTACGGTGAGGGCAAGAACACCGAGCACCCGAAAGACGCGATGGCGTTCATGCAAGCGGCCACGCAAAACGCCGATGCGGCCAGCAAGCGCTTTCAGGCCGGGCTGGATCTGTTGAAGAAACAGCCGCAGACCGACAAGGATAAAATCGCCGCTATCGGTTACTGCTTCGGCGGTGGCGTAGTGCTGAATGCCGCGCGTCAGGGTGTGCCGCTGGCCGGCGTGGTGAGTTTCCACGGCGCGCTGGCCACCAAGACCCCGGCTGCGCCTGGCACTGTGAAGGCGAAAATCCTCGTCGAACATGGCGCGTTGGACAGCATGGTCACTCCGGACAACGTCGCGGCGTTCAAGTCGGAAATGGACAAGGCCGGCGCCGACTATCAATTCGTCAGCCTCGACGGCGCCAAGCACGGGTTCAGCAATCCTGACGCAGATCGCCTGAGCCACGGCGATCACGGTGGCCCGGATATCGGCTACAACAAGGCCGCCGATGAAAAATCCTGGTCGGACATGCAGGCGTTCTTGAAGAAGATTTTCGGCTGAACCCGGTCGCCCCCTCGCGCTGATCGTTCCCACGCTCTGCGTGGGAATGCAGCCCGGGACGCTCCGCGTCCCTTCGCGGTGTGACGCAGAGCGTCACTGTATGCATTCCCACGCAGAGCGTGGGAACGATCATGGCTCCAGGCTTCTGCGTGGGAACGATCATCATGTCGGCACTATCCAGCCCGAAGACAACCCGGCAAAATGCCCGACATGACTGCCAGCCCTTTCCTCCCCGCCTGCTGCACTCCGCTCGATGCCCATTGGCCGCTGCCGACGGTGTTGCCCGACACCGTGCTGCTGACCACCCATTTCGACCCGTCGCAACTGCTCGGCGATGACTTCCGCCGCAGCGCCATCGAGCCGCCGCCAAGCATTCAGCGTTCGGTGGCCAAGCGGCAGGCGGAATTCCTTGCCGGGCGGATTTGCGCCCGGGCCGCGTTGCAGCAATTGGAAGGCTCAAGCACTGTTCCGCCGATCGGCGAAGATCGTGCTCCGGTGTGGCCGGCACACATCTGCGGCTCGATCACCCACAGCACCGGCCGTGCGGCGGCGATTGTCGCCAACAAGCAGCACTGGCGCGGACTGGGCATGGACCTGGAAAACCTGCTCAACGCCGAACGCGCCGAACGACTGGCCGGAGAGATCCTGACCCCGCCGGAAATGCAGCGCATGGCCGCCGGCTCCCGAGATCAGATTGCGTTGTGGGTGACCCTGACCTTCTCGGTGAAAGAAAGCCTGTTCAAGGCGCTGTACCCGATCGTGCAGCAGCGCTTCTACTTCGAACACGCCGAGGTGCTGGAGTGGAATGAACAAGGTCAGGTGCGGCTGCGGCTGCTGACGGACCTGTCCGGCGAATGGCGCAACGGCACTGAACTCGATGCGCAATTTGGCGTGCAGGACGGGCAGTTGCTGAGTCTGGTCAGCATTCCTGCCTGAAGTTTTTTAGCGCCGCTCCTGATTCCTCGGCCAGCTCAGGCTGAAGCACGCTCCGCCCAGACTCTTGCTCTTGCCGATCAGCGCCCGGCCGTCGTGCCAGTGAATGATCCGCCGCACGATCGACAGGCCCAGGCCGTGTCCGCCGGACGCCCGGGTGCGACTGTCGTCCAGGCGCAGGAACGGCGTGAAGATTTTCTCCCAGGCGGTTTCCGGCACACCGGGGCCGTCGTCCTCGACATCCACCCGGCAACGCATCTGCCCGACCTGATAACTGACCGTGACCTTCGAACGCGCATGGCGCATGGCGTTGCTCACCAGATTCTGCAAGGCGCGGTGCAGGTAACGCGGCTCGGCCTCGACCCAGGCGTCATCGCAATCCGCCGCCGACAGGCACAAGCCGCGTTGCACCGTGACTTCTGCACGCAGAGGCGCCAGCTCTTCGATCACCTGATTGACCAGCGCATCCAGGTCAATGCGCTGGAAGGTCAACGCCGGCGAGCCCTGTTCCAGCCGGGCGTACGTGAGCATTTCGTCGACCAGTTTGTCGAGATCTTCGATGTCGTGGTCCATGCCCTCGCGGTATTTTTCCAGCGCCTGCGGGGTGGTCGCCGAACCGATCATCTCCAGACCGAAACGCAGGCGCGCCACCGGCGTGCGCAATTCGTGGGACACCGCGCGCACCAGTTCACGCTGAATGGCGAGCAACTGCTGCAAGTGCTCGGCCATACCATTGAACGCAGCCGCCAGTTTGCCCACCGAGTCGGCACCCCGGGCCGGCACCCGGGTTTCCAGGCTGCCTTTGGCGATGCGCGTAGCGGCAGCTTCGAGTCCGCGCAAACGCCGTTCAAGCTGACGCACCAATAAATAGACGATCAGGCCGATCAGAGTCAGGCCAAGGGCGGCGATCAGCACCAGCCATTCCGGCGGGTACGGGTTCATCTGATACAGCGGCCCGATTTCCAGCACCCACGGCGTGCCGACCATACCGGCGAACACCCGGATCGAATCGCCCCCCTTGCCCAGCGCCATCACCGTATCGCCTTCGGACACCCGACGGCTCTGGTCTTCGTCCATGTCGGCATCGCTGACCGTGACCAACCGCAAATCGAAGCCGAAGCCTTTGTCTTCTTTCAGCTGCGCCAGTCGTTTGGGCTGCTCGCCCACCGGCACCCGCACCAGTTCATCGGCCAACAGATAAATGGTCGCCCGGGCCAGTTGCTCGCTGATCTGCTGCACCTCACCCACCAGCACCAGTTGCTCCTTGTCGCTGACCAGGCGATAGACCTTGGCCGCGTGTGGGCCGGTCTGTTCGACCAGCGCCTGCCCGCGCTGCACCCGGGTGCGCTGGGTCAGGTCGAGATCGGTCTGGGCAAAGGTTTTCACTGCCAGCGGAATCCCGAGCAGCCGCTCCCATACCAGCAAGGCGCGATGGCGCTCGGTTTCGTTCATCGGTTGCAGGTTGTCGGCCATCAGCGAAAACGTACCGTGGGCCAGACGCTCGCGGTATTGCTCGCTGCGCACCTGATTGAGCAGGTGCAGCGCCAGCACGCCGAGCACTGCCACCAGAATCAGCGCCGCGCACATGCCGCCATAGATGCGCAGGAAGATCGAATTCACAGCGGCAGTTCTACGCAGGCTTCCGGCACGAACAGGTAACCTTTGCTGCGCACGGTCTTGATCAGACGCGGGTGATCGGGGTCGTCGCCGATCTTCGGGCGGATGCGCGAGATGCGCACATCGATCGAGCGGTCCTGGCCGTCGTAGCCGATGCCGCGTAGCGCGGTGAAGATTTCTTCCCGGGACAGGATCCGTCCGGCGTTGGACACCAGCAGCCAGAGCAGATCGAATTCGGCACTGGTCAGCTCGATGCCGCTGTCGCTGAGCCAGGCTTCGCGCAACGCGTTGTCCACCACCAGCGGACCGAATTGCAACCGACGCGGATTGCCTGCCGCCGGCTCCGGTGTGTCACTGCGGCGCAACAATGCCTGGATGCGCGCCAGCAACAGCCGCGGGCGCACCGGTTTGCAGACGTAGTCGTCGGCGCCGAGGTCGAGGCCTAGGATCTGGTCGGCGTCATCGGTACGCGCGGTTAGCATCAGGATCGGCCCGTCGTAGCGATCGCGCACCTTGCGGCAAATGCTCAGGCCGTCTTCACCGGGGAGCATCAGGTCGAGGATCACCAGGTCCGGCTGCTCCTTGATGATCCGTGCCGCCGCCAGCGCACCGTTGCCTTCGATGTCCACGCGCAATCCGTTGGCTTGCAGGTATTCACGGGTCAGTTCAGCCAGACGCTGGTCATCCTCGACGATCAATACCTGCCAGGCTTCTTGCTCCACGGGTGACCTCTGCTTGCCGAAACTGCTTATAAAGGAAGGATCCTCCCGTCTTTTTGTCATCTTTAAGGAGGATAAGAATGCGTGCGCATGGGCCGATTGTATAAACGGCGTACAGCCAGAACACAAGTCGGTAAATGCGTTCGGACAAGGCGGATTTTTGTGATAGGGTTCGCGCCCTCAAAATTCCGCCGCGGCATTTTTTTGCGGTGAAAAACAGTGACAGACGGTCTAGCTCAGCAGGTTCGCGGCCTACACGGGAATTCCTGGTTTCTTACACAATTTACGCACAGGTTTATCCACAGCTCGTACGTTGCAAGCCCCCTCGAAACGCATTATCTTGTAGCACGGCGCGAGGACAGACCCTACATATAGGGTTTTCCATTCCAGAGCCCAACCACATTTCGGACCTGAAACTCAAGTGCTTTATTGCCGGTTTCCGGTTGAACCAAGCAAGTTTTTCAAAGCCCAAACCGCACTCGCGGATGGCACCGTTTTTCAGGTTGGCAACGACCGGAACGGTACGGGTGTTGCAGTCATTACTGTCACCCTGGAAGTAATCCGGCTCGAGCCTTGGCTCGTGGCCGAAAACTTCGGCAAGGATGCGGCGTCATTAGCCTTTTTCCTACTGGTCCGAAGTTGTTATGCCCGACGCCCGTCGGTTGTAGTGCTTCGGACCAGAACGGTGAGCACCATGATGGTGCCCAAACAAACATAGAGAATGTGGAGATCACCCCCCATGCAAACCGACACAACTCGCGAGAACCCGCAGGGCACCTTGCCGCAGGCCGCCGATTCGAATTCGGATCTGGCTGCCACCGCGCCTGGCCAACTGCGCGTGATCAAGCGTAATGGCACTGTCGTTCCTTACACCGATGACAAGATCACCGTCGCTATCACCAAAGCGTTTCTCGCAGTTGAGGGCGGCACCGCTGCCGCTTCGTCGCGAATCCACGACACCGTTGCCCGCCTGACCGAACAGGTCACCGCGACCTTCAAGCGTCGCATGCCGTCGGGCGGCACCATCCACATCGAAGAAATCCAGGACCAGGTCGAACTGGCCCTGATGCGTGCCGGCGAGCAGAAAGTGGCTCGCGACTACGTGATCTACCGTGACGCCCGCTCCAAGGAACGCGCCACCCGCACCACCGCCGAAGCTCCGGTACAGGCGCATCCGTCGATCCGCATCACCCGCGCCGACGGCAGCCTTGCGCCGCTGGACATGGGCCGCCTGAACACCATCGTCACCGAAGCCTGCGAAGGCCTGGCCGAAGTCGACGGCGACCTGATCCAGCGCGAAACCCTGAAGAACCTGTACGACGGCGTGGCCCTGAACGACGTCAACACCGCGCTGGTGATGACCGCGCGTACTCTGGTCGAGCGCGAGCCGAACTACTCGTTCGTGACCGCCCGCCTGCTGATGGACACCCTGCGTGCCGAAGGCCTGGGCTTCCTGGGCGTGGCCGAGAGCGCCACTCACCACGAAATGGCCGACCTGTACGCCAAGGCCCTGCCGGCCTACGTTGCCAAAGGTATCGAGTTCGAACTGCTGAACCCTGTGCTGGCCTCCTTCGACCTGGAAAAACTGGGCAAGGCGATCAACCACGAGCGCGACCAGCAATTCACCTACCTGGGCCTGCAGACCCTGTACGACCGTTACTTCATCCACAAGGATGGCGTGCGCTTCGAACTGCCGCAGATCTTCTTCATGCGCGTGGCCATGGGCCTGGCGATCGAAGAGAAGCAGAAAGAAGACCGTGCGATCGAGTTCTACAACCTGCTGTCCTCGTTCGACTACATGGCTTCGACCCCGACCCTGTTCAACGCCGGTACCCTGCGTCCACAGCTGTCGAGCTGCTACCTGACCACCGTGCCGGATGACCTGTCGGGCATCTACCACGCGATCCACGACAACGCCATGCTGTCGAAATTCGCCGGCGGCCTGGGCAACGACTGGACCCCGGTTCGTGCACTGGGCTCGTACATCAAGGGCACCAACGGCAAGTCGCAGGGCGTGGTTCCGTTCCTGAAGGTGGTGAACGACACCGCCGTCGCCGTTAACCAGGGTGGCAAGCGCAAAGGCGCTGTGTGTGCCTACCTGGAAACCTGGCACATGGACATCGAAGAGTTCATCGAGCTGCGCAAGAACACCGGTGATGACCGTCGTCGTACCCACGACATGAACACCGCCAACTGGATCCCTGACCTGTTCATGAAGCGTGTCTTCGATGACGGCAAGTGGACCCTGTTCTCGCCGTCCGAAGTACCGGACCTGCACGACCTGACCGGCAAGGCCTTCGAAGAGCGCTACGAGTACTACGAAGCTCTGACCGAATACCCGGGCAAGATCAAGCTGTTCAAGACCATCCAGGCCAAAGACCTGTGGCGCAAGATGCTGTCGATGCTGTTCGAAACCGGCCACCCATGGCTGACTTTCAAGGACCCGTGCAACCTGCGCAGCCCGCAGCAGCACGTCGGCGTGGTTCACAGCTCGAACCTGTGCACCGAGATCACCCTGAACACCAACAAGGACGAGATCGCGGTCTGCAACCTGGGCTCGATCAACCTGCCGAACCACATCGTCGACGGCAAGCTGGACACCGCCAAGCTCAAGCGCACCATCGACGTCGCCGTGCGCATGCTCGACAACGTGATCGACATCAACTACTACTCGGTACCGCAGGCGAAGAACTCCAACTTCCGCCACCGTCCGGTCGGCCTGGGCATCATGGGCTTCCAGGACGCGCTGTACCTGCAGCACATCCCTTACGGTTCCGACGCTGCCGTCGAGTTCGCCGACAAGTCGATGGAAGCGGTCAGCTACTACGCGATCCAGGCTTCCTGTGACCTGGCCGACGAGCGCGGCTCGTACGAGACGTTCCAGGGTTCGCTGTGGTCCAAAGGCGTACTGCCGCTGGATTCGCAACAGATCCTGATCGAAGCACGTGGCCAGAAGTACATCGACGTCGACCTGACCGAGTCCCTGGACTGGGCCCCGGTTCGCGCCCGTGTACAGAAAGGCATCCGTAACTCGAACATCATGGCCATCGCACCGACCGCGACCATCGCCAACATCACCGGCGTCTCGCAGTCGATCGAACCGACCTACCAGAACCTGTACGTGAAATCGAACCTGTCGGGCGAATTCACCGTGATCAACCCGTACCTGGTTCGCGACCTGAAGGCTCGCGGTCTGTGGGACTCGGTCATGATCAACGACCTGAAGTACTACGACGGTTCGGTTCAGCAGATCGAGCGCATCCCGCAAGAACTCAAAGAGCTCTACGCAACCGCGTTCGAAGTGGACACCAAGTGGATCGTTGACGCCGCCAGCCGTCGTCAGAAGTGGATCGACCAGGCCCAGTCGCTGAACCTGTACATCGCCGGCGCATCGGGCAAGAAACTGGACGTGACCTACCGCATGGCCTGGTACCGTGGCCTGAAAACCACCTACTACCTCCGTGCCCTGGCCGCGACCAGCACCGAGAAGTCGACCATCAACACCGGCAAGCTGAACGCTGTTTCCAGCGGCGGCAACCACGGCGACGACTCGGTCCTGGCAGCCCCTGCCGGCCCTGCTCCAGTACCGAAGGCTTGCGCCATCGACGAGCCGGATTGCGAAGCTTGCCAATAAGCTGAGCTGAATCGGGCGTTGCAAAACGCCTGACCCGAGAACCCCCGACAGACTTCTGGTTTGTCGGGGGTTTTCTTTTGCCCGCGATAAAAGCAAAAGCGGCCCTCACCCTAGCCCTCCCGAAACGTCGGACCGCCCAGAGGGAGAGGGGACTGACCGAGGGGTTTGGGAGAGATACGCCGACGTGAAAGACC
Organism: Pseudomonas sp. NFIX49; assembly: GCF_900115915.1. NCBI lineage: Bacteria > Pseudomonadati > Pseudomonadota > Gammaproteobacteria > Pseudomonadales > Pseudomonadaceae > Pseudomonas > Pseudomonas sp. NFIX49. Next base: position 572,181 of record NZ_FOYE01000001.1, on the reverse strand, counting down.
GAGCTGAACTCAAGCCTTAAAAAGCAAACATCCCGCGCCTGCCTTTGCCTTTGCCTTTGCCTTTGCCTTTGCCTCCACCACTCAACACGATGAGCGTTAGCTCGAGTACCGCTTTTGACGTGCCGGCCCCATCGGAAGGCTGAGTGGAGGGATTTATCCGGGGGTGGGAGCGCAGCGACCGTGCGGCGCAGCCGCATGCATCGAGAGGAGGTGCAGCGAAGCAAACCGTAGGCGATGCCCCCGGATGAATCCCGTAACGAAGGAACACCGAGCCAAAGCGAGGTGCCGAACGCCGGGGCCCAGCGTTTTGGTTCCTTTTGGGCGTTTGCAAAAGGGACTCGCCGTAAGGGCGAAACCGCCAGCGGCAACACCCGCAGAAACGGATAAACACCCCAAACCGCAGCCAAAAAAAAGCCCCTCAAAAAGAGGGGCTCCTTAACCAGCCAAAACCCAGAAATCAGGTCATCTGAATAATGGTCTGCATGATAGTGCTCTGAGTCGAAATGGTCTTGGCGTTCGCCTGATAGTTGCTCTGGCCCTTGATCAGATCAACCAGCTCATTGGTCAGGTTAACGTTCGACTCCTCCAGCGAATTCGAAACCACCGACCCCAGCGTACCGGTCTCCGGCGCATCGTAGCCCGGAATACCCGAAGCAAAAGTCTCTTTCCAGCTGGTACCACCGATCGGCTGCAGGCCCTGCTCGTTGGTGAAGCTCGCCAGCGCAACCTGGCCGATGGCCTTGCTCTGGTTGTTGCTGAAGTTGGCGAACAGCGTACCGGTACCGTCGATGGTCAGGTTGGTGATCTGGCCAGTGGCGTAACCATCCTGAGTCGGGATCGAACGCGCGGTGTCAGCGTTGTATTGAGTGGTCTTGGCCATCGAAATGGTAATGCCGGCCGGGTTAGCCGAAGCACCGTTGGCCGTCCACACACCGTTGGTGACAGTGCCCGGTACCCAGCCAGTGAGTTTCAGGTCGCTGCTGATCACGGCAGGCGGAGTGCTGACCTGAGTCAGCTTGCCAGTGGAGTCAAAGGTCATGGTCGATGCGACAGGCGCAGTGACTTTCGGATCGCTGCCGGTAGCATCCGGGTTGCGACCGTCCACCAGGGTGTAGACCTTCCAGGTGTTGGCGCCTGTCTTCACCATGTACTGATCCATGACATGGGAGTTGCCCTGGCTGTCATAGATCGGAGTGCTGAACGACTTGGTGTAGGTCGCGAGGTTGGTCGGGTCGAACTTGCCGGCCGCTACTGTGTCGTCGATCACCGGAGCCGTCGAGTTCAGGTTAATGGTCGAGGTCACCAGCGAGGTGGACTTCGGCGCCAGGTTCGAGGTGTCGATCTTCAGATCGGTCAACACGCCGTTGATGATCTTGCCGTTGGAGTCCACACCGTAGCCTTGCAGACGCGAGGTGTAGTCAGTGTTGGTGATGAAGCCGTCCTTGTCGACCTTGAACGTACCGGCACGCGTGTAGGAGATCGAACCGTTGTTGCTCAGGGTGAAGAAGCCCGAACCATTGATCCCCATATCCAGCACGTTGCCGGTGTTGTTGATGTCGCCTTGGGTGAACTGCTGGGAAACGTTGGCCAGACGCACACCGTTACCAATGACCTTGCTGCCGCTGCCCAGGCGAGTCGCCGAGTAGACGTCTTCGAATTCTGCGCGGGACGATTTGAAACCGGCGGTCGCGACGTTGGCGATGTTGTTGCCGGTCACGTCCAGTTGCTTGTTGGCTGCATAGAGACCGCTAAGGCCGATATTGAAAGACATATTCCACTCCTTTGTGCCGGTTAGTCGGCTCTATATACCAATGGTTTGTACTTTGGACAGAGCGACGGTGCCCTTGCCGGACAGGTTGAGCATCAGCTCGCCGCCGGTCTGGCTGATCGTCACGCTGGTGACCGTGGCTGGCAGATAGGTCGCCAGGTCGGTCGCGGTGCCGTTGATCGAGGCGTTGGCCTTGACGGTGTAGGTACCGGTTTTCACCAGGTTGCCGTCCTTGTCCTTGCCGTCCCAGGTGAAGCTCGCATCGCCTGCGGCGCGACTGCCCAGATCAATGGTGCGAACGGTGGCGCCGCTGCTGTCGGTGATAGTGACGGTACCGCCGGCAATCGACGACGGAACAGTGACCGAACCGGTCATGCCTTTGCTCGGATCGTCCAGCTGAACCGTATTGGTCTGCACAATCACATTGCGACCCACCAGCGACGAAGCCTGCAGGGCTTGCGACGAGTTGTAGTTGCCGGCCAGCGAACTGACGGTGCTGTTGAGGGTGGTGATCCCCTCGAGGCTGCTGAACTGCGCCAGCTGGGCAACGAATGCGCTGTTGTCCTGCGGGTCGAGCGGGTTCTGGTTCTTCAGCTGGGTCACCAGCAGTTGCAGGAACGCGTCCTTGCCCAGGGCCTGGCCGCCGGTCGAGCTGTTGGTGGCCGAAGCGATGCCGCCGGTGGTGGTGCTACTGGTCTTCTTCGAAGAGTTGGCCAGTATGTCGTTCATCGTCAGGCTGCTGGTGGTATCGGTAACACTCATGGCAGTCGCCCCTTATCACTGACCGAGGGTCAGTACCTTCTGCATCATGGTCTTGGCGGTGTTCATCATTTCGGCGTTGGTCTGGAACGACCGGCTCGCGGAAATCATGTCAGCCATCTCTTCCACCACATTGACGTTCGGGTAGTAGACGTAGCCCTTGGCGTCGGCCGCCGGATGGTTCGGCTCGTAGCGCGCTTCGAGGTTGCTCTGGTCTTCGACCACGCCCATCACCTGCACGCCCTGACCGGCCGCGTCCTGGTTCTGGAACAGCGAATTGCTGCCGCCGCTCTGGCCGCCCTGGAACATGGTGGCGAACACCGGGTGACGGGCGCGATAAGTCTGGTCGATGCTCGACGAGACGGTCTCGGCGTTGGCGATGTTCGAAGCCACGGTGTTGAGGCGAGTGGTCTGGGCGCTCATGCCGCTGCCGGCAATGTTGAAAACGCTGGACAGGGACATGGATTACTCTCCGCGCAGGGCTGAGACCAGCCCTTTGAATTTGCTGTTGAGCAGGGTGAAGCTGGCCTGGAAGCCGACGGCGTTTTCCGCGTAGTTCGACTGTTCCAGTTGGGCGTCCACGGTGTTCTGGTCGATCGACGGCTGCATCGGCGTGCGATACATCAGCGACTCGTCGCCATTGCCCAGGCCTTCAGCTTCGATGTGACGGCTGTTGGTCATGTTCAGGGCGATGGTGCCGTTGGCGTTCTTCTGGCTCTGTGCTTCAAGCACTTTGGAGAACTCCAGATCCCGCGCCTTGTAGTTCGGGGTGTCGGCGTTGGCGATGTTGTTGGCCAGCACTTCGGCACGCTGGGCGCGGAAGCCCAGAGCCTTTTCGTGAATGCCGAGCGCTTTATCGAAGCTGATGCTCATGTCGGGAACCTTCAGGTGACCGGATTTTTCGTAACTGGGTTGTAGCAAGCGGCGTGCCAGTTTGAGAAAGCCCCGGATTACGGGGCTTTGCACGCAATCGGCAAAGCGGCAATGCCAGAAAAGCGGCAACCGGTTTCCGCCGGATGCCGCTTTTCTGCCGCCTGCCACCGGCAAAACCTTCAGGCATAAAAAAACGGGAGCCCCTGAGGACTCCCGTTTCTTGTGGCGCCGGTGTTTCACTTCGCCTGGTAGATGATCCCCGGGCTGCACTGAACCATCTGGTAATGATCCGGCAGACCGTTCAGCGCCTCGGAAGCGCCAAGGAACAGATAACCGCCCGGCTTCAGCGTGCTGTGGATGCGCAACAGGATGTCCTTCTTCACCTCGGCGGAGAAATAGATCAGCACGTTGCGGCAGAACACGATGTCGAACTTGCCCAGGCTTGCGTAGCTGTCGAGCAGGTTGAACGAGCGGAATTCCACCCGGTTCTTGATCGGCGCCTTGATCACCCAGCGCCCCGGCCCTTTCGGGTCGAAGTAGCGCTGCAGACGATCAGCGGACAGACCGCGACCGATCGCCAGGCTGTCGTACTCGCCGGTCTTGCAGTTGGTCAGCATGCTGCCGGACAGATCCGTGGCGACGATCTGCACGCCCATCTTCAACTGACCGATGTTCGTCCGCTCGAACTCGTCGATCGACATCGACAGCGAATAGGGTTCCTGACCCGACGAGCAGGCCGCCGACCAGATCCGCAGACGCTGGTTGGGAGCGGCCTTGATCGCCTCGGGCAGTACCTTGTTCTTCAAGACTTCAAACGGATAGGTGTCGCGAAACCACAGGGTTTCGTTGGTCGTCATGGCATCGACCACCTGCTCGCGCAAACCGCTGCGTGGCTGGGTCTGGATGCGCTGAACCAGCTCACCCAGGGACTTGATGCCTTGCTGCTCCATCAGTTTGTTGAGACGGCTCGAGACCAGATACTGCTTGTTTTCACCGAGCAAAATGCCACAGGCTTTTTCCAGGAAAACCCGGAACTGTTCGAAATCCAAATTACCCGTAGACAAATGATGCCGCCTCTTAAATCGTGTTGAACGCCAGGGGCAGAAGGCCCTTAGCTGATGTCTGCTGCTTTGATCCGGTCGACTACCCGGGATGCCAGGTCATCAGGACGGAATTTGGCCAGGAAGTCATCGGCACCGACTTTCTTGACCATCGCCTGATTGAACACACCCGACAACGAAGTATGCAGGATGATATGAAGCTTTTGCATGCGAGGGTCGCTGCGGATCTCGGCCGTCAGGGTGTACCCGTCCATCTCCGGCATTTCGATGTCGGAGATCATCATCAGGAACTCTTCTTCCGGCTTCTTGCCCTCGTCGACCAGCTTGCGCAGGTAATCCAGCGCCTGCCTGCCGTCGTTCAACGCCACCACTTCGACACCGACCGTCTGCAGGCAACGCGTCACCTGCTTGCGCGCCACCGACGAGTCATCGACCGTCAGCACCCGCAGCGACAACGCCTTGCTCTGGGTCTCGACATCCACCACGCCGACCGAAATCGCTTCCGGTGTCGGCGCAACTTCCGCCAGCACCTTCTCGACGTCGATGATTTCGACTAACTGATTGTCGACCCGAGTCACAGCGGTCAGGTAGTGATCGCGTCCGGTGCCCTTGGGCGGCGGATGAATCTCTTCCCAGTTCATGTTCACGATACGTTCCACCGAGCGCACCAGGAAACCCTGGGTCTTGGTGTTGTATTCCGTGATGATCACGAACGGACTGTTCTTGTCTTTCAAAGCACCGGAGCCGGTCGCCATCGCCAGATCAAGGATCGGAATGGTCGCCCCCCGGATATTCGCCACCCCGCACACGACAGGACTGGACTTGGGCATCAGCGTCAGTTGCGGGCACTGCAGCACTTCCCGAACCTTGAACACGTTGATCCCGTAGAGCTGCTGGCCGTCGAGACGGAACAACAACAGCTCCAGGCGATTCTGCCCCACCAGTTGCGTGCGCTGGTTCACCGAATCCATTACACCAGCCATGCCCAGACTCCTACACCAACGCCAAGTGTTGTTGCGACGCACATTCATTGCTAAACGGCACGGCGCTTGCTTTTTAACTCGTATGAACGCTCAAACGACATTTTTCCGACGCCTGACATCTCCCCTCCGCAGAGGGCTTTGCGCGATGTCCGCCGTTTGCCTGTCTTTCGCTGGCAGCCCTGCCGTTGCTGATGCGGTTACCATGCCTGACATGCTTATCGGCGTCACTCAGGGCTTTCTTGAATTCACCGTAGAAGACTATCTCGCCACCAGTCAAACGGAAGGCCGATATGAAATCGAGGTCAACCAGCTCGATCCACGCATGCGCATGCCTATGTGCGACAAGGAATTGACAGCGACACTGGAGAGTCCGGCACGTCCTCTGGGCCGTGTCACGGTCAAGGTCCGCTGCGAAGGCGCCTCCCCCTGGACGGTGTTCGTGCCCGCTCAAGTCCGCCTGTTTCGCGAGATTGTCACCACCACGCGGCCACTCAAGCGCGCCGGCATCATCGAGCCGCAGGACGTGACCTTGCGCGAGCGCGACGTCAGCACGATCAATCAGGGTTTCCTGACGTCGGTGGATGAAGCCATCGGCCAGAAATTGACCCGACCAACGGTAGCCGATCAAGTCATTACCCTGGTGCATCTGGAACAGGCGGAAGTGGTTCGCAAGGGCGATCAAGTGGTGATCACCGCCCGCAGCGGTACCCTCGCCGTCCGGATGCCGGGCGAAGCGCTGGCCAACGGCGGCCTGAAAGAACAGATTCGAGTGAAGAACCTCAACTCCCAACGGGTCATCAAGGCGCAGGTTGTAGCGCCCGGCCAGGTGGAAGTGGCCATGTAAGCGGCGATGTGAGCGGCGGCATGAACGGATATCTGAAAAGCCCCTGAGCGTTTGGCAGAAAACTGGCGCTGGCCAGAGCTGTTCCCTAAACTGTGCCGCAGCAGGATCTGCAACGGCGCATGCAAGCTCATTGCTAAATGGGCCTAAAGTTTTCCAGGGGATGGCCGAGAACATGGCAAGCGTCCAAATTCCCAGAGGTTTTTAACATGGTCATCGATTTCAGCCGTTTGAACAGCTCCTCGTCACTTACGGGCAGTACACGTACCAGCAACGCCAAGGAAACCGCCGAAACCGGCACCTCCGCGCCGCTGAATACCCCGGCCGAACAGGCCAGTACCGCAAAAAGCGGGGAATCGGTACACCTCAGCAATGAGGCTCAACAGTTGCAGAAGGTCACTGACAAGCTGCGTGATCAGCCTGCCGTCGACAAGGCCCGCGTGGCCGAGTTGAAAGCAGCGATTGCCGATGGCAGCTATAAAGTCGACAGCAACCGTGTAGCCAGCAAACTGCTCAATTTCGAAGCCCAGCGCTAGGCCTCGGTCAGCGCCAGGCTTTTGGACGCTTAAAACCCAAGGCCAGCCATGCACGACACTTATTTATTGCAACTGATCATCGACGACTTTGCTCCAGCTCAACAATTGCTGGAGTTACTGCAAACCGAGTCCCTCGCCTTGCACGGTCGCGACATGCCTCTGCTGGAAGAAATTCTGGCGAACAAGCAGGCATTGATCATTCTGCTCGAACAGCATGGCCGCAAGCGCAGCGAAATCCTCGCCAGTCTCAATCTGTCGCTCGACCGCGCCGGCCTGGAACAACTGGCCAGCCAGTCGAGCATCGGCGACCAGTTGCTCAGCCAGAGCGATGTCCTGACCGATCTGATCGCCCAGTGCCAGGCAGCCAATGCCAGGAATGGCCAGTCGATCATCATGCAACAGGCCGCCACGGCCAATCAGCTGAAAATCCTCACCGGCGGCGAGCCACCCGCGCTCTACGATGCCAGTGGCACCTTCTCCAAACTGCAGAAACCGCGCGCGCTCAGCCAGGCGTGATGCTTTCTTCTATGCTTGCGCCCTATCAACGTGCGAAACATGCTGGCAAAATACTGGCCAGCCGTAGTCAAATTTTGTCTGGAGATTGATTTAACGTGTCCAACGTCCTCAGCGCGGATGATGCTCCGCAGCCCCCAAAGGTGCTCACTACACCTCTGGAAATCTCCAGCAACCTGCGCCAGCTGCAAGAAAGCCATGATCCTCTGATCATCACCTTCCACGAGCGCAGCCAGCGCTTCCAGAGCTACCTGATCAAGGTTGACCGGGAAACCGCCACGATTGCCCTGGACGAGATGATCCCGCGCGATGGCGAACGCTTCCTGCTCGCCGGCGAGCCGTTCAAGGTCGAAGGTTTTCATGACGGCGTGCGCATTGCCTGGGAATGCAACGGCACGCTGAACATCGAAGAATCCAGTGGCGATCGCTTCTACACCGGCGACCTGCCCACCGAAGTGGTTTATCACCAGCGCCGCAATGCGTTCCGCGCCGCTTTGAAGCTGACCGACCTGGTCAGCGTCGAACTGGGCGGCGAAAAGCTCAAGTCGCCTATCGGCGGCAAACTGCTGGATATCTCCGCCACCGGCTGCAAACTGCGCTTCGAAGGCGACATCACCGACCGCCTGCAACTGGGCCAGGTTTATGATCGCCTGATCGCCGCGCCGCTGTTCGGCAACCAGCCGACTTCGGTCGAGCTGCGTTACCTGCACTTCGAAGAAAAACTCAACATCACCTTCGCCGGCCTGCGCTTTCACAACATCAGCGGCCCGGCGGCGCGCAACGTCGAGCGTTTCGTTTATCAACTGCAACGCGAAGCGCGTCGGTTCGATAAAGACGACCTCTGATCGGCATGCATGAAAAAACGGGCAGTCACTGCGGTGACTGCCCGTTTTTTTATGCCTGAATCACGGCCTGGCGGGGCTGATGTCCGGCCCTTCGCCTTCGATTGTCGAGTCGGTTGACGCGACAGGTTCTGGCTCGGGTTCAGGTTCAGGCTCCGGAGCGACCGTATTCTGCATCTGCTCCTGCACCACCTGCTCGTCAACCCGCGGGTCAAGCGCTGCCACCAGCGGCGAACTGGACATGCTGTCCGGCATCGCCACGTGATGCAGCGGCGCATCATCGACCTGGTGCAGATTGGTCACGGCTTTCGGCCGGATCCGCCATACCAGCACCAGCGCGAAAAAGGTGAAGAACGCGTACAGACTCTGCGGCCCGAACAGCTTCATCAGCACCCCGGCCGCCAGCGGCCCGATACTCGCCCCCACGCCGTAAGTCACCAGCAGCATCGCCGTCAGCGACACCCGACGCTCGCCTTCGACGTGGTCGTTAGAGAACGCCACCGCCAACGGGTACAGGCAGAACTGCACCAGCGAACAGAGGAAGCCGACCACGAACAGTATCTCCAGCGGCACTTGCGGCAGGATCGCCAGCGGCAACGAAGCAACCGCGAGGAACAGCGCGAAACAGCGGATCAACAGCGCCCGGTCATAGCGGTCGGACAACCAGCCCAGCGGCCACTGCACCACCAGCCCGGCAAAAATGCAGCTACCCATGAACAGACCGACCTGTTCGGTGGACAGCCCCTGCTGCGAGGCATACAGCGGCGCCAGACCGTAGAACGAACCGATGATCAGCCCTGCCCCGAGGACCGTACTCAGCGACTGCGGCACGCGCTTGATAAAGAAGCGCGGCTCCATCGGCGCCGGATGCAGCGGTGCCGGGTGAATCCGCCGCGTCAGTGCCACCGGCACCAGACACAGGGCAAAACACAACGCGACCAGCATCAGCAGTTCCAGACCAAGGCCCGGGTGCATGACCAGAATCAGCTGACCGAGTACCAGCCCCAGGTACGACGCGATCATGTAGCCGCTGAACACCAGACCGCGCTGATTGGCGTCTGCCTGCTCGTTCAGCCAGCTCTCGATGACCATGTATTGGCACATCATGCCGAGGCCGACAATGGTCCGCAGCACCAGCCAGGCCGGCAGCCAGTCCACCAGACCATGTCCAAGCACCGCCGCGCCGACGATCCCGGCACACGCCGAGTAGGCGCGGATATGCCCGACCCGGGCAATCAGCCGGTGACCAATCTTGCCGCCCAGCACCAGACCGAAATAGTTGGCTGCCATCAACGCACCGACCCACAACCCGTCGACATGGTCGGCAGCCAGACGCAAAGCCAGATAAGTAGAAAGAAGGCCCGAGCCGATCAACATCATCAGCGAGGCGAAATACAGCGCTCGAAAGGATTTCCAGATTTGGCGCATCGGCGTTCCGAGCGGCTCCTTGCAGTAAGTATCGGGCTATCAAACGATAGCCCGACGGCGACATTTCGTCAGGCCTGGGCTGCTAGAACACGGCGCTCCCAGGGAGTGATTTCATCAAAGAAGCTGGTCAACTCCATGGTCTTCGAAGCGATGTAGCCTTCGATGAACTCCGTGCCGAACAGTTCCTTTGCAAGCTGGCTGCGTTTCAGACGTTCGAGCGCCGCGTGCAAGGTACACGGCAGCGAAAGATTGTCCGGCACGTCGAACTCGCCCTGAATCGCTTCGCTTGGCTCGAGTTCATGCTCGATGCCGTACAAGCCGGCGGCCAGGCTTGCGGCAATCGCCAGGTACGGGTTGGCATCGGCCCCCGGCAAACGGTTCTCGACCCGACGCGCAACCGGCGAACTGGCCGGAATGCGCAGGCCGGCGGCGCGGTTGTCGTGGGACCAGCAGGCATTGTTCGGCGAGGCAAACGGATGGCACAGCCGTTGATACGAATTGACGTTCGGCGCAAACAGCGCGGTGAAGTCGGCCATGCCCGCCTGCTGCCCGCCGATGAAGTGGCGGAACATCGCGGTTGGCTGACCGTCGGTGTCGCTGAACACATTCTTGTCACTGTCGATCTCGACGATGCTCTGGTGAATGTGCATCGAACTGCCCGGCGTGTGCGCCAGCGGCTTGGCCATGCACACCACGGTCAGGCCGTGCTTGAGCGCGACTTCCTTGAGCAGATGCTTGAACAGAAAGGTCTGGTCGGCCAGCAGCAGCGGATCACCGTGCAGCAGGTTGATCTCGAACTGGCTGACGCCCATTTCGTGCATGAAGGTATCGCGTGGCAGGCCCAGAGCCGCCATGCATTTATAGACTTCACTGAAGAACGGTCGCAGACCGTTGTTGGAACTGACGCTGAACGCCGAATGCCCGTCCTCGCGACGCCCGTCGAGACCGACTGGCGGCTGGAACGGTTGGGTCGGGTCGGTGTTCGGAGCGAACACAAAAAATTCGAGTTCGGTTGCCACCACCGGCGCCAGACCGAGGGCCGCGTAGCGGGCAATGACTTTTTTGAGCTGGCCACGGGTCGACAGGTTGGAGCTTTCGCCGGTCAGTTCGTCGGCATCACAGATTGCCAAGGCCCGTGGCTCTTCGCTCCATGGCAACGGATGGATCTGCGCAGGATCGGCCACCAGCGCCAGATCGCCGTCATCGCTGCCATAGAATTTCGCGGCAGGATAACCGCCCATGATGCATTGCAGCAGCACCCCCCGGGCCAACTGCAGACGCCGCCCTTCGAGGAAGCCCTCGGCGGTCATTACCTTGCCCCGTGGCACGCCGTTCAAATCCGGCGTGACACATTCAATCTCATCAATGCCCGTCAATCGCTGCGCGAGTGAACGCTGGCCATCGGTTGTCATGACGCAATCCTTGTTATTGTGCGAGCCGCGAACGGCGACCCGGACAAAATAGGCTTCGGCTGTTCGGAATATCAAGCAGCAGCCAACAAAAAGAATTCCGGTCGATGAATCGGTGATTCAGGGCAGGTAAATACTGAACACGCCGCCGCCCAACGGGCCGCCATTGCGGATCTCGGTCCGACCGCCTACACCGTTGCGCTGATGCAGCGCGGCGATGCGTCCGGCGAAGTACAGACCGAGGCCGGTGCTGCCACTGCTGTGGTTGATGCCCTGCACGTAATCGGACTGGCGCTCGAGCATTTCGGCCGGGTAACCGTCGCCGTCATCGTTGATGCTCAACACCAGTTGCCCCGCCTCATCGCTGACGGTGATCAGCAGCGATTCGCGGGCGTAGCGGATGGCGTTGTTGATGCAGTTGCCCAGCACCGAGGCGATCAGTTCGCGATCAAAGAAACCCAGCGGACTGAGCGGATCGACTTCGTAAGTGGCAATGATTCCACGACTGGCGAACACTTCCTGATGGGCCGCCAGTTGCGCCTCGATGAAATCGTCCAGCTCGTGATAGGCCGGCTGCAACGGCATCTGATTGACCCCGAGCTTGTACAGCCCGAGCAGCTGCACCAGCATGCCGTTGAGGTGGGCGAACTCGAAGTCGATCACGCCCTGCTCCGGCCCCTGGCGCTGCGCTGCGGGCAAGCGTGCCAGCCATTGGCTGTGGGCCTGCATCAGCATCGCCAGAGAGTTCTTCATGTCGTGCACGGTGGAGGCGATCACCGTGGAAAAATCCAGTGCCTGCTCGTCTTGGTTCATTCGCCAAACGCCTTGCTTTTCAGCTTCTGATAACGCGGATAACGCGCGTCGGTATCGGGCATCATGCCCACCAGTTTCAGGCAGGCCCGACATTCTTCCAGCTCCGCCGACGGCACATTGGTGTCGGTGCCGTGCAGCAGCGACTGGGCCATGTTCAGCGCAATACTGATGTTCTTCGGTTGCATCTTCAGCGCCTTGCGGAACACCTCGCGGGCCTCCACCAGGTTGCCGGTCTTGTACACGCGCACGCCCTGCCGGTTGAGGTCGGCGGCGGCGTTGCTGGAGCTGAGAATAGTCGGGTCGTCGGTGAGCTTGGCGATGTCTTTCATCACCGTCGGGTCATCGCCGTAGATTTCCGCACAGCTCTTGAGCATCGAAGTGCCCGCCTCGGCCTGACCCAGCATCTGCAATTGCTTGGCCACCAGCAACGCGGCCTCGGGGCTCATGAATTGCTCCATGCCGTCGAGGCGCATCAGCGCTTGTTCGGTGAGTTTTTCGGCGGTCTCGGCATCGTTGAGCAACAGGCTCGTAGCCTTCATCAGACGCGCACGAATCTGCAGGCCCGGATCGGTCGGGTTTTCCTTGGCCACGGCGCTGAGGGTGGTGTTGATCTCCAGACGCGTTCGGGTATCGAGCCCGCGCTCGCTGCCTTTGCTGATCAAGGCATGGGCCAGGCCGAGATTGCTTTCCGGATCCTTGAAGCGCGATTGCGCGCCCTGATTCACCGCCTGGCGATAAGCCCGGGAAGCGGTGTCGAAATCTTCGTTGGCCATCGCCAGCTTGCCCAGCAATGCCTGACGGCGCACCGCCAGCGGCGACAGGCGAATCGCTTCCTCCAGCACTTGCTGCGCGCCTTTGGTATCGCCTTCGGCGACCAGCACGTCAGCCATGCCGTCATACAGCGCCGGCATCATCGGGAAGACCTTCAGGGCTTTTTCGTAAACGCCCTTGGCCTGACTGACCTGCCCACGCTTGAACAGCAACTTGCCCAACCCGGCAAACGCCCACGGCAACGGCCGGTCAGCGATGATGCTGTCGTAAAGGCGCTCGAGCGCTTCGTTCTGGTTCATGTCGCGCAACGCATCGGCGCGATAACGCAGGCACAGCGGCGAATAGCGGATGTCCTGTTTGCACAGGGCGATGCAGGCGTTGAGCACTTCCATCGGTTTGCCACGGTCGAGGGCTTGCAGAATCGGCTTGAGCAGGGTCTTGCGCTGCTCCAGACGCTCCAGGCGCTGAGCCAGGCCGGAACGGTTGAACGGCTTGGTCAGGTACGCGTCCGGCTCGTGCTCCAGGGCACTGAGCACCATCGCCTGACTGGTCTCGGCCGTGACCATCACGAACACCGCTTCGTGGCTGATCAGCTTCTCCATCATCAGGTCTTCCAGCACCTGCTGACCGTTCTTCTTGCCGTCACCGAGGTGGAAGTCCTGAAGGATGAAATCGTAGGACTTCTGCGCGCACATTTTCAGCGCCTGCTCACCCGTGTCGGCGGTGTCCACATCCTTGACACCCAACTCGCGCAACATCGAACGCACGGAACTGCGGAAATCCGAGAAATCATCGACGATCAGAAAACTCTTTTGGTGATACGACAGCATCGAGGATTTCCAGGCAATTGAAGAAGATGGACCATTTCCAGGCGCGCAGATGATAGCTGCCGGCCAAATGCTATCAAGCGATTTCGCGCGACTCTGTAGTCACCGAACGGGTTATCGGCCGGATCAGTGGTTCTCTTGAAGCGGGGGTTCAAGATTCGTTGCGCAGTGACTTAATTGCGCGGCGGTTCTCAACTTCGAACGCGGGTACATCAAGGAATGCTGAATCGTGTCGGCCTGCAAGCTTGCATTTAACCTGCTCGCTCCAACCGCCAGACTGGACTGCACCAAAAACAAAAAAGCCCCACCAGATTTCTCTGCGTGGGGCTTTGTACTTCAGGGCGCTTCTCAGACCTCCGCCACCAACACATCGGCAATCCGAATACTCAACGCCGCACCTGTCAGCGTCGGGTTCACGCAGGAGGACGATGGCATGACGCTCGTGCCTGCGATGAACAGGTTGGAATGGTCGTGACTGCGGCAATCGCGGTCTACCACCGAGTCTTTCGGATCATCGCCCATGATGGTGGTGCCCATGATGTGCTGCCGATTCTGGAAGCCCGTGTCGGTGCTGAGGATGTCGGCGTCGAGCAGTTTCGCAAACTGTTTGAAGTCCTCCAGAGCCTTCTCTTTGCCGGCGTGCCAGTAGTCGGGAACGCTGTAGTAGATCTCGGGAACCGGCAGACCGATGGCGTCGAACTTGGTCTTGCTCGGGGTGACCCGATTCTCCGGCAGTGGCAGGGTTTCGAAGTCGACAGCCCAGTTCAGGGAGCGCGCCGATTGCAGGCGGATCTGCTCATCGAGCTTCGAGCCCAGCACGCCTTTGGCAATCAGGTTCGAAGTGATCTGCGACGTCGGCACGGTGTTGCGCACCTTGATCTTGTAGCTCGGGTAATCGTTGCGAAACGCACCATCGCGGCTGTTCAGATAGACCAGCAATTGCGTCGGCCCTTCGCCCGGCCACATGTCTTCCTTGGTCATGACGTTCATGCTGATGCCGGTGTGGTCCATCAGGTTGCGCCCGACCTGATCCGAGGAGTTGGCAATCCCGTTCGGGTACTTTTCCGAGGTCGACATCAACAGCAGCTTCGGCGACTCGATACCGTATGCCGCCAGTACAAAGGCCCGGGCGGTCAGTTTGTGTTTGGACTTGTCGGGACGCATGTACCAGATCGCGGTGATCTTGCCGTCGTCGCCCGCCTCGATCTTGTAGACGACGGAGTTGTCCAGCACCTTGGCGCCATGGCGCTCGGCCTCATCGATATGCATCGAACCGTCGTACTTGGCTGCAATCGGGCACACCGGGTTGCAGTTGTTGTTGCCGGCACAGGGAGGCCGTTTGCCATAGGGACGGGTCGCCCGGCCATTCGGCTCGAGGATCGGGTTATACCCACCCTTGCTGAGCAATTCGGAAAGGCGCTTGAACATGTAGCTCGGTTTAAGGCCCTCCATCGGATAGGGAATCGAGCGCGGCGGATAGGCGTCCCCGCCCTGCCCGCTTTCGTCCTGGCCGTCGACACCGGAAACGCCCAGTTCGATTTCAGCCCGAGCGTAATACGGTTCCAGTTCGTCATAACTGATCGGCCAGTCACGACCACGGCCATACAACGACTTGAGACGAAAATCGTTGGGCAGCATGCGCCACAGCGAGGAACCGAAGTGCCAGGTGGTGCCGCCCACCACACGCAAGTAAGAAGTGTTGTATTTCACTGGCCCTACCTGCTGCAGATAGTCGCCATAGGTAGAGGGCGCGTGAGGCAGGCTCGGATAGGGCGACCCGGCGCCCTGCAGCTTGGCATTGGCCAGCGAGAGTTTTACCGGGGCATTGCGGAATGTTTCCACCACATCACGGCGATTCACCCGGGGACCGGCCTCGAGCACGATCACCGACTTGTTCGCTTTGGCCAGGCCCGTGGCGATCAGACCGCCCATGACACCGGAACCGATGATCACCACATCGGCATCGAATTGATCGCTGCTCATACTGTCGAGTCCTGAATGACTGCTGGTTTGGGACCCCATGAATCCGGGCCGCCACCGTAGGTTGGAATGATGAGAATGCCGTGAGTGGGCTGATACATCATGGCGAGGGAATAGCTGATCAGCTCCGCATCCGCCGGCTCACCGACGATGCCCAGATACCAGGCAGAAATGATGCTGGTGGCCGTGGCCCGCAGCGACGGATCCGGATTCGGCTGCGCCAGGTATTCATCGACATGCTTGTAACCCTGTGCGCCGATCAATTGCTTCAAGGCAATCACGTTGGTCGAGAAATTCGGCGCGCGCTTGTCCAGCGCGGCGTAATAACGAGCGGCCAGAACCGGATTGACCGCACGGCTGACCAGAAACTGCGACAGCGCAATGAAATCGTCGCTCGATACCTGGGCTGCCAGCACCGACTGCCAGGGCAGCGCACTGCCGATCATCGCGGCCAGGCCCAGCGTCACGGAACCGCGCAACAGATTGCGGCGAGTGAGCCCGGCCGAGCTTTCGGTTTGAGTTTTTTCGTGTTTTTGCGTCATTGAAGTGTCCATTGCTCAGGCCTCCTTGCGCCGACGTGCAATCAAGGCCCATGCGCCCAGGCCGATCAACAAGCACACGAGAATGATGACCGGGGTCGTAAACTTCGCCATCACTGCCAGTGGCGCCTGGGGCCCACCGTTGCGTAGCTGTGCCACATCGGCGGCGGTGACAACCGTGTCGGCATTGCCGTAGCGCGACAGCACGTAGTTGCTGACGTCGGCAATCTGCTGGTCGTTCAGGCGGTCGGTGAACAGCGCGTCAGGGCCGAAACCCGGCATGTCGATGGCCACACCGTCGACTTCACGATGCACGCCGTACACGATGGTCGCGATCAGGTTGTCGCTGCGACTGGTGGCGGTGTTGTGAAACAGCGATGGGTATTCCCGCGTGCCTTGACCGTTCGGCTGATGGCAGTTGGCGCAAGTGCCACTGAATATGTGCCAGCCCGGGTTATCCCCCGGTTTGCCTCCGCGCAGCGTCAATTCATCGACCGAGGCCTGACCGTACTCGTGCCGGGCCTTGCTCTCCCCGGTCTTGATCGGCGTGGTCTGCAACAGATAGGCCGCGATGGCTTTGAGATCCACATCGCTCAGATGCTGCAGACTGTTCTCCACCGCTTCGGCCATTGGGCCTGCCGCCTGGGCCTTGCCCTCGACGTGACCGGTACGCAGATAGGCCACGATCTCGTCGCTCGACCAGGCACCGATGCCGCTGACTTTGTCGGAAGTGATATTGGGGGCATACCAACTGCCCAGTGATCCGCCGGCCAACGGTTTTGCGCTGTCGGCAGCCATCAGGACATTGCGCGGTGTATGGCAGGTATCGCAGTGAGCCAGGCCGTTGACCAGATAGTCGCCACGGTTGACCTCGGCAGACTTGGCCGGATCCGGCGTGAAGCGTGTTTTGCTGTGGAACAGCGCGTTCCAGCCAATCATCGATGCGCGGATATTGAACGGGAAATCCAGAGCGGTTTTCTGGTTCAGCGTATCGACCGGCGCCACTTCATGCATGAAGTAGTCGTAGAGCGCAGCAATGTCGCTGTCGGTCATCTTCGAATAAGAGGTATAGGGCATCGCCGGGTACAGCCGAGTGCCATCGGCCGCCACCCCGTCACGGACCGCACGGGCGAATTGCTCAGACGTGTAATTGCCGATGCCCGCCGTTTTCGAAGGCGTGATGTTGGTCGAGTAGATCGTGCCCATCGGTGAACTGAGCGGATAGCCGCCCGCAAAAGCCTTGCCGCCTGGTGCCGTATGACAAGCCACACAGTCAGCGGCTACCGCCAGACGCTTGCCCACCGACGCGGTGCTGTCGAGCGCCTCGCCGTACGCGGTGCCAGCTATGGCGATCAGCAGCGTAACCAATCCGGCAGAGGCGTACCCCCTGCGTTTCCCTTTATCAATGCGACGCGACATGAGTCCTACCCTAGGCTGCTTCGTTCTTTTTTTTCACGGTTCTGGAAATCACGAACACAGCGTCCTCGTCATCTTGAGCGACAAGGACGAAGAGGTACGATGTCGTACGTATTTATTGGAATATTCCACACAATGTAACACTTTGCAATAAATAGAAAAGGCCAAGTGCCATCTTTTGTATGTATGTGCTGAATGCTCTAAAACGCTGGTTACAAGGGTGTTTAATGCGGAATATATTTAAATAACAAACAACTGGTAACCCTACAGTTGTGGACTCCGCAGCCGAAAGATGTACGACGACAAGCCATTTGCTTACGAGCTGCGCTCGATATTGCTCCGCCCCCACATGTCAGCAGGATGCCCCTTATGAGTTGGTTGAATGACGCAAGACTTTCCACGAAATTGATCACGGCCTTCGCGGCGTGCGCCTTCATCACCCTGGGGGTGGGCCTGCTGGGAAGCCGGGGAGTGACCGAACTCTCGACAAGCCTCAGATCGGTGTTCGGCAACAACCTCGTCGCCGTCGCCAACATCGCGCAGACCAAAATCAAGGCTGTCGGACAGACCCGTGACATGTATCGGCTTTACGTCGCCACTGCCGCCAACCTGCCCCAGAACACCAAAGACGAATTTCTCGCCTCGATGAGCGCCAACCAGGTGGCGAGTGAAAAAGCCTTTGCCGAATACCGGAAAACCGAGCTTGCCGACGACGAACGTGCAGCCGGTGACCGGATGGAGAAAGCCTGGCCCGTTTACCAAGCGATCGTGCAAAGGTATCTGGGCCTGATGAAGGCCGGCGACCTGGAAAATGGCCGCGAACTGCTGCTCGGCGACCTGCAGAAAAACTATCGCGTCGTCATGGACGAATTGACCATCATGACCAACTCCAACGACATGCAGGTCAGCGAAGCCGCAAAACGATCGGTTCTGACGGAGTCCTCCGCCAAGACCTCGCTGTACATCGGCATCGTGCTGGCCTTCGTCGCGGCGATTTTGCTTGGCCTGTTCATCAGCCGACTGATCAGCCGCCCCATCTCCAAAGCCGTTGAAAGCGCCCGAAGCATCGCTGGGGGCGACTTGACTCAAAACATCGTCAGCACCGGCCGCGACGAGGCCGGCCAGTTGCTCACGGCCCTGGCCGAGATGCAGGGCAGTCTGAAAAGCACTATTCAGCAGATCGCCAGCGCGGCGGATCAACTGGCTTCCGCTGCCGAAGAACTCACCGCCGTCACAGACAATGGAAGCCGCGGACTGATTCGTCAGAACGACGAGATCCAGCAGGCAGCGACGGCTGTCACGGAAATGACCTCCGCCGTGGAGGAAGTTGCGCGCAATGCGGTATCCACCTCCGAGGCCTCCCAGACCACCAGCCGGGAAGCCAGTAACGGACGCGATCAAGCGCGAAACGCCGTTGCCGCGATCAACCATGCAACCACGGAAATCGCCACCTCCACCACCATGGTCAAGGATCTGGCGGAGAAAGTTCGAGACATCGGCAAAGTTCTCGATGTGATCCGGGGGATTGCCGAGCAAACCAATCTACTGGCGCTTAACGCCGCCATCGAGGCTGCGCGCGCGGGTGAGCAAGGTCGAGGTTTTGCCGTGGTCGCCGACGAGGTACGAGCCCTGGCGGCAAGAACCCAGGCTTCGACAGGGGAAATCGAAGGCATGATCAACGACGTTCGCAACAGTGCAGACGAAGCCGTCGGCGCCATGGGGAAAAGCCAGGCGCTGGTCAGCGAAACCCAGTCACTGGCGCAAGCGACCGGCCAGGCATTGGAGCTGATCGCCGACGGCATCTCGCAGATCAATGATCGCAACCTCGTCATCGCCACAGCCTCGGAAGAACAGGCACACGTAGCTCGGGAAGTGGACCGAAATCTGGTCAACATCCAGGATCTCTCCACCCAGACGGCGGCAGGCGCGCATCAGACCAGCGCCTCGACCCAGGAACTGTCCAACCTGGCGGCGTCGTTCAACACCCTGGTCAGTCGCTTCCGCTTGTAAACTCGCGACAAAAAAAGCCCCGCCAGATCACTCTGCGCGGGGCTTTTTCAATAGATGGTGTCCCAGGGCAGGTTCGAACTGCCAACCTTCCCCTTAGGAGGGGGATGCTCTATCCAATTGAGCTACTGGGACACAAATCTGTCGGTGCGACAGACGGCGTGCATGTTAACGGCCGGGCCCTGTTTTGTCATGTCGTCCGCAGGGCTTTTTAAGTGTAGGCAGGCGCCTTGCAAGGGTGCCGGACGTTTTACCGTGCAATTTGCATCGCCGCAAAAAGCCACCATTGCAAAATGCAATGCGGCACATCCGAAAAACCCTGTTAAATGCTTGTTTTTAAAGGACTTAACAGCGGTTAGACTATTGGCACGACGGCTGCTTTACCGGTTCTTATACAAGAACAATCGGAGACTCGTCTCATGAACAGCGCCCTCGTGTTCGCAAATGCAATCGCATTGGCCGTCCTGGTCGGCTTTCACTTCGCCCCCACGGATAACGAAAAAGTGGCCGGACGCATGCCGCACTACCTGCAAGTGCAGAAGGCGCCGCAATGGGCGGTGTTGAGCGATAAGAGCTTTGCCCCGCAAGCAGTCAGCGAGTCTGAACAGGCGTTGCCGACGCATTCGACTGAACGTCTGGTTTTTTGAAATATCTTCAGGAGTACAGCATGTCCAAGTCAGCTGCAGGATTTCTGATCCTCGCCTTATTGAGTGGCCTCGGGCATTTTTCGCTGTTCGAGGAAACCGAAATATCCCTGGCCCTGATCGGTTGCGGCGTCTTTTCGGCGCTGTTCGTATTGGCACTGGTGGCCGGGCGCAAGATCAAGTTTGATCCGGTATTGCGCTGAACCTGACCAGCTCCAGCAGATGATTGACTGCATCGGCCAGAGCGCCCGAGTTGTCGATCAGGTGCACAGGACTATCAGTTGAACGCCTGTCCTTGAACAGCGTATTGCGCGCCAGCCTCGCATCGATCTGTTCAAGCGTCTCCCGGCCACGCCGGAGCAGGCGCTCACGCAGAACATCCTCCCGAACTGTCAGCAACACCGGCACCAAAGTCGGGTAACTTTCCAGCGCTTGTCGAAGGTTTGCCCGAGAGCCGTTTACCAGGACGTGTTTGCCGGTTTTCAGCCATTGATCCATTTCCACCGGAATGCCGTAGGCGAGACCGTTAGCCTGCCACGCCAGTGAAAACTCGCCGGCACGCTGACGTCGCTCGAACTCCTGCGGCGCCACACCGATTGCATCCTCACCCACGGATTCGGCCGAACGGGTGATCACTCGCCTGATGATTTCGCAGTTCAACGCCCTTAAAGGCTCACGCGCTGCCTCGATCAGACTGTCCTTGCCGGAGCCGGAAGGTCCCATGAGGTAAATCAGCCTGCCATCCATCCTGAAAACGCCCTCCGGCGGACATTTGCCCCTAGTAAATCGGCCATTTGCCACTATCCTGTACAAGGTAAGGAACAACGATTCAACCTGCATAGCATGCACGTTCTGACGTCTTCGGGCATCAGACGACGTGTTTCAGGACGCGGTCAGCAATACGGGCAGATGCTTTCTTTTCAAACCAGTCCGCATTTCTGATAATTGGTGCTGGCATTACGCCTTTACCCGGATCAATATTTGTCACAGAATTGACGCCAATGATCTGGCAATTTTGAGGCATGATGCGCGCCTCTTAACAATTCAGGTTGAACCATTTGGCGCGGATGCTTGTCCTAGAACACATCCTGCGGCCAATCCCGAGAACCGCTCCCCTGAACTAACCGGTTAAATATATGCGCCCATTGAAACAGGCAATTTATTCCAGCCGTACGGCTGACAAGTTCGTCGTACGTCTGCCAGACGGAATGCGTGAACGCATTGCCGAGGTGGCTCGCAATCATCATCGCAGCATGAACTCCGAGATCATTGCGCGCCTTGAGCAGAGTCTTATTCAGGAAGGTGCACTGGGCGAAGAGCTGAGCATGCGCCTGGACAGCCCGGAGCTGTCGCTGCACGAACGCGAGTTGCTGCAACGCTTCCGCCAACTCTCCCATCGCCAGCAGAACGCACTGGTTTCTCTGATCGCCCACGACGCCGAAATGGCCGCAGACGCATCCTGAGCCACACCGAACACCTCAAGCCAGCATGAATGCTGGCTTTTTTTTGCCCGCAATTCGGCTTTTCATGGACGAAAAAAAGCCCGCCAATCGGCGGGCTGTTTCAATACTGTCGGTCAGAGCAGGAAGATCGTCGCCAACCCCAGGAAGATGAAGAAGCCACCACTGTCGGTCATGGCCGTGATCATCACGCTGGCGCCCATCGCCGGATCGCGCCCCATCTTGGCCAGGGTCATCGGGATCAACACCCCCATCAACGCTGCCAGCAGCAGGTTCAATGTCATGGCGGCCGTCATGACCACACCCAGCGACCAGCTGCCATAGAGCAAGTAAGCGACCACACCGATCACCCCGCCCCAGACCAAACCGTTGATCAACGCAACGGCCAGCTCTTTGCGCATCAGGCGCGAGGTATTGCCGGTGCTGACCTGATCGAGGGCCATAGCGCGAACGATCATGGTAATCGTCTGGTTGCCGGAGTTACCGCCGATGCCCGCCACGATCGGCATCAGCGCTGCCAAGGCCACCAGCTTCTCGATCGAACCTTCGAACAGGCCGATCACCCGCGATGCGACGAACGCCGTGATCAGGTTGATCGCCAGCCACGCCCAACGGTTGCGCAGGGACTTCCAGACGGAGGCGAAGATGTCTTCCTCTTCACGCAGACCCGCCATATTGAGGACTTCGCTTTCGCTCTCCTCACGAATCAGGTCGACCATTTCGTCGATGGTCAGACGGCCGATCAGCTTGCCGTTCTTGTCGACCACCGGGGCCGAGATCAAGTCGTAACGTTCGAACGCCTGAGCGGCGTCGTAGGCGTCTTCGTCCGGGTGAAAACTCACCGGGTCACTCGCCATGACTTCGGAAACCTGTTTCTCCGGATCATTGACCAGCAAACGCTTGATCGGCAGCACGCCCTTGAGCACACCGTCGTAATCGACCACGAACAGTTTGTCGGTATGGCCCGGCAGCTCTTTCAGACGACGCAGGTAACGCAGAACCACTTCAAGACTGACATCCTCACGGATGGTCACCATCTCGAAGTCCATCAGCGCACCGACCTGCTCCTCGTCATAGGAGAGAGCCGAACGCACACGTTCGCGTTGCTGCTGGTCCAGAGTCTCCATCAGCTCATGGACGACGTCTCGCGGCAGCTCGGAGGCCAGGTCAGCAAGTTCGTCGGCATCCATGTCCTTGGCGGCAGCCAGGAGCTCGTGATCGTCCATGTCGGCGATCAGCGTTTCACGGACGGAATCGGATACTTCGAGAAGAATGTCGCCGTCGCGATCGGCCTTGACCAGTTGCCAGAGCGTCAGACGATCGTCCAGCGGCAGGGCTTCAAGAATGTAGGCGACGTCGGCGGAGTGCAGATCATCGAGCTTGCGTTGCAGCTCGACGAGGTTTTGCCGGTGGACCAGGTTCTCGACCCGATCATGATGCGGGCCTTCCTGGCGATGAGTCAGGTCTTCGACGACCCGCTGGCGCTGCAGCAGCTCGACGACCTGAGCCAGGCGATCCTGCAGGCTTTCCTGTGTTTTCTTTACTTCGATTTCGGACATAGGCGAACTCCACTCCCAGCAGCGGGGCACGCCGGAAGGATCAATCAGTCAATTCATGATTGGTAAAACGGGTTACTGAATAACTACTGGGTAAGTCCATGGAGGTTTTCCATAAGCCCCGGCGGGGCTGACGGGCGCAATGATACACCGCCTGACGGTTTTAAACGTTAAAAAATCGTGGCTGAAACAAGCGCTTGCGAGACAAAGCTAAGCACTGTCCTGATCCTTCACACTGCGACGACTCATTCTGAAAAGAAAACACACCGGCGCTGAAAAAACTGCCAGCTACGCTTGAGAAGGATCGTCATGGAGGACGCCGAATGCCATCGAAAACATCCCGATTCATGCTGACCGCCCTGCTCTGCCTGCCCACCATCGGGAGCGCAACGACACTTCATCGCTGCGAAGCTTCCGATGGCAGCGTCACGTTCACCACATTGAGCTGCGCGAACGATGAGCACCTTTCATTGCAGGAAGTTCACCCCTACTCCCCTGGCTCGACAGTCACCCTGATACCCGAAGCCCGGCATGAAGAAATATCCGGTATGAATATCAGAAAGCGAGAAATGGCCGTCGTCGGGCGCACCCAGGACAAATGCGGAGATCTGATCGACGCGCGACAAAAGCGTGAAGCAATCATCAATCAACGAATCATCGCCGGCATGAGCCAACAGGATGTTGAAAGCGCTTTGGGCAAACCCGACAAGGTGAGCATCCGCAATTCGGCAACGAGTTATCGTTACGACCTCAAGCGAGGGCGCAGTGCTCAAATCGATTTTGATGAAAAAGGATGCGTGACAGGAAAAGCCAAATCCAGGACAGCAAAAAGCCCGCGTTAAACGCGGGCTTTTCGGTATATGGTGCACTCGACAGGATTCGAACCTGTGACCGCTCGGTTCGTAGCCGAGTACTCTATCCAGCTGAGCTACGAGTGCATTTTGTGTTTTTAGACCAGATCACAACTGGTTGAAGCCGAGTCATTTACATCGCTGTAATTGACTCTTAAATGGTGCACTCGACAGGATTCGAACCTGTGACCGCTCGGTTCGTAGCCGAGTACTCTATCCAGCTGAGCTACGAGTGCATTTGTTGCGCCGCATTATAGCCCGTCTAATCTCTATTCCAACCACTTTTTCTAATAAATTCAACAACTTACAGAAAAAGCCAGATTACAACGTACTAAGCAAATAATGGCGGAGAACGGGGGATTCGAACCCCCGACACCCTTTTGAGGTGTACTCCCTTAGCAGGGGAGCGCCTTCGGCCACTCGGCCAGCTCTCCGCAACACGGGGCGTATATTAACCACCTTCTTCCCCGTTTGCAAACATAAAAATCGATAAAAATTAATGGCTTGGTTCTTCGTCCTTCTCTTTCTTTATACGCAGATAGATTTCTTCACGGTGCACGGCCACCTCTTTCGGGGCATTGACGCCGATACGCACTTGATTTCCTTTGACGCCGAGCACGGTCACGGTGATTTCGCCATCACCGATAATCAGGCTTTCTGCGCACCGACGAGTCAGAATCAGCATACCTTTCTCCTCACGCGAATCATTTCAGGGACAACAGTCTGCAAAAAAAAGGCACCCGACCTACAACCGGAGCGATCGTAGCCCTACATGCCTGAGTATTGACCAGCGCGAGCAAAAGAACAGTTCGGGGGCTCGCGCCATTCAAAAAATAAAGGGCGCGGTCAGACCGCGCCCTTCAGACAACGCATCACTCGCCCTGACGGGCCGGAGCGTCGAGCTCGAAAGCCGTGTGCAGGGCGCGCACGGCCAGTTCCAGGTACTTCTCTTCGATCACCACGGAAACCTTGATTTCCGAGGTCGAGATCATCTGGATGTTGATGCTTTCCTTTGCCAGGGATTCAAACATGCGGCTGGCCACGCCTGCGTGGGAACGCATGCCGACGCCGACGATCGAGACTTTGGCAATCTTGGTGTCACCCACCACTTCACGGGCACCGATCTCGCGAGCGGTGTTTTCCAGCACGGTTTGCGCGGACTGGTAGTCGTTGCGGTGCACGGTGAAGGTGAAGTCGGTGGTGTTATCGTGCGCGACGTTCTGCACGATCATGTCGACTTCGATGTTCGCGGCACTGATCGGGCCGAGAATCTTGAACGCCACGCCCGGGGTGTCTGGCACGCCACGGATGGTCAGCTTGGCTTCATCGCGGTTGAAAGCGATGCCGGAAATGATCGGCTGTTCCATGGTTTCCTCTTCATCAATAGTAATGAGGGTGCCCGGACCCTCCTTGAAGCTGTGCAGTACGCGCAGCGGAACGTTGTACTTGCCGGCGAATTCCACCGCGCGGATCTGCAGCACCTTGGAACCGAGGCTGGCCATTTCCAGCATCTCTTCGAAGGTGATCTTGTCCAGACGCTGAGCAACCGATACCACGCGCGGGTCAGTGGTATAGACACCATCGACGTCGGTGTAGATCTGGCACTCATCAGCCTTCAGCGCAGCGGCCAGCGCCACGCCGGTGGTGTCGGAACCGCCACGACCCAGGGTCGTGATGTTGCCGTGCTCGTCGACGCCCTGGAAACCGGCGACCACCACCACGCGACCTGCTTTCAGGTCACCGCGAATCTTCTGGTCATCGATCTGCAAGATACGCGCTTTATTGTGCGCGCTGTCCGTCAGGATCCGCACCTGGTTGCCGGTGTACGACACCGCCGGCACACCGCGCTTGATCAGCGCCATGGCCAACAGGGCGATCGTCACCTGCTCACCGGTGGAAACGATCACGTCCAGTTCACGCGGAACCGGTTGATCTTCGCCACTGATTTGCTTGGCCAGATCGATCAGACGGTTGGTCTCGCCGCTCATTGCAGACAGCACAACCACCAGGTCATCGCCGGCATCGCGGAATTTCTTAACCTTGTCGGCGACCTGCTCGATTCTCTCGACAGTGCCGACCGAGGTGCCTCCAAATTTCTGTACGATCAAAGCCATTTCAAAGCCGCCTCTGCCCATGAAGGGCGCCCAATAATCACTCGAACAGCCGCCGGGCCCGCCACTAGACTGCGGGCCCGACGGGCCGTCTTATAAACCCTGCTCGACGAATGGAACGGTCAGCGCCAGTGCGCCATCCAGTGCGCCGGCGTCGACACCGCCGCCCTGCGCCATGTCCGGACGACCACCGCCCTTCCCGCCCACTGCCGCAGCAGCCTGTTTCATCAAATCACCGGCTTTGAGTTGGCCAGTCAGGTCCTTGGTTACACCTGCAACCAGTACGACCTTTTCCTCATGGACACTGCCGAGCAGGATCACTGCGCGGCCGAGTTTGTTTTTCAGCTGATCGACCAGCGCCAGCAGCGCCTTGCCGTCCTGACCATCCAGACGCACGGCCAGCACTTTCACGCCCTTGACGTCCACAGCCGAAGCCGACAGATCGTCGCCGGCAGCGGCAGCGGCCTTGGCCTGCAACTGCTCGAGCTGCTTTTCAAGCGCACGGTTGCGCTCCAGCACCGCCGACAGCTTGTCGATCAGGTTGTCGCGGCTGCCCTTGACTAGGCTGGCCGCTTCCTTGAGTTGTTCTTCAGCAGCGTTCAAGTAAGCCAGCGCCGCAGCGCCAGTGACCGCTTCGATACGACGCACGCCCGATGCCACACCGCCTTCGCTGATGATTTTCAGCAGGCCGATGTCGCCGGTACGGTTGGCGTGGATACCGCCGCACAGCTCGACGGAGAAATCACCGCCCATGCTCAGCACGCGCACGTTGTCGCCGTACTTCTCGCCGAACAGTGCCATCGCGCCTTTCTGCTTGGCGGTTTCGATGTCGGTTTCTTCGGTTTCAACGGCGGAGTTCTTGCGGATCTCGGCGTTGACGATGTCTTCCAGCGCCTTGATCTGCTCAGGCTTGATCGCTTCGAAGTGACTGAAGTCGAAACGCAGGCGCTGACTGTCGACCAGCGAGCCCTTCTGTTGAACGTGGTCGCCCAGCACTTTGCGCAGCGCAGCGTGCAGCAAGTGAGTGGCCGAGTGGTTCAGCGAAGTGGCGTGACGCACGTCGGCCTCGACGTGGGTTTCCACCGGTGCGCCAACGATCAGGCTGCCCGACGCCAGTACACCGTGGTGGAGGAACGCGCCGCCGGTCTTGGTGGTGTCGCGCACGTCGAAACGGCTGTTGCCGGCCTGCAGGTAACCGCAATCGCCGACCTGGCCGCCGGATTCGGCGTAGAAAGGCGTCTGGTTCAGCACCACAACGCCTCCCTGCCCTTCACTCAAGACGTCCACTGACTGGCCATCTTTATAGAGAGCAACGACTTTCGCCGAACCGCTGGTGGCGTGATAACCGGTGAACTCGGTGTCGACGTCAACCTTGACCAGGCTGTTGTAGTCCAGACCGAACGAGCTGGCGGAACGTGCACGGACGCGCTGGGCTTCCATTTCACGCTCGAAGCCGGCTTCGTCGATGGTCAGGCTGCGCTCGCGGGCGATGTCTGCGGTCAGGTCCATCGGGAAACCGTAGGTGTCGTAGAGTTTGAACACCACGTCGCCCGGCACCACGTCGCCTTTGAGCTCGGCCAGATCCTGCTCGAGGATTTTCAGGCCCTGCTCCAGGGTCTTGGCGAATTGCTCTTCTTCGGCTTTCAGTACGCGTTCGATGTGCGCCTGCTGGGATTTCAGTTCCGGGAACGCTTCGCCCATCTCGGCCACGAGAGCGGCAACGATCTGGTAGAAGAAGCTGCCCTTGGCGCCCAGCTTGTTACCGTGACGGCAGGCGCGACGGATGATCCGGCGCAGCACATAACCGCGACCTTCGTTGGACGGCAGTACGCCGTCGGCAATCAGGAAGCCGCAGGAACGGATGTGGTCCGCCACGACTTTCAGGGACGCCTGGTTGTCGTTGCTGCAGCCGATGGCCTTGGCCGATGCGGCCAGCAGGCTCTGAAACAGGTCGATTTCATAGTTCGAGTGAACGTGCTGCAGCACGGCACTGATCCGCTCAAGACCCATGCCGGTGTCCACCGACGGGGCTGGCAGCGGGTGCAACACGCCGTCGGCGGTGCGGTTGAACTGCATGAACACGTTGTTCCAGATTTCGATGTAACGGTCGCCGTCTTCTTCCGGCGAGCCCGGTGGGCCGCCCCAGATGTCGGCGCCGTGATCGTAGAAAATCTCGGTGCAAGGACCGCACGGGCCGGTATCGCCCATGGTCCAGAAGTTGTCGGACGCGTAAGGCGCGCCTTTATTGTCGCCGATGCGCACCATGCGCTCGGCCGGCACACCGACTTCCTTGGTCCAGATGTCGTAGGCCTCGTCATCGCTGGCGTAGACGGTGACCCACAGCTTTTCCTTCGGCAGGTTCAGCCACTTCTCGGAGGTCAGGAAGTTCCAGGCGTAGGTGATGGCATCACGCTTGAAGTAGTCGCCGAAGCTGAAGTTACCCAGCATTTCGAAGAAGGTGTGGTGACGGGCGGTGTAACCGACGTTTTCCAGGTCGTTGTGCTTGCCGCCGGCGCGCACGCATTTCTGGCTGGAGACGGCGCGGGTGTACGCGCGCTTTTCCTGGCCCAGGAAGCAGTCCTTGAACTGGTTCATCCCCGCGTTGGTGAACAGCAGGGTGGGGTCGTTGCCCGGAATCAAAGAGCTGGAGGCTACACGGGTGTGGCCTTGCTCTTCGAAGAAGCGAAGGAAGGCTTCACGGATTTCTGCGCTTTTCATTAGGTTCTTCCACGGAGGCTGCGGCCAAAGGCCTGTACGAAACGTCAACAGACGAAACGACGGCAAAGGGCCGCATTATATCGGCCCTGCGCGCGGGGTACAGCGTGTTTATACGATAGAAACGGTCAATTGGGCCGCTAACGCTGTCACTTGCGCGAAAACTCGACGAATGTCGCGATCACTTGCTCGATTTGCGAGCGATTGACGTCCATGTGCGTGACCATCCGCAGACGGGCGGCAGCGCTCAATTTGATCCCGCGCTCGGCGGCAAAGGCCTTGATCGCCTCGGCGCGGTCGCCCATCTGCACGTAAACCATGTTGGTCTGCACCGGCTCGACACTGAAACCGGCCTCGCGCAGGCCTTCGGCCAGCAACTGCGCGTTGGCATGGTCGTCGGCCAGACGCTCCACATTGTGATCCAGCGCATACAGCCCCGCCGCCGCCAGCAGTCCGGCCTGACGCATGCCGCCACCGACCATTTTGCGCAGGCGCCGGGCCTTTGCAATCAACGCCGACGAACCGCACAGCACTGAACCGACCGGCGCGCCGAGGCCTTTGGACAGGCACACCGAGACCGAATCGAAATACTGGGTGATTTCCCGAGCATCGACTCCGAGCTTGACCGCCGCGTTATACAGCCGCGCGCCGTCCAGATGCAGTTGCAGGCCATTGTCCTGAGTGAACTGACGGGCCCGGGCCAGATATTCCAGCGGCAGCACTTTGCCCTGCATGGTGTTTTCCAGCGCCAGCAGGCGGGTGCGGGCGAAGTGGAAGTCATCAGGCTTGATCGCCGCTGCCGCCTGATCCAGGTCCAGCGAGCCATCGGCCTGCACTTCCAGCGGCTGCGGCTGGATCGAACCGAGCACCGCTGCGCCGCCGCCTTCGTACTTATAGGTGTGCGCCTGTTGACCGACGATGTATTCGTCACCGCGCTCGCAGTGCGCCATCAAGCCCAGCAGATTGCTCATGGTGCCGGTCGGGACGAACAGCGCGGCGGCGAAACCCAGTCGTTTTGCCAGTTCCGCTTCCAGACGATTGACCGTCGGATCTTCGCCATACACGTCATCGCCGGTGTCGGCGCGGGTCATCGCGTCGAGCATGGCGGGGGTCGGTTGAGTGACGGTGTCGCTGCGAAGATCGATAACGCTCATGAACCTGGCCTCAAGTCAGCAGGGAAAATCCCTTTTCGAAGACGAATTACTGCGGGCATGGCGCGGATTAATCAACCCTTGCGCAAGGAAAAGTCGTTTTCACGCTTCGAATAATCAGATGGCAATCATCACAAAGGCGCAATGCACGGCCTGGCAATCTGTGTTAAAAACGCTGCGCCGCCCGATAAAGGGCGGCGAAACGTTCTCAGGGCGGGGTGCAATTCCCCACCGGCGGTAATTGCGCGCAATGCGCATAGCCCGCGAGCGCTTGGTGACGGACACGGCAAAAGCCGTGAGCGGCGGCAAGGTCAGCAGACCCGGTGTGATTCCGGGGCCGACGGTCACAGTCCGGATGAAGAGAGAACGGGATTGACGCCAAAGGGCCGTCCGCCGTGTATGCGCGAGCGTGCGTACCCTTGAATCCCTTTCGATTCATAACGCCCTGTTTTTCACACAAACAGGAGTCAGAACATGCAACCCACCGCTATCGACAGCAAAAGCAAACACCCTCACGGCGAGCGCGTCGCGTTCATCCAGGCCTGCTGGCACAAGGAAATTGTCGACCAGAGCCGTAAAGGCTTCCTCGCCGAAATGATCGCTCAGGGCTATCAGGAATCGGACATCGATTTCTTTGAAGTCGGCGGCGCCTTTGAAATGCCCCTGCACGCCAAGCTGCTGGCCAAGACCGGTCGTTATGCCGGTATCGTCGCGGCGGCCCTGGTGGTGGACGGCGGGATCTACCGTCACGAGTTCGTCGCCCAGTCGGTGGTCAGCGGCCTGATGCAGGTGCAGCTGGAAACCGAAGTGCCGGTGTTCTCGGTGTCGCTGACCCCGCACCACTTCCATGCCGGCGAAGAGCACCAGAAGTTCTTCTTCGAGCATTTCGTGCACAAGGGTCAGGAAGCGGCGAAGACCTGCGCCGATACGCTGCAGAAGGTGCGAGCGTTGCGCCGCACCGAGCCGCGTGCTGTAGCGGTCTGACCCCACAATGATCGTTCCCACGTCGAGGCGTCGAACAGTCTGCGTGGGAACGCCTCAATGGACGCTCTGCGTCCGCTTTGGGACGCGGAGCGTCCCGGGCTGCATTCCCACGCGCAGCGTGGGAACGATCATCAGGCAAGATTTTCGTCAGTGGTCGGCACGATCAGAATGCCCGCTCGCAGGCCGTTCTTGACCTTGGGATTGGGGAAGATGATCCGTGCGCCCTGCTCTTCGATGATCCAGCGGGTATTGGCCAGATCTTCGGCCAGCACATAACCCACATCCAGTTCCGAAAAGTTTTCGATGTCCGCCGGCAGGTTCAGCCGGAACGCATCGCTGTGCTTGATGATTTCCCGGGCCACGCTGAACAGTTGCAGACCGTCCAGGCCCTGCTCGGCCATCTCCGGTTCGGTGCCTTCGATGATCTGCTTCAGGCGGGTTTCCAGCAGCGACACATTGACCCCGGCGTTCTGCCCGAATGGCCGCGCCTTGCCCAGTTCCAGGGTGAAGGACTCGGCCCCGAGCTTGTCGTAGGTGTAGGAACTGAACACGATCGACGGTTTGTTCTGCAGCAGCACCGCTTCCATGCCGGCGGCGCGCAGGCGGGCCAGTTCAAGACGGGAATGCTGGCGACCCTCCTTCCACGGATACAAAGCGAACTGCTCGATCTTCGAACCGCGAATCGCCGTG
The DNA here is from genome assembly GCF_900115915.1 of Pseudomonas sp. NFIX49. Lineage (NCBI taxonomy): Bacteria > Pseudomonadati > Pseudomonadota > Gammaproteobacteria > Pseudomonadales > Pseudomonadaceae > Pseudomonas > Pseudomonas sp. NFIX49. Next base: position 540,653 of record NZ_FOYE01000001.1, on the reverse strand, counting down.
TGCAGGTCGTAGTGCAGGCGCTGACGATCAGGAAGGCTGAAGAAACTTGCCGCCAGCCGTTCCAGCTCGCAGGCACGCAGGGCTTCGGAACCGCTGCTTTGTTCGTGACGGCCATTGAACAGCCGATTGACGTCCTGCTCGACGAAACGCTCGCCCTTGCGAATCGCTTCCGGGTTGCCGAACAGGAACAGAATACGTGCGCGCGGCTTCAGATCGCCGCGAGCGATGTCATGCAGCAGCCGGTCGAGCAGTTCGATCGGTGCCGTTTCATTGCCGTGGATGCCTGCCGACAGCAGCAGGTCCAGGCCATTGTCGCGCGCTTCGGGTGGCCGGACTTCCAGCGCCCCCTCGCTCAACCAGCGCATGCGCACGCCTTCGACAGTCAGTTGAGTCTTCTCCGCCGGTTCGCGGCCGGCGAGGGTCAGTTCAAGCAGTTTGCCGAGGGCGAGCATAGAGCGTTTCCTTAGTGGTCGTGATTGCAATCCGGGCCGTGCACGTGGCCTTCATCGTCACCGAGGTCAGCCGGTTCCATCTCCAGTTGCAGACTTACCAGATTAGTCGCCAATGGGCGCAACAGCAGGTTGGCGTACTCTTCGTCGCCCTCTTCGACGTCCACGCCGATCAACAGTTGGCCGCGGCCGTCCTGCTGGATCCACAGCTCTTTGCCTTGCCACATGACCGCGACGCGGGTGCAGGAAGTTTGCAGTTGCGTGCCGTCAGTGTCTTCAAGGATCAGCTGCAGGGAATCGCTCATGTTTTACGCTCTCTTGGGGAGATGGAACCGTTCGCCGCGACGAGGCGGAGTATCGGTCATCAATTGATCTGGAATGGATAAACCGCGCCCAGTTTAAGGATTTGCGTCAGTTCATCCAGTGCCGTCCGGCATTCAAGCAGCAACTGCGGATCCGCCAGATCGCTTTCGGTCAGGCGGTCGCGGTAGTGCTTTTCAACCCATGCGGTCAACGAACCGTACAACGGGGCGGTCATGATAACCCCTGGGTTGACGGCCGCCAGCTCGGTTTCGTTGAGCGCGACGCGCAGACGCAGGCACGCCGGGCCACCGCCGTTCTGCATGCTTTGCTTGAGGTCGAAGACTTTCACTTCACGGATCAGGCCGCCGGAGCTGGTCAGGCCTTGCAGGTAATTCCATACGCGCTCGTTGCCACGGCACTCTTCCGGCACGATCAGCAGCATCGAACCGTCAGGGCGCGACAGCAACTGACTGTTGAACAGGTAGGAACGCACCGCGTCATCCACGGTGACCGCCGAACGCGGCACGCAGACCGACTGGAACTTGCCGCCGACCTTGGCCAGTTTGGCTTGCAGTTCGGCCAGCATCTGATCGGTGTCGAGGAACGCGTCCTCGTGATAGAACAGCACCTCGCCGTTGCCCACCGCGATCACGTCGTTGTGGAACACGCCCTGATCGATCACCGCCGGGTTCTGCTGCGCGTAGACCACGCCGTCGTCACGCAGGCCGTGCAAACGAGCGACTGCTTGCGACGCTTCGAGGGTCTGGCGCGCCGGATACTTTTGCGGTGCCGGATAGCGGGTGTCGAACGCACTGCGACCGAACACGAAGAACTCAACGCCAGCCTCGCCGTACTCACGGCAGAAACGCGTGTGGTTCGCTGCGCCTTCGTCACCGAATTGCGCCACCGCCGGCAACGCGGCGTGGTGAGCGAAGTGTTGCTGGTTGGCGAACATCGCGCCCAGCACGCGACTGGTGGTCGGGTGCTCGATGCTGCGGTGATATTTGCAGTTCAGGTTGGCGGCGGTGAAGTGCACGCGACCATCAGCGGTGTCGGCACTCGGGCTGACCGTGGCGGCGTTGGCCACCCACATGCTCGACGCCGAGCAACTGGCGACCAGCAGCGGCATCGCTTCTTTGGCGGCGCGCTCGATCACCTGAGCGTCGGTGCCGCTGAAACCCAGGCGGCGCAGAGCAGCCACATCCGGGCGCTCCTGCGGTGCGAGCACGCCCTGCTGAAAGCCCATTTCCATCAGCGCTTTCATTTTCGCCAGGCCTTGCAGCGCCGCTTCCTTCGGGTTCGAAGACTGCTGGCTGTTGCTCTGGGACGCAACGTTGCCGTAGGACAGACCACCGTAGTTATGGGTCGGCCCCACTAGACCGTCAAAATTGACTTCATAGGATTTCATCAGCGAGGCTCCACGAGAATCTGTTTTTATAGGCATCAAATAACAATCGAGTGCAATCGAGGCGCGACGCGCCTCACACCATCTTCACGCCAGGCGTCAGGGCCGCCGGCAACACCAGGCTCGGGGTTTCCAGCGAGGCCACCGGGTACGCGCAGTAATCCGCCGCGTAGTAGGCGCTGGCGCGATGGTTGCCCGAAGCGCCGACACCGCCGAACGGTGCGCTGCTCGCGGCACCCGTCAGTTGCTTGTTCCAGTTGACGATCCCGGCACGGCTTTCCAGCCAGAACTGCTGGTAGCGCTGTTCGGAATCCGACAGCAGGCCAGCGGCCAGGCCAAACGCGGTGTTGTTGGCTTCGGCAATCGCGGCTTCGAAATCGGTGTAGCGAATCACTTGCAGCAGCGGACCGAACAGTTCTTCGTCGGAACGATCGGCAACCGCCGTCACATCAACGATGCCCGGAGTCAGCAGCGCCGACTGCGCCTGCGGCTGAGTCATCGCCAGCAACGACACCGCACCATTGGCCAGCAGATGCGCCTGGGCATCCATCAAGGCTTTTGCCGCGCCAAGGGAAACCACCGAGCCCATGAACGGCGCCGGCTGCTGGTCGAACGCGCCGACCTCGATGGTCGAGCTGACTTCCACCAGACGCTTGAGCAAGCTGTCGCCCCACGCGCCTTCCGGCACCAGCAGACGCCGGGCGCAAGTGCAACGCTGACCGGCGGAAATGAACGCCGACTGAATGATCGTGTACACCGCTGCGTCGAGGTCGGCGACCTGATCGACCACCAGCGGATTGTTGCCGCCCATTTCCAGCGCGAGGATCTTGTCCGGACGACCTGCGAACTGCTGGTGCAGGTGATTGCCGGTACGGCTCGAACCGGTAAAGAACAGACCGTCGATGCCCGGGTTCGCTGCCAGAGCGATCCCGGTTTCGCGGGCGCCTTGCAGCAGGTTCAGGACACCGGCCGGCAGACCGGCTTCGATCCAGCACTTGACCGTCAGCTCGGCGACTTTCGGGGTCAGTTCGCTTGGCTTGAACAGCACGCTGTTACCGGCCAGCAGCGCCGGCACGATGTGGCCGTTCGGCAAATGGCCAGGGAAGTTGTAAGGGCCGAACACCGCGACCACGCCGTGGGGCTTGTGGCGCAATACGGCGGTGGCGTCGCCCAACGGGCCGCTCTTCTCGCCGGTACGTTCGCGGTAGCTCTGCACCGAGATCGCGATCTTGTTGACCATGCTGGTGACTTCGGTCGCGGCTTCCCACAGCGGCTTGCCGGTTTCCTCACCGATGGTGCGGGCCAGTTCGTCAGCGTGATTTTTCAGTGCAGCGGCGAACGCTTCGAGCACGCTGATGCGATCTTCCAGGGTACGCCGGGCCCAGCTTGGGAATGCCTGACGCGCAGCCTGCACGGCCGACTCGACCTGAGCGGCGGTGGCGCCCTCCCCCGACCACAGCACTTGCTGGGTCACCGGGTTCAACGATTGAAAGGCCTCGCCCTGACCGGCCAGCCACTCACCTGCGATGTATAGCGAATTCATTATTTCGACTCCCGGGCAGCGGACAACGCCACGGCGCGAACCTGATCGCCAGCGTTGAGTTGAAGACGTTTGGCGGTCAGCGGATCGACCACCAGGGTGCCGGCGGCCAGACGGGCCGGCGCAGCCGTGATGCGGCAATCTTCGCGTTTGCGGTTATGGATGATGAACGGCGTGGCGTCGTCGCCCGGCGTGCCGATGGCCAGCACCAGCGCCTCGCTGTCACGCACCGCGCGGATCTTGCTGGTCTCGCACTCGATGGCCGGGCCGGCGTCGAAGATGTCGACGTAACCCTGATAGCTGAAGCCTTCGCTCTTGAGCATTGCCAGCGCAGGCTCAGTATCCGGGTGCACCTGGCCGATGACGTTGCGCGCGTCCGGCGACAAGAAGCAGGTGTACAGCGGGAATTTCGGCATCAGTTCGGCGATGAACGCCTTGTTGCCGACGCCGGTCAGGTAATCGGCCTGACTGAATTCCATCTTGAAGAAGTGACGGCCCAGGCTTTCCCAGAATGGCGAACGGCCGGCTTCATCGGATACACCGCGCATCTCGGCAATGATCTTGTTGCCGAACAGCTCCGGGAATTCGGCGATGAACAGCATCCGCGCCTTGGACAGCATGCGGCCGTTGAGGCCGGTGCGGTAATCGGCGTGCAGGAACAGCGAGCACAGCTCGGAGTTGCCGGTCAGGTCGTTGGCCAGGAACAGCGTCGGGATCTCGCGATAGATGTTCAGCTCCTGCGAGGCGCTGACGGTCAGGCCGACGCGGAAGTTGTACCAAGGCTCGCGCAGACCGACGGCGCCGGCGATGGCGGAAATCCCCACCACGCGACCGTTGTCGTCTTCGAGCACGAACAGGTAGTCCGCGTCGCCACGGCCGGCTTCACCGCGAAAGGTCTTCTCGGCCCAGCCGACCCGGTGGGTCAGGCGCTCTTCGTTGGCCGGCAAGGTGGTCAGGCCGGTGCCGGTGCTGCGGGCCAGGTCGATCAGAGCGGACAAATCGCTGCTGCGTACGGGACGAACAATCATGCTATCTCCTCAAACGGGCCGCCGTGGCCACCCGTGAAACTCGCTAAGGCGTTAAACCGCCACCAGGCGCACGCTGGCACCTTCACCGACGCCCAGGGCTTCGGCCGCTTCCAGATCCAGGGTCACCGGTTTGCCGGGCGCGTAATCCAGCTCAAGCAATACCGCGCGGTAATCCTGCAACTGGGCGTTGGCCACCAGATACTGGCGCCCGGCACCTTTGACCGGCTCGCCGAGCTTCACCGGCACCACACGGCTCTGGGCGATCGAACGGATCCCCGAAACACGCGCATGCAGGGTCGGGCCACCGTCGAAGATGTCGATGTAGTGATCGGTCTCGAAGCCTTCACGCATCAGGATGTCGAAGGTGATCTGCGCACGCGGGTGTACCTGGCCCATCGCTTCCTGAGCGGAGTCCGGCAGCAGCGGCACGTAGATCGGGTAATGCGGCATCAACTCGGCGAGGAACGTCCGGCTTTTCAGGCCACACAGGCGCTCGGCCTCGGCGTAGTTCAGGTCGAAGAAGTTGCGACCGATGGCATCCCAGAATGGCGAGTCGCCGTTCTCGTCGCTGTAACCGACGATCTCGGTCACCACCGAATCGGCGAACCGCTCAGGGTGGCTGGCGACGAACAGCAGACGGCCACGGGAGTTGAGCTCGGCCCACGGCGAACCCACCAGCTCGCGCTGCACGTAGAAACTGGTCAGCAAGCTGTTGCCGGTCAGGTCGTGGCATTGCGAGAGGACGTGGATCTTGTTGTGGATCTTCAGCTCGCGGGAAGCATGCACGAAGGTCTCGTTGCGAAAGCTGTAGAACGGCTCGGAGTAACCGGCCGACGCGACGATTGCCGAGCAGCCCACCAATTTGCCGGTGGCAGTGTCTTCGAGGACGAAGAAATAACTCTCCTCGCCGTTGAAGCTCACCTCGGCGGCAAACGAGGCTTCGCTCGCAGCGATCTTGTCGCTCAGGCGTTCAACGTCATCCGGCAAGGAAGTGACACCAATCGGGCTGTCCGCAGCCAGACGCTGTACCTCGCCCAGATCAGCCATTTGCGCGGGGCGCATCACCAGCATGGTGTCACTCCTTTCTCTACTTCAGGTCGGCGAAAGCGCCGACTCGGGAAAAAAATGCCGGGCAGGCCCGGCACAGGAAAATGGTCCCGGCGCCTGTCGATCACGACAGACGCCGGGCGGTCTTGCATGAATCAGGCTTGCGTCAGTTTCGCCGCAGCACGTTCGAAGCGATCCAGACCGGCGTCGATGTCCGCGTCTTCAACCACCAGGCTCGGGGCGAAACGGATCACGTCCGGGCCGGCCTGCAGAATCATCAGGCCTTCTTGTTCAGCGGCGTTGAAGATGTCCTTGGCCTTGCCTTTCCAGGCATCGCTCAGCACGCAACCGATCAGCAGACCGAGACCGCGCACCTGGGTGAACAGGCCGTATTTCTCGCCGATCTGTTGCAGGCGGGTCTTGAACTTGTCGTGCTTGGCGTTGACGCCGTTCAGCACCTCAGGGGTGTTGATCACGTCGATTACCGCTTCGGCCACGGCGCACGCCAGCGGGTTGCCGCCGTAAGTGGTGCCGTGAGTGCCGACAACCAGATGCTTGGCCAGCGCTTCGGTGGTCAGCATCGCGGCGATCGGGAAACCGCCGCCCAGGCTCTTGGCGCTGGTCAGGATGTCCGGGACCACACCGTAATGCTGGTAGGCGAACAGGTTGCCGGTGCGGCCCATGCCGGTCTGCACTTCGTCGAACACCAGCAGCGCGTTGTTCGCGTCGCACAGTTCACGGGCACCTTGCAGGTAAGCCAACTCGGCCGGCAGCACGCCGCCTTCGCCCTGGATCGGCTCCAGAACAACCGCGCAGGTCTTGTCCGAAACAGCGGCTTTCAGCGCCGCCAGATCGTTGTACGGCACGTGGGTGATGCCGGTGATCTTCGGGCCGAAACCGTCGGAGTACTTCGACTGGCCACCGACGTTCACGGTGAACAGGGTGCGGCCGTGGAAGCTGTTGAGCGCGGCGATGATTTCGTATTTTTCGGTGCCGAAACGGTCGAACGCGACGCGACGGGCCAGCTTGAAGGCCGCCTCGTTGGCTTCGGCGCCGGAGTTGCAGAAGAACACGCGCTCGGCAAAGGTGGCGTCGATCAGCTTGTGCGCCAGACGCAGGGCCGGCTCGTTGGTGAACACGTTGGACACGTGCCACAGCTTGTTCGCTTGCTCGGTCAAGGCACCGACCAGCGCCGGATGCGCGTGACCCAATACGTTGACGGCGATACCGCCGGCGAAGTCGATCAGCTCGCGGCCGGCCTGATCCCAGACGCGGGAACCGGCGCCACGCACCGGAATGAAAGCGGCAGGCGCGTAGTTGGGAACCATAACCTGGTCGAAATCGGCGCGTTGTACCGCAGCGTGCTCAACGGACATCGGAGTCTCCTGATGAGGGCCACCCGCCTGAAACTGGCGAGCGATGGGGGGATTGTAAGGACAGTTTTGTGCCCGGCCTTGTCGCCAAGCGACAACTTCTTATAGCGCAAACCCCGGATTTTCCCGGGTTTACGGCAATGCGACATATACCGTCGCAAAGGCGCAGTTTAAACCGTCGACGACAATTGCAGCAGGCCCGAGAAGATATCAATTGCAGGCCACAGCGAGGTCATATCTATATACCGCACCCCGCTCGGGACTTTTTGATTTGCTTGGCTCATTTCCAGACGCCAAGGCGCAATCCCATGCAATCACCGACCGAACCACAACCGGGCGTCATACCCGGCAATTCCCCCTCACACTATCAACTTCTGGTGGATGCGATCCCCGAATGGCTGAGCCAGGCCTCTTCCAGCCGGCGCGCGGCATTGAAGAACAACCGGCGCGCCGTCACCGACAGCATCAGGAAAGCCCCCCAGGCACAGCACGATCAATTGCGCGCCGCGATTGCCGGGCATATGCAGGTGCAAAACGGCATCGACCAGAGACTTGAGCAAGTGCAGGACGCCAGCGCTTATGCCGAGCCCCTGCTCAAGGCGGCACTCAAGTCACGATTCGGCCTGGAGCTGGACGTGAAGGAAACCTTCCTGCGCCTCTATCTACCTGCCACCACGCCCATTTTCGGCATCAGGACAGGTGTGCGCAGCTGGACGGTTTCCCTGATCGATGCCGCACTGCACAACTTCCAGAAGGACGAGACCCGGGACGAGGCCTACGACACGGACTCCGGTTTCATCACTCGCCCGTCCCAGACCGGCCAGTTCGAAACCTTGCCGCAGATCCGCGCGAAGATCAGCATTCCCGCCTTCATCAGCCTCTGCCGGGAGCTGGATATCGGCGCCAGCTATAAGGCCTATCTTGAAGACTGTCTGGGCATCTCCAACCCGGTCGTTGCCGCCATCCTGCCCGACAGGCTGAGGGAGAGTCAGAAAACCGCCCTGAAAGCGGCCCTGCAACTGGCACGCATCAACGGAGACATCGGCGAGAACTGGTTGCGGCTGATCAACGGGATGCTCGACGGCATACAGGGCATGCGCATCAACGGTCACACCTTGCGCTGCCAGGATTTGACGATGATGTCGGCCCCCCTCACCGGCATCGTGGTTTTCGCGGCGGATCTGGAACAGGCGAGGGTCGCACTCGGAGTAGTGGCCTACATACCGGGCGACCCGGAACACCCGATCAAGGAGTACGCCTCGAGTGCGGACATGGAAAAGGAACTGGCCCGCCAGTTGCGTTCGCCGGAGTACCAACGCTTTTTTGTCCAGTTCGTCGGCCACGAACAACGAGGGCATTTCCTTGCCGATCTGAACCGGCGCCTGAGCCAGGTGAAATGGCATAAACCGGAGTCAGGCAGCCAACTGCCCCCCTGGCGAGACACACCGATCGAAAAGCCCAAGCTGCAACTGGCTGTCTCGCCCATCACCGGAGACCTCTGGGAACACCTCTACCAACGCAAACTGAATAAAATACTCAACGACGCGGCCACCCTTGCCGTCCCGACTGCCTACGCCGACCGAAAAGCGCGCTGGGCGCTTTGGGATTCCCTCGTCGACATAGCCTCCTCGATCCTCCAGATCGCCTCGTTTGTCGTGCTGCCCTTCGTGCCGTTCCTGGGCGAAATGATGATGGCTTACATGGCCTGGCAATTTCTCGACGAGGTCTTCGAAGGCATTGTCGACTGGGCCGAGGGGGCCGTCACCGAGGCCGGTGAACAATTGTTCAGCGCCCTCGAATCGCTGGTTCAACTGGGAGCCTTCGCCATCGGCGGCGGCATCGCCATGACGGAGCTGCCCAAGGTACTGCCACCGAGCGTCGTCTCATTCGCTGACCGGTTCCAGCCCGTCAAATTGCGCAACGGCAAGACCCTGTACTGGAAACCGGACCTCAAACCCTACGAAAGCCCGATCGTGCCCCCAGAAGGTGCCGCACCCGACCAGCAAGGGTTGCACTGGCATCAGGGCAAAAAACTGATGCCGGTCGATCAGAAGCATTACGCGGTCAGCGATCACGCCCATCCCGACAAGTTGCAGATCGAACACCCGACCCGACCGGATGCTTACCGCCCGGTCGTCTTTCATAATGGCGAAGGCGCCTTTCATACCGAACTCGATCGACCGCTGGAATGGGATAAGGCGGTTGCATTGCAGCGTCTGGGTCCGAACATCGAGCCGTTCTCCCCCACCCGTCGCGAACAGATCCTCAAGGTCAGCGGTTGCCACGAAGATGCCTTGCGCAGGATGCACGTCGATCACGAGCGCGTCCCCCCGCTGCTGGCCGACACGATCCAGCGCTTTCGGATCGATCAGGATCTGCAGGATTTCATCAGCAGGATGGCCAGCGACCAGGCCGAGGATTACCTTCGTGCCGATCCGCTGCTGCAGCTCCAGCTGCTCAATGATCAAAAGCTGCTGCCTGGCACCCGACGCCTGCGCCTGATCGATGGGCAAGGAGAAGTTCTCTGGCAATCCTCCGCCGATGAACATCTGCCGATCATTGACCTTCCCCAGGATCGACTGGTCGACGGCGACCTGCTCAAGACCTTGCTGCAGTCGCTCGGCGAACAGGACATCAACGCCCTGCTGGCGGAAGAGTTCGGCCAGATGATCGCCCTGGATGCCCGCACTCGCCAACTGAGAAGCCGGATCGCGCAGATCGCGACATCGCGCCGTACGGCATTGTTCGAGGCACGCTATCAGGCGCTTCAACATCGCGAAGATGCGCTGGTGAAAAAGGTTGCAGTGAAGGAGCCGCACCTGCCCGCCAGGCTCACCGAAGAATTGCTGCACACGGCCACGGGTACCGAACTGCTGGCCATCGACGCCGGAGAATGGCCGGAGCGCCAACAACATCTTGCCACCGCCGCGACCCACGAACTGCGCATCGCCCGTGCCTATGAAGGCCTGGAGCTGGACTCGGTGCACAACCCGGATACCGATACGCTGGCGTTGCACAGTCTCAAAAGGCTGTCGGGATGGTCGAAGGATGTCCGACTCGAAGTCCGGGCCGGATCCCCCGAGGGAGCATTGCTGGACAGCACCGGTCCGCAATCGGCCGCTGTCCGGAAAGTGCTGGTGCGCAGAACCGATGGCCACTGGCAACCGTTTGATGATCAAGGGCTGGAATTGCACGCGCCCACCGATTTCTACACCTGCGTGTTGCAGGCATTGCCGGATGCGCAACGACAGGCCCTGAACCTGCAGATCGGCGAAGGCACAAAACTCAGGCAAGCCATTCGTGACAATCCAGTGAATCGGAACGACCTGCGCCTGACGATTTCCGATATCCCCCAGCAGCCAGAGGTCGTCGACACATTGCGACTGGTCGGTACACAAGGCTATGCCCGGGAAAACCCGCAAAGTCCGCGCACCCTGGAAAACCGCATCAGGCAGGTTTATCCAGGCATGGCGGACGACGATATGCCTGCCATGGTGCAGCACCTTCGAAATCACCCTGACGGCCCGCTCGCGGAACTGTCGCGCCTTCAGCTCGAGTACGCACAACTGGACAGCGACCTGACCCAATGGACGATCAATACTCCGCGGGTCGATCCGGACACAAGACAGGCCCTTTCACCGATCCGACACGCAGCCGCCCAGCGCGACCGCCAACAATTCGCCCATGCAGTGCGTCGCTGCTGGCGCAGGGAAACGTCGGAGCCGGGCGGTTTCCGATTGCAGTTTGCAGAGCCTCTGACGGGCGAACTGCCGGTCCTGAGCGCGAATTTCGATCATGTCACCAGCCTTGAGCTGACAGGCTCCGACAGCAATGGCCAGATCGTCCGATTCCTGCAAGGTTTCACACGCCTGCGACGACTGGCATTGAATCACTTCGACCTGGATGACCTGCCGCACCCGATCACCACCATGACCTCGCTGCGACAACTGAGGCTGCGCCATTGCGGCATTACTCTCACTCCGCAAAACCAGTTGCTGCTGTCATCGCTCAATGAGCTGACCGCCCTTGACCTGCAAGGCAATCCCCTGGGCATCACGATGGACGTCAATGCCCTGTCGGCACTGCATCACCTCAACCTGACCGATACCGGAATTTCCGAATTGCCCCACGGCTTGCTGGCTCACCCACGGATCAAAAGTGTCTGGCTTGCCAACAACCGGCTCACCGCTCTTCCCGAGGTCATGTTCGAGTTCTCCCCCGGCACCACCGCTGGATACGATTTTTCCGGCAACCCGTTTTCCAGCGTCACGCGGGAACGGATAAAGGTCTACTTCAACCGGACAGGCAACCACATGGGCGTGCGGGCCGCACAATCGGAGATCGACCGGACCAAGGCCCTGTTCACCGATCTCAATGATCGTCAGGCCAGTGAGCTGGTCTATCGATTGCCGGGGTCGCTCATTCAAGGGCAGATCCAGCTGACTCGCTGGGAAACCGAGATTGCACAGATGACCGCCGACCTGGCCGCCTGGGTCAGGGACATACCCGACCGCAACCCGCTCACGGGCGAACTGTTCAGCTTCGATGAGCGACTCGCCGAGCACTCGGCGCGAGACGTGTTCGCCGGGCGGCTGGAACGGCTCTGGCGTCATCGCTCGACAGCGCATTCACTGATGAGGGCGGAAGTGTTCACCGCTCAAGCGACGTTCAGGGGGGAGATGCCCGAGCTCACGGCCGATTTCAGCCACATCACCACGCTGTCCATGACCGGCAACAAGGGCATCAGCAGCATCGGCGCCTTTCTGCGCACCTTCCCACGCCTGACCAGTCTGATTCTTCAGGACTTCACACTCGAAGGTGCGTCCCAGTCCCTGGCGCAGCAAAGCGCTCTGACAACGCTGACGTTGAACAACTGCGACTTGAAATTCACCGCCGAAATCCAGGCGGCACTGGCAGCGATGCCCGAACTGGAACTGCTGGAACTGCCTGACAACCCGCTTGGCAGCGCACCCGATCTGAGTGAACTGGGCGAACTGACTTACCTTGATCTGTCCAATACCGGCATAGTGGAAGTGCCGCCCGGCCTGGCGGGTCATCCGAAACTGAAAACCGCCATCGTCAGCGAAAACCGCATAACAGAAATTCCCGACGCCTTTTTCTCGCTCCCGGCCCGCGCCAGCGAAGGGCTCGATTTTTCCGGCAACCCGTTGACCGCCGAGACGCGGGAAAGAATCAAGACCTATTCCCGCGAGCACGGCCCGGACTTCGGCGTCCTCGCCGACCCGACGGACATTGGCATCACCAAATCGTTGTTCCCCGGTCTGGACGATGAAGAAGCCAGTGAAGTGTTCTATGGCTTGCCTGGCGATATCGAGCATGGCCGCTCCCGGCTCAGGCACTGGCAGGCGGAGATTGAACAGCTCTCGTCGGACCTCGCGCACTGGATCAATGCGACGCCGACCAGACACCCGATTACCGGGGAGACGATGAGTCCGGCGCAAATGTTCGCGGAGCACACGCAAAGAACGACATTCGCCCGGCAACTGGAACAGTTCTGGCGTGCGAGAACACCGGACACCCCCAGGCAAAGGAACGACACACTGATCCTGAACGTTGCGCTCATCGGTGACCTGCCTGCCCTGTCGGCGGACTTCAGTCACGTTTCCGACCTCTCGTTCAGAGGCAACAATGCACTGAACGCAATGGACACCTTCCTCGACTCGTTCAGCGGACTGCGACATCTGGAACTGCATGACTTCTCCTTCAATCAACTTCCCCCGGCCTGTGAACGCATGCCGTCGTTGCAGCGCCTGATCATCGAAAACTGTGCGTTGACATTGACCCCGCAGACACAGGCCAGCCTTTCCTCCCTGAGCCGGCTGCAATACCTGAACCTGAGCCGCAACCCATTGGGCGCCCCGCCCTCGCTGTCGGGCATGACGGCACTGGTGCATTTGCGACTGACAGACACGGCAATCACCCGCCTGCCGGACGGCATGTTCGATCACCCACGACTGAGTGCCGCCATCCTGGACAACAACCTGATCAGCGAGCTGCCCGATGGCGTGTTCAATATCCCGTCACCACACCCCGCGCAACTGAGCTTGACCGGTAATCCGCTGAGTGCGGCCAGCCTCGAACGCATCAAGGTCTACTTCCAGGAGAAACGGCAGAATTTTGGAGTCTTCATGCCTCAAGAGGATCTGGACCGGACCCTGTCGCTCTTTCCAGACCTGGATCGCGAGGATGCCAATCGCGTGCTGTATCTGTTGCCGGGAACGCTTGAGGACGGCCGGATGCAGATTGCGAACTTGGAAACGCAGTGGCAACAACTTGACGAAGATCTCACCGCTTGGGTTGTCGATGTACCCGAGCGCTTCCCGGCCACCGGTGAGTTGCTGAGTAACGATCTGCGACTGGCAGAACAGGCGGATCGCGAAACGTTCTGCCGGGAACTCGAAGCGTTCTGGCGTGAACGGTCGCAAGAACAGCCCGAGATCAGGTCACAGACGCTGAACCTGAATATTGGGTTTGTCGGCGACCTGCCTCCATTGCGCACAGACTTCAGCCATGTGCTGAGCCTGTCGCTCACGGGCAATACGCAACTGCGGGTCAACGACCGGTTTCTCCAGTGTTTCAGCGGGCTCAAGGCGTTGGAGTTACGCGACCTGGGACTGGGACAGTTTCCGCGAGCGATCACCGGGATGCCTGCACTTGAAGAGCTGGTGTTAAGCAATTGCGACCTGGTACTGGACAACGAGGGCCGGACGGCTCTTTCGGCGCTGACCCGACTCACCAGCCTGGATCTCTACCGCAATCCGCTGGGCCGGGCGCCCGATTTGCGACGCATGACAGCCCTTGAGTATCTGGATCTGGCCAGCACCGGCATCCGCGAACTGCCCGAGGGTCTGCTGGATCTGCCGAACATCGAGACCGTGGTACTCAACAACAATCAAATCACTGACATTCCCGTGGGCGTCTTCGAACTGCCAGCCACTGCAGGCGCCGGCTACGACTTTGGGGACAACCCGCTGAGCGCCGGCACTCGTGAGCGCATCAAGGATTACTTTCGTCGCAACGGCGAGGATCTGGGCGTGCTGGCCGAGCCGGCGGATATCGCCCGCGCCCGCACACTCTATCCGGCGCTGGACGATGAGCACGCCAGCACTTTCGTCTATCGTCTGGACGGCACGCTGGCGGACGGCCGAAACGAGTTGACGCGCCTGGAAGCAGAGCTCGAAACGCTGCGGGGAAATCTCGCTGCATGGGAAGCCGACATTCCCGACCATCCGCTGACCGGACTGCCGCTGAGCACGCAGGAGCGCCTGCAAGAGGAATACAACAGGGCGCTCCTCGCGGAAGGGTTGTTGATGTGCTGGCGCAAGATTCCGGTGGAGGGTGGGAGCGTTGCCGAGCATCGATTCACCTCGACCGTTTCGGTTCGGGGTGAACTGCCGACATTGCAGGTCGAGCTCAGCCATGTGTCGGACTTTTACCTGGTCAATACCGCCGACCACTGGCCACGCCTCGGCCGGTTCCTGGACGCGTTTCCCAACCTTGAACATGTCGATATCCGTGGCTACGACCTCGGCACGGTGCCCGAGGCCATCTTCAGGATGAACCGGCTCACCACCCTGAGTCTGCCCGCCTGCCGTATCACCCTGACCTCGCATGAAGTCAACGGGCTGGCCGGGCTGCATTCGCTTGAGCTCCTGCATCTGCAGGACAACCCCCTGACACTGACGCCCGACCTGAGCAATCTGCAGCGCCTGAGCGATCTCGACCTGAGCACCACCGGCATCCGCGAAATCCCCAGGGGCGTGCTCGAAAATCACAACTGGATGGAAATCGACCTGTCAGGCAATGAAATCACCGAAGTTCCGGACGAACTTCTGGAAGTACCGGCCTACATCGGTGATCGTTACGACCTGCGCGGCAACCCCTTCTCCGCCGAGGCCATGAACCGCATTCGTATGTATTACCAGGAAACGGGACATACGCTGAATGTCGACAACGTGGTCGGACAGCAGGCTCCTGTAACTCGTCCCGGTGTCGCCATGGAAGATTGAAAGCCCTGAAAACGACAACGCCATGGAATCGGAATCCATGGCGTTGGTCTTGCGGGTCATCCGCGCTCGGGTGGCACCGAGGACAATTCGAAAGGGCTGCTGCTGCGCCTCTGGTTGCGATCCTCCCGCGGCGTGGCGCCGAAGAAGTTGCGGTAGGCGCTGGAGAAATGCGGCCCCGAGGAGAACCCGCACGACAGGCCGATCTGGATGATCGACTTGCTGGTCTGCATCAACATCTGCCGGGCCTTGTTCAGGCGCAGTTCCAGGTAGTACTGGCTCGGCACGCGGTTGAGGTATTGCTTGAAGATCCGCTCCAGCTGGCGACGGGACACGCACACATGCTGGGCGATTTCGTCGGTGGTCAGCGGCTCTTCGATGTTGGCTTCCATCAGCAGCACCGCCTGGGTGAGCTTCGGATGGCTGGAGCCGAGACGGTTCTGCAATGGAATGCGCTGACGCTCGCCACCTTCGCGGATGCGTTCGACCACCAGTTCTTCCGAGACCGCACCGGCCAGTTCAGCACCGTGATCACGGGCCAAAACAGCGAGCAGCAAATCGAGCACCGACATGCCGCCGCACGCCGTCAGACGATCGCGATCCCAGTCGAACAGATGGCTGGTGGCGATGACTTTCGGGAATCGCTCGGCGAAATCGTCCTGCCAGCGCCAGTGCACGGCGGCGCGGTAACCGTCGAGCAGACCGAGTTGCGCCAGCGGATACACACCGGCCGACAGACCGCCGATCACACAACCGGCGCGCACCAGTTGCTTGAGCGCGCTGCTGAGTGCCGGCGCCAAAGTGGTCGGTGGTTCATCGGCGAGCAGGAACAGTTTCTGGAAGTTTTCGAGCTTGCCCGCCCAAGGTTCGCCGGGCAGTTGCCATTCACCTTCGGCCGGTGCTTCGGCCTGCAGGAACGACAACTCGTAAACCACGTCCGGATGCACACGCTGGGCAACACGCAAGGCCTCCTCTGCCAGCGCCAAAGTCAGAGCTTTAGTGCTGGGCCAAATCAGGAAACCAATTCGATGGGCAGTCATGGCGGGCGATCCGAAACGTAAACAGAGGGAAAAACCGAAATCGGCTGCAACCAAATTAGACCATCTGGCGCGCTGCGCAGCATGACCTAATCTGGTGCATAACGGGAGCGATTACTTGAGGCTGCCCGAGAGGAATTGTTGCAAACGTTCCGATTGCGGATTGACCAGCACTTCACGCGGGTTGCCGCTTTCTTCCACGACGCCTTTGTGCAGGAACACCAGCTGGTTCGACACTTCACGGGCGAAGCCCATTTCGTGGGTCACCACCACCATGGTCCGGCCTTCCTGAGCGAGGGCCTGCATGACTTTCAATACGTCGCCGACCAGTTCCGGGTCGAGGGCCGAAGTCGGTTCGTCGAACAGCATCACTTCCGGTTCCATCGCCAGCGCCCGGGCGATCGCCACACGCTGCTGCTCGCCACCGGACATGTGCCCCGGGAACGCGTCCTTACGATGAGCCACGCCGACCTTGTTCAGGTAGTGCTCGGCTTTCTCGCGGGCTTCGGCCTTGGACACGCCCAGCACGTGAACCGGCGCTTCCATGATGTTTTCCAGCGCGGTCATGTGCGACCACAGGTTGAAGTGCTGGAACACCATCGACAGGCGCGAACGCATGCGTTGCAGCTGTTTCGGATCAGCGGCTTTCAGCGCGCCGTCCTTGTTCGCCACCAGTTTCAGCTCTTCGTTGTTGAGCAGGATCTTGCCCGCGTGCGGCTGCTCGAGCAGGTTGATGCAGCGCAGGAAAGTACTTTTGCCGGAGCCACTGGAGCCGATGATGCTGATCACATCGCCGGCGGCCGCTTTCAGGGAAACGCCCTTGAGCACTTCGTGACTGCCATAGCGTTTATGCAGGTCTTGGACTTCAAGTTTGTACATGCGGTCGGTTCTCACAAAAACAGTCAGTCGTTGAGCAAAGGGCCGTCGCGCAGCGCATCGCGCCCCGCCACTTTGGCCAGCCAGAAACCGGGTTGGGCGTAACGCAGCCGCTCAATGGCAAACAGCACCCCGGACGTACCAGCACACACCGTGCTGACCCGATCCGACAGCGGATCGATCACTTCGAAAATCTTGTCACCGGCTTCAACCCACTCGCCGGGCTTGCGCAGAAAACTCACCACGCCGGGATGCGGCGGCAGGAGCAATTCAGTGCCCTCGAACGGCATGCCTTCGCACGGCTCGTGCGCCGCGTTCGGCCACTCGCCACGGATCAGGCCCTGCTCGGCGAGGAACGCCAGAATGCCTTCTGCCCAAGCCTCGGCCTGCGTCGGCGTGGTGTCAGCCTGACCGCCGAGTTCAACGGTGGTCGCCAGGCACGCCAGTGGAATCTGCGCGTCCGGGAACAGGCGCGACAGACGCAGCCACGGCAACGAGCAAGCCTCGTCGAACGAACTGCCACCGGAATCTTCCGCCAGCAGGCCGACTTTCACATCCAGGTGCGCGGCGAGCGAACGCCACTGCGGCCAGTGCTGCGGCAAGGCGTACATGTGCAGCGCGGCTTCGCAGTCGCAATGCAGATCCAGCACCACATCGGCGGTGGCGGCGTGTTGCAGCAGGATGCGCTGCATGCCTTGCAACTGGCTGCTGGCCTCGGGCAATGCGGCCAGATGATCGGCCATTGCCTGACGGATCAGACGGATGTTGGCGTGCGGATCATCACCGAGCTGTCCTTCCAGCCTGGCGGCCACTGGCACGCTGAGCTCGACGAAATCACGGTTGAAATTCTTGCCGCTGCCGGCCTCGAAACGGCCCTGATGATTGCCTTGCAGCAACTGGCCGAGACCCAGCGGGTTGGCCACCGGCACCAGTTCGATGATGCCGTTGAGCAGGCCCTTGGCTTCGAGTTCGCCGAGGCGTTTTTTCAGTTCCCAGGCGGTGCGCATGCCGGGCAGTTCGTCAGCGTGGAGGCTGGCCTGGATGTAGGCCTTGCGCTCGCCGCTGCCGAAGCGAAAAACCGAAATCCGGCGCTCGCTGCCCAGGTGGCTCCACGGTAGAACGTGGTCGATGCGTTCCATATCAGTGCTTCCTCGGGGCCAGGTAGCTCAGCCAGCGACGCTCGGCCAGCTTGAACAGGCGCACCAGAATGAAGGTCAGGCACAGGTAGAACACGCCGGCGGTGATGTACGCCTCGAACGGCAGGTAGAACTGCGCGTTGACGGTACGGGCCGCGCCGGTGATGTCGATCAGGGTCACGATGGACGCCAGACTGGTGGTCTGCAGCATCATGATCACTTCGTTGCTGTACTGCGGCAGCGCCCGGCGCAGGGCCGATGGCAGCAGGATGCGCTTGTACATCTTGAAGCGCGACATGCCCATGGCCTTGGCCGCTTCGATCTCGCCGTTCGGCGTGGCCTTCAGGCTGCCCGCAATGATTTCGGCGGTGTAGGCGCTGGTGTTGATCGCGAACGCCAGGCACGCACAGAACGTTGCGCTGGACAGCCACGGCCAGAGAAAGCTTTCACGCACCGCTTCGAACTGAGCCAGACCGTAGTAGATCAGGAACAGTTGAACCAGCATCGGCGTGCCGCGAATCACGTAGGTGTAGAGCCACGCCGCGCCGTTGACCACAGCGTTCTTGGAGACACGCATCAGCCCCAGCGGCAGGGCCGCGAGCAGACCGAAGAACAGCGACAGCGCGAGCAACTTGAGGGTGGTGACCAGACCGCCGAAGTACAGCGGCAGGGCCTCCCAAATGACGTTGTAGTCGAAGATCATAGATCAGCCGCCCTTACGCCTACCGAGTAGCGCTTCTCAAGGTGACGCAGCGCCAGCAACGAGACACTGGTGATCACCAGGTACATCGCCGCCACTGCGAGGAAGAAGGTGAAAGGCTCGCGGGTGGCGTCGGCCGCCTGCTTGGCCTTGAACATCATGTCCTGCAGACCGACCACGGAAATCAGCGCGGTGGCCTTGGTCAATACCAGCCAGTTGTTGGTGAAGCCCGGAATCGCCAGACGAATCATCTGCGGCACCAGCACCCGGAAGAACACCTGGAAGCTGCTCATGCCGTACGCCATGCCGGCTTCGGCCTGACCTTTGGGGATCGCCATGAACGCGCCGCGGAAGGTTTCCGACAGGTACGCTCCGAAGATGAAACCGAGGGTGCCGATACCGGCGGCCAGCGGATTCAGGTCGATGTAGTCGTCATAGCCGAGCATCGGTGCGACGCGGTTGAGCAGGTCCTGACCGCCGTAGAAGATCAGCAGGATCAGCACCAGGTCGGGAATCCCGCGAATCACCGTGGAATACAGATCGCCCAGCCACGCCAGCCAGCGCACCGGCGACAGGCGCAACGCGACGCCGATCAGCCCGAGAACGATGGCCAGGGCCATGGACGACAAGGCGAGCTGAAGCGTCAGCCAAGCGCCATCGAGGATGACAGCCCCGTAGCCTTTCAACATGATTCAGGTCCTCGAAAGTTGGGATGAAAAAATGGCGCAAACCGCAGAGATCCTGTTGCTTGCGCCATTTCGGACGGGTCGAGCGACGTCTTTACTTGCCGTAAATGTCGAAGTCGAAGTACTTGTCCTGGATTGCCTTGTACTTGCCGTTCTCGCGGATGGCCGCGATGGCGGTGTTGATCTTGTCTTTCAGGGCGTCGCCCTTGCGTACCGCGATACCAACGCCGTCGCCGAAGTATTTGACGTCGGTGAACGCCGGGCCGACGAACGCGAAGCCTTTGCCGGCGTCGGTTTTCAGGAAGCCGTCATTCAACAGCGTAGCGTCCGCCACGGTGCCGTCGAGGCGGCCGGCGGCCACGTCGAGGTAGATTTCGTTCTGCGAGCCGTACGGCTTGATCTCGGCACCCAGCGGGGCCAGGACTTCGCGGGCGAAACGCTCGTGGATCGAACCACGCTGCACGCCGATGTTCTTGCCCTTCAGCTCAGCCAGACCTTCGCTGACCTGAGTGCCTTCCTTCATCACGAGGCGGGCCGGGGTGTTGTAGTACTTGTTGGTGAAGTCCACGGACTTCTTGCGGTCGTCAGTGATGGACATGGACGACAGGATCGCGTCGATCTTGCGCACTTTCAGTGCCGGGATCAGACCGTCGAACTCTTGCTCGACCCACTGGCACTTGACCTTCATTTCTTCGCACAGCGCGTTGCCGATGTCGTAGTCGAAACCGACGATGCTGCCGTCCGGCGCTTTGGAGGCGAATGGAGGGTAAGCCGCTTCGATACCGATTTTCAGAGGCTTTTCATCGGCGAATGTCGGCAGGGACAGCACGGACAGTGCCAGGGCGCCAAGCAGCACAAGTTTCTTCATCTTGGGACTCCATCGGTAAAGGGCAAAAACGGCAGAGTGAGCGACAGCCCAATATGCGAATGGGTGTAACGAAATCGGTTGCTGCGTGCGTGGGACAGTTCCAGTCAAAACCGCGACGGCTTCAACGCAAGCCACGACGAGCGAGTGATCGGCATTCTAACGACAGGCCCGAAGCCGATATTTCTTCAATGCGACAACTAATTACAGATGCACCGAGAAACCCGCTTGAGCACATTGACAGCCCTGCAATTTCATGCAAGAGCGAAAGACAGTGAACCGATCTATGCTGCAAATTGCGGGCCTATTATTCGCAAACCCTTCTAATCCGGCAAGCGCGGGGTTATGTCTTATTTTTCACCGGGTGTTTTGAGGCTCTAAAACGGGGCGATGCGTTTCCGGATGCCCCGTTGCGGAGCGGGCGGTTACACATTCAGTTACTTGAAGGCGGACGGGTAACAGTAGGAAGTGTCTGACGGATGAAACCGATAATTATTGGAAAACAAAAAGCCCCGCCCGGCGCAATGCCGGACGGGGCTTTTCAGCCTTCAGACCCGCCGCTTACGCGACGTTCATGGTCTTGTGCGTATCGATCAGATGCTGCACCACACCCGGATCGGCCAGGGTAGAGATGTCGCCCAACCCTTCGTATTCAGCCGTAGCGATCTTGCGCAGGATGCGGCGCATGATCTTGCCCGAACGGGTCTTCGGCAGCCCCGGCGCCCACTGGATCACGTCCGGCGAAGCGATCGGCCCGATCTCCTTGCGCACCCAGTTTTTCAGCTCCAGACGCAGTTGCTCGCTCGGCTCTTCGCCATTTTTCAGGGTGACGTAGACATAAATGCCCTGCCCCTTGATGTCGTGCGGCACACCGACCACTGCCGCTTCGGCGACTTTCGGGTGAGCGACCATCGCGCTTTCGATCTCGGCGGTACCCATGCGGTGGCCGGAGACGTTGAGCACGTCGTCCACACGACCGGTGATCCAGTAGTAACCATCGGCATCACGGCGGGCGCCGTCCCCGGTGAAATACATGCCACGGAAGGTCTTGAAGTAGGTGTCAACGAAACGGTCGTGGTCGCCGTACAGCGTGCGCGCCTGACCCGGCCACGAATCGAGAATCACCAGATTGCCTTCGGCCTCGCCCTCGATGATGTTGCCGAGGTTGTCCACCAGCGCCGGCACCACACCGAAGAACGGACGTGCGGCCGAACCCGGTTTCAGCGCATGAGCACCCGGCAGCGGGCTCATCATGTTGCCGCCGGTTTCGGTCTGCCACCAGGTGTCGACGATCGGGCAACGGGACTTGCCGACGTTCTTGTAGTACCAGTCCCAGGCTTCCGGGTTGATCGGCTCGCCCACCGAACCCAGCAGACGCAGGCTGCTGCCGTCCGCGCCTTCAACAGCGGCGGTGCCGGAGGCCATCATCGCGCGGATCGCGGTCGGCGCGGTGTAGAGGATGTTGACCTTGTGCTTGTCGACGATCTTCGCCACCCGGGTGATGTCCGGATAGTTCGGCACGCCTTCGAACAGCAGCGTGGTCGCGCCGTTGGCCAGCGGGCCGTAGACAATGTAGGAGTGGCCAGTGACCCAGCCGACGTCGGCAGTGCACCAGTAGATTTCGCCCGGACGGTAGTCGAATACGCGCTCGTGAGTCATCGCTGCGTACAACAGGTAGCCGCCGGTGGTGTGTTGCACGCCCTTCGGCTTGCCGGTAGAGCCGGAGGTATAAAGAATGAACAGCGCTTCTTCGGCGCCCATCTCTTTCGGCGCGCAGACAGTGCCCGCCACTTTCATCAGGTCTTCGTACCAGATGTCGCGATGCTGGTTCCACTTGATGTCGCCGCCGGTGCGCTTGCACACGATGACTTTCTGGATGCTGCTGGTTTCCGGGTTGGTCAGCGCGTCGTCGACGTTGGCCTTGAGGGAAATTTTCTTGCCGGCACGGATGCCTTCGTCAGCGGTGATCACCACTTTCGAGCGGCAGTCGATGATGCGACCGGCCAGGGCTTCCGGCGAGAAACCGCCGAACACCACCGAGTGAATCGCGCCGATCCGGGTGCAGGCCAGCATGGCGACCACGGCTTCGGGGATCATCGGCATATAAATGGTCACCACGTCGCCGCGGTGCACGTCCTGGCCACGCAGGGCGTTGGCGAGTTTGCACACTTGTTCGTGCAGTTCGCGATAGGTGATGTTGCGGCTTTCGGAAGGATCGTCGCCTTCCCAGATGATGGCGACCTGATCGCCGCGCTCGGCCAGATGACGGTCGAGGCAGTTGTAGGAAACGTTCAGGGTGCCGTCGGCAAACCACTTGATGTCGACATGGTGATCGTCGAACGAAGTCTGTTTCACCGTGGTGAAAGGCTTGATCCAGTCGAGGCGCTTGGCTTGTTCACGCCAGAAGCCGTCAGGGTTGACGACCGACTGTTGGTACATGGCTTTGTAGGTCGCCTCGTCGGTCAGCGTATTGGCCAGAACCTCGGGACGAACGGGATACAGGGAAGCCGCACTCATCTTTCCTACCTCGGTGTAATAGTTGTTTTTGTATGACCCTGTTGTAGCCGGGGCGCCCGTATAGAACCATTCGACGATGGTAGTAACAAGCCCCTACAAAACATCCAGAAATGCCACAGACACCCCTGAAGCAAACCCCGCAACCCTTGTGGGAGCTGGCCTGCCAGCGATTCGGACGACCCGGTTTCCCGGGAAAGCCGCAGCGCCGGTAACACCGCATCCAAGGATTGTTACCAAATCTGCCAAAGGTGTTTATCAAAACCGGGTCTGTTTACCCCTGCCCCGCCTCCCTAAAATTCACCTCGCCGACAAGGCAAAGCGATTAACAAGGTTACAGCCCCCACGAAGGCCGTTAATCCAGTTCTGAAGTAACAAAGCAAAACGATGAAGTTCCACACGCAACCCCACAAAGGTTGCGTGACCCCACTCGACCTCAAGAAGGTAAATTTCAAATGAAAGCTTTATTGGTTCTGGCCCTCAGCAGTCTGTGCGCAACCGCCATGGCAGACGAGGTTCCGACTGATGTCGCCCAGCAACAACCGGCTATCGAGGAATACACTTACTCCACTCACCTGGACATCGCCAAAGTTGTTTCCATGAGCGAAGTTCCGAATGTCTGCGAAGTTGTTCCGGCGAAAATGGAATACGACGACTCCAAGGGTCAGCGTCACATTCTGCGTTACAGCATCATGGGCAACGGCTGCACCAATTGATGCGTTGAGACTGCACCGAATCGGATCACTCAGCGCAACATCGAGGGTCGATTCCAGCCCGGCTTCGGTCGGGCTCAGTTGTGTTTGAAGCGGCGCAAAAGGGTTGCAAAACACAAGATATAGTGAAAAACGCGTTTTTTTGCTCGTTTTTTGAGCAATCAATCACACGCCAAAAAATTAATGAAAAAAAATTCTCCGGGGCCAATCCCGGCGAAAGCCCTGTAAACCCTCGCTCCGATCGAAATCACCCGCGCGCTCGACCGCCCTGCGCTGTTTCGCCCTCCCCCACGCCCGTGTTTTTTTCCCTATAATGCCGCCCTAATCGGGTCAGCAATATTCCCTTACAGGGATCAAAGCCATTCTGAAGCCCCGCAGCAGCGACAACGCTGACCTGCGCCCGTCAGAGGCTCTCGGAAACCCGTAAAAATTTTCTGTTTATTGCCTGCGTAGCACCGCTGCAAAAAACGACATCCAACGCGGCCTGTACGGCCGTGTGAAAAACCAACCAATCAGTTTTCACACGGGCACAGGCCCTCACGCAGGAGACGACACGTCATGCTGAGCTGGGACGAATTCGACAAAGAAGACAGTGAAGTAGCAGCAGTGAAAGGCGCCAATGCCGGCCACGCTAGCGAAGCCAACATGGACCGCCTCGACACCGCCGGCGGTGCCGCCGCCCTCGAAGCCCGCGCCGTGACCGCCGAAGACTCGGCCGCCGTGGCCCGCGCCAAGGCTGCACTGGATTCCCTCGACGTCGCCGAAGGCCTCGCCGAACTCGAAGGCTCCGCCGCCCGTGTCGCCGTTGACGAAAAGCGCATGATCAACTGCCGCGCCGACCTCAACCAGCTCGTGCCATTCAAGTACGACTGGGCCTGGCAGAAATACCTGGACGGTTGCGCAAACCACTGGATGCCGCAAGAAGTCAACATGACCGCCGACATCGCCCTCTGGAAAAACCCGGAAGGCCTGACCGACGACGAGCGCCGCATCGTGATGCGCAACCTCGGCTTCTTCTCCACCGCCGACTCCCTGGTGGCCAACAACCTGGCCCTGGCCGTGTACCGCCTGATCACCAACCCGGAATGCCGCCAGTACATCCTGCGCCAGGCCTTCGAAGAGGCGATCCACACCCACGCCTACCAGTACTGCATCGAATCGCTGGGCATGGATGAAGGCGAGATCTTCAACATGTACCACGAGATCCCGTCGGTCGCGAAAAAAGCCGCCTGGGGCCTGAAATACACCCGCGCCATCTCCGACCCGGAATTCAACACCGGCACCGTCGAAACCGACAAAGAGTTGCTGCGCAACCTGATCGCCTACTACTGCGTTCTGGAAGGCATCTTCTTCTACTGCGGCTTCACCCAGATCCTCTCCATGGGCCGCCGCAACAAAATGACCGGCGTCGCCGAGCAGTTCCAGTACATCCTGCGCGACGAATCCATGCACCTGAACTTCGGCATCGACGTGATCAACCAGATCAAAATCGAAAACCCACACCTGTGGGACGCCGAAATGAAGGAAGAAGCTTCGCAGATGATCCTGCAGGGCACTCAACTGGAAATCGAATACGCCCGCGACACCATGCCTCGCGGTGTGTTGGGTATGAATGCTGCGATGATGGAGGACTATCTGAAGTTCATCGCTAACCGTCGTCTGTCGCAGATCGGTTTGAAGGAAGAGTACCCAGGGACGACTAACCCGTTCCCTTGGATGAGCGAGATTATGGACTTGAAGAAAGAGAAGAATTTCTTTGAGACGAGAGTTATTGAGTATCAGACTGGTGGGGCGTTGAGCTGGGATTGATATCTGCTAATACTTAAGCCGACAAAAGGATATCACCAAAAAAGCCCCGAATAATTCGGGGCTTTTTTTTGCACCTCTGAACTTAACACTGAAAAGTGCAAAAAACCAAACATGAACCAAATGAAAAATCAAGACAACTTAAACTTAATCGCTAACCACCTTGTACCCTCACAAAGAAATATATCCCTGATCGATAAGTGAGGCTCTAATCCTCCAGATCTCAATGCATTGTTTTTCCGTAGGTAGTTTATTAGGGATTTGTATAGCAACTTTCAGGAGGGATTCTTGCTTTGGAGTGAGCCTTGCCCCTCTTAGGCCCCACGTGAGCATTCGAGACCATTCATAAGAAGGTGTTTCAATCACGGAAATTTGAATCGCAATTCCATTGTCTGTCTTTTGCAACTCTTTGGAAGTAATAGCTTCCTCAGCACTATTCCGCAAATCTTGTAGAGAATCAACAAACCCCGGAACAAAATCAATCGACAAATCTTTCACTTGTTCCCAACAAGCCTGCATTTTTGCCCATTCAGTTACGTTCTCTTTAGGTCGATCGGGATCAGTGAGAACATCAAACACTCTTTTAGCAATTTGTTCGATCTGCTGCAACAACGGCCCAACTACGGATTGCTTATCCCACGTACTGCGAAGATTCAGCTGTTTACCCAAGGCTTGTTCAGCAACCATATTATGAAGTTTAGCCAGTGAGTACGTTACGATATTTGCTCGATAGCCGCCTTGATACCATTCTTGCTGAGACACAAGACTCTCAGTTTGTTTAAAAATAATTGCCAATGCCACTATATTTTTATAATAATCTTCATTAAACGCTTTCCCATCAGACATCCATGCTTTAGCAATGACGTCTGCAAAAACCATAAAATTTTTCTGAGCTCCCATACTGACTTTATGAGGCAGCTCCCGCCAAGTATTCTCTAGCTTCGCTACATCCGTTTTAGAAAATAACTGTTTACGTGGATTTTGTAAGATGAATTTCGATTTATCTGCGCCGGCCAGTTTAGCTTGCTCATTTAAATATTGACCACGAGCTCTCTCATAGAACCAGTGAGTACCATGCTGCGCGCCACCAGTGGAGGGTGCAAAAATTCGTCGAGAAAACTCCTCCAGCCTTACATGATAAGGGTGGTTAGAAAAAAAGTCCGCATCGCTGACCTTATTTTGGCTGTTGGCATAGCGAGCTATTTCAGGAGTTAATTCCCCAGCCTTTTCTGGAGGCAACACAGACAGTTTCATTTGGACCATGACTCTAGACAAATCTACGCCATCTTTCTTTCCTGAACTACCTCGCTTAGCCAAAGCAAGCGATGCAGTAGTCTGCCCACCATTTACTATTTGTAAGTTTGTTGCACTAATTATTTTAGTACCACCACTCTCCGCTTTCAAAACTACGTTCTCTGCGGTAGCAGCAATACCATTATTGAATGCAAAAAACATTTCTGGCTGAGTCTTGATGGTATGCTGAATTTTTGAGTTAACTTTACCTTTTGCACTTAAAAATGTACGAACGTTCCCTTCTAATAACCGGCTACCATAATCCTCGTAGATATCCGCCAACATATCACCGCTAATCATGCAGAGATAAGCTTTATAATCACCATCAGATTCGGCTGCAGCAAGACAGCTCAACCCACTCTGTCCGGAGCCCTCAAAACTCACCACAAGCTCATCTCGACCTGTGGCAGAAACATAAGCAACGTGAAACCTCGCAACATCCCAGATGTGAAATTCCGTAGGGATGCCACTTATAGTATCCTCTGGCCAATCTTTCAAACGCGACTTCAACTGCCCATCGGATACATAATAAAATCTAAACTTTGTGATTTTAGATTGCCAGTCCATCAAATCGCATGCCAAGCCGTATCCTGGTTGACTTTCGTCAAACGCACCGTCAGTAACAAAACCATCTAGAGATTCTTGAACATAGTTCTTAACCGTAAGAAATGCTTTTTTTACCTCATCGGTATTAAACGTTAAAATTTCATCCTCATTTGAAAAGCTCCCAATCAACAATGATACCGAATTATCTGCGTCATCCAAATAATAGCCATCAACGCGCAGCTTTTTCTTATTACTCACCCCTTCAAATCTGCAACTTTCAAAACTAGAAAACTGCTCTGATTCAGTCAGTCTATAGCCACATTCATCAATAAAACTAGCGCTCAGAAAATCTCGAGCAGACTCTGCGCGAGATCGGACGGACTCAAGAAACTCCCGATGAAACTCTTGCAGCGTCACGACACACCTCCGATTAATAAGCGACTCGTTCTATCAAAAAACTTTCTAATTCTTTCAGTTCAATTTCGTAGCAGATATTCACAACCCCGGCAGGTACCATTTCTCTGCTAACATGAGGAAAGCCTTCAGCTATAGTAAAACTAGCCAAGCCGCGGATCTTGAAAAAAACACTTCCATACTCTTCTCTAGCTACATACCCAGCAATTAATAACCTATTATCAAATTCGAGCAAAGCCTCATAACAACTTGATAATTTTTTTCGCAATTTTGAAACTTGAATATTCAAAGTAAACATACCATCCGAGCTACTGCTAACGTCAGCAATCTCAACGACCATTAGTTGTATGTTTTTATCGGCACTATCCAACTGTCGCTCTGAGGAAATCATTAACCTTTCAGCATCAGGCCTTATTGTTTTTACTTCCCACCCAGCACTACCAAATTGAAAATCTTGATCGGCCCCAAAGGGGCCGACCCATGACATGACTGCTTGATTGCCTCCAAGCTGGTCAATGAGCTGATCCAAAAAAACTAACTCGCCACACAACCCCCTAATACTAGTCATAGACAAAATATTATCAGAGGCGCGATCTAGTAAACTGCGCCAACTACTTAGCCGCCGAAGCACAAAGTTCAAAGGACTAATTCTTCCGTCAATATTTCTGGAATGCTCAATCAAATCCTCACTAAGTAAAGAAAACATTTCTAGAAGCACAAAATCCTCTAGAATCCATAGCAAAGCCCATCTACCGTCATCTCGAAGACTTTTCTTTAATGTGATTGTCCTCATATCCATCAGGTGAGGAGGTTCTTCCGAACAAACGAATAACAATAGATGTCGCCCTTCGCCATCTAAACCCAAGTAAAAATCCAAAGGGTGTGTGGCATCGAATCGCTTAAATATAGATTGTGGGGGTTCTGGCTTTAAAGATTGCCATATTGACAAACACTTATTCGTCGACATTTTCATCTTCACCTTCATCACCTTCGAAGCTTTCCACCTCTTTTGTAAGAAGCGTCCTCAACTCAACCATATTAATCTGGTAGGTCATTTTTTGGCTACCTACAGCAAGTTCGGGAAAACTCAAACCGATAGCTACCAACGAACCGTCTGCTAGTAAGGGCACGTGTTTTTGGTCGCCAAATTCTGGACTCACCAAATGAACAAGCAGCAAAGGGTTTCTTCTAACTTCGTTATAAGCCTTACCCGGCACGTTTTTCTTATCTGCATTATCAGGAATCGTTCGAAAAATTCGTTCAGCTTCTTTAATTTCCTCTACCGTCAGACCAATTTTTTCGTCCGCAGCAGATCCAACCCTCATTTTCTTTTCATTGACTAATAGCGACTGCTTTTCTAGATCAACTTCAATTTTTCGACTTCTGCGAGATGCCAAAAGCCCCGGAACTATCTCGTAGGCACTCACGCTACCTTTCGGGATAGCGACGTACCAATTCTCCAGTCTAGGATCATCAGTTTTTTCTATGAAATCCGCGAGATCTTTAGATTGAAGTCTTAGATTAAGTGGATGGCTTATAAAGCTGTTCAAGAAATCAACAACAACACTCTTATCCACACCAACCCAAACAGGAAAATTATGCGCTTGATCCACTTTAAAATTAGAAGATAGAACTTTTTTAACTAGTGCTTGCGCAGCCTTATGGTTAGAAGATATAGCGTTAGCATCGCTGAGTAACCGTGCAGACTCGAGACTTTCCTTGCTGATAGAAAGCGTGTGAACAATCTGTTCGGAATCACGCATTTTATTTCTGGCAGTGATTATCAGTGATTCTGGATGAGAACGTACTCGCAGCCCAAAATCTATTGGCTTCAGACGAGAAAGCTGCATGCGGCGAACTTCGCCTCTCAATTCGTCGGTAGCCTCGGAAATCAATGAATACCAGTTAATTGTTTCTCGTGGCATCCAGATTTTCATCAAATCCTCGTAGCCGGTTCTATATCCAAACCAACGCCCCATTTGCAGCAGAGCATCGTACATCTGTGTCGATCTATAAAAATAGCTTACACAAAGCCCCTCTAGCGTGAGCCCCCTGGCGAGACTATTTCCCCCTACAGCGATAACTCTGAGACCATTCTCTTTGTATAGCGCATAATTCAAACTAGCGCCGCCACTCTTTTGGTTTACAGATCTGACTTCAATTGGCAACACCGAAGTAACTAGCTCGCGCTGAACCTGCTCCCAAGTACAACCACTATCACCATAATACTTCTCATAGACAGCACGCAACTCACCAATTGTTTTATTTTTTACGGCTTCTTCTACTCTTAGCGACGAATAGCTCCTAATATCTTCCTGCATTCCCCTAATAGCAAAGTCGACAATATCTTTTACTTGATCTTGTATGAGAGTGAAATGACTTACATTGATTAACATCGATCTATGCTTGGGCATTCCCGATCGAAGATCCATTATTGCATTGACAACTAAGAAGCATTTAACAGCTTCCATAAGTGAATCTGGAACTTCATCGATGAAACCATCTGACTTCTGACCTTTTGGAAATGAACCCTCCGCATCAGAGACTTCTTCGAGACAATCAATCCGTGGATCATCCCCAAAAATGGCCGACGCACCTAAATAGTTAGTAGGAGCGTCCAGGGCATAAATAAAATCACGCGGAAAGAGATCATCCCCCTCCATTTCATTAGTAGTTTCAGGATTAATAAACACGTTCGCAAATGGCGTAGCGGTAAACCCAACGTAACTTGACTTTGGAAAAATATTCAGAAGAGTACGAATTCCGCTATTGATGGCGGTTGCTTTTTTTGGACTGGTATTGATTGACGCGTTATCTGCCTCATCATCAACGAGAAGCAATGGCAGATCGATTTTTCCCGAAGCCTCTGCGTTAAAATTTATCAACCACTCCGTTAAATTTTCTATAATTCTTTTATTTTTCTTAACCACCAGCAACACGGGCTCATTATAGTCTCGCAACTTGAATCCAAGTTGGTTTACAGTAATTGCCTTAAAATCACCTACCGTGGAGGTAAAAACGCCCGCACTCCTCGTAGCATTTATTAAGCCTACGCCTATTTCTTTTCGCCTACGACTTCGGCTGTCACTATTCACAACACCCGAGCTGTCCAACCCTACAAAACCTGAATCTAACCGCTCCTGTGTCTGTCTACGTAGACTTTCCAAAGTTCCTGTCAGGAGAATTACTAGCTTATATCCCGCATCTGCTGCTTTACATATCAAACCGGTATAATTTGAAGTCTTACCTGATTGCACATCTCCCATCACAAGCCCGCGACGAGGCCAGCCAGTCTTCCCTGCCGGATTCCCCATCAAATCTAATATCTCATCAGTTACTTTATCAAGTGATGTAACTACCTTTGCCCCCCACCCCTGTTTAATTAGATCCGTCCTATATCGACTCCAATAGAACGGGTTTATCTGTGCTTTCCTTGCTTGTAGCCATGGGTCGTGCTCATTTACTACGTAACTACCTAGCCCCATATCCAATGCTAAGGCCACGTGAAGCTTTTTAATTACTATTTCAAACTCTTGATCCGAAACACTATAAATTTCCATTTTTCGCAATGCGCTTGCCAAGTCTAATATCTCGCTTTCTGTGGGTACACGATCCACGGTGAGAGATGTAGATACTGCCACTTCAAGCCGTTGCGCATTAACAGAAAGGAAATCTTCGGGTTTACTGTTCAAGATTTTTCAGCTCCTCTACAATTTTTTTTGTAAGCGCGGGGTAAAGATTGAAGGGTTCTATTACATGTAATGTACTTAGCAAATGGGCTCGAACAGGAGATTCAAGAGCCATTCCTTCAAATAGCGTTGTAGCCATTTCTCTAAGCTGACTTTCTAAATATTCGCCATTAAACCCGGGTTTCATATCAGAAGCCATCCGAGAATACAGCGCGTCCGCAGGAAAAGATCCTTCAATAACTTTTAGAATCATCTCAAACAATTGTTCTGCATACTTTCCCGGCAGCACAGTTTGAAACTCTTTTATAAGAGGATGTTCTCGATTTATGTCAAATCGAACACCACTCCTATCTACCACCTCGTTCCAGGTCGAGGTAAATTCGGACTTTTCCGAAATCCGACCTCGAAATGTTATTGTTCGACCACTTACAGCCCTGATTCTATCTATAGTTCTTTTTAGATTTCTACGGACTGCCTCTGGCGGATGAGCCGCAGACTTCTTAATATCAAGAGTCCACAAATGATCTAACGCATTTGGTATATCAACTCTAACGCGAGCCAGCTTACTCAACTCATCCTTACCTGCAAGCCGAAACCAAGTACCCCATATGATTAAACGCCTATTCCTATAAATGTAAAAGCCTTGGTGATTGCGAATACCATCCGTCCCTCCCGCTTGTTCAATTTCCTTTACAGATAGCTTGCTGTAGTGAGGAATAATGAATGGCTTTACAATAACCTTTTCGCCCTCTATGGCAAAAGACTCTTGTTCCAATTGCTGAGTTGCCTGATGATTTACTAAGAACGGATCGACGGGCGGAAGATCCCTTCCATTTATAGAAATATTAACCCGCGCTTTTTTATCTTCTTTCGATAGAAATCTATGAAAAACCAAAGATAAATGGTCGTACACATGACTCATCTTCCCTACCAAAGCGGCTTCAGCAGAAACTTCTCCGGCAATTAACTTATCTAACTTTTGCCATAAAACTAAAGTACCGCTCTTTCTTTTAATCAACATTTCCATATGCGGAACACTCGAAAGATCTTCATCCTCTAGTTCCAAAATCACCCACGACTGACGATCTATTACAACGTCTAAATCCCAACACAAACCAGTTACGGTAGAATCCTGCTTGGAAATAACCGTCATTTTTCTGCACTGTGATAGAGAAGAGGTTTTTAACCCTAGGCCATAACGGCCCATGTCATCGGCGGCACGTTTATCCAACGGATTGGTACTGCCGTGACGCATAGCTTGCTGAAGAACGGAAGGCGACATACCGTCCCCGTCATCAATAATTGCTAGATACGGATCATCATGTGGTCGGAATTGGATATCTATATTCTTGGCATTCGCGGATAGACTATTGTCCAAAATGTCCGCCAATGCAGACTCTAATGTATACCCTATAGACCTCATTGACTCTAGCAATGACGCGGCGTGAGGGGGGTGCTCAATCTCCCTCATTTCCTTACATCTCTAAGAAAGCGCAGTTCCAAATAAAAAAAACGCATCAACACTCCTTGTTTCATTTGCAAATCTAATGGCGCCATGATTACGCGCCATGATTAAGCCATCATTTGTGCATAACCAAAAAAAAAGATCAAGTAGTCAATTGAACATGGCTCCCTCATTGCAGAGTCATCACTCCAAGATCTATTTATCGATTATGCGACAAGTTCTTATTTTTTAAGAAAAATTATCTTGGACTCGCTTTGACTCCTGCTCGGGGCTTCCGTTGACCATTCGTTCCACCACCTCAGCTATTTGTTGGGCAAGAAGGGGTGGAACAGCATTCCCAACTTGGTGAAATTGCTGAGTCCTATTTCCTAGAAAAAAATAATTATCTGGAAAAGTTTGAAGTCGAGCAGCTTCACGCACAGTCAAGCTTCTACATTGATGGGGATCATAATGAATAAAATAGTGCCCATCCTTAGAAATATGGCTAGTTATGGTCGACGAAGTTTTATCTCTCACCTGCACTCTAAAGCGATCACTAAATTTTCCCGTTTCCCAATTTTTATGGTCTGGAGCGAGACCAGGCAGATTGAACTCTTTATGCCCCTTCGGAGAAGCCTTGTGTGCATCTGCAAAAATAGACGCGTATAAGTATCGTTTAAGATCAGAAGTCATGTGACCGCGGGCTTCATGATTCAGCCAAACATTTAGTTTTTTATCATTGAACCACTTCTCAAGCGATGGATCTTCAAACTCTTGGCCACTCTCTATCCCCTTGCTTAATCGCAATGCACCATTAGTATATCTGGCGCCAGCAAATGAATTTCTTACTATTTTAATTTTTTTCTCTAGTAGAGGATCAACCCCTTTCATTACAAGTGTGCGATAGAGATCATCTAGATGAGATATCACCTCGCCGCACCATAAATCAGCTGTATCCCCTCCTCTAGACAGAGTGCTCCTTAACTTTGGCAGTCCTTTAATCATCTGACTTACCGAAGGACTGCTCTTAGCTTTAAGCTTGAACCCATTTAGCTGCCCTGAAAACTCCTCAGAAACACCGACAAGTATCACCCGATGCCTATTTTGAGGAATACCATAATCCTCTGACTTAATAACAAAGTTGTTTAAATTTAGCGAAAGCGGATCAGTGCCACTTTCGTAGACATCTTCACTGACCAACGAGCAAATTTTGTACTTTGGTTTATTAGAACCTACAATTCCCAGTGCCAAATCAGGATCAGCCAAATCTCTGAGAATTTGGGGAAATATTTTTTTACCACCGACTTGGGATGACAAAATCCCCTTTACGTTTTCCATCACAAATATTGCAGGACGCTTACTCTGGATTATCCTCAAGTATTCACGATATAAAAAATGCCGTTGGTCATCCTCTGCTTTATATTCGGAATTACCCTTGTTCCGAGCACGACCTACTATTGAATAGGCTTGGCAAGGAGGCCCACCGATCAGAACCCAAGGGCGACTAGTATCTAGCTTTTTTTCAAGAATGTAGTCCAGCTCTGCATTACCTTCCGGACTCCCTAGACGAATTTGTCGAGCTTCATTATCGGCCTCAATCCATTGAGCTCGGCTTCTTTCCGACCAAGGCTGGCTAACCTCAGAAGATTCACAGTAATTATAGTAGTCGCTTAAAGCCTCGGGGTTTCTCTCTCTCAAAGCCCTGTAGAAAGCCCTAAGTCGTAATGTCGACCTAGCATTAGAATCCATTTCTGCGGACACTATTACTTGAAAGCTACGCCCTTCGTTGAGGGAAGAAAAACCCTCGCCTAATCCGCCCGGCCCAGCAAAAAGGTCGACGACCTGCAAAGGTTGTTTAGTATTCATATGATGATTCTGCAAAGGAGTAATCAAGATGGATGTCGTGGATCAAGTGACACGTTCGAGAATGATGTCTGGTATTCATGGAAAAAACACGCAGCCTGAACTCAAAGTTCGACGTTTTTTGCACGCTCTTGGCTATCGGTTCCGCCTTCATAGAAAAGACCTCCCTGGAAAGCCAGATATTGTACTGCCCAAATTGATGACCTGTATATTTGTACATGGTTGCTTCTGGCACCGACATCCTGGTTGCCGATATTCAACATATCCTTCAACTCGTTCTGAATTTTGGAATGAGAAATTCAAGAAAAATGTTGATCGGGATGCAAGGCATCGGGCGTCCCTTGAAGCTATGGGTTGGATCGTATTAATCGTGTGGGAGTGCGAGCTAAAAGGTGCCGGATCTGCTTTGCTAAACCTCTCGAATGAGCTCGAGGCTATCAAAAAAAACGTCCAGCGACCCACCAAAAAAGCTCAGCTTGACGCGTTCTCTGGTTAATTCTACCCTTCAGACGAGCCTAAGAAACTCTACAAACCAGAGCGGTCCTCCGCACCCGACAGTCATGCGGCTTTTTTTCGTCTGCGGTTTCTCTACGCCTGCGAAAAGTCCCGTTATGTCGGGAGTGGGCGAATACAAGACCCGAAAGGGGAATATGTCCGGCCCGTCTCTGGTGGGTTTCTTAGCTCCCGACACCCTTAACGAATGCCCTAAGAAAGCAGCCAGAGGTAAATGGAAATGCCTGACTACTCAGCCTTCACGATGAAGGCGAATCGCTGTACCCGCCGTTCGATTCCCGTGCTCCCGACTCGGGAGGCACGCCATGTCTGAACCACTTATTCCAACTCGATTTGTCCGTAACAAAACCCACCTGCATGCCCTTCTGGTGGAGAACCAAGCCTGGTTCTGCGTCCATGAATTGGGGCGACTGATGGGCAAATATCTGGATGAGCGACAGCTGCGCAAACTCGACGCCGATCAGCGGCAGATGATGTGCGTGGAGATCTACGGCGAGCCCGGAGAACATCTGATGGTGAGCGAGTCAGGTGTGTATGCGCTGCTGATCTATCACTACTGTCCCGAATATCGGCAGCTTCGGGAGTGGGTGACACATCAGGTTGTTCCTGCGCTGCGAGATGCCCGTCCGATGCGCTCGGTTGAGCGTCCGATACTGAGTGTTTTGAGCTGGCCCAAGATGTCGTTGAGCACACTGCACTGGCAGGATGAACCGTGGATTCGGCTAAGGGATATGCCATGTTTGCTGGCGGAGGATCCGTTTAATCGTCAGGAATCCTGGTGGCGTAAAGCTTCACGAATGGTGCGTAGCTGACATCAAAAAACCGCTGCTTGAGTTTTCAAGCAGCGGTTTTTTATGGCCCGTAGTTCCTGAGAAGACAATCGTCAGCAGACTGATTCCGCATCATTCT
The DNA here is from genome assembly GCF_900115915.1 of Pseudomonas sp. NFIX49. Classification (NCBI taxonomy): domain Bacteria; kingdom Pseudomonadati; phylum Pseudomonadota; class Gammaproteobacteria; order Pseudomonadales; family Pseudomonadaceae; genus Pseudomonas; species Pseudomonas sp. NFIX49. The sequence goes on along the minus strand of NZ_FOYE01000001.1, from coordinate 504,477 downwards.
GAAAACAATCAGTGCAACCCACCCCACCACCCGCTATTAATACCCCTCCCCCACTCAAGGACCCGAGCCCCACCATGAAATTCGACCTCGCCTACTGCCTCAGCCTCGACGACAAACTGTCGATCTATGACGTTCGCGATCTCAATTTCGATGAGACGGTGGCGTTCGATTCTGCGAAGGAACATTTCCAGTGCCCCAACGACGCCTGTCGTGCGGCGTTCGATGCGTCCAACGAGTTGGGTACGTTCAACGCCAAGAATGTGAATTACGTGCGCACGCCGCACTTCAAGAATCTGCCCGGTACGCAGCATGTGGCGGGTTGTCCGTATGTGAGTTTGAAGACGTCGGCGTCTGGGGTTGAGGCGGCGGATGGGGAAACGGATGACGGGCGGGAGGAGCATTTCCCGTCGGAGTTGTTGCTGACGCGCCGTGAGTATGTGCGCAAGCCTGCTGCGCCAGCGGGGACGGCGGATGTGTTGCGGGATGATCCGGTGCGGGTGGCGACCTCCCCCTCAAAAGAAGCGCCGAGTCGGGAGACGGCGCCGGACAAGACCAGTGTTTTCGCTCACCCCGTGGAGTGTTTTGTGTCGAACTTCGCGGACAAGGATTTGCTCAAGCGCATGCCGTTGAAGATTGGCGAGCATACGGCGCCGTACAGTTCGTTCTTCAAGAAGATCGAGTACTTGATGGACAACAAGGGGCTGATTTACTGGGGCCGGATCAAGAAGATCGAGGACTTTCACAGCGCCAGTTTCCGGATCGATTTCGAGGACAAGGTCTGGTTCAAGAAGCCGGATGACAGCAAGAAGAAGCCTTATCCGGTCAGTGTCTATCTCAACAAGAAGCTGATCGACAACTACCGCAAGCGCAAGGCGTTTCTCGAAGAGATCAAGCACGCGATCGACAGTGACAAGGAGTTGTTCTGCTTCTTCTATGGTGTGACGCCGGAGTTGAAGCAGGTGCCGGGCAAGAAGAACCCCGAAAAGCCTTTCGAGGTCTTCAATGCCAATATCGAGAACCTGGATCACTTCATCATTCGTGAAGCGCCGGGGCTGGCGTGATGGTTAGCCTTGGGGAAGTTGCAGTTTGACGGCGCCGGGGTGTTGTTTGATCAGGGAGTACGGCAGGATCGACCACTCCGGCGCATCGCAGGCGCGGGCGACGCGAGCGAAGTAGGCGCCCAGGTACAGGCCTTTCGGGGTGAAGTGCCAGGACGGATAACCCCAGATGCTTTCATCGGTGTAGTCGCAACTGTCTTCATCGCTCTCCGCCGGTTTCTTCATTTCATCTGGGTAGAGCGCGGTGAGTTGTTTGATCAGCCACGGCACCAGCACTTCGCGCTGGTAAGTCGAGCGCGCTGCACTTTCTTTTTCGTTCAGCGGCTGATCGCCCAAGCTGTCGCGCTCGGCGTGCAGCAAAGGTTTGCCCTCGCCTACCCACAACACATCTTCCAGCGACAACGGATGGCCGGTGTTCACGTCGATGTTGAGCGGCGAATCGCCGAAGTCCGGATGCGCGCCGCCGCAATAATAACTGGTCGAAATATTCAGGCTGACCACGGCCGGCGAGATCAGTTGCGGTTGGGCCTGCTGCATGAACTCGACGTTTTCTCCGCCCTGCAACTGGCAGCCGTGATAGCTGATGACCTCGCTCCACAAGCGCCCGAGCAACTGTTGGTTGACCCGCTGCAGGTCATCTTTCGGCAGGCCGGACTCCACGGTAAACAAAGCAATCTTCGACTCAGGCTCCGTCCACCATTGCAGGGTGTAGCCCATGAAATCTTCTTTTTTCATGGCTTTGAGCTTGAGCCCCTGTAGCCGCAGATATTCGTACGGTTCACTGGCGGGCAGCGTGGCGATGAAGGGCAACGTGGTAGAGGTGGGCGCCGCGAGTTTCGCCTCGGAGAGTTGCACCGCAAGCTTTTTGCCCTGAGGGCTTTGCCATTCACCCTGCCAACCGTTGGCGGTTTCTTCAAGCTTGAGGGTCGGCAAAGGCTTGTCATCGCCGTAGCGATTGTTGCCCTCGACCAACGTCAGCGTGCTGTCCTGCAACGCGCCACTGAGGGGCAGATCGCGGTGGTACTTCTCGTAGAAGTAACGGCCGGTCACTTCGTCCTGCTGCTGGGTATTGAGCTCAACCACAATCGGCGTCTTGCCCAGCGTGCCGGTGAACACACGTCTGCCGTCGTCAGCCTGAGCGGTGGAAAGCAGTGAAAACAGCACGGCGGCGTATGGCGCCAGGCGCAACAGTCCCTTGAGCATGGATCGATCCCTGAGTGAGTCGGAGGTCGCGCCGGGACGTGAGTGCCGGCGCTAGTGAATGCGGGGCGGATTATGGCGGGGGTGGCTTAAGTAATCGAGTTTTGTCGGTTGTACTCTTCCAGCCAGGCTTCGCGCTCGACTGCTGCTATCTCCCGATACACTTGCATGCGGCGCGTCTTTGCCGCTTGAACTTCGTCCTCATCCAGAGCGCAATAACGACGAAGCCAATGAACGGTCATCTCCTCATCCGGGTAGTAGTAACCCTTGGCGCCCTTGCTGTTTCTCGGGGTGTCGTTCATCTGCGCGTCGAACACCATGGCTGCGACTTCATGAGGCGGTAAACAACCGGCCCCTGCGGCCTTGTCCTGGAAGACCCAGGCAATTTCATCGATGTGTTTTTGTGCGCTGCGATGGCTGCGGCGATAGAACTGCTGCGGTCGACACATCCACTGGAATCGCTCAATCAACGGTTCGATATCAATCCACTCGGAGAGCCCGTGATGGGTTGCATGAAGCATTACACCGTTGAACCAGCGATCAGCGAATTGCCCCACAAATGCATCCAGATCCGCCTTTTTCATGTCGGCGAAAACCATGCAATAGCGAGTCTTGATATGCATGGCGAACAGTACATGCTTTCGTTGCACGGTGATCACGTGCACCAGCCACTGTTCGACACCACTGTCCCTCTCATCATCTTCGATGGTTGATGACGGCGGGGCGAAATCCACCGGGGTGATCTTTTTGCCCTGGTGGACACGACTGAAGAACTTGCTGGCAGCTTCGGTGCAATTGAAGATCAGCATCCTTGATCTCTAATAAATACTGGAAGTGGTCGATTGATGGAATGTCGACTTGCGAACTACTTCGCCGACATTCCCAACATCACAATAACCAACAATCCAATATAAACCCAAGCATGCACCCGATCAGGTATCCGCCCGATCCACGGCGTGGCCAGTCGAATCCCCAGCAACGATCCGAGCGTCAGCACCGCAAACGCCAGCAGATCCACATACCCGACAAACCATGGCCCGATTTCTGTCTCGCTGAACCCCGCCAACAACATGTAAGTCAGCGTCCCCGCCAATGCCACAGGCACGCTCAATGGATTGGCCATCGAAGTCGCCTGCGACATGCTCAACCCGCAACGCCGCAACAACGGCACGGTCATGACGCTTCCTCCTACACCGAGAAAGGTTGCGATGGCGCCGATGCCTACACCGCCGCCGGACGATTCCAGCGTTCCCAGTCGCCGTGGGATAACGCCTTCGGATTGCGTAAGAAAGCCGCGTCGCAGCAGACAATCGACAATCGTTACGCCGAGATAAGCGATGAAGGCATAGCGAATGACTTCGCCGCTGACCCACACCGCTGCGATTGCGCCAACGACCGCGCCCAACCCGATGAACCCGCCCAAGGGCCACAGGTAATCACGGATGAGGTTGCCGGCACGGCGATGTTTGCCGGTGGCGACCAGGGCGTTGACGATCATCACGCAGGTCGAGGTGGCGACGGCGATGTGCATGGCGGATTGGTTGATCGGGTCGTCGGCGCCGTGGCTCGCGGTGAGCATGCGGTACAGCAGCGGCACGACGACGAAGCCGCCGCCGAAGCCGAAGAGCACGGCGGTGATGCCGGTCAGGCAGCCGAAAAGTGTCAGCAAGAGGTAGAACATGGCGCGTCGTCCGTGGTTGGGGAGCGGTCGACGATAGAGCGTCGGTGCTTGGCCTGCTTCAGCAAGTCAGCCAATAATGTTCGCGTTTACGCCAACTGCCGGGTGCCGCTCGATGCGCAATGTTTCGATCAATCTGCTGGATGACACGCCACGCCCGGTGGTGGCGATCGGTACGGATTATTCCCACGGCTATCTGTTGCCACGTCATACGCATCGACGGGCGCAATTGTTGTACGGCGCGACGGGGGTGATGCAGGTCAGCACGCATGATGGCAACTGGGTGGTGCCGCCGCAGCGAGCGGTGTGGATTCCGCCGGGTGTGGCGCATGAGGTGTTGATGCTGGGGGTCAGCACGCGCAGTTTGTATATCGAGCCGGGGGCGGTGGATCTGGGCGAGCGTTGTCAGGTGATCAGTGTGTCGCCGTTGATGCGGCACTTGCTGATGGAAGCAGTGGAGCTGCCGCTGGCCTATGACCTGACCGGGCGCGACGGAGTGCTGATCGATCTGTTGCTGCATGAATTGGTGCGCAGTGCACCGTTACCGTTGCATATCCCGCTGCCGTCTGACGGAAGACTGCTCGAATTGTGTCAGACCTTTCTGCATCAGCCGAATGCTCACCAATCACCCCAGCATTGGGCCGATCAGCTGCACGTAAGCTTACGCACCTTCAACAGACTGTTTCGTCAGCAGACCGGCCTGAGTTTCAGTCAATGGCGCCAGCGCGCCTGCGTGGTATTGGCACTGGCACGGCTGGCGGCGGGTGAAGCAGTGACGCGGATTGCCCTGGATTTCGGCTATGACAGCCCGGCGGCGTTCTCGACGATGTTCCGCCGGATCCTCGGTCAGGCACCGTCCGTCTGGTTGGAGACGGCGAACTAGGGCAAATCAAAAAATGCATTTGATCCCGGCCGAAAACAACTGTACAAAAACACAGTACATTTTCCATCAGCACTCTCGAGCCCGGAGCACACCATGGCCTCTTCAGCGATGAACCTCATCCTCGAACGTATCGCCCTTTTCCAGTTCACCCCCACCCATTGCGCCCAGGCCCGAGGGATGTTGGGCTGGAGCGTTGAACAGTTGTCGCGAGAGGCCAAGGTTTCAGTAGACGACATACAGCGATTCGAAGCGCAGCAGGACGTGGCGGATGCGGTGCGGCTGGCGTTGACCTATCGGTTCGAGGCGCAGGGGTTGGTGTTCTTTCCGGGGTTTGCGCCGGGGCGTGGGGGAAATGTCAGAAGTGCGATGCCGGAATCAGCGAGTCATGGAGATTATGCGATGGCTGACTGAACCAATTGATTGAGATTATCCCAATATAGGTATATTTTTCGCATGAGTACAAGGAAGCCACTCCTGTGGGTTAGCAGTAGCAAGAAAGATCTCAAGCAGATGCCCACTGATGTACAGGATGTTTTTGGTTACGCACTGGATTTGGCCCAAAGCGGTCTCAGACATCCAGATGCAAAACCTCTGAAGGGGTTTGGAGGCGCGGGTGTCCTCGAGTTGATTGAGGACTTTGATACGAATACCTACCGCGCCGTTTACACGGTCCGTTTTGGCAATGCAATTTACGTCCTGCATTGTTTTCAGAAAAAGTCGACCACCGGTACAAAAACCGCGCAGTGCGATGTCGATCTGATCCGAAAGAGACTTCAAGCCGCTCAGGACCACGCGAAAGGAACTTAGAAATGATTGAAATCGAAGAAGGCAGCGGCAACGTCTATCAAGACCTCGGCTTGCCCGACGCCAGTGAAATGCAGGTCAAGTCTCAACTCGCCGCAAAGATCGGTGAAATCATCAAAGCGCGTCATCTCACTCAATCTCAAGCTTCTGAAATCTTGGGGTTATCACAACCCAAGCTATCCGAAATGCTGAGAGGAAAATTCCGCGGCATCAGTGAGGCCAAGATGATGGAATGCCTTTCCCACCTCGGCCGAGATGTGCAGATTGTGGTCAAACCGGCCCCCCGCTCTCGCAAAGAGGGCCGAATTGAGGTGGTGTTCGCTTGATACGGCAGTGCTCCAAATAGTCGAAGACAACGCACTGCCAACAAGGTGTTTACTCCTTGAACCGCGGATACCGCAGTTCCATCGAAGCCTGTTCGTAGCTGTATGCCATGGCAAACAACTGTGGCTCGCTCCACGGCTGGCCGTAAAAGAACACGGAGGTCGGCGTGTCGTCATCGCTCATGCCCGAGGGCAAGGTGATTGCCGGGTAGCCTGCGGTCGCAGCGGAGAACTGGGAAAAGCCGTCCGATTCGGCGAACAGGGCATCCAGTTTGTGCTCACGCACCTGCTCATCGATAGCGTCTTTGAAGTTCTGGCTGATGGTGGTAATCAGTACGCTCGCCTCCTGGTGGGAAAGCGCCGACGCGTTGATGGCCTCCAGCATCTGCTGGCCGTGTTGCTCCTCACCGGGGATGGCCTGGTTGAAATCGATCAATGCCTGCAATGAATTGATCGGCATCCCCTGGCGGCTGGCGAGATATTCGGGCAGTTCATGCTTCATCCCGCCCATCAGGCCATCGATGTAGTCATCGATATCCGGAAGACGCACAGTCAGCGGGACCAGCGTGGCGCCCTGCTCCTCCAGAGTTGCCATAGCCACCAGCATCTCCAGACTCGGGCTCAGCTTCGTATCGTGGGACCCTGTGTACGCGATCGGATAACCGATCCGTTTACCTCGCAAGGCGTTCCTGGAAAGCAGTGCGGTGTAGTCGACGCCAGTGGGCGCGTCGGCAGTGGCGCTGTCCGAAACGTCAATGCCTTGCATGACGTTGAACAGCAGCGCGGCATCGCGCACGGTACGGGTCAGCGTGCCCGGCGTGTCCTGCAGGCGGGTGATCGGCACGATGCCGGAGCGACTGAACAAACCCAGCGTCGGTTTGACGCCAACCACACCGTTGGCCGACGCCGGGCAACTGATCGAACCATTGGTTTCAGTCCCCAACGCCAGTGGGGTGAAACCGGCGGCTACCGCAGCCGCCGGTCCGGAACTGGAACCACAGGTGCTTTCACTCAGCACATGAGGATTTTTCCCCTGACCGCCACGCCCGCTCCACCCCAGGGGCAGAGACATATCACGCATGCCCGACCACTCGCTCATATTGGCCTTGCCCAGCAGGATGGCGCCGGCATCGCGCAGTTGTTTAACCGTGAAAGCATCTTGAGCCGCCGGTTGTCCGACCATGGCCAACGAGCCGGCACTGGTTTGCATGCCGTCAGCGGTATCGAAGTTGTCCTTCAACAGCACCGGGATACCGTGCAACGGGCCACGACTCTTGCCTTGCGCACGCTCATCGTCCATCGCGGCTGCGATGTCGAGAGCCTGGGAATTCATTTCGATAATGGCATTGAGGGACGGGCCTTGCTTGTCCATATCCGCAATGCGTGTGATGAGGTGTTGAACCAATGCGACCGAGGTCAATTCGTTGTTGACCATCATTGCACTCAGCTCGCTGGCGCTTGCGTATTCAAGTGCTGCACTGGAAGGCGCTGCGAGGGCGACGCTGCTGGTCAGCGAAAGCAGGATGGTTCGCGCCAGCGTATTCATGCTGCGTTTAAAGCGGAATTTCATTTTTCTAATCCTTGTTTAAGCCAATCACGAGTGAGTCATTTCACTCGCGACCAAGCCTACCGAAGCCGAAGGAAACGGCTGTCAGCAACAAGAACCAGTGCTGGTAGGAAAACTCACCCAGCCTTGTAGCCGCTACAAGCAACGCGCCCCTTTTCTGACACCTCTTGTTCCATTTCCAACCACCACGCGTCCCCACGTTGCGGTTGCATCAGGTTAAACGCCTCGCCCATTTTCGGCGTGGTAATCGACACGCTGCGTTCCCAGGCCAGCGCAAGAATGCGATCAAACGGTTCATACCAGGCATGCATCGCCAGGTCGAATGTGCCGTTGTGGATCGGGAAAAGCCAGCGGCCCTTGAGGTCGATGTGGGCCTGCAGGGTTTCTTCCGGCTGCATGTGCACGTGGGGCCATTCGACGTTGTAGGCGCCGGTTTCCATCAGGGTCACGTCGAACGGGCCGTACTGTTCCCCAATGCGTTTAAAGCCGTCGAAATAACCGCTGTCACCACTGAAGAAAATCCGCGTGTCGCCATCGATGATCACCCACGAAGCCCACAGGGTCTGGTTGCCATCGAACAGGCCACGACCGGAGAAGTGCTGCGACGGAGTGGCGATGAAGCGGATGCCGGCGACTTCTGTGCCCTGCCACCAATCGAACTGGCGAATCTTGTCGGCATCGATGCCCCACTTGATAAGGGTGTCGCCGACGCCCAGCGGGGTCAGGAACACGTTGACCTTGTCTGCCAGTTTCAACACGGCCTCGTAGTCGAGGTGGTCGTAATGGTTGTGCGACAGGATCACCGCTTCGATCGGCGGTAACTCGTCGATGCTGATCGGTGGCTGGTGGAAGCGTTTCGGGCCGGCCCATTGCACAGGCGAAGCGCGCTCGGCAAACACCGGGTCGGTGATCCAGAACTTGTCTTGCAGCTTCAGCAGCAAGGTCGAGTGGCCGAGGCGATAAACGCTGTGGTTGGGGGCCGCGATCAGGTCAGCGCGGGTCAGTGGCTGCACCGGAATGGCTGCCGCCGGCCGAGTGTTGCGTGGTTTGTGGAAGATCATGTTCCACATGATCCGCAGCATTTTGCGCAAGCCTTCACGCTGCACCGGCGCGTGGTTACGGAACACACCATCGGCCTGACGCGAAGGTTCAGGGGTTTGACTGCCCGCAGAAGCAATGGATTTGGCCATGACTGAATGACTCCGGAAACACCGCGCAATTCACGGCTTTCCACGGTGGGACGATAAATGGCCAAGGCACGCACGCATCAGCCGGACATCTGGTTTTAGGTTGTACCGATTAAGGCAACATTACACTGATCGGTGTACTTTCTAGGTTGCATCAAACCCGGTGACAAGTAAACTGCCGAGTGTAATTTCACCTTTTTCTGCCGAATCGAATTTATGACAGCTCCAACGCGCCTCACCGACCGTAAACGCGAAGCCATCATCCAGGCCGCGATCGCCGAATTCCGAACCAACGGGTTTGAGGTCACCAGCATGGACAAGATCGCGGCCACGGCCGGGGTATCAAAGCGTACGGTGTACAACCATTTCCCCAGCAAGGAAGAGCTTTTCGCCGAAATTCTCAACCAGTTGTGGGCACGGATCAGCACCGAGCAGGCCGTGTCGTATCAGGCCGATCAGCCCTTGCGGGATCAGTTGCGAACGATGCTGTTGGCCAAGTTGCAAATGATGGCGGACGACAACTTCATGAATCTGGCCCGTGTCGCCATCGCGGCTGCGATCCACTCGCCGGAACGCGCGCAGAACATGGTGGCGCGCATGGGCGAACGTGAGGAAAGCGTGACCGTGTGGATCCGTGCCGCCCAGGCGGATGGTCGATTGAAACCGGTCGATCCAGAGTTCGCCGCCCATCAAGTGCAGGGGCTGCTGAAAACCTTTGCCTTCTGGCCGCAGATCTCCCTGGGCCAGCCCTCGCTCGAGAGCACGATGCAAAATGCCGTGGTCGATTCTGCAATCGACATGTTCCTGGCCTGCTATCAGCTCTAGATCAGGCCTGCGCCACGGTAAATGGCTCACAAGGACACTGAATTTTCCCGCTGGAATAAATGACAATGCCTGCCATTGGCCGATGAACGGTCACGCTGAAGAATTACACTGCAAAGTGTTTCAGAATGAATCTGGCGCAGAACACCATGGAAAACCAACGCGGCAAAGGCTTGTCATTCGCCAGACGCATTTACCTGCCGCGAGCCATCGGGCTGGGCATCGGCTTCTTCAGTGTGGGCGCCGCGGTGTATCCGTTGAACATGCCGTCCTGGCTCTGGACCTTGTTGCTGTTTAACGGCTTTCTCTGGCCGCATGTGGCCTATCAATGGTCGACCCGCTCGGCCTTTCCCTATCGCGCCGAACGCCGCAACCTGCTCTATGACTCGGTGTTCGGCGGTTTCTGGACCGCCTGTTTCCAGTTCAACCCACTGACCACCGTGACCATTCTGTCGATGATGACCATGAACAACGTGGCCGCCGGTGGCGTGCGCCTGTTCTGGCTTGGCGCGCTCGCCCAGGTGATTGGCGTGCTGCTGGGCTGGTCAATGTTCGGGGTCAAGTTCACTCTGACGGCCACGCAGACTCAAGTCTGGGCCTGCCTGCCGATGCTGACGCTTTATCCGCTGGCTTTGGGAATGGTTTGCTATCGGTTGGCGATCAAACTCGCCGAACACAAACGCACTCTGAGCGCCCTGAGCCGCACCGACAGCCTGACCGGCCTGCTCAACCACGGCGCCTGGAAAGACCTGCTGCATCTCAAGTTCCAGCAGTGCCGGCAGCACAATTCCCAAGCGATTCTGGCGCTGATCGACATCGATCATTTCAAGTCGATCAACGACAGTTACGGACACATCGTCGGCGATGCGGTGCTGCGGCAATTGAGTCACGAGCTGAAGTTCGTGCTCGACGGAAGCGAGCTGGCCGGACGATACGGCGGCGACGAATTCTGCGTGATCCTGCCCAACCTGCCCCTGAGCAAGGCCGAAGCGCTGATGAAGCAACTGCGTCAGGGAATGGATCGATACCGCGATCCCGACGTCCCCGAGCTGCGAGTCAGCCTGAGTATCGGGCTTGCTCGCTATCAAACCTCTTACGCCGATGCCCTTGAGTGGTTCGAAGATTCCGACAAGGCGCTGTACACGGCCAAGCACACGGGACGTAACACAATCAGCGTAGCGTTGAGCCGATCACCCGCCTGAAAAAACTTGTACAAAATTGAGAAAAATCGATTTCTTGTACAAGTTTATAAAGTTTTGTATAAGTTAATCCGCCAGCCGGGATGCTGGCACACTGCTTCCAGCCATCGAGATATCTGGCTGGCTGACGCGGAAACAGGGACCCCACCTTCAGTCCTATTTCCAGAGTGCCATGAACATGATTTTCAACCGCCACAAGACTGCCCTCGTCGATCTCCAAAACACCATCAACCAACAAGCCGGCCTGCTGGAGGCGATCAACCGCTCCATGGCAGTGATCGAATTCGATGTCGACGGTGTCGTTCTGCGCGCCAACGACAACTTCCTGAAAACCATGGGTTACACCCGTGAACAGGTAGTCGGCCAGCCCCATCGCCATTTCTGTTATCCCGAGTTTGCCCGTGGCAATCAGTACACCGAGTTGTGGTCGCGATTGAAAAGCGGCCAGTTCCAGTCCGGCACCTTTGAACGTATTGACAGCCAGGGCCGACCAATCTGGCTCGAAGCCAGCTATAACCCGATCAAGGATGACTCGGGTCGCGTGGTGAAAGTGGTCAAGTACGCCATGGATGTCACCGCCAAAGTGCAGCAGGAAAGCGAAGCCAATGCGAAATTGCAGGCGATCGACCGCGCCATGGCGGTGATCGAATTCGATCTCGACGGCAATATTCTCACTGCCAATCAGAATTTTCTGACGCGCATGGGCTACACCCTCGCCGAACTCAAAGGCAAACATCACCGTTTGTTCTGCCCCGCGCAACTGGTCAACAGCAGCGCCTACCAGGATTTCTGGCGCCGATTGAATCAGGGCGAACTGTTTCAGGGCCAATTCGAACGCGTCGACAAACGCGGGCAGACCGTGTGGCTTGAAGCCAACTACAACCCGGTCTATGACGCTGCCGGCCGCTTGTGCAAAGTGGTGAAGTTCGCGTCGGACGTGACCGCTCGGGTCGAGCAGCACGAGCAGGATGCGCGCAGTGCCAGCGCCGCCTATCACATCTCGGTGACCACCCGAAAAGTTGCCGAGCAAGGTACGCAAGTGATTCAGCAAGCGGCCAGTGAAATGCGCGAAATTGCCGACGACATCGCCGAATCCTCAACCCTGATCGCGCAACTCGGCGAGCGCTCCGAGCAGATCACCGCCATTGTCAACACCATCCGCGCTATTGCCGATCAGACCAACCTTTTGGCCCTGAACGCCGCCATCGAAGCTGCGCGTGCCGGCGAGCAGGGTCGTGGCTTTGCCGTTGTAGCCGATGAAGTTCGGCAACTGGCGGCACGCACCAGCGGCTCGACAGCGGAAATTTCCAACATGATCGGCCTGATCCAGACCGAAACCCGTCAGGCGATCAAGAGCATGGACGGCACCCGTGGTCGCGCGGCGCAGGGTGTCGAACTGGCGGATCAGGCCGGTACGGTGATTTTGCAGATTCGTGACGGCGCCAGCGAAGCGGTGGAAGCCGTGAGCATGTTCGCCAATGACCGGGCGCCGGGTTAAACGCGATCACGGCAACCGCAGCGCCCGCCCCAGTTCATCGAACAGCGTGACCACCGAGCGCAATGCGCGGCAGTCCGGGCGGGTGAGCAGCCACAGCGCGGTGTCGTAACCGTGCAAGGGTTCGCTCAGGGCTTGAAGACCATCATCGATCAGAAAGTCCGGCAACGCCGCCACGCCCAGTCCGGCGCGGACCAGTTCCGTCACCGACAACATGCTGTTGCAGCGATAGCTCGGCGTCACACCGGGCAACTGCTGACGGCGCCAGGCGACGGTCGGGTGATCAGGCAAAAAGTCGTCCGGGGCGATCCAGGTCAGTGCCGCCAGATCGGTCGCTTCAACCTTTTGTAGATAACGCTGACTGGCGCAGACACGGTAGGAAATCTTCGCCAGCTCACGTCCGACCAGATGCTCCGGCGGTGTACGCGTCAGGCGCAGGGCGATGTCGGCATCGCGGCGGCTGAGGTTGGCGAAATCGTTTGAGGTGCTCAGCTCGATGGTCAGCGCCGGATAGTTCGGCATGAACTGCGCCAGCGCCGGCAGCAGCAGACCTTGCAACACCGAATCGGTACAGGTCAGGCGCACCGTACCGCTGACCACTTCACCGCCCTGCTCCACGCCGATTCGCGCCGCTTCCAAAGCTTGCTCGGCGCGTTCGGCCTGCTCGGCCAGGGTCTGCGCGAGGCTGGTGGGCAGGTAACCGGCGCGGCTTTTTTCGAACAGTTGCTGGCCGAGTGATGCTTCCAGTCGGCGCACGGCGCGAAACACCGTCGACACATCGACCTTCAACAACTGCGCGGCCCGGGCCAGAGAGCCGCCGCGCACTAAGGCGAGAATCAGGGCCAGATCCGGGAAATCCAGTTGGTATTGCGCGGCTGCATTGATCACTTGGGCAAACGCCAATTTAGAGTGCGTGAACGCCAATCTATAGTGAGCGTCATCCCTCAACAAGCACAGCGAGTCCTCATGGAATCCAGAGCCCTGCGCATCGCCCTGATTGGTGATTACGATCCGCAAGTCACCGCCCACCAGGCCATCCCGGTCGCCCTTGGACTGGCGGCGGAACACCTTCGCCGTCCGGTCGAATTCGAATGGTTGGCCACCGACCGAATCCTGCCCGAGACGCCGCTGGAACCATTCGACGGTTTCTGGTGTGTGCCGGCCAGCCCCTATAAAAGTGAAGACGGCGCCCTGCGGGTCATCCGCTTTGCCCGCGAGCAGCAGCGCCCTTTCCTCGGCACCTGCGGCGGTTTTCAGCATGCGGTGCTGGAGTTTTCCCGCAACGTGCTGGGCTGGGCCGACGCCGAGCATGGCGAAACTTCGCCTGACTCGAGCCGCGCAGTGCTCACACCGCTGACCTGCTCGCTGGTGGAAGCAGTGGACAGCATTCATCTGGTGCCCGGTTCGTTGATCGCCAGGGCGTACGAAACGTCGGTAATTCGCGAAGGTTATCGCTGCCGCTACGGTGTGAATCCGCAGTTCGAACGGGAGTTGCTGACCCATGAACTACACGCCGTGGGTCACGATTCGGCAGGCGATCTGCGCGCCATCGAACTGAAAAACCATGTGTTCTTTGTCGCCACGCTGTTCCAGCCGGAACGTGCGGCGCTCAAGGGGAACTTGCCACCGCTGGTGCGGGCGTTTGTCGAAGCCTGCTCGGAGCACTGTCGATGAAACCGGACACTGAGTGTTTCGCCGTGATCTTCACGTCGACCCGCACCGAGGGCGACAACGGCTATGCCGAGGCCTCCGAGCGCATGATGCAATTGGTTGCCGAGCAACCGGGTTTTCTCGGCATCGATTCGATCCGGGGCGCGGACGGGGCGGGGATTACGGTTTCGTACTGGGAGAGTGAGGCGGCAATTCTGGCGTGGCGCGAGCATCCGGAGCACCGGGTGATTCAGGCGCGTGGACGGGCCGAGTGGTATTCGGCGTTTCATACGCGGGTGTGTCGGGTGGAGCGGGAGTATCGGTTCGGGAAATGAATATTGCGCCATCGTCAGCAGGCTGGCGATGGCGGCAAATGATTCACCGAAGCATCTCAGCCCTTCACCAGACTACGCACCGCCTCAATCTCCGGCACTTCGCGTTTACTCATATAAACGCGCAACGGCTCGGTAATGTTGATCCGGTCATCGATGTTCTGGTCCAGCAGCAACTGGATCAGTTCGCGCTTGAGGGTCATGGTCTGTTCGGTGGTGGGTGCCCAGACGAATTCGCTGCACGGAATGATGCCGTCATCGGCCACGTCCATGCCGAACGAGTCCTCACTGAAGCGCACGATGTACTGGCCGGTCTTGCGGTTGAGGCCGACGAAGCCCTTGAGGTCGTCGGCGGCCTGGCAGATGAGTTGCGATGTGATGCGCATGGTAAACCTCACGAAAAGGATCGATGGTCTACACGCAGGGCAATGCGTGGCGCGCCCTCTGCCGGGGCGGTTGCCGTGCACAAGCGTACTGCAAACGAACGCACAAAAGTGCGCAAATTTTCGCTTTCAGTACGTTTATGTCGGTCTCGCGATAGCACGTTTTCGTTTGAGTTGCTAAAAGGTACATCTTCGAAAATACCTGCGAAAGGACCTCGACATGCCCGCCACGTTCACCAAAAGCGCACTGCTGCTGAGCCTGATGCTCGGCCTCGGTCAGGCCCACGCCGCCGGCCAGCCAACCCCGGTTGCGCTCGCTGCCTCCGAGGGCATTCCGCACCCGGCGGTGATCGCCCACCGTGGCGCGTCCTTCGATGCCCCGGAATCCACCGCTGCGTCCTACAAACTGGCCCGCGACCTGGGCGCCGATTACCTGGAAATGGACTTGCAGCGCAGCAAGGACGGCGTGCTGTTCGCCCTGCACGACGACAACCTGCAGCGCACCACCGACGTCGCGACCAAGTTCCCGGAGCGCAAGGACAGCCCGGCCAATGCCTTCACCATGGCCGAACTGAAAACCCTCGACGCCGGCAGTTGGTACAACGCCAAGTACCCGGATCGCGCCCGCCCGTCCTACGTCGGCCTGAAGATTCTGACCCTCGATGAAATCATCGACATCGCCCAGGCCAACCCGAAGCACAAGCCGGGTCTGTACATCGAAACCAAGGAGCCGAAGCTGTTCCCGGGGATCGAACATGACCTGAAGGAAAAACTCCAGGCCCGCGGCTGGCTGATACCGGCCGGCGCCAAACAGGCTAAAAACGTCGCCAGCGTCGGCGAGAGCAACGGCAAGGTGATCCTGCAAACGTTCGAGAAGAGCAGCCTGGAAATGCTGCAGAAGGAAATGCCGCAGGTGCCGAAAATCCTGTTGCTGTGGGTCGGCGAAGGCAGCATCGAGCCGAAATCCAAAGTGACCTTTGCCGAATCCGGCGAGAAGGACAAGAACGCGTTCTACGGCAAGCAAGAGCCGAAATCCGAAGCCGAGTTCAAGCAGTGGATCGACTACGCCAAGGCACAGGGTGCAATCGGCACCGGCCCTTCGGCGAAGCTGACCCACGGCGGCGATCAGAGCTATTCGGATCTGGTGCAGCCATGGATGAACAAATACACCCACGATCAGGGCCTGCTGGTGCACGTCTACACCGTGGATGAGCCGGTGGACTTCGAAAAAGTCATGGCCTCTGGCGTCGACGGTATCTTCACCAACCGCGCCAGCGAGCTGCTGAAGTTCTACAAACGCCCGGCCGCCGCCAGTGTGGATCAGGTGTTGAAGAACAACGGCTTCTGATCTGCAAATTCGGGCGTCAGTATCGCGAGCAGGCTCGCTCCCTCGGGGAGTCCGGCCTGCTCGCTGCGTTTTAAGGGTGAATTAAGTTGCGGTGATTAACCTGAACTCACTTAAACGAATCACCCAAAGGAATAACCGATGAAAACCCTGACTGCCCTGTTTACCGCTGCCGCCCTGACCCTCACCGCTGGCCTGGCTCAGGCTGACGTTCGCGTTGACCAGATCCCTGAGCTGGTCAAGTCCGGCAAGATCAAATCGCTGGAGTCGATGAACGCAGAAGCGCTGAAACTGCATCCGGGCGCGACCATTACCGACACGGATCTGGATAACCACTTCAATGGTTATGAGTATGAAGTTGAACTGCGTGCTGCTGATGGCAAGGAGTTCGATGTGGACTTCGATGCGACCACCGGCAAGGTGCTGAGCAACAAGCAAGACACTTGATTGGCTGATAAGACAAAGCCGCACGACTTTTGGGTTGTGCGGCTTTTTTGTGTCTGGCGTTTGACGAAACTCCGGTTTCGCCTGTGAGAACCATCCCCTCACCCCAGCCCTCCCGAAACGTCGGACCGCCCCCAAGGGGGCGAGGGGGAAAGGGAGCCGATCTTCATGCTGTTCAAACCTGAGTTCGACTCAGAACTGTCAGGTCGGTGTAACTCGAACATTCAACTCCGTCAGTCCCCTCTCCCTTTGGGAGAGGGCTAGGCGGGCGGCGTTCCGATGAGGGGAAAAGGCTTCACGCGGTCGTACTGACCAACGAACCGGAAGTACCGCTGTCCGAATCCTGCAAAGCCGCCAACAACGCCGCCGTCGCCGTCTGCAACGAAGCCGACGTCGTCGCGATCTGCGATTGCGCAGCCGCGACATCCGCAGCCTTGGCGTCCTGACTTTCCTGCTTGGCCTGAGCCGCTTGCAACGCCTGCTGCTCTTCCTGCAACTGCTTCTGCAACTCGGCGATCTGCTTGCGCAGTTCCTTCACCGTATCCGATTCATCGCTGCTGGAACTGCTGTCGCCCGCCGGCGCCGCACCACCGCCCGCCGTGACTTTGCTGGTGTCGGCTTTCACGCCGGTGCTGGCCGCCGCGGTGGTCGAGGTGTCGTCACCGGTGTCGGCAATCGAGGTTTTGCTGGTGGGCGTGGTGACGGTCTGATTGATCGAAACAGACGTGATGCTGACCATGGGGAATCTCCAATGCCGGTGATAGATAACCGGGCATCGGCGGCGGCCTGCACGAATTGAGATCGACTGTGTACCGACTCGGTATCCGAACCGGTACACAGTCCCTGGCCGGTCAGATTTCACGTCACCCTGCCGTCACACAAGCGTCATGTGACATTGCGATGATGCGGCTCAGGTGAATCTGCAAATCCCGCGACAGACGCCTCCTCGCAGCGAGCCTTCATGAACCACAGCCTCGATATCAGTCATCGTGACCCTGACCTGTTCGGCCTGCTTTACGGCTTTCGGTTTCGCCCCGGCGAACGCGGGCGCGAGGTGGATTCGGCCACCGCCCTGCGCTGCCTGCAAGACGATAGCGACAGCGATGAGTTTCTCTGGCTGCACCTGAACCTGGCCCACGCCGCGTGCGAGCGCTGGATGAAAAGCCATCTGCAATTGCCCGAGGAATTTTTCGAAGCGCTGCACGAAGGTTCGCGTTCGACCCGCATCGAGCATGTCGATTCGGCGTTGCTGGCGGTGGTCAACGATGTGGTGTTCAACCTCAGCAGCATGGTGTCGTCGGACGTGTCGACGCTGTGGGTCTGCGTGCGCAGCAAACTGATTGTCAGTGCGCGTCTGCAACCGCTGCACTCGGTGGACAAGCTGCGTTCTTCGGTGAAGGCCGGCGAGTGCTTTCGTTCGCCGTCGGAACTGTTGGTGCACCTGCTGCGCGACCAGGGCGAAGTGCTGACCCAGATCGTGCGCAAGACCAGCATGAGTGTCGATCAGGTCGAAGACGAATTGCTGTCCTCGCGACTGTCGACCAACCGCGCCGAACTCGGCGCCAACCGGCGAGTGCTGGTGCGCCTGCAACGGCTGCTGGCGCTGGAACCGGGTTCGCTGCTGCGCCTGCTCAACCGGCCGCCGCCCTGGTTGCAGAAGGAAGACGTGAAGGAGCTGCGCAAATCCACCGAGGAGTTCGCGCTGATCATCAACGACCTCACGGCTCTGGGCGAGCGAATCAAGCTGTTGCAGGAAGAGATCGCCGCCAACCTCAACGAACAGAGCAACCGCACGCTGTTCACTCTGACCGTGGTCACGGTGCTGGCGCTGCCGATCAACATCATTGCCGGTTTCTTCGGCATGAACGTTGGCGGCGTGCCGCTGGCCACCGATCCGGAAGGGTTCTGGATTCTGGTGGCGCTGGTGGCGACGTTCACCGTGATTGCCGGGCGCTGGGCGTTTCGCAAGCGCCGGGATTACTGACCTTTCTTCAGCGCCGCTACAGTCGCACGCTCGTTCCCACGCTCTGCGTGGGAATGCCGCCCGGGACGCTCCGCGTCCCTGTGACGCGGAGCGTCACCTTATGCATTCCCACGCAGAGCGTGGGAACGATCACCGTCTTCAGTCAGAAGACCAGCGGCGCGGCTAATCCGCCAAACACTGATCTGTCGCAGCCTCTCTGTAATATTTAGCAACGATCATGGGCAACACTCCTTCCCCCGCTCAGGATTGTCCGCCCATGGCTACTCCCTCCCTGACCGCCAGCCCGGCCTCCGCTGCCAGTGGCAGGCCGGCGCTCGACAAAAAAACCGGCCCCTTCACTTACGTGGTGTTCTTCGCCGTGCTGGCCATGGGAATGCTGTTCACCGCCTACAGCCTGATGCACGACATGCACGAACTCGGCACGGTGGTCACCACCTGGACCCCATTCCTGCTGCTCGGCGTAGCGCTGTTGATTGCACTGGGCTTCGAGTTCGTCAACGGCTTCCACGACACCGCCAACGCCGTGGCCACGGTGATCTACACCCACTCTCTGCCGCCGAATGTGGCCGTGGTGTGGTCGGGATTCTTCAACTTCCTCGGCGTGCTGCTGTCCAGCGGTGCAGTCGCATTCGGCATCATTGCGCTGCTGCCAGTAGAGTTGATTCTGCAAGTCGGCTCGTCCGCCGGTTTCGCGATGATCTTCGCCCTGCTGATCGCGGCGATCCTGTGGAACCTCGGCACCTGGTGGCTGGGCCTGCCGGCTTCTTCATCGCACACGCTGATCGGTTCGATCATCGGCGTCGGCGTGGCCAACGCGTTGATGCATGGTCGCGACGGCACCAGCGGTGTGGACTGGGCCCAGGCGACCAAGATCGGTTACGCGCTACTGCTGTCGCCGCTGGTGGGTTTCGGTTGCGCAGCGCTGTTGCTGCTGGCGCTGCGCGCGTTCGTGAAGAACCGTTCGCTGTACAAGGCACCGGAAGGCAACACCCCGCCGCCGTGGTGGATTCGTGGTCTGCTGATCCTGACCTGCACTGGCGTGTCCTTCGCTCACGGCTCCAACGACGGCCAGAAAGGCATGGGCCTGATCATGCTGATTCTGGTCGGCACCCTGCCGATGGCTTATGCACTGAACCGCACCATGCCGGAAGAACAATCGCTGCAATTCGCCGCTGTCGCTCAAGTGACCCAGCAAGCGCTGGTGAAAAGTGCGCCACTGCCGGCACCGGCCGATCCACGCGCCGTGCTCTCCGACTACGTGCGAAGCAAGGAAGCCACGCCGCAACTGATCCCCGCCCTCGCCGTCCTGACCGGGCACATCGGTGAAGAAGTCAAAGGCTACGGCTCGCTGGCGAAAGTCCCGGCCGAGGCCATGGGCAACGTGCGTAACGACATGTACCTGGCCAGCGAAACCATTCGCCTGATGGACAAGAACAATGTCGGCAGCTTCGACGCCGACACCAGCGGCAAGCTGCAACTGTTCAAACAGCAGATCGACAACGCCACGCGGTTCATTCCGCTGTGGGTGAAGATCGCCGTGGCGATTGCCTTGGGGCTGGGCACCATGGTCGGCTGGAAGCGGATCGTGGTCACGGTCGGCGAGAAGATCGGCAAGACCCATCTGACCTACGCCCAGGGCGCCTCGGCGGAAACCGTGGCGATGCTGACCATCGGCGCTGCCGACATGTTCGGTCTGCCGGTGTCGACCACTCATGTGCTTTCGTCCGGTGTGGCCGGGACCATGGTCGCCAACGGTGGCGGTTTGCAGATGAAGACCATCCGCAATCTGCTGATGGCGTGGGTACTGACGTTGCCGGCGGCGATTCTGTTGTCGGGCAGCCTGTATTGGCTGTTTACCCAGATTTTCTGATCCACCCCAAATCCCTGTGAGAGCCCTTGCTCCCACAGGGATTTGCGGCAGGAATCAGAGCGTCGAACGAATCAAATCCCCCAGCCAGTCCATGAACACCCGCACCCGCAATGGCAGATGCCGCTGCCTCGCGTACAACAGTGATATGCCCATCGCCGGCGCGGTGTATTGCGGCAACACCGTCACCACCTCACCGGTATCCAGATAGGTGTTCATCCCGGTACGCGGCACCTGAATCAGACCGAAGCCCCCAAGGCATGCCGACTCGTAGGCATCGGTGCTGTTGACCGTCACACTGCCGGCCATCGGCACTCGGTGGACCTGTCCGTCCTGCTCGTAGACAAACCCTTCCGAACGCGAACCCAGCACACCGACGTAGTGCACCAGCCGATGCTGCGCCAAGTCTTCCAGAGTCTGCGGCACGCCGTAACGCTCGAGATACGCGGGGCTGGCGCAGTTGATCATGCTGAAATCCCCCAGATGCCGCGCCACCACCGATTGATCGGGCTGCGCGCCGATGCGCAGCACGCAATCAAAACCTTCGGCGAGCAGGTCGACCCGACGATCGGTGCTGCTGATTTCCAGTTCCAGGTTCGGATGACGGGCCATGAATTCCGGCAACTTCGGCATGATCAGCCGCCGCGCCAGAATGTTCGGCATGTCAATCCGGATCCGCCCGGTCAGCGACGCTTCGTCCTGACGGAACAGGTTTTCGATTTCGTCCATGTGCGACAGCAGATCCTTGCTCCGCTCATACAGCGCGAGGCCGTCCTGAGTCGCCTGGACCTTGCGCGTGGTGCGTTGCAGCAGGCGCGTGCCGAGCAGGCTTTCCAGCGCCTGCACCTGCTCGGACACCGTCGAGCGCGGCAGCCCGAGACTCTCCCCCGCCATCGTAAAACTCGACAATTCGCTGACCCGGACGAAGGTGCGCAGCAGTTCCAGTTTGTTCATGGGCCACCCATTGATTGTTCGGACAGTTCGACCAGTGATTCCGGTTTCAGTCTGTTTATCACCTCATGGCGGATAAATAAACTTTGCCCCATCAACCGTCACCGCCATCGAGGAAAACCCATGAACCGCAAAATCGCATTGATCACCGGTGCCAGCCGTGGCCTGGGCAAGAACGCCGCCCTGCACCTCGCCGCGCAAGGCGTGGACATCATCGGCACCTACAACAGCCGCGCCGATGAAGCCCAGGCGCTGGTGCAGGAACTGCAAACACTCGGCGCCAACGCCGTGATGCTGCAACTGGATGTCGGCCGCAGCGAAGGCTTTGCCGATTTCGCTGTGCGAGTCGAGCAGGCGCTGCAACAGCTGGAGCGTCCGCGCTTCGATTTCCTGATCAACAACGCCGGGATTGGTGTGCATGCGTCGTTCGCCGACACCACGCCGGAGCAGTTCGACCTGCTGATGAACGTGCAGTTGAAAGGGCCGTTCTTCCTGACTCAGCAACTGCTGCCGCTGATCAACGATGGCGGGCGGATCATCAACATCTCCAGCGGTCTGGCGCGTTTCACCCTGCCGGGTTATGCCGCTTACGCTGCGATGAAAGGCGCGATGGAAGTGCTGACCCGTTATCAGGCCAAGGAGCTGGGGGCGCGGCAGATCGCGGTGAATATCCTGGCACCGGGCGCCATCGAAACCGACTTCGGCGGCGGCGCGGTGCGCGACAATTCGGGGCTGAACGCGATGGTCGCCAGTAACACCGCACTGGGCCGTGCCGGGCAGCCGGATGACATTGGCGGTGCGCTGGCGCTGCTGCTGTCGCCGGGAGCGCAGTGGATCAACGGTCAGCGGATTGAAGCGTCGGGCGGGATGTTTCTCTAAACCTGCACAAAGTCCGGACAAAAAAAATCGCAGCCCTCACAGGCGGCGATTTTTTGTTTTCAGCTCTGGCAAACGCTGCGCATCACCAGCCGTTCGCGCACCACGTCATAACCCCAGTGATAAACGTAGGTGTATGGCAGGAAGAACAGCAGCACGCCGATGTCGAGCAGGAACGCCTGCCACAGGCTGACCGACAGCCACCAGGCAATCAGCGGCACGCCCATCACGATCAACCCGCCCTCGAACAGCAGCGCGTGCGCCACCCGCACCCAGGCGTTGTGGGCGATGTTCCAGCGTTTGAGCATCCGGTCGAAGAAGCCGTTGAACACCACGTTCCAGCCCAGGGCCAGCAACGCGATGGCGATGGTGACGGCGCCCATTTCCACCAGCGGTTTACCCATGATCCACGCCAGCAACGGGGTACAGATCAGGATCGCCAGCAATTCGAAACCGATGGCCTGGAAGATACGTTCAGTGATGGATTTGTTGGCAGTCATGGCCGAAGTCCTCTGTGAAGATGGTTGCCACGATCCAGCACCACACCGATACTTCATAACCAATAACCATCGATCAAGGCGATAGTTCATGGCTTCTCAGGAAGTGTTGCTGGCGTTTGTCCAGGCGGCGACTCAAGGCTCGTTTTCAGCGGCAGCGCGCAAGCTCGGGCGCAGTCAGTCGACCGTGAGTGCGGCGGTGGCGAGTCTGGAGATTGATCTGGATCTGGTGCTGTTCGACCGCAGCAGCCGCAAACCGACGCTGACCCCGGCCGGGCACGTGATGCTGCAACGGGCCGAGGCGATTCTGGCGGCCACCAGCCGCCTGGAAATGACCGCCCGGCAATTGGCTCAGGGCGTCGAGCCGAAACTGACGGTGGCGATTTCCGACACTTATCAGTCCGACCGTTTCGAAGCGGCACTGGTGGGCTTCGAACAACGTTATCCGGACCTGGAGCTTGAATGCCTGATCGCCGAATGCGATGACTTGATCGAACTGGTGCAGCGCGGGCGGGCGCACCTGGCGTTCGCCGAGATGCAGGACAACTACCCACCGGATCTGGCGAGCGCGACCGTCGCCGAGCGTACGGAAATCGCCTTGTTCGTGGGGCGCGGCCATCCGTTGGCGACACAGGAATCCATCGATCAAACGATCCTTGAACAGCATCGCGAGCTGCGCCTGGCGACCATCGTCAATCCCTATGACAGTCGCGGCAAAGGCCGGGTGTGGTCGGCGCCGAGTTATCTGATGTTGCTGGAAATGGCCGAGAAAGGCTTCGGCTGGGCGCCGCTGCCGCGCTGGCTGGTGGAGCGTTTCGGCAATGACTTGCTGGTGGAACTGAAGGTGCGTGGCTGGCCGAAACCGGTGTTCGTCGATGCCCTGTGGTCGCGGCTGTACCCGCCGGGGCCGGCGGGGAGCTGGTTGCTGAGCAAGATGCTGGAGTAGCTCAGGCCGCCTCGATCGCTGCCGGGCGGTTCACCTGAAAATACTCGTGCAACCCGCGCATCGTCGGCAACTCCAGCGCCTGCGCCGCGTAACACAATCCCACCCGCCGGGTCGGCGCCGGCAGGTGCAGCGCGCGCACGACGATGCGCTCGTGCCCGCTCACCAGCGACTGCGGCAACATCGCCACGCCGACACCCGCCGCCACCATGTGCAACGCCTGTTGCAGTGAACCGGCATGTCCCGCCACCGCTTCCGGCGAGCGTCCGTACAGCGCCATCAACCGCTGATGTGAAGGATGCTGTGGGCAGGTGATCCAGTCCTCGATCGGCGCCCAGCCTGCTTGCGCGTTTGCCATCGGATGATCGAGAGGCAGCGCCATCACATAGGACTCTTCCCACAGCGGCAGGAACAGTTCGTCCTCGCAGCACATTTCCTCGACCGCCAACCGACCGTCGCCATGACAGCCCTCCTCCAGGGTCAGCAGCAGATTGGGCATCGCCTGATGAGCCATCCGCACGAAGGCTTCGATGTGGCTGGCGGCGATGTCGCCCTCGATGCCGAGGGTCAGCGGTGCGCGATTTTCGCGGCCGCGAAACATCCGGCTCAGCGCCTCGGATTCGGCCACCATCCGGCGTGCCTGCGGGTACAGCAGTCGCGCTTCGTCGCTGACGTCCACACCACGAGGCTGACGCACAAACAGCGTTGCGCCGAGCTCCTCTTCCAGCTGTTTGATGGTCACCGACAACGTGGGCTGACTGATGAACAGCCGTTGCGCGGCAGCGGTGATGTTGCGTTCCTCGAACACCGCGAGGAAGGCTTTGAGATGGCGGATATCCATAGGAAATTCCGATAGCAGACAGAGGAATAAGGCATTTTTCAGCCTCCAGCGGGCTAAATATACTGCGTCACGAATCTGGTTATTTGTTTTTCTTATCTCAGGAGTTCAACCATGAGCAAGCCCTTGATCATCATCACCGGCGCCAGCTCGGGCATCGGCGAAGCCACCGCCCGCCGCTTGAGCGCTGCCGGCCATCCGCTGCTGTTGCTGGCCCGGCGCATCGAACGCCTCGAAGCACTGGCCCTGCCGAACACCCTCAGCCGCCGCGTCGACATCACTGACCGCGGCGCTTTGCTGGCCGCCGTTGCCGAGGCCGAAGCGCAATTTGGCCCGGCCGATGCACTGATCAACAACGCCGGGGTGATGCTGCTGGGCGAGATGAGCAAACAGGATCCGGCGCAGTGGGACCAGATGCTCGACGTCAACGTGAAGGGCCTGCTCAACGGCGTGCACGCGGTGGTGGCCGGGATGATCGAGCGCAAGCATGGCACCATCATCAACGTCAGCTCGGTGGCCGGGCGCAAGACCTTCCCCAACCATGTGGCCTATGTCGGGACCAAGTTTGCGGTGCATGGGCTGTCGGAGAATCTGCGTGAAGAGCTGTCGCCGCATAACGTGCGGGTGACCACGATTGCGCCGGGTGCGGTGGAGACCGAGTTGCTGAGCCACACCACGGATGAGGCGATCAAGACCGGGTATCAGGCCTGGAAGCAGGACATGGGTGGCACGGTGTTGAGTGCTGAGGATGTGGCGACGGCGATTGCTTATGCGTATGGGCAGCCGCAGGGGGTTTGTATTCGGGAGATTGTGATGGCTGCGACTCGGCAGCAGGCCTAAAAGCTAAAGGCGAAAGGCAAAATCAAAAGCGCCCTCACCCTAACCCTCTCCCGGAGGGAGAGGGGACTGACCGAGGTGTCTTACGTCATACATCGACCTGAAAGATCTGGTCGATTATGGATTCACAGCGAACCGTTCAGGTCGGCGTATATCCCCAATATCCCCGGATCGGTCCCCTCTACCTCTGGGAGAGGGCTAGGGTGAGGGCAAGCGGTCCAAAGCCGAAAGCCGCCCCTCGATAAACCGCCGCTCCGGCTCTTGCCGAGTCAATTCCAAGGCTCGCCGGTAAGCCGCCCGCGCCTCCTCAACCCGCCCCAACTGCCGACAAAACTCCGCCCGCGCCGAATGCGCCAAGTGGTAATCCTGCAAATCCCCGCGCCTCAAAATCCCCTCAACCAGGGTCAACCCCGCCAGCGCCCCGTCACGCTTGGCCACCGCTACCGCCCGGTTCAACTCGATCACCGGCGACGGCACCGCCCGCAGCAACACGTCATACAGCCCGACGATCTGCGCCCAGTCCGTCTCCACAGCGGTTGGCGCTTCGGCATGCACCGCCGCAATCGCCGCTTGCAGGCAGTACGGCCCGAAGCGTCCGGTGCTCAGCGCCCGCTCCACCAGATCGCAGCCTTCGGCAATCAACTCGGCATTCCACAATCCGCGATCCTGATCATCCAGCAGAATCAGTTCACCATCAGGCGAAGAGCGCGCCGAACGCCGCGATTCATGCAACAACATCAACGCCAGCAAGCCCATGACTTCCGGATCCGGCAACAACTCCAGCAGCAACCGCCCGAGACGGATCGCCTCGCGGGTCAGGTCTTCGCGGGTCACCTGGGCGCCGCCGGATGCCGAATAGCCTTCGTTGAACACCAGATAAATCACCCGCAACACGCTGTCGAGGCGCTCGGGCAATTCGCTGAGGGCTGGAACTTGATAAGGGATTTTCGCATCGCGAATCTTCGCCTTGGCCCGCACGATGCGCTGGGCAATCGCCGCCGGGGCCGAGAGGAATGCGCGGGCGATTTCCTCGGTGGTGAGGTCGCAGACTTCACGCAGGGTCAGCGGCACCTGCGCGTCCGCCGCCAGCGCCGGGTGGCAGCAGGTGAAGATCAGGCGCAGGCGATCGTCTTCCACGTCTTCGGCGTCCCATTCGGACTGCTCCAGTTCTTCCAGTTGCGCCAGCAATAACGGCTGCGAGGCCTTGAACCGCGCGCGACGGCGCAACACGTCAATGGCCTTGAAGCGCCCGGTAGAGACCAGCCAGGTCCGCGGATTGTCCGGCACGCCGTCACGCTGCCAGCGTTCGACCGCGACGAAGAACGCCTCGTGCAAGGCTTCTTCGGCGAGGTCGAAATCGCCGAGCAGGCGGATCAGGGTCGCGAGGATCCGCCGCGAGTCTTCGCGATAGACCTGCTCGACCCGCGCCCTGACTTCAGACATTCAACTGGCGCACGGGACGCACTTCGACGCTGCCGACCCGGGCCGCCGGAATGTTGCCGGCGACCTGAATCGCTTCGTTGAGGTCCCGCGCGTCGATCAGGTAGAAACCGGCCAACTGCTCCTTGGTCTCGGCGAACGGGCCGTCGGTGATCGACAGCTTGCCGTTGCGCATGCGCACCGTGGTGGCGGTCTGCACCGACTCCAGCGCTTCGGCGGCGACCATCCGGCCGCTGCCCTGAATCGACTCGGCGTAGGCCCAGCACTCGGCATCTTCCGGGCTGTCGGGCGATGAATGCAGCAGGCGCTCATCGCTGTAGACCAGGCATAAATACTTCATGGCGTTCTCCTGAATCGGACGGATCAACTATGGCTGAAGATCAGGGTTTCGCATCGAACAGGGTCGCGCCGGTCATCGGATCGAACGGTGCCGACCAGTGTTCGTGGGCGATCTTCCACGCCCCGCCGACCTGCCGGTAACAGGCGGTGACGCGCATCCAGCAACTCTGGGTTTCGCCCTTTTCATTGGTCCCGCCGCAATTAGCGACCCAGTGGGCGAAGGCGATGTTGTCGGCGGTCTCGATGGCGATTTCGTGGAACTCGAAAATGTGCGGGCCGGGGCACATTTCCATGCAATCCACCCAGTGCGCGCGGTAGGCCGGCTTGCCCTTGAATTGCAGGGCCTTGATCGCATCGAAGGAAACGATGTCGTCGGCGTACAGGGCCATGACTTTTTCCACGTCCTTGGTCATCACCGCCTCGCGGTAGGTATCGATCAGGCTTTGAATCTGCGCTTGCGTACTCATGGTGTTTCTCCCTGGTTTTTGTTGTGAAGACACCCTTAGTCGTTCGGCGATTTGCCGGATCGACAGTTGAAACAAAAAAATTCCGGAGAAGACAAACTCGCTAGAATCCGAGGCTCATCTTTGTAGGAAAAAGGAAATTCCCGTGTCAGCCCGACTCGTGCCTTACGAAAGCCTGAACGCCACCCAACGCCAACAGGTCGAGGCCATTGAAATCCACGCCGAGCAGATCAAGTTCTCCGGCGACATCCACGGTGCGTTGCACACCCTGCTGTCGAAGCCCGGCCCCGGCGTGAAGGGTTTTGCGCTGCTGGCCGAAGACGTGCCAGTGGCCTTCCTGCTGCTCAAACGCCCGCCGGTGTTGCCGGAATGGGCCGATGAACACAGCGCCACCCTGCATGCGTTGCAGGTCGATCACCGCGCCCAGGGCAAGGGTTACGGCAAGGCTTGCCTGCTGGCGTTGCCGGAAGTTGCGCGTCAGGCCTGGCCGGAGATCAAAGGGCTGGAACTGTCGGTGGACGCCGACAATGACGCTGCGATTGCGCTGTACGCCAAGTACGGCTTCGTCGACAGCGGCGAAGCGTACAAGGGCCGCATCGGTTACGAGCGGCGCATGGGGCTGTTCTTCTAATCGTCGAGGGAGCAACGATGATCGATTCAATCGAAGCGCTGGAAGCCATCTACGGCTTGCCCCACGAACGGGCGGTGCGCAAGCAGATCGGCTTTCTCAACGAGGACTATCAGGCGATGGTCCGGGTTTCGCCGCTGGTAATTGTCAGCTCGGTTGGCGCTGATGGCATCGACGGTTCTCCGCGCGGCGATACGCCGGGGTTTGTGCGGATCATCGACGAGCGCACTCTGGCTCTGCCGGATCGCCCGGGCAACAACCGCATCGATACCTTGCGCAACGTGCTGCACGATCCGCGGGTGTCGCTGCTGTTCATCATTCCGGGGATTGGCGAGACGTTGCGGGTCAACGGCACCGCGTCCATCAGCGCTGATCCGCAGTTACTGGATAGCTTCGCGGTGAACGGCAAACCGGCGCGCACGGTGTTGCTGGTGACGGTGGAGGCGGCGTTTTTTCATTGCTCCAAGGCATTCGTGCGTTCGGATGCGTGGAATCCGCAAACCCACTTACCGCGCTCGGCGCTGCCGACGGCGGGTGCGTTTCACAAGCGTCTGAATGATGGGCAGTTTGATGCCGAGGCCTATGATCGCGAGGCCCCGGCCAGAGTACGTGACACCCTCTACTGACCCCGCCCACCGATCGTTCCCACGTCGAGGCGTCGAACCGTCTGCGTGGGAATGCAGACTTTGACGCTCTGCGTCACGACGGTGCCAGGCGTTGCATCAGTGGTGCGGCAGGAACGCGGAGCGTCCCGGGCTGCATTCCCACGCAGAGCGTGGGAACGATCAGGTCAGGGGTTCTTCTTCAGAGGGGCAGGATCATCTCGTGCCACGCCATCCCGCCGTGGTCGGACTCGGACGGTTTGATGTAGGCAAAACCGAATCCGGCGTACAGCGGGATGTGCCGCTCCTTGCACATCAGATGAATCGTCGCCTTGCCCTGCTCGCGCATGCGTTCGATAAATTCGCCCAGCAGACGCTTGGCCAGGCCCTGGCCCTGATAGTCCGGGTGCACCACCACCGACATGATCACCACGTTCGGCCCCGCCGGGTCGTGGCCGATCAGTTCCTTGAACGCCTCGTCGGACATCTGCACGTCAAATGCCGCGCCGGAGTTGATGAAGCCGGCTACCTGCCCGTCCACTTCGGCGACGATGAAACCGTCCGGCCAGGTGGCGATGCGCGTGGCGATCTTTTCGCGGGTCGCGGCTTCGTCGCCTTCATAGGCGAGGGTTTCGATGGCGTAGCAGCGGTCCAGGTCGGCGGCGGTGACGTGGCGGATGACGGCGTTCATGGCGACTCGAAATCAGAGGAAACAAGGCCGCCAAGGATAAAGGAATAAGGTGTTCATATCGATCCGCACGGGCGGCGTAAAGCCTGCGTATAAGCGCTTTTCTTCGGATTCGGGACGGTCTATTTCTGGTGCCTGTCTCTGATCACCCGAGGGGGGAACCGTTTATGAGCAGCGTGGAAATCGGTTTGTTGATGGTGTTGGGCATCAGCTTCTTCGGCTTTATTACTCTGGGCATCGACCTGTTGCGGGCACGACGGATCAAGGGCAAATAAAGCCTGATCGGCAGCGCGAAGCGGGTTCGCGCTGCCGGTTATTCGTCAGGTTTTCTTTTCCACCGGGACGCAGATTTCCAGCTTGCCGGTATTGGTTTTTGGATTGAAATCGGCGCTGTAGCGTTCCAGCTCCGGGGCGTTGAGCCCTTTGTATTCGGAATTCGGCAGCCAGGTGTTGTAGATGTAGTCAATGGTCTGCGGCAGCTGATCCAGCGAACCCTTGTGTTCGAACACCGCGTACTGGCGTGGCAGGATTTCGATCCACGGATACTTTTCCTGTGGAAACTCATCGAGCTTGCTGATCTCGACCCCGGCCATGTAGTCAAAACCGCCATTACCGTCGAAATTGCTGCAGACACCGTAAGTCACTTCGCTCTTCTGCCCCGGAATATGCCCGATGTGCGGGATGAGTTTTTCCCACAGTGCAGAGATGTCCCGAACGGTCTCTTTGGTGAAGCGATCGCGAAATCCTGCAATCAGCAGGAAGTGTCCATGTTCGAAGCGAGGTTCAGCCACTTCGACGCGTTTTTGCTCATCCATGACTCGACTCCTTGAACGAAAAAAGTGGGTTCGGCTGGGAGTATAGAAGCCAAACCCGATTCGCACATTTACAGCGTATGCAGGGCCTCGGCGGCGCCGGAACCGACGAACTCGTTATAACCGGATACGATCACGTAGACCGCGAAATAGCAGAAGATCGCTGCCGATGCCATGTAGGAATAGCGCAGCAGTTTGTCGCCCAGCAACTTGCCGCCATGGCTCGCGGCAAAACACAGTCCCGCCGACCACAGCAGCCCGGCGCACAGGAAACCACCGAGAAACAGCGCCGAGCTCAAAGGACCGCCGCCACCGGAACGGGCGATCAACGTGCCGCCCACGGCCGCGAACCAGAGGATGGCGCTCGGCGATGACATGGCGAGAAAGATCCCACGGAAGAATTCCTTGCGATGGGAGTTCTGGCCGACTTCGGCGGTCGCCGCCAATTGCGCCTCGTGGTGGATCGCCGAATAGATCATCTTCGCCGCGAAGTAGATCAACAGCGCTGAACCACCGATCCACAGCACCCAGCGCACGGTTTCGTATTGCAGCAGAACGGTCATTCCGGCCAGCGCCAGCACCGCGTAGATCAGGTCGCCGACGCAGGTGCCGAGACCCAGCGCGAAGCCCTGAAAATAGCCGCGCTGCATCGCCAGGGTGATCATCGCGATGTTGGCCACGCCGATATCCAGGCACAGCGAAAGGCTCAGCAAGAAGCCGCTGGTGAATTCCATTAACCGATTTCCTTGGGAAAAATTTGTTTACAAATGCGCTGGACAGTCTGCCATCGCTGCCCTTATCGTCCGCCACAGGTCACCGCAGTGACCAGCGTCGCTCGGACGGTTCCGGGCGCTTACGTTATCCGAGGCAACAATGGCTGAACAAGGTTCGCCGCGCCGCTTTGCGCGCATAGATCGACTCCCCCCTTACGTTTTCAACATCACCGCCGAGCTGAAGATGGCTGCCCGACGTCGCGGCGAAGACATCATCGACTTGAGCATGGGCAACCCCGACGGCGCCACGCCGCCGCACATCGTTGAAAAACTGGTGCAGGTTGCACAACGCGAAGACACCCACGGTTACTCCACGTCCAAGGGCATTCCGCGCCTGCGCCGGGCGATTTCCAACTGGTACAAGGAACGCTACGAGGTCGAGATCGACCCGGAAAGCGAAGCCATCGTCACCATCGGTTCCAAGGAAGGCCTGGCGCACCTGATGCTGGCGACCCTGGATCAGGGCGACACCGTACTGGTGCCGAACCCGAGCTACCCGATTCACATCTACGGTGCCGTGATTGCCGGCGCCCAGGTGCGGTCGGTGCCGCTGGTGCCGGGCGTGGATTTCTTCGCCGAGCTGGAACGGGCGATTCGCGGCTCGATCCCGAAACCGAAGATGATGATCCTCGGCTTCCCGTCGAACCCGACCGCGCAGTGCGTGGAGCTGGATTTCTTCGAGCGGGTGATTGCTCTCGCCAAACAGTACGACGTGCTGGTGGTGCACGACCTGGCTTACGCCGACATCGTCTACGACGGCTGGAAAGCCCCGTCGATCATGCAGGTGCCGGGCGCCAAGGACATTGCGGTGGAGTTCTTCACCCTGTCCAAGAGCTACAACATGGCGGGCTGGCGGATCGGTTTCATGGTCGGCAATCCGGAACTGGTCAGCGCGCTGGCACGGATCAAAAGCTACCACGACTACGGCACCTTCACCCCGCTGCAGGTGGCCGCGATTGCTGCGCTGGAAGGCGATCAGCAATGCGTGCGCGACATCGCCGAGCAATATCGCCAGCGCCGCAATGTGCTGGTCAAAGGCCTGCATGAGCTGGGCTGGATGGTCGAGAACCCGAAAGCTTCGATGTACGTCTGGGCGAAGATTCCCGACGCCTACGCGCACCTCGGCTCGCTGGAATTCGCCAAGAAACTGCTGGCCGAGGCCAAGGTCTGCGTCTCGCCGGGTGTCGGTTTTGGTGAGTACGGCGACGATCACGTGCGCTTTGCGCTGATCGAAAACCAGGATCGGATTCGTCAGGCCGTACGCGGGATTCGCGGGATGTTTCGGGCTGATGGCCTGGGCACTAAGTAACTGCCTCCTCCCCACCTGATCGTTCCCACGCTCCGCGTGGGAATGCAGCCCGGGACGCTCCGCGTCCCTGCCGAAAGCGGACGCAGAGCGTCCATTGAGGCATTCCCACGCGGAGCGTGGGAACGATCACTCGCGAATTGCACCCACAAAAAAACCGCATCGCTGCGGTTTTTTTGTGTCTTGCGTTCGAGGTTAAACGAACAGCGACAGCAACAGAATAAAGCCCAAACCCACCACCGACAGGATGGTTTCCATCGCGGTCCAGGTCTTGAAGGTCTCGGCGACGGTCATGTTGAAGTACTGCTTCACCAGCCAGAAACCGGCGTCGTTGACGTGGGACAGGATCAGCGAGCCGGCACCGGTGGCCAGCACCAGCAGCTCACGGTTCACGCCCGGAATCATCCCTACCACCGGCACCACAATGCCCGCGCCAGTAATGGTCGCCACGGTGGCCGAACCGGTCGCGATGCGGATCACCGCCGCCACCAGCCACGCCAGCAGGATCGGCGAGATCTGCGCGCTGACCGCCATGTGGCCGATCACGTCGCCCACGCCGCTGGTCACCAGCATCTGCTTGAATCCGCCGCCGGCACCGATGATCAGGATGATCGCCGCGGTCGGCGCCAGGCTCGCATCCAGCCATTTGAGCATCTGCTGAGAACCGATGCCCTGCTTGTGACCGAAGGTGTACAGCGACAGCAGCAATGCCAGCAACAGTGCCGAGATCGGGTGACCGATCATGTCCATCCAGGTGCGGAAGAAATGACCGTCCGGCAGCGCCACGTCAGCGAAGGTTTTCAGCAGCATCAGGAACACCGGCAGCAGCACGGTGACCAGGGTGATGCTGAAGCTCGGCAGATTGGCCGAATCGTTTTCACGGGCCAGTTGATCGACCAGTTCCTGATTTGGCGTACCGGGAATGTGCTTGGCGATGAACGTACCGAAGATCGGACCGGCAATGATGGCGGTCGGCAGCGCGACGATCAGACCGTACAGAATGGTCTTGCCGATGTCGGCACCGAACACGCCGATGGCCAGCAGCGGGCCCGGGTGCGGCGGCACCAGACCGTGCACGGCGGACAGGCCGGCGAGCAGCGGGATGCCGATCTTGATGATCGACACACCGGTGCGGCGAGCCACAATGAACACCAGCGGAATCAGCAACACGAAGCCGATTTCGAAGAACAGCGGAATGCCCACCAGGAACGCCGCGAACATCATCGCCCACTGGACCTTGTCCTTGCCGAACGCGCGGATCAGGGTCTGGGCGATCTGATCGGCACCGCCTGACTCGGCCATCATCTTGCCGAGCATCGTACCCAGCGCGAGGATGATGCCGACGAAACCGAGCACGCCACCGAAGCCGTCCTGGAACGCCTTGATGATGGTGCCGATCGGCATGCCGGAGGTCAGGCCGAGGAACGCGGCGGCGATGGTCAGGGCAATGAAGGGGTGAATCTTGAATTTGGTGATCAGGACGATGAGTCCGATCACCGTGACCACTGCATCGAGCAGCAGGTAGGCGTCATGGGACATGCCAAACATTGGGGGTGTCTCCTGGTTTGTTGTTGTTATTAAAGCGGTTTAATCAGAAGTCGAAAGGACAGCGCTATCTTCGCAATCACACTCATACCGCCTGTTTCAGGCCATGGGCCTGCCACCAGACGTGGGCTTGCGCCGCCAGTTCTTCAACGCTGTGGATCGAAGCATTCAGAGCCAGGGTCAACGGCTCGCCCTTGGGCGACTCGAGAGTGGCGAACTGGCTTTCGATCAGGGTGGCCGGCATGAAGTGGCCCGGACGGTGGGACACACGTTCGGCGGCCACTTCAGGCGTCAATTCGAGGAACACGAAGCCCAGGCCCGGCAAGGCGCTGCGCAGCACTTCGCGATAACTGTGCTTGAGGGCCGAGCAAGTCAGCACCGGGCGCTCGCCCAGGGCATCGACGCGACGCAGTTCATCGCACAGGCTGTCGAGCCAGCCGGCACGGTCTTCGTCGTTCAGGGGGATCCCCGCGCTCATCTTTTCGATGTTCGCGGCCGGATGGAAAGTATCGCCTTCAATGGCAGTGGCGCCGCTCAATTGGCACAGGGCCTCGCTGACGCACGTCTTGCCGCAACCGGCAACGCCCATGATGACCAGGGCGGTGATGGGATGATTCATGTAACACCTCAGCGCGCAGACAGCGCTACCTTTGCTAGCTATGACTCTAGTGCACAGGCAGAAGTTGCCGACGCCTTCTTGTCGTTTTTTTTGGGTTGCAGCAGGTTTTGTCCGTACGCCAAAAAGCGAGGATCAGGCAGGACCTCGCTTACGCATTTGCAGCTGCATAAGGACAGCGCTACCTTAGTGCCTTGATTTTTGTTTGGCAAGCCGCCCGATGACCACCCCTAAAAACGATAAAAACACCCGCACCACCGGCCGTCCCACCCTTAATGAAGTCGCCCGCCTGGCCGGCGTCAGCCCGATTACCGCCTCCCGCGCCCTGCGTGGGGTCAGCACGGTCGCCACCGAATTGGTGGAAAAAGTGCAGAAAGCCGCGCTGGAACTCAACTATGTGGTCAACCCCGCCGCCCGCGCTCTGGCCTCGGCCCAGAGCCATTCGGTGGTGGTTCTGGTGCCTTCGCTGTCCAACCTGCTGTTCATCGACACCCTGGAAGCCATTCATCGGGTGCTCACGCCGAAGGGCTTCGAAGTGCTGATCGGCAACTTCCACTATTCCCGCGATGAAGAAGAAAACCTGCTGCGCAACTACATGGCCTATCAGCCACGCGGTTTGCTGCTGACCGGTTTCGACCGCACCGAAAGTTCGCGGCGGATGATCGAGGCCAGCAACATTCCCTGCGTCTACATGATGGAACTGGACAGCGCCGCCGGGGTGAACTGCGTCGGCTTCTCGCAGCTCAGCGCCGGCGAAACGGCTGCCGAACATTTGCTGTCCCGTGGCCGCAAGCGCTTGGCATACATCGGTGCGCAACTCGATCAGCGCACCCTGCTGCGCGGTGAAGGCTTTCGCAAGGCGTTGCAGAAGGCCGGGCGCTACGACCCGGATCTGGAAGTGCTGACCCCGCGTTCATCGTCCGTAGGTCTGGGTGGCGAGTTGTTCCTGCAATTGCTGGCGGCGCATCCGGATGTCGATGCGATCTTCTTCGGCAATGACGACCTGGCTCAGGGCGCCTTGCTCGAAGCGCTGCGCAACGGGATCAAGATTCCAGAGCAGGTGGCGATTCTCGGTTTCAACGACTTGCCGATGTCCGAGCACATGGTGCCGCGCCTGAGCAGCATCAACACGCCCCGCGAAGCGATCGGAAAGCGTGCAGCGGAACAGATGCTGACATTGATGGCGGGCAACAGCGTGGCGCGGCCGGTCGAAGACATGGGCTTCGAACTCAAAATCCGCGAGAGCACCTGAGCTCTGAGCCTTCTGTTTGATCGTTCCCACGCTCCGCGTGGGAATGCAGCCCGGGACGCTCCGCGTCCCTTCCAGAGCCGGACGCAGAGCGTCCATTGAGGCATTCCCACGCGGAGCGTGGGAACGATCACCGTCCGAGTATTTCAACCAATGCCGCCGCACCCTTCTGTAGCGGCTGGCTCTTGAGCCATACCGCATGCACCGGCAGCACCAGGCCGTTTTCGATGTTGCGGAAATTCAGGCGTTTCAGCCGTCCGCTATCAAACCAGGGCTGCACCACCGACAGCGGAAAATTGCCCCAGCCCAACCCTGCCTCGACCATCTCCAGCGCCGTTTCCAGGTTGTCGGTGCGCCAGTGGGATTCGGCCACCAGTGGCCGGGTTTCGCTGATCGGCAAATCACGACTGCCGACGACGATCTGCCGCACATGCACCAAGTCCTCGAGAAACAGATCCTGCCCCTGCAACAAAGGGCTGTCCGCCGCCAGCGTGGCGATCATCCGTTCACTGCCGACGAACTGAAAACGCTCCAGCACATTCACGCTCAACCCGGCGAACGCCAGACACACGCTGATTCGACCACTGTGAAGCATCGCCAGCACGTCATCTTGCGGTGCAGTCAGCACTTCAATGTCGAGCAGCGGATGACGCTCGCTGATGTCCTTGATCGCTGTCAGCAAACGTCGGCGGTCGATATCCGCCGCCACACCTATCGACAACTTGCTCTCCAGCCCCAGCGACAACTGCACCGCATGCACCTGCAATTGCTTGAGCTGATCGGCGATCAGCCGCGCATGGGGCACCAGCGACAGCGCCATTGCCGTCGGTTGCGGTTCGCGGTGGCTGCGGTCGAACAACGAGTAACCGAGTTCGGCCTCCAGATTGCCGATGGCCATGCTCACCGCCGACGGGACTTTGCCCAATGCCCTGGCCGCTGCGGAAAACGAGCCGCGCTCAATCACGGCGAGAAACAGTTCGATGCTTTCACTGTTGAAATTCACTTCACACACCTATCAATAAAACTGAAAGCTACTGACTTTTTCTGTCACCTGCATTGAAGCTATCTTTCGTCGCCTTCGCCAGCCCCACTGGCCACAAGTCGCAAGAAAGAGGCAATTCCCCATGCAAGGCGTCAAACGCAAACTGGTCTATGTGTCGCTCTATGAAGTGATCGGCATGACCTTCTCCGCCCTGGGCCTGGCCTTGTTGTCCGGCACCTCGCCCGGCAGCACCGGCCCGCTGGCGGTGATCATCACCAGCATCGCCGTGACCTGGAATTTCATTTACACCTTGCTGTTCGAGCGCTGGGAAAGCCGCCAGGTGTCGCGCACCCGCACGGTGAAACGGCGCATCGCCCACGCCGTCGGCTTCCAGCTGACGCTGATCGTGTTTCTGATTCCGCTGATCGCGTGGTGGATGAACATCAGTCTGGTGCAGGCCTTTTTGCTGGATCTGGCGCTGATCGTGTTCATCCCTTGCTACACCTTCGCGTTCAACTGGCTGTTCGATAAGGTGTTCGGCCTTCCGGCGTCGGCACTACCGGATCCGCAGCCCGCGACATAAATCGTTAATTGGTAAGCGGATATTGCAAGAAATCGGCGGTTTTCCCTCACCAACCGCCGATATAAACAATCCTTGATTTCCGATAGCAGGCTAAGCTTTTCCATCAATAAAAAATGGATCTGCCCATGACTGCACACGCCCCCGCCGCGCAACGCGACGGCATCGACCCGATACGCGCCGCCGAGATTTCCGCCCGCATCGACCGCCTCCCGGCAGTCGCCACGATCTGGCGGCTGGTGGCGCTGCTGTCGATCGGTGGTTTCTTCGAACTGTACGACCTGTTCCAGACCGCCTACATCAGCCCCGGCCTGATCCGCGACGGCATTTTCGCCACCGGCAATCAGGGCGTTTTCGGTTTCTCCGATCAGGCCGCGTTCGCCTCGGCAACGTTCCTCGGTTTGTTTCTCGGCGCCAGCCTGCTGAGCCCGATGGCGGATCGGTTCGGGCGGCGCGCGATCTTCACCTTCGCGCTGGTCTGGTACACCGTGGCCACGGTGCTGATGGGCGTGCAGAGTTCGGCGCTGGGGATCATCTGCATGCGTTTTCTGGTGGGCATCGGCCTCGGCATCGAGCTGGTGACCATCGACGCCTACCTCTCGGAACTGGTGCCCAAACGCATGCGCAGTTCGGCGTTTGCCTTCGCGTTTTTCGTGCAGTTCCTGTCGGTGCCAGCGGTGGCGCTGATGTCCTGGTGGCTGGTGCCACAGGCGCCGTTCGGGGTTTCCGGCTGGCGTTGGGTGGTGTTGGCCAGTGCGGTGTTTGCGCTGTTCATCTGGTGGCTGCGCAAGCGTCTGCCGGAGTCACCGCGCTGGCTGGCCCAGCATGGCCGTTTCGATGAGGCGAACCGGATTCTTGACGGTATCGAGGCGCGTTGTGAGAAGGATCACCGTCAGGCACTGGATGCGCCGGAAGCGGTAGCCGTCGACGTTGAAGGCAAGGGCCGTTTCGCCGATATCTGGCAACCGCCCTATCGCCGCCGCGCGTTGATGCTGATCGTCTTCCACATCTTCCAAGCCATCGGTTTCTTCGGCTTCGGCAACTGGCTGCCGGCGTTGCTCTCCGGTCAGGGTGTCAGCGTCACTCACAGCCTGATGTACGCCTTCATCATCACCCTCGCCTACCCGCTCGGGCCGTTGCTGTTCGTCAAATTCGCCAACCGCTTCGAGAACAAGTGGCAGATCGTCGGCTCGGCCCTCGGCGCCATGACTTTCGGCACCCTGTTCGCGTTGCAGACCAGCGCCTTCGGCCTGATCTTCTGCGGGGTGATGATCACCTTCTGCAACGCCTGGCTGAGCTTCAGTTATCACTCCTATCAGAGCGAACTGTTCCCCACCAACATCCGCGCCCGGGCGGTGGGCTTCTGCTATTCGTTCAGTCGTTTGTCGACGGTGTTCAGCAGCCTGTTGATCGGTCTGTTCCTCGATCATTTCGGCACGCCGGGCGTATTGGCGTTCATCGTCGCCAGCATGCTGATCGTGATGCTGACCATCGGCTACTTCGGCCCCCGCACCCGCAATCTGGCGCTGGAAAACATCGCCCATCGCTGACGGACAACGGTCATCCTCTGCCGCCCACCGGCAAGGGATGACCGCTTTGCCTGCTCACGAAAAATCACAAGCATTTGAAATAAAAGGACTTATTTGATGGGCACGGTATTTGCTGCCAAGGACTGACAGTCATTACCTACAGGTTCTCTCATCATGTTGGTCAGTGCAAAACAACAACAAATCATTCATCTGCCCAAGCAGTTGAATGATGACGCCACCGCCACCGCCGCAGCCGGACTGCAAGGCGGACTGCACGGGGCGATGCTGCAAACCCTGCAAAACCAGGCCCAGGCGCAAACCGCCGAAGCCAACGCCAAAGTGCAGGAATCAGCCACCCAACTGGCGACCCAGCAAGTCAGCGAAGCCACGCGTATCAGCGACAACGTCGACGAAGCGTTCGCCAAGACCCGTGTCGCCCTGCAAACCTCCGATACTTCGCCGAGCAAATCCACGGGCTCATCGGCTATGGATGAGTTCAAGGACTACATGAGCAAAACGCCGGAACAGCGTCTGCGCGACAGTATCCTCCAGGAAATGGGCCTGACCGAGGACGACATCAAAGCCATGCCGCCGGAGAAACAACTGGCCATCGGCAAAGAAATCGCCGAGCGACTGCAGGACAAGATGAAGCTGGCCGAAGCCGAGAAGCAGAACAAGCAAGACGCCAACTCGGCGAAGATCAGCGACGAGTCGGCGGACAAGTTCCTCGCTTCGCTCTAAGAAGATCCCTTCCCTCAGCAGAGTCTCACTCGAGACTCTGACCTCACCGTCCGGTTACCGCTAGTCGATTTCTTACTCCCGAGAGTCGATACCTGTAAGTTCTGACAGTTGTCCTCCCCATCAAAGCTGAAACAACATCAACCGTGAAGGAGCAATGCCGCTCCGCCAGCAGCTCAGCCAAGAAAAGGAATTAAAAATGAACGTGGAAAACAACGCAGTTGGGCTATTTGGTTTAAAAGTGAGCGAAAACGGTGGCCCGGAAGAAACCATCACCACTACTGAGCTCTTTTTCATCGTCACCTCAAAAAAGCTACGTGTCGGCGGTTTCCAAGTAGGTCCCAACGGGTTACGAGGTGCCCAAGTGGACATCAATGGTGAGATCAAAACTGGCACATATCCCTTCACAAAGGACCTTAGCGTCACTGGTTTTTATAATCAAAGCGGATTGGTCAGCTCTTGGCCTGCAGTTACAGAGGGCGGGGAAATAACAATTCTGGAAGTAGACGTTACGAAAAGGTTTGCAAGAGGAACCTTCAAGTTCAGGGCAGAAGAGCGTGACAACGCGTCCAATTATGCAAATGCCATTGGTAGCTTTTCCTTGACCGAAAAAGAGTGATCGAGAAAATTTTGCCCCTCTATACAGAGGGGCAATTCCCAAGTCGCTACTCTAATCTCAACGTCTCATTGAACTGACTGATCGCATCCACCACATGCCGCGAGCCCTGCTGAATCTCCCGAATCGCATCCCCCGCCTCGTTCGCCAGTTCCACCCCGAGCCCGGTGCGGCTCAGGCTCGACTGCATGCTCGACACTGCGCTCAGTGACAGCTCATGGTTCTTGCGCACCACGTCGACGATCTCCACGGTCGCCTGGCTGGTTCGCGCCGCGAGGCTGCGCACTTCATCCGCCACCACCGCAAAACCACGCCCGTGTTCACCCGCGCGCGCCGCTTCGATGGCGGCGTTGAGCGCCAGCAGGTTGGTCTGGTCGGCAATCCCGCGAATGGTCTGGACGATGGTGCCGATGATGTCCGACTGCTTGCTGACTGCATCGATGCTCAGCGCCGCTTCGTTGAGGTCGCGGGAAATGTCCTGAATGATCTGCACCGTTTGCTGCACGACCTGTGAGCCTTTTTGCGCGCAGGCGTCGTTTTGTACCGAAGTGCTGTGGGCCGATTCCGCAGCGGTCTGCAAGGTAGTCATCTGGTGAGTGATGTCGCTGGCGAACTTCACCACTTTGTACAAGCGGCCCTTGGCGTCGAACAGCGGGTTGTACGACGCTTCCAGGTAAACGGTTTGCCCGGACTTGTTCTTGCGCTCGAAGCGGTGCGAGTGATATTCGCCGCGATTGAGCGATGCCCAGAACGCCTTGTATTGCGCGGATTCGGCTTCGACCCGATGACAGAACAGGCTGTGGTGATGGCCGACGATCTCGTTGAGCGAGTACTGCATGGTCTTGAGGAAGTTGTCGTTGGCCGTGATCACATTGCCTTCCGGGGTGAACTCGATCACTGCCATCGAACGGCCGATGGCAGCGAGCATGCTTTCTTCTTCCTTTTCCTTGTTCACGCGCGCCGTTATGTCCGACGCCACTTTGATCACACTTCGGACCTGTTTGTCCGGGCCATACACCGGCATGTAACTGGCTTCGAGCCAGATCTCCCGCCCACTCTTGTTCAAGCGCAGGAAAGTCCCGCTGATGGGTTCGCCACGGGCCAGGTCACGCCACAACTTGGCGTATTCCTCGCTGCGGTAAAACGCCTCTTCACAAAAGATCCGGTGATGTTTGCCACGCACTTCATCGGCGCTGTAGCCCATGGTCTTGCAGAAGTTCTCATTGGCATCCAGAACGATGCCCTCGGGGGTGAATTCGATCATTGCCATCGAACGGCTGATCGCCGCCAGCTTGGCGTTGGCTTCGGTCAGGGCACAGCTGAAACGTTCGATTTCCTGCAGATCAGCCTTGTGATGTAGGTTGAACATGTCTCTATCACCTTCCGCGCGTTCTTTTGATTTGATGAAAGTTCAGGTCTTTCAGAATCCACCACTACGTTCCACAGAACAGGCACACGCCTTCCTCCACGGGAGGAAGTTGTCAGGTGATAAACGATGATTAATCAAAGAGTCCATGCAGCGACGCTCTAATCAAGACATCCTTTTCTTGATAGCCCGCGGGCGGGCCATTCCTAACATGCAGAAGAACTTCCATTTAAAAAACAGCTCCTTGTCGGTCAAGTGTCGGTGCCTTGGATTGCGCACTCTGGCAGCTTTGTTCACGGCTAACCGATTGCCGTCGGAGCGCTTTGAATGGCGGTCGACATAGTTAGTTATGAATGAGCATAGACAGCGCAAGGCCTTGCGCAAGGCCACTAGTCGGCCAGTAATGCGGGAGTTCGGACAGGAAGCGGACGAGAAACGGTTCAGCGAATTCGGCTTGTTTGATCTATCGCTTTCGCGAGCAGGCTCGCTCCCACAGGATCCTGCGCAATATTCAAAGTGGCGCAACACCTGTGGGAGCGAGCCTGCTCGCGAAGACGGAGTAACAGACGCTACAGGAATATCAGGAAAGAACTACAGGCTGCCGCTCACCTTGTTCGCCACTTCACCTGGCACCCACGGTTTCCACACTTGCGGTTGATCGCGCAGAAACGCTTCGGCCACCTGGCGTGGCTGCTGGCGTTTTTCGCTCATCCCGGCCAGGGTCTGGTTCAGCAGATCGATCGGCAAGTCGACCTTTTCAAAGAACGTCACCAGCTCCGGATACTGCGCCTTGAACGGCGCCGACACGCCAATCGCCAGGCTCGCCGGCATCGAGCGGGTGCCTCTCGGATTGGGGTTGGTGGCATCGGCCAGGGTTTTCCAGGCTTCGGCGTCGAACGGTGGCTCTTCCAGCTTCACCAGTTTGAAGCGACCGAGCAGCGGCGTCGGCGACCAGTAGTAGAACAGCACCGGTTTGCCCCGCTTGATCGACGACGCCACCTCGGCATCCAGCGCCGCGCCGGAGCCGGTGCGGAAGTTGACGTAACTGTCGTTCAACGCATACGCCTTGAGTTTCTGGCTGTTGACGATTTCAGAGGTCCAGCCGGTCGGGCTGTTGAGGAAGCGCCCGCGGCTCGGGTCTTCCGGGTCCTTGAACACATCCTTGTAGCGCGGCAGATCGGCCACGGATTTCAGTTCCGGCGCCAGCGGTTTGATCCCGCGCTCCGGGTCACCCTTGATCACGTATTCCGGCACCCACCAGCCTTCGGTGGCGCCCTTCACCGTGTCGCCGAGGCCAAACACCTTGCCCTCGGCGGCAGCCTTGACCCACGCGGGACTACGCCCTGCCCACTCTTCGCCGATCACCTGAATGTCGTTTTTCGCCAGCGCCGCCTCCAGGCTGACGGTGCTGCCCGGCAGGGTGTCGGTCGGGTAGCCGTAGCCTTTCTCGACGATCAGGCGCAGCACTTCGG
This sequence comes from Pseudomonas sp. NFIX49, assembly GCF_900115915.1. Lineage (NCBI taxonomy): Bacteria > Pseudomonadati > Pseudomonadota > Gammaproteobacteria > Pseudomonadales > Pseudomonadaceae > Pseudomonas > Pseudomonas sp. NFIX49. The sequence goes on along the minus strand of NZ_FOYE01000001.1, from coordinate 461,569 downwards.
TGATGAAGCTGCCGCTTTCCCAAGTGATGTCACCGAAGTGAATCGGCGCGGTTTTTTCCGCTGCCACGGCGTGGCCGGCAGTCAGGGTCAGGGCCAGCAGCGAACTGCCGAGCAGGGTTTTGAGCGATCTCATGCGGACCTCTTGTTCTGGGAGGAAATCAGGGTTTGGTTGGCGCTGTGGCGGTTGCACAGTGCCTGGGAACGGGTCATGTACAGGCTCACCGAACGCTGGGAGATGCCCAGTTCGGCAGCGATTTGCGGGTAGGTCAGGCCGTCAATGCGCGCCAGCAGAAAGGTCGAGCGGACTTTGCCCGGCAGGCGCTGGAGCGTGCGGTCCAAATGCTTGAGGCTTTGCGACAGGTCGGCGAGTTCTTCGGGAGACGGCGGGTGATCGAGGTCGCCCTGTTGCAGTTGGTGCAGATGTCGACGCTCCAGATCGCCCCGCCGCCAGCGCTCGTACAGCAGGCGTTGGGCGATGGTGGTGAGCAAGGCGCGGGGTTCACGGATGGCGGTCAGGCCCGGGGCTTCGAGCAGTTGCGCGAAGGTTTCGGCGGCGATGTCTTCGGCGGTGGCCGCATCATTCGATTGCCGACGCAGACGTGTGCACAACCACTGGTAATGGTCGCCAAACAACGTGTGCACATGATTGCGATGGGATGAGTCGGCGCCGGACATGGGGGCTCCTTGGTCAAGGGTCGCTGAATGTCCGGTCGTCCGGTGGCGCGATCCTAGCAAGGCGCCTTATGCGTTAAAAATACTTAAAAAGAATTTTTATATTCCATTAGTGAATTACAAGAGACTGCTAGCGCAAGCGACCATAACCCAGTTCTTCGGCCTCGCGCTGATAATCCAGCAGGACGAGGTAATCACTTTCACTGGCGGGCAGGACTTCGGGCAAACCGAGGATGCGGGCCACATCGGGCAGGTCTTGAAGGCTGCGATTCATCGCCCGGCGCAGGTGTTCAATCTGTTCGTCCGTCGTGCTGGCAGCGGTGATGAAGGGCAAGGTCGGGCTGAACGCACTGCGTGCCACCACCCGCAAGCCGCTGACCTCTGCGGCGGCGTACTGCGCCAGGTACGCGAAGGTCACGCTGTCGATGGCTGCCAGATCGGCGCGGTCTTCGCGCAACCAGCGCAGGCTTTCGCGATGCCCGCCACTGATGCCCACAGAGGCGTAAAACTGACCGTCCCGATGCAGCGGCGCCAAACGCTGACGCAACAGGTTCATGCCGCTGTTGGAGTCCTCGCTGTTGATCACCCCGCGACTGTCGAAGAACTCCGCCAGATTGCGGCGCGGATCCTCGGCGCGGGCGAGGATCAGGCTGCAATGGTTGCCGGCGCTGGCGTCGGGCAATTCGTAGCGCGGACGGCCGACAATCCTGACCTGCCCACGCAGCGCGGTCATCAGCGGATAGCCGCAGGTCTGGGTCAGCAGCAACTCAGGCGAACGCCAGAGTTCAAGCAGCGACAGGCCTTCGGCATCGAGCCGCGAACGGCCCAGGTGTTCGAGAATCCGCGCCAGCCACTGCTCGTTCGCCGCGCGAATCGGCTCGGGTGCGATGTACATCAACAGTTCTGCGTAACCTGACGTCATGCTGGCCTCAAATAAAAGGATGCTGCGGGCTGTCGATCGGCTTGATGCCGTGCCGGCGCCACAGTTGCCCATAACCTTGCACCAGAAACCCGCCGCTGCGCGCCACCCATTGCTCCCGGCGCATGCGATAGGCCTTGGGCAAGTCGTACCATGACAGCTTCGGCAAGTCGTGGTGTACCAGATGGAAATTCAGGTTCAGGAACAGCCAGCGCCATGGCCATCCGGCTTCGTTGAGTACCGTGCGCTGTTCCGGCCTCTCGTGCGGTCGGTGTTCATAGTAGGAGCGGACCATCGCGATCGACAGCGCCGGCACACTGATCAAAAACAGGTAATGCCACACCGGCAACACGCTGTAGCGCGCGATGAAGAACAGCATCAGCACGGTCAAGGCGCCGTGGGTCAACCACATCAGCCAAGCCTGGCGCTCGCCGCTTTTCAGACGTTGCAGTTCTTCACCGGCCAGCGCCAGCAACGCCAGCGGCGCACCAAGAATGAAGCGGCCCAATACGGTCTTGTTCAGCCAGTGCAGACTGCGTTCGAACAACGAACGGCCCTGCCAGCGCTCGGCGCTCAGGTAACGGCTTTCGGGATCGACGCCGGGAATCGTCAGGTCTTCGTCGCGATGGTGCTGCAAATGACTGTCGCGATAGAGCGTGTAGGGATACCACACCGCAAATGGCGCATAGCCGAGGATTTTGTTGACGAAGGTCCAGCGCGTCGGATGACCGTGGAGCAATTCGTGCTGCACCGACAGCCACAGCACCAGTAACGGAATCAGCAGCAGCGTGCTCCACCCGAGGCCGAGCCATTCACTGCCCAGCACAATCGCGAACCAGCCGCCGTACACGCCGATCAGCAGCAGCCAGGTCGGCCACTCGGTGCGGGCGGTGAAGCGCTGGCGCAGGGTTTCGATCTGTTGGCGATGGGCATCGTCGAAATAGTGGGGCATGGCGTGGCTCGGAACGAGGGTCTGATCGTTCTGTGCAACACCAACGGGAAATCTTGCAGATTATTTTTGCGGTTTTTTTAAGGACGCTGATTTCAAGGACAAGACAGGAGCCCGGATCCGGGCTCCCGTACGGCGTGATCAATGGCCAAAAATGTCGACTTTTTTCGCCCTCTTCTCGTGGCGTTTTTCGATGGCGGTCTTGGCCGGTTTCTTCTTCGCGGCTTTTTTCGAATCCATACCTTTGGACATGATGCGTACTCCACTCAGAGGGGATGTGAGATCAGGTATACACCTATCCCGGCGGGCACGTTGTTTTATAATCCGCAGCTTTTGCACCGGCAGTCCGATTCATGACCGACATCCGTTACAGCCAGCTCGACGACCTGTCCTGGCCTCTGATGAACAAGTTCTACCGCCAGCATCAATCGTCGATGAAAGCCGTGCGCGAGGCGCAATTATGGGTGGCGCGGCGGGAGGAAATCGTGGCGGCGCTGTGCCTGCGGCCGGTGTTCGGCGGACATTGGTTGACCGGGTTGTTCGTCGATCCGGCCTGCCGCGAGCAAGGCATTGCCGCACAGCTGATTGCCGAAGCGGTGAAGGACGTCGAGGGGCCGGTGTGGTTGTTCTGCCACCCGGACTTGCGCGAATTCTACGAGCGGCGCGGCTTCACTTTCGATCCTGACCTGCCCCAGGCCATGGCCGAGCGCTTGAGCCGGTATGCGCGGAGCAAGCCGATGATTGCCATGGAACTGGCACCGCGCGCGGGCTAGTCAGTCGTCAGCGTTGGGATCGAGATCCGGAAACATCACTTCGGTAAAACCGAACTTGCTGAAATCGGTAATGCGCGACGGGTACAGGCGCCCGATCAGGTGATCGCATTCATGCTGTACCACCCGCGCATGGAACCCTGAGGCCTCCCGCGAGATCGGCTCACCCTTGGGGTCGACGCCTTCGTAACGGATCCGCTGGTATCGATCCACCGCGCCCCGCAGACCCGGCACCGACAGGCAGCCTTCGAAGCCCTCCTCCATCAGCGGACTGAGCGGCGTGATCAGCGGGTTGATCAGGATCGTCTGCGGCACTGCTTCGGCGTCCGGGTAACGCTCGCTGTGCTCGAAACCGAAGATCACCAGTTGCAGATCGACACCGATCTGCGGCGCGGCCAGGCCAACGCCGCCGACGCTTTCCATGGTCTGGAACATGTCGTCGATCAATTGCCACAGCTCGGGACTGTCGAGCATTTCGGCGGGCACTGGCGGGGCGATGCGCAGCAGGCGTTCGTCGCCCATCTTCAGGATTTCACGGATCATGATCAGGCTTCGTCAGTGTTCGGCTTGAGCGAATGATCGCGCCCGAGGCCGGAAACGTGTTGTTTGGGATGTTCATCGAGTTCGCCGGGGACTTTCTCGCCCGAATCCTTGCCCTCGCTGGACATGTGTTCGATCACCGCATTCATCTCCGCACCGAGCAACAACACGGCGGCGGAAATGTAGAAATACAGCAACAGCACGATGATTGCACCGATGCTGCCATACATGGCGTTGTAGTTGGCGAACGTCTTGACGTAGAACGCGAAGCCCAAGGACGCGATGATCCACACCACCACCGCCAGCACCGAGCCGGGGGTGATGAAACGAAATTCCTGTTTGACGTCGGGCATCACGTAATAGATCAGCGCCACGGCCACCATCATCAGAATCACGATCACCGGCCAGCGGGCGATGGTCCACAGGGTGACGATCACTTCTTCGAGACCGACCTGCGCGGCGATCCACCCCATCACCTGCGGGCCGAGCACCATCAGCGCTGCGGCCACCAGCAACATGCCGGCGATGCCGACGGTGTAGATGATCGACAGCGGAAACCGCTTCCACAGAGGCCGGCCCTCGACCACGTCGTAGGCGGCGTTCATTGCGCTCATCATCAGGCGCACGCCGGCAGACGCGGTGTACAGGGCGATGACGATACCCACCGAAAGCAGGCCGCCCTTGGATTGCTGCAGTTGATCGATCACCGGGTTGACCTGCTCCAGCGCCTGGGGCGGCAACACCAGCTCCGATTGCAGGCGCAGCCAGGAGAAGAAGTCCGGCAGGTGCAGAAAACCGATCAGGGCAATCAGGAACAGAATGAACGGGAACAGCGAAAACAGCATCTGGTAGGCCAGTGCCGAGGCATAGGTCGACATCTCGTCGTCGACGAATTCGGTGACCGTGCGCACCATCACCCGGTGCAGGGGCAGACCTTTCATGTCCGGAAAAATCATTCGCGTCTCCTTTCGCCGCAGAACAGGTTGAAGTCGTGGCGACTCAGGGGCCGTTTTTCTCTCATCAAAGTAGCTTACTTGGCGACTTTGAAACACTGTGATCCGTGACCGCATGTGAGCGGGATACGAAAACGGCCATCCTTGGATGGCCGCTTCGCTGTTTCGTTCAAGGCCGGATCAGGCCTTGTCGACGCCCTTCTTGACCGCATCCTTGGCCTTGCCCACTGCTTGCTGGGCCTCGCCCTTCTTCTCTTGCACTTTGCCTTCGGCTTGCAGTTTGGTGTTGTCGGTGGCTTTGCCGACACCCTGCTTGACGTTGCCGACCGCTTCGTTGGCCATGCCTTTCACTTTATCGCTCGTGCTACCCATGGTGATTCTCCTTGGAACATTAACGGGGAAAGTCAGTACGTAAAGATTGACTGGCTCGGTTTGCGCCAAGTTTCATTTATTTTCAGGGCTTCATTTCGTCGCGGCGTGCAGGTTGGGCTTTATGTTTGCGAGCGTTGCCCCGAGAATGCCCTCCATAAGGGCGCCAGGCGCCACAGAACCGATCCCGCAGGAATGTTATGAAACTCGATAAAAAGCAGGCCATCGCCCGTCGCAACCAGGAACTGGGCGGTGCCGTGCTCGGCACCAACAACTGCCACTTCGCCGAACTGAACCGCAACCGCAACATCTGGTGGTTCGACTTGCCGGTGTCGCGCCTGGCGATCGGTCAGTACGAGTGGATCCACCTGCTGATGCACACCCCGGCCACCGACGAACTGCTGCACCTGAAAGTGCCGACCGTGTTCCTGCGCGAGAAGCTCGAAGGCCTGGTGATCCGAAACGAAGGCAAACGCAAGGCTGCCCTGAGCCTGGAACTGAGCGCCGACAAGGACTCGTACCTGCAGGACATGCGCCCGGCGGGCACCAATGTGAACTTCGCGCCGTTCCGCCAATAAGACACTCAAGCTGATCGTTCCCACGCTCTGCGTGGGAATGCCGCCCAGGACGCTCCGCGTCCAGCACGGCAGGGACGCAGAGCGTCCCGGGATGCGTTACCACGCGGAGCGTGGGAACGATCAAGCGGTAAACCAACAAAAAGCCCCGCATCTGCGGGGCTTTTTGTTTTACGCGGCGTTCTTCGCCTTGATCTTCTTCAGCTCTTCGTCACGCAGTTCGCGACGCAGGATTTTGCCGACGTTGGTGGTCGGCAACGCATCGCGGAACTCCACGGAGCGCGGCACCTTGTAGCCGGTGACGTTGGCGCGCATGTGCTCCATCACCTGTTCCTTGGTCAGGGTGACACCCGGTTTGGCGACGATGAAGATCTTGATCGCCTCGCCGGATTTTTCGTCCGGAACGCCGATGGCCGCACACTGCAACACGCCCGGCAGGGCCGCCAGCACGTCTTCCAGTTCGTTCGGATACACGTTGAAACCGGACACCAGAATCATGTCTTTCTTGCGATCGACGATGCGCATGTAGCCGTCCGGCTGGATCAGCGCGATGTCACCGGTCTTCAGCCAGCCTTCGCTGTCGAGCATTTCATCGGTGGCTTCCTGACGCTGCCAGTAGCCCTTCATCACTTGCGGGCCCTTGACGCACAGCTCGCCGATTTCGCCCAGCGGCTGCTCGACACCGGCGTCGTCAATGACTTTGCACAGGGTCGACGGCACCGGAATGCCGATGGTGCCGATCTGAATGTTCTGAATCGGGTTGACCGTGGCCACCGGGCTGGTTTCGGTCATGCCGTAACCTTCACAGATCGGGCAACCGGTGACCGCTTTCCAGCGCTCGGCTGCGGCCAGTTGCAGGGCCATGCCGCCGGACAGGGTGACTTTCAGCGCCGAGAAATCCAGCTTGCGGAAACCTTCGTTGTTGCACAGGGCCACGAACAGCGTGTTGAGGCCGACGAAACCGCTGAACTTCCACTTCGACAGTTCCTTGACCATCGCCGGCAGGTCACGCGGGTTGCTGATCAGGATGTTGTGGTTGCCGATCAGCATCATCGCCATGCAATGAAAGGTGAATGCATAGATGTGGTAAAGCGGCAGCGGCGTGATCAGGATCTCGCAACCTTCATTGAGGTTGGAGCCCATCAGCGCCTTGCATTGCAACATGTTGGCGACGAGGTTGCGATGGGTGAGCATCGCGCCCTTGGCCACGCCGGTGGTGCCGCCGGTGTATTGCAGCACCGCGACGTCGCCGCTGTCCGGGTTGGCTTCAGCCACCGGCTGGCCCTGGCCCTTGCTCAGCACGTCGTTGAACTTGACGGCTTTGGGCAGGTGGTAGGCCGGAACCATTTTCTTCACGTACTTGATGACGCTGTTGATCAGCAGGCGCTTGATCGGCGGCAGCAGGTCGGCGACTTCGGTGACGATGACGTGTTTGACGCCGGTTTTCGGCACCACGGCTTCGGCCAGGTGCGCCATGTTCGCCAGGCACACCAGCGCCTTGGCACCGGAGTCGTTGAATTGGTGCTCCATTTCCCGCGCGGTGTACAGCGGGTTGGTGTTGACCACGATCAGCCCGGCGCGGATGGCGCCGAAGACGGCGACCGGGTACTGCAGCACGTTGGGCAGTTGCACGGCGATTCGATCACCGGGCTGCAAATCGGTATGCTGTTGCAGATAAGCGGCAAACGCACCGGACAATTCGTACAGTTCACCGTAGGTGATGGTCTTGCCCAGGTTGCTGAACGCCGGTTTGTCGGCGAAGCGTTGGCAGGATTGCTTCAACACTGCCTGAATATTCGGGTACTCGTCTGGATTGATGTCGGCAGCAATTCCAGCGGGGTACTTATCCTTCCAAAAGTCTTCGATCATGGAAGCCCACTCCTCAGCAACGCGAATTCAGCACCGCATTTGATGCGATTATTATTGGTGTTTGTTTATTGGTGAGTCTGGCTTTTTACAAGGCCGAGAAGTCACAAAGCGCGCCGAGAGTAGCAGCTTTGCCAAGGGTCGACTAGAGCCAAAAGCGGCCCCTACAGTCATTTTAATGACTCAAGAACTACTGGCAGTCATTTTAGAGCAAAAATCCTATAACACCTTGAAAGTCCCGGTTTTCGGAGCCTTGAAACAAAAAATCGCGAGCGGGCTCGCTTCCACAGGTTCACTGATGATCCTGTGGGAGCGAACCCGCTCGCGATAGAGTGAAGCGCAATTCTTTTATGCGATATCGCGCAACTCTCTGCGCAGAATTTTCCCGACAGGCGTCATCGGCAATGACTCACGCAGCACGATGTGTTTCGGCACCTTGTACGCCGTGAAATTCTCTTTGCAGTAGGCCTTAAGCTCTTCCAGGCTCACCCCGGTTTCCCGCGCCACCACAAACAGCTTCACCGCCTCGCCGGAACGCTCGTCCGGCACGCCGATCACTGCGCAGTTGGCAACTTTCGGGTGGGCCATCACCACGTCTTCGATTTCGTTCGGGTACACGTTGAAACCGGAGACGATGATCATGTCTTTCTTGCGGTCGACGATGCGCACGAAACCGTCCGGGTCGATCACAGCAATGTCGCCGGACTTGAACCAGCCCTCGGCATCCAGCACTTCGGCGGTGGCCTCGGGTTTGTTCCAGTAGCCCTTCATGATCTGCGGGCCCTTGATGCACAGCTCGCCGCGCTCGCCCAGCGGCTGCTCGACGCCGTCGTCGTTGATGACTTTCAACAAGGTGCCCGGCACCGGCAGGCCGACCGTGCCGATTCGTGACAGCTCGCCGTAAGGGTTGGTGCAGGCCACCGGCGAGGTTTCGGTCAGGCCGTAACCTTCGGTAATCCGGCAACCGGTGATCTGTTCCCAGCGTTCGGCCGTGGCCTTGACCAGCGCGGTGCCGCCGGAGTTGGTGAGCTTGAGGGTGGAGAAATCCAGGGTCTTGAAGTCCGGGTGATCCATCAGCGCGACGAACAGGGTGTTGAGCCCCAGCAGCGCCGAGAACTTCCAGTTCTTCAGTTCCTTGATGAAGCCGCCGATGTCCCGCGGGTTGGTGATCAGCACGTTGTGGTTGCCCGATACCATCATGCACATGCAATTCGCGGTGAACGCATAGATGTGGTACAGCGGCAGCGGCGCAATCATCACCTCCTGCCCTTCGCGCAACAGCGGCTGGCCGTCGCTGCCGAACTGACCAAGGCAGGCGCGAACCTGCTGCATGTTCGCCACCAGATTGCCGTGGGTCAGCATTGCGCCCTTGGCCAGGCCGGTGGTGCCACCGGTGTATTGCAGGACGGCGATGTCATCCAGGCCGACCTTCAGCGGCTTGATGCCCAGGCCCCGGCCCATGCGCAGAGCGCTCTTGAAGGAAATCGCCTGGGGCAGCGAATACGCCGGCACCATCTTCTTCACTTTGCTGACCACGGTGTTGACCAGCCAGCCCTTGGCGGCAGGCATCAGGTCGCCCATCTTCGCTTCGATCAGATACTGAATGTCGGTGTCCGCCAGCACTTCCTGAACTTTCTGGCCAAACATGTTCAGGTACACCAGCGCCCGGGCGCCGGAGTCCTTGAACTGGTGACGCATTTCCCGCGCGGTGTACAGCGGGTTGGTGTTGACCACGATCAGCCCGGCGCGCAGGGCTCCGAACACGGCGATCGGATAATGCAGGACGTTGGGCATCTGCACCGCGATGCGATCCCCCGGCACCAGATCGGTGTGGGCTTGCAGATAACCGGCGAACGCGGCGCTCTGGCGCTCCAGCTCGGCGTAGGTCAGGGTCACGCCCATGTTGCTGAACGCCGGGCGATCAGCGAATTTCTTGCAGGAACGCTCGAACACCTCGATCACCGACTTGAACTCACCCGCGTCGATGTCCAGGGGTACGCCCGCCGGGCGTTTGTCATTCCAGAAATCAGGTTGCATTGTTCTTGTCCTCTTTACCTGAGCCGATCCGGGGCCGCTTCGCTGTCATTTCTTTCCGTCCGTGAAAAAGCCGAGAGCAAAAAGCGGGGCTTCACGGACACTAGCAGCTATGGTCAATCAGGCAAATATGGGCAAGGTCGTCATTGATCGTGTGAATCTTCCTGCCGTGGCGTGAGCTGATCGGACGCGCTATACAATGCAACCTCTGCAAGACGCTTGAGCAAAAACAGGCCGCAAAAGGAATCGCCATGATCCACGACACCTTCTGGCTGGACGCGAGTGACCGCAGCCGCCTCTTCGTCAACCTGTGGCTGCCGAACACGCCGCTGAAGGCGGTGATTCTGCTGGCCCACGGCATGGCGGAACACAGCGCACGCTACGCTCGGCTGGCAGAGGCGCTCTGCGCCGAAGGCTACGGTGTGTACGCACCCGACCAGCGCGGGCATGGCAAAACCGCCGATCATGGGACTCTGGGGCATTTCGCCGATGACGATGGCTGGTGCAAGGTGGTCGGCGATCTGGCCAGCCTCAACCAGCACATCGGCCAGCGCCATCCGGGAGTACCGATCGTGCTGCTCGGGCACAGCATGGGCAGCTACATTGCCCAGGCTTATCTGCTGCATCACAGCGCCAGCCTGCACGGCGCGATTCTCAGCGGCTCGAATTTCCAGCCGGTTTCGCTGTACCGTGCGGCCCGGCAGATCGCCCGGTTCGAAAAGCTGCGCCAAGGCGCCAAGGGTCGCAGCGCGCTGATCGAGTGGCTGTCGTTCGGCTCGTTCAACAACAAATTCAAACCGGCGCGCACCGCGTTTGACTGGCTCAGTCGCGACCCGGCCGAGGTCGACAAGTACGCCACCGACCCGCTGTGCGGCTTTCGCTGCACCAATCAACTATGGATCGACCTGCTCGGCGGGTTGCAGCAAATCAGCAAAGCGTCCAATCTCGCCCAGATCGATCCGGGCCTGCCGCTGCTGGTGATCGGCGGCGAATGTGATCCGGTGAGCGAAGGCAAGCGTCTGACTGATCTGGCCAATGCCTTGCGCGCGGCCGGCAGCCAGAACCTGCAACTCACGATCTACCCGCAGGCGCGGCACGAATTGTTCAACGAGAGCAACCGCGACGAAGTGACCGCCGATGTGCTGGCCTGGATCGAACAGGCCCTGAGCCATCGCCGGCCGCACCGCAGCGAATAATTTTTTTGTGGATTCATTTCATCCGTCACAGGAATTCAGACCCATGACCCAGGTTACCAACATCCCTTACGAAGCCCTCGAAGTGGGCCAGACCGCGAGCTACAGCAAGACTGTCGAGGAACGCGACATTCAGCTGTTCGCCGCGATGTCCGGCGACCACAACCCGGTGCACCTGGACGCCGAGTTCGCCGCCGCCAGCATGTTCAAGGAACGTATCGCCCACGGCATGTTCAGCGGCGCGCTGATCAGTGCGGCAGTGGCTTGCGAGCTGCCTGGGCCGGGCACCATTTATATCGGCCAGCAAATGAGCTTCCAGAAACCGGTGAAGATCGGCGACACCCTGACCGTACGCCTGGAAATCCTCGAGAAACTGCCGAAATTCCGTGTGCGCATCGCCACGCGCGTATTCAACCAGCGCGATGAGCTGGTGGTGGACGGCGAGGCCGAGATCCTGGCGCCGCGCAAGCAACAGACCGTAACCCTCCCGACGTTGCCGGCCATCAGCATCGGCTGATCGTCCTCGGTTAAATCCGGGCACAAAAAAACGCCAGACCATCTGGCGTTTTTGTTGGCCTCGAACGCTTACGAGCGTGCGCGAGCCTGGTTACGCAGCGCCTTCACCTGATCGTGATTGCGTTGCACGCCGTGGTATTGGCGTTCGACCAGATCACGGATGCCGACCAGGTTGTGCTTGTTGATCTTCTCGATTGCTTCACGATAAGCCTTCAGGGCGTGGTCTTCACCGCGCTCGGCTTCGTTGAGCACCGCTTCTTCGTCCTTGCCGGTGAACATTGCTTTGACGTCGACCCAGCGACGGTGCAGATCACCGCTGACACTGGTCGAGGTTTCCGGATCGCCGCCCATCGAACGCACGGCGGCTTGCAGCTCGGCCGCAGCCGTTGCGCAATCGGCGGAGCGCTGTGTGAACAGGGTTTTCAGTTCAGGGTGCTTGATGTCTTCAGCGCAGGTCTTGAACCCTTCCTGACCGTCCTTGCTGGTTTCGATCAGGTCGTTGAGGACGGAGATGGCTTCTTTATTCATGTCAGTCATTTTTCAATTCCTTGCGTGGTGAAAGATGCAAGGAGTGTTGCAGTGGTCGTGCCAGCTTTTCGAAAAGAAATTAATCGTTAATTTTCAATAAGTTATAAATAAAACGAAAATCTGTATGCCTGTTATTTGCATGATCTGTCATTTGGCCTGCATGCAGAATGCCTGTATTTTCCAACGTGTTTTCCAACCCAGACGATTCCAACGATGAACCCCGAAAAGCTCGAACTGTTGATCACCCGCGAAATGCCCTTCGGCAAGTACAAGGGCCGGATCATTGCCGACCTGCCGGGCCCGTACCTGAACTGGTTTGCCCGGGAAGGATTTCCCCATGGCGAACTGGGCGGGCTGCTGGCCCTGATGCAGGAAATCGATCACAACGGCCTGTCGGAACTGCTCGAACCGCTGCGCGCCAAACATGGCAAACCTGCCCCGCGCCACTGAGGCGTCACCCTGATCCGAGTCGAGTCGACCATGCCCGATAACACCCGCCGCGCCCGAGACGAAGCCTTCTGGCAAACCTTCGCTGACCGATACGACCGCCATCCCGGCCCCGTGAACCTGGAGAACGGTTACTTCGGACGGATGTCCCGCACCGTGGTCGAGGAGTACCAGCGCAACATCGAGCTGATCAACAACAGCAACTCGATCTACGTTCGCCAGCGTTTCGAACAGCACGACAGCCTCGATATCCGCGCGCAACTGGCCGAGCTGATCGGCGTCCGCGCGCAAAGCGTGGCGTTCACCCACAACGCCACTGCCGGCCTGCAATCTCTGATCCGCAACTACAACCGCCTGCAGCCGGGCGACCAGGTGCTGATCTGCGACCTGGAGTACGACACGGTCAAGGGCGCCATGCGCTGGCTGGCGCAGCATCGCGGGGTCGAAGTGATCGAGATCGAGCACGCCCACCCGGCCAGCTTCGACAGCCTGCTGGCGACTTACCGCGAAGCCTTTACCCGCTATCCGAAGCTCAAGCTGATGGCGCTGACTCACGTTACCCACCGCACCGGGCTGGTAATGCCGGTGCAGGCCATTGCCTCGCTGGCCAGGGAGCATGGCGTCGATATCATCCTTGATGGCGCCCATGCGATCGGGCAGATTGAGTTCGACCTCGAAGCGTTGGGCATCGCCTTCGCCGGGTACAACCTGCACAAGTGGATCGGCTCGCCGCTGACCCTCGGCTTTATCTACATCGCCCCGCAGCGCCTGGCCGACATCGACCCGGACATGGGCGAGATGCATTTTTCGGCTGACGACATCCGTTCGCGCACGCCTTACAGCACGCCGAACATTCCGGCGTTGATGACCTTGCCACTGGTGTTCGAGGAACACCGCGCACTGGGTGGCGCGGCCGCCAAAGGCGCGCGGATGAATTACTTGCGCAACCTGTGGGTGAGCGCCGTGCGCAATCTGCCGGGCATCGAAGTCACGACCCCGGACGATCCGCGTCTCTATTGCGGCATCACCTCGCTACGCTTTACCCGGCATGCCGACCAGCAGGTGATGGTCGAACGCCTGCTCAACGACTACAACCTGTTCACCGTGGTGCGCAATGGCTCGGCCTGTGGGCCATGTATCCGTATCACGCCGTCGCTGACCACCACGGCGGCGGAAATCCAGCTCCTGGTTCAGGCGCTGAACGAACTGCGTTAAACCGTGTACTTGTCGAAGTCCTCGGGCTTGATCTGCGACGATACCGCAAAGGTGTCGATGCCGATCGTGAGGTGGCCGAAGTAGCCGTCCTCGTGCGAGTCGCGGCCGATCGGCCAGACGGTCAGGGTCGATGCTTCTCCGCCCATAGTGGTGTAGTAGGCATCGTCGGCGTTACACACCGGCGCCGAGCCTCGCCCGCGATAGGCCTTGTTGTTGAGCACGCCGCGGGAGACCACCTCCGGGAAATACAGTTGGCCGACCCAGGCCACATTGCGCTCATCCAGATACTCATTACCGCAGACGATACGCACCGCCACGTGAATGTGCAGGGCTCGCCCGGCGTAGAAACCCGGATAGATCGTGGTGAAGCGCACCCTGCCCTTGTGGTCGCTGAACTGACCGCCGCGCAGATAGGTGTCGTCGTCGGTTCGCGGGATCGAGCCGATGTCCTCGACGTCGACTTCCAGATCCGGGTTCACCCGGCTCCAGCCGGAGTACGCGCCGCGGGCGTTGCAGTGCCAGATATCCACCAGCGCACCGCTGACCGGCTCGGCGGTCATGGCATCGACGATGGTCAGGCGCAGCAGCAACGGCAGGCCCTCGGCGCCTTCGCTGATGTTGCGGCGCAGCAGTTTGGGATTGCGAAAATAGGGCCCCGCGACTTGCTCGGGGGCCAGTTGATAAACCGATGGAGCTGAAGGCTGGTTGTCCATGACGCGTTCTCTCTTCCATAAGATGAACGCAGGTTAACGCCACATTCGAAGCTTGGTGCGGTAACTATGTATCTCGAAATAACGTTTCTCGAAATAACAAAAGCTTTTTGCGGGCAAAAAAAAACGGCGCACCGACCAAGCGCACCGTTAAAGCCGTAGAACACACAACGAAGTGTAGGGTTGCAACTAATTGAAAAGTATCAGTCCAGCAGCGCCAGCGCCTCGGCGGTGCATTCCTGAATGCGGGCCCAGTCGCCGTTCTTGATCCACTCAGGATCGAGCATCCAGCTACCGCCCACGCACATGACGTTTTTCAGCGCCATGTAGCTCTTGATGTTGGCCGGGCCAACGCCGCCGGTCGGGCAGAATTTCACTTCGCCGAACGGGCCGCCGAGTGCCTTGATTGCAGCCACGCCGCCGCTGACTTCCGCCGGGAACAGCTTGAAGCGGCGATAACCCAGGCCATAACCTTCCATGATGCCGGAGGCATTGCTGATGCCCGGCAGCAGCGGGATCGGGCTTTCGACACTGGCTTCCAGCAGATCACGGGTGATGCCCGGGGTGACGATGAATTGCGAACCGGCAGCTTCGGCCGCGGCCAGCATATTGCGGTCGAGCACGGTGCCGGCACCGGTCACCAGTTCCGGGCGCTGTTCGCGCAGGATCTGGATCGCCTTGAGGCCGAACTGCGAACGCAGGGTGACTTCGAGCGCGGTCAGACCACCGGCGGCCAAGGCGTCGGCCAATGGCAGCACGTCCTGTTCGCGGGCGATGGTGATCACCGGCAGGATCCGCGCCTTGGCGCAGAGGCTGTCGATCAGGGCAACTTTGTCCGCCATGGAAACGGTCGGGGATGGAATTTTCATAGCGGCTGTTCCTTGGCTCATGGGCACCAGTAAATCTCTAACGTAGGTTGCAGAAACGCGCGAACCGGCATGGCGGCGACGTCGTTGGATGCCAGTGCGGCATTCAGGGTGGTCAGTTTCGACTGACCGGAAATCGACAGAATCTTGTGCCGCGCCGACGCCAGCAGCGCCCGGCTCATGGTCAGGCGCTGGCGTGGCACGCTTGGTGCGAGCATCGGCCAGCAGCGACGGGTGCCGTCGGCTTGCAGGGCTTCGGCCAGGTTCGGGCTGTCCGGGAACAGTGATGCGGTGTGACCGTCATCACCCATGCCCAGCACCAGCACGTCAATGGGCGGCAATTCGGCGAGCAAACGATCAGCCTGCTCCGCAGCCTGCTCGACGTTGGCCGCCGCGCTGTAGAGGCTGAGGAACTGAGCCTTGGCCGCCGGGCCCCTGAGCAGATATTGCTTGAGCAGACCGGCGTTGCTGTCGGCATGTTCGACCGGCACCCAGCGCTCGTCGGCGAGGGTCACGACGACCTTCGACCAGTCCAGTTCCTGCTTGGCCAGGTGCTGGAAAAACGCCACCGGGCTACGACCGCCGGACACCACCAGCACCGCATTGCCACGTGCCGCCAGCGCTTCGCTCAATTGCTTGGCGACATTCAGCGCCAGGCCTTCGGCGAGCAGCACCGGGCTCTTGAATTCGCGGGCATTCACGCCCTCGGGCAGTTTCACATCAGATATCGCCATACCACGACCTCCCGTCCCGCGTGATCAATGCAATGGAGCTCATCGGCCCCCACGACCCGGCCGCATACGGCTTGGGCGCGTCGCCGGATTTTTTCCACCCGGCGATCAGCTGGTCACACCATTTCCACGCGGCTTCGATTTCATCTTTACGGACAAACAGGTTCTGATTGCCGTTCATCACTTCCAGCAACAACCGCTCGTAGGCATCGGGGATCCGAGCGCTGCGCCAGGTGTCGGAAAAATTCAGTTGCAGCGGACCGCTGCGCAGTTGCATGCCCTTGTCCAGGCCTTGCTCTTTGGTCATCACGCGCAAGGAAATGCCTTCGTCCGGTTGCAGGCGGATGATCAGTTTGTTGCTGATCTGCAGGCGCTGTTCGGGGGCGAAGATGTAGTGCGACGGTTCCTTGAAGTGGATGACGATCTGCGACAGTTTCTGCGGCATGCGCTTGCCGGTGCGCAGGTAGAACGGCACGCCGGCCCAGCGCCAGTTGCGAATGTCGGCACGCAGGGCAACGAAGGTTTCGGTATCGCTCTGGGCATTGGAATTCGGCTCTTCGAGGTAGCCCGGCACGGACTTGCCTTCGCTGTGCCCGGCGATGTACTGGCCGCGCACCACCTGCGTGGTGAGGCCTTCGGGACTGATTGGCGCCAGGGCCTTGAGCACTTTCACTTTTTCATCGCGGATGCTGTCGGCGGACAGGTCGGCCGGCGGATCCATGGCAATCAGGCAGAGCAGTTGCAGCAGGTGGTTCTGGATCATGTCCCGCAACTGGCCGGCCTTGTCGAAGTAACCCCAGCGGCCTTCGATACCGACTTTCTCGGCCACGGTGATTTCCACGTGGGAGATGTAGTTCTGGTTCCACTGGGTTTCGAACAGGCTGTTGGCGAAACGCAGGGCGATGAGGTTCTGAACAGTCTCTTTGCCCAGGTAGTGGTCGATGCGGTAGGTGCGGTTCTCCGGGAAGAACTGCGCCACGGCGTCGTTGACCTTGCGCGAGGATTCGAGGTCGGAGCCGATCGGTTTTTCCAGCACCACGCGGGTGTTTTCCGCCAGACCGACGTTCGCCAGATTCTCGCAAATCGCGCCGTACACCGCCGCCGGAGTGGCGAAGTAGGCAATCATGCGTTGCGTGCTGCCGGCCAGTTCGGCCAGCGCCACGTAATCTTCAGCCTTGAGGAAGTCGACGTGCAGGTAGGTCAGGCGCGCCAGAAAGCGCTCGGCCACGGCCTCGTCCAGCTCCTTGCCCACATAACGACGCAGCTCGGCGGCGATGAACGCCAGGTGTTGCTGCTCGGTGCCCGTCTCACGGGCCAGTGCGATAACGCGCGTGTCCTCGTGCAACAGGCCGGCGCCATCAAGGTGATAAAGGGCAGGAAACAGCTTGCGCAGGGCCAGATCGCCCAAGGCGCCGAACAAGGCGAAGGTGCACGGTTCAACCGTAATCGAAGGCATGATGTTTGTTCTTTTATCAAGTTAAGCTACAAATACCTTTTTTCAAGGCATCACTCAAGGGAAAATGTAGTAATAACCACAACATTTTCGCAAAATACAGATTCCGAGTGGTGGTCGGTCGGAGCCATCAGTAGGATAGGCCACCGTCACGGGCCACATCAAAGGCCCAATTTGCATAGCCGCGCGCTTATCGGCGCCGGTGAATCTAGGAATTCTTATGGACCGCGTGCGAAATTTACTGGAACAGATCCAGAGTCGCCTTGAAGAGCTGAACAAGGCCGAACGCAAAGTCGCCGAAGTGATCCTGCTCAACCCACAGCAGGCCACCCGCTTCAGCATCGCCGCCCTCGCCCAGGCGGCGTCGGTCAGTGAACCGACGGTCAACCGTTTCTGCCGTTCGTTCGGCGTCAGCGGCTACCCCGAACTCAAGTTGCAACTGGCGCAGAGCCTGGCCAGCGGCGCGGCCTATGTCAGCCGCGCAGTGGAAGCTGACGACAATCCCGAGGCCTATACGCAGAAGATTTTCGGCAGTGCGATCGCCTCCCTGGACAGCGCGTGCCAGGCACTGGACCCGAACCTGATCAGCCGCGCCGTCGACCTGTTGATCCAGGCCCGGCAGATCCACTTCTTCGGCCTGGGTGCTTCGGCGCCGGTGGCGCTGGATGCGCAGCACAAGTTCTTCCGCTTTAACCTGGCAGTCACCGCCCACGCCGATGTGCTGATGCAACGGATGATTGCCTCGGTGGCGCACACCGGCGAGCTGTTCGTGATCATTTCCTACACCGGCCGCACGCGCGAACTGGTGGAAGTGGCGCGCATCGCCCGGGAGAACGGCGCTTCGGTGCTGGGCCTGACCGCCGAGAACTCGCCGCTGGCCAAGGCCAGTACGCTTAGCCTGAATATTCCGCTGCCGGAAGACACCGACATCTATATGCCGATGACTTCGCGGATCATTCAGTTGACCGTGCTGGATGTACTGGCGACGGGGATGACCTTGCGTCGCGGGGTGGATTTCCAGCCGCATCTGCGCAAGATCAAAGAGAGCTTGAATGCGAGCCGGTATCCGGTGGGTGACGAGTTCAACTAGTTCGCGCTGATCGTTCCCACGCTCTGCGTGGGAATGCCTCAAGGGACGCTCTGCGTCCAGTGACGCGGAGCGTCACGGGCTGCATTCCCACGCGGAGCGTGGGAACGATCATCGCTCTGCATGGGAGCGATCATTACGCAGCAGCCCACGCCTGCAAACTCAGATGCGCCTTCTCCCCCGGCGCCAGATGCAGACTGTCGGTGCCACCCGCCGCCGCTTCAACACAGACAAACTCCGAGATCTCATCCCAGGTCACGCCGAGCAACGGCCGCGTCCCCGGATGCCACACCACGGTGTCCGCGCTGTCGCCGGTATCGATGCACAACTCGCGCTGCCAGGCGTGATCCTTGAGCTGCAATTCGCCGTCATGCTGGAACACCCGCTGACAGCCGCCATCGACCCGCAACTCGCCTTCCTGCTGACAAATCTCACGGTTCAACTGGTCGTAACCCTGCGCCCCTTCGAGCCCAGACAGCGCTATCTCACTCACATCGCCAATACGCCAGTAAGCATGCAAAGCCTGGCTCAACTGGCACGGCATGTCGTCCTGATGCTCGGTGCTCAGGCGCAATTCCATGCGTTCGCCCAGGTGCGCGTGCAGGTCCACCTGCCAATCGCACAACTGCAATTGCCAATGCAGGCGCACGCCGTCATCGCCGGTGCTGCTGTCGAGCAGTTTCCAGTCCAGCAGTCGCGCCCAGCCGTGAGACGGCCACGCGTTTTCGCTCGGGTGACGGCCATACCATGGCCAGCAAACCGGCACGCCGCCACGAATCGCGCCGACATGCGGCCATTTCGCCGCGCACCACAACCACGGTTTTTGCCCGCGCGGCTGAAAATGCAGCAATTGCGCGCCTTGGCGACTGAACACCGCCTGACACAGCGGATGATCGATCACCAGCACATCGCGCATCTGATAGCGCTCCCAGGCGAACACCGGTCGTTCACGCAAGGATTTGAAGAAGCGTTGCAGCGGATGCTCATGCATGGGCCACGGTTCCAGATTCAACTTTCATGGGCTGCGACACCCCTGTCCAAAAAAAAGCGGACAGCCTTGGCTGTCCGCAAATATGCGCACATAGAGAGGAGCTTATCGCAGACGCGTCAGAACGTAGACTGAATTTTCAGGCCAGCGACCAAAGCGTTATCCACTTCATCCACACCGCCCGGATGAGTGATGTATTGCAGGTTCGGGCGCACGGTCAGCCAGTTGGTCACGTGGAAGCCGTAGTTGATCTCGTAGTTGTATTCGGTTTCGCGAATCGGCGAGAACACCGGATTGTCGTAGTCCGAAACACCGTTGGAGACGTTGAGCAGCTCGGCGTTTTTCTTCACGTCATCGTTGACGTGAATACGCGCAGCACCGATACCGAAGTCATCCTTCGGACGCGCATCGAACAGGCCTTTGTACACAAACATCACGGACTGATAGTTGTCGATGAAGTTGGTGTCCTTGTCGTGGAACGTGGCGTTGGCAGCGATGCTCAGACCACGGCTCTTGTCACCGTTATGGCTGGTGAGTTGCTGTTGCGCAACGAACCAGTAACCGTGTTTGCTGCTGTGGGTACGGTAGGCATCACCGGTGGTCGCTGCGTCGAAACCGTTGACGTCTTCGCGAACGTCGTCGGCATCAGCCGTGCTCTTGTAGTAACCGACACGGTATTCGCCCGGCAGGCTGTTCGGGTTAGGCAACCAGACCAGTTCCACTGGCAATACGGTGCCTTTGGTGCCACTGCCGCTCAACTTGAAGCCGTTGCCGTGTTCCAGCTGCGACGGGTTCTGGTTGTACGCACCGATCTGTGCGTAGAGTTCGTCGTTGATGTTGTATTTGACGCGAATGGCCGCCTGGCTGACCGGCCAGTTGTACCAGATGTTGGTCGCCCAGTTACCCACTTGCGAACCGCAGAACGCCAGGTTCTGGAACTCGCACGGGAAGGTGTTGAAGTCTTCGCCTTCGCCGAAGTAACCGGCCTTGATGTCGAGTTTGTTGTCGAAGAACTGGTGTTTGATCCACAACTGGGTCAGACGCACCATGTGGCCACGACCGTAGACTTCCTGCGAGGAGCTGAGTGTGCCGGCACGCGGATCGCCAACACGGTCGTTGGAAATGTTTTCGCCATTACGGTTGGTCAGCTGGATCTTGGCCTGGGTGTTGTCCCAGCCCCACAGTTTTTGCAGGTCCAGCGCCACGCCCAGACCGAACTGGTCGGAGTAACGCGCCGTCTTGTCGTTGTTGTAGCCGCCGTGAAGGTTGCCGCCCACCTCACCGACGTAGTCCATCTTGATGTCGATGCCTTGCTCGATCAGCTTGGTCCGCTCGCCACCCCAGTCCCCGGTCATCCACTCCGAATCGGAGCTGAACGCGTCAGCCGCGTGGACGCTGCCGGCCAGCATCATTGCCGCAACTGCTGACAACTGGCCGATTCGCTGAGCGTTGTTGTTCTTCTTCATCCCTACATCCTCGTTTTATTGTTATTAACTATTCTTCTTATTTAACGCGGTTTACATCGGATGCGGCGCGCGACAGGCCACGCACCGCGTGCTCCCTGCGGGAACGGGCCTGCCCGCTCCCGCCTGTGTTCATCAGCGACCCTTGAACTGGGCCACGTTGGCGCTGTGCGATTCGGTTTTCGGCAGGCCCGCAATCCCCAGGCGTTCGCCGGACTGGGCGTCGAACAGCAGCACTTTCGACGGATCGAACTGCAGGGTCAGGGTTTCGCCCACCTGCGGCGCCACATCCGGCGCCAGACGGCAGCAGACCTTGGTGTCGTTGAGGTTGACGAACACCAGGGTGTCCGGACCGGTCGGCTCGGTGACCTGCACTTCAGCCTTGATGCTCGGCAGGCCATTGCCCTCGCCGTTCGCCAGCGCGATCTGCTCCGGGCGCAGGCCGAGGATCACTTCGCGGTCTTCGAGACCCGCGTCCTGCATCGCCATCGGCAATTCGCAACGGGCCTGGCCGCTGTCGAGCAGCGCCACCAGACGGCCGTCCTTGCGTTGCAGGCGCAGCGGAATGAAGTTCATCGGCGGCGAACCGATGAAGCTCGCCACGAACAGGTTGGCCGGGTCGTTGTAGATCTCTTTCGGCGTACCGAACTGCTGGATGATCCCGTCCTTCATCACCGCCACTTTGTCGCCCAGGGTCATCGCTTCGATCTGGTCGTGGGTCACGTAGACCGTGGTGGTTTTCAGGCGCTGGTGCATCAGTTTCATTTCGGTGCGCATCTCGACGCGCAGCTTGGCGTCGAGGTTGGACAGCGGTTCGTCGAACAGGTAGATCTTCGGCCGACGCGCCAGCGCACGACCCATCGCCACGCGCTGTTGCTGACCGCCGGAGAGCTGGCCCGGCTTGCGATTGAGCAGGTGCTCGATCTGCAGCAGCTTGGCCACGCGGGCAACTTCTTCGTCGATCGCCGACTGGCTCATCTTGCGGATCTTCAGACCGAACTCGATGTTCTCGCGCACGCTCATGGTCGGGTACAGCGCGTAGGACTGGAACACCATGGCGATGTCGCGATCCTTGGGGCTCATGCCGCTGACGTCCTGGTCGCCGATCATGATCGCGCCGCCGGTGATGGTTTCCAGGCCGGCGATGCAGTTCATCAGGGTCGACTTGCCGCAGCCCGAAGGCCCGACGAGGATCAGGAACTCACCGTCCTTGATCGACAGTTCGATGTTCTTCAGGGTGTCCGGCAGGCCGGCACCGTAGGTCTTGTTTACATTGCGAAGTTCGAGCGTAGCCATGATTACCCCTTGACTGCGCCGGCCGTCAGCCCGCGCACGAAATACTTGCCTGCGACCACATAGACCAGCAGGGTCGGCAGCCCGGCGATCATCGCCGCCGCCATGTCCACGTTGTATTCCTTGGCCCCGGTGCTGGTGTTGACCAGGTTGTTCAGCGCCACCGTGATCGGTTGCGAATCACCGCTGGAGAACACCACGCCGAACAGGAAGTCGTTCCAGATCTGGGTGAACTGCCAGATCAGGCAGACCATGATGATCGGCGTCGACATCGGCAGGATGATCTGGCGGAAGATCGTGAAGAAGCCCGCGCCATCGAGGCGCGCCGCCTTGATCAGCGCATCCGGAATGCTCACGTAGTAGTTACGGAAGAACAGCGTGGTGAACGCCAGACCGTAGACCACATGGATGAACACAAGGCCCGTGGTGGTGCTCGCCAGGCCCATCTTGCCGAGGGTGAACGACGCCGGCAGCAGCACGGTCTGGAACGGCAGGAAGCAGCCGAACAACAGCAGACCGAAGAACAGCTGCGAACCGCGAAAGCGCCAGAACGACAGCACATAACCGTTCAACGCACCGATGGCGGTGGAGATGATCACGGCCGGAACGGTGATCTTGATCGAGTTCCAGAAGTAGCCGTCAACGGTCGCCCAGGCTTTCACCCAGCCGATGCCGCTGACCACGGTCGGCCAGCTCAGCAGGTTGCCGGTGGAAATGTCTTCCGGGGTCTTGAAGCTGGTCAGCAGCATGACCACCAGCGGTACCAGATACAGCAGGACCGCGAGGATCAGCACCGCGTAGATCGCGATGCGACTCAGGCTGATGGCTGGTTTGGAGGCGAGACTAGTCATGACGCTTGGTCCTCAGCTCGGAGTACAGGTAAGGCACGATGATCGCGAGGATCGCACCGAGCATCAGGATTGCACTGGCCGAGCCCATGCCCATCTGTCCACGGCTGAAGGTGAACGAGTACATGAACATCGCCGGCAAATCGGAGGAATAACCCGGGCCGCCGGCCGTCATGGCCGCCACCAGGTCGAAGCTCTTGATCGCGATATGCGCCAGGATCATCACCGCACTGAAAAACACCGGACGCAGGCTTGGCAGCACCACTTTCCAGTAGATGCGCGGCATGCTCGCGCCGTCGATCTGGGCAGCACGGATGATCGACTGATCAACGCCACGCAGACCGGCGAGAAACATCGCCATGATGAAGCCCGAGGCTTGCCAGACCGCCGCGATCACCAGGCAATACACCACGCGATCCGGGTCGATCAGCCAGTCGAGACGGAAGCCTTCCCAGCCCCAGTCCCGCAGCAATTTGTCCAGGCCCATGCCCGGGTTGAGCAGCCATTTCCACGCAGTACCGGTCACGATCATCGAGAGCGCCATCGGGTACAGGTAAATGGTGCGGATAAAGCCTTCGCGACGGATTTTCTGGTCGAGGAAAATCGCCAGTGTCACGCCGATTACCAGGGTGATGCCGATGAACATGCCGCCAAACACGGCCAGGTTCTTGCTCGCCACCCACCAGCGGTCGTTGTCGAACAGACGCTCGTATTGCGCCAGGCCTGCCCACTTGTAGTTCGGCAGGAACGTCGACGTGGTGAACGACAGGACAAACGTCCAGAGGATATAGCCATAGAAGCCCACCAGAACGATGAACATGCTCGGCGCCAGCACCAGTTTCGGTAGCCAGCGCTGCAATGCGTCGAACGGCGAGGCCTTGCTGAACACAGCAACAGAACTCATGGGAAGATCCAATAAAAAAAGAGAAGAGCAGCTACGAGTTGAGAGCTGCAAGACCAGCAGAGCAGCGCTCTTGTCTCGCAGCTTGTAGCTCGCAGCTCGTCGCTACCGCTTACTTGGCAGCCTTGATGGCAGTGCCGAGTTTCTTGGCAGCGTCGGCCGGGTCGGCTTTCGGGTCGTTGATGTAGTTGGTCACGACATCAAAGAACGCACCCTGCACGGCCAGCGTGGTCGCCATGTTGTGCGCCATGCTCGGTTGCAGGCCGCCGCTCTTGGCGTCTGCCAGGAAGTCCTTGGCAGCGGTCTGGGCGCAGGAGTCGAAACCGTACTTGCCCATGTCGGCGAGCATGTCGTTACGCACCGGGATCGAGCCCTTGTTGATGCTGAAGACTTTCTGGAAGTTTTCACCCAGCACGACTTTGGCGATGTCCTGCTGACCGGCCGCGGTGCCCGCGTCCTTCTGCTTGAACACGGCCAGCGAGTCGATGTTGTAGGTGAACGCCTTGTCGGTGCCCGGGAACGCTACGCACTCGTAGTCCTTGCCGGCGACTTTCTTGGCGGCGGTCCATTCGGACTTGGCCCAGTCACCCATGATCTGCATGCCGGCCTTGCCGTTGATGACCTTGGCCGCTTCCAGGTTCCAGTCCTGGCCTTTGCCGTCCGGGTCCATGTAGGTCGCGACTTTCTTCAGCTCGGTCAGGGCCTTGACCATTTCCGGACCGGTCAGGGCAGCGTTGTCCAGGTCGACCAGGGCTTTCTTGTAACCATCAACACCCATCACCGACAGCACGACCGCTTCGAACACGGTGCTGTCCTGCCATGGCTGACCGCCGTGGGCCAGCGGGATGAAGCCCGCCGCTTTCAGCTTGTCGCCGGCGGCGTAGAATTCTTCGAGGGTGGTCGGGGCTTTTTCGATACCGGCTTTCTTGAAGACTTCCGGGTTGATCCACAGCCAGTTCACGCGGTGAATGTTCACCGGCACGGCCACGTAATCACCTTCGAACTTCACGGTGTCGGAGACTTTCTTGTCGAGCAGGCTGTCCCACTTCTCGGACTTGGAAACGTCCTTCAGCACGTCAGTGTCGAGCAGACCGGTCGACGCCCATTCCTGGATGTCCGGGCCCTTGATCTGGGCAACGCCTGGCGGGTTGCCGGCTACTGCGCGGCTTTTCAGCACGGTCATGGCAGTCGCACCGCCACCGCCGGCGACAGCGCCGTCTTTCCAAGTGAAACCGTCTTTCTCGACTTGTGCCTTGAGCACATCGACGGCAGCTTTTTCGCCACCGGACGTCCACCAATGCACGACTTCCACCGAACCTTTGGATTCGGCAGCGGAAACACTCAGGGGCAGCACAGCGAGCGGGAACAGGGAGGCGACAGAAATGACAGTAGCGAGGCGAGAAATCGCATTCATCTGAGATGTACCTTTCTTGTTGTTATGCATGCAAGTCTGGTGCTTGCGCTGCACACGAGTTTAAACAGAGCGTTTCCCCCCGCAGGTAACGAAGGGACGCGCGAATGTCACCACATGGTTACACAGGAACGCTTCGAGACAGGTGTGCCAGAGCACTGGCCATGCTCGGTGCCAGCGGCAGACGCGGAATCAGAACGGCCTGCCAGGCGTGGTACAGATCCGGTTTGCCCGCCCAGATATCGGCACTCGGGCGGTTTTGCGGATCAAGTTCGTGGTGCCAACTGCCGTCGCAGCGGTCGATGAAATACATTTCGCAAAATTCCCAGAACAGGCGATACCAGGTTTCGTACTGCGCATCGCCGGTGCGTTTGAGCAACGCACTGGCGGCAGCGCTGGCCTCGGCGTGGGTCCAGTGCAGGCGATGACGCACCACCGCTTTGTTGTTCCAGTCGAGGGTATAGACGATGCCCGGCGCACCATCGACGTCCCAGCCATAACGGCAGTTTTGTTCGAACAGCTTTTGCGCATCGGTGGCCAGCCAGCCGGGCGTAAGCATGCCGGCCTGGACCCGCGCGGCTTCGAGGTGCAGCAACAGCCGCGCCCACTCGAAACCATGGCCCGGCGTGGTGCCGTAGGGACGGAAACCATCGGCGGGATTGTCATGGTTGTAGTCGCGCAGCGGCTGCCAGTTGCGATCGAAATGCTCGATCACCAGGTAATCGTTGGCTGCGGCGTGCCCGTGAATCACCCGCTCGACGATGCGTTGCGCACGCACCAGCCAGCGCGGGTCTTCGGTCACATCGGCCAAGGCGAGGAAGGCTTCGGTGGCGTGCATGTTGCTGTTGGCGCCGCGATAGGCTTCTTCTTCGCGCCAGTCGCGGTTGAAGAACTCGCGCATGGCGCCCTCTTCCTCGCTCCAGAAATAGGTGTCGATGATGTCGATGGCGTCATCCAGCAACGCCTGCGCGCCGGGACGCTGGGCGACCACAGCGGAACTGGCCGCGAGGGCGACGAAAGCATGCAGATAGGCGTTCTTGCCGGTGTTGCCGTCACGGTGTTCGGCGACAGCGAACCAGCCGCCGTGCATCGCATCACGCAACGGGCCGCGCAGGGCCGCGATGCCGTGATCGACCAGCTCGGCGAACCCCGGCAGGCCCTGAATGTGGGCCATGGCGAAGCTGTGGGTCATGCGTGCGGTGTTCATGGTTTCGGCTTGCGCGCCGGCCTGAAGCTGGCCGCGCTCATCGAGATTGCCAAACCCTTCGGGCAGCCGTGAAGCCTTGGCAAATGCCAGCAGGCGCAGGCCTTCATCGGCGAGCCATTGCTGGTGGGCAGGGGCGTTCAGCCAACTGCTGAAGCCCGGATTGAAATGATCCATGGGTGGCCTTTTTTGTTGTTATGACTGCGGGCAGTCTAAACAACGGGCCGGGAGGGGCTTGTAACGAAGGGGGCGGGTTTTGTCACCGGCTCGTGACAAAGAGCCAGCCCTCATCGGAACGCCGCCCGCCCAGCCCTCTCCCGGAGGGAGAGGGCTGGGGTGAAGGCAAGCTTTTGACTAATCCGCCGAACGCGGCAATTGCAGGGTCACGCGCAATCCGCCTTCGCGCAGGTTCTGCAGCGTCACTTCACCGCCATGGCTATGGGCAATGTTGCGGGCGATCCCCAAACCGAGACCGTAACCCTGCTGCTGTCCCGCCAAGCGGAAGTGCGGCTCGAACACCTGCTCCAGCCGCTGCTCCGGCACGCCCGGCCCTTCATCGTCGACATGCAGCACAAACGCGCGATCATCGTCATCGATGTGCAGGTGGGCGTTCTGCCCGTACTTCAACGCGTTGTCGATCAGGTTGCCGATGCAACGCTTGAGCGCCAGCGGCTTGCCCGGATACGCCGCCAACGCCCGCCCCTGCTGCGTCACGCGACCATTGCCGGCCGGCGCCAGATACGGCTCCACCAGACAGTCGAGCACATGGTTCAGGTCCACCGGCTCGATGTTTTCGTGAATGTCGGTGTCCTTAACGCATTGCAGCGCGCCTTTGACCAGCAGCTCCAGCTCATCCAGATCACGGCCGAACTTGGTCTGCAGCGTTTCGTCTTCCAGCAGTTCGACCCGCAGGCGCAGTCGCGTAATCGGTGTGCGCAGGTCATGGGAAATCGCGCTGAACAACTGGCTGCGCTCGGTCAGGTAACGGCTGATCCGCTCGCGCATGGTGTTGAAGGCGCGGCCCACTTCGACCACTTCGCTACCGCCGCCCTCGGCCACCGGCTCGACATCGGCGCCCAGCGACAAGTCCCGCGCGGCCCGTGCCAGACGCTTGAGCGGCCGGCTCTGCCAGTGCACCAGCAGGCCGATGAACAACAACAGAAAACCGCTGGTGAAGACGATGAACCACACCTGTTGGGTCGGCAGGCCCTGCTCTTCGAGACTGGTGTAGGGCTCGGGCAGCAGCGAGGCGATGTACAGCCATTCACCCGGCGCCAACTGAATCTGGGTCACCAGCACCGGCGGATTCACCGGTTCCAGGGTCAGTGCGTAATGCGCCCACGAACGCGGCAACTCATCGAGTTTCAACCCGGCGTTGAAGATCCGTAAGTCATCGGGGCTGACGAAGGTCACCAGAATGTCGGTGTCCTGGCCCAGCGACTGACGCAGCACTTCATCCACCGCTTTCAGTACCGCGGCCTTGCGCGGCGTCACCGGCAGCACTTCCATGCCCAGCGGTTTGTCATTCAGCGTCACCACAAAACGCGTGCCGCCCATGCTGCGCAATTGATCGAGCACCAGCGGCCGATAGGCCACCGGCAACGAGCGGAAATAACTGACGCTGGCGGTCATCGAATGGGCGAGGCTGCGGGCGCTGGTGACCAACCCTTCGAGCTGCGTCGCACGCAATTGGGACACCCAGATCACGCTGGACAGCGTCTGGGCGAACAACACCGCGAGCAACGTCAGCAGCAGCATCCGCCCGAGCAGCGAACGCGGCATCGGCACTTTGCGCGCGGTGGTGCGCAGGAACTCAGTGACCATTGCCGGCAACCACATTGGCTGCCAGTTGGTAGCCGCTGCCGCGCACGGTGCGGATCAGGCGTGGCGGTTTTTCAGTGTCGCGCAGACGCTGGCGCAAACGACTGACGGCCATGTCGACGATCCGGTCGAGGGGCATCAGGTCGCGGCCACGGGTGGCGTTGCCGATGGTGTCGCGGTCGAGGATTTCCTGGGGATGATCAAGAAACAGTTTCAACAGGGCGAAGTCGGCGCCGGACAGAATCACTTCCTCGCCGTCGGCGTGAAACAGCCGATGGCTGACCATGTCCAGCCGCCATTCATCGAACGCCAGCACTTCACTGCCGCCGCGATCCTGGCCGAATTGGGCGCGACGCAGCAGGGCCTTGATCCGGGCTTGCAGTTCGCGAGGGCTGAAAGGTTTGCCGAGGTAATCGTCGGCGCCGAGCTCCAGGCCGATGACCCGGTCGGCTTCGTCGGAACTGGCGGTGAGCATGATGATCGGCACCTGGGCCTGACGCGGATGCTGGCGCACCCAGCGGCACAGGCTGAAGCCGTCTTCATCGGGCAGCATCACATCGAGGATCACCAGATCGCTCGGCGCTTCATTGAGCGCCTGACGAAAACCGGCGCCATCCGCCGTGGCCCGTACCTGAAAACCCGCGCGGGTCAGGTAGGTTTCCAGCAACTCGCGTATCTCCTGGTCGTCATCGACCAACAAAATCGACTTGTTGACTGAGCTCACTTCGAAGGCATCCTTGTTGTTGGAATTGGGCGGATTATGCCTGATGTGTAGACCGATCGTTCCCACGCTCTGCGTAGGAATGTATCAAGGGACGCTCCGCGTCCAGTGACGCGGAGCGTCACGGGCTGTATTCCCACGCAGAGGGTTCGACGCCTCGACGTGGGAACGCTCTTCAGCCTTCCTGTTCGAGCGCCACTCCTGCACCGACGAGACCGGAATACGGCGCTGTCACCAGCCACACCGGAATCCCCTTGAAGTAATCGCTCATGCAGCCCTTGTCGGCGAAGCTGCGGGCGAAACCGCTTTCGAGGAAGAAATCGGCAAAACGCGGAATCACGCCACCCACGATGTACACCCCGCCACGGCCGCCCGTGGTCAGCACGTTGTTGCCGGCCACGCGACCGAGCCAGCAGCAGAACTGCTCCAGCACTTCCAGGGCGATCGGGTCGCCTGCAAGACCTGCCGCAGTGATGGCTTCCGGCGTGTCGAGCTTGGGCTCATGACCATCCACCGCGCAGATCGCCCGGTAGACCCGCGGCAAGCCGCCACCGCTCAACGCGGTTTCCGCGCTGACGTGGCCGATTTCGTTGTAGATGTGCTGCCACAATTGGGTTTCACGCGGACTGCTCAGCGGCAGATCGACGTGACCGCCCTCTCCCGGCAACGCGGCAAACCGCCCTTCACCGAGATCAAGCAACGTACCGACGCCCAAGCCAGTGCCCGGGCCGATCACCACTGCCGGACGCAACGGCTCCGGCGTGCCTTCGCAAACCACGCGGAATTCGCCGGGCTGCAAACGGGTCATGCCCAGCGCCATCGCCGAGAAATCGTTGATCAGCAACAACTGCTCGACCTGCAAGGTCTGGCAGAACGCCTTGCGACTCAGGCGCCAGTGGTTGTTGGTGAACTTGAACTCATCGCCGCTCACCGGCCCCGCCACCGACAGGCACACCGAGCCGATAGCGCCCGGCGCCAGACCGAGCCCGCCGAGGTAGAGGCTGATCGCCTCTTCCGGGCTGGCGTGGTCGGCCGTGGCCAGCACCTGAACCGATTCGAGCTGCTGATCTTTCCACAACGCGAACCGCGCGTTGGTGCCTCCGATGTCACCGACCAAAGCCAGTTTCAATTAAGCGTCTCCAGGGCAGAAGTGAAGGCGCTGGCGCCCTGCTCCGCCGAGCTGAAGGCCAAACGCATGAAGCCGAATAGTTCGCGACCGCTGCCGATGTTGTTGCCCAACAGGCCTTTGGCAGGTTCGCGCGCTGCGAATTCGGCGGCGTCCACCTTGAGTTCCAAAGTGCCTTTGACGCCATCGACGCGGATGATATCGCCCTCTTGCACGCGCGCCAAAGCGCCGCCGACATAAGCTTCGGGGCTGACATGAATGGCCGCCGGAATTTTCCCGGATGCGCCGGACATACGTCCGTCCGTCACCAGTGCCACTTTGAAGCCGCGATCCTGCAGCACACCAAGGAACGGCGTCATCTTGTGCAGCTCCGGCATGCCGTTGGAGCGCGGGCCCTGGAAGCGCATCACCGCGACGAAATCTTTTTCAAGCAAACCGGCCTTGAAGGCGTCCGCCAGATCCTGTTGATCCTGGAACACCATGGCCGGTGCTTCGACGATCTGGTTTTCCAGCGCGACGGCGGACACCTTCATCACGCCGCGACCGAGGTTGCCTTCCATCACGCGCAAGCCGCCCTCTGCCGAGAACGCACGGGCCACCGGACGCAGGATGTTTTCGTCGAGGCTGTCGGTCGGGCCTTCGCGCCACACCAGCTTGCCGTTATCGAGGAACGGCTCCTTGGTGTACTGGCTCAGGCCGTGGCCGAGCACGGTGTTGACGTCTTCGTGCAGCAGGCCGGCTTCGAGCAGTTCGCGGATCAGGAACGACATGCCGCCCGCCGCCTGGAAGTGGTTGATGTCAGCCTTGCCGTTCGGATAGACGTGGCTCAGGGTCGGCACGACTTCGGAGAGGTCGGCCATGTCCTGCCAGGTCAGTTGAATGCCCGCCGCCATGGCGATGGCCGGCATGTGCAGGGTGTGGTTGGTCGAACCGCCGGTGGCGTGCAGCGCGACGATCGAGTTGACCAGCGCCTTCTCGTCGACGATTTCGCCGATCGGCAGGAAGTTACCGTTCTGTTTGGTCAGGCGCGTGACCTGGTGCGCGGCTTCGCGGGTCAGGGCGTCGCGCAGTGGTGTGTTCGGGTTGACGAAGGACGCGCCCGGCAAGTGCAGGCCCATCACCTCCATCAGCAGCTGGTTGGTGTTGGCGGTGCCGTAGAAAGTGCAGGTGCCCGGGCTGTGGTAGGACTTCATTTCCGATTCCAGCAGCTCTTCGCGAGTCGCCTTGCCTTCGGCGTACTTCTGCCGCACGTCGGCTTTTTCCTTGTTGGAAATCCCCGAGACCATCGGCCCGCCCGGTACGAAGATCGTCGGCAGGTGACCAAAACGCAGCGAGCCCATCATCAGGCCCGGCACGATCTTGTCGCAGATGCCGAGCATCAGCGCGCCATCGAACATGTTGTGAGACAGCGCCACCGCCGTCGACATCGCGATCACTTCGCGGCTCGGCAGGCTCAGCTCCATGCCCGGCTCGCCCTGGGTCACGCCGTCGCACATCGCAGGCGTGCCGCCGGCGAACTGGCCGACCGAGCCGATTTCGCGCAGGGCGTTCTTGATCTGTTCCGGGAAGACTTCGTACGGCTGGTGCGCCGAAAGCATGTCGTTATATGACGAAACAATTGCGATGTTCGCCGAGTTCATCATCCGCAGGCTGTGCTTGTCTTCGCTGCCACACCCGGCCACGCCGTGGGCGAAGTTGGCGCATTGCAGTTTGCCGCGCATCGGCCCGTCGGTGGCGGCGCCGCGAATCAGCGCAAGGTAAGCCTGACGCGTGGCGCGGCTGCGGGCGATAAGCCGTTCGGTGACCTCAAGAACGCGGGGATGCATGTGTAGAACTCCAGGCTAACGGATGTGGCGACCTGATTGTCTATGCTGATCAAAAGCCCGTTCGCGTGGGATGACGAACGGTTTTCTTGATCATTCGGACCAGTTGATTCAGGTCACTCGTTGTAGATAAAACAAAATATTGCCACTAAAAAGGCTTGTTTTCTATTTTTATGCGAATAATCTTGTAATTCCAACAACAAAACGACGGCGGCGCTGTTCAATGACTCTTCGAATCGCAATCAATGGTTTTGGCCGCATCGGCCGTAATGTCCTGCGCGCACTGTATACCCAAGGCTATCGTCAGGATTTGCAGATCGTCGCCATCAACGATCTGGGCGACAGCGCGATCAATGCGCATCTGCTCAAATACGACACCGTTCATGGCACATTCGACGCCGAAGTGGCTCACGACAACGAGAGCCTGACCGTCAACGGAGACCGCATTTCGGTCAGCGCCATCCGCAACCCGGCCGACCTGCCATGGGCCGCGGAAAAGATTGACGTGGTGTTCGAATGCACCGGTCTGTTCACCGACCGCGCCAAAGCCGCTGCGCATATTACCGCCGGGGCACGCAAAGTGATTATCTCGGCCCCGGCCAAAGGCGCCGATGCTACCGTCGTTTACGGTGTGAACCACGACATCCTGCGCCAGTCGCACCAGATCATTTCCAACGCGTCGTGCACCACCAATTGCCTGGCCCCGGTGGCCCAAGTGCTGCACCGCGAACTGGGCATCGAAAGCGGTCTGATGACCACGATTCACGCCTACACCAACGACCAGAACCTGACCGACGTTTATCACACCGACCCGTACCGCGCCCGCTCCGCCACCCAGAACATGATCCCGAGCAAGACCGGCGCTGCCGAAGCCGTGGGCCTGGTGCTGCCGGAACTGGCTGGCAAGCTGACCGGCATGGCCGTGCGCGTGCCGGTAATCAACGTGTCACTGGTTGACCTGACCGTGCAGTTGAAGCGCGAAGCCTCGGCCGATGAAGTCAACGCATTGATGAAAGCCGCGAGCCAGCACTCGAAGATTCTCGGCTACAACACCCTGCCGCTGGTATCGAGCGACTTCAACCACAACCCGCTGTCGTCGATCTTCGACGCCAACCACACCAAATCCAGCGGCAAACTGCTGAAAGTGCTGGCCTGGTATGACAACGAGTGGGGCTTCTCCAACCGCATGCTCGATAACTGCCTGGCGCTGTGCAACGCGGAATAAACGCCTGCTCCCACAGGTTTGATTTCAATCTGAAATCAACACTTGACCACTCGGGCGGATGATAAGCATTATCATTCGCCCGAAATGGATCAGGTCATCCCGTGAGTCAATCACACTTCAATCACGTCTTCCTCGCCCAGCGCACTTCGCTGCTGCGGACCCTGGAACGGATGGTCAACAACCACAGCACCGCCGAAGACCTGTTGCAGGAAACCTACCTGCGCGTCACCCGGGCGCTGAGCGAACGGGCCATCGATCACCTTGAACCCTTTGTCTTCCAGACCGCGCGCAATCTGGCGCTGGACCATTTGCGCGCGCGCAAGATTCATTCGCGCACCATGGTCGACGACGTGCCGCAGGAGGTGGTGCACAGCGTCGCCGCCCCCGCCAGCAGTGCCGAAGACGCCGCTCACGCCGAACAATTGCTGGAGCGCCTGAACGTGAGTCTCGCTGAACTCAGCCCCCGCCAACAGCAGATTTTCATCCTCAGCCGCCTGCACGGGCGCAGCTATCAGGAAATCGCCGCAGAACTGAACGTGTCCCTCAGCACGGTGCAGAAAGAACTCAAACTGATCATGACCATCTGCATCGGTGTCGCCGAACGCTTGAACGGCGACTGATGCAGTAGGACTTTTCTGTAAACCTCAGGATCGACTGCACTGATCATCGGGCTTTGTTACCCTTGCCCGACTTTTACGCTTCACTAAAAAACAGCCGTGCACAGACACTGCCGAGGAACCACCGTGACGGACATCCACCGCTCCCCTTCGCCTTCATCGGCGCAGGACGCCGCCAGCGCAATGGACCAGGCTCTGGACTGGCTCATCGTGCTCGGCAGTCCGGACGAGGAGCAGACCCGGCAATTCCATGCCTGGCTGGCGGCCGACCCGTTGAATGCCGAGGCGTTCGCCAAGGCCCAGGCAATCTGGGACGGCCCGCAGATCGCCCAGTGCGCACAGAACCTCGCGACCAAACCGAAGAAAGTCACCGTCCTCACACGCCTGCGCCCGCACTGGAAACCGCTGGCCACCGCCGCCGTTCTGCTGCTCGGGCTGTTCAGTTTCAGCAACCTGCCGATGCGTCTGCAGGCCGATCACCTGACCGTGGTCGGCGAGCGTCAGCGCCTGCAGCTCGAGGACGGCTCGAAAGTCCTGCTCAACACCAATTCCGCGTTCTCCAGCACGATCAACGATCAGCAGCGAGTCGCGCGGCTGTATCAGGGCGAAGCGTTTTTCGAGATCCCGGCCAGCCGCAGCCAGCCGCTGGAAATCGACGCCGGGCCGGTGAAGGCCAGCGTGCGCGACACCGCATTCGCCGTGCGTTATCTGGACGGCGTGGCGCAGGTGCGGGTGCAGCGCGGCGATGTCGATCTGCGGGCGACCCGTGATGATGCGCGGGTGCGGCTGTCCGCCGGGGAAAGCATCCGCATCGGCCCGAACGGTTTCGACCGCCCGGCCAAGGTCGACGCCGCCACCGATCTGGCCTGGGTGCAAGGTCGGCTGATCTTCGAAAACTGCCCGCTGAACCAGGTGCTGGCCGAACTGCGCCGCTACTACCCGGGCTTCATCATCAACGCCAACGAACAGTTGGCCGACGTCGCCGTCACCGGCAATTACCGTCTCGACCAGCCGCTGGATGTGGTGCGTTCGCTCGCTCACATCACCTCGGCCAAGCTTCGGGAATTCCCGGCGCTGGTGATCTTGAACTAAATGAGAATTATTTTTACTCGATAGCCGAAGCTCGCTCGTCTCGTTATAGCCAATGCAATTGATTCGCATCTCGCGAGATCAATCAGCACCTATAAAGATTCGTGCGACACGGAGCGCTATCGATGTCCTCACGCCTTACCCGCCAGACTTCTTCCCCTTCCCGCGTGCTGTCGCTGCTGACCGCCGCCATCCTGATGGCCGGCACCGCGCCGCTGATGGCCGCCACCGAACAGCCGACGCGCAACATGGGCGACTACTCGTTCGCCATTGCCCAGCAGCCGCTGGTGTCGGCGCTCAACGCGTTCACCGCTGTCACCGGCTGGCAGGTCGGTTTGCCGGCGGAACTGGGTCAAGACGTGTCGTCGCCGGGCGTGCGCGGTTCGCTGCCACCGGAAAAAGCCCTGGAGCGCCTGTTGGTGGGGACCAACCTGAGCTTCCGCAAACTGAGCAACAACAACGTCGTGCTGGAAAAACGCGCCAGCGGCGGCGCACTCAATCTTGATCAGGTGACCATCAGCGCCACCCGTCAGGAACAGTCGATTAACAGCGTGCCGGCCACCGTCAGCGTGCAGACCCGCGAGGATCTGGACCGCAACAACGTCAATACCATCAAGGATCTGGTGCGCTACGAGCCGGGCGTCTCCGTCGGCGGCGCCGGCCAGCGCGGCGGGATCAGCGGCTACAACATTCGCGGCATCGACGGCGACCGCATCCTGACCCAGGTCGACGGCGTCGAAGTGCCGGACGGTTTCTTCAACGGCCCGTACGCCAAGACCCAGCGCAATTACGTCGACCCGGAAATCGTCAAACGCGTCGAAATCCTTCGTGGCCCGGCCTCGGTGCTGTACGGCAGCAACGCCATCGGCGGCGCCGTCAGTTACTACACCCTCGACCCGGACGACATCATCAAGCCCGGCAAAGACGTCGGCGCCCGCCTGAAGACCGGCTACAGCTCCGCCGACGAGAGCTGGCTGAAATCCGCCACCGTCGCCGGTCGCACCGACCAGTTCGACGGCTTGCTGCACTACAGCCAGCGCGACGGTCACGAAACCGATTCCTACGGCAGCAACAACGGCACCGGCCTTGAACGCACCGCCGCCAACCCGGAAGACGTGAAAGCCACCAACGTGCTGGCCAAGATCGGCTGGAACTACAACGAAGGTTCGCGCCTGGGCCTGACCTACGAAAAGTACAAGGATGATCGCGACACCGATCAGAAAAGCGCTTACGGCGGCCCTTACTTCAACGGTGCCCCGACAATCCCGGACAGCGTGCTGCCCGGCGGCATGTACCAGTGGCGCACCGGCAACGACACCATCACCCGCGAGCGTTTCGGCCTGGAGCACAGCTTCGAGTTGAACAGCCTGCTGGCGGACAACGTGAAGTGGAGCCTCAACCACCAGACCGCCAAGACCGATCAGAGCACCGACGAGTTCTACTACCCGATCACCCGCAAAGTGCTGCGCACCCGCGACACGATTTACGAAGAGAAACAGTGGGTCTTCGACGCGCAACTGGACAAGGCATTCGCCATCGGTGACACCGATCATGTGCTGACTTACGGCACCACCATCAAGCAGCAGAAAGTCACCGGATCGCGCAGCGGCGACGGCAAGTGCCTGGCGGTCGGTCGCGGCTGCACCGCCATCGGCGCCACCAGCGCGGCTGACGTGCTGAAAAAGTCCAGCGACTTC
Source organism: Pseudomonas sp. NFIX49 (assembly GCF_900115915.1). Lineage (NCBI taxonomy): Bacteria > Pseudomonadati > Pseudomonadota > Gammaproteobacteria > Pseudomonadales > Pseudomonadaceae > Pseudomonas > Pseudomonas sp. NFIX49. The sequence continues at coordinate 424,949 of NZ_FOYE01000001.1, read as the reverse complement.
CCGGACCCGACCATCAACACCTACAGCCTGTTCGCCCAGGATCAGATCAACTGGAACAACTGGACCTTCCTGCCGGGCCTGCGCTACGACTACACCCAACTCAAGCCACACATCACCCAGGAGTTCCTTAACACCGTGGCCGCCGACGGCCAGGGCACGGTCAGCGATTCGAACAAAACCTGGCACAAAGTCTCGCCGAAATTCGGCCTGACCTACGCCCTGACCGAAAACTACACCTGGTACGGTCAGTACGCCGAAGGCTTCCGCACCCCGACCGCGAAAGCGCTGTATGGGCGCTTCGAGAACAGCACCACCGGCTACAACGTGGCGCCGAACCCGGACCTGGAACCGGAAAAAAGCAAAAGCTATGAAACCGGCCTGCGCGGCAACTTCGAGCAAGGCTCGTTCGACGTGGCGGTGTTCTATAACAAGTACCGCGACTTCATTAACGAAGACGCCGTCACCCCGGGCTACAGCGAGCTGACGTTCCAGTCCAGCAACATCAAGCACGCCACCATCAAGGGTGCCGAAGTCAAAGGTCGTCTGAACCTCGATTCCTTCGGCGCGCCGCAAGGCTTGTACACCCAAGGCTCGATTGCTTACGCCTACGGACGCAACAACGACAACGGCGAACCGTTGAACAGCGTCAACCCGCTGACCGGCGTATTCGGCCTCGGTTATGACCAGGACAACTACGGCGGCCTGCTGAGCTGGACCGTGGTCAAGAAGAAGGATCGCGTCGACGACAGCAACTTCAAATCGCCGGACGGTGTCAGCAGTCAATTCAAGTCGCCGGGCTTCGGCATTCTCGATCTGGCCGGTTATTACAAAGTCACCGACGACGTCACCGTCAGCGGCGGCATCTACAACCTGACCGACAAGAAATACTGGCTGTGGGATGACGTGCGCGGTTACGACAGCGTCGGCGAAGCGTCGGTGACACAACCGGCCAACCTTGATCGCCTGACCCAGCCGGGTCGCAATTTCGCGATCAACCTGGTCTGGGATATCTGATCCGGATGACCTCACGGCGCGCATGCATTGCCGCGCCGTGAGGTTTTTTTACTGTCCGGCGCTTGCCCGTACGTCTCGTTATCAAGCGCCTCTTCTTTTCAAGGACATCTCATGAGCACCCCGGAAAAAGCCCTGCGTTCGCAACGCCTGAACCAGATCACCCACGAGCCGCACAGCAAGCTCGATGCACTGGTCAAGGCCCACGCACCGTTCGAGACCCGCGCCAATTTCGCCCGCTTCGTGGTCGCGCAGTACCTGTTCCAGTCGGAACTGGTGTCGCTGTACAACGATGCCGAACTGACCGCCATCGTCCCTGACCTGCCGGCCCGCTGCCGCGCCGAAGCCGCCATGGCCGACCTCGCCGACCTCGACACCGAAGTGCCTGCGCCAGTCGCCGGCGCGGTGAAAAACCCGAGCAAGGCCCGCGCCCTGGGCTGGATCTTCGTCTCCGAGGGCTCCAAGCTCGGCGCCGCGTTCCTGATCAAACGCGCTGTCGCGCTGGACCTGAGCGAAACCTTCGGCGCCCGCCACCTGGGCGAACCTGAAGGCGGTCGTGCAGAAGGCTGGAAGAGCTTTGTGCGCACCCTCGATTCACTGCAATTCAGCGCTGAAGAAGAAGCCGAAGTGGAGCAAGGCGCGATTGATGCGTTCAACCGCTTCACCGTGCTGCTGGAACAGGCTTACGCCACAGAAGCCGAGCCGGCCTGATCCTGACCACTGTAAAACCCTGTGGGAGCTGGCTTGCCAGCGATGACGGCGCGTCAGACAACATCCCTGTCGACTGACCGGACGCTATCGCTGGCAAGCCAGCTCCCACAAGGAATTGCGTAAGTCTGTAAGATTCCCACCTTGTCACATAAGCCTCTCGCTGAGCCCATGCCCCAACCCGCCGCCTCCCGACTCGCCCGCCTGCTGTTTGGCCTGCTCGCCTATGTCAGCCTCGGCATCGGCCTGATCGCCATCGTCGTGCCCGGCCTGCCGACTACCGAGTTCATCCTGCTCGCCGCCTGGGCCGCGACTCGCAGTTCGCCGCGTCTAAGTGGCTGGCTGGAAAACCATCGACTGTTCGGCCCGATCCTGAGCAACTGGCGCAACGGCAAGATCATCGCCCGCAAGGCCAAGGTCAGCGCTACGGTCAGCATGCTGCTGTGCGCCACGCTGATGCTGGTGATGCTCGATCACGGTTGGCCGATTTATCTGGCGATTGCCGGGATGACCCTGGGCAACCTGTGGATCTGGTCGCGACCGGAAGCGTTGCCGAAGATTTCCTGATTTTTCTCTTGTTTTCAGGGTATTTACCCGCGCAAACGTTTAGCCGTGACCGCTCGTCGGCTGGTAGTTCATGCCTCTGCGCCTCGCGCCGATGAGCATTGAATGGCGCTGAATGGATTTGGCGAACCCGGCACCTTCCTGCCCCTTAGCCAACAGCTCATCCATTCGCGAGAACGTCCCATGTTCGACTCTCTGTCCATCCGCCTGAAAATCGTCCTGCTCTCCGGCCTGTGCCTGCTCGGTGTGGTGGCGCTGATCGTTGGCATCAACATTTACCAGACCAACCAGAACGACGAACTGGTCAGTGCTTCCAGCAGCAAGATGCTCACCGCCAGTGTGCAGAACCTGTTGCAGGCCAAGGCTGCCGAGCAAGCGGTGCGGGTGCAGAAAACCTTCGGCGAGAGCCTGTTGGCGATCACCGCGCTGGCCGACCAGATCAAGGACATGCGAGTGATGGCCGCCAAGCGTTCGCTGGACGCCGGCGCCCTGCGTGAAGAGTTGAACCAGAGCCTGAAAACCGCCTTCGAGCGCAACAGCAAGGTGCTTGGCATCTGGCTGGCGTTCGAACACAACGGACTGGACGGCAAGGACAGCGAATTCGCCAACGATGCCGCGCGTCAGTCCAACGAGGCGGGACGTTTCGCCAGTTACTGGAGCCGTGCTGCGGGTCCGTCGCTGAACACGATCATGGTCGAAGACGACATGAACAAGACCACCCTCAGCGTCAGCGGCACGCCTTACAACAGCTGGTACACCTGCCCTCGCGACAACAAACGCACCTGCCTGCTCGACCCTTACGCCGACACCGTGGGCGGCAAGGAAATGCTCATGACCACCATTTCCGTGCCCCTGCTGGTGGACGGCAAGGCCATCGGCGTGGTCGGTGTCGACATCGCCCTCGACGCCCTGCAAGCAGCGGCCGTGGACTCTCAGCGTGACCTGTTCAACAGCGCCGGGCACATGCTGATCGTCTCCGGCAGCGGCGTGCTCGGTGCCTACAGCGCGGATGCCGGCAAGGTCGGCAAAAGCATCGGCGACACCCTCGGCGCCGAGGGCAAGGACGTGCTGCAACTGCTGAGTGCCGGCACACCGAAGATTCTCGAACGGGGCGATCTGATCCGCGCCGTGTATCCGGTCAACCCGATTGCCGACTCCAAGGCCTGGGGCGTGGTCATCGACCTGCCGAAACAAGTGCTGCTGGCCGACTCGGTCAAGCTCCAGGCAGTGCTCGACGACGCGCAGCAAACCGGCACCATTACCGCCCTCGCAGTTGCAGTGATCGCCGGTCTGATCGGCCTGCTGCTGATCTGGCTCACCGCCTCCGGTGTGACCCGTCCGATCAACAGCGTTGCCGAGATGCTGAAGAACATCGCCAGCGGCGAAGGCGACCTGACCCAGCGCCTGAACTACACCAAGCAGGATGAACTGGGCGAACTGGTGAACTGGTTCAACCGCTTCCTCGACAAGCTGCAACCGACCATCGCCCAGATCAAACAGAGCATCACCGAGGCTCGCGGCACCGCCGATCAATCGTCGGAAATCGCCCGCCAGACCAGTGAAGGCATGCAGGTGCAATTCCGCGAGATCGATCAGGTGGCCACCGCCTCCAACGAAATGAGCGCCACCGCTCACGACGTGGCCAACAGTGCTTCGAACGCGGCCAACGCGGCGAAGGGCGCCGACCAGTCGGCCAAGGACGGGATGTCGATCATCGAGCGCAGTACCCGCGACATCAATCAACTGGCGGACGAAGTCAGCAAAGCGGTGACCGAGGTCGAAGAGCTGGCGGTCAACAGCGAGCAGATCGGTTCGGTGCTGGAAGTGATCCGCAGCATTGCCGAGCAGACCAACCTGCTGGCGCTGAACGCCGCGATCGAAGCAGCCCGTGCCGGTGAAAGCGGTCGTGGTTTTGCGGTGGTGGCCGACGAAGTCCGTAACCTGGCCAAGCGTACTCAGGATTCGGTGGAAGAAATTCGCGTGGTCATTGAACGCATCCAGACCGGCACCCGTGGCGTGGTCGCGACCATGCACTCGAGCCAGACCCAGGCCCACAACAACGCCGGGCAGATCCGTCAGGCCGTGGACGCCCTCGGCAAGATCAGCGACGCGGTCACCGTGATCAGCGACATGAACCTGCAAATCGCCAGCGCCGCCGAACAGCAAAGCGCGGTGGCCGAAGAGGTCAACCGCAACGTCTCGGCGATCCGTACCGTCACCGAAACCCTGACCGAACAGGCCAACGAATCGGCGGCGATCAGCAGCCAGCTCAACGCCCTGGCCAGCCAGCAGATGAAATTGATGGATCAGTTCCGCGTCTAGAACATCACTTTCATCCCTTGTGGGAGCTTGCCTGCAAGCGATGGCGGTGGATCAGTCGAGACATCTATCGGCAGACACTCCGCTATCGCTTGCAGGCAAGCTCCCACAGGGATTTGTGTTGACTAGGGAGATTAGGGTTTTCATCTAACTCGATATTCTTTTGCACTATGATCAGGCCCTCTTCCGGAGGGCCTTCGATGACCGATCTGCTCACGTCCATTCAAGCCGCGCTCGGCTTGTCCCCCACGCCGATTCCGTTCACCGGCGAGGGCGCCCTGCCCTCGGCGTTCGCCGTCACCGACCTGGCCTGCGCGAGCATTGCCGCTGCCGGGCAAGCCGTCGCCGAACTGCTTCAGCAGCAAACCGGCCACTTGCCCACGGTAGTAGTCGACCGCCGCCTCGCCTCGTTCTGGTTCGCCACCTCGCTGCGACCGATCGGCTGGGAAGTGCCGCCGCTGTGGGATCCGGTGGCCGGCGACTACGCAACCCGAGACGGCTGGATCCGCCTGCACACCAACGCCCCGCATCACCGCGCCGCTGCTGAACGCGTGCTCGGCGCCTGTACCGACCGCGCGGCGATGGCGGCGAAAGTCGCGCAATGGGCCAGTGCCGATCTGGAGCGAGCGGTGGTCGAGGCCAAGGGTTGTGCGGCTGAAATGCGCAGTTGGGAACAGTGGCAAAAACATCCGCAAGGGTTGGCGGTGAATGCCGAACCCTTGGTGCATTTCGGGAATGGGAAAGAAGAAAACCATCAACCCTGGCAAGGCTCGGTGGCGCGGCCATTGGCCGGGCTCAAGGTGCTCGATCTGACCCGCGTACTGGCCGGCCCGACCGCCAGCCGCTTCCTCGCGGGGCTCGGCGCCAATGTGCTGCGCATCGACCCGCCGACCTGGAACGAACCCGGTGTGGTGCCGGAAGTGACCCTCGGCAAACGCTGTGCGCGACTGGATCTGCATGTGCCGGCAGATCGCACAGTGTTTGAAAGCCTGCTCAAGGATGCCGACATTCTTCTGCACGGTTATCGTGCCGACGCCCTTGAACATCTCGGCTTCGGCGTTGAACGTCGCCGGCAACTCGCGCCGGGGCTGATCGACGTTTGCCTCAACGCCTACGGCTGGAGCGGCCCGTGGCAGAACCGTCGGGGCTTCGACAGTCTGGTGCAGATGAGCAGCGGAATCGCCGAGGCCGGACAGCGCTGGAAGCAGGCTGACAAACCGACGCCGTTGCCAGTGCAGGCGCTGGATAATGCGACGGGGTATCTGATGGCGGCGAGTGTGATTCGGTTGCTGACTGAACGGTTACGCAGTGGTCGAGGTGGATCGGCACGGTTGTCGCTGGCGCGGACGGCGAAGCTGTTGGTTGAGCATGGGGCTGGGACTGACGAAGCGTTGCGTCCGGAGGAGGCAAAGGACCAGAGCTTGCAGATGGAACACACGCCATGGGGGCCGGCACGTCGGCTTCAAGCGCCGCTGCGTATTGCTGGAGCGCCGTTGCAGTGGGCTTTGCCGGCGACTGAGTTAGGGTCGCATCGTCCGCAGTGGTTTTGAGATTTGTGCATGGTTTGAGATCGCTGCCCTCACCCCAGCCCTCTCCCAGGGGGAGAGGGAGCCGACCGAGTTGTCTGGCGCCATGCATCGACCTGAGAGATCGAGTCGATTTTGGATTCGATGCAGAACGTTCAAGTCGATGTACTTCTCAAATATCCCCCAATCGGCTCCCTCTCCCTCCGGGAGAGGGCTGGGGTGAGGGCAGCGGTTTCAAGTCGGAAACGAAAGACTCAGTCAAAGCGACTCCAAGACGCCCACAACACCTGCGCCGCATACCCCCGAAATGGCCGCCAGGCCTCTGCCCGAACAGACAACTCCCGCGCCGTCATCCGCACGCCTTCCAGCACTTCCAGCGCCCGCAGCAACCCCACATCCCCGGTCGGAAACCCGTCCATGTCCCGCAACTGCCGCAGGGCAATGTACTGCGCCGTCCAGTCGCCAATCCCTTGCAGCGCCAGCAACCGCGCCGTCCCGGAGGCAAACAGCAGCGGATCGTCAAATGACGCCTGCGCCACCCCGGACAAGGTGCGCCCGCGACTTTTCGGCATGCCCAGCGCCGCCAGATCAGCGTTCGCCAAAACCTCTGCCTGAGGAAAAACGTGAGTCAGGCCCTGCACTACAGAACGCAATGGCTCGCCATACTGCGCCACCAGTTTCCCCGCCAGCCGAATCGCCGCGACCACGGTGATCTGCTGCCCCAATACCGCGCGAAACGCCAACTCCAAACCATCCCACGCCCCCGGCACCCGCAACCCCGGACGCTCGGCGATCAGCCGCGCCAGCAGCGGATCCGTCGCCAGATGCTGCTGCATCGTCGGTAGATCCGCATCCAGATCAAACATCCGTCGCAAGCGCGCAACAATCTCGGGAACCGCCGACGGATCCGGGAAATCCAGTTCCACCTCCAGCGCATCACCGTCACCGGGCCAGACCGAAACCCTGCCGTGAAACCCATTCAGCCCGATGCTGCGCGAATACACACCATCGACTACTGTCTCCATCCCCGCCACCGCGCGGGCCGCGAGAAACCGGAGCATCGCCGGCCAGTCGCAAGATCCGTGATAGTCGAGCCGTAACCTCACAGAGACAACACGCCGCTGTACAACCCATACGCCGCAAGCCCGGCCCCGGCGATCACGCAGGTGAAAATCCCCTTCTCGAGCGTGGTGAACAACGGCTCGCCCTGCTCATGCTTGGCCTTGGCGAACAGGATCACCCCCGGCGCATACAACAGCGCCGACAACAGCAGGTATTTCACCCCGCCGGCATACAACAGCCACACCGCGTAACACAGCGCGATGCCGCCGATCAGCAGATCCTTGGTGCGTTCGGCAGAGGCATGTTCATAGGTTTCTCCCCGCCCGCTCAACAGCACCGCATAGGCCGCCGACCACAGATACGGCACCAGAATCATCGACGAGGCGAGGTAAATCAGACTGGTATAGGTGCCGGCGGAAAACAGCGTGATCAGCAGGAAAATCTGGATCATCACGTTGGTCAGCCACAACGCGTTGACCGGCACATGGTTGGCGTTTTCCTTCTTCAGGAACGCCGGCATCGTATTGTCCTTGGCGGTGGCGAACAGGATCTCCGCGCACAACAGCGCCCACGACAGCAACGCACCGAGCAACGAAATGGCCAGGCCCACGCTGATCAGCAACGCGCCCCATGGCCCGACGATGTGTTCCAGCACCGCCGCCAGTGACGGGTTTTGCAAGGTCGCCAGTTCCGGCTGGCTCATGATCCCCAGCGACAACACATTGACCAGCACCAGCAGCGCCAGCACACCGAGGAAACCGATCACCGTGGCACGGCCCACATCGGTGCGCTTCTCCGCCCGGGCCGAGTAAACGCTGGCGCCTTCGATACCGATGAACACGAACACGGTGACCAGCATCATGTTGCGCACCTGATCCATCACGCCGCCGAAATTCGGGTTGCTGCGGCCCCATATGTCGCGGGTAAAAATCTCGGCCTTGAACGCCACGGCGGCAATGACCACGAACATGATCAGCGGAATGATCTTGGCCACGGTGGTCAACTGATTGATCAGCGCCGCCTCCTTGATCCCGCGCATCACCAGAAAATGCACGGCCCACAGCAACACCGAGGCGCAACCGATGGCGATTGGCGTGTTGCCCTGGCCGAACACCGGAAAGAAGTAGCCGAGGGTGCTGAACAGCAACACGAAATACCCGACGTTGCCCAGCCAGGCACTGATCCAGTAACCCCACGCCGAAGAAAAGCCCATGTAGTCGCCGAACCCGGCCTTGGCGTAGGCATACACGCCGGAGTCCAGTTCCGGTTTGCGATTGGCCAGGGTCTGAAACACGAAAGCCAGGGTGAGCATGCCGATCGCCGTGATGCCCCAGCCGATCAGAATGGCGCCGGCATCGGCCCGGGCTGCCATGTTTTGCGGCAGGGAAAAAATCCCCCCGCCAATCATCGAACCCACCACCAGGGCGATCAGTGCGCCAAGGCGCAGCTTTTGCGTCGGTTGCGACATTCCAGCGTCTCCAGGTTCCCGAGGTCGGCATTGGCCGCCCATGGTGATGTAACCGGTATTAACCAAACGGTTAGAGCGTAAGTACGTTTATTGAATAACGCCAATCAACGCCTTTTATATATAGCGGATGGCACTAATGCCTAGCACGGATAGGCAGTTTTGTGTGCGAATCCTGATAATTCGATTCTGTACTGAAAACAGAGGTGAAAAATTTGCCAAACCTTGAAAACGGACTAGCGTGATAACTCGAAAGTAATAGGAAAAGTTCCCAACTACATATGCCGAAAGCCTCTAGGACAGGCCTCACAGGCAGAAGCCTTATGCCATCAGAGGTTTCATAAGTCATTCATTAACAATGGAATGTGACCATGCACTGATCTAAGTCAGCTGTTTGAATAGCTAACAGAACTACGCTGTGAACTCTTCTCTCCTGCAATGGAGTCATGCAATGTCTGAAGCTCCCGGAAAACTACGACTAGGTGCACTGGTTGCATTGGTAGTCGGCTCAATGATCGGTGGCGGGATATTCTCTTTGCCACAAAACATGGCCGCCAGTGCCGACGTCGGCGCGGTTCTGATTGGCTGGGCCATCACCGCTGTCGGCATGCTCACCCTCGCTTTCGTCTTTCAAACCCTCGCCAATCGCAAGCCTGACCTGGACGGCGGTGTCTACGCCTACGCCAAGGCCGGTTTCGGCGATTACATGGGCTTTTCTTCGGCCTGGGGCTACTGGATCAGTGCCTGGCTGGGCAACGTCGGTTACTTCGTTCTGCTGTTCAGCACCCTCGGGTATTTCTTTCCGGTTTTTGGGGAAGGCAACACCGTTGCCGCAGTGATCGGCGCCTCTGTGCTGTTGTGGGGCGTGCACTTTCTGGTGCTGCGCGGGATCAAGGAGGCGGCGTTCATCAACCTGGTGACCACCGTCGCCAAGGTCGTGCCGCTGCTGCTGTTCGTGCTGATCGCGATCTTCGCCTTCAAACTGGACATCTTCACCGCCGACATCTGGGGCGTGAAAAACCCGGATCTGGGCAGCGTGATGAACCAGGTGCGCAACATGATGCTGGTCACCGTATGGGTGTTCATCGGCATCGAGGGCGCGAGCATCTTCTCGGCCCGGGCGGAAAAACGTTCGGACGTCGGCAAGGCCACCGTGATCGGTTTCATCACCGTGCTGCTGTTCCTGGTGCTGGTGAACGTGCTGTCGCTGGGCATCATGACCCAGCCGGAACTGGCCAAACTGCAGAACCCGTCGATGGCCGCCGTGCTGGAACACGTGGTCGGTCACTGGGGTGCGGTGCTGATCAGCGTCGGCCTGATCATCTCGCTGCTGGGGGCGTTGCTGTCGTGGGTGCTGCTGTGTGCGGAGATCATGTTCGCCGCCGCCAAGGACCACACCATGCCGGAGTTCCTGCGCAAGGAGAACGCCAACCACGTGCCGGTCAACGCCCTGTGGCTGACCAACGCGATGGTGCAGCTGTTCCTGATCATCACCCTGTTCTCGGCCAGCACTTACCTGTCGCTGATCTACCTCGCCACTTCGATGATTCTGGTGCCATACCTGTGGTCGGCGGCCTACGCCCTGCTGCTGGCGGTGCGCGGCGAAAGTTACGAAGGCTTCGCGGCCGAACGGCGCAAGGACCTGATCATCGGCGGTATCGCCCTGATCTATGCGGTGTGGCTGCTCTACGCCGGTGGCGTGAAGTACCTGCTGCTCTCGGCCCTGCTCTATGCCCCCGGCGCGATCCTGTTCGCCAAGGCCAAGCTCGAACTCAAACAACCGGTTTTCACCAACGTCGAGAAGCTGATTTTCGCCGCAGTGGTCGTGGGCGCCCTGGTGGCAGCCTACGGACTGTATGACGGCTTCCTGACTCTGTAATTGCCCAACGTTTTCACTCTGGAGGATCACTGAAATGACCACGGAAAAAGCTAAGTACGGCGTCCATTCCGAAGCCGGCAAACTGCGCAAAGTCATGGTTTGCTCCCCAGGTCTGGCCCATCAGCGGCTGACCCCGAACAACTGCGATGAACTGCTGTTCGACGACGTGCTGTGGGTCGCCCAGGCCAAGCGCGACCACTTCGACTTCGTGACCAAGATGCGTGAGCGCGGGATCGACGTGCTGGAAATGCACAACCTGCTGACCGACATCGTCGCCATCCCTGAAGCGCTGGACTGGATCCTCGAACGCAAGGTCACTGCCGATTCGGTGGGCCTGGGCCTGATCAACGAAGTCAAATTCTGGCTGAAAAGCCTGGAGCCGCGACACATCGCCGAATTCCTGATTGGCGGTGTGTCCGCCGATGACCTGCCGGACAGCTTCGGTGGCAAGACCATCCAGATGTTCCGCGACTTCCTCGGCCACTCCAGTTTCATTCTGCCGCCGCTGCCGAACACCCAGTTCACCCGCGACACCACCTGCTGGATCTACGGTGGCGTGACGCTGAACCCGATGTACTGGCCGGCGCGCCGTCAGGAAACCCTGCTGACCACCGCCATCTACAAATTCCATCCGCAATTCACCAACGCCGATTTCGAGATCTGGTACGGCGACCCGGACAAGGATCACGGCAGTTCCACCCTCGAAGGCGGCGACGTGATGCCGATCGGCAACGGCGTGGTGCTGATCGGTATGGGCGAGCGTTCATCCCGTCAGGCCATCGGCCAACTGGCGCTGAACCTGTTCAAGAACAAGGCCGTGGAAAAAGTCATCGTCGCCGGCCTGCCGAAGTCCCGCGCAGCGATGCACCTCGATACCGTGTTCAGCTTCTGCGACCGCGACCTGGTCACGATCTTCCCGGAAGTGGTCAACCAGATCGTCGCCTTCACCCTGCGCCCTGACGAAAGCAAACAGGGCGGCATCGACATCCGTCGCGAAGAAGGCACGTTCCTCGACGTCGTGGCCAAAGCCCTCAACCTGCCGAAACTGCGCGTCGTCGAAACCGGCGGCAACAGCTTCGCCGCCGAACGCGAGCAATGGGATGACGGCAACAACGTGGTGGCCGTGGAGCCGGGCGTGGTCATCGGCTACGACCGTAACACCTACACCAACACCCTGCTGCGCAAGGCCGGGGTCGAGGTCATCACCATCAGCGCCGGCGAACTGGGCCGTGGCCGTGGCGGCGGCCACTGCATGACCTGCCCGATCGTGCGCGACCCAATCGACTACTAAACCTTTGAGCCCTGGCCGGCGCTGATCCAGCGCGGCCAGGGGGATAACCGAAACCCAAGGAGATCCATCATGGCTTTCAATATTCACAACCGTAACCTGCTCAGCCTGGAACACCACACCCCACGTGAGCTGCGCTACCTGCTCGACCTGTCCCGCGACCTCAAACGCGCCAAATACACCGGCACCGAGCAGCAACACCTGAAGGGCAACAACATCGCCCTGATCTTCGAAAAAACTTCGACCCGTACCCGCTGCGCATTCGAAGTCGCCGCCTATGATCAGGGCGCCAACGTCACCTACATCGACCCGAACTCTTCGCAGATCGGCCACAAGGAAAGCATGAAAGACACCGCCCGCGTGCTGGGTCGCATGTACGACGCCATCGAGTACCGTGGCTTCAAACAGGAAATCGTCGAAGAGCTGGCCAAGTTCGCCGGCGTGCCGGTGTTCAACGGCCTGACCGATGAATATCACCCGACCCAGATGATCGCCGACGTGCTGACCATGCGTGAGCACGCCGACAAGCCGATCCACGAGATCAGCTACGCCTACCTGGGCGACGCGCGTAACAACATGGGCAACTCGCTGCTGCTGGTGGGCTCCAAACTCGGTATGGACGTGCGCATCTGCGCGCCGAAAGCCCTGTGGCCGCATGACGACCTGGTGGATCGCTGCAAGAAGTACGCAGAGGAAAGCGGCGCGCGCATCACCCTGACCGAAGATCCGAAAGCGGCGGTCAAAGGCGTGGACTTCATCCACACCGACGTCTGGGTATCAATGGGCGAGCCGGTGGAAGCCTGGGCCGAGCGTATCCAGCAACTGCTGCCGTATCAGGTCAACGCCGAGCTGATGAAAGCCACCGGCAACCCGCGCACCAAGTTCATGCACTGCCTGCCGGCGTTTCACAACAGCGATACCAAGGTCGGCAAACAGATCGCCGAACAGTATCCGCACCTGAAAAACGGCATCGAAGTGACCGACGACGTGTTCGAGTCGCCAGCCTGCATCGCCTTCGAGCAAGCGGAAAACCGCATGCACACCATCAAGGCGATTCTGGTGTCGACTTTGGCTGATCTGTAACCCGGCTTTGGCACTGATCGTTCCCACGCTCCGCGTGGTAACGCCGCCCCCGGACGCTCCGCGTCCGCTGTGACGCAGAGCGTCACGGGATGCATTCCCACGCGGGAGCGTGGGAACGATCAGCGATCAACACGAAAAGGACATGCACCATGCGTATCGTCGTAGCCCTGGGCGGTAACGCCCTGCTCCGCCGTGGCGAGCCGATGACCGCTGACAACCAGCGCGCCAACATCCGCATCGCCACCGAGCAAATCGCCAAGATCCATCCCGGCAACCAACTGGTCATCGCCCACGGCAATGGCCCGCAAGTCGGCCTGCTGTCGTTGCAAGCGGCGGCCTACACCTCCGTCACCCCTTACCCGCTGGACGTGCTCGGTGCCGAAACCGAAGGCATGATCGGCTACATCATCGAACAGGAACTGGGCAACCTGCTGGACTTCGAAGTCCCGTTCGCCACCCTGCTCACCCAGGTCGAAGTCGATGCCAACGACCCGGCCTTCAAGAACCCGACCAAACCGATCGGCCCGGTCTACGAGAAAGCCGAAGCAGAAAAACTCGCCGCCGAAAAAGGCTGGGCCATCGCCCCGGACGGCGACAAGTTCCGCCGTGTGGTGGCCAGCCCCCGGCCCAAACGCATCTTTGAAATCCGCCCGATCAAGTGGCTGCTGGACAAGGGCAGCATCGTGATCTGCGCCGGCGGTGGCGGGATTCCGACCATGTACGACGAGCACCGCAATCTCAAAGGCATCGAAGCGGTGATCGACAAGGACCTGTGCTCGGCGCTGCTGGCCGAACAGCTGGAGGCGGACTTACTGGTGATCGCCACCGACGTCAACGCGGCGTACATCGACTTCAAGAAACCCACCGAGAAAGCGATTGCCCAGGCCCACCCGGACGAACTCGAACGCCTGGGCTTCGCCGCCGGTTCCATGGGGCCGAAGGTGCAGGCAGCCTGCGAGTTTGCGCGCCATACTGGCAAGGTCGCGGTGATCGGTTCGCTCTCGGACATCGAAGCCATCGTCCAGGGTACCGCCGGTACGCGGGTCAGCACGGCAGCGCCGGGCATCACCTACCGATAAAAAGAAACTCCGGGGGCAGACCTCAGGTCTGCCCTTCTCCCATGCCTTGAAAGGAGAAAACCATGGCCCAGTTCGAACCCGGTCATTTGCATATCGAGCGGCATGCATTGACTGACGACGACGTCAATTACAACGTGCACCTCGACTATGAAGTGTTCACCGATCCCCAGAAAGGCAAAGGGATACAGTTCACCCTGCATGGCAGCATGCAGGGCAAAGAGGTCAACGAACCGTTCTTTCTGCCCAAGGAGGAAGCCTACAACTTCGCTCGCAACGTGACGCAGATTGCCGAAAAGTACGGCATTCCCAAGAGCCACAGCCAGATCGGCTCGGTGCATAAGCATTACGACCTGATGTTTGAGGACATCCGCAAGCAGCTGAATATGCAGTCCGGGGATCCGGTCAATCCCGAGCATTTCGAGTAACCCCAAAAGCCCCCTCACCCTAACCCTCCCGAAGCGTCGGACCGCCCGGAGGGAGAGGGGACTGATCCGGGGATGCTTCAGGGTTACACCGACCTGAAAGCTCTTCGCTGAATCCATAATCGACTCGATTCTTCAGGTCGATGTATCACGCAATACACCTCGGTCAGCTCCCTCTCCCTCCGGGCGGTCCGACGCTTCGGGAGGGCTGGGGTGAGGGGTGATTTTCGAGCACGACGCCGATCTCAAGATTTCACCCCAGTCCCCCATCAAGGCATACTTGCCCCCCTCCGCACTCCAGAACCCAGAACCGCCCCATGCGTATCCACGTCAGCTTCATCGACCGCGTCGGCATCACCCAGGAAGTCCTGGCTATCCTCGGCGGGCGCAATCTCAATCTGGATGCAGTGGAGATGATCCCGCCCAACGTCTACATCGACGCCCCGACCCTGAGCCCGCAAGTGCTCGAAGAACTCAAAGATGCGCTGTTTCGCGTGCGTGGTGTAGAAGCAGTGACCGTGGTCGACATCCTCCCCGGCCAGCGTCGGCACTTGCAGCTCGATGCGTTGCTCGCGGCGATGACCGACCCGGTACTGGCGCTGGACAGCGCCGGCAAGGTGCTGCTGGCCAACCCGGCGCTGATCGCCCTGTACGGTCGCGAGCCGGCGGGCGAAAGCGTTTCGGAACTGTTCAACGATCCGGGTCTGCTCGAAACCTTGCTCGAACAAGGCTTCCGCCTGCCGCTGCGGGAAATCACCGTCAATGGCCAGACCCTGTTGCTCGACGCCACGCCGATCACCGACGCCGGCGCCCTGCTCACGCTGTATCAACCCAACCGCATCGGCGAACAACTGTCGGCGCTGCATCACGACCATGCCGAAGGTTTCGATGCGCTGCTCGGTGAATCGCCGCCAATCCGCACCCTCAAGGCCCGCGCCCAACGGGTAGCGGCCCTCGATGCGCCGCTGCTGATCCAGGGCGAAACCGGCACCGGCAAGGAACTGGTGGCCCGCGCCTGTCACGCCATCAGCGCCCGGCACAGCGCACCCTTCCTCGCACTGAACTGCGCGGCCCTGCCGGAGAACCTCGCCGAGAGCGAACTGTTCGGCTACGCCCCCGGCGCCTTCACCGGCGCACAACGCGGCGGCAAACCGGGGCTGATGGAGCTGGCCAACCAGGGCACGGTGTTCCTCGACGAAATCGGCGAGATGTCGCCGTACTTGCAGGCCAAACTGCTGCGTTTTCTCAACGACGGCAGCTTCCGTCGGGTTGGCGGTGACCGTGAGGTGAAGGTCAACGTGCGGATTCTCAGCGCGACCCACCGCGACCTGGAGAAAATGGTCAGCGAAGGCCTGTTCCGCGAAGACCTGTTCTACCGCCTCAACGTGCTCAACGTCGAAGTACCGCCGCTACGTGAACGCGGTCAGGACATTCTGTTGCTGGCGCGCTATTTCATGCAGCAGGCCTGCGCGCAGATCCAGCGACCGGTCTGCCGCCTCGCTCCGGGCACTTACCCGGCGCTGCTCGGCAACCGCTGGCCGGGCAACGTGCGGCAATTACAGAACGTGATCTTCCGCGCCGCCGCCATTTGCGAAAGCAGCCTGGTGGACATCGGCGACCTCGACATCGCCGGCACCTCCGTGGCACGCCAGACCGACACCGACGTCGACAGCCTGGAAGAAGCGGTGGAAGCCTTCGAGAAATCGCTGCTGGAAAAACTCTACGTCAGCTACCCCTCGACCCGCCAACTGGCCAGCCGCCTGCAGACCTCGCACACCGCAATCGCGCATCGACTGCGCAAATACGGCATCCCCAACAAACCCTGACTTCGCCCCAAAAGCGACCTCCATCTGTACTGAAAGCGCTACAGCGGAACGATATCGCTACACCCTCCTCCGATCACCGCTGTGCAAGGCTTTGATCCGGTTCAGCTTTTTTCTTCGCCCCACGCTGTAGCGATTTCGCTACAGCCAACGTATTTGCGCTCGCCCGAAAAACCATCAAGCAATTGATTTATAACGATATTTTTACGTTGGCCGCGTTCTTGCTAAGTAACCGCTCATAAAATCAGGGCATTGCCGCCCGAGTATTCCACCGCGTCCACCAGACGAGTCTGGCCCCTAGGAGATTCCATGAGCGAGTTGCGTTTTACTGAAGATCACGAATGGCTGCGCGCCGAAGCCGATGGTTCTGTCACCGTTGGCATCACCGCTTTCGCGCAGAACGCCCTGGGCGACGTGGTGTTCGTGCAACTGCCTGAATTGCAGGCGTACGACAAAGGCGCCGAAGCCGCCACCGTGGAATCGGTAAAAGCCGCCAGCGGCGTTTACATGCCGCTGGACGGTGAAGTCCTGGCCACCAACCCGGCCCTGGAAGACAGCCCTGAGCTGGTCAACGAAGATCCGCTGGGCGAAGGCTGGTTCTTCCGCTTCAAGCCGGCCGACGCTTCGGCCGTCGCCAAGCTGCTGGATCAGGACGCCTACGACCGCCTGATCAAAGCCCAAGCCGAAGCCTGAGGAACCTGACATGACCCAAGTAAATCTCGGCACCGCCAACGAATTCATCGCCCGTCACATCGGCCCGCGCGCCGGTGACGAGCAAGCCATGCTCAACAGCCTCGGCTTCGACTCGCTCGAAGCCCTGAGCGCCAGCGTCATCCCGGAAAGCATCAAGGGCACCAGCGTGCTCGGCCTCGACGACGGCCTGAGCGAAGCCGATGCCCTGGCAATGATCAAAGGCATCGCCGGCAAGAACCAACTGTTCAAGACCTACATCGGCCAGGGCTACTACAACTGCCACACGCCGTCGCCGATCCTGCGCAACCTGCTGGAAAACCCGGCCTGGTACACCGCTTACACCCCGTACCAGCCAGAAATTTCCCAGGGCCGTCTCGAAGCGCTGCTGAACTTCCAGACCCTGATCAGCGACCTCACCGGCCTGCCGATCGCCAACGCTTCCCTGCTCGACGAAGCCACCGCCGCTGCCGAAGCCATGACCTTCTGCAAACGCCTGAGCAAGAACAAGGGCAGCCACCAGTTCTTCGCCTCGATCCACAGCCATCCGCAAACCCTCGACGTGCTGCGCACCCGTGCCGAGCCACTGGGCATCGACGTAGTCGTGGGCGATGAGCGTGAGCTGACCGACGTGACGCCGTTCTTCGGCGCGCTGCTGCAATACCCGGCCAGCAATGGTGATGTGTTCGACTATCGCGAACTGACCGAACGCTTCCACGCCGCCAACGCACTGGTCGCGGTAGCCGCTGACCTGCTGGCCCTGACCCTGCTGACCCCGCCGGGCGAGTTCGGCGCGGACGTGGCGATCGGCAGCGCCCAGCGTTTCGGCGTGCCGCTGGGCTTCGGTGGCCCGCACGCGGCTTACTTCTCGACTAAAGATGCGTTCAAGCGCGACATGCCGGGCCGTCTGGTCGGTGTTTCGGTTGACCGTTTCGGCAAACCGGCCCTGCGTCTGGCGATGCAGACCCGCGAGCAACACATCCGCCGCGAGAAAGCCACGTCGAACATCTGCACCGCGCAAGTGCTGCTGGCCAACATCGCCAGCATGTACGCCGTGTACCACGGCCCGAAAGGCCTGACCCGGATCGCCAACCGCGTGCATCACCTGACCGCGATTCTGGCCAAGGGCCTGAGCGCACTGGGCGTGACCGTCGAGCAAGCGAGCTTCTTCGACACCCTGACCCTGGCCACCGGCGCGCAAACCGCCGCGCTGCATGACAAGGCTCGCGCTCAACAGATCAACCTGCGTGTGATCGACGCTCAGCGTCTGGGCCTGTCGGTCGACGAAACCACTACCCAGGCCGACATCGAAACCCTGTGGGGCCTGTTCGCCGACGGCAAGACCCTGCCGGATTTCGCGGCTCTCGCCGCTGCCGCGCAAAGCACTATTCCAGCCGCACTGGTGCGTCAGTCGCCGATCCTCAGCCACCCGGTGTTCAACCGTTATCACTCGGAAACCGAGCTGATGCGCTACCTGCGCAAACTGGCGGACAAAGACCTGGCACTGGATCGCACCATGATTCCGCTGGGTTCGTGCACCATGAAACTCAACGCCGCCAGCGAAATGATCCCGGTGACCTGGGCCGAATTCGGTGCCCTGCACCCGTTCGCCCCGGCCGAGCAAAGCGCCGGTTACCAGCAACTGACCGACGAGCTGGAAGCGATGCTCTGCGCCGCCACCGGTTACGACTCGATCTCCCTGCAACCGAACGCCGGTTCCCAGGGTGAGTACGCAGGTCTGCTGGCGATTCGCGCCTATCACCAGAGCCGCGGCGAAGACCGTCGCGACATCTGCCTGATCCCGTCGTCCGCCCACGGCACCAACCCGGCGACCGCACAAATGGCCGGCATGCGCGTGGTCGTGACCGCGTGCGACGCCCGTGGCAACGTGGACATCGAAGATCTGCGCGCCAAGGCCATCGAGCACCGCGAACACCTCGCCGCACTGATGATCACCTACCCGTCGACCCACGGCGTGTTCGAAGAAGGCATCCGCGAAATCTGCGGCATCATTCATGACAACGGCGGCCAGGTGTACATCGACGGCGCCAACATGAACGCGATGGTCGGCCTCTGCGCACCAGGCAAGTTCGGCGGCGACGTGTCGCACCTGAACCTGCACAAGACCTTCTGCATCCCGCATGGCGGTGGCGGCCCGGGCGTCGGCCCGATCGGCGTGAAATCGCACCTGACTCCGTTCCTGCCAGGCCACGGCCACATGGAACGCAAGGAAGGCGCGGTCTGCGCAGCACCGTTCGGCAGCGCGAGCATTCTGCCGATCACCTGGATGTACATTCGCATGATGGGTGGCGCAGGCCTGAAGCGCGCTTCGCAACTGGCGATCCTCAATGCCAACTACATTTCCCGTCGCCTGGAAGAGCACTATCCAGTGCTGTACACCGGCAGCAACGGTCTGGTGGCGCACGAATGCATCCTGGATCTGCGTCCACTGAAAGACAGCAGCGGCATCAGCGTCGATGACGTCGCCAAGCGTCTGATCGACTTCGGCTTCCACGCCCCGACCATGTCGTTCCCGGTGGCCGGCACGCTGATGATCGAGCCGACCGAAAGCGAATCCAAGGAAGAGCTGGACCGCTTCTGCGACGCCATGATCCGCATCCGCGAAGAAATCCGCGCAGTGGAAAACGGCACCCTGGACAAGGACGACAACCCGCTGAAGAACGCTCCGCACACCGCAGCGGAACTGGTTGGCGAGTGGACTCACCCGTACAGCCGCGAGCAGGCGGTGTACCCGGTGGCGTCGTTGATCGAAGGCAAGTACTGGCCGCCGGTCGGTCGCGTCGACAACGTGTTCGGCGACCGCAACCTGGTCTGCGCCTGCCCGTCGATCGAAAGCTACGCTTAAAAAGAAGCAGCTATAAGCTTCAAGCCTCAAGTTGCAAGCTTCAAGCAACAAGTCAAAAGCCGACCGCTCTTGCTTGCAGCTTGAAGCTTGCCGCTTACAACTGCTCCGCAGGAGCCTCTCATGTCGTTAAGCGTGTTCGACCTGTTCAAGATTGGCATCGGCCCCTCCAGCTCCCACACCGTCGGCCCGATGCGCGCAGCTGCGCGCTTCGCCGAAGGCCTGCGCCGGGAGAACTTGTTGTCGGCCACCACCAGCGTCAGGGTCGAGTTGTATGGATCCCTCGGCGCCACGGGCAAGGGCCACGGCAGCGACAAGGCCGTGCTGCTGGGCCTGGAAGGTGAACACCCGGACACCGTGGATACCGAAACCGTCGCCACCCGTCTCTCGGAGATTCGTGGCAACGGGCGTTTGAACCTGCTTGGCGAACACAGCATTGCGTTCAACGAGAAAGAACACCTGGCAATGATCCGCAAGCCGTTGGCCTATCACCCCAACGGCATGATCTTCCGTGCCTTCGATGCGGCGGGATTGCAGATCCGCAGCCGCGAGTACTACTCGGTCGGCGGTGGTTTCGTGGTCGACGAAGATGCGGCTGGCGCCGACCGTATCGTCGAAGACGCCACCGCGCTGACCTTCCCGTTCAAGAGTGCCAAGGACTTGCTCGGTCACTGCGCCACCTACGGTCTGTCGATCAGTCAGGTGATGCTGACCAACGAAAGCGCCTGGCGCCCGGAAGCGGAAACCCGCGCCGGCCTGCTGAGAATCTGGCAAGTGATGCAGGACTGCGTGGCCGCCGGCTGTCGCAACGAAGGCATCCTGCCGGGAGGCCTGAAGGTCAAGCGGCGGGCGGCGGCGCTGCACCGGCAACTGTGCAAGAACCCGGAATCGTCGCTGCGCGATCCGCTGTCGGTGCTGGACTGGGTCAACCTCTACGCCTTGGCCGTCAACGAAGAAAACGCCAATGGCGGGCGCGTGGTCACGGCACCGACCAATGGCGCAGCGGGGATCATTCCTGCGGTGCTGCATTACTACATGCGCTTTATTCCCGGCGCGAACGATGACGGCGTGGTGCGTTTTCTGCTGACCGCGGCAGCCATCGGCATTCTGTACAAGGAAAACGCCTCGATTTCCGGCGCCGAAGTCGGCTGTCAGGGCGAGGTCGGCGTGGCCTGTTCGATGGCGGCCGGGGCGTTGTGCGAAGTCCTCGGCGGCAGCGTGCAACAAGTGGAAAACGCCGCTGAAATCGGCATGGAACACAACCTCGGCCTGACCTGCGATCCGATCGGCGGGCTGGTACAGGTGCCGTGCATCGAGCGCAACGCCATGGGTTCGGTCAAGGCGATCAACGCCGTGCGCATGGCCATGCGCGGAGACGGGCAGCACTTCGTCTCCCTCGACAAGGTCATCCGCACCATGCGGCAGACCGGCGCCGACATGAAAAGCAAATATAAGGAGACCGCCCGCGGCGGTCTGGCGGTCAACATTATCGAGTGTTAATTAGCCCCCTCTTCCTCCGGGAAAGGGTTGGTGTGAATCAAGGAGTCACGCATGTCCACCGAACAACTGTCGAAAACCCCGCTGCACGCTCTGCACCTCGAACTCGGCGCCCGCATGGTGCCGTTCGCCGGCTACGACATGCCGGTGCAATACCCGCTGGGCGTGATGAAGGAACACCAGCACACCCGTGAGCAGGCCGGGCTGTTCGATGTATCGCACATGGGCCAGATCCGCCTGACCGGCGCCAATGCCGCCAAAGCACTGGAAACCCTGGTGCC
The DNA here is from genome assembly GCF_900115915.1 of Pseudomonas sp. NFIX49. Lineage (NCBI taxonomy): Bacteria > Pseudomonadati > Pseudomonadota > Gammaproteobacteria > Pseudomonadales > Pseudomonadaceae > Pseudomonas > Pseudomonas sp. NFIX49. Next base: position 403,389 of record NZ_FOYE01000001.1, on the reverse strand, counting down.
GGTAGACATCATCGACCTGCCGGTCGGCATGCAGCGCTACGCGATGTTCACCAACGAAACCGGCGGCATTCTCGATGACCTGATGGTCGCCAACCTCGGCAATGACGAGCTGTTCCTGGTGGTCAACGCCGCGTGCAAGGACCAGGACCTGGCCCATCTGCAAAAACACATCGGCGATCAATGCAAGATCGAGCCACTGTTCGAAGAACGCGCCCTGCTCGCCCTGCAAGGCCCGGCCGCCGTGACCGTGCTGGCACGCCTGGCGCCGGAAGTGGCGAAAATGACTTTCATGCAATTCACCCGCGTGAAGCTGCTGGGCGTTGACTGCTTTGTCAGCCGTTCCGGCTACACCGGTGAAGACGGTTTCGAAATCTCGGTTCCGGCAGCCGATGCGGAAAAACTCGCCCGCGCCCTGCTGGCCGAACCGGAAGTCGCCGCCATCGGTCTCGGCGCCCGTGACTCGCTGCGCCTGGAAGCCGGCCTGTGCCTGTACGGCCACGACATGAACACCGAGACCACGCCGATCGAAGCCAGCTTGCTGTGGGCAATCTCCAAACCTCGGCGTGCCGATGGTGCCCGCGCCGGTGGTTTCCCGGGTGCGGAGCAAGTCTTCGCTCAACAGCAAAACGGCGTGTCGCGCAAACGCGTCGGCCTGCTGCCGCAAGAGCGTACGCCGGTCCGTGAAGGTGCAGAAATCGTCAACGACGCTGGCGAAATCGTCGGTAGCGTGTGCAGCGGCGGGTTCGGCCCGACCCTGGGCGGTCCGTTGGCCATGGGTTACCTGGACAGCGCTTACGTCGCACTCGATACGCCCGTTTGGGCAATTGTTCGTGGGAAAAAGGTGCCATTGCTTGTAAGCAAAATGCCATTTGTTCCACAACGCTACTATCGCGGTTGATCGACTGTTTCTATAAGTAACGCGATTGCATTGTGCGTGCACTAATGTGTAACGCAATCGCCATAAAACAGTGCACTCCACTTACATACGATTCGAATTTGAACTTGGCTTATAACGTTCGAAAACAATTGAACAGGCTAATCGTATAAGCCGGACTAGTGAATCGACTAAGTGCCAGCAAGCGCAGGAAAACCGGGGCCTTCGCGGGGCTTGTTTTTTCTCCCGTAGTTGGCGTAGAGTTTGTCCACTGTGTTTGCATGGGTCAGCTTGGAATCGTGACCTGGGCAGTAGCCTACAAGTTAGCTACATCCCGTTCGACGTCTTCTTACTCTCCTGCAACCAGCCCCAGTACTCTTTCATGAGAAGGAGACTGTCATCAATTTTTGCGTCAAAGGAAATAAGAAATGTCCACACGTCAGAGCGGTACCGTCAAGTGGTTTAACGACGAGAAAGGTTTTGGTTTTATCACTCCAGAAAGCGGTCCGGATCTGTTCGTGCATTTCCGCGCCATTCAGGGCAACGGCTTCAAGAGCCTGAAAGAAGGCCAGAAAGTGACCTTCGTTGCTGTGCAGGGCCAGAAAGGCATGCAAGCTGATGAAGTCATCGCAGAAGCCTGATTTTCTGTAACGAAAAAGCCCCTGATATTGATATCAGGGGCTTTTTTGTGGGCGCAAATCCGTAAAATGGCGCTTCACTTTCCGTCCAGAGGCTGCCATGTCGAAACACCTGCTCACCCCCCAGGGCGATTTCCCCGCCGTCGGCCTGGGTCGTCGTCTGGCAGCGATGTTCTATGACTTTTTGCTGTGCACCGCTCTGCTGATCGTGACCGGTTTTGTTTACAAGCTGATCCAGGCGGCAATCATCGGCGAAGAGCGCCTGCGCGCCATGACCGACGCCGGGCAGCTGGATGGCGATCCGCTGTACTCCACGGTGTTGCTGTTGGTGCTGTTTGGCTTCTTTGCCAAATTCTGGACCCACGCCGGGCAGACCCTGGGCATGCAGGTCTGGGGCATTCGCGTGCAGAACGCCGATGGCACTGCGATCAGCCTGTGGCAGGCGCTGCTGCGGTTCATGGTGTCGATTGCGTCGTGGCTGTGCCTGGGCCTTGGATTCTTCTGGTCGCTGTTCGACAAACAGAAACGCGCCTGGCATGACATCTACTCCGACACACAGCTCGTGCGAATTCCGAAGAAAACCAAATAATCCTCCAGATACAAAAACGCCCCGATCCAATCGGGGCGTTTTTGTTTGCCTCAAGGTCAGGCGTTGCCGGCCAGCTTCATCCGCGCGGCCTGAGTGAAATCGAGCATGCGCTTGAGCGGACGAATCGCCTGAGGAATCAGGGCCGGGTCGACGAAGATCTCGTTCGAGCCCTCCTTCAGGCACTTCAGCGTGCGTTCAAGGGTGTTCATGGCCATCCACGGGCAATGTGCGCAACTGCGGCATGCCGCGCCGTTACCGGCGGTTGGCGCCTCGATGAAGACCTTGTCCGGGCACAGCTGCTGCATCTTGTAGAAGATGCCGCGGTCGGTAGCGACGATCAGAGTCTTGTTCGGCAGCGATTGAGCGGCGGCAATCAGCTGACTGGTGGAACCGACGGCGTCCGCCAACTCGATCACCGAGGTCGGCGACTCCGGATGCACCAGAATGGCGGCGTCCGGGTACAGCGCTTTCATGTCTTCCAGCTGCTTGGACTTGAACTCTTCGTGGACGATGCATGCACCATCCCAGAGCAGCATGTCGGCGCCGGTCTGACGCTGGATGTAGGTGCCCAGGTGCTTGTCCGGACCCCAGATAATGGTTTCGCCGTTGTCCATCAGGCTTTCGACGATTTCCAGTGCACAACTGGAGGTCACCACCCAGTCGGCCCGGGCTTTGACGGCGGCCGAGGTGTTGGCGTATACCACCACGGTGCGTTCCGGATGCTGATCGCAGAACGCCGAGAACTCATCCACCGGGCAACCCAGATCCAGCGAGCAGGTGGCTTCCAGGGTCGGCATCAACACACGTTTTTCAGGGTTGAGAATCTTCGCGGTCTCGCCCATGAATTTCACGCCGGCAACCACCACGGTCTTGGCCGGATGGGCATTGCCGAAGCGGGCCATTTCCAGGGAATCGGAAACACATCCGCCGGTTTCTTCGGCGAGGGCCTGGATGATCGGATCGCAATAAAAGTGGGCAACCAGCACCGCGTCCTGAGCCTTGAGCTCGGCGGCGATGGCAGAACGGTAATAAGCCTCTTCCTCGGCTGTCAGCGGCTTGGGCTGCTTGGCGTCGAGGTGGGCTTGTACCAGAAGGCGTTCGGAAATCTGCGTCATGTTCGCAAGACCTGCAGGCGCGTTCGCGCGAAAGTCGAGTATACACCCGGCTCCGGACCGCTTGAGGGTACCGCCGGGAAAGTGAGTATTATCAGGCACGGACAGCAATGAAGCTGCGCAAGGCTACAGAATATCCCGTTGATACAAAAGATGATTCTGACCTGCGTCACGGCGGAAAGAAACGAAGGGAGGCATGCCTGAATCGCAGGCAAAAAAAAATCCGGAAATCCTCACTTTCGTGGGCCTTCCAGACTTTTAAAACAGCAAAAATGGTGGGTCGTGTGGGATTCGAACCTACGACCAATTGGTTAAAAGCCAACTGCTCTACCAACTGAGCTAACGACCCGCTGTGTGGTGGCGCGTATAATACTGATTTTTAAGGACTATTCAACACCTAATTTGAAAAAAATCAAAAATAAGGTGTCGGGTCGCTGATTCCGGCCGCCGCGAAGCCTTCTGCACGCAGTCGGCAGCTGTCGCATTTACCACAAGCACGCCCGTCATCGTCAGCCTGATAGCAGGAAACAGTCAGCCCGTAATCAACGCCAAGCTTCACCCCCGCCTGGACGATCTGCGCCTTGCTCAGATTCTGCAGCGGTGCCTGGATGCGGAAACCATTGCCTTCCACCCCGGCCTTGGTCGCCAGATTGGCCATGCGCTCGAACGACTCGATGAACTCGGGACGGCAATCCGGGTAACCGGAGTAATCCACCGCGTTGACGCCGATAAAGATGTCACGGGCGCCGAGCACTTCAGCCCAACCCAGGGCCAGCGACAGGAAAACTGTATTGCGCGCCGGCACGTAAGTCACCGGGATGCCTTCGCCCAGCTCTTCCGGGATATCGATGCTGGTGTCGGTCAGGGCCGAACCGCCCATGCCGTTCAGGTTCAGGCCGATCACCTTGTGCTCGACCACGCCCAGATCGCGGGCAACGCGAGCAGCAGCATGCAGCTCGGCGTGGGAACGCTGACCGTAATCGAAACTCATGGTGTAGCAGGCGTAGCCTTCAGCGCGGGCCATGGCCACGACAGTGGCCGAGTCCAGGCCACCCGACAGCAGGATTACCGCACGTTTTTGGCTAGTGTTCAGTTGTTCAGTCATCTCAGCGCCCCGGCTCATCATTCCATAGATATTTATGCAGCTGCAGTTGCAGGCGCACTGGCAGGTTATCCGCCACCACCCAGTCCGCCAGATCCCGAGCATTCAGGTCGTGGTGACTTGGAGAAAACAGCACTTCACCCGCACGTCGTTCCAGACCGTACTGGATCAGCTTCGATACCGCCCAGTCATAGTCCTCCCGCGAGCAGATGACAAACTTCACCTGATCGTTGGGCGTCAGCAGTTCGATGTTCTCGTAACGGTTGCGATGGGCTTCTTTGGAGTCTGGCGTCTTCAGGTCGACCACCCGACTGACCCGCGGATCAACCGCCGAGATGTCGAGGGCGCCGCTGGTTTCCAGCGAGACTTCGTAGCCGGCATCGCACAACTGCTTGAGCAAAGGGATGGCATTGGGTTGTGCCAACGGCTCACCGCCAGTGACACAGACGTAGCGCGGGCGAAAGCCGGCCACTTGCTCGAGGATGTCGTCGAGGGTGCGGATCGTGCCACCGCTGAACGCGTAGGCGCTGTCGCAGTATTGGCAACGCAATGGGCAACCGGTCAGGCGCACAAAAACAGTGGGCAGCCCGGCAGTCCGCGTTTCCCCCTGCAACGAGTAGAAAACTTCGGTGATTCTCAATGTGTCTTGCATAGTCGCCACGGGCGTAACAGCTAAACAGGCTGTCCGCCTCCGTCAGGCACCTCTGGCAACCCCGCCAACGCGTAGATCACCAAAAGCGTGTTTCATAAAAGGGCGTGAATTCTAACGAAAAAACCCGCGACAAGCGCGGGTTTCTTCCAAACGGGTCAAACGCTTTTACATGCGTTGCAGATCGCGCTGGGCCAACTGAGCGGCGGACGTGCCCGGATACTGGGCCACCACCTGCTGCAGAATGCCTTTGACCTTGTCGGTATGACCGAGGCGGCGTTCCACGTCAGCCAGCTTGTACAGCGAATCCGGCACTTTGGCGTGCTTGGGATACAGCTGCGAAACCTTGGCGAAAGCCTGACCTGCACCTTGCAGATCGCCTTTGGCCAGGTTCACTTCACCCAGCCAGTACTGGGCGTTGCCTGCGTATTGGCTGTTCGGGTATTTACGCAGGAATGCGGCAAACGCCTGGCTGGCCTTGTCGAAATCCTTGGCCTTGATCAGGTCGAAAGCGGCATCGTAATACAGCTTTTCCTTGGCCGGATCAGCCGGTTCGCTACCTGCGGCAGGTGCCTGGGCGGCAGCAGCGGCGCCGGCTCCAGCAGCAGCACCGGCAGCAGCACTTGCATCGCCACCGGCAGAAGAATTCTCGGGAGTCGCGGCTGGTGCAACGCCGGATCCTATGCGCCGATCAAGATCCTGGTATCGCTCCAGGGATTCCTGCTTCATGCGCGCAACCTGATTCAGCAGTTCTTCGATCACGCCTTGTTGGCGAGATATCTGATCCTGCATTTGTTGCAGTTGGTTGAACAGCATGCCTTGTGCCGAGGCAGGGGCCGAAGCCGCTCCCCCGGCATAGGCGCCGTTCGTACCGTAACCTGCAGGCGGATAACTGCTCCCGCTATTGTTATAACCGGAGTTGTCATCGACCACAGGAACCGCAGCCCACGCCGCAAGCGGCGCGAGGCTGAGAGCCAGAACAGTTACAGCACGACGGCACGTTCGCATATCGAATTACTTACGCAGTTCGACGCGACGGTTTTGAGCCCAGGACTGCTCGTCGTTGCCGGTAGCAACTGGACGCTCTTCGCCGTAGGAAACCAGTTCCAGCTGAGCTGGGGAAACACCTTGCAGTACCAGGTAGCGCTGAACGGCTTTCGCACGACGCTCGCCCAGTGCCATGTTGTACTCACGAGTACCACGTTCGTCGGTGTTGCCTTCCAGAACAACGCGAGCGCCGTTTGCTTTCAGGTCTTTGGCGTGAACGTCCAGAGCGCGCATGGCTTCTGGCTTCAGGTCCGAGCTGTCGTATTCGAAGTAGAAGGTGGTGATTGCGCGCAGAGCAGCTTCTTCGCTCAGGGAACCGTCAACTGCACCAGTGTTTGCGCCGTAACCAGCGTTTGGATCAACAGCGCCTTCACCGGCGTTGTCGCCGCCTTTGGACGAGCAACCTACAGCTACAGCCATGGCCAGAGCCAGCGCAGCAAATTTACCAAACTTCAGCATTTCCATCGTGAAACTCCTAATGAACCCCAGTGTGTTAAGTAAAACGTAAAGCGCCGCGTCAGTTCAGGTAAGGGGACCAGGACGGTTCTCTGACTTCGCCTTGAGCGGTAGGAAGCGGGAGCCTCACGCGTCCATTAATGGACACGAGCATCAAGACTCCCCGGCCCTGCTGGCGGGTGGCGTAGATTACCATGGTGCCGTTGGGCGCAACAGTAGGCGACTCGTCCAGAGTGCTATCAGTGAGGATTTTTACACTTCCGCGCTGCAAATCCTGAGCCGCCACTTTGAAATTGGTGAAACCGTCCTGACGATGGATCATCACCAGGGTCTTTTCATCCGCCGAAAGCTTGGGGTTGGCGTTGTAGTTGCCCACGAACGTCACACGCTCGGCACCGCCGCCACCAGCGCTGGTCTTGTAGATCTGCGGTTTGCCGCCACGGTCGGAGGTGAAGTAGATGGTCGAACCATCCTTGCCCCAGTACGGTTCGGTGTTGATGCCAGGACCCGCAGTCACGCGGGTGATCTGACGCGAACCGAGGTTCATCACGTAGATGTCCGGGTTACCGTCTTTCGACAGCACGAACGCCAGGCGATTGCCGTCCGGCGACCAGGCTGGCGCGCCGTTCAGGCCTTCGAAGTTGGTGATCTGCTCGCGGCGACCGGTGTCGATGTTCTGCATGAAGATGCGCGGACGCTTCTGTTCGAACGACACGTAGGCGATACGCTTGCCGTCCGGTGCAAAACGCGGCGAAAGGATCGGCTCACGGGATTGCAGCAGGGTCACGGCACGGGCGCCGTCATAGTCCGAACGCTGCAGGGTGTAACGGGTGTTCTTCTCGGAGAAACGCTCGGCCGTGACGTACAGCAGGCGAGTCGAGAATGCACCTTTGATACCGGTCAGTTTTTCGAACGACTGATCGGAGATGTAGTGCGCCATGTCGCGCAGCTGTTCGGTGGTACCGGACACGCTGCCGTCAGCCACTTTCTGCTCGGTGGCGACGTTGAACAGAGCCCACTGCACCTGCAGACGGCCACCGGCCGGCACGATGCTGCCGACCATCATGTATTGTGCACCCACCGCCTTCCAGTCACGGAAGATGATTTCGCTCGGCTGGCTTGGCTGGCTGATCATGTTTTGCTTTGGAATCGGCGAGTAATAGCCCGAGTTACGCAAATCGTTACCAATGATTTCAGCCATGTCATCCGGCAGGACGGCACCGCCCTGGAAGCCGAACGGTACGACGGCGATCGGAGTCGCCCGATCGCTGCCGCTGGTGACCAGAATGTTCTTTTCATCCGCCATCGCGATCCCTGCCATGCAGCAGATCACGACCAGCATTCCTCGAAGAAGGTTTCTCACAAGGCTAGATCCTCAGGTGTGAATGTCATCTTGAATGAACGATACGGAGCGAAATCGCTCGGCTTCATTCCCTGCATTTCCGTCAAACGTCCAATATTCTTGACCGCTGCCACTGCTGACGCATCGAACGGACCGTCGCCACTGGACTTGGCCACGCTGACCGAGGTCACCGTACCGTCCGGCAACATGCCGATCTGCAGCACAACCGTCATGCCTTTGCGTGCTGAAGGTGGACGCGCCCAGCCTTCTGCTGCCCGCGCACGAATCAGGTCATCGAAACTGCCCGCGACTTCGTCGCCCTGCTCATCGGCCAAGGCCTGCTGGCGCTGCGGCGTGTCGGAAAGCAAATCTGCCAGGGCCTGAGCCTTTTTGTCTTCGGCGGATTTACGTGCCGCTTCCTGCGCTTTCTTCTTCGCAGCATCGGCAGCAGCTTTCTTCTTCGCGTCTTCGGCGACTTTCTTCTTCGCCTCTTCAGCTTCAGCTTTCTTCTTGGCGTCTTCGGCGGCTTTCTTTTTCGCGTCTTCGACGATCTTCTTCTTGGCTTCTTCAGCGGCCGCTTTCTTGGCCTCTTCTTCAGCAGCCTTTTTGGCTTCTTCTTCGGCTTTCTTCTTGGCTATATCAGCCAATTGTTTCTCTTCTGCCTTCTTGGCTTCGGCGGCTTTCTTGGCGTCGTCGGCTTTCTTGGCTTCATCAGCCTTCTTCGCCTCGTCCGCTTTCTTCGCCTCATCGGCCTTCTTGGCTTCCTCGGCCTTTTGAGCCGCTTCTTCTTTCTTTTGTTCCGCAGCCTTCACCGCTTCCTGCTCGACCTTTTTCTGCTCCATCTGCTCGACTTCGGTCTGGCGCGCGGCGGATTTCTTCGCCTCACCCGCAATCTTCTGATTGGTCTGAGTGGTTGCCTGACTTTTCGATTTCAGCTGGTACAGGGTCGCCTGAACAATCGGCTTGGCTGGCGGCAGCTCCGGGGTCAGCGCGAAACTGACAAACAGCATGCCGAACACCAGCACGTGCAAGCCAATCGCCCAGACACTAGGCCAGAAGTAGCTTTCCGAGGCGGACGGCTCTCGCTGTTGCTGCATCAGGGCGCCTCGGTGATCAAGCCAACGTTACCGACCCCGGCTTTCTGCAACCCGCCCATGGCACCCATGACGGAGCCATAATCGACGGACTTGTCGCCACGGATGAAGACCTGGGTACGCTTGCCACCTTCAGTGCCGGCGCGAATGATCTTGGTCACCGCGTCGGTCATCTGTGGCAGGGTCATGGCCCGGTCCTGCTGTTTCTCGGTGTCGACTTCGCTGCCAAGGTTCCAGTAGTAGGTCTTGTCCGACTTGATCGAAATGGTCAGCACCTGGGTGTTGTTGTCCTGCGGCAAGGCTTCGCTGGAAACCTTGGGCAGATCCACTTTCACGCCCTGATTGAGCATTGGCGCAGTCACCATGAAGATGACCAGCAGCACCAGCATCACGTCGATGTAAGGCACTACGTTCATCTCGGCGACCGGCTTGCGCTTGTGTCGGGCTCGAGTGATTAAAGCCATCGGGAAATACCTGCTTATTCTTCGCTGGTGTGCACTTTGCGGTGCAGGATCGCCTGGAACTCGTCGGCGAAGGTGTAGTAGCGGCTCAGCAAGGTTTCGCTGCGGGCAGAGAAACGGTTGTAAGCGATAACGGCCGGGATCGCGGCGAACAGACCGATCGCGGTGGCGATCAGGGCTTCGGCGATGCCGGGTGCCACGGTGGCCAGGGTGGCCTGCTGGGCGCTGGCCAGACCACGGAAGGAGTTCATGATCCCCCAGACGGTACCGAACAGACCGATGTACGGGCTGACCGAACCGACGGTGGCGAGGAACGGCAGGCTCTGCTCGAGCTTTTCTTCTTCGCGGGAGATGGCGACGCGCATGGCACGGGCCACACCTTCCATCACCGCTTCAGGATCGACGCCTGGCTGCTGACGCAGACGAGAGAACTCCTTGAAGCCGGCACGGAAGATCTGCTCGACACCCGAATCCGGATCCGGGTTGCTGCCGGCCTGACGGTAGAGTTTGGACAGGTCGATACCCGACCAGAAGCGCTCCTCGAAGCTCTCGAGGGCACGTCGACCGGCGCGTATCAGATTGCTGCGCTGAAAGATCATGATCCATGAGGTCACCGATGCGGCCACCAGAGTCAACATTACCAACTGCACCACGATGCTGGCATTGCTGACCAGGCTCCACATGGAGGAATGGTCGACGACGTTAGCTTCCACGCTTTATCTCCTGCTTTGAGTGTGTACCCGTGCCGACCGCGTCGGCAAAGGCCGCACGCAGGTCTTCGGGAAGGGCCCGGGGTTTCAAACTGTTAGTGCGCACACAGGCCACCAGAAACTGCCCTTCGCAGAGCAGCACATTATCCGTTGCCCGCCTGACCTGCTGTCGGAAGCGCAGGCTGGCACGGTTCAATTCGATTACATCAGCGCTTACCAGAAGCTCGTCGTCCAGTCGCGCCGGCGCGTGATAACGCGCTTCGCTGGAATGCACGACGAACAACAGGTCCTCCCCGGCCAGCGCCGACTGAGCAAAGCCCAGCTCCCGGAGCCGTTCGGTTCGAGCCCGTTCCATAAACTTGAGGTAATTAACGTAATACACGATGCCGCCCGCATCGGTGTCCTCGTAATAAACGCGACAACGATGTGCGAACGGCTCAAGCCCGTTTTGCGCGCGCATACTCTAGTGCTTACTCCTCGGGTTGCCAATCCAGCCAGGCAACTGTTTTTCATTGTTGGAAGGCTTTACCGCAAAAGTACCGTCCTGTGACAGTACAAACGCTGAATAAATCGACAATAAATGTGTATCAATCGTCCACGGCATCGAGAAACTCGTCTACCACGGGCATTTCGCCCATTCGTGTCGGGATGTTTAAACCAAAATGCAGGTACGCGTGGCGGGTCACCACCCTGCCCCGCGGCGTACGCATGATGTAGCCCTGCTGAATCAGGTACGGCTCAAGCACATCTTCAATGGTGTGGCGCTCTTCGCTGATCGCCGCCGCCAGACTGTCGATGCCCACCGGGCCGCCGTCAAACTTCTCGATCATGGTCAAGAGCAGACGTCGGTCCTGATGATCGAAACCATGCTCGTCGACGTCCAGCAGGTTCAGCGCCAGATCTGCGACGGACTTGGTGATATGGCCCTTGGCCCGGACTTCGGCGAAATCCCGCACCCGGCGCAGCAGACGGTTGGCGATCCGCGGCGTGCCACGGGCGCGGCGGGCAATCTCGAAAGAGCCTTCCGGATCCAGCGGCAAACCGAGGATATTCGCCGAACGGCTGACAATCGTCGCCAGGTCAGCGGTGCTGTAGAACTCGAGGCGCTGGACGATACCGAAACGGTCACGCAAAGGGTTGGTCAGCATGCCCGCCCGCGTGGTTGCACCGACCAGGGTGAACGGTGGCAGATCGAGTTTGATCGAACGCGCCGCCGGCCCCTCACCGATCATGATGTCGAGCTGGAAATCTTCCATGGCCGGGTACAGTACTTCTTCGACGATCGGCGACAGACGATGGATTTCATCGATGAACAGCACGTCGTGCGGCTCAAGATTGGTCAACAGCGCCGCCAGATCCCCCGGACGCTCCAGCACCGGACCGGAAGTGCTCTTGATCGACACGCCCATTTCCTGGGCGATGATGTTGGCCAGCGTGGTTTTACCCAGCCCCGGCGGACCGAAGATCAGGGTGTGGTCGAGGGATTCGCTACGGCCACGGGCGGCCTGGATAAACAGTTCCATCTGCTCGCGAACGGTCGGCTGGCCGATGTACTCGGCCAGGCTGACGGGACGTATCGCCCGATCCTGGACTTCTTCGCGCTCACGCGGACTGTGCGTGGCGGCGATCAGACGATCAGCTTCAATCACTTAAATCATTCCCTTCAGGGCACGTCGAATCATGTCTTCGCTGCTCAGGCCTTTCTCTTTGATCGCGGAAATCGCCTTGCTCGCTTCCTGTGGCTTGTAGCCCAGGGAAATCAGTGCACTGACCGCATCGTTCTCGGCGGTGTTGACCGGCGCCGGGCCGTCCGGCTGGTTCGGCACCAGGGCGAACATGGCCGGCGAGGTTTCCCAGGCCTTGAAGCGATCCTTCAGTTCGACCAGCAGACGCTCGGCGGTTTTCTTGCCCACGCCCGGCACCTTGGTCAGCGCCGAGGTGTCCTGCGATTGCACGCAGCGGATCAGTTCGTCGACTTCCAGACTCGACATCAAGGCCAGGGCCAGTTTCGGCCCTACACCATTGAGACGGATCAACTCGCGAAAAAAGTCTCGCTCACGCTTGCCGGCAAAACCATAGAGTAACTGCGCGTCTTCGCGTACGACCAAATGGGTGTGCAGGGTCAGCGGTTCACCGACCGACGGCAGGCGATAAAGGGTAGTCATGGGCACTTCCAACTCATACCCGAGGCCGTTTACATCCAGAATCAGGTGCGGCGGCTGTTTCTCAGCCAGAGTGCCGCGCAAGCGTCCAATCACGTTTCAGATCCTTGAGCGTTGGCCAGCCGTGGGCTGGCGACTGACAGAGCATGGATTCACGGCCGACAACCCAGGCACGAAATCCACATTCCGTAAAAATGACTGCTGATGCTATCAGAGACGCAGGCGCCCGCCACGACTGCGTGCCGTTCCCAAGCCGTGCGGTAACAGACTCGAGCGTGTGTGGGCATGACAAATGGCAATGGCCAGGGCATCCGATGCATCGATTTGCGGTTTGCTGGTCAGCTTGAGCATGTGCATGACCATCATCTGCACCTGCTCTTTATTAGCGGCACCCGTGCCGACCACGGCCTGCTTGACCTGGGTGGCCGTGTACTCGGCTATTTCCAGGCATTCTTCGGCGCCGGCAACAATAGCGGCCCCCCGGGCCTGCCCGAGCTTCAGCGCCGAATCGGCGTTTTTTGCCATGAACACCTTTTCGATGCCCATGGTGACCGGACCGTAGGTCTGGATGATTTCGCGCACGCCGCGATAAACGATCTGCAGACGCTCATGCAGCTCGCCGGCTCCAGTGCGGATACAACCCGAGGCGACATAGATGCAGCCGCCACGTCCGGTATCGCGAACAATGCCGTAACCGGTAATGCGCGAACCGGGGTCGATACCAAGAATTAAAGTCATAAGCCTGCTGGTTCGAAGAAACACAAAAACAAATGAGGGAGCTGGCTTGTCAGCGATGACAGTGTGTCAGGCGCCATCATTACCTGATGTGCCGACGCCATCGCTGGCAAGCCAGCTCCCACATTGAAGCCTAGTCGCTCTTAACCGAGCTGAGCGGCCACGTCTTCCGGAATGTCCGCGTTGGAATAGACGTTCTGCACGTCGTCCAGGTCTTCCAGCATGTCGATCAGCTTGAGCACCTTCTCGGCGCCCTCCAGATCCAGCTCGGCGCTGGTGGTCGGCTGCATGACGATTTCCGCGTCATCACCCTTGAAACCGGCGGCCTCCAGGGCATTGCGTACCGCGTAGAAACTGGTGAACGAGGTGAACACATCGATCGAGCCGTCTTCGTGGCTGACCACGTCGTCGGCATCGGCTTCCAGCGCGGCCTCTGTCAGCGCGTCTTCGTCAACGCCCGGGGCAAAGCTGATCTGGCCCTTGCGTTCGAACAGATAGGCTACCGAACCGTCGGTACCGAGGTTGCCGCCACACTTGCTGAACGCATGGCGAACAGCTGCTGCGGTGCGGTTACGGTTGTCGGTCATGCACTCGACCATCACCGCCACGCCGCCCGGGCCGTAACCTTCGTAGGTCAGTTCTTCAACGTTGTCGGCCTCGGTCGCGCCGGCGCCACGGGCCACGGCACGGTCGATGATGTCCCGGCTCATGTTGGCGCCCAGCGCCTTGTCCAGCGCCAGACGCAGACGCGGGTTGGAGCCCGGATCACCGCCGCCCTGACGGGCCGCCACGGTCAGCTCGCGGATCCACTTGGTGAAGATCTTGCCTCTCTTGGCATCCTGGCGTTCTTTGCGGTGCTTGATGTTCGCCCACTTGGAATGACCTGCCATAACTCGCTCCGAATTCTCTTGAACAATGCCCGCCATGCAGATGCATCGGCCAGCAAAAAAATCTTGTTTTCAATCACTGCAGAAAGAAAAAAGGCGCATCCGAAGATGCGCCTTCAGGCCCGTCTTACTCGGCCTTTGGCGTTTCGCGCAAACGGATGTGCAATTCGCGCAATGCCTTCGCATCCACGACACCCGGCGCCTGCGTCATCACGTCGGCAGCACTCTGGGTTTTCGGGAAGGCAATCACTTCACGGATCGACTGGGCGCCGGTCATCAGCATCACCAGACGGTCCAGACCGAAGGCCAGACCACCGTGCGGCGGCGCGCCGTATTTCAGGGCGTCGAGCAGGAAGCCGAACTTCTCTTCCTGTTCCGCTTCGTTGATGCCCAGCAGACGGAATACCGCCTGTTGCATCTCCTTGCGGTGGATACGGATCGAACCGCCACCCAGCTCGGTGCCGTTCAGCACCATGTCGTAGGCACGGGACAGAGCGCCGGCCGGGTTGGCTTCCAGCTCTTCCGGCGAGCACTTCGGTGCGGTGAACGGGTGGTGCAGAGCGGAGAAGCTGCCGTCGTCGTTCTCTTCGAACATCGGGAAGTCGACGACCCACATCGGCGCCCATTCGCAGGTCAGCAGCTTCAGGTCGTGACCGAGCTTGATACGCAGCGCGCCCAGGGCTTCACTGACGATCTTGGCCTTGTCGGCGCCGAAGAACACGATGTCGCCGTCGACTGCGCCAACGCGATCGAGGATCACGTTCAGGTTGGCTTCCGGGATGTTTTTCACGATCGGCGATTGCAGACCGTCAACACCGGCCGCACGCTCGTTGACCTTGATGTACGCCAGACCCTTGGCACCGTAGATGCCGACGAACTTGGTGTAGTCGTCGATCTGCTTGCGCGGCATGCTCGCCCCGCCTGGAACGCGCAGTGCGGCGATACGGCATTTCGGATCGTTGGCAGGGCCGCTGAAGACCTTGAAGTCCACTTCTTTCAGCTGATCGGCCACGTCGACCAGCTCCAGCGGGTTACGCAGGTCCGGCTTGTCGGAACCGTAACGGCGCATGGCTTCTTCGAACGTCATGTGCGGGAATTCGCCGAATTCCAGATCCAGCACTTCCTTGAACAGGTTGCGGATCATGCCTTCGGTCAGGCCCATGATGTCTTTTTCGTCGAGGAAGCTGGTCTCGATGTCGATCTGAGTGAACTCAGGCTGACGGTCGGCACGCAGGTCTTCGTCGCGGAAGCACTTGGCGATCTGGTAGTAGCGGTCGAAGCCGGCGACCATCAGCAGTTGCTTGAACAGCTGTGGCGATTGCGGCAACGCGAAGAACGAACCGGCGTGGGTACGGCTCGGTACGAGGTAGTCGCGCGCGCCTTCCGGCGTGGCACGGGTAAGGATCGGCGTTTCGACGTCGAGGAAGCCGTTTTCGTCGAGGTAGCGACGGATGCTGGTGGTCATGCGCGAACGCAGACGCAGCTTCTCGGCCATTTCCGGACGACGCAGGTCCAGGAAGCGATAGCGCAGGCGGGTTTCTTCGCCGACGTCGGAGTATTCGTTCAGCGGGAACGGCGGGGTTTCCGCTTCGTTCAACACTTCCAGCTCGTAGCCCAGGACTTCGATCATGCCCGACGCCATGTTGGCGTTGGTGGCACCGGCCGGACGCAGACGCACCTTGCCGGTGATCTTCACCACGTATTCGCTGCGCACGCGATCGGCGGCGGCGAAGCTCTCGGCGCGATCCGGATCGAACACTACCTGAGCCAGACCGTCACGATCACGGATATCGAGGAAAATCACCCCGCCGTGGTCGCGACGACGGTGAACCCATCCGCAAAGGGTAATTTCCTGGCCTTCCAGGCTTTCGTTCAGTTGGCCGCAATAATGGCTGCGCATCATGGTAGTGGTTCGCTTCTCGTAATTCGAAATTCGGTGGAGATCCCGCTGCACTCAAGCACTGTGCAACCTGTGGAAACTCGCGCGTGTCGTTCGACCTGGGCTTGAACCCTAGTCAGATTTGTCGCCACCGGCCAGATTCTTCTTCGCGCCGGTCTTGAAATCGGTTTCGTACCAGCCGCTGCCGCTGAGGCGAAAGCCCGGCATCGACAGCTGCTTCTTGAGTTCCGGTGCCTGACAGGCAGGACAATCGACCAGTGGTGCGTCGCTGATCTTTTGAATGGCTTCCAACTGATGACCACAGGAAGCACATTGGTAATCGTACATCGGCATGGGGTTGTCTCGGCAATCAGATTGCCAGCACGCGCAGGGCTGTGCGGCGAAAGGGCGGGATTATAGCCATTAAATGCGGCCTGTGCAGCCGGAAGACTGCACAGGCCGTCTCGTCAGTGTCATCCCGCGCCATGCACCCCCGGAGAATCCCGCAGGCCATGCATCACACACACAACCCGCACCAGACCGCTGAAGTTTTTCACCCCGCCATGACGCAGGTGCACTTCACGATCGACACGGGACAATAGCGTGCCGACCGAACAGCAATTGTCTTCGGCCATCCGGCCCAAAATATTCCAGTAAACCTGTTCCAGCCGCATACAGGTCGCGAACCCGTTCAAACGCACCGAGCGGGATAACGGCCGGATCAACGCCATGTCGAACCCGCCGAGCAAGGGCTCCGTGGCGCTCTCTCGCTGCGTACCGACTGCGATCTCTCTTCGCCTGCCTCCATCTTCCATATCGTTGACACTCCTTTGTCATTTCTGCGCCTGTTATCAAGGCAACATCCTGTGAACTCATTAAAAGCGCAGGTGCAAAGGCAGTTCCAGATGACTTTTTGACCATCCATGTAGGATAAGCCAACGCGACAAGGAGGATCATGGAGCGGTGGATCGTCCTCCCTGTTTCCTACAGAAGGGAAAGATATTTCCAGGAGAAAAGAGGAAAGCGCACGAACCGGGGTTCATGCGCTTCCTGTTATCAGGCTTCGAGCAATGCGCGCAGCATCCAGGCGGTTTTCTCGTGCACCTGCATGCGCTGGGTCAGCAGATCGGCGGTAGGTTCGTCACTGACCTTGTCCAGCAGAGGGAAAATGCCTCGTGCGGTTCGGGTGACGGCTTCCTGGCCTTCCACCAACTGCTTGATCATGTCTTCGGCACTTGGCACGCCGACTTCCTCTTTAATGGAAGACAGACGGGCGTAAGTCGCATAGGCACCCGGCGCGGGAAAACCCAGCGCGCGGATGCGCTCGGCAATCGAATCGACCGCCAGAGCCAGTTCGTTGTATTGCTCCTCGAACATCAGATGCAGGGTCCGGAACATCGGCCCGGTGACGTTCCAGTGGAAGTTGTGGGTCTTCAGATACAGCACGTAGGTGTCCGACAGCAGGCGCGAGAGCCCTTCGACGATGGATTTGCGGTCTTCTTCACTGATACCGATATCGATTGCCATGTTTACCCCCTAAAGGCGATTGAATTCATCCAACAGGTGCCGCTCCACTGTAGCAAGGCCACCCCAGCCCCGCAGCCCCCGCATGACCCCGATAGACGCGACAAATCGTCCGACGCCTGCCGCTGGCCGGCGTAATTTGAGTACCCGCAGGCTTTGCTGTTAAATAGGCAGTGTGTCGCTACGCCCCGTTTTCCGGGCCTGCGCATAGGCTGATGCCGGGTACGTGTCCAACGCCTCTTTATTGTTCCGAAGCGAACCGTGCGCCTTCAGCTCTTCCTTGTGAGCCGTCATAACGTGAGTCAATAAAAATGTTGAAAATCGTCCACCTGCTAATGGGCGCAGCAGCCTTGCTGCTGTCCTTCATACCTAGCCTGAAGTCCGAAGCGGTACCTTACCTGCAACAACCCGATGCACTTTACCTGGCCTTTTTCGGCCTGCTGAACCTGATCCTTGCGCCAGTCATCCCTTACTGGAACAAAGGTCCGCGCCAGCATCTGCAAAACCTGGTCAGCGCCTTGCTGGTCCTGACCGTCGTCCTGCAAACCCTGACCCTGATCGCGCCGATGCCTGTCATCGCCGGCCAGCCAGCCGTGCTGTTCAGCCTGGTGATCGCACTGGTCGCTGTGGTTTTGCACCTGGCCGTCAGCTTCTACAAATCCTCACCGACCGCCGCCACGCAAAGCTACGACATGAGCAACCGCGATACCGGCACCGTCAAGTGGTTCAACACCTCCAAGGGCTTCGGTTTTATCTCCCGGGATTCCGGCGATGATATTTTCGTGCACTTTCGCGCCATCCGTGGCGAAGGCCACCGCGTCCTGGTCGAAGGCCAGCGCGTGGAGTTCTCGGTGATGAACCGTGACAAGGGCCTGCAGGCCGAAGACGTGATCGCCGCCCTGCCGCGTCGCTGATTCACGCTTCCCGGCAATAAAAAAACCGCGTACAGCCTGGCTGTTCGCGGTTTTTTTATTCACGGGAGCATGCCCACAGACCTCTCAATAGTGCGGCGGTGGCGCGTCTTCTTCAAAAGACCCGATCTGGCCGACCATCTCTTCCTGACGCTTGAGTACAGCTGCCATCTGCAATTGCAGACGCTCAACCACCCGCTGCTGCTCCACCAGCACATCGTTCAATGCCTGAATGGTGTCATCCTGAAACGCCAGGCGACTTTCCAGCTCGGTAACACGTTGTTCGAGGCTCATCACTCAGCCCTCCAGAAAGGTGAAATCTTCGTCCAGCACCAGACGCAGGCGCTCGCGGATCGCAGCCACTTGCTCGGCACTGTAAGGCCTGGCGGGGTGCTTGCCCCAGACCGGCGCCGGCCAGGCGGCATCGTCCCGTTTACGCACGATCACATGCATATGCAGCTGGCTGACCACGTTGCCCAGAGTCGCGACATTCATCTTGTCGGCGTCGAAGGAATCCTTGAGCACCTCGGCCAGGGCCGTGGTTTCCTGCCACAAGCGCTGCTGGTCGGCGACATCCAACTGAAACAACTCGCTGATATCGTCGCGGCGAGGCACCAGGATGAACCACGGGTAGTTGGCGTCGTTGGACAACAGCAGTCGACAAAGCGGGAAATCGCCGATGGTCAGCGTGTCCTGTTGAAGTCGTGGATCTAAAGCAAACACTGCGCGCACTCCCGGCGAAATGACCTGTTTTCAGCTTAGCGCCCCGCTGTGAATGCGCTGCGCCAAGCGACTGGACGGCAGCATACCTGCGATTGACGTGCCCTTCACGGCGAATGCGCCACGGCAAGGAATCTTACGCGCCCTGCAAAGTGACATTTGTGGCACGAGCGCACCAGAACAGAACCAGCACTGTATTCGAACGCGGGAAATGACCGGTTCAGGAAGCAACGTTTACGCACCATCGACGGCTCAACTGTATGAATTCAGTACAGCCATTGAAATTTTTTGCACCAAAACCGCACAGCACGTCTACGCTCAGTGCGTCGGGCATCCGCCGAATACTCACTGACGGGGTGAACCGGTAACGTTTTTGGTTGTCGCGCTGCGACTTTCAGGGAGCAACACCATGCGAAGGATGGCGTCAAGCCTGTTTGAAAGGCCCTCGAAGCCCCCGGTTTTATGAGGTTTTTACAGCACCGGACGAGCACCTTGAAAAAAACCGGAACAATTCAGCGGTTTGTGCACGCTTGTTGCATTCATACCCATATGGACTATAAGCGCACCACAAGAAGTGGATGCCTTGAGCCCCATAAAAACAGTGGCAGGGTTGCCCGATGGAGATTCAAGCGTTTTGCCAAGGGACTCTTTTTTACCGATGCTCAAGCTCTGTAAAACAGCGCTGAAGTTGTCAGTCCCATTGCATTTGGACTGTAAATTTGCGACATCTACCAAGCCGTTTGCGACACGCTCGTAAAGAAGCTGAAAGGTTGGATTCGCAAGTATCGCCAACATGGTCGGCGTGATATAAGTTTGCGCCGACACAAAAAGAAAGAGCCGCCCAGATAATAAAACAGGTGGGACGGCAGTACTCTTCTAAAACCAAAGGAGCAAATCACGATGCGCGTGATGAAGTGGAGCATGATCGCACTGGCAGTTGCTGCAGCAGCCAGTACTCAAATGGCTACGGCCGCCCCGTTTGTAAGTGACCAGGCTGAAGCGAAAGGCTTCGTTGAAGACGCGAAAGCTGACTTGCTGATTCGCAACTATTACTTCAACCGCAATAACAAAGACGGCGGCAACGACCAGAAAGACTGGACTCAGGGTATCTGGGGCAACTTCAGCTCCGGTTACACTCAGGGCACCGTGGGTGTAGGCGTTGACGCTTTCGGTTACCTGGCAATCAAACTGGACGGCGGTGATGGCACCGGCGGTACCGGCAACATGAGCCGCGACGCTGACGGTCACGTCAACGACAGCCAGGGCAAAGCCGGCGCAGCCGTGAAATTCCGCGTATCGAAAACCGAGCTGAAAGTCGGCGACATGCAGCCAAGCACCGCTCCGGTATTCGCTGTAGGCGGCTCCCGTATCCTCCCGCAAACTGCCAGCGGTTTCCAACTGCAGAGCAGCGAAGTCAAAGATCTTGACCTCGAAGCCGGTCACTTCTACTCGTCGACCAGCCAGGATCGCAACTCCCGTGAAGGCGACCTGTGGGCCAACTATGCTGGCGTTACAGCCAACACCATCGACTACTTCGGCGGCAAGTACGGCATTACCGACAACCTGACCGCGTCCCTGTATGGCGCGAAGCTGGAAGACGTCTGGAATCAGTACTACGCGAACGTGAACCTCACCACCCCATTCGGTGGCGACACTTCGTTGAACACTGACTTCAACATCTACCGCACCACCGACACCGGTGACAAGGAAGCAGGCGACATCAGCAACACCACCTTCTCCCTGGCAACCGCACTCTCCTTCCTGAAGGCGCACACCATTACTCTGGCCTTCCAGAAAGTTAACGGTGACACGCCATTCGACTACGTCGGTGTGGGCAAGAACAACCGTGGCGGCGACTCGATCTTCCTCGCCAACTCCATCCAGTACTCTGACTTCAACGGTCCGAAAGAAAAATCCGCCCAGATCCGTTATGACCTGAAAATGGCCGAGTACGGCGTGCCTGGTCTGAGCTTCATGACCCGTTACGTTAAAGGCTGGGATATCGATGGTACCGGTCTGGCCGCCAACAGTGTTTACCGTAAATCCAACGGTGATCCACTCTACGGCGCTGATGGCAAACACAACGAAACCAACTTGGAAGTCAAGTACGTTGTTCAGTCCGGCCCGGCCAAAGATCTCTCCTTCCGCGTTCGTCAAGCATGGCATAACGCGAACGCTGACCAAGGCGAAGGCGACATCAAAGAGTTCCGTCTGATCGTCGACTACCCGCTGTCGCTTTTGTAATCGCACCGAGTTAGTTGCGGTAACAAAACAAAAAGGCCCATCTTCGGATGGGCCTTTTTTATTGCCTGTCACTTGTAATAGATGCCTGACCGATAAGTCAGGCAATTAATTAGCAACCTATCATTACACTGCCGATTCCTGAACCACACGAATCACTCGTTGTGGAAAAGGAATATCAATGCCGGCAGTTTTTAAACGATCACGGGACTGTTCGTTAAACATGAACATCACATCCCAGTAATCCGCAGTTTTAACCCATACCCGCAGGGAAACAGTGATCGAACTGTCACCCAGTGTCGAAATAACGGCCTGAGGTGCCGGATCCTGCAACACGCGATCATCCTTGGCCAGATCCAGCAGCACCTGACGGGCCTTTTGCAGATCGGCTTCGTAATCCACACCTACGTCGAACACAACCTTGCGGGTCGGCTGACGGTTGGTGTTGGTGATGATGCCGTTCGACAGGTTGCCGTTCGGGACGATGATGGTCTTGTTGTCGCCAGTGCGCAGCACGGTGTGGAAAATC
Source organism: Pseudomonas sp. NFIX49 (assembly GCF_900115915.1). Taxonomy (NCBI): domain Bacteria; kingdom Pseudomonadati; phylum Pseudomonadota; class Gammaproteobacteria; order Pseudomonadales; family Pseudomonadaceae; genus Pseudomonas; species Pseudomonas sp. NFIX49. Next base: position 381,727 of record NZ_FOYE01000001.1, on the reverse strand, counting down.
TGGATGCTGTCGACGGTACCCGCCACACCCTGAGCTTCGATCCAGTCACCGATGCGGAACGGACGGAACAACAGAATCAGCACGCCGCCGGCGAAGTTCGCCAGGCTGCCCTGCAACGCCAGACCGATGGCCAGGCCGGCCGCACCGATTGCCGCGACGAACGAGGTAGTCTCGACGCCGATCATCGACGCCACGCTGACGATCAGCAGCACCTTGAGAATGATGTTGGCCAGGCTGCTGATGAAACCTTGCAGCGCCAGGTCGGCATTGCGCAGGGCCAGCAGGCCGCCGAGCTTTTGCGTGACCTTGTTGATCAGCCACCAGCCGATGGCCAGGGTGATCACCGCCAGCAGCACACGGCTGCCGTATTCCATGATCATCGGAATCCACGCCTGGGATGCCTTGACCAGGTTGTCCACCTCAGCATTCAAATCCATGTTTTATCTCCTGATTGCCGGCTTCCCGGGCTGTAAAAACCAGCGGCAGAAAGACCGAACCGAACAGGGCTCAATCGTTTCTGCCGTTGCTTGGGCCTCGGACGCATTAAACGCCGAGAGGTTCCCGACCGAAAAGCTTAGTCGCGGAAGTTGTTGAACTGCAGTGGCATGCCGAATTCCTTGGCACGCAGGGCCGCGATGGCTTCCTGCAGGTCGTCACGCTTCTTGCCGGTCACACGCACCTGCTCGCCCTGGATGGCGGCCTGCACCTTGAGCTTGGCTTCCTTGATGTGGCCGACGATTTTCTTCGCCAGTTCCTTGTCGATGCCTTCCTTGAGGACGGCGTCCTGCTTCATCAGCTTGCCCGAGGCGAAGGAGTCTTTGACTTCCAGGCACTGCACGTCGATCTTGCGCTTGACCAGGGCCAGCTTGAGAATCTCGATCATCGCTTCCAGCTGGAAATCGGCTTCAGCGGTCAGGTGGACGGTCAAGTCCTTTTCCTTGTATTCGAAGCTGCCCTTGCCTTTCAGGTCATAACGACGATCGAGTTCCTTCACGGCGTTCTCGACCGCGTTGGTGAGTTCGTGTTTGTCCAGTTCGGATACCACGTCGAACGACGGCATGTAAGTTCTCCAATAAAAAGGCGCGCTCGTACGGGACGCGGCGCGCTTGGCTTGCGGTTAAAATCGGGCTCATTATAACGGGTCTTTTCCCACCGACACGGCGAGCCTTGCATGCCTGTACCTTACCGAGTGAAAAACTGATGTCCACCCCCTGGCATGTCCTGGGCGCCGGAAGTCTCGGCACGCTCTGGGCCACACGCCTGGCCCGTGCCGGCCTGCCGGTTCGGTTGATCCTGCGCGACATTGACCGCTTGCACGACTATGCAACAGCAGGCGGCCTGACTCTCGTCGAACAAGGCGTGGCCAGCAGCTACGCCATCCCCGGCGAAACCCCGGACAGTCCCGGCCCCATCCGCCGCCTGCTGGTGGCCTGCAAGGCCTACGACGCCGAAGCGGCTGTGGCCGGACTTGCCCACCGTCTGGCAGCGGACGCCGAACTGATCCTTTTGCAGAACGGCCTCGGCAGCCAGGAAGCGGTCGCCGCGCGAGTCCCGCAAGCCCGCTGTATCAGCGCCTCCAGCACCGAAGGCGCTTTCCGCGACGGCGACTGGCGCGTGGTGTTCGCCGGCCATGGCTACACCTGGCTAGGGGACGCCGGTCATCCGGTAGCACCGATCTGGCTGGACGATCTCGAGGCGGCGAAAATCCCCCATGAATGGAGCGCCGACATCCTCACCCGTCTGTGGCGCAAGCTGGCACTCAACTGTGCAATCAATCCGCTGACGGTGCTGCACGACTGCCGCAATGGCGGCTTGCAGCAACATCACTGCGAAGTCGCCACCCTGTGCGGCGAACTGACCGAACTGCTCGAACGCTGCGGGCAACCGGCCGCGGCGGACAATCTGCAACAGGAAGTCGAACGGGTGATCCAGGCCACGGCGGCGAATTTCTCGTCCATGTATCAGGACGTGGCCAGCAAGCGCCGCACCGAGATCAGCTATCTGCTTGGACATGCCTGCAAGGTTGCAGAACGTCATCAGTTAAACCTTCCGCATCTTAAGCAATTGCAGCAGCGCCTGAGCGCTCATCTGCACAGTCTCGGATTGCCCGTCGACTGAGCAGCGGCTACGCTGGCCACTTGTTCCTTTGCTGCGATAAACCTGATGCCATTGCGCCAGCGTCTTGAAAACCTGCCGGTCGGCCAGAAACTGCTGGCCGCCCTGCTGGTGCTGTTGACCACTGTGTTGCTGGTCGCCAACCTGACCTTTATCAGCGCCGCCTATTACATTTCCCAGGAAAGCATGGCGCCCCAGGCGTTGCAGACCATCGGCCGGCTGGTGTCGAACCCGAGCCTGGTGGCCGACGCCTTACAGTCGCCACAAAGCGCCGAACGTCTGCTCAAGGAACTCGACAGCTATTCCCCGCTGCGCGCCGCGGCTCTGTACGACGGCAAAGGCGAACGTCTGGCGCAGTTGCAGCATGGCGACAAACTCAACCTGCCGGAACGCTACCGGCACATCGAAGCCTGGCAACTGACCGAGTTTCGCAGCAACCAACTCATCACCCTGCCCCGCCCCGGCACTGCGCCAGGCCATCTGTTACTGGTGGCCAGCAGCGAGCTGCCGGTGGCGTTCTACACCGGCACCCTCACGGCCAGTCTGGGGATCCTGATTTTCAGTGTGCTGCTGTGGCTGGTCATCGCCCGGCAGATCAAGCGCCTGATCACCCGGCCGATCCATCAGCTCGAAGAACTGTCCCGCCAGGTCACCCGCGAAGAGAACTACGCCTTGCGCGCCTCCCGGGGTAACCATGACGAAATCGGCAGTCTGGCGGAAGCGTTCAACACCATGCTCTCGCGCATCGAGGCCCGGGAGCAGCAACTCAAGCGCGCCCGCGACGACTCCCAGGCGGCCTACGATCAGGCCCAGGGTCTGGCTGAAGAAACCCGCCACACCAACCGCAAGCTGGAACTGGAAGTCCAGGTGCGCAGCAAGATCGAGAAAAAACTCACCGGGTTCCAGAACTACCTCAACAGCATCATCGACTCCATGCCCTCGGCGCTGATCGCCCTCGACGAACAGCTCTATGTCACCCAATGGAACCAGGAGGCCAGCGCGCTTTCCGGCACACGACTGGACGAAGCGCTGAACCAGCCAATCTTCCTCGCCTTCGAGCCGCTCAAGCCGTTCCTGCCGCAACTCAAGCAGACCGTAGAGCAACACACGGTGGCGAAAATCGAACGGGTGACGTGGTTCAAGGACGACGAGCCCAAGCACTATGCCCTCACCTTTTACCCGCTGATGGGCGGCGCCGGGCGCGGCGTGGTAATCCGGATCGACGACATCACTCAGCGCCTGTCGCTGGAGGAAATGATGGTGCAGTCGGAGAAAATGCTGTCGGTCGGTGGCCTCGCCGCCGGCATGGCCCACGAGATCAACAACCCGCTGGGGGCGATCCTGCACAACGTGCAGAACATCCGCCGACGCCTGTCGCCAGACCTGCCGAAGAACCTCGAGCAGGCCGAGCAACTGGGCATCGAACTCGATACCGTGAACCGTTACCTGCAAGGTCGGGAAGTCCCGCAACTGCTCGACGGCATCCAGCAGGCCGGTGCCCGGGCGGCGAAAATTGTCACGCACATGCTCAGTTTCAGCCGTCGCAGCAACCGCCAGATGGCGCCGTGCGACTTGCCGGCCCTGATCGATCAAGCCGTGGAGATCGCCGGCAACGACTTCGACCTGGCCATCGGCTTCGACTTCAAGGGGCAGGCGATCATTCGCCAGTTCGACCCGGCGCTGGGCCCGGTGCCCGGCACTGCCAACGAACTCGAACAGGTGCTGCTGAACCTGCTGAAAAACGCCGCGCAGGCGATCCACCAGCGCGAAGATGACAGCGAGCCAGGGCGAATCACCCTGCGCACCCGGCTCAATCCGCCATGGGCCGAGATTCAGGTCGAGGACAACGGCATCGGCATGAGCGAGAACGTACGCAAGCGCACCTTCGAGCCGTTCTTCACCACCAAGGAAATCGGCCAGGGCACGGGCCTCGGGCTGTCGGTGTCGTACTTCATCATCACCAACAACCACAAAGGCCAGATGGAAGTACAGTCGGCGCCGGGGCAAGGCACCTGCTTCACCCTGCGTCTGCCGCTGGCGCAACCGGCGCCCATCGCCGCCGAAACCAATCAACTACCGAGGTAAACCATGGGCTTTCGCTTGTCGAAGATCTACACCCGCACCGGCGACAAGGGCGAAACCGGACTCGGCGACGGCCGCCGGGTGCCCAAGGATCACCCGCGCATCGAGGCCATTGGCGAGGTCGATACGCTGAACAGTCAGGTCGGTGTGCTACTGGCCGGGTTGATCGCCGAGCGCGAAACCTGCCCCGGACTGAATGAACTGATCGACGTGTTGGCGCCCTGCCAGCATCGGTTGTTCGACTTAGGCGGTGAACTGGCGATGCCGGAATATCAGGCGCTGAACACGGCGGAAATCGAACGGCTGGAAGCCGCCATTGATGTATGGAACGAGGAATTGGGGCCGCTGGAGAATTTCATTCTGCCGGGCGGTTCGATGCTGATTGCCCAGGCCCATGTCTGTCGCAGCCTGGCGCGCAGTGCCGAACGGCGTTGCCAGCATTTGAATGCGATCGAACCGTTGGCCGGAGTTGGTCTGGCGTACATCAATCGCTTGTCGGATCTGTTGTTTGTGGCGGCCAGGCTGATCGCCCGGCGCCAGGGTATTGCCGAGATTCTGTGGCAACCGGCGGCGAAACCCACAGAGGTGTAGCGCCTCTAAGTCAGTCATCGCTGGCAAGCCAGCGATGAGGCCTGAGCCTCTTATAGAGCCTCAGGCCAGAACGCCCGAATCCCCGCCACACCCTGAGCTCCGGCATCCCATGCTTTTTCGCGTTCAGCCGGACCGACTCCGCCCAGCAGAAATACCGGCTTGCTGAAACCTTCGATCAGCGTCGATGCCTGCTCCCAGCCCAACGGCTGCGCATCCGGGTGAGTCAGGGTCGGCTGCACCGGCGACAGGGTGACGAAATCCACGCCCATCTGCTCGGCCAGTGCCAGTTCTTCAGCGTTATGGCAGGAAGCCGCCAACCAGCGATCTGCCGGCAGCGGACGCCCCGCTGCCGCGTACTTGCGCAACTGCGCCGAGGTGATGTGCCAGCCAGCGGCCGGGAAATCGCCCAGCCATTCGAACGGGCCCTTGATCATCAACTGCGCCTTGCCGGCGCACAGGCCGACCGCGTCTACCGCGAGGTCGCGGTACTTCGGGTCATAACCATTGGGCGCGCGCAGCTGGATCAGCTTGATGCCACCGGCGATTGCCTTCTGGATGCCGCGCAGCAAGGCCGGGGTTTCCAGATCTTCCGGGGTGATCAGGTATTCGGCAGGCAAACGCGCCGCCGCGACGATCGGCTGGTTGGCTGCCGGGAATTCGTAATCCGTCAGCTCCTTGGCCGAAACCCAGGCCAATGGCTGGCCTTCGGCGCCATGGGGTTCGCCAGTGAAGCTCGAGACCTCCCAGACATCCAGCAACACCTGCTTGTCCGGGTAATCATGACGCACCTTGATCAGCGGCCGGGCGGCACCGACGACGATGCCCAACTCTTCGTGCAGCTCCCGAGCCAGCGCGGTTTGCACCGACTCGTCGGCTTCGACCTTGCCACCGGGAAATTCCCAGAGGCCGCCCTGATGCTGGGTATCGGCACGCCGGGCGATCAGAATCTTGCCGCTGTCGTCACGAATGACGGCGGCGGCGACGTGTACACGTTTCACGACTGCAATTCCTCCAGTCCGGCCTTTTGCCAGGCCTTGAAGGCTGGCCATTGGTAGACGGTTTCAACATAGGCTTGATCGTCGGCCGGCAGCTTCACCTGATAGGTGCGCAGACGCACGGCAATCGGGGCGAAGAATGCATCGGCCAGCGACACCCGACCAAACAGGTAAGGGCCAGGCTCGGTCGCGGCAGCACGGCATTCGGCCCACAGCGCGAGCATGCGTTCGATGTCGACCTTCACTTCCGGCGGCACCGGGTTGAGCGGCGCGTCATGGCTCAGATTGAACGGCATGTGATTGCGCATGGCGAAAAAGCCGCTGTGCATCTGCGCGCAGGCGGATCGCGCCTGGGCTCGGGCGAAGATATCGGTCGGCCAGAGTTGCTCGGAAGGAAACTGTTCGGCCAGGTATTCGGCAATCGCCAGCGAATCGGCAATGGTGCCGCGGGCGGTTTTCAGCAGCGGCACCTTGGCGGTCGGCGAATGGGTAAGCAACCGCTCGCGGGTGTCGGGCTTGCCGAGTTTGACCAGTTCTTCGGTGTAGGGCGCGCCGGTCAGTTCAAGCGCCAGCGCCGCGCGCAGGGACCAGGAGGAAAGCAGTTTGTCGCCGATGATCAGGTGAAGGCTCATGTTCGGGTCCTTTCATGGGACAGAAGAAAAGGAGGTCCGCAGACCTCCTTCTTCGGCAGGGATCAGGTGCGGTATTCGGCGTTGATCTTCACGTACTCGTGGGACAGGTCGGTGGTCCAGATGGTTTCGCTGCAATCGCCGCGACCCAGTTCGATACGGATGGTGATTTCTTCCTGTTGCATCACCGCCGAGCCCTGGGCTTCGGTGTAGGTCGCGGCGCGGGCGCCACGGCGGGCGATGCACACTTCGCCGAGGAATACGTCGATCTTGCTCACGTCCAGACCCGGCACGCCGGCACGACCAACGGCAGCGAGGATTCGGCCCCAGTTCGGGTCGGACGCAAACAGTGCCGTCTTGATCAGCGGCGAGTGGGCCACGGTGTAGCCGACGTCCAGGCATTCCTGGTGATTGCCGCCGCCGTTGACTTCAACGGTCACGAACTTGGTCGCGCCTTCGCCGTCACGCACGATGGCCTGGGCCACGTCCATGCACACCTCGAACACGGCTTGTTTCAGCTTGGTGAACAGCTCGCCTTCGGCACGGGTGATTTCCGGCAGCGCAGCCTTGCCGGTGGCGATCAGCATGCAGCAATCGTTGGTCGAGGTGTCGCCGTCGATGGTGATGCGGTTGAACGACTTGTTGGCGCCGTCCAGGATCAGGTTGTGCAGCACGTCGCGGGAGACTTTGGCGTCGGTGGCGATGTAACCGAGCATGGTCGCCATGTTCGGACGGATCATGCCCGCGCCCTTGCTGATGCCGGTGACGGTGATGGTCACGCCGTCATGCTGGAACTGGCGGCTGGCGCCTTTCGGCAGCGTGTCGGTGGTCATGATCCCGGTGGCGGCGGCTTCCCAGTTGTTTTCCGACAGGTCGTCCAGCGCGGCCTGCAGGGCGCCTTCGATCTTCTCGACCGGCAGCGGCTCGCCGATCACGCCAGTGGAATACGGCAGGATCTGGCTGGCATCCACGCCGGTCAGTTCAGCCAGTTTGGCGGTGGTGCGCTCGGCGGCAGCCAGGCCCGGTTCGCCGGTGCCGGCGTTGGCATTGCCGGTGTTGGTCAACAGGTAGCGCACAGCGTTCTGCACGCGTTTCTTGGCCAGGATCACCGGCGCTGCACAGAAAGCGTTCAACGTAAACACGCCCGCCACGGTGGAACCTTCGGCGCAACGCATCACGACGACATCCTTGCGCCCCGGGCGCTTGATGCCGGCCGAAGCGATACCGAGTTCAAAACCGGCAACCGGGTGCAACGTTGGCAAAGGACCAAGACCAACAGCCATGAATGCGCTCCTTACTCAATGATGTCAGCACCGCCAAGCGTAGTGACGGTGGTGTAAATGGCAAAACGCCGCGACGGCTGGTGCCGGTCGCGGCGCGGGTATTTCAGCGATTGAAACGGGTTTTACTGGATCTGCCCGTGGCAGTGCTTGAATTTCTTGCCCGAACCGCAGTAGCACAGTTCGTTGCGGCCCAGCTTCTGCTCGTTGCGCACCGGGGCGGTGGCAAGGGCCACGTCGACCTCTTCACCGACCAGTGCTTCCGGTTGATCCAGACCTGGCGCTTCAGCATGTTCGAACTGCATGCGGGCGGCCAGTGCTTCGGCTTCCTGACGCAGGCGTTGCTCTTCCTCGGCCGGATCTTCGCGGCGAACCTGAACGTGCGACAGCACACGGATCGAGTCGCGCTTGATCGAATCCAGCAGCTCGGAGAACAGCGTGAAGGACTCGCGCTTGTATTCCTGTTTCGGGTTTTTCTGCGCATAACCACGCAGGTGGATGCCGTGACGCAGGTGATCCATGGTCGACAGGTGGTCTTTCCACAGGTCGTCCAGAACGCGCAGCACGATCTGCTTCTCGAACGAGCGCAGGGCCTCGGCGCCAGCCTGGTCTTCTTTTTCGTTGTACGCGGCGATCAGCTCGTTCATCAGCTTTTCGCGCAGGGTTTCTTCGTACAGGTGATCGTCTTCGTCGAGCCATTGCTGGATCGGCAGCTTCACGCCGAAGTCGCTGGCGATCGACGCTTCCAGACCGGCCACGTCCCACTGCTCTGGCAGCGATTGTGGTGGAATGTGCGCGCTGACGGTGGCGTTCAGCACGTCCTGGCGGAAGTCAGCGATGGTTTCGCCGATGTTGTCCGCAGCCAGCAACGTGTTACGCATGTGATAGATCACTTTACGCTGTTCGTTGTTGACGTCGTCGAACTCGAGCAGCTGCTTGCGAATGTCGAAGTTGCGGCCTTCAACCTTGCGCTGCGCTTTCTCGATGGCGTTGGTCACCATGCGGTGTTCGATGGCTTCGCCAGGCTGCATGCCCAGGGCTTTCATGAAGTTCTTCACCCGGTCGGAGGCGAAGATGCGCATCAGGCTGTCTTCCAGCGACAGGTAGAAGCGACTGGAACCGGCGTCGCCCTGACGGCCGGCACGGCCACGCAGCTGGTTGTCGATACGACGGGATTCGTGACGCTCGGACGCGATCACCTGCAGACCGCCGGACTCCAGCACTTGCTGGTGACGCTTCTGCCAGTCGGCCTTGATCTGGGCGATCTGTTCAGGGGTCGGGTTTTCCAGCGACGCGACTTCAACTTCCCAGTTGCCGCCCAACAGGATGTCGGTACCACGACCGGCCATGTTGGTAGCGATGGTCAGTGCGCCCGGACGACCGGCCTGCGCGATGATTTCAGCTTCTTTTTCGTGGAACTTGGCGTTCAGAACCTTGTGTTCGATGCCTTCCTTCTCGAGCAATGCGGACATGTGCTCGGAGGTTTCGATAGTCGCAGTACCCACCAGCACCGGACGGCCGGCGGCCATGCTTTCCTTGATGTCATTGACGATCGCCGCGTATTTCTCTTCGGCGGTCAGGAACACCAGGTCGTTGTAGTCCTTACGGGCCAACGGCTTGTTGGTCGGGATCACGATGACCTGCAGGCCATAGATCTGATGGAATTCGAACGCTTCGGTGTCGGCGGTACCGGTCATGCCGGACAGCTTTTCGTAGAGGCGGAAGTAGTTCTGGAATGTGGTCGATGCCAGGGTCTGGCTCTCGGCCTGGATGTTCAGGTTTTCCTTGGCCTCGATGGCCTGGTGCAGGCCTTCGGACAGACGACGACCGGGCATGGTACGACCGGTATGTTCGTCGACCAGCACGACCTGACCGTCCTGCACGATGTATTCGACGTTGCGATGGAACAGCTTGTGCGCACGCAGACCGGCATAGACGTGAGTCAGCAGGCTCAGGTTGTGCGCCGAATACAGGCTCTCGCCCTCGGCCAGCAGACCAATGCTGGTCAGTTGGTCTTCGATGAACTGGTGACCGGCTTCGTTGAGTTCGACCTGACGGGTCTTCTCGTCAACGGTGTAGTGGCCTTCCTGGGTGACTTCGCCTTCGACTTCTTCGACGTGCAGCTTGAGTTTCGGGATCAGCTTGTTGATCTCGATGTACAGCTTGGAGCTGTCCTCGGCCTGACCGGAAATGATCAGCGGAGTACGCGCTTCGTCGATGAGGATGGAGTCGACTTCGTCGATCACGGCAAAGTTGAGTTCGCGCTGGAATTTCTCTTCCATGCTGAACGCCATGTTGTCGCGCAGGTAGTCGAACCCGAATTCGTTGTTGGTGCCGTAGGTGATGTCGGCAGCGTAGGCGGCGCGCTTCTCTTCCGGCGGCTGGAACGGCGTCACGATACCGACGCTCAGACCGAGGAATTCATACAGCGGACGCATCCAGTTGGCGTCGCGGCGGGCCAGATAATCGTTCACGGTCACAACGTGCACGCCCTTGCCGGACAGCGCGTTGAGGTAAACGCCCAGGGTACCCACCAGGGTCTTGCCTTCACCGGTGCGCATTTCGGCAATCTTGCCTTCGTGCAGGGTCATGCCGCCGATCAGTTGGACGTCGAAGTGGCGCATGCCCATGACACGCTTGCCGGCTTCGCGGGCGACCGCAAAGGCTTCCGGCAACAGCTTGTCGAGGGTCTCCCCCTTGGCAATGCGGTCCTTGAACTCTGCGGTCTTGGCGCGCAGTTGATCGTCCGAGAGGGCGACCATCTTCTCTTCGAAGGCATTGACGAGCTGCACCGTCTTGAGCATGCGTTTGACTTCACGCTCGTTCTTGCTTCCAAAAAGTTTCTTTAACAAAGGCGCAAACATATCGGCAGGATCTTCCACACTAAAGGGATGGAGGGCGGCCCCGTGAGTCGCCCGTGCAGCCCTCATGGCCGCATGCGAACGAGCATTCTACCCGGAAACGGTGGTGAGGAAAGTGGGGATATTCCACGATGCTGGCACTGCGCTTTGACGGGGCTCACTTAAAATAGGGGCGTTTTGCTCAACTTCAAGCCGTACAGGGAAGAAGTTAGTCGTTGATTTAATGGGCAAAGCAGGGACAAAAGCAATGGGCGAGTGAAATGGGTGCCATCTGCTACCATGGCGCCTCTGTCACTTCAGGTTCTAGATCATGGCATTTCGCCCTCTCACAGCCAGAGCGCCCGCCGTTCTGCTACGCGAAGCCAGGCCGTTGAAAGCCATCCTCGGTCATGCCCAGCGTCTGGCCCATCTGCAACGTCTGCTCGAAAGCCAGCTGCAACCTGCCGCCCGCGCGCACTGCCACGTGGCCAAGTGGCGTGAAGGCGAGCTGCTGCTGATCGTCACCGACGGCCATTGGGCCACACGTCTGCGCTATCAGCAGAAACGCCTGCAACGGCAACTGCAGATGTTCGATGAGTTCGCCAATCTGACGCGGATCAGGTTCGCCGTGCGCCCACCGACCCTCCAGCGCGAGGCGAACGGGCCGACGATCGACCTGTCGACGGATGCGGCGGCGACCATCCAGGCCACCGCCGACGGGATCAGCGATCCGAATCTGCGAGCGGCACTGGAACGACTGGCCGCCCACGCCAAACCCAAATCCTGAGCCTTGGTTGATCAGCGGCGTTTGCTGCCCCCGAGCAATGACCCCATCAGACCACGCACCAACTGTTTACCCAGCGAATTCGCCGCCTGACGCATCGCCGACTTGAGCGCCTGCCCCGCCGCCGTCCCGAGGAATTCTCCAGCCTTGTCCGCCAGGCTCGGCTCTTCAGCGGCCGGTTTGCCCGGTGCCGCTTCCGCCTCCGGCGCCAGTCCTTTGCGACCCATCAGGATTTCATAGGCCGACTCGCGATCGATCGGCTTGTCATAACGGCCCTTGAACGGCGAACCGGCAATCAGCATCGTGCGTTCGGTCTCGGTCAACGGCCCGATTCGTGATTGCGGCGGCGCCACCAGCACTCGCTGAACCATTTCCGGTGTGCCCTTCTCTTGCAGCGTGCCAACCAGTGCCTCGCCAATCCCGAGCTCGGTGAGTACCGACAATGCATCGAACGCCGGATTCGGCCGGAAGCCATCCGCTACCGCCCGCAGGGATTTCTGCTCCTTGGCGGTGAACGCGCGCAGGCCGTGCTGGATCCGCAGCCCCAGTTGCGCCAGCACGTCGTCCGGCAGATCGCCCGGCGACTGAGTGACGAAATACACGCCCACACCTTTGGAACGGATCAGCCGCACCACTTGCTCCAAGCGTTCCTGCAACGCCTTGGGCGTGTCACCGAACAACAAATGCGCCTCATCGAAAAACAGCGCCAGCAACGGTTTGTCGGCATCGCCGCGTTCAGGCAGTTGCTCGAACAGCTCGGCCAGCAGCCACAACAGGAAGGTCGCGTAGACCTTCGGCGCCTCATGTACCAGACGACTGGCGTCGAGCAGATGAATGCGTCCGCGACCATCGGCGGTCGGCTGCAGAATGTCCTCCAGTTGCAGCGCCGGCTCGCCGAACAACGCCTCGGCACCCTGCTGCTCCAGCGTCGCCAGACGCCGCAACAGCGCCTGGCTGGAGCCGGTGGTGAACAGCGCCGCGTCTTCGCCCAACAGCTGCGGATTGTCCTTGAGGTGATTGAGCAGCGCTTTCAGGTCTTTGAGATCCAGCAGCAACAGGCCTTCGCGATCCGCCACCTTGAAAGCGGCGTACAACGCCGATTGCTGGCTGTCGGTCAGCTCCAGCAGGGCGCCGATCAGCAGCGGGCCCATTTCGCTCAGCGTGGTGCGCAACGGATGACCGGACTGACCGTGAATGTCCCACAAGGTCACGGGATACGCCTGAGGCTTGTGATTGAGCCACGGCATGCCGGCGATGCGCTCGGCAATCTTGCCCTGGGGATTGCCGGCAGCACCGAGGCCGCACAGGTCGCCCTTGACGTCGGCGGCGAACACCGCGACGCCGGCGTCACTGAACGCCTCGGCCAGGCGCTGCAAGGTGACGGTCTTGCCGGTACCGGTGGCCCCGGCCACCAGCCCGTGACGGTTGGCCAGGCGCATGGCCTGGGCGATCGGTTGCCCGGCGAGGTCGGCGCCGATTACGAGTTGCAAGGAGTCAGGCATTTGGTCACCCAATGGTTAATCTTTGTCGAGCATGGCCGATAGCTAAAGGTGACAGATGCGACTGACATCCGCATCGGAGATTTCCCTAAGGAGAAGCGGAAATACCTGCTTGTACCCATCAAGCCCACCTAGCGAGCATCTATAGAAGCACGCCCTGAATAATAAGACCTTAGCGGAACCCCAAGCCATGAACAAAAATCTGCGTTTCAGCCATAAAATTTTGCTTGCCGCCGCCCTCATCGTCATCGCCGCCTTCGCCTCGTTCACGCTGTACAACGACTGGTTGCAACGCAATGCGATCCGCGAGGACCTGGACAATTACCTCAACGAGATGGGCGAGGTCACCGCCGACAACATCCAGACCTGGCTCAGCGGGCGCATCCTGCTGATCGAGAACGCGGCGCAGAACATCGCCATCAATCCCGAGCCTGCCGCCGTCGCCAGCCTGCTGGAACAGAAAGCCCTGACGTCGACCTTCATGGCGTCCTACCTGGGCGATGCCACCGGGCACTTCACCATCCGCCCGGATGCGAAGATGCCGGACGGTTTCGATCCACGGGTTCGCCCTTGGTATAAGGGTGCCGAAAGCAGCAGTTCTTCGACCCTGACCGAACCGTACATCGACGCGGCCACCGGCCAGACCATCATTTCCATCGCCACCGCCGCGAAAAAGGCCGGCCAGAGCGTGGGCGTGGTGGGCGGCGACCTGAGCCTGCAAACCCTGATCGACACCCTCAGCGCCCGAGATTTTTCCGGCATGGGCTACGCGTTCCTGGTCAGCGCCGACGGCAAGATCCTGGTGCACCCGGACAAGGCCCTGGTGATGAAGTCCCTGAAGGAAGCCTATCCGCAGGACACCCCGCGCATCAGCAGTGACTTCACTGAAGTCACCGTCGACGGCCAGACCCGCATCGTCAACTTCACCCCGATCAAAGGCCTGCCGTCGGTGAACTGGTACATCGGCCTGTCGGTGGACAAAGACAAAGCCTTCTCGATGCTCAGCGAATTCCGCACCTCGGCCGTGATCGCGACCGTGATTGCAGTGGCGATCATCATTGCCCTGCTCGGCATGCTGATCCGCATCCTGATCCAGCCGCTGCATGTCATGACTCGCGCCATGGAAGACATCGCCGACGGCGAAGGCGACCTGACCAAGCGCCTGACCATCCAGAACCAGGACGAATTCGGCGTGCTTGGTACCGCGTTCAACCGTTTCGTCGAGCGTATTCACGGCTCGATTCGCGAAGTGTCGTCGGCCACCGGCCAGGTCAACGAAGTCGCTTTGCGGGTAGTCGCCGCCTCGAACTCGTCGATGTACAACTCCGACCAGCAAGCCTCGCGTACCAACAGCGTGGCGGCGGCGATCAACCAGCTCGGCGCCGCCGCCCAGGAAATCGCCCGCAACGCCGCCCAGGCCTCGACCCAGGCCAGCGACGCCCGTGGCCTGGCCGAAGACGGTCAGCAAGTGGTGGAGCGCAGCATCAAGGCGATGAACCAACTGTCGAGCATGCTCAGCGCCTCCAGCAGCAATATCGAATCGCTGAACAGCAAGACCGTGAACATCGGCCAGATTCTGGAAGTGATCACCAGCATTTCCCAGCAGACCAACCTGCTGGCGCTCAACGCGGCCATCGAGGCAGCGCGTGCCGGGGAAGCCGGGCGCGGATTTGCGGTGGTGGCGGACGAAGTGCGCAACCTCGCCCACCGCACCCAGGAATCGGCGCAACAGGTACAGACCATGATCGAGGAACTGCAAGTCGGCGCCCGCGAATCCGTCAGCACCATGAGCGACAGCCAGCGCCACAGCCAGGACAGCGTGGACATCGCCAACCTCGCCGGCGAGCGCCTGAACAGCGTGACCCAGCGCATTGGTGAAATCGACGGCATGAACCAGTCGGTGGCGACCGCGACGGAAGAGCAGACGGCGGTGGTCGAGTCGATCAACGTGGATATCACCGAGATCAACACGCTGAACCAGGAAGGCGTCGAGAACTTGCAGGCGACGTTGCGTGCCTGTTCGGATCTGGAGCAGCAGGCTTCGAGACTGAAGCAGTTGGTGGGTAGTTTCCGGATCTAAGATCAAGATCAAAAGCCTACCCCCTCACCCCCAAGGGGGCGAGGGGGAAAGGGAGCAGATCTTCAGGGTTTTCAGGTCCTGAGCTCGGCGCGAAACTTTCAGGTCGATGTATCACGACCAAACACCTCGGTCAGTCCCCTCTCCCCCTGGGAGAGGGTTAGGGTGAGGGCCTGACGCCCTCAACCCCAGCACAAATCCCCCTGCCGCCCCCCACCGCGAAACCCCGACCGAACATCTATTCTTGATAAAGGTCAACCAAGGGAGATCACTGCGGAGGGACGTTCACCGTGCATATCGCTGACATCACCATGTTCTACGCCCCGGCCAGCGGCGGCGTGCGCACCTATCTGGATGCCAAGCACCGTCGGCTGGGGGTCAAGCCCGGCATCCGCCACAGCCTGCTGATCCCCGGGGCGGATTTTGGTGAGTCTGACGGCGTTTATACGGTTCCCGCCCCTGCCCTGCCCTTCGGCAAGGGCTATCGTTTTCCCCTGCGCCTGGCTCCTTGGCGAAACGTTTTGCAGGATCTGCAACCCGATCTGATCGAAGTCGGCGACCCGTACCTCACCGCCTGGGCCGCGCTCGATGCACGGCGACAACTGGATGTGCCGGTGATCGGTTTCTACCACTCGGACCTGCCACTGCTGGTGGGTAACCGCATGGGCCATTGGGTCACGCCGAATGTCGATGCGTATGTGCGCAAGTTGTACGGCAATTTCGACCGGGTGCTGGCACCCAGCCAGGTCATGGCCGACAAGCTCAGCAGACTGGGGGTGCGCAACGTATATGTGCAGCCGTTGGGCGTTGACCTGCAAACCTTCCATCCGGATGCCCGCGACGACGGGGTACGCACCGAACTGGGGATCGCCGAGGACACGCGCCTGCTGATCTTTGCCGGTCGCGGTTCCAAGGAGAAAAACCTGCCGGTGCTGCTCGACTGCATGAAACGTCTGGGCCCGCGTTATCACTTGTTGCTGGTCGGCTCGTCGATGCCGGCGTCCGTCCCGGACAATGTCAGCGTGATCGACCGGTTCTGCCCTGCCGTACAGGTCGCGCGGTTGATGGCCAGTGCCGACGCGCTGATCCATGCAGGCGATCAGGAAACCTTCGGTCTGGTGATCCTGGAGGCCATGGCTTGTGGCATTCCGGTGGTGGCGGTGGCAGCCGGGGCGTTCGAGGAAATCGTCAGCGAATGTTGCGGGCTGCTCTGCGCGCCGAACAATTCGCAAGCCATGGCCAATGCCGTGCGCGAACTGTTCAGTCGCGGGACTGACGTAATCGGTCGACAGGCACGCCAACATGTCGAACGGCATTACGCCTGGGACACGGTGGTCGACAGCCTGCTGAGCCATTACCACGCGGTACTCGGCGATTCGGTTCCTCGGGTGGCCAATGGCTGAATCACACGAGCGCCCGGCGGTAATGCTGGTGCTGCATGACGTGGCACCCTCCACGTGGGCCGATTATCGAGAGTTTGTCGAAGCCGTTGACCGGTTGGGCAACGTCCCGATGACGTGGCTGGTGGTCCCGGACTTCCATCGCCACGATGCCCTTGAGGCCCACCCGGAGTTCTGTCGCATGCTCGACGAGCGCGTCGCCCGCGGCGATGAACTGGCCCTGCACGGCCACTTTCATGAGGACACCGAGCCCGGCCCGCGCACCGCTCGCGACTGGTTCATGCGGCGGGTCTACACCCATGAAGGCGAGTTCTATCAGTTGTCCCAGGAAGCCGCCCTCGCCCGCCTGCGTCCCGGGATCGATCTGTTTCGGCGCCACGGCTGGCCGCTGCACGGTTTCGTCGCCCCCGCCTGGTTGATGAGCGCAGGCACGCGCGAGGCACTGCGCGAATTGCCGCTACGCTACACCAGCGATCCGCAGCATCTTTATCACTTGCCGGATTTCGCGGCGGTCGAGGCCCCCGGACTGGTGTGGAGCGCGCGCAGTGCCTGGCGTCGCGGGGTGTCGAAGATCGTCAGCGAACAGCGTGAGCAGCGCTGGCGTCAGGCGCCGGTGATTCGTCTAGGCTTGCACCCGGTGGACATGCGTCACCGCTTTTCCCGGGATTACTGGTGGCGCACCCTTGAACGACTGCTGGCGGACGGACGCGTGCCCATGACCAAAATCGACTGGCTGACACGCCAGCACACTCAAGCCGAGCGTGCCGCTTGAGTCGCGGCATTCTGTTGCTGATCGGCCTGTTGGTGGCCGTGGCGGTGCCCGTCCTGCTCGGCGGCGGCGAGACTTGGGAGCGCTTGCAGGCTTTTCCGCTGAATTGGCTGTTGATCATGTTCGCCATGGTGCTGCTGTGCTGGGGCATCAACACCTTGCGCCTGCGGCTGCTGCTCGGCGATCAGCGTGACCGGGTCACGCCCGTGAAAAGCCTCGGAGTGGTGATGGCGGCCGAATTCGCCTGGTGCGCCACGCCCGGCGGCAGCGGAGGGCCGTTGACGATCATGGCGCTGCTGGCGCGCAGCGGCGTGCGCCCGGCCCGGGGCAGCGCCGTGTTTGCGATGGATCAGTTGAGCGATCTGCTGTTTTTTCTCTGCGCCCTGAGCGGAATTCTGATCTACGCGCTGTTCCAGCATCTGAGTGATCGTATGGAATGGCTGCTGATTGTCAGCGCCGTGTCATTGTCCGGGGGCTTGCTGAGCTGCATATTGGTTGCGCGCTATCACCGCCGTTTGATCCGCTTGAGCGGACGACTGCTGGCCGGGATGAACATCGAACCGCGAACTCGACGGCGCTGGGCGCGGCAGTTACTGCACTTTCTGGCAGCTTTCACCGATGCGCTGAAGTTGCCCTGGGCGACATTGATCAAGGTGTTCGTCCTGACCTGCGTGCATTGGTCGCTGCGTTACAGCGTGCTGTATCTGGCGTTGCGCGGTCTGGGGGCGGATGTGCAGTGGGCCTGGACGTTTCTGATCCAGATGCTTTCGCTGGGGGCGGGGCAATTCAGCCTGTTGCCGGGCGGTGCCGGTGCAGCGGAATTGACCTCGGCGGCGCTGCTGGCGCCAATGGTCGGCAAATCGACCGCGGCGGCGGCGATCCTGATCTGGCGGGTGGTGACGTATTACTTCTATCTTCTGGTCGGTGGCCCGGTGTTTCTATTGATGCTGGGCCGGCCATTGCTGAAAAAACTGCTGAGCGTCAGACAGGCTTCTTGAGGTCATCCTCTTCGTCCTTGAGTTGTTCCCACAGTTCGGCAGCACCGGGAAACTCCGTGCCGTCCTCCGGGCTCAGGTCATCCGGGTCATAGCGGCTCAAGCAGCCTTCGCCCAAGGTGGCGGGTGCCTTGGAAGTGGCTTTGTCCAGTGGATCGCTCATCGGTCATTCCTCACGGTCCATGGATCGCTCCCACGCTCTGCGTGGGAGCGAACCTGAATCAGAACACCACGGTCTTGTTGCCGTGCACCAGCACGCGGTCTTCCAGGTGATAGCGCAGGCCACGGGCCAGCACCATCTTCTCGACGTCACGGCCGAAACGCACCATGTCTTCGATACTGTCGCTGTGGCTGACGCGGACCACGTCCTGCTCGATGATCGGGCCGGCGTCCAGCTCTTCGGTCACGTAGTGGCAGGTCGCACCGATCAGCTTCACGCCGCGCATCGAAGCCTGGTGGTACGGCTTGGCACCGACGAACGACGGCAGGAAGCTGTGGTGAATGTTGATCACCTTGTGCGCGTATTCGCGGCACATGTCCGGCGGCAGGATCTGCATGTAGCGCGCCAGCACCACCACTTCGGCATCGTGCTGCTTGACCAGACGCGACACTTCGTCGAAGGCCGGTTGCTTGTCCTGCGGATTGACCGGCACGTGGTAATAAGGAATGCCATGCCACTCGACCATGCTGCGCAGGTCGTCGTGGTTGGAAATCACGCAGGAGATCTCGCAATCCAGCTCGTCGCTGTGCCAGCGGTGCAGCAGATCAGCCAGGCAGTGGGATTCGCGGCTGGCCATCAGCACCACGCGTTTTTTCTGCTCGGTGTCGGTGATGCGCCAGTCCATCGAGAACTCTTCGGCGATCGGTGCAAACTTCTCGCGCAACACCTCGATACCGAAAGGCAGGGAATCGGCACGGATTTCGTGACGCATGAAGAACCAGCCGACCTGGTTATCCGAGTGGTGGCTCGCTTCGGTGATCCAGCCATTGTGGGCCGCCAGAAAGTTACTGACTTTGGCAACGATGCCAACGCGGTCCGGGCAAGAAATCACCAACCGAAAAGTGCGCATGAGGGGGAAACTCCAGAACTTCGCAAAGGCCGCCATTCTAGCGACTGCGCGGGAAAACTGCAGTATTGATGACCCTCGGAGCCTCACGGCAGCCCGTCGCAGCTTTTTTGACGCGCGTAAACGCCAGAATGATGGCGTTGCAATAGCCATGCTTGAACGGAGCTGTGTGAATATCTGTGAAGACTCCATCACAATATTTAACTGAACATTCAATTCAGGGCTTTTCAACGTAACTAATTCAAATAAAAACCCCGGTTAAATGTTTACTTGATGAAACAGCCTGACTATTATTGCCGCACTGTCCCCTGCCATCGCGCACTCCCACATAAGGTAGTAATCATGTCCTTGATCAACGAATATCGTGCCACCGAAGAAGCTATCAAAGAGCTGCAAGCCCGTTTGAAGAACCTGTCGCAAGACGACAAACTGCAAGCCGAGCTGGAATTCGAAGGCAAACTGCGCACACTGATGGGCGAATATTCCAAATCCCTGCGCGACATCATCGCGCTGCTGGATCCAGAGTCCAAAACCAAGGCTCCACGTGGCGGCGCAGCCAAAACTACCGGCACCAAGCGTGCTCGCAAAGTTAAACAATACAAAAACCCGCACAACGGCGAAGTCATCGAAACCAAAGGTGGCAACCACAAAACTCTGAAAGAGTGGAAAGCCAAGTGGGGCGGTGACGTGGTTGAAGGCTGGGCTACCCTGCTGGGCTAAGCCGCAACCCTTGTCGCAGAGCGCTTCTGTGACACAAAAAAACGCCAGCGAATGCTGGCGTTTTTTTATGCCCGGCATTCAAGCGCCGGACATGTTCGATTTCAAAGATCCAAACGTTTGCGCAATGCCTGGACATAGTTCTGCCATTCAACCAACACCTCGGCCTGCATCGGCGCAGCACTAAGCAGCCATTGCTCCATGGCCTCGGCAAAAGATTGCAAGGTATTAGGAGCGCCCCACTCCGGCGCGGACAAGCGTTGCCGGCAAAAGATTTTCCAGCGTTCTTGCTCTTCGAAATTCAACGTATCGGGAAAGTTACGTGCTCGATATCGAAACAACAATTCGGGCAAACGTTCGTCATCGAACGGCCATTGCTCTCGCGCCAATTGAGCAGGATCGGTCGCCCTCACTTGCTCACATAAACGACGATCGCGATCACCGATAAATCCGTCGTACAACTGTTGTTCGGGATCTTCACTCGAGGCGAAATCTTCGCTGGCATAAATCGCCGAGACTTTATCTTTCCAAACTTGTTGTGCGTCACTTAGTCGCAATGCACGCGCCTGATACAACGCCATGTCCAGACCCAGACGCTGTTGATCTTCAGCACGCAGCACCGCCAACGGCGCCACCACCGGGCACTTGTTGATGTGGATGAGTTTGAGCGGCACCGGCAACTCGCCTTCGGCCAGATCGTCACGGCGGGTATACAGGCGCTGACGCAATGTTTCGGCATCCAGGTCGAGCAGACCCTGCGGATCCAGGTGCAGATCACACACGATCAGCGCGTTCTTGTTGCGCGGATGCCAGGCCAGCGGCAGCACCACGCCGACATAACTGCGCGCAGCGGAGAAGCGTCCGGAAATGTGCACCATCGGCTGCAACAGGCGAATCTGGTCCATGACCTTCTGTTTGCTGCGCAGCTGGAACAGCCAGTCATACAGCTTCGGCTGCTTCTCGCGGATCAACCGGGCCAGGGCGATGGTGGCGCGTACGTCCGACAACGCTTCGTGAGCATTGCCGTGGTCGATGTTGTTGGCGGCGGTCAGACGTTCGAGCTTGAGCGTCACCTTGCCTTCGTCGTCGGTCGGCCAGACCAGCCCGTCCGGGCGCAATGCGTAGGCGGCGCGCACCACATCGATCAGATCCCAGCGACTGTTGCCGCCCTGCCATTCACGGGCGTAGGGATCGAAAAAGTTGCGGTACAGGCTGTAGCGGGTCATCTCGTCGTCGAAGCGCAAGGTGTTGTAACCCGCGCCGCAGGTACCGGGAGCCGCGAGCTGGGCGTGGACCCGGGTCATGAAGTCGGCTTCGCTCAAGCCCTGTTCGGCGAGGCGACTCGGGGTGATGCCGGTGATTGCGCACGCCGCCGGGTGCGGCAGGATGTCTTCGCTGGGCTGGCAGTAGAGATTGACCGGCGCGTCGATTTCGTTGAGTTCGTGGTCGGTGCGGATCCCGGCCACCTGCAACGGGCGGTCGCATCGGGGATTGATGCCGGTGGTTTCGTAGTCGTACCAGAAAATGGAAGTCACGGGCGGTTCCTGAACTGAAGATCGGCAAAGTCTAGGCGTTCGACTGCTGTCGCGGCCAGCACCGCATCATTCAGTCACCTTTGGTTGAAAGATGTGTATGACATAGTTATGTCGTTTCCCCCCGAGAGACTGCTAGCATCGGACGCACTTGCATCCCGATCCGGCAACATCAGGTAGCCCATGCTCGAGACCACAGCACCGCCAAGGAAAGCACCGCTGGCCCCGCCACTGGACACACGGCATCAGGTCGAAACGCCGGAAGGCATCGACCTGCCGCTGCGTCCCGCCGGCCTGATGGTGCGCGCCGTGGCGTTCACCATCGATCTGGGGTTGCGCGGGCTGATCCTCGGCCTGCTGCTCATGGTGCTGGCGCTGCTCGGCAAACTCGGTATCGGCCTGGGCTCACTGCTGCTGTTCGTGGTGAGCTGGTGGTACATGGTGCTGTTCGAAGTGCTGCGTCAGGGCCGTTCGCCGGGCAAGCAATGGATGGGCTTGCGAGTAGTGCACGACGACGGCACACCGGTCGGCTGGTCGGCGTCGCTGCTGCGCAACCTGCTGCGTTTTGTCGACCTGATGCCGTTCGGCTATTTCCTCGGTGCGATCAGTTGCCTGCAACACCCGACCTTCAAACGCCTCGGCGACATCGCGGCCGGCACGCTGGTGATCTACAGCGAACGCCCTCTCAAGCGCCCGCAGTTGCCCGATGCCGAACCCCGCCGCTCGCCGATCCCGCTGACCCTGACTGAACAACGCGCCCTGCTCGCCTTCGCCGAACGCCAGGGCGAACTGTCGACGGCGCGGGTCAACGAACTCGCTGCATTGCTTGCTCAGCCACTGCACATCAGCGCACCGAAAGCCGTTGGTGAACTCAACGGCATCGCTCGCGGCCTGTTGGGTCCGACATGAAGCAAAGCCTTTTCGAATCCCGCCACAAGGCCGAATGGGAGCGTTTCAGCCTCGCCCTCGAACGACTTGAACGCGGCAAGGACACTTCGCAGGTTGCGGAATTTCCAAAGGCTTATCGGCGACTCTGCCAGCATCTGGCCCTGGCACAGGAACGCGGTTACAGCAGCTTTCTCGTCGACTCCCTGCAACAGCAAGTACTGCGCGGCCATCAACAGCTTTACCGTCATCGCAGCCAGCTCGGCGCTAACGTGCTGGGTTTCATCCTGGCCGGTTTTCCACGATTAGTCCGCGCAGAATGGCGCTTCGTGCTGGTCGCCGCACTGCTGTTCTTCGGCAGCCTGATCGGTTTCGGTGTCCTGGTTTTCCTGTTTCCGGAGCTGGTCTACAACCTGATTCCCGCCGATCAGGTGCGCGAGATGCAGAGCATGTATGACCCGGCCGCCGGCCATCTCGGGCGTTCGGCCGAGCGCGCGGCGAGCGAAGACTGGGTGATGTTCGGCTACTACATCATGCACAACATCGGCATCGCCTTTCAGACCTTCGCCAGCGGTTTGCTGCTGGGGGTGGGCAGTGCGTTTTTCCTGTTCTACAACGGGCTGATCATCGGCGCGGTGGCCGGGCATCTCAGTGAAATCGGCTTCGGCCAGACCTTCTGGTCGTTCGTGATCGGACACGGTGCGTTCGAACTCAGCGCCATTGCTCTGGCCGGCGCGGCAGGACTGAAACTGGGTTGGGCATTGATCGCGCCGGGACGCCTGACACGAATCGAAGCCCTGCAGATTGCGGCGCTCCAGAGCATCCTGCTGATCTGCGGCGTGATGCTGTTTCTGTTGATCGCCGCGTTTATCGAAGCCTACTGGTCGTCGCGTACCGGAGTCACGCCGCAGACCAAATACCTGGTCGGCGCCGGGCTCTGGATTTGCGTGGCGATCTATCTGCTGTTCGCCGGAAGGACCCGTCATGCGCCTGAGTGACGCCACCGTGGCGATCCGTCCGCGCACCACCTGGGAAGCCATGGATCTGGGCGTGCTCATGAGCCAGCAGCACCGGCGCCTGCTGATGACCAGTTGGGCGATCGTCACCCTGCCGCTGTTCGCGGTGCTCAGCCTGTTGTTGTGGGATTCGCCGTCAATCGCCGTGTTCATCTTCTGGTGGCTGAAACCGGCCTACGAACGCTTGCCGCTGTACATCCTGTCCAAGGCGCTGTTCGGCGAAACGCCCACTTTGAAACAGGCCTTGCGCCAATGGCCGCGCCTGCTCAAGCCGCAACTGCTCACCAGCCTGACCTGGCGCCGCTTCAGCCTGAGCCGCAGCTTCCTGCTGCCCGTGCTGCAACTCGAAGGCCTCGACGGCACGGCCCGCCAGCAGCGTTTGCAGGTGTTGTTGCAACGCAATGCCGGCGCCGCGCAGTGGCTGACGATCATCGGCGTGCATCTTGAAACGGCGCTGTGGATCGGGCTGATGGTGTTGTTCTATCTGCTGCTGCCGCAACAGGTCGAAACCGATTGGGACTGGCAAAGCCTGATCTTCGCGGCCGACTACGAATGGCGCTGGCTGGAGCATCTGACCAACGCGTTCTATGCGCTGATTCTGGTGATCTGGGAGCCGGTATATGTCGCCTGCGGATTCAGCCTGTATCTGAACCGCCGCACCGTCCTCGAAGCCTGGGACATCGAACTGGTATTCCGCCGCTTGCGCCAGCGTTTGAACAGCAGCGCAATCGGCTTACTGCTGGTGGTGTGTCTGCTGTTGCCGGGGTTGCCCTCAGCCTGGGCTGCCGAACCTGCCACGGCTCCAGATGCACCGCGTCTGTTGAACCAGCCGCTGACCAGCGAGGCATCACGCGACAGCATCAAGGCCTTGCTCGAACAACCGCCGTTCAAGAACAAGGAAACCGTTACCCGTTATCGCTTTGGCGAAGATCCCGCTGCTGCCGAAAAACCCAAGGAAGGCGAGGCACCACAATGGTTGAAAACCCTGCTTAAGTGGCTTGACGGTCGACACCTCGACGGCCTGGCCAAGGCGATCGAAGTCGTGCTGTGGGGCGCGGTGATCGCCGGGCTCGGCTGGCTGGTCTGGCGTTATCGAGATCTTCTGCAAACCTTCGTCGGCCGTCGTCCGCGCTTGCCCGAACCGAACAAAAGACCCTTGCCGCAACAGGCCTTCGGTCTGGACCTGCAAAAGCAAAGCCTGCCCGATGACATCGCCAGCCACGCGGAACAGCTCTGGCAAACCGAGCCGCGCGCGGCACTGGGTCTGCTGTACCGGGCATTGCTCAGTCATCTATTGCACGACTTCAACCTGACCTTGAAACCCGCCGATACCGAAAACGAAGTGCTGGCCCGGATCGAACAGTTGCAGCGCCCGGATCTGCTCACTTATAGCCGTCACCTCACCGGTCACTGGCAGAACATGGCCTACGGGCACCGCGTGCCGGCGGCGCATCTGCAACAGGAATTGTGTGATGGCTGGCGGTCCCTGTTCGGCCACGGAGTTGCCCGTTGAACCGGCGCGCACTCTGGCTTTTGGGCGGCGCGTTGATCGTCGCGCTGCTCGGTGCGCTGGGCATTTATCTGTACCTCAAGGCCACGCCGTACCAGGCCGAAGTCGATCACGGCCCGTCCCCCGCTGCGCAAGCCAATCCTTATCTGGCAGCGGAGATGTTTCTGCGCGAGCGCGGGATCGACGTCAGTCATGCCGAAAGCCTTGCCGTGTTGCCCGACATCGATCCGCGCCAGCACACGCTGCTGATGTTCAACGACCGCTCGAAAATGACTCCACGCCAGGTCGATCAGGTTCTGAACTGGGCCCGGGCCGGCGGAAGGCTGGTGTTTGTCGCCGAGTCGATCTGGGATGAAAAGACCGGCCAGAGCAACGACCTGCTGCTCGACCGCGTGCAACTGCATCAACTCTTCAGCAAGGATCTCAAGGATCCGCCGCCGGATGACGCCGAAGACCCGTTCCCGAATCTGACTAAACTCTATCTGGAAGACGAGGACGCACCCGCCTACGCCGGATTCGACACCGCCTTCCATCTCGAGGACCCGAAAAACCTCGCCCAGGCCTGGGCCAACAGCGCGAAAGCCACGCACATGATGCAACTGGCTTTCGGCCTCGGCACGATCACCGTGGTCACCGATGCCGATCTGTGGAAAACCCCGGCCATTGCGCAACACGACAATGCCTGGCTGCTCTGGTACCTCAGCGCCGACACGGCCGTGACCTTGTTGTACAACACTGAACACGACAATCTACTGACCCTGCTCTGGCGCTATTTCCCGCAAGCCATCGTCGCCCTGCTGGCGTTGATAGGTCTGTGGCTGTGGCATGTCGGCGTGCGTCACGGCCCGGTGCAGGCGCCGTCTCCGAGTGGTCGTCGACAGTTGATGGAACACCTGCGCGCCAGTGGCGATTTCATCCTGCGTCACAACGGCCAGCAGACCTTGCTGCAAGCGTTGCAGCAGGACGTTCTGCGCCGCGCCCGTCATCGACATCCCGGTTTCGACCAACTGAATGTCGCCGAACAATGGCTGGTGCTGTCGCGCCTGACCCGCCAACCGACCCGTGCCATCAGCCAGGCCCTGAGCCCGGCATCGAAGCGGCGCCTGTCCAGCGCCGAATTCTGCCGTCAGGTCGCCCACCTGCAAGCCTTGAGGAACACGCTATGACCGAACACATCGAACCCGGCTCGCCCAGCCACGTGGCCCAGCAACGCCAGCGCGCCAGCCAGTTGGCCCAGGCCGTGCGCGGCGAATTGCAAAAAGCGCTGATCGGCCAGAACCCGGTGATCGACGACGTGCTGACCGCGCTGATCGCCGGCGGCCACGTGCTGCTCGAAGGCGTTCCCGGCCTCGGCAAAACCTTGTTGGTACGCGCCCTGGCGAAGTGCTTCGGCGGCGAGTTCGCGCGCATCCAGTTCACCCCGGACCTGATGCCCAGCGACGTCACCGGCCACGCGGTCTACGACCTGCAGACCGAGCAGTTCAAACTGCGCAAGGGCCCGCTGTTCACCAACCTGTTGCTGGCCGACGAGATCAACCGCGCCCCGGCCAAGACCCAAGCCGCCCTGCTCGAAGCGATGCAGGAACGTCAGGTCACCCTCGAAGGCCGGGCCTTGCCGATTGCCCAGCCATTCATGGTGCTCGCCACGCAGAACCCGATCGAACAGGAAGGCACCTATCCCCTGCCGGAAGCCGAGCTCGATCGCTTCATGCTCAAGGTGCGCGTGGATTACCCCGACGCCGATCAGGAGCTGGACATGGTGCGGCAGGTCAGCCGCTCGACTCGCGCCGACATGCTCGATGTGCAACCGCTGCGCACCGTGCTGCAGGCCAAGGACGTGCAAGCCCTGCAGCGCATCGCCAGCGATTTGCCGCTGGACGATCAGGTGCTCGATTACGCCGTGCGTCTGGCGCGCAGCACCCGCACCTGGCCGGGGCTGAGCCTCGGCGCCGGGCCACGCGCCTCCATTGCACTGGTGCGCTGTGCCCGCGCCCGAGCCCTGTTGCGCGGCGGCGAATTCGTGATCCCGGACGACATCAAGGGCTGCGCACTGGCGGTGTTGCGCCATCGCGTACGCCTTGCACCGGAGCTGGACATCGAAGGGCTGCAAATCGATCAAGTCCTTCAGCAACTGCTCGACCAAGTACCGGCGCCGCGCCTGTGAAACCCTCGCGCCTGTTGTTGATCTGGCTGGCGATCCTGCTGACCATCAGCATAGTGCTGGGCACGTTGCAGGCGCTGAACTTCGACGTACCCGCCAGCCTGCTCTCGATCAACTGGGGATTGTTGCTGGCGCTGTTTGCGCTGAGCCTGCTGGACGCGCTGCGTCTCAAGCGCCTGCCCTCGCCCCGCGTGCAACGACAGATGCCCGGCAGCCTGGCCCTCGGTCGCTGGAGCGAAATCCGGCTGGACGTCGAACACGACTTCGCCCAGCCACTGACCATTCAACTCTTCGACCATGTACCCGATGGCCTCAGCCACGAAAACCTGCCGCTTTCCACCGAGCTGCAACCCGGCCAGCGCAGCCTGATCGGCTATCGCCTGCGCCCGCTCAAACGCGGCCACTACACCTTCGAAACCTGCGAACTCAACCTGCCGAGCCCCTTAGGCCTGTGGTCCGGCAAACGCCTGCTGACCATCACCGACCACACCCGCGTCTATCCCGACTTCGCCCGTCTCTACGGCGGCCAGTTGCTGGCGGTCGACAACTGGCTCAGCCAGCTCGGTGTGCGTCAGCGCCAGCGTCGTGGCCTGGGAATGGAATTCCATCAGCTCAGGGAATTTCGCGAAGGCGACAGCCTGCGCCAGATCGACTGGAAAGCCACCGCCCGCCATCGCACACCGATTGCCCGGGAGTACGAAGACGAACGGGATCAACAGATTGTTTTCATGCTCGATTGCGGGCGACAGATGCGCAGTCAGGATGGGGAGCTGTCGCATTTTGATCATGCGTTGAATGCGTGTCTGCTGTTGAGTTATGTGGCGTTGCGGCAGGGGGATGCGGTGGGCTTGTACACCTTCGCCAGCGAGCAGTCGCGGTTTATTGCACCGGTCAAAGGTGCGGGGCAGCTCAAGGTGTTGCTCAACGGTGTTTACGATCTGGATAGCACACGACGTTCTGCGGATTATACGGCGGCGGTGAATCAGTTACTGATAAGGCAAAAGCGTCGGGCGCTGGTGGTGCTGGTGACGAATGTGCGGGATGAGAGCAATGAAGAACTGCTGAGTGCCATGACACAACTGGGCAAGCAACACCGCGTACTCATCGCCAGCCTGTACGAAGAAAGGCTCGAAGACGTGCGGCTGACTCCGGTTCAATCGCTGACGGATGCGCTGGCCTATTGTGCAACGGTGGATTACTTGAACGGCACGGCAAGACTCCACGAGCAGTTGAGGACTCACGGAGTACCGATCATCAATGCCCGACCCTCGGAACTGGGCGCCGAGTTGGTGGCGCGATATCTGGCCTGGAAAAAAAGCGAAGTCTTGTGACTGCCGGATCAACGTTCCACAACAGGCACAGTCACCCCCTTGCTGACCGAACTACCGCCGGGGTTTTCCAGGGTTACCCAGAGAGAAACCTGCTCGGAGGTTGAAGTCGGCGACCAGGAATGCGAGAAGTTGCCCTGACTGTCAGTGCGCGCTTCCTGGCTTGCTTGCCCATTTCTGGAAACGAAAATTTTCCTGTTGGCCATGGGTTGTCGGGACTTCGTTCCCACGATCAGCGCGGTCATTGTGGTGTATGTGTTAATAAGTACCGGACTGATCGAAGCAGTCACTGACTCGATATCCGCATGATCAGGAGAATCAAGTGGATCCAGAACCTCATAACCCAGAGTCTTCGATCCGGCGGCACCTTCGCGGACATGGGCAGCCAACTGATGCAAGCCAACATGCGCAGCAGTCACCTCCACCTTTGCCAGCCCGTTTTCATTGGTCATGGACGTGCGCGACTGCAAATGCGGAAAGTGCCAAACCACCGGTACGCCGGGTGCGACTCCCCCGTGTTGCTCATAGTGCACCAGGGCTTGTGCTGTCATGGTATCTCCCAGCCAAAAACTGGTTTTTTCACTGGTCAACTCTGCTACGACCAATTCATCCTGCGGAGCAGACACCATCAACGACTTCACATTGCTACCGACCAAACCGCTTTGAACCGATGCGATCAATCGGGTTTCACCTGGCACCCTCCAGAACTCGATCGTTGCCTTGCCTTGCGCATCGGTGAACGTCGAAGGCAATGTTTGACCGCCGTGTTGCCACCTCACTTCGATTCCCGACAGCGCCTTCTCACTGAGGGCCGAAACCACCAATACATGCGCCGACACTGATTGCCCGGGATGACCACTTGGCGAATCAACGACCAACTCTTTAATCCGGCACGGTTCGCTCATTGAATAACGAAAGTTGACTGACGCCGAATCAGCGCCGCCCGCAACCGTAGCGGTGATGAAACCGGCCCCTGCTACTTCGGGAACAAAGCTGATCCGAGCGACACCCCAATAGTTGGTGGAAGTTACCCGCGATTCCTGCTCCGACAACTCCCACCGGATCGGTAAACCTCTCATGGCCTTTCCGGTCAACGCATGCTTTACGGTGACTTCAGCCTTCACTGCTGCTCCCCAATCAACGACCTCATGAACACTACTGGTCGCGGTAATCCGGGCGACAAAGGCTCGATTTCCCAAAGACAGGTGCTGAACAGAAGATCGTTCCAGCAAGCAAGAGGCTGCCAACTGAAAAGACACACTGGCATCCTTCACATCTCCATCCTTGAACCGAAACTCCAGCCCCGACTCACTCAACGGGTGGAACTCACCCAACGGCCGGTTGAATTCAAGCCCGAGCTCACTCCTGCCGGGTTTGACCAGACCGAGCGCCAACATTTGATCGCGCAAAGGGCTGCCATCATTGGCAAGAAGGCGAAAACCGAACTCTTCACCGCGCCTTGGAAAGAGTGACCTTCCGGCCCACGCATGCTGCTCTGAATCGTTGATGGCTATCAAGAGATCCCGCCAAGGATCCGTTGCCAAGGCATTGAGTTCAGCACTGGTTTGGGCCGTTGAACCATCGTAAGGGTTTGTGACGACAGCGGTGACACGACTTACACCCGCCTGATTCGGCAGGGCATCATGCCGCGCCCAGCCATCGGTGTCTGTCCGTAAGAAAACCGGCTCGGAACTCCCGATCTGCATCACGATTTCTGCACCCTCGACCGGCTGATCATTGAACGACGAACCCAGCCGAACCTCGATCCGGGCACGCTCGCCTTTGCTCATGACGGGATAAACCGCCGGACCGCGCCTGGCAAGAATCTTGAGTTTGTTATGGCCCAGTTTCAATTGAGTCCTTGTCGTCAGCGACTCTCCATCGATCACGATGGTAGTGGTCTGAGTCATCTCGACACCGACGGCACTACTGGTGAAGTCCAGTTGCCTTTCCGCGCCCCCCGCCGTCATAAAGACATCGTCAATCAGTGGCGGCTTGACCACCATTCCCGGTGCCAATGGTGTGATAGCCGACTTCACTGGCAATCCATGTAAAGCGCTGAGCCCACGCGGCATGAGTATCGACTGGTGAGTCGCCCCCAGGCAGGGATACAACGTGTCCTTACCCGATTCAGCTGGAACATGGTCGAGCATCGCCTGGATCTCAGTGGCGAGATTGTTGTCCAGCAGCCGAACGGGAAACTCGTACTCTTCCTGCAAATGGGAACTGCGGAACGCCAGGGTCGAGAGTCCACTCTTGTCCGGGTCAGCAATGATGTCCCACTCAAGACCGTCAGCGCTCATCACTCGAGCGACACCGGCTTCCGGACTCAGTTGGAGTCCCGGCAAAGGGGGCGTATTCCCATTCCACGCCAGTAAAATCGGCTTGCCGATAAAGCTGCTGTTCGCAACGGGATCAATACGCAGCTTGCGCGCTCTGCCACGCCAACAGACCACGCCCTGAATCAGTGGATCGACCGGCTTCCCGTCCAAAAACACGTTGACCTGCCCTTTCCATGCGTTGGTGAGCAGAGGCTTGACGGCGAATGAATGTTCTTCCACTGGCGCGTCTTCGTGGCGCTGTATCCGCGCAGTAATTGAGTAGTCATTGGAATCGATTGGCTGGTGATCCACACTTGCCCAACCATCCACGCCCGTCAGTGATCTGACCGTCCCGGTCTGTGTATTAAACTCGACCTCGACATTGCCGATCGGTAGTCCATCACTCCTTTGCACTTTCACCATACAGGTGACGATGTCGCCTTCGTCCACCACCGGCGACTTGTTCGGTCCCCAGATCCCGCCGATCTTGACTCTGTTGTACGCCAGCGACAGGGCATTGCCTGGCGATAAATGCTGCAACCTGGAACAACCGAGGGCCCAGTCAAATTGGCCGTCGCGCTTGTCCTCGAAGGTCGTTGTCCAGAGGACTGTACCGTCAACAACAGGCGCTGGCGCCCCGAAGTCCGGTTGAGCGGTTGCCCCCACGTCCGCTTGAGAATCACCTTTTGCCCAGATCAGAAAAAACCGGGCAGCGCTCAAAGGATGCTCCGCAGGCATGTCCAGATTGACGAGGAAGCGCTCGCCGCGCTCCGGATAGCGGGTTTGCGCTCCCCAGACGGCCGGAGTCCCTCCATTGAACCGGGCCTGCAAGGTTTTGAATGGATCAGTGGCAAACGCCCGAACCTCGAAGGTATGCGTCGCTTCACCATCGTCGGACAAAAGACTGGCAACCGAGGCGGTAACCCAGCTCACCCCCTCCTCGGTTGGAGTGTAAAGATACGTCGCACGGCCTTGAGCATCGGTGGGTGCCCGGTGCAGAACCTTCCCCGCCTCACCCTCTACTCGCCAGACCACCTCACTCGCAACCGGGTCTTGGGTATAGAGAGATCTGACCCGAACCTGCAGTTCCACCGATTGGTTGTACTCGACGACCGGGTACGTCTCGGCCTCTTTGAGCGCGAGCAGCTCCAACAGATGATGCCCCCAGGAAACCAACAGCGTACAAGGTGGCGCCGAGTATTTGCTGTAGATCTTCGCTTTCAGTTCATGAGGTTCTTTGCCTGACGGCTCCGGACAATCCAGCAGCCAGTCCAGACTGATGGGCTGAGCTTTTCCCAACTCGGGCTCAGCGGTAATGGCCTCTTGCGGGTTGCCCTCAAGCCACAGGCTGGCCTCGAGATTTTTCCAGACACTCTGCGGGTCAACCTCAAAAGAAACCCTGTGACGCTGATCCCCGGTAGCCCCCAGGCAGATCGGCAGGACGCTGCCCGCGACGAAACGTTTGCCATCATTGATGACTGCCTCCAACGCCAGCGCCGGAAGAATCAGCTTTACCTCTATCCCGGTCAGACGAATTTCCACAGAGCTGGGTTCGCCCACACCCCTTGCCGGGCTGCTCAAATTGATCTCCAGCTCATCACCCGCTTGTAAACCCAGACTGTCCGGCAAATCCTCGCGCATCTCGGTCAGATCAACCGCCAAAGGATCGGCATCCTGCACCCTCGCCTTCACCGGCAATTCGATTTCAAACTTTTCTACACTCCCTCTTTTATTGAGCACCACTAGCCCGGGCGATGACGAATAGGTGTTCTCGTAGAGAAAACGCAGGCTATACCGGGCCTCCTCCTGCTGTCCGATCGGCACGATCATCCTTTGCCGAACCGCAGCGCGGTGGGTGAGCGTCATGATCGATACGATGTCGTCTCCCCATGTGTCTTCCCGAATACCAACACCTCCCGGATTGACCACATCGACCCAGTGGGCATAGCCCTGAGTCATGTCGCCGTTCTTAACGAAGTTATATTCCGTGTCGATATCTCTTTCGCTCATGATTGCGTTCCCTTGGTCTCGACCTTGCGCTCAGCTTCGTTAACCAGTTCCTGTACTTTTCTGGAGAACGCCAGATCCCCGACCTTGGCGGTGTAAAACACCTTGAGCACGATATCGGTCAGCGATAACAGCATCGGCTTTTGCTTCAAATGCCAGGGAAACACGATCCGCCAGCGCGAGACGGCACCAGTGTTTTCAAACGGCAGCGTCATGCCTTCGTCAGCTCTCAGAGAGACAATGCCCATGTCGTCCAAACCAGAGGACAGGGAAACCTGCTGCCCACTGCTCAGATTGATCAGCACGTCGACAGGCGCAACGCCCTCACCGGAGTGCAGATACTCCAGCGATTCGGTCGACGGTTTTGTGGCGATATAGCTGCCGACCTGCATCAGGTTCGCCACCACATTTTCGAACGGCCCCGTGAGCACCGGCAGAGTGACTTCAACGCGTAAAATCTGGCGGCAGTAATGATCGTGGTAATCGCGGTCGAACAGCAGCTGAATCAGCTCGAAATCCAGTATGCCCTTATCCACCAATTGCCCCAGCGCATCAGTCCAGTTGTCATAACCCTTGGGCCGGGTCGCCGGATCGTCGAACAACCGTTGCAGCGAAACGGTCTTGACGATCTCCTGGCGTCGCTCATGGCGTTGCAAATATTCCGACCGCATTCGCAACAGTCCGGACTGCAATGTCGCGCCAGCCGTCAAGCCGCGCCGCTGGTCGCGCCAGACATAGGTGTCCAGTTGATAGGCATCGAACTCACAGGTTTCCGCTCGCAAGGCTGTCTGAGCGCTCAGGCACAGTGCAACAGCGGCGTCATACGCCTGAAAGTGCAGGGTCTGCAGTTGCCCCATCAGCCACTGGTAGAGCTCCAGGTTGGTCGCCCGGGTCTGCAGGAACTCGAACAGTTTGAGCGCCTGACTATTCACGGCCAGGGTGTGTTCCAGATTGATCCTTGCTGCATTGATCGCCCGTTCCTGGCCCGCAATCTGGGCACTGATCGCATTTTTTTCAGTAATCGCCTGATTGCGCAGCAACTGCCATTCCTCTCGGCGGCGACGATAGCTTTCGGAGGTAGCCGTCTTGTCGGCATTGGCGCGCTGCACGTCTGCAGCGATCTGGAAACCAAACCCCACGGCGCTTACCAGGTGACCTGGCTGATGACCGCCATTGGCGCCCACTCCGAAAATGTTGGGGAACGCATGGATAACCGCCGCCCCCATCTGAAAGCCGGTGGCCAGAGAAGCCAAGCCCGAAGCAGCTTCAACATGCTCCATGACTTTGAACTCATCGGGAGAAATGTGCTTGTCGTACAGATCGGCGTAATGCAGTTCACGCTCCTCGGCCATGGCTCTACTGTGCTGCAGCGCCGTAAGACTCTCGACCTCACGTGCGATGGATTCTTCCTGTGCCCGACGAGCGAATTCGCCCAACTCAGTCAAGTGGCGTTGCTGCATCGTCTCCTGCTGGACACGATCCTGCTGTTCAAGCAGGCGCTGCACTTCGTTCCCCAGCTCCTGCAAGTGCTGCACCATCTGCAACGCTGCATCGAACAGTACGTTCCAGCGATAGACTGCCACTCGTAACTGCCCACCCATCGGTCGCACCGGTCCCGCGTTACCGGCTGCCAGGCGGCTCAACAACTCCCTTGGATCCATGGCGGTAAAAAGAGGGATGGATGCAAGCTTGCCGTCAATTGTCCGACCATGACGAATGTTGGCGATACGCTGATCAGGCAGGTCAAAGAACGTCAGCAAGCGCGGGCTGACCGGCATCTTGAAAGAACGCGTGCCGTAGACACCCAAATGCTGAGTACGCGCAGCCCTGACAGGTAAATCCTCTGCTCGCAGCTGCAGTGTCTTTTCAAAATCCGCGAGGGCCGGTCGGGTCTGCATCTCTCCCACAAGTTCACCAAGCTCCTTTGCAAACCAGCGATTGACGCTACGGGTATCCGGCCTGGCCCCCATCAGCGATCTGGCCCGAACATACTGCAGCTTGGCAGCCGTCAGGCTGTCTCGCGTCATCTGGCGAAAGAGCCAGTCGCCCCAGGCGATGAGGTTGTTCACGTAGTCGAGGAAAATCACGACCTGGTAATGCCAGGGCGATGAATAGGCGATAGCATCCGGATCCCCCGGTGCGAAGACTTCACAGGCGATGTCGGGCTTTTCCGCGTCCAGAGGCCGGCAATTCCAGTATGGTGGTTTTGGCGGGACATGACCGTCCGCCGGTTTCGCAGGCGACTGAGGGTCGAATATGTAATGCAGCCATCGCTGGGCCGCTTCAAAACGGTTCTCGTCACGCAGCCGGGCGGCAATCAGGTGCGGAAAGTGAAAAAACAGCTCCCAGAAAAACAGACCGTTGGCGCCATCGAACGGACCGTTCGGCTCGACCTGGCCCTCGGGCAAAGGCGGCTCCTTCGGAAACTGCGTCGCCCAGTCCAGCAACGCCCCGATCGATACACTGGATTGCAGCACCAGTTCGTGCCCGATCAACGTATTGAGCCGGACGTATTTCAGCTTGAGAACACTCGACGGTTGATTGAAGGCCAGAAACTGGGCGCCCTGCGCATCGGTGTCATGGATATACGGCAGAGGTCCATGCTCACCGAGCTTGGCGGGGACCCTCAGGACGAGGGTTCGCTCACCATTGTCTGCGGCGCCTGTCAGCGTCACGGTGATCGTGCTGCTGTTGAACGCCGTCCGTTTGATTTCCAGCCATTTCGTTGCCCATCCGCCGGAGGACGGATACTTGTCGGTAGGCAGCTCCGGGTCATCACCGGTGGAACCCTTGACGGTCAGCGTGAAATCTATCCCAGTGCCATCGCCATATGAGACATGAGCACAATAGCCCTGAACCCAGAGCGAGTACCCGGTAGGGCTGTTACGCACGATATAAGCCTTGATCCCAAGGTACTCGGCCAGCGTGCCGGGTTTGGTGATCTGGCTGTCAACGGAAGGAAACAGCTTCGGCTGCATCTTTTGCTGAAGCGTATGGGGATCGACAAACAGGTGATTGGCCAGGTAATCCATGACCGCCGTTTCATCCTTCACTTTGCGAAACAGCGAGTCACGGGTTTCATAAATCGCGACAGACCGCGCTGACGACGTCAGTGCCTTGGGCTGGGCATTGGTCACATGCACCGCCAGCCTGCCCTTGGGATACGAGGTATCGATCTCGTCGCGCAAGATCACCGCGACCAACCGGCACCCCTTCGACACGTCCTTGTCCGTCTGCAGCAGATGCAAGCGAATGGGTGGCGACCAGCTGTCGTCCAGCGCGATAAACGCCACCCTGAGTTCCAGCTCATGGGGGCGCTGCATCTCACCTGTTTTATCGAAAAGACCCGGGCGCCATTGAAGCCAGACCATGCATGACCGGCCCTCCCAAAAGACCATCCGACAGTCCAGCACGGTGTCATCGGTGGGAATGTCGGCAGATTTCCATTCTCGCCAGTCAGTCGGGTTGACCGATGGCGAGTCGACCGCGAGTTTGATATTGGCCTCACGCCAGAACCAGCCATAAGGTGCAACGCGTTCCCTGCCCACCAGGTAATAACGTGTGTCCAGCGGATTGGCACCATCCAGATATCCGCTCAGTACGTTCAGATTGCAGGTTTCTTCGAAGCTGCGTAAATAGCGCTGTGCGCCCTTGAGCACCGAGTCGTCAGTGATCGAGGTCTGATTCACATGACTTTCAAGAGCTCTGAACAACTCGGTTTTACGGATGCGCACATAGGGCGTGATGTAATCCTCAGGTGTGCACAACAGCAGCATCATTGCAGACCACGACCCGTAACTGCCGGCCAGCTCCCACTCTTCCAGAAGGGTGGGCTCGAACTCCCGCCCGTCGTACCCCGGTTCGAGTTTCTGGAACACCGCATGAATGTAAGCCTGCAAACAGCTCACGGCCTCCGCTACCCATGAGGTTTCAATCTCATCGCTGTCCAGCGGGTCGGAGCGCAGCCATTCCCAGAGATCATCCGCCGATTGGGTATTCATCGGAAAGGGATGATTGGCCTTGTCATGCTTTGCGTGAAGACAGAAATCAATCAACGCATTGCGACGCAGGGCTGACAGCTCACCTGAAATTTTATTGAGCATCACCGTCTCCTGTCACTGTTTGCGTTGTTTGCGGGGCGCCGGTACTCGTCGGCGCGCGGGAAGGGCTGCGACAAACGTCACATCGCGGAACGTAACGGTCGTCGAGTTTTCAGCCTTCGCTTTAACCCCCACGGTAAGCGGCTCGCCTCTGGTGAACGTCAACTCGGTGCGTCCTTGCTGGTCAGTAACAGTTTTGATCACACCCTTCGTCGGTGGATCGAGTATCCAGGCCACCAATGTGCCTGCGATGGGGTTGTCGTAGTCGTCCAGAGCGATGGCGCGGTAGGTCACCGGCGTTCCGATCAGCACCGTGCTGTCGGGCACGGGGAAAGAGTTTTGGGATTTCAAATGGAGTGAGGCCATATCCGGCCCGATCTCGACCCTCGCTGCGGCCGTTTGCTCACCCAGATCCAGCCAGAAAACGGGAGTGACGCTGCCCATCCGGCTGCCCGGGAAAAACTTCACTTTCGCCGTGCCGTTACTGTCGGTGGTGATCATTGAGGTTTCAAACCGGCCCAGCGTGGTGGCGCAATGAACATTGACGTTCAATCGCGCCTGGTCTTCGCGGTTCTTTACCGTTACGGTAAATTCGGCAAATTCGTCCGGTTTGTTGGCGATCAACCTGACGGGATCGGGCTCCGTCGTCCAGCGCACGATCACGTCCAGTTCCACGGCCATGACGTCGTCAGCATAAGTCGGTTCGGTCGTGGTCGTCAGGCTGGCTCTGAAAAGGTCTGCGGCGTGCTCATAGTCGGCATATTTGCTGTCCGGTGACAGCGTCGCGAGCTCGAGGAGTGTCCTGGCACTCTGACCGGTCTTTTTGGCCAACAAGCGAATGCGTGTCAGCACATCGAGTTGTTGCAGGGTCACGACCAGGCCTTTCGACGGGTTCACATGGGCGGCGCAGATGCGCACTTCATCCACGCTCCAGTTGAACAGCTCGGCGAGCCTCTTCGCGGCACGCTCCTGAACCAGCTCAAGACCGTGATTGCTGAGGTTGGCCGGTAACGCGTTTATGCGGTGCAGATAGTCAACCAGCCTCGTTTCCGGCTGATCGCTCATGCCCAGGGCACGTTTGTAGACTGTCAGGTAATACAGCGCTGAAAGGTCGAATGCGTCGACCGAATTGAGACCGAACCATTCGCGATACCCGGTCGCGATGAAGTGATTCAGGAATTCACTGCTGAGTTCCAGCCTCGCGACCACGGCACTACGTCTCGAGAACTCGGCCAACACCTGCAGAACAGGATCGCTCGGCGGGTCTTCCCGCCGCAGCATAGTGCCGCTGTCCTCGAAAGCTTCCGGCAATGCGAGCACTTGAGCCAATACAAAATGCACATTTGCACCGGACCAGCCAAGCACCTGCAGAACCATATCCGGCTTCAGACCGCTATACGCAGCCAACCCTTCCTGCACCATGCTGTTCTGACTGGCTCGGCAACGCAGCACGACCGCCAGAATCAGCTCCACCAGACCTGTATCGAGGCTTCCCGTCTCCGACACCACGGCCCGCTCCGTCATTTCCCGGGCATGGTCTTCGTAGCTCTTATCCGCTGATTCAACAAAATCACGAATCAGTCCCTGTTCGTCAACCAACGCCGCCAGCGCCCGCAACCACTGGCGATTGTTCGACAAAGGTTCGATACCGGCCATTTTCAGTACTTCTTCCGTCACCCGAGCCACCGGGACCTGCCGACGCAATTGATCGAACAGCGCGAGTTGTCTTTCATCGGGGCGACTCGGTGGCCAGACCGATGCTTGTTGCACCACCCAGTGCACCGGCAACTCTGCGGTTTGCGCCCATTGCACGCAATCCATCAGGGCATGCATCACACTCAGTACGTCCGGCGTCTCGGCTGATTGTTGGTTGTTGATCTGCGGCACGCCGGCCAGCGTGTTCACCCACGCCTGCCCTCCCATCAGGTTCAACAACAGGACCGCCTCGATCGGAGTGATCCCCAATAACCGGGGCAGCCGGACCATGCGATGAAAACTGGAGACGATCGGCAAGCTGCATTGGAGATCCGTCAGACCGTGAGCGGCGGCAATCAGGTTGGCAAGGTAAAAATAGGTTTCCAGATCAATGCCCAGGCCTGCGCACAGTTGCTTGACCGTAAGCAGGTCGGCAGCGGTCTCGGGAATCACCGGGAAGGATCGGTCATCCAGTACCAAAGGACGAGAACTGGCGGCACCACTGTTGAAAATTCGATCGTATTGGGCACGCTCCGTACCGCGCCCGAAAACGGAAAGCGGCCCGAGAAAGGCGGCGAAGTCTTCTGCGGGGCATCCAAAAATCTCCCGAAGTTCCTGGAACAGCCCGAGAGCTCGCAGCGTATTGGCAGTAATCCAATAGCGAGAGGGGGACGGCGAGGGCTCCTCGGCGAGCATTGCCGCAACGATCAGTCGATCGGTTTCGTGACTGGCCAACTGCAACCAGTCAGTCAGTCGCACTATACGATTGGCACGGTCAACTCGGTCGGGCTCCATATCCTCGAAACGGTTGAGCAGGTCCACGCCGGTATTGACGATGCTGATGTGAGGGGACTTGGCCTCATGTATGAACACAGACCCATGATCCCGGCCTGTTACAGGGTATGGGCCAGGGCTCATCGGGGAACGCGGCGCATTTTCGGACAGGGCGGGAGCAAAACCTTCAATCGAAAGCAATGCCTCAAGCGCCGGCGTACCCAGTTTCATTCGTTCGTTGAAAACGGCGACGAGCCTTAGATTGCCCACCGAAATGTCCTTGAGACCGAGGTATTTCAGGTAGAACTCGTCTGCCCCGTCTGGAAAATGACTCGCCTCGGTCAGGATTGTCCGCTGTGATGGACTCAACCGTGAAGCTTGAACGAGGGCGTCATCCGACTTGTCGCTCCACGGTGTCGAACGAAGCAAGTACGGATACTGCAAATCGCACAGACGCACCACGCTGCCCACCGATTCGCCATGCCCCTTCAGTACATGATCGAGGTTGACCCAGGGCCAGTGAAAGGGCAGCTCACGGGGAAATGCCTTCTGGCTCAACGCCTCGTCGAGGTTTTGAATAGACCCCAGCGTGGCGGTGATGAAGCGCTCCATGATGTGGCTGATCACTTCCACCGACGACACTACACCATGGACGGCCTTGACATCGATCAACAGATTTTCGAGGTCCGTACGCCGGCCAACGAGCGGAAAGTCCGTGCCATCGGTCATGCCCAGTCGATGCAACGCCCAATGCAACAGGGTTGTCAGATACGCCGCAGGCGAGTGAATGGCTTCGATCGCTCCCGGCGGGCACAAGTTGTCGAAGTTCGGATTGAACAACAAGGCGTAAGTCGGACCGTTATTGAGCCCCTTGCGCGCAGCGGGCCGGGAGTCTTTCGCGGTCAATTGGTGCTCGATGAATTGCCGCAATACCGCGGTCGACAGCACATTGAGGCGCTGCTGGAACTCGCCGGCCTGTTGCCGGGTCAGGCCATAGTCGTGCATCAACCCGTCGACGCCTTTCTGCGCCAGTACGGCGACCGATCCCCCCGCCTTGAAAAAACGTGTCAGTGCCGTCGTGGACGAGCGTTTGGGTTTACCGACCGCTTGCGTGAACATCTTCTGAGCGATCTGAGCGGGAGAGCGGTTCATGTTGATGCTCCTGGGTCCGAACCGTTTCCAGTGAAGGAACGGCGCATTTCGCATAGTGCCTGCAACGGATTTGGCGCCATCGCACGGGCGGCGTCTACTGTCAGAACTGACAGTAGACGCGACCATTGGTCGGATCACTCGGGGTTCGGATGAAGGCTTGACGGCTCGTCAGATATTTCGAATCGTTTGCTGTCAGCGGGCATGGAGCGTTTTCCACCCACGACCTGCACGGCACGTGCCCAGTGCGGGCCGCCAGGCAGATTTCGCTCGGATACACCGGCCCAATGTTCACCGTCGGTCACAAGAGCGTTGACATGTTTCTTGTCGGGGTCGTACCAGGCGACCACATCAACCTTCGAGCCCGCCCGAGCACCGCCCGCAAATTCGGGTGTTGCGCTCTTCCATTCGCCCTCTGACGGTTCATTGAATGTGGGTGCGGCCTCAAGTCGCTGCACGGATCTGGGATCAGACCAACCCGAGCGGAATTCGCCCTGGCGCTGCTCGGTAACGATTGAAAACTCGGTGCCGGTTCCAGGAAGCTCGACCTGACAGCACCACGTCCCGTCCTCCTGAACCTCGGTCTGCCCCAACTCCGTACCATCAGGCAAGGCAACCACGACTATATATCCCGGATATCCGAATCCACAGACCACCACAATCTGTCCGACACCCTCATCGGTGCCTGGTGTTTCAATGAGTGCCATGTCAGGAACAACAGTGACAACTACATCCTGGCCAAGCGGCGACTCCTGATCCTTGAAGTACTGCTTGGCGTTCAGTACGCATGACCCCAAAGGCAGTGTGAAAACCTTGTTGAAATATCCATCGTCAAAATGCGGATAAACAGGATGGGGAACGCCGTCGACGTACACATTGACCTCAGTCCGGTCGAATCCATTTCCCGCTCTGGCAGAGCCTTCTACCGTAAATGTCTGGGGGACCGATTTGCCTGTTTCTGGAAAGGTGATCCTTGGTGCAAACAACACCACTGTGAAATCGACCGGATTACTGGGTGGCGATCGCAGGTCACCCTGCACCTGTATGGCGAAAACGGCGTATGTCAGATAGTCGAGTTCCTTGAGCGGTACCGACCAGACATCCCCTGTTGCGATCGCCTCTCCCAGCGGCTCTCGAGTCACGTAATCGAAAACCATGATCGTGAAACCGTCGATCCCGCCGGTGCCGTGCAACACCGGCAAATGATCCGTCTGCCCACCGGGTGGCGGATTGATTACCGGTACGCTCACCGCTATCTCGAAGGGCATGGACACCGGGTTGGAGGTTTCCCCACCGAAAGTCTGCTTGACTGAGACCGTGTGCCTGCCGGGGCGAAACGCCGTGGAGCGCTGGAACTCCCACTGCCCGTTTTCGTCCGTATCCACAACCGTATGTAAGGCAGGATTGTCGCTGAACGTGATCGTCAACTCGGCTCCCCGCCAGCATTGGCCAACGACCTCTGCAAACAAACCCTTCGGGATCACTTTTTCGATAACGGCAAGGGGCGCGGGGATGACCACGGAAACAGGATCAACCGGTTCTGATTGCAGCGCCTTGAACCTCTGAATGGCCGTAACCGCATACGTACCGGGAGCCCAGCGTGCGGTTGCCGTGGCGGACCATCGCGTATCCGTGCCAACCTCGGCGATTGGCACGTTCGCAGAACTGCCGCCTACCAACCGGACCTCTACAAGGGAGCGCGGTTGATCGGACCAGTTCCTGCCCGTACCGGAGAACCTGGGAATGCCGTTCGGGCTGACGCTGAAAGTCAAGGTCGGAGGGGGTACAGGCACCACGACCCGGGTGTTCTCCGGCGCCCAATCCGAATAGATCGGCTGCCCTGTAGTGTCGGGCAGACTTTGTCGACCGCCGATCAGCGAATCACCCGGCAACCAATCGGGAAAGAGAACCGTCCAGGGCGAAGTTGTTACGGGAAAAGAGTGGAAAGCCGTCATGTTGCTCTGAACGTAGAGATGGAACGTCGCCCCGATATATCCGACACCTCCGAGGGTCACATTGCTTTGGGCATCGACCTGTACCGTCAGTTTGGTCGGTGTTGGAGGGGGTATCTTGAACGTGCGCAAATTACCGCGTCCGGAACTCTTGCCTCCAAAAGATTGTTCGACCACCAATGAAACCGGACCCGATCTGACTGTCACAGGTATGGTCCAGGTACCGTCACTTCTCACCTGACTTTCACCGACAGAATCGTTCGTCAGATCGTAATAGGCAGCGACCTTACTTTGAGCCAAACCATTATCGCCACTGAGATCAAAGTTTGGGTTCTGAGTCGAAGCCGCTGTGGGGAGAGTAATTCGCGGATAGCCCAGTACTTTGAATGCAACTGACTCGGTGTAGCCATAGCGATTGTTGGCTGGATCGTCGTAGAAACGGACTTTTACCACTGCGTCGCCAGAGGGCAAGACTTTGATAGAGGGGCCTGCCCATAATCCGGACGGATCAATTAGATCTCGATTTGCCCAACTTTCATAAATATTCGAAGCATTCAATGCGAGCATTGCCGACCCTGGTGCACCGATGGCTTTATAGACAAGGTCCTTCATTGGCACCACGGCTCCAGCCGTTGGGTAGGTCAGTTTTGCTCGATACATGTATGTCAACTCACTACGAGGCGAATTTACACCTTCAACTTGCTGATACGCCACCATCTTCTGAGAGTTTCTGTTGTCCGCAACAGTCAGCGGCACTAACCATTCTCCGCCGGTT
Organism: Pseudomonas sp. NFIX49; assembly: GCF_900115915.1. Classification (NCBI taxonomy): domain Bacteria; kingdom Pseudomonadati; phylum Pseudomonadota; class Gammaproteobacteria; order Pseudomonadales; family Pseudomonadaceae; genus Pseudomonas; species Pseudomonas sp. NFIX49. The sequence continues at coordinate 338,682 of NZ_FOYE01000001.1, read as the reverse complement.
GGCTGAACGCGCGCTGCCAACGTTCCACCTCCGTGATCAAGTACCATAAGGGCCCCGGCAAGACCTTGCGTTCCAGTGACATCAAATGTTGAATTAGCGAAGTTCCGGGAGCCAATCACCGGTGTCGGGGGTGGAGTTGGAGGTGTCCAAGTAATATATTCGGCAGTTTCCAAATCGACTGGAATTTCAATCCCGGACGATGTATCCCGATAAGTAAAAGTAAAACCTATTCGCGCTTTCCGTGTGCTAATGGGTATATCGGCTCCCAAGTTCAAATTCATCCAGCTGCCATTCTGTGAAGCATTCTGATTCGTTGAGTAACCTTCAGTCGATCCTGGAGGGCTCTGGTAGAGAGAAAACCAAAGCCTGCCGCTAGTACCGCCGTTCTTGGCACGATATTGTTTTGCTCGGCAATCAAACGAGGTGCCATTGGCATTCCAAAAATATTCGACTTTAAGCTCTGCCCAGAGTCCTGACTTCTCGGCCCTCAACGTTTTGGCGACAAACAGTCGGTTTTCATCGGGTCCCGAGGATTCGAAATCATCGTCGTCCTTGCTCTTTGGTTCCACCCCGCTGTCAGGAACATCTTTTTCGTCGTCGGTATCCATGATCTTCTCCAACACGGTTCAGGAAGGTGCCGGTGCATGCGAAAAATTGGCTCACTCATTAATGGCAACTTTTTGTACTCCCACACCTGACAGATCTGACAGTCCCGACAAACGGTAACTCTTCCCACAACCCGGTCCGGCAGCGTCCTGCAAGTCGTAACAGCGGGCTACGACACCTTGTGCCATTGCCTACAAATCCCTCAGAATCCGCCGGCTTGTGCGCCTTGGCGTTGCCCCGTAACTTGACTCCCGTCGCTGCCAATCAGCGGCCGGGTTTAGTCGCCCGGGGTAAGGTAAGGTTTGCAAACGCGCCATAAAGTCGGGTACTCCCTATCCCCGCACTCGATGGTGGCTGTGAGCAGGGCGTCCTCGGACGCGCCGGAAAAAGCCTTACTTCCCCGGTCGACTAACCTGCTTACAGCTGCCACCCCCTCGTTTAGTCGCGACGAGGTGGCGGCCCAACTTAAAAGGAAGTTAGGCATGTTCAAAGCAACTCCAAATCCACCGCTGGACACCGATCCAAAGGACCCGACCGATCAATCCGACCCGGTCTCCCCCTACACCTCCAACGACTCGAAAAAACTCCACGACGCCGCCCACAAGGCTCTCGACTTCTACCTCAATCCCAAACCTGAAAAGCCACGCAACTCGGTGGATCGCGGCATGCAGATGTTCAAGGTCGATCCCGAGATCAACCCCGAGGCGATTGCCATCCAGACCTACGAGACCTTTTCCTCGGTCAGCATTCTGTTGCTGGATCTGGCCGACAGCCTGGACGACAAGCCGCGGCACCTGGCGATGGCGATCTATCAGTTGAGCGAGATGGGATTGCTGCTGGCGGAGAGGACGCTGGATAACGAGCGGGCGATTGCTATCGGCTAGCCAGCCGTCAAATAGGCGGTGTCAGTACTGGCGCCTTCGCGGGCAAGCCCGCTCCCACAGGGTTTCGTGTCATTCACAAAAAATTGTGACTGCCGCAGGAACTGTGGGAGCGGGCTTGCTCCGGGCGGCGTTCCGACGATGTTTTTGAAGGTTTCGAGTCAGGCCGAGGCCGGCAGCGGCTGAAAGCTGAAGTACTGCTTCAACGCTTCGACCAGTTGCCCATACTCGGGCGGCGTGCGGTACAGGCTGAAGCCGGCGTCGTAATGCTGAGGGGTCGCGTCTTCGTGGCACCACAGACAGCACGCCGTCAGGTCGATGACCTGCTGGCGGCCCTCCCCCAGGGGAATTTTCAGGCGCAGATTGAATTCCGCACCGATCATCATCGGCAACTGGCTGATAAGCATCAAACCGTCTTCAGAGACGTTGCCCAGAAACCCGACGGGTTTATCGGTGACGCTGTTGAACACTCGCAGAAAATACGGCAGCTGGTGCCGTTCGATTCGACGGTCGGTAAACATGAACGTATCGCCATGCATGGCCCGATGCCCGGGCCGCATTGTGCTTCGGAACGAACCTGATCTTCAGGCCCGCTCTCCCCGCTCCCGGTGTGGCGCTTGCCACGTACTTCACATGCCAGTCGCAGGTGTTGCGCCGATCTGGAGTTCTGGCTCTAAACCGGTGTCCTTGGACTATAGCTCACCTTGTACAACCAGCCAGACTTTGTATGACGACCGCCATCAGAACCGGGTTGGACGCACCACGGCGGCGGCACTGCGAGTCGGGTAGTGACCCAGGCTCTGCAGGGTTTCCAGACGTGCGCGGGCGCGGTAGGCGTATTCGCTGTCGGGGTACGAGGCGATGATGAACTGATAGGTCTGCGCCGCATCGACGAACATTTTCTGCCGTTCGAGGCACTGGCCGCGCATCATCGACACTTCCGGCCACACATAAGGGCGGGCGCGGCTGGCGCGTTCGACCTTGGACAGTTCAAGCATCACCTGCTCGCAATTGCCCCGGTCATAGGCGCTGTAGGCGTTGTTCAAATGATGGTTCATCGACCAACGGGTGCAGCCCGAAGCGGCGAGGACGCTGAGGGCAAGGGCGGCAATGGGCACGAATCGCATGGGGGTTCTCCTGTCTTGTGCTCTGTATCGACCCCGTGCACAAAATCTTCAATCACCATTGCAGTGTAATGGTCGCCGAGGGCTGAGGCTCGGCGCCATGTTGGGTGCTCAACGAGATTTACGTCAGCGAGATGTTCACGATGGGTGAGGGAGGCGAAATATCCTTTCCGTCAGCTGACACTTCGACCGCATAAAAACTCAATGAGGAAAAGTCCTGATGGTTCAGCCACGAACCCAACGGGCTGACTACCTGTGAAAATAATGGATTCAAGGAATCCTTCGTGCTGTAAACACGCACAGAGTTTCCAGGAGTTCCCGTGCCTTCGAATCTAACGAAGAGCCCCGTTTTGCTGCCATCTTGCGGAACATCTACCACCGGTGTTACCGGTGAACTGTTGGCTGCGCTCATATCCATCACCTCATGGGCTCGTCAACCATTGACGAGTTCGGTCTTCTTATATCGATCCGAAAAATGCACGCCACCTGTTAGAAATAACAGTCTCGACGAGCGGTAGGCCTACGCCGGCCGAATGTTCAAAAATGTTCGTTTCAATAAAGAAACCAATAAGTAGTGCAAACGAACAATGACTACACCCTTCGAGCATAGTAGCCTTCGCTGGCGCTTGAACCTGAGGAGTCTTTGCATGTCCGTCCGTCGTACCAAAATCGTCGCTACCCTTGGCCCGGCCAGTAACTCGCCGGAAGTTCTCGAACAGCTGATTCTGGCTGGCCTGGACGTCGCCCGTCTGAACTTCTCCCACGGCACCCCCGACGAGCACAAGGCTCGCGCGAAGCTGGTGCGTGACCTCGCTGCCAAGCACGGCCGCTTCGTCGCCCTGCTGGGTGACCTGCAAGGCCCGAAAATCCGTATCGCCAAATTCGCCAACAAGCGCATCGAGCTGAAGATCGGTGACCAGTTCACCTTCTCCACCAGCCATCCGCTGACCGAAGGCAACCAGCAAGTGGTCGGCATCGACTACCCGGACCTGGTCAAGGACTGCGGCGTGGGCGACGAGCTGCTGCTCGACGACGGCCGCGTGGTCATGCGCGTTGAAACCGCCACCGCGACCGAGCTGAACTGCGTGGTGACCATCGGCGGCCCGCTGTCCGACCACAAAGGCATCAACCGTCGCGGTGGTGGCCTGACCGCTCCGGCCCTGACTGAAAAAGACAAGGCCGACATCAAGCTCGCCGCTGAAATGGAAGTCGACTACCTCGCCGTGTCCTTCCCGCGTGACGCTGCCGACATGAACTACGCCCGTCAACTGCGCGACGAAGCCGGCGGCACCGCCTGGCTGGTGGCGAAGATCGAACGCGCCGAAGCCGTGGCCGACGACGAAACCCTCGACGGTCTGATCAAGGCTTCCGACGCTGTGATGGTTGCCCGTGGTGACCTGGGTGTGGAAATCGGCGACGCTGAACTGGTGGGCATCCAGAAGAAAATCATTCTGCACGCACGCCGCCACAACAAGGCGGTGATCGTGGCGACCCAGATGATGGAGTCGATGATCCAGAACCCGATGCCGACCCGCGCCGAAGTGTCCGACGTGGCCAACGCCGTGCTCGACTACACCGATGCCGTGATGCTGTCTGCCGAATCCGCTGCCGGCGCTTATCCGCTGGAAGCCGTGCAGGCGATGGCGCGCATCTGCGTCGGCGCTGAAAAGCACCCGACCAGCAAAACTTCCAGCCACCGCATCGGCAAGGAATTCGAGCGCTGCGACGAGAGCATCGCGCTGGCGACCATGTACACCGCCAACCACTTCCCGGGCGTCAAGGCGATCATCGCGCTGACCGAAAGCGGCTACACCCCGCTGATCATGTCGCGTATCCGCTCCTCGGTGCCGATCTACTGCTTCACCCCGCACCGTGAAGCCCAGGCTCGCGCGGCGATGTTCCGTGGCGTGTACACCGTACCGTTCGACCCGGCTTCGCTGGAACCGCACGAAGTCAGCCAGAAGGCCATCGACGAACTGGTCAAGCGCGGCGTAGTGGAGAAAGGCGACTGGGTCATCCTGACCAAGGGCGACAGCTACCACACCACCGGCGGCACCAACGGCATGAAAATCCTGCACGTGGGCGACCCGCAGGTCTGAGTGACCGGCTGCTGAAAACGAAAAGCCCCGCCATGTGAATGGCGGGGCTTTTTCATTTCAGACTGATCGTTGTTGATCGTTCCCACGCTCTGCGTGGGAATGCCTCAATGGACGCTCCGCGTCCGCTTCGGCATGGGACGCGGAGCGTCCCGGACTGCATTCCACGCGGAGCGTGGGAACGATCGGTGCGCGGAGTGCGGCGGCGGTCCGTGCGCGCAGTGTGGCCGCGTTCGATGCGCGGGAGTGCGGGGGCGATCGATGCGCGGAGCGGTCGGCGGATATCTCAATGGCGTTTGATGAACCCGGTCAACGCCGCCAACGCCTCCGGCGAGCGCAGCCGCTGGGTGAACAGTGCGCCCTCCTCCTCGATCACCTTGCGAATCAATTCGCGATCCGGCGCGCGCATCAGCTGCTTGCTGATGCGCACCGCCTCGGCCGGCAACTCGTCAAACCGCAGCGCCATCTCCCGCGCCTTGGCCAACGCGGCTTCGCCACTGCCCAGCGCCTCGGTTGCGATCCCCCATTGCGCCGCCTGCTCACCGGTAAAGCCCTCACCGAGCAGCAGCAACTCCGACGCTTTGGCCTGCCCGAGCAAACGCGGCAGGATCAGGCTGGAACCGAACTCCGGGCACAAACCGAGATTGACGAACGGCATACGCAGCCGCGCATCCCGCGCCACGTACACCAGATCGCAATGCAGCAACAGCGTCGTGCCAATCCCCACCGCCGCCCCGGCCACGGCGGCGACTACCGGTTTGCGGCACTCCAGCAAATTGAGCATGAAGTGAAACACCGGGCTGTCGAGGTCGCTCGGCGGTTGCTGGATGAAGTCGGCGATGTCATTGCCGGCGGTGAAACACTCGGCGCTGCCGGTAATCAGCACGGCGTTGATTTCGGGGTCGCTGTCAGCCTGTTTCAGCGCGTCGGCCAACTGGCTGTACATGGCGCGGGTCAGGGCGTTTTTCTTGTCCGGGCGGTTGAGGCGCAGGGTCAGCAAACCGCGTTCGCGGTGCAGCAGGATGGCGTCGGTCATGGCGTGTCTCGCGTCTGAAGAATCAGCGCTCAACCACGGCTCAGGAAGACATCGGCCAGCAGTTGATTGCGCGGCAGTCCGGCCAGGAACAGACGCTTGGCAAACGCGTCGACGCTGGCCGTCGAGCCGCAGACTAAGGCCAGGGTTTGCCGGGAAACAAGGCGCAGTTGCGCCAAAGCGCCCGGCAACTCGGCCGCCGTCCACAATTCCACACTGAGGTTTTCCCGCTGCGCGGCCAGTGCTTCAAGGGGTTTGGCCAGGTAATGCCCGTCGGCATCATGGGCCAGGTGAATGACGCGGATGGCGCCCCGGTGATCATGGCGCAAGGCTTCGCGCAACACGCCGAACAACGGACCGAGCCCGGTGCCGGCAGCCAGCAGCCACAGCGGCCGGTCGTGCCAGTCCGGGTCGTAATGCAAGGCGCCGCCACGCAGTTCACCGAGACGGATCGGGTCGCCGATCTGCAAGCGTCGCGCGGCATCGCTGAATTCGCCGGGCTGGCGGCAATCGAGATGGAATTCAAGAAAACGGTCTTCTTCCGGCAGGCTCGCCAGCGAATACGGCCGCGCAACGTGGCCGGCCCACAGCACCAGATGCTGACCGGCGCTGTAGCGCAACGGCCGCTGGGGTGTCAGGCGCAGACGCAACACACTGTCGCCGAGCCAGTCCAGCGCCTCGACCGTGGCCGGGCGACCGTCGGTGACGGGATCGAAGGTGTGCACCTGCAAGTCTTCGATTACCTGGCACTGACAGGCCAGCCGCCAGCCCTGATCACGTTGCTCGGCGCTCAAGGCATCGGGGCGACTGTCAGCAGGCAAGCCCTGCACGCATTGCACCAGACACGCGTGGCAACTGCCGGCGCGGCAGCTGTAAGGCACCGCCACACCGTTCTGATTGAGGGCATCGAGCAGGTTGCTGCCCGCCGCCACCGACCACTGTCGTTCACCGACCCGCAGTTCAGGCATCGACGTTCTCCCACGCCGCCGCGCAGCGATTGCGGCCGTCGCGCTTGGCCCGGTACAGCGCCTGATCGGCACGCTGCAAGGCCTCGTCCAGATCATCGCCCAGTTCCAGCAGGGTCATGCCGGCAGACAGACTCAGGTTTTTCACATTCAGGCCCACCAGTTCAACGTCGGTGAAGGCGATGCGCAGGCGTTCGCAACAGGCGGTCAGGCGCTCGGCGTTGCAATCGGGCAGCAGCACCACGAACTCTTCACCACCATAACGCGCCAGCACGTCGCCGTCGCGCAGACAGGCCCCGGCGACTCCGGCGAAAGCCTGCAACACCTGATCGCCAGCGGCGTGGCCGTGAATGTCGTTGATGCGTTTGAAGTGGTCGAGGTCGATCAGCGCCAGTCCGTGCACCACGTCGGCCTCCATCGCATTCAGCTCGCGGGTGGCCAGGCGCAGGAAATGCCGGCGATTGAACAGCCCGGTCAGTTCGTCGGTGGCCACCAGGTCTTCGAGCTGGCGCATCATCCCGCGCAGGGTGTCCTGATGCGCCTGCAAGGCGAACCGCCGCTGGCGCATGCGTTGCCGGGAGGTCTGGACGAAGCGCGCATAGATCACCAGCCAGGCCAGCACGATCAGCAGGATGCAGGCCTGCAACGCGGAAAGCGCCGGATCGTGCAGACGGAAGTGGTAACCGTCCCACAGCGTGATGGCGCAGAAGCTGAAGAACACCAGCATGGCGCAGCGTACGAACGCCCGCTGTGACAGATGGAACAGGCCGAACAGCAGGACCAGCACATAGAAAACGAGAAACTCGCCCCGGGCCTCCTCCAGATGAGCAATCAGCCACGTCTGCCAGCCAAGGCCCAGCAGCACTTGGGCTTCGGTCAGGCTAGGGTCGGAAAAGCGCAGGTTGCAGCCGGAAAAGAACAGGGCGAACAGGATCGCCTGGCTGATCACCACCAGCGCACTGCCGACGGCGACACCGGCCAGCGAGTCGTTGTAGTGACCGGTGAAATACGCCAGCCACAGCAGCAGCAAAGCCAATCCATAGGTGGCTGCAGCGAGGGCGAAGCGTTTGAGCAAAAGACGTTGAATGGCGTTATGGGTCAATCGTTGACTCACCGTGCGATAAGAGGCTGACCGAGTGTCCTACTCCACAGACCGGCTGCCACTTTAGTGGCGTAGTCGATAAATGACCATTGATTTTCGGGCCGGGTATTTGGCGTCAAAAACCTGCAGCCATGCGACCAACGAATAACTCCCGGCAGATGTGCCCGCCACCGAGGCGCGGTATACTGCCGCGCCTTTTTAGCGTCGCGCCAGCAGCCCCGGCGTGCCGACCCTGAAGGGCAGCTTCGAGCTCCGAGCTTCGAGCGGCAAGTTCAAAGCAGTACACACTGCTTCAGCTTGCCGCTCGAAGCTCGCGACTTTCAGCTGCCCTTAAAGAATGTTCCCGTCTTTTAGAGGAGCGCGACTCATGACCGTGATCAAGCAAGACGACCTGATTCAGAGCGTTGCCGACGCCCTGCAGTTCATTTCCTATTACCACCCCGTGGACTTCATCCAGGCGATGCACGAAGCCTACCTGCGCGAAGAATCGCCAGCGGCCCGTGACTCGATGGCGCAGATCCTGATCAACTCGCGCATGTGCGCCACCGGCCACCGGCCGATCTGCCAGGACACCGGCATCGTGACCGTGTTCGTGCGGGTGGGCATGGACGTGCGTTGGGATGGCGCGACCATGAGCCTGGACGACATGATCAACGAAGGCGTGCGCCGCGCCTACAACCTGCCGGAAAACGTCCTGCGTGCTTCGATCCTGGCCGACCCGGCCGGTGCGCGTAAGAACACCAAGGACAACACCCCGGCGGTCATCCACTACTCCATCGTTCCGGGTAACACCGTGGAAGTGGACGTGGCGGCCAAGGGCGGCGGTTCCGAGAACAAGTCGAAAATGGCCATGCTCAACCCGTCCGACTCGATCGTCGACTGGGTACTCAAGACCGTTCCGACCATGGGCGCCGGCTGGTGCCCGCCGGGCATGCTGGGCATCGGCATCGGCGGCACCGCCGAGAAAGCCGCCGTCATGGCGAAAGAAGTGTTGATGGAATCCATCGACATTCACGAGCTGAAAGCCCGTGGCCCGCAGAACCGCATCGAAGAAATGCGTCTGGAGCTGTTCGAGAAGGTCAACCAGCTGGGCATCGGCGCCCAGGGTCTCGGTGGCCTGACCACCGTGCTCGACGTGAAGATCATGGATTACCCGACCCACGCCGCCTCCTTGCCGGTGTGCATGATCCCGAACTGCGCCGCCACCCGTCACGCGCACTTCGTGCTCGACGGTTCCGGCCCGGCCTCGCTGGAAGCGCCACCGCTGGACGCCTACCCGGAAATCGTCTGGGAAGCCGGCCCGTCGGCCCGTCGCGTCAACCTCGACACTCTGACCCCGGAAGACGTGCAGAGCTGGAAGCCGGGCGAAACCGTCCTGCTCAACGGCAAGATGCTCACCGGTCGCGACGCCGCGCACAAGCGCATGGTCGAGATGCTGAACAAGGGCGAAACCCTGCCGGTTGATCTGAAAGGTCGCTTCATCTACTACGTCGGCCCGGTTGATCCGGTCGGTGACGAAGTGGTTGGCCCGGCGGGCCCGACCACCGCCACGCGGATGGACAAGTTCACCCGTCAGATCCTCGAGCAGACCGGCCTGTTGGGCATGATCGGCAAGTCCGAGCGCGGCCCTACCGCGATCGACGCGATCAAGGACAACAAGGCTGTGTACCTGATGGCCGTCGGCGGTGCCGCTTACCTGGTGGCGCAGGCGATCAAGAAGTCCAAGGTTCTGGCGTTCGCCGAGCTGGGCATGGAAGCGATCTACGAGTTCGAGGTCAAGGACATGCCGGTCACCGTAGCGGTGGACAGCAAAGGTGAATCGGTACACATCACCGGTCCTGCGATCTGGCAACAGAAGATCAGCGAAAGCCTGGCGGTGGAAGTGCAGTAAGCGCTTCATCTGCTTGTAAAAAACCGGGCGGTCAGCGATGACCGCCCGGTTTTTTTTCGCCTGCCGTCAGTCGGCACCTGTCAGATCTGACAGGTGTCACGCCCTATGCCCTCTGTTAGCGTGGAACCTCGACGTTTACAGGTTGCGGTGCCATGGCCCTTGATGCAGATGCGCTCGTCACTCCTCCGTCCATCGCCAAGACAGCGTCCATTGCAACGAATGGGCGCAGTTGGAGTGAGATGGGTGAGACCGGGCAGCGCTCTCACACCTTGCCGCTGCCATCACTGTCTGCCCCCGGCCGCACGCTGGTTCCCGAGTTGCAACTGGTTTATGACGGCAATGGGGGCAACAGCACGTACGGACTTGGCTGGGATCTGCCGTATGCAGTCATCTCGCACAAGACCAGCAAGGGCGTACCTGAATATACGGACGGCGACGTCATGCATGCTGACGGCACCGACCTGCAGCCCGAACGGACGACGCGCGGCAAGATCAAGTCGACCCGCCGTACACGCGGCAAAGGCCGGCAGGCCAGAAAGTTTTCGGTGGTGCGCTATATCCCTCGTCTGGAAAGTACCTTCGCCCGCTACGAGCTCTGGACCGGTGACGACGGCCACGCCTTCTGGATAGTCCTGCACGCCGACGGCTCACAGCACTGCTACGGCAACACTCTGGATTCGTGCATTCACGATCCTGACGCCCCGACCCACATTGCCGTGTGGTTACTGGTGGAAATCATGAATGCCCTGGGTGAGCACATCTTTTACAAGTACAAGACTGACGATACAGACCCTGATCCGCGATTCGACTATTCGGCCCAGCGTTACCTGTGTCAGGTCTGTTATGGCAACAAGACCGCCAGTGACGAACTGTTGTGCCTCAAACATGAAAAACCAGAGATTCTGGATTGGTTTTTCCACCTGATCATTGACTATGGCGAACGTCCCGTCGGACTGGATGACGTACCACCGTTTGACGAACCAGACGGAAAAAAATGGTCGCTGCGCAGTGATCCGTTTCGCATGCATCGCTACGGTTTTCCAGTCGGCACCCGGCGCCTGTGCAAGCAAACTCTGTTGTTCAACAACATTGGCTCCAAGCGGGTGCTGGTCAATCGTCTATTGCTGGAACATAAACCGACATCGCATCTATACAACCACCTGACAGCGGCACATTACATGAGTTACGACGCTGAGGGCCGCGTCAAACACTCCCCTCCAATCGAGTACTGCTACAAGCCATTCGAACTCAACACGTTCCCCCAGGCCTTTCTGGCACTCGACCACATGCCAGGCCTCAATGACGGTCAGCCTTACCATTGCGTCGATCTTTACGGCGAAGGCCTGCCCGGTTTTCTCTGCCAATACGACAACGCCTGGTACTACCGCGAACCCCTGCGTGGCACTCCCGGCACGGACGAAATCGTCTACGGCCCCTGGACCCTGCTGCCGCTGATTCCGAACGCCGACAGCAACAAACCGCTGGTGCAGATCCTCACCGACCTCACGGGTGATGGCCATCTGGACTGGGTCGTCGCCCATCCCGGCGGCAGTGGGTATTACACGCTTGGTCCGGACGGCACCTGGTCGTTGTTCAAACCGTTCAGCCAGTTCCCCGTGGAGTTTTTCCATCAACTGGCACAGATGGGCGACTTGAGCGGCGCCGGTCTGGACGACCTCGCACTGATAGGCCCGAACAGCGTCCGGGTTTATGCCAACCTGCGGGAAAAAGGCTTTGCACACGGCCAGAATATGCCCCATACCCCGGACAGATTGCCGCTGTTCAGCGACGCCCGTAACGAATTGGTGTCGTTCAGCGGGATGGGCGCCAGCGGCATGGAACTGTGCCGGATCCGCCATGATGAAATCCGTTGCTGGATCAGCCTGGGTCATGGTCGGTTTGCAGAGGGGTTCAAGCTGAGCGGTTTGAAGTTCGACTACGGCGAATTCAATGCCGACCGGGTTCGCATCGCCGATCTGGACGGTTCCGGTGCCCCGGCCTTCATTTACCTGTGCTCGGACCACTTCGAAATCTGGTTCAACCATGGCGGCAATGGTCTGGCTTCGACGCCAGTGTGCGTTCCATGGCCCCGAGGCGTGCGCTACGACAACCACTGCCAGGTGACTTTCGCCGACCTGCAAGGCATTGGCTGCGCCAGCCTGCTGTTGACCGTGCCGCACATGAAACCGCAGCACTTTGTGTATCACTTCACCAGCGAACGGCCGTACCTGCTTACCGGCTGCAACAACAACATGGGCTACAGCGCCACGCTCAAACACCGCAGCAGTGCGCAATTCTGGCTGGATGAAAAACAGTCGGAGCTGGAGGCATGCAGAAAACCGGTGTGTCGGCTGCCGTTTCCGCAGATGGTGCTCCAGTGCCTGCAACAACTGGATGAAATCACCGGCAATCTACTGAGCCAGTTTTTTGAATACTTCGAGGGTTACTACGACGGTATCGAACGCGAGTTTCGCGGCTTCGGCCGGGTCTGTCAGATCGACAGCGAACTCGAACCGGGCAAGGCCGAAAGTGGCCATACGGCGCCGACGCGCGTGACGCACTGGTTTCATACCGGCCAATGCATCAACCCGATACTCAGGAACATCTGTGAGCTGGATACAGAGGCCACCCCCTTGGGTGCCACCGTGTATTCGCGTTTAAACGCGGTAAAAGGCACTGACGTAATTCGCAAGCCCTACCCCGTCGAAGAAAATGAAATCGCTCGTGCCCTCAGCGGACAACTGCTGCGCAGCGAAGTGTCCCAGGCTGATGACTCCCCGCCCGTCCGATTGTTTTCCCTGACCGAGTGTCGCTACCGGGTTCGGCAAATCGTGGGCAAACCGGCCTGCCTGCAGGTGCTCGAGCAGGAAACCCGCAGCCATCAATACGAACGCGTCATGAACGACCCGACCTGCCAGCACGTGGTCAACATGGCATGGGACAAGTACGGTCGACTGACTCACGGTTTCACAGTGGCCTGTGCACGCCGCCGCACGAAAAATGACCCTCCGCCCTTCGAGCAGGAGGATCAACAGCTCGCCTGGATGGACAGCCATGATGAGCAACAGGAATTTTTTTATCTGACAGAGACACTTGCCGAATACATCAACCTGATCACTGACGGCCACTGGCTGCTCGGCTTGCCCAGCCGCCAGCGCGGTAATGCGATGAAGCTGCCCAAAGGCGATCTGCCGGACGGTTTGCGCGCAGCGGACATCAGTTTCGAAAATTTCGATCGGCATAAAGACAGCGCCAAGTGGAAAGCCGAACGCGAACTGACCTCGCTGTCGCAACATTCCTATCTGAAGGCCGCCGGCGAGATGCTTTACCCACCGTTGGCAGGACCGACGAAACAGGCCGTGTTCGACAAGAAGGCGCTGGAGGCCTACGCCGATACCCCGATTGTCATTCGGGATGAGCTGCGCAAGATCGGCTATGAGCCGATGAATCTGTTTTTCCCAGAAGATTCGGAAGAGGACAAACTGAAAAACCTGTGGTCGGCCGAAAGCGGATTCTTCACTTACACCGATGCCACGGGTTTCTACCACATCACCGCTGTGCAACAAACCGCCAGCCATGGCGAGACGCACATCACCTGGGACGACAATCACCTCTTCACCATTGCCATTACCCTCCCGGATGGCTGCACGACGACGATCGTTCATGACCCTCACACGCTCCTGCCCCTGAGCATCACGGACGCCAACGGCAACATCCAGGAAGTGCTTTATGAGCCGGGTGGCCAGCCCATGGTGCACAGTTTTCATGGCACCGAAGACGGCAAACCGGCCGGCTTCAAGCCACTGGCCGAGTACCCCGAACAGAAGAATCTGAGTGTCGAATATGCGCTTGCCAACCCTGAGGAAGTGCTGAAGTGCGCTGCTAGCGTGGTGCGCACCGACCTGTTCAGCTGGATGCCAGTGCTGCCGCCCGGAACGCTGCCGCGCAAAAGAAAGGAATGGATCGCCAAGGGGCTGATTCTGCCCGATGGACATATCCGCGCCTCGGCCCTGCGCTGGCTGAACCAGCGAAAACAACGCACGGCCAGCGAACAGACCCTGCTCGGAATCATCCGCACGGGCCCACGGCAGCCGGTACACAGCCTCAGCCTGGTTGCCGACCGTTACCACACCGATCTGCTGCAATTGATTCAGATGGTCATCGCTTACATCGACGGCTTCGGCCGCCCGCTGCAAAGCAAACAACTCGTCCCGCCGGGCGATGCGTTTGTGGCCACGCCCGGAAAGAGCCTTGCGCTGGACCGTGGCCAGCCGCGCACGGCACCGGCCGATCCGCGCTGGCGAGTCAGCGGGCGGGTGGAATACAACCACAAAGGCGAAACCATCCGCGTCTATCGCGCCTATTTCCTCGATACCCATAGCTACATCAATGACAGCTCAATGCGCGAGCACGGTTACCACGACCGGATGTTCTACGACGCCTTGGGCCGGCCGATCCAGACGATCAATGCGCTGGGCCATCTGGCGTTCGACATCCTGCACCCGTGGTTCACGCTCAGCTATGACTTCAACGACACGGAAGAACCGCCACCGGCCAAGCCTGCGAAGCCTGCGAAGCCTGCGAAGCCTGCCAAACCGGCGAAGAAGGTCAAGCCATGAACGCCAGCGTGCACCGGAACACACCGTCGGTGGCTGTCATCGGCCCGCGCGGCGAGGTCATCAGACAGGTCGAATACCTGCGCAAGGTCGCGGACGGCCCCGTTCAGGCGCTTGTCACCCGCCAACAGCATGACGTGGCCGGCCGCGCGGTGGCGCAACGCGACCCGCGCCTGCCCACGCCCAATACCCGGACCGTGTTTGCACTGAACGGGCAGGCGTTGAACACGATCAACGTCGATGCCGGTGTGAACATCACGCTGCCGGGACTGGCCGGGGAACCCCGGCAGACCTGGGACGCCCGTGGCAATCATCGACGCATGAGTCATGATCCACAGCTGCGTCTGGTCAGTCTTGAAGAGAATGGCGCAGCGGATATCGAAAAAAACAGCTATGCCGCCGCGACTGCCGATCCCCGATACAACCTGCGCGGAAACTTGATCGAGCAGAAAGATCCGGCCGGCACGGTCGAATTCAGAAGCTACGCACTGACCGGCCAGCTATTGAGCGAAACCCGCACCTTCGAGGATGCCCGGACGTTCACCAGCGGGCTGCTGTTCAGCCCGCTCGGTGCATTGCTCGAGAGCATCGATGCAGGTGGTCACCGGCAACAATCGACATACGATGCGGCCGGACAGCTCACCAAAGTGCAACTGCAAATCAGCGGGCAAGCCTGGCAGCCCATATTGAATGACATGCAATACAACGCCGAAGGCAAGGTCATCGAGCAACAAAGCGCAAACGGCGTCACCAGCCACTGGATTTACAACGATGCCAACGGACGGCTATGTCGGCACTACGCGCAAAAAGCTTCGGGGCAGACTCTCAAGGATGACGAGTACCGTCACGACCGGATTGGCAACATCACCGTCATTCGTGACCACACCTACACACCGACCTACTTCCGCAACCAGCGGGTCGACGGCGTTAGCGAGTTCGATTATGACTCCCTGTCACGTCTGATCCGTGCCACCGGCCATGACGATGCGCCGCCCAGGGACAATCCGGGCCTGCCGCAGCCAACAGATCCCAATGACCGGCGCAATTATGTCCAGACCTATGACGTGGACAAAGGCGGAAACCTGACCTGCGTGACCCATGTCCGCGACGGCAAAACCTACCATCGCCAGATGTTCGTCGACCCTGGCAGCAATCGCGCGGTGCGATGGAAAGAAGGCGATCGGATTCCGGACTTCGACGTCGAGTTCGATTCCGCCGGCAACCTGAAAGCCCTGCAGCGGGGCCAGCCAATCCAGTGGAACAGCCGCAATCAGGTGCAATCGGTAACCCTGGTCGAACACGCCAGCGGACCGCCAGACACCGAGCAATATCGATACAGCCAGGGCGTGTGCGTGCACAAACGGCTGGAAACCTACAGCGGCACAGTCAGCCACTTCGTGGACGTTCGCTACTTGCAGAACCTGCAGGTCCGCAGCAAGGAAAACGGCGAACTCCTGCATCTCATCACCGTTGCGACCGGCGTCGGACACGTTACGTGTCTGCACTGGGTGGACAAACAGCCGGTGGGCATCACCAACAATCAGCTGCGCTACTCCCTGACAGACCCATTGAACTCGTCTGTGATGGAGCTGGATGATTCAGCGCAGATGATCAGCAAGGAGACCTACACCCCCTACGGTGCTACGGCTACGCTGGCGGCACGTTCGCAGATTGAGGTGGATTACAAGTTCATCCGCTACTCGGGCAAGGAAATGAATATCGCCGGTCTGTACGACTATGGAGCACGGTATTACGCGCCGTGGTTGTGTCGCTGGATCAGCAGCGATCCTGCGGGAGATAACGACGGGCTGAACCGGTATGCGTTTGTCGGGAACAATCCGATCACTTATTTCGATAACGGTGGCACCCAAAGAAAACCCTCAGAGCAACGTCAGATGATCAATGACCAAGTAGCTTATTTATCCACTGCGCAACAGAACCTGGACGAGGTAAACCAACAGTTTGGCGATCTGACTTCGCCGGCAAAGTTTCGATTGAAGGTACTCAAAAACTTCATTTCTCTCGCTGGCCGGGCTACCGTTGGTTTCTTCTCTGCCTGGGCAGTAACCGGTCATGCGTTCAAAGAAAGTACAATTCCTGGCGAACTGCAAGGGCTGTCATTGGGAAACTTCACGGCTGACAGCGCCGTCGGGGCTTACGAAAAAATAATGGCCCCACTCAAGATGAACGCACCGATTTTGCCAAGGCATGCGAATCTGGAACCTGGCTCTATCCGGGATCAAAGCAGCGGAACGTCTCCCGGACCACTTGATAGATTCACAGTCAATCCGGGAACGTGGGAAGAACGGTCGGAGAATATCAGGACTTTGTTCAGCATCGTTCGAGACTCCGGAGGCGGTGCGATATTGCCTGGGGTATCAGAAATTTTCGAACTCATGCGCGTAGCCAAGGACGCAACCAAGGCCGAACAGCAATTGACCGCGATAGAGTTGGATGCCTATGACTCGTTACTCGACAACCTCGAAAAATCGATTGTTCAAGCGGCAGACATCGCCGAGGCCATATTTAACGAAATGGGCGTCGGGCAATTTTATGCGAACGATCTGGATTACTTGATTGATATCGGTCTCAGCAAAGTGGGGGCAACCGATAGCAGAGCGGTCAGTCGATCCGATATAAAAAAATATCGGGAAAAGGCACTGAACAGCCTTCACGAAACCCGCACTACCGTCAAACGGTACCGCCAGTATGCGAGCATAAATTTATCCCATCGCGCTCCAAGCAACAAAGTAGTCCACTGGTGGAACAATGGCGGCAGATAGCTCAATCCACCGAAACACCCCTTCGCTCACCGTGAATGACGGACGAGGCCTGCCCGTGCGCCAGGTCGCCTATCTGCGCACGGTCGCCGACGTCCCCGTGGAAGCGCTCGTCACCCGCCTGCGCCACGACATCGCCGGGCGACTGGTCGAACAGCAGGACCCGCGGCTGTCCGTGCCCAACCTCGTGAATGTATTCGGCTTGAGTGATCAGCCTCTCAAGATCGACAGCGTCGATGCCGGTCTTGGTGTGATCTTGCCAGGGCTTGCCGGAGAGGAACAGCAGCGCTGGGATGCGCGAGGCAATCACTGGCGTACAACATACGATGATCAATTGCGGGCGGTGAGGCGCGATGTAAACGCGATGGCCGGCGTAGAAAAGATGACTTACGCCGATGCCACCGAGGATGCCGGTCACAACCTGCGCGGACAGATGATCGAGCTGGAAGACGCGTCGGGCTCGCTGAAGTTTCACAGCTACGCACTGACCGGCCCGGCACTGCGAGAAACCCGCACCTTTCACGATGACAAAGCCTTTGTCAGCCGACGCACTTTCAGCCCGCTGAACACGGTACTGGAGACGATCGACGCCGCTGGCCACAAGCAGCAACCGACTTATGACGTTGCCGGGCAGCTCATACACACCCGGCTCCAGACCAACGGCCAGCTCAACTGGCACACCGTGTTGAACAGTGCTCAATACAACGCCGACGGACAGATCACCGAGCAACACGCCGGCAATGGCGTCATCAGCCGCTGGAACTACCGCGCCGCCGATGGCCGCCTGCATCGCCATTACGCGAAAAAGTCGTCTGGGGAAAAACTTCAGGATTACGAGTACGAATACGACGCGGTGGGCAACATCACCCGCATTCTCGATCACGCCTACATCCCGACGTTTTTTCGCAACCAGTTGGTCGATGGCCATCGTGAATTCAGCTACGACTCGCTGTACCGACTGATCCGCGCCACCGGTTACAGCGATGCTCCACCGAAGGACAACCCCGGCCGGCCACAACCGACTGATCCCAACGACCGGCGCAATTTCATCGAAACCTACGATTACGGTCCTGGCGACAATCTCGTCAAGACCACCCATGTGCGCGACGGTGCCAACCATACCTTCGAGACGAGCATCGATCCCGCCAGCAACCATGGCGTGCGCTGGAAACCCGGTGATCCACCACCTGAATTCGCCAAGCTGTTCGACCCGGCCGGCAATCTGCTGACCCTGCAACCCGGCCAGCCCATGCAGTGGAACCTTCACGGTGAACTGGAAAAAGTCACCCTGGTCGACCGCAACGGCAGCAGCGCCAACGACGAAGAGTGTTACGGTTACAGCCTGGGCAAACGGATCTACAAACGCCACGAGACCCACACTACGAAAGTCAGCCACTTCCACGAAGTGCGCTATCTGCCGGAACTGGAAATCCGCACCAAAGACAATGGCGAAGAACTGCACGTCATCATCCTCGACATCGGCCCAGGCGGCGCACGCTGCCTGCACTGGGAGAAAGATCCGGCGAACATCGGCGCTGATCAGCTGCGATTCACCTTGGCCGATCACTTGGGGTCGGCGGTCAAGGAGCTGGATGCTCAGGCGCAGTTGATCAGCGAGGAAGGCTATCGGCCGTTCGGAGTAACAGCGTTCTATACCAAGCGTTCCGCCATCGAGGTCGGTTACAAAACCGTACGTTATTCAGGCAAGGAAATGGATGCCACCAGCCTGTACTACTACGGCGCCCGGTACTACGCACCGTGGCTGGGACGCTGGATCAGCGCCGATCCGGCCTATGCGGTGGATGGATTGAATATGTATGCGTTCGTAGGTAACAACCCCATAGCCCGTGTCGATGCCGACGGACAGACCTGGCTCAGCTTCCCGGCTATCGAAACGTCTGAACAACGCGATACCAGAAAGGCTGCGAGTGCGGCGAAACAGGCCCAATATCAAGCCAATATGACGTTGTCACGGGCGGTCGACCGACATAAAAAGATCCTCGAGCTCACGACACGCAGGGCTCAGGAAGCCGAACAACAGATTCTCAACCACCAGTCTGCGCAAGCGCATGGCAAGTCTGCCGCTATTCGTACAGCCACGCATCTCGGTAATCAGACACTCAGCTATGGGGCGGGTATCGGCCTGGGTGCTGTCGGCGCGGTAATGGGCAGTGTCGCCGGACCGGTCGGCGTAGCGCTGGGCATTTTCCTGGGATTCGTCGTCAAAAAATCGGTAAGCATGGGATTGGACTTTGTCTCGGAAAGGATGGGCCTGAGCGCCTCGGTCAAATTCAAGTCGAGTAAGCTGAGCTCGGCCCGGATCGTGAAAAAAGGCGAGTACAAGACCATGAACTACGGTTCTTACGTCCTGAACAAGTTCCGAGCCATCGTCCAGGGCATGATTGCCATGAACAGAAAAGGCTGGCTCCGGGGCGGCAAGGAAGTGGGGCCTGTCGTTGCCAGCGTTGTCATGAAAATTACCAAAACACCTTTTGCCAGTGAGATCAGTGCCGCTCTAAGCACGATCGCGGGCACTTTCGAGATACTCCATGAAGTCGCCGGGGCGGGAGAGCCACTGAGTCCGGAGAAAAAAGCCAACGCGGACGCTAACATCGACGGAATGGTCAATGTGTTGAATGCCTCGCTCGGCGAGCTTCAGAACCATTTCGCAAACGCCAATCGCGAGTCGATCCATACTTACCGACCGCTGAATAAGGTGTTCGGCAGCGCTCCCGGAGACTCGATGGCCAGTCTGGCGGACGCCACGGGACACACTATCGCGCAACTGAGACGGACTCAGAACCTGATCAGGGCTGCATGATCGCGTGTCGCCACGCCCGGCACCTCAAGCAGTACATGTGCGTGCTATCGTGCTCGCCCGTCCAGCGCCTGATACCCCTATGCTCACGACTTCCCGCCCATTGCGTCTGATGCTGTACACCCTGCTGATCATCGCCGGTGCCGCGCTCGCCGCGACGCTCGCGATCCGCCACGCCGAGCGTCAGGCGCTTGAAGAAGACGCGGCTCGGGCCAATCAGCAATTGGCGCTGTATGCCAACTCGCTGCACACCCTGATCGACCGCTATCGCGCCCTGCCCGCCGTGCTTGCACTGGACCCGCAGCTGCGTGCGGCGCTGGCCGGTCCCGTGAGCGCCGAACAGCAGGCAGCGCTCAACCTGAAGCTGGAAAAGATCAACGGCGCCGCCCAATCCTCGACCCTTGAACTGCTCGACCGCACCGGCCTCGCGGTGGCCGCCAGCAACTGGCGTCTGCCCAGCAGTTACGTCGGTCACAACTACGGCTTTCGCCCCTATTTCAGTCAGACCCGCACCCAGGGCACCGGGCGTTTCTACGCGGTCGGCGTGACCAGCGGGATTCCCGGTTATTTCCTGTCCAGCGCGGTGCTCGGCGACAACGGCGAGTTCCTTGGGGCGATGGTGGTCAAGCTCGAATTCCCCGAACTCGAACGCGAATGGAGCCAGGGCAGTGACACCCTGCTGGTCAGCGATGCGCGCGGGATCATCTTCATCGCCAACCAGCCCGGCTGGCGCTATCGCCTGCTGCACCCGCTGAGCCCGGCCGATTACCGCGAGATCAAGACTACCCGCCAATACGACAAACAGTCGCTGGTGCCGCTGACACATCTGGCGCTGCGCAGCTTCGATAACAACAGTGATCTGCGCCGCGTCGAAGGCCCGCAAGGCACGGCGGATTACCTGTGGGAATCGCTCCCGCTGACCGCCGAAGGCTGGACCCTGCATCTGCTGCGCCGCCCGCAACTGTCCTTTGAAGACCAGCGCAATGCCGGGCTCGCCGCCGCCGGAGTGTGGCTGGCGCTGGTGTTCCTGTTGCTGTTCCTCAACCAGCGCTGGCGTCTGGCGAAGATGCGCCAGCGCAGCCGCGAAGAGCTTGAGCAACTGGTCGAGGAACGCACCCGGGATTTGCGCACGGCGCAGGACGGTCTGGTGCAATCAGCGAAACTGGCGGCACTGGGGCAGATGTCCGCCGCGCTGGCCCACGAAATCAATCAGCCGTTGACCGCCCAGCGCATGCAACTGGCGACCCTGCGTCTGCTGCTCGATCATGGCCGGGTTGATGACGCCTACAAGGCGCTCAAACCGGTGGATGAAATGCTCACGCGCATGGCCGCCCTCACCGGCCACCTGAAAACCTTCGCCCGCAAGAGCCCCAGCGGCTTGCGCGAACGGCTGGACCTGGCGACAGTGGTCGATCAGGCCCTGCAATTGCTCGATGCGCGTCTGCGCGATGAACAGGTCAGTCTGGTGCTGCACCTGACCCGCCCGGCGTGGGTGCGCGGCGATGCGATCCGCCTCGAACAAGTGCTGATCAATTTGCTGCGCAACGCCCTTGATGCCATGCAAGGCAAGCCGTGCAAACGTCTGGAAATCCGTCTGGAAGCCGACGAGCAACTGTGGCGCCTGAGCGTCATCGACAACGGCGGCGGCATCGCCGAAGAACATCTGGGTCAGGTGTTCGATCCGTTCTTCACCACTAAACCTGTGGGTGACGGGCTGGGTCTGGGGCTGGCAGTATCGTTCGCCATCGTCCATGAATCCGGCGGGCGCCTGTGCGCCGAGAATGGTGATAATGGCGCGGTGTTCAGCCTGACCTTGCCGATCGATCTGGAGGCGCACATCTGATGCTCAATTCGGTGATGGTGGTCGATGACGAAAGCAGCATTCGCAATGCCGTCGAGCAATGGCTGAGCCTGTCCGGGTTCGAGGTGCAGCTGTTCAGCCGTGCCGAGGAATGCCTGGCGGCGCTGCCCGCGCATTTTGCCGGGGTGATTGTCAGCGACGTGCGCATGCCCGGGCTGAGCGGTCTTGAGCTGCTGGCCGAGGTGCAGCGCCGGGATGCCGATTTGCCGGTGATTCTGCTCACCGGCCACGGCGATGTGCCGATGGCGGTCGAAGCGATGCGCGACGGCGCCTACGACTTTCTGGAAAAACCTTTCAGCCCCGAGACCCTGCTCGGCAGCCTGCGCCGGGCGCTGGACAAGCGTCGGCTGGTGCTGGAAAACCGCGCCCTGCACGAACAGGCCGACAACCGCGCCAGGCTGGATGCGACGTTGCTCGGTGTATCCCGTGGTTTGCAGACCTTGCGCCGGCAGGTGCTGGACCTGGCGACGCTGCCGGTCAACGTGCTGATCCGTGGCGAAACCGGCAGCGGCAAGGAACTGGTCGCCCGCTGCCTGCACGACTTCGGCCCGCGCGCCGACAAGCCGTTCGTGGCGCTGAACTGCGCGGCGATCCCCGAGCAACTGTTCGAAGCCGAGTTGTTCGGGCACGAGAGCGGCGCGTTCACCGGGGCCTCGGGCAAGCGCATCGGCAAGCTGGAATACGCCGACGGCGGCACGCTGTTTCTCGATGAAATCGAAAGCATGCCGCTGGCCCAGCAGGTGAAACTGCTGCGGGTGTTGCAGGAACAGAAACTGGAGCGGCTGGGGTCGAACCAGAGCATTCGGGTGGACCTGCGGATCGTCGCGGCGACCAAACCCGATTTGCTGGATGAAGCGCGGGCCGGGCGTTTTCGTGAAGACCTGGCGTATCGGCTGAACGTCGCCGAATTGCGCCTGCCGCCGCTGCGTGATCGTCGCGAAGACATTCCGTTGTTGTTCGAGTCCTTCGCCCAGAGCGCCGCCCAGCGGTTGGGCCGGACGTTCCCGCCGCTCAGTGGTGCGCAGTTGAGTCACCTGCTGAGTCATGACTGGCCGGGTAATGTGCGCGAGTTGGCGAACGTGGCCGAACGTCAGGTGTTGGGGCTGGATGAACCGGTGCAGGGTATCGATCCCGGCCAGTCGCTGGCGGCGCAGCAGGAGGCGTTTGAGGCGCAGTGTTTGCGGGCAGCTTTGACCCGGCACAAGGGGGATGTGAAAGCCGTGCTGGAAGAGCTGCAACTGCCGCGCCGCACGTTCAATGAAAAGATGCAGCGCCATGGACTGACCCGGGAGATGTTCGTACCCGACTGATCGCTTGATGATTGATCGTTCCCACGCTCCGCGTGGGAATGCCTCAATGGACGCTCTGCGTCCGCTTTGGGACGCAGAGCGTCCCCGGCTGCATTCCCACGCAGAGCGTGGGAACGATCACGCTGAATGAGCGGAAATCCGCTCATTCATTCCGGATCATCGGCAAAATCCCGCTCAACCCATCTCCCCAGCCCCTCTAAACCGGCCCTCCCCCCGTTGGCACAGCTCCTGCTATAGCCCTCGCAGGCTGCGTTCCAACGCGCTCCACAAAAACAATTAAACGAAGGATCCTTCAATGGATAACTCCAACGCCCTGCCCCTTGGGTCGGCTGCCGTGCCGGCCAAAGAACGAACCACCGCCAGTCGCATCAAGTCGATCTTCAGCGGTTCCGTCGGCAACATGGTCGAGTGGTACGACTGGTACGTCTATGCCGCCTTCTCGCTGTACTTCGCCAAAGCCTTCTTCCCCAAAGGCGACACCACCGCCCAACTGCTCAACACCGCCGCGATCTTCGCCGTGGGCTTCCTGATGCGCCCGATCGGTGGCTGGCTGATGGGCCTGTACGCCGACAAGGTCGGACGCAAAAAAGCCCTGATGGCCTCGGTTTACCTGATGTGCTTCGGCTCGCTGATCATCGCCCTGAGCCCGGGCTATGAAACCATCGGTGTCGGCGCGCCGATCCTGCTGGTGTTCGCCCGTCTGCTGCAAGGCCTGTCGGTCGGTGGCGAATACGGCACCTCGGCGACCTACCTGTCGGAGATGGCGACCAGGGATCGTCGCGGCTTCTTCTCCAGCTTCCAGTACGTGACTTTGATTTCCGGCCAGCTCATCGCGCTGGGCGTGCTGATCGTGCTGCAACAGTTCCTGACCACCGAAGAGCTGTACGCGTGGGGCTGGCGTATTCCGTTCGCCATCGGCGCGCTGTGCGCAATCGTGGCGCTGTACCTGCGTCGTGGCATGGAAGAAACCGAGTCGTTCACCAAGAAGGAAAAGTCCAGGGAAAGCGCGATGCGCACCTTGCTGCGCCATCCGAAGGAACTGCTGACCGTGGTCGGCCTGACCATGGGCGGGACGCTGGCGTTCTACACCTACACCACCTACATGCAGAAATACCTGGTGAACACCGTCGGCATGAGCATCTCCGACTCCACCACCATTTCCGCCGCCACGCTGTTCCTGTTCATGTGCCTGCAACCGATCATCGGCGGCCTGTCCGATAAAATCGGTCGTCGGCCGATCCTGATCGCCTTCGGCGTGCTCGGGACGATCTTCACCGTGCCGATCCTGATGACCCTGCACACCATCCAGACCTGGTGGGGCGCGTTCTTCCTGATCATGGCGGCGCTGATCATCGTCAGCGGCTACACCTCGATCAACGCGGTGGTGAAGGCCGAACTGTTCCCGACCGAAATCCGCGCCCTGGGCGTCGGCCTGCCGTACGCACTGACCGTGTCGATCTTCGGCGGCACCGCCGAATACATCGCGCTGTGGTTCAAGAGCATCGGCATGGAAACCGGTTACTACTGGTACGTGACCGCGTGCATCGCGGTGTCCCTGCTGGTGTACATCACCATGAAAGACACGCAGAAACATTCGCGGATCGTCACTGACTGACCGGGTTTATTCAGCCACTGCACTGGTGGCTGTTCTGGCCCCATCGCGAGCAGGCTCGCTCCCACAGGATCAGATTTACGCCGATCCAATGTGGGAGCGAGCCTGCTCGCGATTGACGTCAACTCGGTCTCATGCCGACTCGGCAACCTGCGGCTTGCCATAACGCTTCTGCGCATACGACGCCCCGACGATCATCACCAGCAGAATCCCCGCCAGCACCGCCGACGAACCGATGGTGCCAAAGTCCAGCCCACCCTTCTCATGGGACTTGGTCATCAAGTCGCCCAAGGTCGCGCCAAACGGCCGGGTCAGCACGAACGCCACCCAGAACAGCGCCACCGGCGAAATCTTCGTGAAGTACTTGAGCAGCACGACTACGCCAATCGCCGAGCCGATCAACAGCGCGCCACCGGCAAAGCCCAGACCCGAGTCGTCCGCCAGGTAATCGCCGAGCGCGGTGCCCAGGGTGTTGGAGAACAAAATCGCCATCCAGTAGAACATCTCGCCGCGAAAACTCTGCACCTTGGTGACGTTGAGCGAGTCGCCGCTCAGGCGCCATGCCGCGAAGATCGCCAGCAGGATCGCGATCAGGATCATGGAACCGGTGGCGTAACCCAGTTCCAGCGTGCGGTCCATGAAGTCCGACATGGTGGTGCCGGCGGTGCTGGTCGACAGAATCACGATCCAGTACAGCAGCGGCTTGTAGGTCTTGGACATCAATTGCGTGATCAGGGTCAGGACAAACACGCTGATCAGGATCAGCGAGCTGATGGCGTAACCGACATTGAGGGTCATCGACAACAAATCCCCCGCGGTTTCCCCCAGGGTCGTCGCGCAGATTTTCATGACCCAGAAGGCCAGGGTGATTTGAGGCAGTTTGTTCATCGCAGGCAACGCTCCAGTGTGTGACGGCCGGTTTTTGGCTTTATGGCCGTGGGCAGACTGGCGTTGCGCGGGTGAAAAACCGGTCGGGAATCCATGAAAAATCTGTCACACACGCCAAAAACGGCGATTAATCACCGGTTAATGCCCCTGCCGCATCCTTCCCCTACCTGATCAATTAACTGCGCGACGCTCGCTCCGACGACGGAAGCGAATTGAATGCGCCGCCCTTAATATCAATTTAATCGATTGTTTTTAGCATTATTTTGCGCTTTTTAATCAATTTAGTTGGCGTAGCATGAACCCCATGCGAAACACATCGCCAACAAATTTCGAATCTGGAGAACGACCATGAAAACCAAACTGATCCTCGCCCTGACCCTGTCCGTACTGGCCGCCAACACCTTTGCCGCCGACGGTTCGGACAAAACCAAATCCGCCGACTTCATTTCCGGCGCCAGCGCCGCCATCGAAACCAGCCACACCGGCACCTACGCTGCCGACGGCTTCGACAAGACCAACGTCGGCAAAGCCGTTGCTGCTGATGGTTTCGACAAGACCGGCACTGCCAACGCTATCGCCGCAGACGGTTTCGATAAAACCGGTACTGCCGCTGCTATCAGCTGATCGGCAGGATGCACACACCACAGCCCGGCTTCGGCCGGGCTTAGTCATGTCTGGAGGGCTGGAAATCAGCCGCCCGTCCTTGCACTATGGCCGCTCTCTGACAGCCGTTTCCAGGAACACCCGCCATGCCCGATGACATCCATTTCTACGAACCGGCCAACGGCCACGGCCTGCCGCACGATCCGTTCAACGCCATCGTCGGCCCGCGTCCCATCGGCTGGATTTCGTCGCAGGATGCCGAGGGCCGGCTGAACCTGGCGCCCTACAGCTTTTTCAACGCATTCAACTACATTCCGCCGATCATCGGGTTCTCCAGCGTCGGTCGCAAAGACAGCCTGAACAACATCGAGCAGACCGGCGAATTCGTCTGGAATCTCGCCACCCGCCCGCTGGCCGAGCAGATGAATCAGAGCTGCGCGATGGTCGGGCCCGAGGTCAACGAATTCGAACTGGCGGGGCTGACGCCGGTGGCGTCGAAGGTGATTGCCGTGCCGCGCGTGGCCGAAAGCCCGGTGTCCTTCGAGTGCAAGGTCACCCAGATCATTCAGTTGCAGCGCGCCGACGGCGAGACCGTGCCGAGCTGGCTGGTGCTCGGCGAAGTGGTTGCCGTGCACATTGCCAAATGGCTGTTGAAGGACGGGATCTACGACACCGCCGCCGCCGAACCGATACTGCGGGGCGGCGGGCCGGCGGACTATTTCCAGCTGGGGCCGGAGGCGTTGTTCAAGATGTGGCGCCCGGGGGCGACGAAGTAAGCGCTTACCAGATCAGCTCGGCGTCGTCGGTGACGCCCTTGAGCTTGTCCAGTTCGTTGATCGCGGCTTCATCGGCGGCGATGGCGCCGGGAAAAACCTGATCGTTCAGCAGTTTGTGAAAACGCGGTGCGCCGCCGTCGACCAGGGCCTTGACGGCAATCGCCGCGTGATAACCCTTGTTGCCGCCCAACTCGACGGGGACTACAGCGGAAACCGCTTCGAAGTGTTCGAACTCTTTACGTGCCATATCGCAGGTCCTGGCTCAGTCAGATAAGCCGGACATTAAACATTCAACCGGCGAGTTTGTGTATCGGCGCAGTGCATTGCCCTACGGCCTGTGCAGCCGAGACTTCCTTGAACGTGTGGAAATCCAGGCTGTTGACCACCAGGTCCTGCACCAGCTCGGCAAAGATTTCCATCGACGGGCTGCTGAAGTAAGCGGTCATCGATTGCTGGTTGCTCCAGAAACCGGAAACCAGCCACAAATCCGGATCACACTGCGAATGCTGTAAGGCAAAGCTCAGGCAACCGGGGGCGGCGCGAGACGGTTCGATCAGGGCGCTCAGGCGCATGCCGAGTTCCGCCGAACGTCCGGCACGCGCTCGAACGAAGGCCATATGACTGACGGGAATCTGCTTGGACATGTTCAACCCTCCCAGGGAGTCGCGTGGCAGCCGGGGACGGGCTGCGACAGGATTCAAGGTTAAGGGCCGCCCCCCGTTCGCCGTTAGTCGATTCCTGCCGTCGAGTTGCACAATCCTGCGAGACTGTCTTGCAGACCTGTAACAGGTCGTAAATTCCTGTCACCGTCCTGTCACACCGGTTTCGGGCAACTCTGACCACCTGCGTCCTGCTATGGCTGGATGGGCCAACAACCCAATGCAGGATCAGGCAAGCATTTCGCAGGATGTGTCTACCGCCCTGGCTTGCACAAACTTATGCTCTGCTCCATTCCCACCGACTTTGCCGAGGATGCCGCACGTGACGTCATTCGATCGTTTTCAAGCGCCACCCGATGCCGACATGGAAAAGCAGCGCGCGGAACTGGCGGCGATCATCCGCCGCAACACGTCCGAAGATGGCAGTTATGCCACTGCCGTCGGTTCGCTGTTCATGTCGCGCCACACCCAGTCCCATGACTTCGCCCCGGTGCTTGCGCAACCGGCGCTGTGCATCATGGCCCAGGGGCGCAAAGAGGTACGGCTGGCGGATGAGTTCTTCAATTACGACCCGCTCAATTATCTGGTGGTGTCGGTCTCGATGCCGTTGAGCGGTCGGGTGGTGAATGTCTCGCCGGAGGAACCGATCCTCGCCGTGCGCCTGGACATCGATCCGGCGGAGATCACTGCGCTGATCGCCGATGCCGGCCCGATGGGCGTGCCGACCCGGCCGACCGGGCGCGGTTTGTATGTGGAAAAGATCGACAGCGCCATGCTCGATGCGGTGCTGCGCCTGGCCCGTCTGCTCGACGCGCCGAAAGACATCGCCATGCTCGCGCCGCTGATCCGCCGGGAGATTCTCTATCGCCTGTTGCGCAGTCCGCAGGGCCATCGGCTATACGAAATCGCCATCGCCAACAGCCAGAGCCACCGCATCAGCCAGGCGATCAAATGGCTCAACGGCAACTTCGAACAGCCGCTGCGCATTGATGACCTGGCGAAGGAAGTGAACCTCAGCGTCTCGACCTTGCATCACCGCTTCAAGGCGATGACGGCGATGAGCCCGTTGCAGTATCAGAAGCAGCTGCGCCTGCAAGAGGCGCGGCGTTTGATGTTGGCTGAGGGGCTGGAAGCGTCGGCGGCGGGGTATCGGGTGGGGTATGAAAGTCCGTCGCAGTTTAGTCGTGAGTACAGCCGGTTATTTGGGGCGCCGCCGTTGAGGGATCTGGCGCGGTTGCGGCTTTCGGTGTGAACTCAAAAGCTCCCCCTCACCCTAGCCCTCCCGAAACGTCGGACCGCCCGGAGGGAGAGGGAACCGATTGGGGGATATTCACGAAATACACCGACCTGAAATTACTTTACCGAATCCATAATCGACTCGATCTCTCAGGTCGACGGACAGCGCCAGACACCTCGGTCGGCTCCCTCTCCCTCGGGGAGTGTATGTACCGGAGACATGGTGGACAGGTGTTCGGAGACATGGTGGACACTTTTAAATAGACACATTGCTCATCACGAAGGAGATGGCCTGTGTCTTGGCAAGAGGTGTCTACCGTGCAGCTTCGTACAGAATTCGTGCTTTTGGCTCGGCAAGAAGGGGCCAATGTTCGGCAGCTTTGCCGTCGATTCAACATCAGCCCTAGCACTGCCTACAAATGGCTCAGCAGGTTTGAAAAATCAGGGGCTGAGGGGCTGAGCAATCAGTCGCGACGACCCAAGACGTCACCCAAACGTTGTGCTGACGAGGTGGAGAAGCAGATTCTGACCGTGAGTCAGGAGTACGCGGCTTGGGGCGCTCGCAAGCTCAAACGCGTGCTGGAAGACAAGGGTTTAGTGATGCCTTCCGTCAGCACCGTGCATGCAGTTTTACAGCGTCATTCGCGCGTTGATCCAAAGGCTGCCGAGATCAAACCGTTTATCCGGTTCGAGCATGAAGCGCCCAACGATCTTTGGCAGATGGACTTCAAGGGCCATTTCGGCCTGAGTCAGGGGCGTTGCCATCCGTTGACGATACTGGACGATCACTCGCGGTTTTCGATGTGCATCGCCGCGTGCGCCAACGAGCAGCGCGACACCGTCCAGGAGCATCTAATCCGGGTCTTTCGGCGTTACGGCCTGCCTTTGCGCATGACGATGGACAACGGTTCGCCCTGGGGTGACCAGACTGGGGTTTATACCGCGCTGGAAGTCTGGCTGATGAGTCAGGGCATCAAGGTAGGTCACTCCCGGCCTTATCATCCGCAGACCCAGGGCAAGCTGGAGCGTTTCCACCGCAGCCTGAAGAGTGAAGTCCTGCAAGGTCGGCACTTCACGGACCTCAACAGCGCACAACAGGCGTTTGATATCTGGCGTGATGTCTACAACCAGAAACGTCCTCATCAAGCGCTGGATATGCAGGTACCGGCGACTCGCTACAGCAGCAGCCCTCGGGAGTATCAGGAGCAGCAAACGGCGCCGGAATATGCCGACGGAGATGTGGTCAGAAAGGTCCAGGTGAAGGGCGAGATCTACTGGAGGAACCGTGAATACTCAATCGGAAAAGCGTTTTACGGGCTGTCGATAGCGATCAGGGAAACAGCGGAGGATGGCATCCACGATGTCTACTGGAGTAGACATCGTATCGCCCGAATCGACTTGAACTTGCAGATTGTTACGGCAGGTAAGAGGATCTAAAACCGTCCACCATGTCTCCGAACATGTGTTCACCATGTCTCAGGTACATACAGGGAGAGGGCTGGGGTGAGGGGGCAAGTCCGTATCAAGCGCCGAGCACCCGACACGCCTCACTCGGCAACGTCACCGAAACAGGATGCCCGATCCCCAGACCGAAGCCCTGACACGGCGTGCTCAGCGCCGTGAACGTCACCCCTGAACACTCCACCGTAGTCTCGATGGTCGCGCCGATATCCCGCACAAACGTCACCTTGCCCAGCAGGCGATTGCCCGCCGTGGCCTGCGGCGCCGACAGTTGCAGGTCTTCGGGGCGGATCAGCATTTTCACTTTCTGCCCGATCACGATGCTGCTGCAGATCGGCACTTGCAGGGCATCGCCCCCCGGCAGCACGACCTTGCCATCGCCCAGCGCGGTGGCCGGGAAGATATTGCCGGAGCCGATAAAGTCCGCGACGAATTCGTTGGCCGGGTGCCGATAGATTTCAATCGGCGTACCCACCTGCTGCACCCGATGTTCACCCAACACCACCACGATATCGGCCATGGTCATGGCCTCGCGTTGATCGTGGGTAACCATGATTGTGGTGATGTTCAGGCGTTGTTGCAGCTGACGGATTTCCACCTGCATCGACTCACGCAACTTGGCATCCAGCGCCGACAGCGGTTCGTCGAGCAACAGGATTTTCGGGTGCGAGGCAATCGCCCGGGCAATCGCCACTCGCTGACGCTGACCACCGGAGAGCTTGGCCACCGGGCGATCGATCATCGGCTGCAGCTGGATCAGTTCCAGCAACTCCACCACCCGCGCCTGTTGATCGGCCTTGCTCACACCGCGCAGTTTCAGCGGATAGGCGATGTTTTCGCCCACGGTCATGTGCGGAAACAGCGCCAGCGACTGGAACACCATGCCGAAGTTGCGCAGGTGCGCCGGGGTGTGGCCGATGTCCTCGCCGTCCAGGCGGATCTCGCCGCCGGTGAGGGTTTCCAGCCCGGCGATCATCCGCAGCAACGTGGTCTTGCCGCAGCCCGACGGGCCGAGGAAGCACACCAGTTTGCCTTCGGGCAAATGCAGGTTGACGTCTTTTACCGCGCAGGCCGAGCCGTAGTGTTTCTCGACGTTTTCCAGAATCAGTCCAGTCATATTGCACCTCACAATCAAAAGGAAACGCCGCCCTCACCGACCAGCTTCTCCAGCGCCCAGATCAGGACGAAGTCGATCAGCACGATCAGCACGGCAAACGAGAACACGGTAGGGTCGAGCGATGACACGGTACGGCTGTACATCCAGATCGGCACGGTCATGACGTCGATGGTGTAGAGGAAATAGGTCACGGTGAATTCGTTGAACGAGACGATGAACGCCAGCAGCATCCCCGCCAGAATCCCCGACTTCATCAACGGCACCACCACATCGACGATGGCCCGCAGCGGCGAAGCGCCGAGCATCTGCGCCGCCTCTTCGACTTCGCTGCCGATGGAGAGCATGGCCGCCGTGCAGTTCTTCACCACAAACGGCAGCGCCAGAATCACGTGGGCGATCACCAGCCGCGAGGTGGTCATGTGGAACGGCAGGCTGTCGAACACCAGCAGCAAGGCCAGCCCCAGCACCACCATCGGGAACACCAGCGGCAGCGACATCAATTGCAGCGCCACGCCCTTGCCACGGAACTCGCAGCGGGTCAGCGCATAGGCCGCCGGCACCGCGATCAGCGTGGCGAAAATCATCGTCAGGCACGACACCAGCAAGCTGGTGCCCATGGCCTGGCCGAGGCTCAACACATCGCTGGCGTCCGGCGAGACGAAGGTGTGCCACGCCGCCTTGTACCACTGCAGGCTGTAGCTGCTCGGCGGGAAATCGAGGTTCGACGCGCCGCTGAACGACATCACGATCATGGTCAGAATCGGCAACACGGCCAGGAACAAAATGATCCCGGACAGAATGCCGGCGAACTTGCCGGTGTCGCCCGGCAACAGCGACTGACGCTTCTTGATCAGCGCACTCATTGCGAAGCCTCCAGCAGACGGCGACGGCGGCCGGTGATGTATTCGGACAAGGTCATGATGGCGAGCGTGGTGACGATCAGCACCACCCCGGCGGCGGATGCGGCGGGCCAGTTCATCAGTGGTGCGATCTGGTCATGCACCATCACCGCGAGCATCGGCACGCGCCGACCGCCGAGCAGCAACGGCACCACGAAGCTGCTGGCGTTGTAGGCGAACACCAGGGTCGCGCCGGTGATGATTCCCGGCAGGCTCATCGGCAGCACCACCTGACGGAACACCTGAAAACGACTGGCACCGAGGGTCGCGGCAGCTTCTTCGTAACTGCGGGCGACACCGCGCATGGCGCTGGCAATCGGCAGCACGGCGAGCGGAAACGCGGTCTGCACCAGGCCCATCAACACGCCGTTCTGGTTGTACAGCAACATGATCGGGCGCTTGATCAGACCCAGGCCCATCAGGGTCTGGTTGAGCATGCCGCCGGGGCCGAGGATCACCAGCCAGCCATAGCTTTGCAGCAGCAGGTTGACCAGCAACGGCAACAGCACCGCCGCCAGAAAAATCCGCCGCACGAATGGCGAGGTCAGGCGCGACATGGTGTACGCCACCGGGATCGCCAGCACCACGGCGATCACCGCGCTGATCAGCGCCAGACGCAAGGTCAGCAGCAACGATTTGAGGTAGTAGGGTTCGAGCAACTGCGCGTAACTGGCCAGGCTGAAACCGGACCACTCCGCACCCTTGGTGCCGACGCTCATGCGCAGCACCAGCAGGCTGGCGGCAATCAGCACGCCGAGAAACAGCATCGACGGCGTGAGGAAAAACCACGCCCGCGCCGTCGGCGAAACACCGCGCGCCGGGCGCACGTCACCCGTGCCGACCGGTTGGGTCAGGGATTGATGTTCCATAGCAATGATCTCGTCAATGGAAAACGAATCTCCCGGGCACCCCGATCATGCGGGGCCCCGGAAGGTCGGCGTCAGGAAGAAAAAATTTCCGTGTAGCGACGAATCCACTGGTCATGCACGGTCGCCAGGAAGGCGTTGTCGTGCATGATCGCCTTCTCCGCGATCTGCTCCGGCGTGAGGATGAAAGGGCTCTTGCGCGCTTCGGCGGAGATGATCGCCTTGGCGTTGACCGGGCCGTTGAAGATGTCTTCGGCCATCTTGCCCTGCACCAGCGGGTCGAGGGAGTGATCGATGAAGGCGTAGGCCAGGTCGGTTTCGCCCGGACGGTTCTTCGGCATTACCGAGAGCATCAGGTCGGTGTAGAAACCTTCCTTCATGCCGAACGTGGCGCCCAGGCCGTAGTTCGGGTCGCGGATCTGTTTGGGGAAAAAAGCCGGGGCGTAGAGGCCACCCATGTCCAGGGAACCGGTGCGAAACAGCTCGGCGATCTGGTTGGGGTTTTCGCCCAGGGTCACTACGCGGTCTTTCAGCTCGGCGAGTTTCTTGAAGCCCGGTTCGATGTTGTGCTCGTCACCACCGGCCAGTTTCGCGGCGATGATGATCAGGTCCATCGCTTCGGTCCAGTTCGGCGGCGGCAGGAAAATGTTCGGCGCCAGATCGGCGTCCCACAGTGCCGCGTAGCTGTCCGGCGCGGTGCTCTGGGTGCGCGTGCTATAGACCAGACTGTTGCACCACAGCAGGTAGCCGATGCCGTGACCGTTGGCGCCGGTGCGGTATTTTTCCGGGACGTCGACCAGGTTGGGAATGCGGTTGAGATCGGGTTTTTCCAGCAGTCCGGCAGCGGCCAGACCTTCGGCGCCAACGCCAGCCAGAGTGATGATGTCGTACTGCGGACGGTCACCGCCGGCCTTGAGTTTGGCGACCATTTCCGAGGTGCTGCCGGTGCGGTCGGCAATCACTTTGGCGCCGGTCTTGGCTTCGAACGTTGCAGCGATGTTGCGCAGTGCAGCCAGGCCCGTGTCATCGGACCAGGTCAACAGGCGCAGGGTCTTGCCGGCAAAGCGGGTGTCGCTGGCACTGGCCCGGATGAAGGGCATGCTCATGGCCGCCGCAGCCACCGAAGCCACGCCGACGGTTTTGATGAATTGACGCCTGTTCAGATCGTGCTCGCCCATTTGGGACTCCCATTATTCTTGTAAGTATGAGATTGATCGCAACCCTTGCATCTGCTTGACCGATATTGCTCAAGCGCCCGGTTTCAAAGGGCTTGAGCGTGGTCTGCGGGTTCATCCTGAGGTCGTGCAAAACACCTGACTATCGATAAAAACTCATTGGAGCCATGACGCCGGCGCATGCCTCGTTGCGAAGCATGCGCTGACCTTTTTCGGGCATTCAGAGCGCGCGGATCACGTGCTTGATTTCCTGAAATGCCGCCAGGCCCCACGGCCCCAACTCGCGGCCGATGCTGCTCTGTTTGTAGCCACCCCACGCCGTCTGCGGGAAGATCACCTGCGGCGCGTTGAGCCACACCAGCCCCGCCTGCAAGGCGTTGGCGACCCGATCCGCGGTCTCGGCATTACGGGTAACCACGCTGGCGACCAGACCGAACTGGCTGTCGTTGGCCAGGGCAATCGCTTCTGCTTCCGAAGCGAAACTGCGCACGCAGATCACCGGGCCGAAAATCTCTTCGCACCACAGCGCACTGTCGAGGGGCACTTCGGTGAAGATCGTCGGCTGCAAGAAATAGCCGCGCGGCAGATCGGCGGGACGATTGCCGCCACAGATCAGCTTGGCCCCGGCGCTGAGGCCACGGTCAATATGACCGAGCACACGCTGGTACTGCGCCTGATTGACCAGTGCGCCCATCTCGACGTCAGGATCGAACGGATCGGCGACACGGATTTTTTCCGCGCGGGCCTTCAGACGAATCAGGAACTCATCGGCCAGTTCATCGGCGACCAGCACCCGGCTGGTGGCCGAGCACATCTGCCCGGCATTGAAGAAGCCGCCACCGCAAGCCAGCTCCACCGCCAGATCCAGGTCGGCATCTTCCAGAATCAGCAGCGAGGACTTGCCGCCCAGTTCCAGGCTCACACCCTTCACGGTTTCAGCGGCGCGCTGCATCACTTGCACACCCACGGCGTTGCTGCCGGTGAAGGAAACCTTGGCGATGCGCGGGTCCGCCGACAGCGGCGCGCCGACTGCCAGACCGGTGCCGCACACCAGGTTGAACACGCCTTTGGGCAAACCGGATTCGGCGATGATGGTCGCCAGCTCCAGCTCCGGCAGCGGCGTGACTTCAGACGGTTTGAGCACCACGCAGCAACCGGCGGCCAGGGCCGGGGCGAGTTTCCACGCGGTGGTGACCATCGGGAAATTCCACGGCACGATCAGCCCGACCACACCGCACGGCTCGCGGCGCAGACGTGCGCTGAAGTCGTCGCTGGGCAGCGGCACGTTGCTGTCCTGTTTCGCATCGAGGCCTTCGGCGAGTTCGGCGTAGTATTCGAAGGTGGCGATCACGTCATCGACATCGATGCCCGCTTCGAACTGCGGTTTGCCGTTGTTGCTCGACTGCAACTTCATCAGATGTTCGCGACCGTTGCGCACGCCATTGGCGATGTTGCGCAGGATCGCGCCGCGCTCGGCACCGGTGGTTTTCGACCAGCCCTTGAAGGCTTCGGTCGCCGCCGTTACCGCTTGATTGACAGCGCTTTCGTCACCGCCGTTGACCGTGGTCAGCAGTGCTTCGGTGGCCGGGTTGATCACGCGCAGGTGTTCGCGCCCGGCGGACCATTGGCCGTTGATGTACAGGCCGTCGAGTGTGGTCGGGAAATTCATCATTGGGCCACCGCCTTCATCCATTGGGTCTGGTCGATTTCGATCAGGGTCGGGCCCTGACGATCGGTGGCGGCGCGCAGTGCACCGCGCAGGTGTTCGGCGGAGCTGATCGATTGCGCCGCGCAACCCAGGGCTTTGGCTACCCCGATGAAGTCCGGGGTGTAAATGTCGACGCCCACCGGCTCGATGGCGCGGTTGACCATGTATTTCTTGATCTCTTCGTAACCCTGGTTATTCCACAGCAGGATGATCACCGGGGTGCGCGCTTCCACGGCGCTGGCCAGTTCCGGCAGGGTGAATTGCAGACCGCCATCGCCGATCAGGCACACCACCGGCGGACGCGCGCCATGTTCCAGAGAGCCGCCGAGCCATGCGCCAATCGCCGCCGGCAAGGCGTAACCGAGGGTGCCGTAACCGGTGGACGAGTTGAACCAGCGGCGCGGACGCTCCGGGTTGAAGGTCAGGTTGCCGGTGTACACCGGTTGCGTGGAGTCGCCGACGAACACCGCGTTCGGCAATTCGTGCAGCACGGTTTCGAGGAAACGGGTCTGGGCCAAAGTCGGCGCGTCCCAGGTTGCGGCCAGGTCTTCACGCAGACGCGCGGCGCGTACCTGACCCCAGTCGTTGCGGCGCTCGGCCAGCGGTTTGTGCGACAGCGCACTGAGCAGCGCTTGCGCCGCGTTGCGCGAGTCGGCCACCAGCGCCACGTGCGGCGGGTAATTGCGCACGGCCTGGTCCGGATCGATGTCGACGCGCAGCAGCTTGCCGGGGATTTCGAAGCCGCCGGCGAAGGTGACGTCGTAGTCGGTTTCCGCCAGTTCGGTGCCGATCGCCAGGACCACGTCGGCATCGGCCACCAGGGCGCGGGTCGCCACCAGGCTCTGGGTCGAACCGATCAACAGCGGATGGCTGGACGGCAACATACCTTTGGCGTTGATGGTAAGGGCCACCGGTGCATCGAGCAGCTCGGCCAGTTCGGTGAGCTCGGCAGCTGCGTCGATGGCGCCGCCGCCGGCGAGAATCAGCGGACGCTGGGCGCCGGCCAGCAGTTCAGTCATGCGGCTCACGGCGGCCGGCGCAGCACCGGCGCGGTCGATGTTGACCGGCACGCTGGTCAGCAGTTCGTCGGCTTCTTCGACCAGCACATCCAGCGGAATTTCGATGTGCACCGGACGCGGACGCCCGGCCTGGAACAGCGCGAAAGCACGGGCCAATACGCCCGGCAATTCGGACGCCGACATCAGCGTGTGGGAGAACGCCGCCACGCCGCCGACCAGTGCGCTCTGGTTCGGCAGTTCGTGCAGCTTGCCGCGTCCGCCGCCCAGTTGGCTGCGTGACTGCACGCTGGAAATCACCAGCATCGGGATCGAATCAGCGTAAGCCTGGCCCATGGCGGTGGTGATGTTGGTCATGCCTGGACCTGTGATGATGAAGCACACACCCGGTTTGCCACTGGTGCGGGCGTAGCCGTCGGCCATGAAGCCGGCGCCCTGCTCGTGGCGCGGGGTGACGTGGTTGATGCTCGAACGGGCCAGCCCGCGATACAGCTCCACGGTATGCACCCCGGGAATGCCGAACACCTGCTCGACCCCATAATCTTCGAGTAACTTGACCAGTACTTCGCCACACGTCGCCATGTCTTTGCCCTTCTTGTTCGTTGAGGCACCGGGCTTTAAAGGAACCGGTGATTGGCCTCATTGAAACGGGCGACCCGTAGCCGCAACAATCGATAAAAGCTCATACTAGCCATGTCCTCACGTCATACCTTGGATCCACATGAAACGACTGCCTCCCCTGCCCGCCCTGCACACGTTTCTGATTACCGCGCAGTGCTGCAACTTCACCCGGGCCGCCGAGCAGTTGCACATCACCCAGGGTGCGGTGAGCCGGCAGATCGCCGGGCTGGAGGAACATCTGGGTTATGAGCTGTTCATTCGCCTGGCCCGGGGCCTGGAGCTGACGGCCGAAGGTCGCGAATGGCTGCCACGGGTGCAGCAGGTGTTCAGCCTGATCGGCGATTCGGTGGAGCAGATCGGCGCCAAACGCGAGACCCTGCAGCTCAAGGCGCCGAGCTGCGTGATGCGCTGGCTGTTGCCGCGCCTGCTGCAATGGCAGCGCGAGCGTCCGGACGTGCCGGTGAAACTCACGGCGTCGCTGCAACACGGGGTGGATTTTCATCGCGAGCAGTTCGACGCGGCGGTGATCTACGGCACCGCGCCACACGACTCTCCTGCGACCCTGCATCTGTTCGATGAACAACTGACGCCAGTCTGCTCACCGACGCTGCTCAACGGCGGGCCGGCCCTGCACACACCGGCAGATCTGCAACAGCATCTGCTGCTGCACCCGACTCACACCGATGACGACTGGACACTCTGGCTTGAAGCCGCCGAACTGCACTTGAGCAATATCGCCAGCGGTCAGCATTTCGAAACGCTCGATCAGGCGATGTCGATGGCGTCCCACGGGACAGGGGTGGCGATCGGCGACTGGTCACTGATCGGCGACGACTTGAACGCCGGGCGACTGGTGATGCCGTTCGATCTGAAGGTGAAGACGGGATTGGGCTATTACATCGTCGCGCCGGCGTCGGAGCCTTCGGCGAAGTTGCAGGAATTGATGGGGTGGTTGGTGGAACAGGCTCATACCCGCTGAGCCCGCCCTCACTTGATGATCGTTTCCACGCACCCCTTCTTTGATCGTTCCCACGCTCCGCGTGGGAATGCAGCCCGGGACGCTCCGCGTCCCATGCCGAAGCGGACGCGGAGCGTCCAGTGAGGCATTCCCACGCGGACGGTTCGACGCCTCGACGTGGGAACGATCATACGGTCAGTAACCGACCGTAAACCGCTGACGCGAGTGCTTCGGCGTTTCCACTTCGTCGATCAGCGCAATCGCGTAATCGGCAAAGGTGATCGAGCTCTGACCGTCAGCACTCACCAGCAAGTCATCCTTGCCCACGCGGAATTTACCGGTGCGCTCGCCTTCGAAGAACAGCGCCGACGGCGACAGGAACGTCCAGTCCAGTTCCTTTTCCTGACGCAAGGCCTCAAGGAACGCCGCACCGGCGCTGGCCTCAGCCTTGTACTCGGC
Organism: Pseudomonas sp. NFIX49; assembly: GCF_900115915.1. Taxonomy (NCBI): domain Bacteria; kingdom Pseudomonadati; phylum Pseudomonadota; class Gammaproteobacteria; order Pseudomonadales; family Pseudomonadaceae; genus Pseudomonas; species Pseudomonas sp. NFIX49. The sequence continues at coordinate 299,545 of NZ_FOYE01000001.1, read as the reverse complement.
CGGGAAACCGGCGCTGTCGATCACGCGGGTGCCGTCCGGCAGCAACAGCGAGCCGGCACCGCCGACCACCAGCAGACGTTTCACCCCAGCCTGTTTCACCGGACCGATCAGCGCGCTGGCCGGCACCGTGGCGAAATGCGCGGCGCTGATGACCACATCGTGACCGGCGACGGCGTCCTGCAACGCGGCTGCATTCAGCACGTCGACATTCTTGCTGACCACACCGGCGCGGGCACCGATCTTCGAGGTATCCCGAGCGATGGCGGTGACGCTGTGGCCGCGACGCAGGGCTTCTTCCAGCAATTGGCTGCCGGCACGGCCGGTGGCACCAATGATTGCGATCTTGCTCATGACATTCTCCAGTTGGCTTGAGAGTGCTGCGTTTTTCAGAATCGGGTTACCACTGCATTTCGCCCTTGGCGACTTTGGCGCTCAGCTCCAGCGAGCTTTCTTCGCCCAGTGACGGGTAGCGTTTTTTCATCGCGGAGATCAGCGCGGCAGAGTCTTTGGCCTTGGCAGTTTCTGCGTCGAACGCCTTGATGTAGTCGGCGGTGAATTTCACCGCTGCCAGCGAACGGGCGCTGTCACCCAGGTAGTGACCCGGCACCACGGTTTTCGGTTTCAGGGTTTCGATCGAGTGCAGGGTTTGCAGCCAGTCGGCATGGGATTGCGCGGTCTGGGTGTCGGCCATCCACACGTGGATGTTCTCGGCGACGACCACACCGCCGACCACCGCTTTCAACGAAGGGATCCACACGAAGCTGCGATCCGGTTGTTTGCCGTCCAGGCCGACCACCTGCAATTTCTGCCCTTCGAGCATCAGGCTGTCGCCCTTGAGTACGCCAGGCACGATGGTTTTGGCCGGCACGTCGGCGCCCATTTTCGGACCCCAGAAGGCGAGTTTGCCGTCGACGGTCTTTTTGATGTGATCAACGGTCGGTTGCGAGGCCAGCACTTTGGCATCCGGGAATGCCTTGGTCAGGGTGTCGAGACCGAAGTAGTAATCCGGGTCACCGTGGCTGATGTAGATGGTGGTCAGTTGCTTGCCGCTGGCGCGGATCTTTTCCACCACTTGCTCGGCCTGGGATTTGCCGAACTGCGCGTCCACCAGAATCGCGTCCTTCTCGCCGCTGACCAGTACCGAAGTCACCGGGAAGATCGCGTGGGTGCCCGGGTTGTAGACATCGAGGGTCAGATTCGCGGCCGCTGCGTGGGCAGCAAAGCCGAGGGTGGCGGTGGCCAGTAAAACGCGCTTGAGGGTGGTGAAGCCGATCATGGGTTGCTCCGCTGTTCGAATGCCGTGCTTGGCGATGGGGACAGAGCTTAGTTGCCAGACTCGTTACAAAAAATGCGATGCTTGAACATAGTTTGTTTCTGAAAGCGGGCAAATCATGGATCGTCTCCAAGCAATGCGGGTATTCGTCACGGTAGTGGATCTGGGCAGTCAGTCGGCAGCGGCCGATCACCTGGACCTGTCGCGGCCGGTGGTGTCGCGCTATCTGGCGGAACTGGAAAACTGGGTCGGCGCGCGCCTGATGCACCGCACCACCCGCAAGTTGAGCCTGACCGCCGCCGGCAACGAAATCCTGCCGCGCTGCCGGCAGATGCTGGAGCTGTCCGGTGACATGCAGGCCGCCGTCAGCGAACCCGCCGATGCGCCACGGGGTTTGCTGCGGATCAGCGTCAGCACCTCGTTCGGTCAGGCGCAACTGGCCGATGCCATGGCGGCGTTCGTCAAAGCGTATCCGGGGGTGAGCATCGACCTGCAAATGCTCGATCGCACGGTGAACCTGGTGGACGAACGCATCGACCTGGCGATCCGCACCAGCAACGACCTCGACCCCAACCTGATCGCCCGGCGCCTGACGGTCTGCCGTTCGGTGGTCTGCGCCGCACCCGCCTATCTGCGGGAACATCCGCAGCCGCAGCGGGTTGAAGATCTGAGCCGGCACAACTGCCTGACCCATTCCTATTTCGGCAAGAGCCTGTGGCATTTCGAGGAAGATGGCGAACCGGTTTCGGTGCCGGTGCAGGGCAACATCAGCGCCAACGAGGCCAGCACCCTGCTGCGCGCGACCCTGGCCGGCGCTGGCGTGGCGATGCTGCCGACCTATCAGGCCGGGGTGCATGTGCACAGCGGCGAACTGGTTCGCCTGCTGCCCCACGCCGAGCCCCGGCAGATGAACATCTACGCCGTCTATGCCTCACGCAAGCACATGCCGGCAGCGTTGCGCTGCATGCTGGACTTTCTGGTGCAGCGTTTTCCCGAAAACCCGCAATGGGATCAGCTATAAAGCTGCAAGCTGCAAGCTGCAAGCTGCAAGCTGCAAGCTGCAAGCGGAGAGTCTGCTTCATTCTTGAAGCTCAAAGCTCAAAGCTTGCAGCTGCTCTGCCGTGGCCTATGCTGAAAGTAGTACCCAAGGGTATTCGTTCAGAGGTCAACGCCATGAACACCAGAACAAGAAGATACTTCGCGATTTTCATCACCTGTGCGGCCACGCTGGCGCTGTACGGCACCGCGGCATGGCGCGTGGAGCAGTTGCGACAACTGCCCCGTGAGTACGCGAGCTGCAACTTCGAGCGCTGCATCCCTCACAACGCCACCCTCAACGCCCTGCGCTGATACCAGGTTCAGGCGTCGTCGTTCTGCTCGGCCTTCAAGCGGTCGCGGAACGCCTTTGGCGAGATCCCCACCCGGCGCCGGAACAGGCGCGTGAAGTTGGTCGGATCGGAAAACCCCAACACCTCGGACATCTCGTAAATGGTCATGCTGGTATAAGTCAGCAGGCGCTTGGCTTCCAGTAGCTGACGTTCATGCATGATCTGCAACGCAGGTTGCCCAGCCAGTTCGCGGCAGGTGCCGTTGAGGTGCGAGACGGAAATCCCCAGCCGATGGGCCAGGTCTTCGACCTTGACGTGCTGGCGGTAGGTTTCTTCCACCAGCTGAATGAACCCGTTGAGGTATTCGCGCTGACGCTGCGGGCGTTGCGTGGCGTTGTGACGGTGGATCGCCTGGCGGCTGACCCAGACCATGATCACGCTGACCAGCGAATGCATGAGCATTTCCCGCGCCGGTTGATGGCCGTTGTACTCGGCCTGCAACGCGGCAAACAGACTGTTGAGGTACTCCGCGTCCTTGCCCGCCGGATAGCTTTCGGCCTGGGCCAGGGCCTGCACCGAACTGCCCAGTTGCGCCTGCAAATGGTTGATCAACGGTGTGGCGAGGGTGACGACGAATCCTTCGACGTCCTCGGAAAAACGGAATCCATGCACCGATAACGGCGGCAGGATCTGGATCGCGGCTTCGTTCAGTTGCGTGCGTTGGCCTTCGATTTCAAGCTCTGCCTGACCTTTGAATACGAAGAGCAACTGGCACAAATCGGCGTGGCGGTGGGGTTTGATTTCCCATTGGTGTTCGCGGCTGCGTTTGGAAATGGTTTCACAGTGCAGCAAGTCAGGGGTCGGCCAGTCCAGGCTTTCACCGTAGAGCTTGAACACCGGAATCGAAGGCAGGTCAGGCTTGTTCATCACTTCAATCCAGGCCTCGAGGTTTGCGGGCGATAATCGCACCGATTGGCAGAATGTACAGGTATCGGCTCAGTTTTCACCTTCAATTGACAGACCCGCAAGGGAAAAATGCAAGCACTCGAATCCTGAAACTCATTCACCGGCCGTTGTCGCGTGAAGCTTGCGAGTCATAAAAACAATGAAAACGCTGAAAACCCAAGTCGCCATCATCGGCGCCGGTCCGTCCGGATTATTGCTCGGCCAACTGCTGCACAACGCCGGCATCGACACCCTGATTCTGGAGCGCCAGACACCTGACTACGTGCTCGGCCGAATCCGCGCCGGCGTGCTTGAACAAGGCATGGTAGAGCTGTTGCGCGAGGCTGGCGTGGGTCAGCGGATGGACGCCGAAGGGCTGGTGCACGGTGGTTTCGAACTGGCCCTCGACGGGCGCCGGATCCACATCGACCTGCAAGCCCTGACCGGTGGAAAAACCGTGATGGTCTATGGCCAGACCGAGGTCACTCGCGACCTGATGGCCGCTCGTCGGGAGACCGGTGGGCAGACAATTTACGAAGCCAGCCATGTCGTTCCCTGTGACATGAAAAGCGACGAAGCTTATGTCACCTTCGAAAAGGACGGCGAAACCTGGCGCGTCGATTGCGATTACATCGCCGGTTGCGACGGTTTCCACGGCGTGGCCCGGCAGTCGATTCCCGAGGATTGCCTGAAAGTCTTCGAACGGGTTTATCCGTTTGGCTGGCTGGGGATTCTCGCCGACACGCCACCGATTCACGATGAACTGGTCTACGCCCGCCACGAGCGCGGCTTCGCCCTGTGCAGCATGCGCTCGGCGACCCGCACCCGTTATTACCTGCAAGTGCCGGCCGAGGAAAACGTCGACGACTGGTCGGATCAGCGTTTCTGGGATGAACTGCGCAAGCGTCTGCCGGAGGATCTGGCGCAGAAGCTGGTGACCGGCCCGTCGATTGAAAAGAGCATCGCGCCGCTGCGCAGCTTTGTGGTCGAGCCGATGCAATACGGGAGGATGTTTCTCGTTGGGGACGCGGCGCACATCGTTCCGCCGACCGGCGCCAAGGGGCTGAATCTGGCGGCCAGCGATGTCAGCACGCTGTTCAGGATTTTGCTGAAGGTTTACCGCGAAGGTCGCACTGACTTGCTGGAGAAATACTCGCAGATCTGCCTGCGCCGGGTGTGGAAAGCCGAGCGGTTTTCCTGGTGGATGACTTCGATGCTGCACCGCTTCGACGAGCACGATGATTTCAGCCAGCGGATCTGTGCTTCGGAACTGGACTACTTTGTCAGCTCGGAGGCCGGTCAAAAAACCATTGCAGAAAATTACGTCGGGCTTCCTTATGAGGCTATCGAATAGCTTCCTACCGACTTACACTGGCGAGCATCCCCGCTCGCCTGGCGATCTGCGGGACCCTCACTGCCCGCAGGTTTTGCCCGTGACCAATCTCAACCATCCCGAAACGCCCAAACCGGCCATTCGCAGCGTACTGGTCGCGCTGATGATGGCGATCTTTCTCGGCGCGCTCGACCAGACCATCGTCGCCGTTTCCATGCCGGCCATTTCCGCACAGTTCAAGGACGTCAGCCTGCTGGCCTGGGTGATTTCCGGCTACATGGTGGCGATGACCGTGGCGGTGCCGATCTACGGCAAGCTCGGCGATCTGTACGGGCGGCGCAAACTGATGCTGTTCGGCATGGGCCTGTTCACCCTCGCCTCGCTGTTCTGCGGCATGGCCCAGAGCATGGAGCAACTGGTGCTGGCGCGGATTTTCCAGGGCATCGGCGCTGGCGGGATGATTTCGGTGAGTCAGGCGATCATCGGCGACATCGTGCCGCCCCGCGAACGCGGGCGTTATCAGGGCTATTTCTCCAGCATGTACGCGGTGGCCAGCGTTGCCGGCCCGGTGCTCGGCGGCTACATGACCGAGTACCTGTCGTGGCGCTGGGTGTTCCTGATCAACCTGCCGCTGGGCCTCGGCGCGTACTGGGTGGCGCGACGCAACCTGATCGGCCTGCCGATTCCCCAGCGCAAACCGGTCATCGATTATCTCGGCACACTGTTGATGATCATCGGTCTGACGGCGCTGTTGTTGGCGATCACTCAGGTCGGCCAGGGTTACGCGTGGCGCAGCAGCGAAGTGCTCGGGCTGTTCGCTTGCGCGGTGGCGGTTTTGGCGGTGTTCGTCTGGCATGAGCGGCGCGCCCGGGAGCCGTTGCTGCCGATGCACCTGTTCACCAACCGCAGCGCTCTGCTGTGCTGGTGCACGATTTTCTTTTGCAGCTTCCAGGCGATTTCGTTGATTGTGCTGATGCCGCTGCGCTTTCAGAGCGTGACCGGCGCGGGGGCCGACAGCGCGGCATTGCACTTGCTGCCGCTGGCGATGGGTTTGCCGATCGGCGCGTATTTCGCCGGACGTCGCACCTCGATTACCGGGCGCTACAAACCGCAGATTCTGACCGGCGCGCTGCTGATGCCGATCTCGATCCTCGGCATGGCCTTCAGCCCGCCGGATGCGACGCTGCTCAGCAGCCTGTTCATGTTGCTCAGCGGGATCGCCGGCGGCATGCAGTTCCCGACCTCGCTGGTCGGTACGCAGAATTCGGTGGAGCAAAAGGACATTGGCGTCGCCACCAGCACCACCAACCTGTTCCGCTCCCTGGGCGGTGCGGTAGGCGTGGCGTTGATGTCGGCGCTGTTGCTGGCGTTGTTGCAGGACTCCAGTTTCGCCCACCTGGCCGGCAGCTCGCTGATGAGCGAAGGGCATTCCGGCAACGTGCTGCTCGATGGCCTGAACGCGGCGCCCGGCGATGCGCAGAACGCCTTGCGTGCCGAATTGCTGGTGACGTTCCGGCATTTGCTGATGGTCAGCGCGGCGGTCTCGCTGCTCGGGCTGGCGGCGGCGATTGCGATGCCGAACCGGTTGCTGCGGGGCCGTGAGCACGGCGCCCGCTGATTGATGCCGATCGCTCCCACGCGCCGCGTGGGAGCTTTCAGCAATCAAGCACTGTAATAACCGACCGCCACCAGCATGTTCCCGACCTTCTTCAGGTAGGCATGTTTGTTCTCGACCTTGCCGGTCACCGGGTTTTTCCAGCGGTACTCGTACTCGCCCTCATCCTGTTTGCCGATCAGCGCCAGAATCGGTTCGCCCACCGGTTTGCCTTCGGGATCGTCGACCTTGGCGAAATCGGTGTTGATCAACCGCAGATTGGTGCCGTGGGCGACGTAGCGGTGGTTGTCGAGATTGACCACGAACACATACAGGTCGTCCTGCAGGTAACCGCCCTTGAGCGAGTTGATCGCGGACAGCGTGCCCTTCTCATCCTTGGTCAAATCGGTAGCAGCCTTGTCGAGCAACGCTTTTGCCTGTTCCGCCGACGCGCGCGGCAGGTAATAACCCACCGCCAGAATCCGCTGACCGACGCGTTGATAGTAAACGTGCTTGCGCTCGACCTTGCCGTCGGACCAGTTCTGCCAGCGGTATTCGGCCTGCTGGATGCCGTTGCCTTCCGGCACTTTCAAGGCGTCCTTGAAGGACTTCTGCAAGTCCGGCCCGAGCACTTCGCTGACGTCGCGCCCGATCAACGCCGATGACGGCCCACCGCTGGCGAGCATCACGCCCCTGGTATCGACCACGAACACATAGCGATCCTTGTCGACGAATTCGCCCTGACGGCTGAACGCCGCAAACGCCTTGTCGCCGTTGTCGTGGTAATAGGCCAGAGCCTTTTCCAGCAAGGCGATGGCGGCCTTGCTGTCGTCTTTTTCCGTGGTGGCCGCATTGGCCTGACCGAAACTCAACAGCAGCACCGCGCCGAGCCAGGCCAGCTTGTGCACAAACCCCATGACGCATCCCTCGTTCTTGTTGGTGTTTCAAGAGCGTAGACGGCCTGAAGGCATGTATGGATATTCAGAAAGCTTCTGAATGTTGCTGTGGCGAGGGCGCGCGCCCTCGCCACACAAGAGGCTTACGGACGCGCGTTGAGTTGCTGTTGCAGGTTCTGGATCTGCGCTTGCAGGGTGTTGATGTTGCGGGTCATCTGCGCGCGGAACGCGTCGAACTCGGCAGTGTTGGTGCCACCCTGCGCAGCAGCCGGACGGTTGTCCTGCTCGCTCTTGAGGATGACGATTTCCTGCTCCAGACGGTCGATGGCGGCGCTCGGATTGCCTTGTTTTTTCAAGGCCGTGATGTCGGCACCGAGGCTCCTGAACTGCGCATCGAACCCCTTCACCTGGGCATCGAAGTTCTTGAGCTGGGCGTCGACCTTGCTGGTGTCGGCCGGGGTGCTTTTCAGCGTGGCCAGTTCGGCGCTCAGGGCTTTGACCTGTGCCTGCAACTGGGTGTTGGCGTTCTGCTGTTCGGTGGTCTGGGCGGTCATCTGCGCCAGGCGCTTGTCCAGGTCCGTCGCCTGCCCGGCCACGCCCTGCTGCTGTTTGCTCTGATCCTGAAGCGCGCTTTGCAGCTGTTTGATCTGCAGCTTCAGGGCTTCGCTGTCGGTGGTGACGTTGGTCTGGCTGGCCACGACCTTGCCGGAAATGTCCTGCAGACGCCCCGCCGCTTCCTCACTGATGCGCGCGAAACTTTCCTGGGTCGCCACCAGTTGCTGCTCCATCAGCGAAATCTGCTGGAAGCTCCACCAGGCCAGACCAATGAATGCGAAGAACAGCGCGCCAACCAGTGCCCATAACGGCCCGGTGCTGGCGGCCTTGACCTTGACCACCGGCGGCGTGCGCGAATGCACGGTGGTGCGGGCGGTGACCGGAAAATCGTCGTCATCGAGGGTATCGGCGCGCAGGCTCGGTACATCGTCGAAATCGTCGTGGGCATCGTTACGCATGGACATTGAGGCAACCTTTGTGAAACGCGGTGATGGCAGATTGGCGCGAAGTATAAACCCCGCGGCCGCTGGGGTTGACCCTCAAGCCGTAGCGCGGTTCAGTGCCGGCCGGCAGATTCGTATCAACGAATGTCCTGAGCCTTCCACCAGCCACAGAACTCATCGAGGGCCGTCCACAGACTGACTTTCGGATCGTAGTCCAGATAATGCCGGGCGCGACTGATGTCGAGGGTGAAATTTTTGTTCATCACCTGCATGCCCAGGCGCGACAGGGTCGGCTCGGGACGCCCGGGCCAGAGCTTGCACACGCCTTCGTTGAGCGCCGCCACGCTGTAGGCCAGACCGTAGGAACGGTACTTGGTGACCTGCGGGACTTCCATCTTGCGCATCACGTAATTGACCACATCCCACAGCGGCACCGGGGCGCCGTTGCTGATGTTGTAGGCCTTGCCCAGCGCGGAAGCGTCGGCCAGCAGGCTGCTGAGCAACGCTTCGTTGAGGTTGTGCACGCTGGTGAAGTCGACCTTGTTCAGACCATTGCCGATGATTGCCAGACGGCCCTTGCGCTGCATGTTCAGCAAGCGCGGGAAGATGCTCATGTCACCGGCGCCGGTGACGAAACGCGGTCGCAGGGCGAGGGTTTCGAGGCCGAATTCCTGGGCGCCGAAGACCTTTTGCTCGGCCAGGTATTTGGTCGCGGCGTAGTGATGCTTGAAGCGCTTGGGCACTTGCTCTTCGGTCAGGCCGAGATGGTCGCGACCGTCAAAGTAGATCGAGGGCGACGACAGATGCACCAGCCGCCGAACCCTCTGCTTCAGGCAGGCTTCGACCACGTTTTCGGTGACTTGCACGTTGCCCTGATGGAAGTCCTGATAGCGGCCCCAAAGGCCGACCGCGCCGGCGCAATGCACCACGGCTTCGACGTCATTGCACAATTCCCGCACCAGATCCGGATCGCTCAGATCGCCTTGAACGAACTCGGCACCGCGACGCACCAGATGCTCGACACCCTCGGCCCGGCGACCGTTGACCCGCACGTCCAGGCCCTGCTCCAGGGCGAAACGCGCAAAGCGTCCGCCGATGAAGCCGCTTGCGCCGGTGACCAGAATTTTCATGTAGAGCTCCAACAAAACCAGCTGCAAGCTTCGAGCTTCGAGCTGCAAGGTAAAAACAGTACGCAAGCGCTTTACTTGCCGCTTGCAGCTTGACGCTCACAACTGCTTTCAGGCCACCAGCCATTGCGCCGACGAGCGCACCAATTGCTCGGTCAACAGCCCGAGCAACTGACCGCCATTGCGCCAATGATGCCAGTACAAGGGCACGTCGATCGGTTTATCTGGCAACAGTTCGCGCAGCACGCCGCGCTCCAGTTGCTCGCGCACTTGCAATTCCGGCACCAGCCCCCAGCCGAGCCCGGCTTCGGTCAGGCGAATAAAACCTTCGGACGACGGGCAAAGGTGATGTTCGAAACCGCCATCGACGCCGAGGGACGCGAGGTATCGATGCTGGAGAAAATCGTCCGGGCCGAAGACCAATGCGGGGGTGCGCGGCAATTGTTCGGCCCGCACGCCGTCGGGAAAATGCCGCTTGATGAACGCCGGGCTGGCCAGCGCCCGATAGCGCATCGCTCCGAGCAACACACTGCGCGCGCCTGCAACCGGACGCTCACTGGCGCACAGGCAACCGGCCACTTCACCGGCGCGCATGCGTTTGAGGCCGACGGTCTGGTCTTCGACGATCAGATCGAGCAATAGATGTTGTTCGGCGCAGAAGTCGCCCACCGCCTCGGCCCACCAGGTGGCGAGGCTGTCGGCATTCAGCGCGATGCGCAGACGCTCCGGCAGGCCTTCTTCGTCCAGCGCCGGCACCAGCGTCTGCAAATCTCGCTCAAGCAGACGTACCTGCTGCACATGGTTGAGCAGGCGCCGACCGATCTCGGTCGGCGACGGCGGTGTGCCACGCACCAAAACCGGCTGGCCGACCCGCGCTTCCAGCAGTTTGATCCGCTGGGAAATCGCCGATTGCGAAAGGCCCAGCACCTGCGCCGCCCGTTCGAATCCGGCCTGCTCGACCACGGCGGCCAGAGCGGAAAGCAATTTGTAGTCAAACATCAGTTTTCCTAATGAGCGATCAGCACTATTGGTTTTTCTTATACAGCGTCAACCGGGAGAATAGCCAGCAAGCACTCTTTATCAAGGATCACCCCCATGGCTGGCGAAACCTCGTTGACCACCCTGCTGCGGAGCATGAGCCCGCAGCTCAATGCCGGCGAATTCGTGTTCTGCACCTTGTCCGACGGCGAGTTGCCGAGCGGCCTGGAAGTCGTAGGCAGTTTCCGTGAACAGGAAGGCCTGACGGTGATTCTCGAACGCTCCCACGCCGAGCGCGCCGGGTTCAGCTTCGACTATGTCGCGGCGTGGATCACGCTGAACGTGCATTCGGCACTGGAAGCCGTCGGCCTGACCGCCGCCTTCGCCACCGCACTGGGCAAGGCCGGGATCAACTGCAACGTGATTGCCGGCTACTACCACGACCATTTGTTCGTCGGTCAGGCCGACGCCGAACGTGCCATGCAAGTGCTGCGCGATCTCGCAGCCAACGCGGAGTAATCGTCATGTGGCAAAGCTATACCAACGGTTTGCTGGTGGCGTTCGGGCTGATCATGGCGATCGGTACACAGAATGCCTTTGTCCTGGCGCAGAGCCTGCGGCGTGAACATCACCTGCCGGTCGCCGCGCTGTGCGTCGCCTGTGATGCGTTGCTGGTGGCGGCCGGTGTGTTCGGTCTGGCCACGGTGCTGGCGCAGAACCCGACGTTGCTGGCGGTCGCCCGCTGGGGCGGCGCGGTGTTTCTGATCTGGTACGGCAGCCAGGCGTTGCGCAGGGTGTTTTCGAAACAGAGCCTGCAACAGGGTGAAAACCAGACCGTACGTTCGCTGCGGGCGGTGATGCTCAGCGCACTGGCGGTGACCTTGCTCAACCCGCACGTCTATCTCGACACCGTTCTGCTGATCGGTTCTCTCGGCGCACAACAGTCGGTGCCCGGCGCCTATGTCGTGGGCGCAGCAAGTGCTTCGCTGCTGTGGTTCTTCACCCTGGCGTTCGGTGCGGCATGGCTCGCCCCGTGGCTGGCACGGCCGAGTACGTGGCGGATTCTCGATCTGTTGGTGGCGATGATGATGTTCACGGTGGCGGGGCAATTGATATTGGCTTCATGATTTATTCCAAACAGCTCTGGAACCTCTATCCCACACAGTTGTTGCGTGGTTAAGCCGCACCCCCGGTGCTATGATCCGAACCCTGCGCCGCAAAGAGTAAAAACTCGCCGGTGCATTTCTGGCCGCCCGTGATCGGCCTTGCGCTCACCGCAACAGACCTGATTAGGAGAATCATCATGGCTTTCGAATTGCCGCCGCTGCCTTACGCACACGATGCCCTGCAGCCGCACATTTCCAAGGAAACCCTGGAATTCCACCACGACAAGCACCACAACACCTACGTCGTGAACCTGAACAACCTGGTGCCAGGCACCGAGTTCGAAGGCAAGACCCTGGAAGAAATCGTCAAGACTTCCTCGGGCGGCATCTTCAACAACGCCGCTCAGGTCTGGAACCACACCTTCTACTGGAACTGCCTGGCGCCAAACGCCGGCGGTCAACCAACCGGCGCACTGGCTGAAGCCATCAACGCGGCTTTCGGTTCGTTCGACAAGTTCAAGGAAGAGTTCAGCAAAACCTCAATCGGCACCTTCGGTTCCGGCTGGGGCTGGCTGGTGAAAAAGGCTGACGGTTCCCTGGCCCTGGCCAGCACCATCGGCGCCGGCAACCCGCTGACCAGCGGCGACACCCCGCTGCTGACCTGCGACGTCTGGGAACACGCTTACTACATCGACTACCGTAACCTGCGTCCAAAATACGTCGAGGCGTTCTGGAACCTGGTCAACTGGAAGTTCGTGGCCGAGCAGTTCGAAGGCAAGACCTTCACCGCTTAAGCTGCACGCCAGACAAAAACCCGGCTTTGCCGGGTTTTTTTATACCTGCGGGAATAATCGTGAGTGCGTTGCATCACAAACAAGGCTTTTTCCCACACATGAAGCAGCCCTTCTCGCCTTGCTCCCAAGCCACGGCGAACTAACATCAAAAGAGGAAAAATTGTCCGACGTCCCTCAAGTTGGAGACCGAAACTACCGACACAGTACAACCAGGGCAAATACTCCAAACAGCAGCATATCGGCCAAGGCCACGGACAAATTTTCCGCGGCTCGATTGTCCCTTTGACTGCCAACACGGGATTGCCAATACTCATGGCAACTTGACGCTACCCGCACGGAACAAGGAATAACCCTTTGAAGCTGGAACTCAAGAACAGCTTGTCGGTGAAGTTGCTCCGGGTCGTGCTCCTGTCGGCATTGATCGTCGGCGTGGTCTTGAGCTGCGCGCAGATCGTGTTCGATGCCTATAAAACGCGTCAGGCCGTCGCCGGCGACGCCGAACGCATCCTCGACATGTTCCGCGATCCCTCCACCCAGGCGGTCTACAGCCTGGACCGGGAGATGGGCATGCAGGTGATCGAAGGCCTGTTCCAGGACGACGCCGTGCGTCAGGCCTCCATCGGCCACCCCAACGAAGCGATGCTCGCGCAAAAGTCGCGTGAGCTGCAGCAATCCAACAGCCGCTGGCTGACCGACCTGATCCTCGGCCAGGAACGCACGTTCACCACCCAACTGGTGGGGCGCGGGCCGTACAGCGAATATTACGGCGACCTGAGCATCACCCTCGACACGGCCACCTACGGTCAGGGTTTCATTGTCAGTTCGGTGATCATCTTCATTTCCGGTGTGTTGCGCGCCCTGGCCATGGGCCTGGTGCTGTATCTGGTCTATCACTGGCTGCTGACCAAACCGCTGTCGCGGATCATCGAACACCTCACCGAGATCAACCCGGACCGCCCCAGCGAACACAAGATTCCGCAGCTCAAGGGTCACGAAAAAAACGAACTGGGGATCTGGATCAACACCGCCAACCAGCTACTCGAATCCATCGAACGCAATACCCACCTGCGCCATGAAGCGGAAAACAGCCTGCTGCGCATGGCCCAGTACGATTTCCTCACCGGCCTGCCGAATCGCCAGCAATTGCAGCAGCAGCTGGACAAGATTCTGGTGGATGCCGGCAAGCTGCAACGGCGGGTCGCCGTCCTTTGCGTAGGTCTGGACGATTTCAAAGGCATCAACGAACAATTCAGCTACCAGACCGGTGACCAGTTGCTGCTGGCCCTCGCCGACCGGCTTCGCGCCCACAGCGGTCGCCTCGGCGCCCTCGCCCGTCTCGGTGGCGACCAGTTCGCGCTGGTGCAGGCCGATATCGAACAGCCTTACGAAGCGGCGGAGCTGGCGCAAAGCATCCTCGATGACCTGGAAGCGCCGTTCGCCCTCGATCATCAGGAAATCCGCCTGCGCGCGACCATCGGCATCACCCTGTTCCCGGAAGACGGCGACAGCACCGAGAAGCTGCTGCAGAAAGCCGAGCAGACCATGACCCTGGCCAAGACCCGCTCGCGCAATCGCTATCAGTTCTATATCGCCAGCGTCGACAGCGAGATGCGCCGCCGTCGCGAGCTGGAAAAAGACCTGCGCGACGCGCTGTTACGCGACCAGTTCTACCTCGTCTATCAGCCGCAGATCAGCTACCGCGATCATCGCGTGGTCGGGGTCGAGGCATTGATCCGCTGGCAACATCCGGAACACGGTCTGGTGCCGCCGGACCTGTTCATCCCGCTGGCCGAGCAGAACGGCACCATCATCGCCATCGGCGAATGGGTGCTGGATCAGGCCTGCAAGCAACTGCGCGACTGGCACGATCAGGGCTTCGTCGACCTGCGCATGGCAGTCAACCTGTCCACCGTGCAACTGCACCACGCCGAGCTGCCACGGGTGGTCAACAACCTGCTGCAGATGTACCGCCTGCCGCCACGCAGCCTGGAGCTGGAAGTCACCGAAACCGGCCTGATGGAAGACATCAGCACCGCCGCGCAGCACCTGCTGAGCCTGCGCCGCTCCGGCGCACTGATCGCTATCGACGACTTCGGCACCGGCTATTCTTCGCTGAGTTATCTCAAGAGTCTGCCGCTGGACAAGATCAAGATTGACAAGAGCTTCGTTCAGGACCTGCTGGATGACGACGATGATGCGACCATCGTTCGCGCCATCATCCAACTGGGCAAGAGCCTGGGCATGCAGGTGATCGCCGAGGGCGTGGAAACCGCCGAACAGGAAACCTACATCATTTCCGAAGGCTGCCACGAAGGTCAGGGCTACCACTACAGCAAACCGCTGCCGGCGCGCGAGTTGGGCATTTATCTCAAGCAGGCCCAGCGCAGCAACGCGGCCATCCTTTGAAACGTGCCTGCCAGGCCCGACGCAACCCGGGTTCTGCCGGGCATCAACCTCGCTGTTGATCCAGCGCAGACCCCGCGCAAATAAGAAATATTTCCAGCTACAACCCTTTACACATAATGCGAAAGATTTGCATTATGTCGCAGTTTTGCGCCCCCCCGCGCCTGTCCACTCAATCACCGAAGCAGGATGTTCGCCATGATTCGTATGCCTCTGGCTACCGCCAGTCTGCTGGCCATCGCTATTTCCCTCGCCGGTTGCGGCGAAGGTAAAGACAAAGAAAAGGCCGCCGCTCCTGCGCCGACTCCGGCTGCCAGCACCGCTGCACCGGCTGCGCCTGCTGCTGCCGGTAAAGTCGACGAGGCCGCCGGCAAAGCCGTTGTCTCGCACTATGCCGACATGGTCTTCGCCGTTTACAGCGATGCCGAATCCACCGCGAAAACCCTGCAAACCGCCATCGACGCATTCCTCGCCAAGCCGAACGCCGACACCCTGAAAGCCGCCAAGGCTGCCTGGGTCGCCGCCCGCGTTCCTTACCTGCAGAGCGAAGTGTTCCGCTTCGGCAACACCATCATCGACGACTGGGAAGGTCAGGTGAACGCCTGGCCTCTGGACGAAGGCCTGATCGACTACGTCGACAAATCCTACGAGCATGCACTGGGCAACCCGGGCGCCACCGCCAACATCATCGCCAACACCGAAGTACAGGTCGGCGAAGACAAGGTCGACGTCAAGGACATTACCCCGGAAAAACTCGCCAGCCTGAACGAGCTGGGCGGTTCTGAAGCCAACGTTGCCACCGGCTACCACGCCATCGAATTCCTGCTCTGGGGCCAGGACCTGAACGGCACCGGCCCTGGCGCCGGCAACCGTCCACCGTCGGACTACCTGGAAGGCAAAGACGCCACCGGCGGTCACAACGACCGTCGTCGTGCCTACCTGAAAGCCGTGACCCAGCTGCTGGTCAGCGACCTGGAAGAAATGGTCGCCAACTGGAAGCCGAACGTGGCCGATAACTACCGCGCCACCCTGGAAGCCGAACCGGCTGAAAGCGGCCTGCGCAAAATGCTGTTCGGC
Source organism: Pseudomonas sp. NFIX49 (assembly GCF_900115915.1). NCBI lineage: Bacteria > Pseudomonadati > Pseudomonadota > Gammaproteobacteria > Pseudomonadales > Pseudomonadaceae > Pseudomonas > Pseudomonas sp. NFIX49. The sequence goes on along the minus strand of NZ_FOYE01000001.1, from coordinate 283,693 downwards.
ATGGGCAGCCTGTCCTTGGGCGAACTGGCTGGCGAGCGCATGAAGGTGTCCCTGGAAGCGAACTCCCCGGAAGACGAACAGGATTGCTTCAGCGACAACACCCACAACTCGCACTTCTACGATGCCAAGGGCATTCGCAACGTTTACCTGGGCGAGTACACCCGCGTCGACGGCACCAAACTGACCGGCGCCAGCCTGTCGTCGCTGGTGGCCAAGGTCGACCCGGCTGCCGACACCGCGCTGAAAGCCGATCTGGCCGCCACCGAAGCCAGGATTCAGGTCATGGTCGATCACGCCAACAAGGGTGAGCACTACGACCAGTTGATCGCGGCCGGCAACACCGCCGGCAACCAGATCGTCCGCGACGCCATCGCTTCGCTGGTCAAGCAGACCGGTTCGATCGAAGCCGCTGCCGGCAAGCTCGGCATCAGCGACCTGAACCCGGACAACGCCGATCACGAGTTCTGATCACAGCGTCCGCGTTAAAAAAGGCGACCTTCGGGTCGCCTTTTTTCGCTGATCGTTCCCACGCTCTGCGTGGGAACGCAGCCCGGGACGCTCTGCGTCCCAAATCAAAAGCCGAACGCAGAGCGTCCGTTGAGGCATTCCCACGCAGAGCGTGGGAACGATCAAAGTTTTGTGAACCTCCTGCCCTGCATCAAGCAAACGATAATTCCTCTTATTCAATCCCCCTCGCCCTGTTAGACTTTGCGCCTTTAAATTCGCCCCTCTTGCAGGAAGTCTGATGCCCTCGCTGCCTCTTCGCTTGTCCGCACTGTTTCTGGCCCTGGGCCTGAGTGCCTGCGATGACGCCCCGCGTTTCACCAAGGCCGAGCCGGGTGAGGCCCGTTCCGGCGGTGCGGCGACCGTGCGCAAGAGCGATCAGAACGCGTTTTCCCTGCCGTCGGCCAATCTGCCGCCATCGCGCCGGGTGGACTTCAGCGTCGGCAACAGCTTCTTTCGCAGCCCGTGGGTTATCGCACCGTCGACTACCACCGCCCGCGATGGCCTCGGCCCGCTGTTCAACACCAACGCCTGCCAGAACTGCCACATCAAGGACGGCCGCGGCCATCCGCCGACGCCGGATGCGGCCAATGCGGTGTCGATGCTGGTGCGCCTGTCGATTCCCGATGCACCGGCCTATGCCAAGGTCATCGAGCAAGTGGGCGTGGTGCCCGAGCCGGTCTACGGTGGCCAGTTCCAGGACATGGCCGTCCCCGGTGTCGCGCCGGAAGGCAAGGTGCGGGTCGATTACACGCCAGTGCCGGTCCGCTTCAAGGACGGCACCGAGGTCGAGCTGCGTAAACCGGTCCTGCAGATCACCCAGCTCGGCTACGGCCCGATGCACCCGGACACACGTTTCTCGGCCCGCGTTGCGCCGCAGATGATCGGTCTCGGCCTGCTCGAAGCGATCCCGGAAGAAGCGATCCTCGCCAACGCCGCCGCACAGGCCAAAGAGAACAACGGCATCAACGGCCGGCCAAACCGGGTCTGGGACGATGAGCAGCAAAAGACCGTCATGGGCCGATTTGGCTGGAAAGCCGGCCAACCGAACCTCAATCAACAAAATGTTCACGCGTTTTCTGGTGATATGGGCCTCACGACCAGCCTGAGACCGTTTGATGACTGCACTGACGCGCAAACCGCCTGCAAACAGGCGCCGAACGGCAACGGCCCGGACGGCGAACCTGAAGTCAGCGACAACATCCTGCGCCTGGTGCTGTTCTACAGCCGCAACCTCGCCGTTCCCGCCCGCCGTGGCGTCAACGATGCGCAAGTGCTGGCCGGCAAGAATCTGTTTTTCCAGGCGGGTTGCCAGTCCTGTCACACGCCGAAATACACCACCGCCGCCAACGCAGCCGAACCTGAACTGGCCCATCAAGTGATTCGTCCGTACAGCGATCTGCTGCTCCATGACATGGGCGAAGGCCTGGCGGACAACCGTACCGAATTCCAGGCCTCCGGCCGCGACTGGCGCACCCCGCCGCTGTGGGGCATCGGCCTGACGCAAACGGTCAGCGGCCACACCCAGTTTCTGCATGACGGCCGCGCCCGCAACCTGCTCGAAGCCGTGCTCTGGCACGGCGGCGAAGCGAAAGCGGCGCAGCAACAGGTTTTGTCTTTCAACGCCGAGCAGCGTGCCGCGCTGCTGGCGTTCTTGAACTCACTTTAAACACTTGAACGAATCGGGAGCCCGACATGTTCCGTCCCAAGCTGTTGTTCACCAGCCTTGCCGCACTGGCCCTCGGCGCGTGCTCGCCGCAGGATCCGCAAGCCGTCACCTCGGCGGCCATCGCCAAATCGGTGATCCTGCCGACCTACACCCGCTGGGTCGAAGCCGACAAGCAACTGGCCGTCAGTGCCCTCGCCTACTGCCAGGGCAAAGAGTCGCTGGACACCGCCCGCGCCGACTTCCTGCACGCGCAGAAAGCCTGGGCCGAGCTGCAACCGCTGCTGATCGGCCCGCTGGCCGAGGGCAACCGTTCCTGGCAGGTGCAGTTCTGGCCGGACAAGAAAAACCTGGTCGGCCGTCAGGTCGAGCAATTGGTTACCGCGCAGCCGCAGATCGACGCCGCCGCACTGGCCAAGTCCAGCGTCGTGGTTCAAGGCCTGTCCGCTTACGAGTACATCCTGTTCGACGCCAAACCTGACGTCGCCAACGACGCGCAGAAAGCCAAATACTGCCCACTGCTGGTGGCCATCGGCGAGCGTCAGAAACAACTGGCCGAAGAGATCCTCAGCAGCTGGAACAACACCGACGGCATGCTCGCGCAGATGAGCAAGTTCCCCAACCAGCGCTACGCCGACTCCCACGAAGCGATCGCCGATCTGCTGCGGGTACAGGTCACCGCTCTCGACACCCTGAAGAAAAAACTTGGCACGCCGATGGGTCGCCAGAGCAAGGGCGTGCCTCAGCCGTTCCAGGCTGACGCATGGCGCAGCCAGTCGTCCATGGAGGCGCTGGAAGCCAGCCTCGCAGCGGCCAAAACCGTCTGGGAAGGCGTCGACAACAAAGGCCTGCGCGGCCTGCTGCCGGCTGAGCAAAAGCCGCTGGCGGACAAGATCGATGCAGCCTACGCGGCGTCGCTCAAACTGTTCGGCAGTACCCAGCGCTCGCTGACCGAAATGCTTAACGATGACGCCGGTCGCCAGCAGCTCAACGACATCTACGACAGCCTCAACGTCGTCCACCGCCTGCACGAAGGCGAGCTGGCCAAGGCGCTGGGCATCCAACTGGGCTTCAACGCCAACGACGGTGACTGATGAGGGCACGTGCCATGCTGCGACGCCAGGCTCTGACTTTAGGTAGTTTGCTGCTGGGAGCAGTGACGCTGGGCGGCTGGACGCTGTTCAAACGCAAGGACCAAAGCCCGCTGCTGCTGTCGGCGCGGGACGACACCGACGGCAAGCATTACGCCGTCGGCTATCGGCTGGACGGCACCCAGGTGTTCGCCACGGAAGTCGGCCAGCGCTGCCACGACATCATCAATCACCCGACGCTGCCGATCGCGCTGTTCGTCGCTCGCCGGCCGGGCACCGAGAGCTACCTGATCGACCTGCGCAGCGGTGCATTGCTGCAAACCGTGACGTCGCAGCCGAACCGGCATTTCTATGGCCACGCAGTGATCCATCACAGCGGCGATTACCTGTACGCCACCGAAAACGACACCACCGATCCGGGCCGTGGCCTGCTCGGAGTGTACAAATTCGAAGGCGAACGGCTGGTGCACAGCGGCGAGCTTTCCACCCACGGTCTCGGCCCGCATCAGGTGTCGTGGATGCCCGACGGTGAAACCCTGGTGGTGGCCAACGGCGGGATCCGCACCGAGGCCGAAAGCCGGGTCGACATGAACCTCGACGCCATGGAGCCGAGCCTGGTGCTGATGCAACGCGACGGTACTCTGCTGAGCAAGGAAACCCTCGCCCAGCAGATGAACAGCGTGCGCCACCTGGGGATTGCCAGCGACGGTACCATCGTTGCCGGCCAGCAATTCATGGGGCCTTCCCACGAGCGTTCGGAGCTGCTGGCGATCAAACGTCCCGGTCAGCCATTCGTGGCGTTCCCGGTGCCGGACCATCAGTTGCAGTCGATGGGTCATTACACCGCCAGCGTCGCCGTGCACAGCGACCTGCGTCTGGTGGCATTGACCGCACCGCGCGGCAACCGCTTCTTCATCTGGGATCTGGACAGCGGCGAAGTGCGCCTCGACGCCCCGTTGCCCGACTGCGCCGGCGTCGGTGCGGTGAAGGACGGGTTTGTCGTGACCTCCGGTCAGGGACGTTGCCGCTACTACGATTGCCGTCAGGACGATCTGCTGGCCAAACCGCTGGATTTGCCCGCAGGGCTCTGGGACAACCATCTTCATCTGATGGCCTGAAATTCGCCGCCGACCGTTCGGTCGGCGGCCCCGCTTTTCTCCACCTTCTTCCCTTACACCCGGTAAAAACTGGCAGTTGGAATCCCTGCCGGACTCGGGGTAATGTGCCCGCCTGTCTCGCCTGATTTTCTCCAAGGAACTGGAAATATGCTGCGTCGCCGCATGCTGATCATGTTGGGTGTTGTACTGCTGATCGTTCTGCTTCTCGCCGGTTACAAGGCCTTCTCGATCTATACGATGATCCAGGGCTTTTCCAAACCGAAGCCGCCGATCAGCGTCGCCGTGGCCACCGCCGTCGAGCGCCCGTGGCAGATGCGTCTGCCCACCGTCGGCACGCTGAAGGCGCTGCAAGGCGTCGACCTGAGTCTGGAGAACGCCGGCACCGTCACCGAGCTGAAGTTCGAATCGGGGCAGAAGGTCAAGGCCGGCCAGCCCTTGCTGCAACTGGACAGCGCCGTCGAAGCCGCCTTCCTCGAAACCGCCAAGGCCGATCTCGGCCTCGCGCAGCTGGATTACGGTCGCGGCAGCCAGCTCGTCGGCAGCAGCGCCATCTCCAAAGGCGAATTCGACCGGCTCTCGGCCCAGTTGCAAAAGAACAAGGCCACGGTCAATCAGCTCAATGCGGCGCTGGCGAAAAAACGCATCGTCGCGCCCTTCAGCGGCACCATCGGCATCCGCCTCGTCGACATCGGCGACTACCTCGCCAGCGGCACCAAGATCGCCACCCTGCAGGATTTGAGCAGTCTCTACGCCGACTTCTACGTGCCCGAACAATCGGTGCCGAAACTGGCTATCGGTCAACCGGTACAGATCACGGTCGCGGCGTATCCCGGCCAGCATTTCACCGGCGCCATCAGCGCCATCAACCCGATCGTCGAAAGCACCACCCGTAACATCCTCGTGCGCGCCACCCTGGCCAACCCCGATGGCAAGTTGCTGCCGGGCATGTTCACCAGCATCGAGGTGCTGCTGCCGGATCCGCAGAAACACATCGTGGTCCCGGAAAGCGCGATCACCTACACCCTCTACGGCAACTCGACGTACGTGGTCACCCAGAAGAAAGCCGAAGACGGCACCGTCGAGAAAGACGACAAGGGCCAATCGGTGCTGATCGCCGAGCGTCGGTTCGTCGAGACCGGCGAACGCCGCGATGGCCAGGTGATGATCAACAAGGGCGTGCAGAGCGGCGAACAGGTGGTGACGGCCGGCCAGATCAAACTGGACAACGGCGCCCACATTGCCATCAGCGACGACAAGACCCTCGGCGAGCAGAACAGTCCGCCCCGCGCCGACTGATCAAGGAAACCCCATGGCCTTTACCGATCCGTTCATCCGCCGCCCGGTGCTCGCCACCGTGGTCAGCCTGCTGATTGTGCTGCTGGGCTTCCAGGCCTGGAGCAAGCTGCCGCTGCGCCAGTATCCGCAAATGGAAAACGCCCTGATCACGGTGACCACCGCGTACCCCGGGGCCAACGCCGAAACCATTCAGGGCTACATCACCCAGCCGATGCAACAGAGCCTGGCCAGCGCCGAGGGCATCGACTACATGACCTCGGTCAGTCGCCAGAACTTCTCGGTGATTTCGATCTACGCGCGCATCGGCTCCAACAGCGACCGTTTGTTCACCGAACTGCTGGCCAAGGCCAACGAGGTGAAGAACAAGCTGCCTCAGGACGCCGAAGATCCGGTGCTGAGCAAGGAAGCCGCCGACGCCTCGGCGCTGATGTACATCAGCTTCTTCAGCAAGGAGCTTAGCAACCCGCAGATCACCGACTACCTGTCGCGGGTGATCCAGCCGAAACTGGCGACCCTGCCGGGCATGGCCGAGGCGGAGATTCTCGGCAACCAGGTGTTCGCCATGCGCCTGTGGATCGACCCGGTGAAACTCGCCGGTTTCGGCCTCAGTGCCAGCGACGTGACCAATGCGGTGCGCCAGTACAACTTCCTCTCCGCCGCCGGCGAAGTGAAAGGCGAGTACGTGGTCACCAGCATCAACGCCAACACCGAACTGAAGTCCGCCGAAGCCTTCGGCAAGATTCCGCTCAAGGTCAGCGGCGACAGCCGGGTGCTGCTCAGCGATGTGGCACGGGTCGAGATGGGCGCGGAAAACTACAACTCGATCAGTTCGTTCGGCGGCACGCCCTCGGTGTACATCGGGATCAAGGCCACGCCCGGGGCCAACCCGCTGGAAGTGATCAAGGAAGTACGCAAGATCATGCCGGAGCTGGAAGCCCAGCTGCCGCCCAACCTCAAGAGCGAGATTGCCTACGACGCCACGCTGTTCATCCAGGCCTCCATCGACGAAGTGGTGAAAACCCTGTTCGAGGCGGTGCTGATCGTGATCGTGGTGGTGTTCCTGTTCCTCGGTGCGCTGCGTTCGGTGGTGATTCCGGTGGTGACCATTCCGCTGTCGATGATCGGCGTGATGTTCTTCATGCAGATGATGGGCTACTCGATCAACCTGCTGACCCTGCTGGCGATGGTGCTGGCCATCGGGCTGGTGGTGGACGACGCGATTGTGGTGGTGGAAAACATCCACCGGCACATCGAGGAAGGCAAGACACCACTGGAGGCCGCACTCGAAGGCGCCCGGGAAATCGCCATGCCGGTGGTGTCGATGACCATCACCCTCGCGGCGGTCTACGCACCGATCGGCTTCCTGACCGGGCTGACCGGGGCGCTGTTCAAGGAGTTTGCGTTGACCCTGGCCGGGGCGGTGGTGATTTCCGGCGTCGTCGCCCTGACCCTGTCGCCGATGATGTGCGCCATGCTGCTGCGCCACGATGAAAACCCCACGGGCCTGGCCCACCGCCTCGACCGGATTTTCGACAGCCTCAAGCGGCGCTATCAGAGCATGCTGCACGGCACGCTCAATACCCGGCCGGTGGTGCTGGTGTTTGCGGTGATCGTGCTGTGCCTGATTCCGGTGCTGCTCAAGTTCACCAAGTCGGAACTGGCGCCGGACGAGGATCAGGGCATCATCTTCATGATGGCCAACGCCCCGCAGCCGACCAACCTCGACTACCTGAACACCTACACCGACGAGTTCATCAAGATCTTCAAGGAGTTCCCGGAGTACTACTCATCGTTCCAGATCAACGGCTATAACGGCGTGCAGAGCGGCATCGGCGGCTTCCTGCTCAAGCCCTGGAACGAGCGCAGCCGCACGCAAATGGAAATCCTCCCCGAGGTACAGGGCAAACTCGAGGACATTCCGGGCCTGCAGATCTTCGGTTTCAACCTGCCGTCCCTGCCCGGCACCGGTGAAGGCCTGCCGTTCGAATTCGTGATCAACACCGCCAATGACTACGAGCTGTTGCTGCAAGTGGCCGACCGGATCAAGAAGCGCGCCATGGAGTCGGGCAAGTTCGCCTTCGTCGACCTTGATCTTGCTTTCGACAAACCCGAAGTCGTGGTCGACATCGACCGCGCCAAGGCTGCGCAGATGGGCGTGTCGATGCAGGATCTGGGCGGCACCCTCGCGACCTTGCTCGGCGAAGCCGAGATCAACCGGTTCACCATCGAAGGCCGCAGCTACAAGGTCATCGCCCAGGTCGAACGGGCCTACCGCGACAACCCGGACTGGCTGAACAACTACTACGTGAAAAACACCCAGGGCGAACTGCTGCCGCTGTCGACCCTGATCACCGTGACCGACCGTGCGCGACCGCGACAGCTCAACCAGTTCCAGCAACTCAACGCGGCCAAGCTGTCCGGGTTCCCGCTGGTGAGCATGGGCGAAGCCATCGACAGCGTGTTGCAGATCGCCCGGGAAGAAGCCCCGGCCGGTTTTGCTTTCGATTACGGCGGCGCATCGCGGCAGTTCGTCCAGGAAGGCAGTGCGCTGTGGGTAACTTTTGCCTTGGCCCTGGCGATCATTTTCCTGGTGCTGGCGGCGCAGTTCGAAAGCTTCCGCGATCCATTGGTGATTCTGGTGACCGTGCCGCTGTCGATCTGCGGGGCGCTGATTCCGCTGTTTCTCGGCTGGTCGAGCATGAACATCTACACCCAGGTCGGGCTGGTGACGCTGATCGGGCTGATCAGCAAGCACGGGATCCTGATCGTCGAGTTCGCCAACCAGTTACGCAAGGAGAAAGGCCTGACACCTCGCGAGGCGGTGGAAGAAGCGGCAGCGATTCGTCTGCGCCCGGTGTTGATGACCACGGCGGCTATGGTGTTCGGCATGGTGCCGCTGATCGTGGCCACCGGCGCCGGTGCCGTCAGCCGCTTCGACATCGGGACGGTGATTGCCACGGGGATGTCGATCGGGACGCTGTTTACGCTGTTTGTCCTGCCGTGTGTTTACACCGTGCTGGCGAAACCCGACCCCAAGGAATGACGCAATAAAAAAGGCCTCGCATCAACGAGGCCTTTGGCTCTTGTGAAAGAGATTTCAATCGATTCAACTCTGCGGCCTCATCCCTTGAGAAAGTCCGAACATGAACAGCAATAGATCATGATCGGGTTGTGTGGCCACGGCAGCTTTCGCCACCCGTGGCATCGGGCAATGCGGATCACTGGCCGATGCGCCAATGACCTGCATGCGTGGCTGTTCCCAGGCCGCCACCGCCAATGATGCAACTGCCAAGGCTCCTACCAGAAACAAACCTCGTGCAATTTCTAGTTTCATCGCTATAAACCTTTGATAGCGCTGCCAAACGCCGTCTCATAAAAGTAGACGAGTTTTTTCCAGTCGGTAGCGCTGAACGACGAGTGGCGGCGCAGTTGCTTCATGTCATGGGCGGCCGCGCGATGAGCGGTCAGACGCTGACGGCATTTTTCCAGATCGATCAGGGCGACTTCGACCTTCGCCGATTCACCTTCGCCCGTCACCCGCACAAACACGTGTTTGATGTAGATGCAGCTGTGCTGCCAACGGCCCTTGTGCATGCGTGCCAGATTTTCGGCGAGGTCCTTGAGCACGCGCTCATAGACTGCTTCGCCATATTGCTCGCGACCGCCACCGGCTTCCCAATGTTCAAGCTCCTGAAAGCCATCGAGGGACTTGGTCACCAACAGCGCACGCCATTTGAATTTCGGATCGGGCTGGGCACCGCAGAACACGATTTCGGGCACCCGGACCCCGAGACGGGAAACCCCGGTCAATGCATCCAGCTCGCGCAACACGGTCGGCCGCCCGAACGGGTGCAGCCAACTGCGATAAATATGTCCGGTCTGGCGTTTGGCATACAGCAGCTGGCCATCGCGCCCCACGACCCGTTGCACACCACTTTCGCCACCACGGCGGACATTGGGTTCCTCGACCCACTCGCCACGCTGGTTCCAGTAGTAGTCGAAGCGATCCTCGGGAGCGACTTCCCCTTCTGCTGCAAATTGCACTGCCATCCTCTTACCTCTTGCGTAATACGTAAACTCGCCACATGGCATAGAGCGGAATAAAGTCCAGTTGTTCCTGGATCCGAAATCCTGCTTCTTCGAATTCCTTTTCAACTGTTGCTGCCGGTAACACAAACCGGTTCTGGTAACCCTCCTGCCCACGCTTGCGCTCGGCACGCTTGCGTTTCCAGGCCTTGAAATTGCCGTCCACCCACAGCGAAATGATCACGCTGTCCCGGGTGACACGCTCGAACTCGCGCAGAATCGCCCGGCGGTGCTCGGCTTCGCCAATGTGATGCAGCAGTCGCATGCAAAAAATGCTGTCGACGGCGTTATCAGGCAAGGCAATGTCGAACGCAGACGTGTGCAAGGGTTGTACCCGTTTCACCACATCCGCCGGTTGTGCCTGCATGGCGGTCTTGATCATCGACTCGGAGTTGTCCGCCCCGATGATCACCCGGTTGGGCTTTTCCGCTAGCAGCGGCCAGAAACGTCCAGCACCGCAGGGCAGGTCCAGTACCAGGCCCGGCTCGCCAACAAGGGTCAATGCCTTGCGGGCCAACTGCTGATCTCGCCAATTGGACAAACGACGCCCCAAACCGTCCTGATGTTTACGCAGGTACTTCTGCGCATGCTTGTCGTCGTACTTTTCGGAAAAATCGAGCTTGATCGGGCCGGCCATCACCAGAACTCCTGAATTACTGATGACGCCACCTTAAGCAGCGGCGTGTCAGCGTCAGGTCATCCCTTTGTGAAAAAAACGTCATGTAAATCGGCAAACTATTTCAAGGTTATACAGGATTTAGACAGATTGGAGGCACTCTCGCGTCAGATGCAACGCTCTTAGCGCTTGCCCAGATCCACCTCGAAACGGCAGCCATTGGGTTCCATCGTGCTCAAAGTGACACTCCAGCCCTGGTTCTCGCAAATGCGTTGAACCAGTGAGAGGCCCAAACCAAGGCCCTCGCCGCGCTTTTCGTTGCCGCGCACGAAAGGCTGGAACATGGCTTCGCGCTTTTCCTCGGGAATGCCCACGCCCGAATCCTCGACCACGAATCCGTTGGCATTGAGGGTCAAGCGAATGAATCCGTGTTCGGTGTAGTGCAAGGCGTTACGCAACAAGTTGCCCATCACGGCATTGAGCAACGTCGCGTTATAACGGGTGTCGGGCGGATTTCCCGGCTCGAAAATCAGCTGCAAACCCTTGGATTCGATGGGTTCGCGCCACAGGCACAGCAAGCTGTCGGCCACCTGCGACAGGTTTTGCTGAGGGGCTGCGCCTGCATCTTCACGCTGGGCCCGTGCCAGCATCAGGAAGGTCTGCACCAGTTCACGCATTTCCTCACTGGCCCGCGCAATGCGCTGAACCTGAGCCTTGCCGCGCTGATCGATACCCGGGTTTTCCAGCAGCAGTTCACAGGAGCTGGCCAACACCATCAGTGGTGTACGCAATTCGTGGCTGACGTCGCTGGTGAACAGTCGCTCCCGCGTCAGCGCCTGTCGCAAGCGTCCAAGGGTCGCATCGAACGCCACCGCAAGCTCGCCCACCTCGTCCGCCGCGTAGTCCGGCGCCAGCGGAGGCGCCAGTCCGAGCAACTGATCGCGATGACGTACCTGGCGGGCCAGCCGCACCACCGGGGCCATCACCTTGCGGGCGAGCACCCAGCCGAGGAACACCGCCAGTGCCAGACTGAGCACGAAGCCCACCAGCACCACGGCGAACAGCACTCGCTCACGCTCTTCAAAATCGCTTTGATCCTGCAGCAGCACATAACGCCGACCATCAACGATCTCGACCATTGCGTGATACGACAGCTGCTCGCGAAAGACTTCATGGAAACCTGAATCCAGGTGTCGCAGGTCCTTGGGCAGCTCGAAATCGCCCGGCCCGCCACTGAAATAAAACAACTGATCCGGTTCTGGTCGATGGCTCCAGTCCGAGACGTTGTCCATCAACAGCAGGCGTTGCAGGTCGCCCCCCAGCCCGGCGGAAATCAGTTTTTCCTCGACCAGGTGCACGGTCGCGACGATGCCCATGGCGAACGCCCCGGCTACCAGCGCGCTCATCAGCGCAAAGGCGATGATGATCCGCTGGGCAAGGCTTTGCTTAAACTCCATCGCGGCCCTCGGCCAAGCGATAGCCCACGCCATGCACTGTGTGCAGCAATGGCTTGGCGAACGGTTTGTCGATCACCTGACGCAATTGGTGGACATGGCTGCGCAGGCTGTCGCTGTCCGGGCAGTCATCGCCCCACAGCGCTTCTTCGAGAATTTCCCGACGCAGGACATGCGGGCTCTTCTGCATCAGCACCGCCAGCAATTTGAGGCCGACCGGGTTGAGCTTGAGCAACTTGCCTTCGCGGGTCACTTCGAGGGTATCGAGGTCGTAGCTCAGATCACCGACCTGCAGGGCACGACGGCCGCCGCCCTGGGTGCGGCGCATCACGGCTTCGACCCGGGCCGCCAGTTCCGACAGCGCAAACGGCTTGACCAGATAATCGTCGGCCCCGGACTTGAAGCCCTGCAAGCGGTCATCTAGCTGGTCGCGGGCGGTGAGCATGATCACCGGCGTATCACGACGGGCGTCTTCGCGCAGGCGCTTGCACAGGGTGTAGCCGTCGATGCCCGGCAGCATGATGTCGAGCACGATCAGGTCGTAATGCTCGGTGGCGGCCAGATGCAGCCCCGACAGACCGTCCTGGGCGCAATCGACGGTGTAGCCTTTGAGCCCCAGGTAATCGGCCAGATTGGCCAGGATATCGCGGTTGTCTTCGACCAATAGAATTCGCATGGGCACCTCCTCCGTACACGGTAGCGGCCGTCTTGGCCCGCGCAGCTTACGGCCAAGTGTGGCTCACGGCTAGGCGCTGGGCAGGTTGATTTGACTTAATTGCACGGATCGCCGGACTTGACGAGTTTTTCACGAGCGGCCGACAAATCGCCGACAGAACCGGGCGCAGACTCACGCGGTTGTGCTTCTTTGAAGACCTTACCGATGAAGGAATTGCCATGGTTTCAATCTCTGCCCGCCCTGCTTCAAGGCCTTTGAATTTATGGCTTTGCCTGGGTATTCCCGCCGTTGCGGCGGTCATTCTGGTGTTGCTGGAGCTGACCGATCTGGACATGGATCTGGCCCGGCTGTTTTACGATCCGGTCGCGGGCGACTTCATCGGCCGGCACAGTTATTTTCTCGAAGACATCCTCCACGACCGCGCTAAACAAGTGGTGATCGCCTTTTCGGTGTTTGCCATCCTCGGGTTCATCGGCGCGTTTTTTATCGAGCGGCTCAAACCGTTCAAGCGTGAGCTGGGCTGCCTGGTGTTGTCGCTGGGTCTGGCCACCTCTTTCGTCACGCCGGTGAAAGCGGTGACAGCGGTGCAATGCCCTTGGAGTCTCGAACAATTCGGCGGCCACGAAACCTACAGCAAACTGCTGGAGCATCGCCCGCCGACCGACAAGCCCGGTCGTTGCTGGCCCGGCGGTCATGCGGCCACCGGTTTTACGTTGTTTGCGCTGTTCTTCGTGCTGCGTGATCGTCGCCCACGGTTGGCACGCCAGGCATTCATCTTTGCCTTCGCACTGGGTTCGGTGTTTTCGATCAGCCGGATGATGCAGGGCGCGCACTTCTTTTCCCACAACGTGTGGACGGCGATCTTCTGCTGGCTGATCTGTCTGGGGTCGTATTACTGGATTCTGTATCGACCGGCAGTAAAGGCTGAAACAGCAACACAGGCCCGGCCGGTCAACGCCTGAATCCTGAAACGCGGGCAATAAAAAACCCCGTCTGCTCACGCAGACGGGGTTTTTCGTTACAGGGGTAAGGCTGGCTTACATCATGCCGCCCATGCCACCCATGCCGCCCATGTCTGGCATACCGCCGCCAGCTGCACCTTCTTTCTTCGGTGCGTCAGCAACAGCTGCTTCGGTGGTCAGGATCAGACCGCCGATGGAGGCTGCAGCTTGCAGAGCCGAACGGGTGACCTTGGTTGGGTCCAGGATGCCCATTTCGATCATGTCGCCGTATTCGCCGGAAGCAGCGTTGTAACCGAAGTTACCTTTGCCGTTCTTGACTTCGTTGACGACTACGCTTGGCTCGTCACCGGAGTTGGCAGCGATCTGACGCAGCGGCGCTTCGACAGCGCGACGCAGCACAGCGATACCGACGTTCTGGTCAGCGTTGTCGCCGGTCAGTTCGGTCAGGGCTTCCAGAGCACGGATCAGCGCAACGCCACCGCCAGGTACCACGCCTTCTTCAACGGCTGCGCGGGTTGCGTGCAGGGCGTCTTCAACGCGGGCTTTCTTCTCTTTCATTTCGACTTCGGAACCAGCGCCAACCTTGATCACTGCAACGCCGCCGGACAGCTTGGCCAGACGCTCTTGCAGTTTTTCACGGTCGTAGTCCGAGGAAGTTTCGGCAACCTGGGCACGGATCTGAGCGATGCGGGCTTCGATGTCGCCTTGAACGCCAGCACCGTCGACGATGATGGTGTTTTCCTTGGACAGGGTGACGCGCTTGGCGTTGCCCAGGTGCTCCAGGGTGGTGCTTTCCAGGCTCAGGCCGATCTCTTCGGAGATCACGGTACCGCCGGTCAGAACGGCGATGTCCTGCAGCATGGCCTTGCGACGGTCGCCGAAGCCTGGAGCCTTGACGGCTGCGACTTTAACGATGCCACGCATGTTGTTCACAACCAGAGTCGCCAGGGCTTCGCCTTCAACGTCTTCGGCCACGATCAGCAGTGGACGGCCGGCTTTGGCTACGGCTTCCAGTACTGGCAGCATTTCGCGGATGTTCGAGATCTTCTTGTCGACCAGCAGGATCAGCGGGCCGTCGAGCTCGGCGACCATGGTGTCCGGCTTGTTGACGAAGTACGGGGACAGGTAGCCACGGTCGAACTGCATGCCTTCTACAACCGACAGTTCGTTTTCCAGGCCCGAGCCTTCCTCAACGGTGATCACGCCTTCTTTACCGACTTTTTCCATGGCTTCGGCAATGATGTCGCCGATGGAGTTGTCGGAGTTGGCGGAGATGGTGCCGACCTGAGCGATGGCCTTGGTGTCAGCGCATGGCTTGGACAGGGCTTTCAGTTCTTTGACGATCGCGATGGTCGCTTTGTCGATACCGCGCTTCAGGTCCATCGGGTTCATGCCGGCAGCGACGGCTTTCAGGCCTTCGTTGACGATCGACTGAGCCAGAACGGTAGCGGTGGTAGTACCGTCACCGGCGTCATCGTTGGCACGGGAGGCAACGTCTTTGACCAGCTGCGCGCCCATGTTTTCGAAGCGATCTTCGAGTTCGATTTCCTTGGCGACGGAAACGCCGTCCTTGGTGATGGTCGGAGCGCCGAAGCTCTTCTCGAGGATCACGTTACGGCCTTTCGGGCCCAGGGTCGCTTTTACCGCGTCAGCCAGAACGTTGACGCCTTTGAGCATCTTGGAGCGAGCGGCATCGCCGAACTTAACTTCTTTAGCAGCCATGATCGATATTCCTTAAATACTTTGTAGTAGCGGGAAAATGAGCGGGGTATCAGCCTTCCAGTACAGCGAGAATCTCGTTCTCAGCCATTACCAGCAGGTCTTCGCCGTCGACTTTCACAGTGTTGCTGCCGGAGTAAGGACCGAACACAACCTTGTCGCCGACTTTAACGGCCAGCGCACGCACTTCACCGTTTTCCAGAGTCTTGCCTGGACCTGCAGCGACGATCACACCGTGGTTGGCCTTTTCAGCAGCCGAACCTGGCAGGACGATACCGCCAGCGGTTTTCTTTTCTTCTTCGCTGCGACGGATAACGACGCGGTCATGCAGAGGACGAAGCTTCATTGTCGATCTCTCCTAATTGTGGTTTTCATCGGCCGGTGTAGTCCCGGCGGGTTTAACGAATCCGGCCTGCGCCGGTTGCGGCTCGTCGAGCGAGCCGCGAAAGTCTGTCCGACTCATATGCCGGAACCTTGCGGTGACCGATACATAAGGGCGCATAAGCTTATTACAAGGGCTGGGGACAAAAAATTTTCATGCGGCTGCATGAATTCGTGCCATAAACGAACACGGCACCCGAAGGTGCCGTGTCGATGCAGAATTTACTTGCTGTCGCGGTGTTCGAACTCGCCTTCGATCACATCGCCTTCGCGGCCAAGAGGCTGGCGCGGCGCGGGACCGCCGCGCGGTTGCAGGTCATCGGCGAACGCGCGCTGGCGCATGGCCTGTTCCTCGGCGCGCTGGCGCATTTTGTTGGCGACCAGTCGACGACTGAACGGCAACAGCAACACCAGACCGACCACGTCGCTGATGAAGCCCGGCAGGATCAGCAGACCGCCGGCCAAGGCCAGCATCAGGCCTTCGAGCATGGTTTGCGCAGGCAGCTCGCCGCGGTTCAGGCTTTCACGGGCACGCAATGCGGTGGCCAGCCCGGCGACGCGCAGCACGAACACGCCGAACATCGAGCCGAGAATGATCAGCAGCAGGGCCGGGAAAAACCCGATAGCCCCTGCCACTTTGACGAATACGAACAGCTCCAACACCGGGAACAGCAGAAAGAGCAACAAAAAAGGGCGCATCAAAGTTTCCTCAACGCAAGAAATGCCTTGCAGTAAGCCTTAGATGACGTCGCCCTTTCGTGAATTCAAGCGTCGGCCAGCGCATTTTTTGGCCAGACCTCGGCGTGAGCCAGAGAAACCAAGGCCTCGCGCACTTGTATCGGCGTATGACAGGGCGCTTGAAACGGCAGCCAGTACAGCGCCTGACCGATGCGCAGGTGCATGCCTTCGGTGTCGATCCCGGCCAGTTGCGCCGGTACGGTTTTCGGCAGACCGGCGAGGTCCACGTAATGCGCGATGGCCTTGGCGTGGTCGCTGTTCATGTGCTCGACCATGCTGATTTCGGCCTTGCCGGCGAACGGGTTGGCCAGGGTCAGTTGGTCGACCCAATGGATCGCGCCAAAACCGCCGATGTAGCGATGACGCACCGGTTTGAGCACCCAGAAATCGAAATCGTGGGCCTTGTGGTAATTCTGCGAATCGGGAAAGTAGCGGTAGTAACGCTCGGCGGCGGCTTCGATGGCGGCAGCGTCTTCGAGTTTTTCCGCCTCGGCCAGATAGGTCAGGCGACCAACGGCTTGCACATCGTCAGCCTCGCGCTCGCCCACCAGCAGCGAACATTTCGGATCTTTCTGCAGATTGTGAGTGTGCTGGGCGATGCGGCTGATCAGGATCAGCGGCCGGCCCTGGTCGTCCAGGCAGTAGGGAACCACAGAGCCGAACGGAAAACCGGGCATCGATCTGGAGTGGGTCGACAGCACGCCACGGTATTCCTTGAGAAGCAATTCTCGGGCATTCTTAGCCGCTTCAACGCTCAATTTATGACTCCTTAAATAGAATCCGTCGACAAAACGGACAGGCGCATGGGTTTTGTCCCACTCGCCATCGGGCAGTTCTCATGTGCAACAGGCTGCTGGCCGGTGCAGATCGAGAGGCTACCTGTAAGGACCACTCTGACCTGCTCTCGGGGGCATGCGAATGCAACTCAACGACAAAGTAATCATTATCACTGGCGGTTGCCAAGGCTTGGGCCGCTCGATGGCCGAGTATTTCGCGGGCAAGGGCGCGAAGCTGGCGCTGGTCGACCTGAACCAGGAAAAACTCGACGACGCGGTCGCGGCCTGCAAGGCCAAGGGTGTCGAGGCGCGCAGCTACCTGTGCAACGTCGCCAACGAAGAGCAGGTGACGCACATGGTTGCCCAGGTCGCCGAAGACTTCGGCGCGATCCACGGCCTGATCAACAACGCCGGGATCCTGCGCGACGGCCTGCTGCTCAAGGTCAAGGACGGCGAGATGACCAAGATGAGCCTGGCCCAGTGGCAGGCGGTGATCGACGTCAACCTGACCGGCGTGTTCCTCTGCACCCGTGAAGTGGCGGCGAAAATGGTCGAGCTGAAGAACAGCGGCGCGATCATCAACATCTCGTCGATCTCGCGTGCGGGCAACGTCGGCCAGACCAACTACTCCGCCGCCAAGGCCGGCGTCGCTGCGGCGACCGTGACCTGGGCCAAGGAACTGGCGCGCTACGGCATTCGCGTGGCGGGCATCGCACCGGGCTTCATCGAAACCGAGATGACCCTGGGCATGAAGCCAGAAGCGCTGGAAAAAATGACCTCGGGCATTCCGCTCAAGCGCATGGGCAAACCGGAAGAGATCGCCCATTCGGCGGCGTACATCTTCGAGAACGACTACTACACCGGCCGGATTCTGGAGATGGACGGCGGGTTGCGTATCTGACCCCTGCCACGCAATGAAAACGCCCCGGTGCACAGGCACCGGGGCGTTTTTGTTTAAACCGCAGGCATCAATCGTCGCTGATGGTGATGTTCGGCATTGCCGGCGACGCTGCTTCCTGCAACACGATCCGCGCGCCGACGTGGCGGGCCAGTTCCTGATAGACCATGGCGATCTGGCTGTCCGGCTCGGAAATCACCGTCGGCTTGCCGCCATCGGCCTGTTCGCGGATCAGCATCGACAGCGGCAACGAAGCCAGCAGCTCGACGCCGAACTGGGTCGCCAGCTTCTCTCCACCGCCCTCACCGAACAGATGCTCGGCATGACCGCAGTTCGAGCAGATATGCACGGCCATGTTTTCCACCACGCCCAGCACCGGAATGTTGACCTTGCGGAACATCTCTACGCCCTTGCGTGCGTCGAGCAGCGCCAGATCCTGCGGTGTGGTGACGATCACGGCGCCAGCCACCGGCACTTTCTGCGCCAGGGTCAACTGGATGTCGCCGGTGCCTGGCGGCATGTCGATCACCAGATAATCCAGGTCGCCCCAGGCGGTTTGCGTGACCAGTTGCAGCAGCGCGCCCGACACCATCGGCCCGCGCCAGACCATCGGCGTGTTGTCGTCGGTCAGGAACGCCATCGACATCACTTCCACGCCGTGGGCCTGCAACGGCACGAACCATTTCTGATCCTTGACCTGCGGGCGGGTGCCCTCGGGAATGCCGAACATGATGCCCTGGCTCGGGCCGTAGATATCGGCGTCGAGAATCCCGACCTTCGCGCCCTCACGGGCCAGCGCCAGTGCCAGGTTGGCGGCGGTGGTGGATTTGCCCACCCCGCCCTTGCCCGATGCCACGGCGACCACGTTCTTGACATTGGCCAGCCCCGGAATCTGCGCCTGGGCCTTGTGCGCGGCGATCACGCTGTTGACCTCGACCTTGGCAGTCACCACGCCGTCGAGGTTTTCGATGGCCAGTTGCAGCAATTGCGCCCAGCCGCTCTTGAACAGACCGGCGGCATAACCGATTTCCAGCTGTACGCTGACGCGATCGCCGGTGATTTCGATGTTGCGCACGCAACCGGCGCTGACCGGATCCTGGTTCAGGTAAGGGTCGGTGTATTGGCTGAGGACGGCTTCCACCGCTGCGCGAGTGACGGCACTCATGGGCAACTCCGATAACAAGACTGGGAAAAGATGGCGGGTATCCTACCCCTTCTGTCCTCCGGACGGCATGCCCGGCAACGATTTGCAGAGGTGAAATATCTTTCCCGGCGCTTTATAGTGGCCGACCTCCGTTTCATCAAGTAGCGAAGCCCCACATGTCCGAACCACGCAAGATTCTCGTCACCAGCGCCCTGCCCTACGCCAACGGTTCGATCCACCTTGGCCACATGCTGGAATACATCCAGACCGATATGTGGGTGCGCTTCCAGAAGCATCGCGGCAATCAGTGCATTTATGTCTGCGCCGACGACGCCCACGGTTCGGCGATCATGCTGCGCGCGGAAAAGGAAGGCATCACCCCGGAACAACTGATCGCCAACGTCCAGGCTGAACACAGCGCCGACTTTGCCGAGTTCCTGGTGGACTTCGACAATTTCCACTCCACTCACGCCGAAGAAAACCGTGAGCTGTCGAGCCAGATCTACCTGAAACTGCGTGACGCCGGGCACATCGCCCAACGTTCGATCACCCAGTATTTCGACCCGGAAAAGAAAATGTTCCTGGCCGACCGCTTCATCAAGGGCACCTGCCCGAAATGCGGCACCGAAGACCAGTACGGCGACAACTGCGAAAAATGCGGTGCAACCTACGCGCCGACCGACCTGAAGGATCCGAAGTCGGCCATCTCCGGCGCCACCCCGGTGCTCAAGGATTCCCAGCACTTCTTCTTCAAGCTGCCGGACTTCCAGGAAATGCTCCAGGCCTGGACCCGCAGCGGCACCCTGCAGGACGCCGTGGCCAACAAGATCGCCGAATGGCTGGACGCTGGCCTGCAACAGTGGGACATCTCCCGCGATGCGCCGTACTTCGGTTTCGAGATCCCGGGCGAGCCGGGCAAGTACTTCTACGTGTGGCTGGACGCGCCGATCGGCTACATGGCCAGCTTCAAGAACCTGTGCAACCGCACGCCGGAGCTGGACTTCGACGCGTTCTGGGGCAAGGACTCCACCGCCGAGCTGTACCACTTCATCGGCAAGGACATCGTCAACTTCCACGCCCTGTTCTGGCCGGCGATGCTCGAAGGTGCGGGTTTGCGCAAGCCGACCGGGATCAACGTGCACGGCTACCTGACCGTCAACGGTCAGAAGATGTCCAAGTCCCGCGGCACCTTCATCAAGGCCCGTACCTACCTGGATCACCTGTCGCCGGAATACCTGCGCTATTACTACGCGGCTAAACTGGGCCGTGGCGTGGACGACCTCGACCTGAACCTCGAAGACTTCGTGCAGAAGGTCAACTCCGACCTGGTCGGTAAAGTCGTCAACATCGCCAGCCGTTGCGCCGGTTTCATCCAGAAGGGCAACGCCGGTCTGCTGGTGGACACCAACGCCGCACCGGAACTGACCGAAGCCTTCCTGGCTGCCGCGCCGAGCATCGCCGACGCCTATGAGGCCCGCGACTTCGCCCGTGCCATGCGCGAAACCATGGCTTTGGCCGACCGCGCCAACGCCTGGATCGCCGACAAGGCACCATGGTCGCTGAACAAGCAGGAAGGCAAGCAGGATGAAGTCCAGGCGGTCTGCGCCACGGCGATCAACCTGTTCCGCCAGCTGGTGATCTTCCTCAAACCGGTGCTGCCAGTGCTGGCCGCCGATGCCGAGGCGTTCCTCAACGTCGCCCCGCTGACCTGGAACGACCATACCACCCTGCTGGCCAACCACCAGTTGAACGAATTCAAGCCGTTGATGACCCGCATCGACCCGGTAAAAGTGCAAGCCATGACCGACGCCTCGAAAGAAGACCTGACCGCCAGCCAGACCGACACCGGCGCCGCCGCGCCTGCCGGCAATGGCGAACTGGCCAAGGATCCGCTGTCGCCGGAAATCGACTTCGACACCTTCGCCGCCGTCGACCTGCGCGTCGCGCTGATCGTCAAGGCCGAACACGTTGAAGGGGCAGACAAGCTGCTGCGCCTGACATTGGATATCGGTGACGAGCAACGCAACGTGTTCTCGGGGATCAAGAGTGCTTACCCGGATCCGTCGAAGCTCGACGGCCGCCTGACCATGATGATCGCCAACCTCAAGCCACGGAAAATGAAGTTCGGCATCTCCGAAGGCATGGTGATGGCGGCCGGCCCTGGCGGTGAAGAAATTTACCTGCTGAGCCCGGACAGCGGCGCCAAACCGGGTCAGCGCATCAAGTAAGATTCTGCCCTGACAAATCCCACAGGCGTGCTCCGTGCGCCTGTGGGATTTTTCATATCTGGCCCGCCCTTCACGGCTGCCGGATAATGCCTAACCTTAAATGACACACGCCCGCTTCCACCGGCAGACCCATGACCGAACTCGTGCTTACGCTCTTCAGTGCTGCGCTGATCAACAACTTCGTGTTGCACTGGCCGCTGGGCGTCGATCCGCTGATGGCGGGCGAACGCCGTCAGGTGCACGCGCTGGGGCTGGCGACGTTGTGTCTGATGCTGCTTGTCGGTGTGGCGGGTTACGTGCTCTGGCATTGGCTGCTGGTGCCGTTGCAACTGGAATTCCTGCGCCTGTTTGTGTTTATGCCGTTGAGCATCTTGCTGATCACGCCGTTGCTGAAGCTGTTGGCTTATTGGCTCCCCGCGCTGCCATTCGATGGTTTGTGGCCGCTGCTGCTGGGCAATGCCGGAGTGCTGGGACTGACGCTGATCAACGCGCAAGCGGACACGGGTCTGTTGCATGCGACAGCGCTGAGCCTTGGCGCCGGTCTGGGTTTCTGGCTGGTGTTGAGCCTGTTCAACGATTTGCGCGAGCGCACGGCCGACAACGATATTCCCCTGCCCTTTCGTGGCCTGCCGATCCTGTTGATCGGCGCCGGACTGATGGCCGTGGCTTTTCTCGGATTCAGTGGACTGATCAAAACATGAGTCTGATTCAACGCATCGATGCCTTGCTGCCGCAGACCCAATGCGGCAAGTGCGGCCATCCCGGATGCAAACCCTACGCTGAGGGCATCGCCAACGGCGAGCCGATCAACAAGTGCCCGCCGGGTGGCGACGAAACCATCGCGGCGCTGGCCGAACTGTTGAAAATCCCGGTGCTGGAGCTGGACATCAGTCGCGGTTCGGCGCCGCCGCAAGTGGCCTATATCCGCGAGGCCGAATGCATCGGCTGCACCAAGTGCATCCAGGCCTGCCCGATCGACGCCATCGTCGGCGCGGCAAAACTGATGCACACGGTCATCATCGACGAATGCACCGGCTGCGATCTATGCGTGGCGCCATGCCCGGTCGACTGCATCGAGATGCATCCACTGCCGCTGGGCACGCTGCCGGTAGTGGGTGGCCTGGCCACCAGCCTTGAAGAACAACAGGCTCGTGCAGCCAAACGTGATCACGCCCGCCAGCGCTTCGAACGGCGCAACGCTCGCCTGCAACGCGAAGAACAGCAGAAGCAGGCCGAACGCGAAGCCCGGGCGCAGCGCGCGGCCCAGGTCGAAGTCGCCGCCACCACGCTCGATCCGGTGCAGGCGGCGCTGGAACGGGTCCGCGCACAAAAAGCCGCGACCGCCGATGCTGCGCTGAAAAAAGCCAAGATCGACGTGGCCATGAGCCGGGCGCAATTGAACAAGTCGCTCAAGGCATTCGGTCATCCGCCGACCTTCGATCAGCAATCGCAATTGATCGTCCTGCAACAGCAATTCGAAGCGGCCGAACAGGCACTGGCGAAGCTGGAAAGCAACGCGGCACCTGCACCCGTCGTGGCCGCCCCGGCAAAGGACGCCGATCTGAAACGGGCAAAAATCCAGCTGGCGATGCGCCGCGCCGAGCTGAAAAAGGCACAAACCGCAGAGGCCACGCCAGCCGAGATCGCCGCGCTGGAGCAAGCGCTGCATGACGCCGAACGGGCGCTGCACAATGCCGAAGCCACCAGCGATCAACCGGCGCCCGAGCTGGTGCGTGTCGAGAAACGTCCGATCGACGCCCAGCTTCGTCAGCTGAAAACCGAACTGGCTTACGCTCGCGCCGACCTTGACAAACTGCAACGGCGCGACGGCACGCCCGCCGACATCCTCGAAAAGGCCCGCGCCCGCCTGCAAGAAGCAGAGCGGCAGGTACAAGCCCATGTCATCCCTTGAAACCAGAGACGAACGCCTGCAACAGGCAATGAAGCTGGTTTTGCTGGCGACATTGCCGGGGTTGCTGGCGCTGTTTTGGTTTTACGGTTGGGGCGTGTTGATCAACCTGGTCCTGTCCGTCGTCACGGCTTTGGGTGTCGAAGCCGCTGTGGCTCATCTGCGCCAGCAACCGCTGCAATTCACCTTGACCGATGGCAGCGCGGTGGTCAGCGCCACGCTGCTGGCGATCGCGCTGCCGCCCTATTGCCCGTGGTGGCTGACGGTCACGGCCATCGCCTCCGGCCTGCTGCTGGGCAAACATCTGTACGGTGGTGTGAGCCGAAACCCGTTCAATCCGGCCATGCTCGGCTTCGCCTTGGCCATGGTGATGTTCCCTCAACCGATGACCCACTGGCCGGCCCACGGCATGGAGCTGACGGCGGCTTTTGGCCAGGTGTTCAATCTTGGCGCCCAGCCGGATGCCTGGGTTCAGGCCACCGCGCTGGACAGTGTGCGCATCAATAAAAGCCTGACCATGGATGAATTGTTTGCCGGTAATCCGGCATTCGGTCGCTTTGGCGGGCACGGCGTTGAATGGATCAATCTGGCGTTCCTCGCCGGTGGACTGTTTTTGTTGCAGCGTCGAGTGTTTGGCTGGCACGCGCCGGTCGGCATGCTCGCCAGCCTGTTCGTGATCAGCCTGTTGTGCTGGAACGGTTCGGGATCGGACTCCCACGGCTCGCCACTGTTTCACCTGCTGAGCGGCGCGACCATGCTCGGGGCGTTCTTCATCATCACTGAACCGGTGTCGGGGGCGAAGAGTCCGCTCGCCCGCCTGCTGTTCGGCATCGGCGTGGGGCTGCTGACGTACGTGATTCGCACCTGGGGTGGTTACCCCGACGGCGTGGCGTTTGCGGTGCTGTTGATGAACCTGTGCGTGCCGGCGCTGGAGCGCTTCGCGATGGCCCGTCAGACGCAGGTGACGCCATGAACCGAACGAGCAGCCTGATCACACTGGCGTTGATTGGCGCGCTTGGTTTCGGCGTGACATGGCTGGTGCAACGCAGCAATGCGCCGCAGATCGCCGCCGAACAGCGTCTGCTTGAAAGTCGCAAGCTGCTGGACGTCCTGCCGGCCGACAGTTACGACAATCAGCCGCTTGAACAACCTCTGGCGCTGACCGACATCAACCTGAGCCACAGTCAGTTGCCGGGCGCTTATCGGGCGAGCAAAAACGGACAACCCGTGGCGGTGCTGCTGCGCAGCCAGACCCAAGGTTATGCCGGCAATATCGAGTTGCTGATTGCCATCGACGCCAAAGGCCGATTGCTCGGCGTGAAAACTCTTGAGCAAAACGAAACACCTTCGCTGGGTGGGCATATCGGTGACTGGCCAAACGGCTGGCTTCAGCGCTTTAGCGGAAAATCGAGCAACCAACCGACGGACGCCGGATGGGCCTTGAAGAAGGATCAGGGGCAATTCGACCAGATCGCGGGCGCAACCATTACGTCTCGCGCGGCGATCAATGCCATCCACGATGCCCTGCGTTACTTCGATGAACACCGGACGACTCTGCTCGGGAGCGCGCCATGAATACGTCAGCGACTCTGTCGAACTCAATGATGCTGGTGCTGTTGATCGGCACCACCGACTCCGTGGCGGCTGCGCTGGCGACTCTGTTGATGTTCACCGTTATCGTGGGCGTTTACGGTTTGTGCATGGCACCGCTGCGCTCGCGCCTGAGCAGCGAGAGCCTGTTGCCGGTCAGCCTGGTGCTGGCCGCGACCCTGGCGGGCTGCGCCGATATTGTTCTGCAACGCGTTGCGCTGCAGTGGCATCAATTGATCAGTCTTTATGCCGGGTTGATTGGCTTGCAGTGCGTTGTGCTGGAGCACAATGGATTTTTTCGCCAGCCTGTACGTGAACGTCTGAAACAGTGCGGGCTGTTTGTCGCGCTGATGATTGCGCTTGCGATGTTGCGTGAGCTGATCGGTCAGGGCAGCATCGGCCATCATTTGTCGGAACACTGGCAAGGTTTGATTCTGTTCGGCGACGGTCTGCATTTCACGACGCTGGCGCCCGGCGCCTTCATATTGCTTGGACTGTTACTGGCTGCCCGTCAGGCCTGGGCTCGCCCTGCCGACCTACCCGAGGAAACGCATCACCCATGAATGCCGCAAAACGTCTGGAGATCTTCCGCCGGTTTCACGAGGACAACCCCGAACCCAAGACCGAGCTGGCCTATTCTTCGCCTTTCGAACTGTTGATCGCAGTGATTCTGTCCGCGCAATCGACTGACGTCGGGGTGAACAAGGCGACGGCCAAACTGTTCCCGGTGGCGAATACGCCGGCGGCCATTCACGCGTTAGGCGTTGAAGGTCTGTCCGAATACATCAAGACCATCGGCCTCTATAACAGCAAGGCCAAAAACGTGATCGAGACCTGCCGCCTGCTGGTCGAGCTGCACAATGGCGAAGTCCCGCAGACTCGCGGAGAACTGGAAGCCTTGCCGGGCGTTGGCCGCAAAACCGCCAATGTCGTGCTCAACACTGCGTTCCGACAGTTGACCATGGCCGTTGACACCCACATTTTCCGGGTCAGCAACCGCACCGGCATTGCACCGGGAAAAAATGTGGTCGAGGTGGAAAAGAAGCTGATGAAGTTCGTGCCAAAGGAATACCTGCTCGACTCGCACCACTGGCTCATTCTTCACGGACGCTATGTGTGTCTGGCACGCAAGCCCCGCTGTGGCAGCTGTCGGATCGAAGATTTGTGCGAGTACAAGCACAAGACTTCCGACGATTGAGCGGCTATTGGAGTTATTGATTTATCGATTGAAAAAATCTTTTTTACCATCTGCTGGAATATCGATATAAGGGGCGCCAAAGGCAGTCTTAGCCTGGAGTTGACCTTATGACTGACAGCAAAGAACAACTGGATGTAGACGACGATTTCATCGCTGCCGAAGCCGAAGACGCCGAACCGGTGGTTGAAGTTGCCAAGACCAATCTCAGCAAGCGCCGAACCATCGACAACCTGCTTGAGGAGCGCCGACTGCAGAAGCAATTGGCCGATTACGATTTTGATCTCTGACATTTGAAAGCCTCCCGAAACGGAGGCTTTTCCCTACTCGCTGATTCCGATCCGCCCATGATCCGTCAGCCATTGAAAACCTCAGACCAGGCCGTTGCGCTGCGCCAGTTCGATCAGATCCACCAGCGAGCGCGCATTGAGCTTTAAAAGCAATCGGGTCTTGTAGGTACTCACGGTCTTGTTACTGAGGAACATCCCGTCGGCAATTTCCTTGTTGGTCTTGCCGCGCGCCAGTTGCTGCAAAACCATCATTTCCCGCCCCGACAGACGATCGACCATATCGGCCTCGCTGGCATTTCCCAGGCTGGTCCGCACGGTATGCAACGCCTGGTTCGGAAAGTAACTGTATCCGGACAGAACCGCCTTGATGGCGCTCAACAACTCTGTCAGGTCCTGTTGTTTGCAAACATAACCCGCCGCCCCCGACTGCATGCAGCGCATGGAAAAGTGCCCAGGCGACTGGGATGTCAGCACAAGTACTTTCAACGGCATCGCGCTTGTCGTAAGGCGCGCAATGACTTCCAGTCCATCCAGTTTCGGTATGCCGATATCCAGTATTACGATATCCGGCATCTGATCACGGGCAAGTTGTAATGCATCCACTCCATTGTCGGTTTCTGCAATGACTTCGTAGCCATGACGTTCCATCAGCATACGCACCGCAAGACGAATGACGGGGTGATCATCCACGATCAGCACTTTATTCATGGGCAAGTCCAGTTTCGCTGTTCGAATTTTTAGAACCGGCACAATAACGCAGTCATTTCACTCATGGCATGGAGAAGTTCATTCACACCGGCATCAAAAGACACCTCCTACAGCCAATAAAGATTATTCCTACAGAAAAGGACCACCGGAAAAAATTACAGCCTGGTGAGAACCTAAAGCCCGCACCCACCGTTCGCAACGTGACAACACTTTGACAAGCTATCAAAAACAACCCACCAAAAAAATAAAAACCTGAAACAACATACCTGTATTAATTTAACCATATTTCAGATAAACACCAGCTAACTAGCGCAGCATCATCAATCTAACACCCAGCTATACAAACCACTAGAAACCCCCACGACGAGAACAGCAACTTCATGAGTAGAACACATGTTAAAAACCAAAAGAAAGATCACCAACCCTATAAGCGTCATTGCCATATTTGCATTGATAACCGAGACCTCGGCAGCGGTCTCCCTGCCCTTTCTCGATAACGAAGAGCGGAAGATCTACATCTGGCTTCTGATCAGCTTTCCTTTCTTCCTGGCGTTCCTGTTCTTCATAACTCTTAACTTCAACTATCGCTCCCTTTATGCACCATCAGACTTTGAAAACGACAACAATTTTTTAAAGGCATTCGAGGAAACTTCATCCCACTTGCAGGGAACAACCACACAGCCCGGTATAGAATTACACACAGTAAAAATACACAAGTCGTTCACTACGCTATATATCTTGGATATCAGGGGAGGAAATGTCGAACTTGACATAGCCGCGCTATTGGAAAAAATCCCGCCCCCCTCCAAGCATTCACTCAGAATATTCCTGTTCCTGATCCACTCGATACCGGACACTCCATTAACAGAAGACGTCTTCAAATCGTTTAAACAGGGAAAGAAAGGCGCCGGAACTACCTACTGCATTTCTTACGACGTGGATTCAATGAGCATGATCCAGGTGGAAAAGGTTTGAACGCGCCGCAGGAAGCGGGCACAGCAAAAGCAGCGATAATATTTATCCGGATCAGTTTGAAGAAGGGAGTACCCAGAAACACAAAGGCCTTGTCTTACGACAAGGCCTTTGTTTCACATCCGGACCGAATGACTCAGAACAGCTTGCGGCCCTTGTTGGCTGCGATGCGCATGCGCAATGCGTTGAGCTTGATGAAGCCCGCCGCATCGGCCTGGTTGTAGGCGCCGCCATCTTCTTCGAAGGTCGCAATGTTGGCGTCGAACAGCGAATCGTCGGACTTGCGGCCGGTCACGATCACGTTGCCCTTGTACAGCTTGAGGCGCACAACGCCGTTCACGTTGACCTGGGAAGCGTCGATCATCTGTTGCAACATCAGACGCTCAGGGCTCCACCAGTAGCCGGTGTAGATCAGGCTGGCGTATTTCGGCATCAGCTCGTCTTTGAGGTGAGCGACTTCGCGGTCCAGGGTGATCGATTCGATGGCGCGGTGAGCGCGCAGCATGATGGTGCCGCCCGGGGTTTCGTAGCAGCCACGGGACTTCATGCCGACGTAACGGTTCTCGACGATGTCGAGACGGCCGATGCCGTGCTCGCCACCGATCTTGTTCAGGGTCGCCAGTACGGTGGCCGGGGTCATTTCGACGCCGTCCAGCGCGACGATGTCGCCGTTGCGGTAGGTCAGTTCCAGGTATTGCGGAGTGTCAGGAGCCTTCTCCGGGGAGACGGTCCAGCGCCACATGTCTTCTTCGTGCTCGGTCCAGGTGTCTTCCAGCACGCCGCCTTCATAGGAGATGTGCAGCAGGTTGGCGTCCATCGAGTACGGGGATTTCTTCTTGCCGTGACGCTCGATCGGGATCGCGTGCTTCTCGGCGTAGTCCATCAGCTTCTCGCGGGACAGCAGGTCCCACTCGCGCCATGGAGCAATTACTTTCACGCCTGGCTTGAGTGCATAGGCACCCAGTTCGAAACGCACCTGGTCGTTGCCTTTGCCGGTGGCGCCGTGGGAAATGGCGTCGGCGCCGGTTTCGTTGGCGATTTCGATCAGACGCTTGGCGATCAGCGGACGCGCGATGGAAGTACCCAGCAGGTACTCGCCTTCGTAAACGGTGTTGGCGCGGAACATCGGGAACACGAAGTCACGCACGAATTCTTCGCGCAGGTCGTCGATGTAGATTTCTTTGACGCCCATGGCCTGCGCCTTGGCGCGAGCCGGCTCGACCTCTTCGCCCTGACCCAGGTCAGCGGTGAAGGTCACGACTTCACAGTTATAAGTATCCTGCAGCCACTTGAGGATCACCGAAGTGTCCAGGCCGCCGGAATACGCCAGAACGACCTTGTTTACGTCCGCCATGCCATCACTCCACGGGGTTCTACGGAAAGCCGAGGAGTCTACCGCTCAAACGCGATAATTTACAGAGGCGCGACAGCTTAAGACGACAAAGCGACAGAATCTGTCGAGAGGGCGACGATGACCGGAAGGTCAGGAAGTCGCCGCCGTGTTGGCAGGCGTGCTGGCCTGGGGCGCCGGAGCAGTGGTCGGTGCCACTCGCGCCAGGTGCACGTTGACCCGGCGGTTCTTGGCCCGGTTGGCGGCATTGGTGTTCGGCACCAACGGGTAGCGCTCACCATGGAAACGCACGGTGATCTGCGATTCCTGAATGCCATTGGCCTTGAAGAAATCAACCACGGCCAGCGCACGGCGGCGCGACAATTCACGATTGGTCAGGCGATTGCCGCTGTTATCGGAGTGGCCATCGAGTTCGATGTGATTGACCGTCGGATCGGCCTTCATGTACTCGAGCATCACTTGCAGCTTGGCCTTGGCGGCGGCGTCCAGTTCGATGCCTTCGCCGGGGAAACCAATTTGCGATTGTTTGACCTGATCGAAATTCTGCGGGAGCAGTTTCGCCACGCAGGTCTGGTAGTCATTAAAAGCCTTGCTGAACTTGACCGGCAGCAGGCGCACTTCAGACACCCGACCATCGCCCGAGGCCCGGCGCACCACGGGGCTGCGACCGTCCATCAAACCGCTGATCAGTTGCCCGGCCTGGGATTGAGAACTGTTGAACAGCACGTTGCCGCTGCCCAGTCGAACCGTGCCCAGATTGATATCGCCACGACCCGGCTGCCACGGCGCAGCCGCCGCCAGCAAGGTCGCCGAACCGCCGCCAAGCATGGCGTTGTAGGCGTTCAGGCGAAAGGTCGCCTGCTCGCCGGCCTTGCGCACGAATTGCCCCGAGCCGAAGTCGGTGATCGGCTGCGTCAGACGGCACTCGAACTTGTCGCCCTCGACCGTCCACTCAATGTTCTCCAGACGGGTCTGGTAAGTCAGTGCCATCGCGGGAAGGCTGGCAAACACACTGAGCAAGGCTAAATATCGCTGGCGCACGGGAGGCTCCATTGGCTTCTACAACGAAAAAGACCGAGACATACATCTTTACGGCATACCTATGGGATATCGGACGCTCGTCGCAAAACTTGATAGCGAGTGCCTGCAAGAGTCTTTTCCGGTAGCATTCGCCTCAGTTTGACCCGCCTGGAATCCCCTCATGTCCGACCGCCTGACCCTGCTGCGTCCCGACGACTGGCACATTCATCTTCGCGATGGTGCCGTGTTGACCAATACCGTTGCGGATGTCGCGCGCACCTTTGGTCGCGCCATCATCATGCCCAACCTGGTACCTCCGGTGCGCAACGCCGCTGAAGCCGACGGCTATCGCCAGCGGATTCTCGCTGCCCGCCCGGCCGGCAGTCGTTTCGAGCCGCTGATGGTGCTGTACCTCACCGACCGCACCCAGCCCGAAGAAATCCGTGAGGCCAAGGCCAGCGGTTTCGTGCACGCCGCCAAGCTTTATCCGGCCGGCGCCACCACCAACTCCGATTCCGGGGTCACCAGCATCGACAAGATTTTCCCGGCGCTGGAAGCCATGGCCGAAGTCGGCATGCCGCTGTTGATCCACGGTGAAGTCACCCGTGGCGACGTCGACGTGTTCGACCGCGAAAAAATCTTCATCGACGAGCACATGCGCCGCGTGGTCGAGCGTTTCCCGACACTGAAAGTGGTGTTCGAACACATCACCACCGGCGATGCCGTGCAGTTCGTCAACGAGGCGTCCGCAAACGTCGGCGCAACGATCACCGCGCATCACCTGCTCTACAACCGCAACCACATGCTGGTGGGCGGGATCCGGCCGCACTTCTATTGCCTGCCGATCCTCAAGCGCAACACACACCAGGAAGCCCTGCTCGACGCCGCCACCAGCGGCAGTGCGAAGTTCTTCCTCGGCACCGACTCGGCGCCGCACGCCCAGCACGCCAAGGAAGCCGCCTGCGGCTGCGCCGGCTGCTACACCGCGTACGCCGCCATCGAGCTGTATGCCGAAGCCTTCGAACAGCGCAATGCGCTGGACAAGCTCGAAGCGTTCGCCAGCCTCAACGGCCCGCGTTTCTACGGCCTGCCGGCAAACACCGATCGCATCACCCTGGTTCGTGACGAATGGACCGCCCCGACCAGCCTGCCTTTCGGCGAGCTGACCGTTATTCCGCTGCGCGCCGGTGAAAAACTGCGCTGGCGCCTGCTGGAGGAACACGCGTGAGTGAAGACCATTTCGACGACGAACTGGACGGTCAAGGTGGCGGCGGTTCGCGCCACCCAATGGCAGCACGCTTTCGCGGCTACCTGCCGGTTGTCGTCGACGTAGAAACCGGTGGCTTCAACTCGGCCACCGACGCTCTGCTGGAGATTGCCGCGACCACCATCGCCATGGATGAAAAGGGTTTCGTCTACCCGGATCACACCTACTTCTTCCGCGTCGAGCCGTTCGAAGGCGCCAACGTTGAAGCGGCGGCACTGGAGTTCACCGGGATCAAGCTCGATCACCCGTTGCGCATGGCCGTCAGCGAAGAAACGGCGCTGACCGACATCTTCCGTGGCGTGCGCAAGGCCTTGAAGGCCAACGGCTGCAAACGGGCGATTCTGGTCGGCCACAACAGCAGCTTCGATCTGGGCTTCCTCAACGCGGCCGTCGCGCGGCTGGACATGAAGCGCAATCCGTTCCACCCGTTCTCCAGCTTCGACACCGCAACCCTCGCCGGCCTGGCCTACGGTCAAACCGTATTGGCCAAGGCCTGTCAGGCCGCCGACATCGACTTCGACGGCCGTGAAGCGCACTCCGCGCGTTACGACACCGAGAAGACGGCCGAGCTGTTCTGCGGCATCGTCAACCGCTGGAAACAGATGGGCGGCTGGGAAGACTTCGACGACTGAGGGTCGCCGGGTTGAATCCCGCACATGAAAAAACCGGCTCAAGAGCCGGTTTTTTTGTACCTCGACGTTGCGCCTTACAGGGCAGCAGCGTTCTCGGTCAGGTAAGCCGCAACGCCTTCTGGCGAAGCGTTCATGCCTTTGTCGCCTTTTTTCCAGTTGGCAGGGCAGACTTCGCCGTGCTCTTCGTGGAATTGCAGCGCGTCAACCAGACGGATCAGCTCTTCCATGTTACGGCCCAGCGGCAGGTCATTGACGATCTGCGAGCGGACAACGCCTTTGTCGTCGATCAGGAACGCGCCACGGAAAGCCACGCCGCCTTCGGACTCAACGTCGTAGGCCTTGGCGATGTCGTGCTTCATGTCGGCAGCCATGGTGTATTTCACCTGACCGATGCCGCCATTGTTGACCGGGGTGTTGCGCCAGGCGTTGTGGGTGAAGTGCGAGTCGATCGACACGGCAATCACTTCAACGTTGCGAGCCTTGAAGTCGGCCATGCGGTTGTCCAGAGCAATCAGCTCGGACGGGCAGACGAAGGTGAAGTCCAGCGGGTAGAAGAACACCAGGCCGTATTTGCCTTTGATGGCCGAGGACAGGGTGAAGCTGTCAACGATCTCGCCATTGCCGAGTACGGCCGGGACGGTGAAGTCAGGGGCTTGTTTGCCTACGAGTACGCTCATTGATATCTCCTGGTGTAGAAACTTGAAGTTCAGGGTTCGGGCCAGCCTGCCACCCTCAGGCGACAGCCCTGTGACACGAACCCCCTTCGCAAGGGCCGACCATCATACACTGCGTTTTTCGACTGTCCTTAAAGGTTTTTCGCGAAATCCCGGCTGGCATTCAGCCATGTACCACCGTTCGTCAGTCACAGCCGTTGGCGATGAAAACCCTTCGGAAAGCACTTTGACAATCATTCTCGTTAACATTAAGATCCATCGCAATTGAGTCACAACCAGCGACGGTTCTCACTTATGTATGTTTGCCTCTGCACTGGCGTCACCGACGGACAAATCCGCGAAGCGATCTATGAAGGTTGCTGCAGCTATAAAGAAGTCCGTCAGGCCACCGGCGTCGCCAGCCAATGCGGCAAATGCGCGTGCCTGGCGAAGGAAGTGGTTCGCGAAACCCTGACCAAGCTGCAAACCGCCCAGGCTGCGATCCCCTACCCGGCAGAATTTACAGCCGCGTAATTATCCCGAATTTGAAGAACCGGACTTATGTCCGGTTTTTTTATGCCTGAAAATCAATTGCTTAGCGCCCAGACGCGGAACACAAACATTCTTATTCCGATTAATTTTCATTTATTATTCAATAACTTAGGTTTGACACTTATAAATACCAAGCTCAAACTCTGCCTTATATACCGTTACTTAGGGCAGGACTCCCATCATGAAAGGCGACGTAACAGTCATCCAGCATCTCAACAAGATCCTTGCCAATGAGCTGGTCGCGATCAATCAGTACTTCCTGCATGCACGCATGTATGAAGATTGGGGCCTGAACAAGCTCGGCAAACACGAGTACCACGAATCCATCGACGAGATGAAGCACGCGGACAAGCTGATCAAGCGCATCCTGTTCCTTGAAGGCCTGCCGAACGTGCAGGATCTGGGCAAGCTGCACATCGGCGAGCACACCAAGGAAATGCTGGAGTGCGACCTGCGTATCGAGAAGACCGGCCATGCCGACCTCAAGGCCGCCATCGCCCACTGCGAATCCGTCGGTGACTTCGGCAGCCGCGAACTGCTCGAAGACATCCTCGAATCCGAAGAGGAACACATCGACTGGCTGGAAACCCAACTGGGCCTGATCGATAAAGTAGGTCTTGAGAACTATCTGCAATCGCAGATGGGCGAAGACGAGTAATCAGCCAGCGCTAAACTCGAGACACTAAAAAGCCCCGCCCTCTTTCGAGAGGCGGGGCTTTTTATTGCCCGGACTTCAGACTCGCCGAAATCCGGGCAGAAGCCAATCAGGCTTCGGACTTGGCCGCAGCAGCCTTGGCGGATGCTTCCTTGACCAGAGTCTGCAGCTCACCGTTGGCGAACATTTCAGCCATGATGTCGCTGCCGCCGACCAGTTCACCGGCTACCCACAGCTGCGGGAAAGTCGGCCAGTTGGCGTACTTCGGCAGGTTGGCGCGGATTTCCGGGTTCTGCAGGATGTCGACGTAGGCGAACTTCTCGCCACAGCCCATCACAGCCTGCGCAGCTTTCGCGGAGAAGCCACACTGCGGGGCATTCGGCGAGCCTTTCATGTAAAGCAGAATGGTGTTGTTGGCAATCTGCTCTTTAATCGTTTCGATGATATCCATGGAGCACCTCGGCTGAACTTTCCGACTCATGGGTCGGCACGGTGGCGCATTGTAACGGAATCCCGAGCGCCCTGCTCGGTCTCCCCGACAGACTTGCTCAAGCCGCCGCCACCGTCACCGGCACACCATTGAGCGCCGCATTGCCTGACAGCTCGTCGAGCTGGCATTCATCGGTCAGGTCATTGGCGCTGGAGCCGGGTTGGCCGCTGGCAATCGCCATCTGCACACCCGGACGGGCGTGGCCCCATCCGTGCGGCAGGCTGACCACGCCTTTCATCATGTCGGCACTGCCCAGCACCTCGACCTCGATCTGCCCGACCCGTGAACTGACCCGCACGAGCTGCCCGTCACTTAGCCCGCGACTGGCGAGATCGGCCGGGTTCATCAGCAACTGATGACGCGGCTTGCCCTTCACCAATCGATGGTAATTGTGCATCCACGAATTGTTGCTGCGCACATGACGGCGGCCGATCATCAACAGCTCATCGGCGGCCGGCGCCTGCAACGCGGCGAAGCGCGCCAGGTCGGCGAGGATTTCCGGCGGCGCCGCCTGAACTCGTTGATTGGCGGTCTTCAATCGCGGTGTCAGGTTGGGCTTCAGTGCTCCCAGATCAACGCCGTGCGGATGATCAAACAGCGTCGCCAGCGACAATTTGTACTCCGACGCATCGCCATAGGCGCCCATGCGCAATCCCATATCGATCATCTTCGCCGGCGGCATCGTCGGTTTCAGCTCCTTGCCGGTCTTCGCGGCAAAGGCCTTGGCCAGGCCGACGAAGATCTCCCAGTCGTGCAGTGCCCCCTCGGGTTTGGCGAGGATTGCCCGGTTGAAACGGCTGACGTTGCGCACGGCGAACAGGTTGAAGGTGGTGTCGTAGTGATCGTTTTCCAGCGCCGAAGTCGACGGCAGGATCAGGTCGGCGTAACGGGTGGTTTCGTTGATATACAGGTCGACGCTGACCATGAACTCCAGCCCGTCCAGGGCCTGCTCCAGCTGCCGGCCATTGGGCGTGGACAACACCGGGTTACCGGCCACGGTGATCAACGCGCGAATCTGCCCCTCGCCTTCGGTGAGCATCTCTTCGGCCAGCGCCGAGACCGGCAACTCGCCGCCGTATTCAGGACGCCCGGACACGCGGCTCTGCCATTTATTGAAGTGCCCGCCCGAAGTCGACGCCACCAGATCCACCGCAGGCTCGGTGCACAAGGCACCGCCGACGCGGTCCAGGTTGCCGGTGACCAGATTGATCAACTGCACAACCCAATGGCACAGCGTGCCAAAGGCCTGAGTGGAAACACCCATCCGGCCATAACAAACAGCGCTTGGCGCGGCGGCGAAGTCCCGGGCCAGTTGGCGGATCTGTTCGGCGGGAACGGCGCACAACGGGCTCATGGCTTCGGCGGTGAAACCCGCTACCGCCGCGCGGACTTCGTCCATACCGTCCACCGGCAGATGACTGTCCGAAGTCAGGCCCTCGGCGAAAAGAGTATTGAGCACACCAAACAGCAACGCCGCGTCGCCACCCGGACGCACGAACAGATGCTGATCAGCCATCGCCGCCGTCTCGCTGCGCCGAGGATCGATCACCACCACTTTGCCGCCCCGGGCCTGAATCGCCTTCAGACGCTTCTCGACATCCGGCACGGTCATGATGCTGCCATTGGATGCCAGCGGATTGCCGCCCAGGATCAGCATGAAATCGGTGTGATCAATGTCCGGAATCGGCAGCAGCAGGCCGTGGCCGTACATCAGGTAGCTGGTCAGGTGATGGGGCAGCTGATCGACCGACGTCGCCGAATAGCGGTTGCGGGTTTTCAACAGACCGAGGAAGTAATTGCTGTGGGTCATCAGCCCGTAGTTATGCACGCTGGGATTGCCCTGATACACGGCGACCGCGTTCTGCCCATGACGCTCCTGAATCGCCGAGAGTTTTTCGGCGACCAGCTCGAACGCTTCGTCCCACTCGATGGGCAACCATTCGCTGCCGACCCGGCGCATCGGCTGGCGCAGGCGATCCGGATCGTTCTGGATGTCTTGCAGCGCCACGGCCTTGGGGCAGATGTGCCCACGACTGAACGTGTCCTGAGCATCGCCCTTGATCGAGGTGATTTGCACCTGACCGTCAGTTTCGGTGGTTTCGATGGTCAAGCCGCAGATGGCTTCACACAGGTGGCAGGCACGGTGATGGAGAGTCTTGGTCATGGCCAGTCTCTGTCTTGTTCTGGGCAGGCAATCACGCCTGCGGGAACAAAACTATGGCCCGCAGCCCGATGCAGCGCCAGCGACGTTCGTCTTGTGAATCGGCGGCCATCAGGCCGGCCGATAGACCCGCGTCAGTTCGCCGGAAGCTGTGGCGGTGCGGCCAGCTGGATTTCCTGGATGGTCTCTATCTGCTCGTGGGCGATGTGGACGCCGGTGAGTTCGCCGATCAGTCGCCAATGCTCGTCGAGCCCGGCGCTGATGGTCGCCATACGGTCGATCATCTGTCGACTGGCGGCCTTGACCACGTCGTCTTCGCTGCGCATCAGTTCGAAGGACATCGAGGTCATCGAGGCGGTGAGGTGGGTCAATGAGCGTGCCGTGTGGCCCAGCAGTTCCATTAACAGTTTTTCTTTCGATTCCATGCGGAGGCTTCCTGCGTCGCTCGTGATTTATTTATAACCCAGCACTTTGCTTTAGCAAATGTTTCAACCTGCGCATCCGACCAAGCGAACCGGTGCCTCACCGGTCGCAAACCGACCAGAGCGCTGCCATCCCCGCCGCGCCGGATTGCCAAGCCCGGTGGGGCCAGTGTACAAATACCTCGCTGCCCTCTCGAAAACTGACCGGAAATCACAGTGTTCGCACTGCTGACATCCCGGCGCATTTCTGCAAAAACCGTAGCCTATTGGAAAAACGCGACATTTAGTGTCAATATCGCGCCTTCCCCTATTTCGTCGCCCCCGTGCGGCTTACGCCGCAGGTCTCGCCCGTTGTTCCGATAAACAAGGCTTTGAGCATCTGCGGTTTGTAGCAAAAAGGTAGTCAATGATGAGCGCAAGGCACTTTCTCTCCCTGATGGATTGCACGCCCGAAGAGCTGGTCAGCGTGATCCGTCGAGGCGTTGAGCTCAAGGACCTGCGTAACCGCGGCGTACTGTTCGAGCCTCTGAAAAACCGCGTCCTGGGGATGATCTTCGAGAAGTCCTCGACCCGCACACGCATCTCCTTCGAAGCCGGCATGATCCAGCTCGGCGGCCAGGCGATCTTCCTGTCGCCGCGCGACACCCAACTGGGCCGTGGCGAGCCGATCGGCGACTGCGCCATCGTCATGTCGAGCATGCTCGACGCGGTGATGATCCGTACCTTTGCCCACAGCACCCTGACCGAATTCGCCGCCAACTCCCGCGTGCCGGTGATCAACGGCCTGTCCGATGACCTGCATCCGTGTCAGTTGCTGGCCGACATGCAGACGTTCCTCGAACACCGCGGCTCGATCCAGGGCAAGACTGTGGCCTGGATCGGCGACGGCAACAACATGTGCAACAGCTATATAGAAGCGGCGATCCAGTTCGACTTCCAGTTGCGCGTGGCCTGCCCTGAAGGCTATGAGCCGAATCCTGAATTCGTGGCCAAGGCCGGTGACCGCGTGACCATCGTCCGCGACCCGAAAGACGCCGTGCGCGGCGCGCACCTGGTCAGCACCGATGTCTGGACCTCCATGGGCCAGGAAGAGGAGACCGCCAAGCGCCTGAAGCTGTTTGCGCCGTTTCAGGTCAACCGTGCCCTGCTCGACCTGGCAGCCGATGACGTGCTATTCATGCACTGCCTGCCCGCTCACCGCGGTGAGGAAATCAGCCTCGACCTGCTCGATGACCCGCGCTCCGTCGCCTGGGATC
This sequence comes from Pseudomonas sp. NFIX49, assembly GCF_900115915.1. Lineage (NCBI taxonomy): Bacteria > Pseudomonadati > Pseudomonadota > Gammaproteobacteria > Pseudomonadales > Pseudomonadaceae > Pseudomonas > Pseudomonas sp. NFIX49. The sequence continues at coordinate 245,217 of NZ_FOYE01000001.1, read as the reverse complement.
AGGCAGAAAACCGTCTCCACGCACAGAAGGCCCTGCTCGAGTTCCTTGTCGAACCGGCATATCACCACGCATGAGTCATGAATTACTGCTGAACCTGCGCAACCTCGCTTGCGGCTATCAAGATCAACGTGTGGTGCAGAACCTCAATCTGCACCTCAACGCCGGTGACATCGGCTGCCTGCTTGGCTCCTCCGGCTGCGGCAAGACCACCACCCTGCGTGCGATTGCCGGTTTCGAACCGGTGCACGAAGGGGAAATTTCTCTCGGCGGTGAGGTCATCTCCAGCGCCGGTTTTACCCTCGCCCCGGAAAAACGCCGGATCGGCATGGTGTTCCAGGACTACGCGCTGTTCCCGCACCTGAGTGTCGCGGACAACATCGCCTTCGGTATCCGCAAACACCCGAACAAGGAGCGCGTGACCGAGGAGCTGCTGGAACTGGTCAACCTGAAGAACCTCGGCAAACGCTTCCCCCATGAGCTGTCGGGCGGCCAGCAACAACGTGTCGCCCTCGCCCGCGCCCTGGCGCCGGAGCCGCAACTGTTGTTGCTCGACGAGCCGTTCTCCAACCTCGATGGCGAGTTGCGCCGCAAGCTCAGCCACGAAGTGCGCGACATCCTCAAGACCCGTGGCACCAGTGCAATTCTGGTGACTCACGATCAGGAAGAAGCCTTCGCCGTCAGCGATCACGTCGGTGTATTCAAGGAAGGCCGGCTGGAGCAGTGGGACACGCCGTACAACCTCTATCACGAGCCGGCGACACCGTACGTGGCCAGTTTTATCGGTCAGGGTTACTTCATTCGCGGCCAGCTCGGCAGCCCGGAGTCGGTGCAGACCGAACTCGGTGAACTGCGCGGCAATCGCGCCTACACCTGGCCGATCGGTGGCGCGGTGGATGTGCTGCTGCGTCCGGACGACATCGTTTACGCGCCGGACAGTTCGCTGAAAGCGCGGATCGTCGGCAAGACCTTCCTCGGCGCTTCGACCCTGTATCGCCTGCAACTGCCGACCGGCGCACAGCTGGAATCGATCTTCCCGAGCCACGCCGATCATCAGGTGGGAGCGGATGTCGGGATTCGTGTGGCGGCGGAACATCTGGTGCTGTTCCAGGCTTCCGGCAGCACCGCTGCGCAGATTCCGGCGCTGGAAAACGGCGTTCGCCGTTACAGTACTGCGCACTGATCTGCACACAAACAACGAGGGAGCCTGATGGCTCCCTTATTTTTTGCTCTCAGCCCAGCATCAATGTGCCGCTGGCCACCAGCGTCGCATTGCCGCCGATCTTCACCCGCTCGCCTTCCAGCCGACAAAACAGCTCGCCGCCCCGCGCCGAGCGCTGGCATGCAGTGAGGCTGGATTTGCCCAGACGTTTCGACCAGTACGGAATCAGGCTGCAGTGGGTCGAACCGGTCACCGGGTCCTCATTGATACCGATGGCCGGAGCGAAATAGCGCGAGACAAAATCATGCTGATTGCCCCGGGCGGTGACGATCGCACCCAACCACGGCAGCTTGGCGAGGGCGACCATGTCCGGCTGGCAATCGAGCACCGCCTGCTCGGACTCCAGCACCACAAACAGCTCGTTGGAACTCAGAACGTCCACCGCCTGAACATTCAGCGCCCGCTCGATCTCCACGGTGACACCTTTCTCAACCGCTTCGATGGCCGGGAAATCCAGCCACAACCGGCCGCCTTCGCGGCTGACGCTTAACGACCCGGACTTGCAGGTGAAGTCCAGACGCTCGGCGTTTTCCTTATAGATCTCGAACAGCACGTAGGCGCTGGCCAGGGTCGCATGACCACACAGCGGCACCTCGGTGGTCGGCGTGAACCAGCGGATGTGCCATGCCTGCCCCTCGCGCACCAGAAACGCGGTTTCCGCCAGATTGTGCTCGGCGGCGATCTTCTGCATCAGGTCGTCCGCGAGCCACGCGTCGAGCCGATAGACCATTGCCGGATTGCCACTGAACGGCCGATCACTGAACGCGTCGACCTGATGAAACTCGAGCTGCATAACCTTCTCCCTGTGTCAGTCGAACGAGCATGCAGCGCCGGCCGGATCCGCGCCAGTGACAGTGCCGGCCAATTTTCTTCATACAGACATCAAGGGCGACCGATGTCGGCAAATTTCGCCTGGGTGTGCTCTGCCAAAACCGCCGGCGCCAGCTCCACTTCCAGCCCGCGCCGACCGGCGCTGACATAAATGCTCGCAAAAGGCTGGGCCGAATTATCGATGAAGGTACGCAGGCGTTTTTTCTGCCCCAGCGGGCTGATGCCGCCCAGCAGGTAACCGGTGGAACGCTGCGCGGCGGCCGGGTCGGCCATCTCGACTTTTTTCACGCCGGCGGCGTGAGCAAGCCCCTTGAGGTCGAGACTTCCGACGACCGGCACCACCGCCACCAGCAACTCTCCCTTCTCACTGGCTGCCAGCAGCGTCTTGAACACCTGCGCCGGATCGAGCCCCAGTTTTTCCGCGGCCTCCAGGCCATACGACGCGGCCTTCGGGTCATGTTCGTAACTGTGCACGCGATGTTCGGCACGAACTTTTTTCAACAAGTCCAACGCAGGGGTCATGGCAGCTCCGGGCTCGGCAGTGGCAAAAAATCCTGCGGCGGATTTTAGGCCATCGTTGGGCAAAAGGCTCTACCACGCGCCACGTTTCCCGGGGTTTGCAGGCCAGTAACAACCGCGCAGGCCGGGTGACCCGCAGGATCATTCACGTGACTGATAGTTTATTTGTGACTGGCGGTTCACTTTCGACCTTTGACAGGTTTGTTTCTTGTCTATATTTTTTCGAATCTGAATAATGTAAGAATTATCGTCATCGCAGCACCCAGCAGTAAACCGGGAACAGGATGGGGATCCTGCCTCGGCGAAAATCGCGCCTTGCCCTGTCGGCAACGCGCCAGACAACAACAAAAACCGAGGTTTTCAATGACAACTGCGTTACAGCAACCATCGCTCTCGAGCCAGTGCCTGGCCGAGTTTCTGGGCACTGCACTCCTGATCTTTTTCGGTACGGGTTGCGTCGCCGCGCTCAAGGTCGCGGGCGCCAGTTTCGGTCTGTGGGAAATCAGCATCATCTGGGGCGTCGGCGTTAGCATGGCGATCTACCTCACCGCCGGCGTTTCCGGTGCGCACCTGAACCCCGCCGTCAGTATTGCTCTGAGCATTTTTGCCGACTTCGAAAAGCGCAAACTGCCGTTCTACATTCTGGCCCAGATCGCCGGTGCCTTCTGCGGCGCGCTGCTGGTTTACACGCTGTACAGCAACCTGTTCTTCGATTTCGAACAAACTCACCATATGGTTCGTGGCACTGAAGCCAGCCTGGAATTGGCGTCGGTGTTCTCCACCTTCCCGAACCCTGCGCTATCGACTGCCCAGGCGTTCCTGGTCGAGGTGATCATCACCGCGATCCTGATGGGCGTGATCATGTCCCTGACCGACGATAACAACGGCCTGCCGAAAGGCCCGCTGGCGCCGCTGCTGATCGGTCTGCTGATTGCCGTGATCGGCAGCTCAATGGGCCCGCTGACCGGTTTCGCGATGAACCCGGCCCGGGACTTCGGTCCGAAACTGATGACTTTCTTCGCCGGCTGGGGTGAAATTTCCTTCACTGGCGCACGTGAAATCCCGTACTTCCTGATTCCGATTTTTGCACCGATTGTCGGTGCCTGCCTCGGCGCTGCCGGGTATCGCGGGCTGATTGCCCGTCACCTGACCGGCGTCACACCTGCTACAAAGGATGCAGAACCGGCCATTGACGGCAAACCAAGAACTTCTTGAAACAGTCGGCGCGGGCTCCTGCCCTTATAGAGCCCGCGCCACGGCCCACTCTCCCTTATTTCGTCCAAGGCAATCGACATGACCGACATTCAGAACAAGAACTACATCATTGCCCTCGATCAGGGTACGACCAGCTCCCGCGCGATCATTTTCGACCGCGACGCGAACGTGGTCTGCACCGCACAACGGGAATTCGCCCAGCATTACCCGCAAGCAGGTTGGGTCGAACACGACCCGATGGAAATCTTCGCCACCCAGAGCGCGGTGATGGTCGAAGCACTGGCCCAGGCCGGCCTGCACCATGACCAGGTCGCAGCCATCGGCATCACCAACCAGCGTGAAACCACCGTGGTCTGGGACAAGACCACCGGCCGTCCGGTGTACAACGCTATCGTCTGGCAATGCCGCCGCAGCACCGAGATCTGCCAGCAGCTCAAGCGCGACGGTCATGAAGACTACATCCGCGACACCACAGGCCTGGTCACCGATCCGTACTTCTCCGGCACCAAACTGAAGTGGATCCTCGACAACGTCGAAGGCAGCCGTGAACGCGCACGTAACGGCGAACTGCTGTTCGGCACTGTCGATAGCTGGCTGATCTGGAAATTCACCGGCGGCAAGGTTCACGTCACCGACTACACCAACGCCTCGCGCACCATGCTCTTCAACATCCACACCCTGGAGTGGGACGCGAAGATGCTGGAGATCCTCGACATCCCGCGCGAGATGCTGCCGGAAGTCAAAGCCTCCTCGGAAATCTACGGCCGTACCAAAAGCGGCATCGCCATCGGCGGTATCGCCGGCGACCAGCAGGCTGCGCTGTTCGGTCAGATGTGCGTCGAGCCGGGCCAGGCAAAAAACACCTACGGCACCGGTTGCTTCCTGCTGATGAACACCGGCGACAAAGCGGTGAAATCCCAGCACGGCATGCTCACCACCATCGCTTGCGGCCCGCGCGGCGAAGTGGCTTACGCCCTGGAAGGCGCGGTATTCAACGGCGGTTCGACCGTGCAGTGGCTGCGCGATGAACTGAAAATCGTCAACGACGCCCACGACACCGAATACTTCGCCAATAAAGTGAAGGACAGCAACGGCGTGTATCTGGTGCCAGCCTTCACCGGCCTCGGCGCGCCCTACTGGGACCCGTATGCCCGTGGCGCCCTGTTCGGCCTGACCCGTGGCGTGCGTGTGGATCACATCATCCGCGCTGCGCTGGAATCGATTGCCTACCAGACCCGCGACGTCCTCGACGCCATGCAACAGGACTCCGGCGAACGCCTCAAGGCCCTGCGTGTGGACGGCGGCGCGGTGGCGAACAACTTCCTTATGCAGTTCCAGGCCGACATCCTCGGCACTCAAGTCGAACGTCCGAAAATGCGCGAAACCACGGCGCTCGGCGCAGCTTATCTGGCTGGCCTGGCTTGCGGTTTCTGGGGCAGCCTGGAAGAACTGCGCGGCAAAGCGGTGATCGAGCGCGAGTTCGAACCGAGCCTGGACGAAGCGGCCAAAGAGAAGCTCTATAAAGGCTGGAAAAAAGCCGTCAGCCGTACCCGTGATTGGGAACGTGAAGACGCTGAATAAGCCAGTCTGAGGACTGACTAAGGCTGGTCCAAACAGCGTGAAAGCGTAGCGAGCGAAGGCAAGACAAGGCAAAAACAGGCGAGGACGCGGAGTTTACGGGTTTGTAAATGAGCAGTCCGAGCCTGTTTTTAACGCAGGATTGCCGAGCGCAGTAGCTTTCACGTTGTTTGGAAACTGGTAGGGAGCGGATTCCTGCGTCATCATGGGCAAATTTTGCACGGCAGCCCAAAGGAAGCCCCATGAATCTGCCTCCCCGTCAGCAGCAAATCCTCGAGCTGGTCCGCGAACGCGGCTATGTGAGCATCGAGGAAATGGCCACGCTGTTCGTTGTTACCCCGCAAACCATCCGCCGCGATATCAATCAACTGGCGGAAGCCAATCTGCTGCGTCGCTACCACGGCGGCGCCGCCTATGATTCCAGCGTCGAAAATACCGCCTACGCGATGCGCGCCGATCAGATGCGCGATGAAAAGCAACGCATCGGCGAAGCCATCGCCGCACAGATTCCCGATCACGCCTCGCTGTTCATCAATATCGGTACGACGACCGAATCGATTGCCCGCGCCCTGCTCAATCACAGCCACCTGAAGATCATCACCAACAACCTGCACGTCGCTTCGATGCTCAGCGCCAAGGATGATTTCGATGTGCTGCTGACCGGCGGCAACGTGCGTCGCGACGGCGGCGTGGTGGGTCAGGCGAGCGTGGACTTCATCAACCAGTTCAAGGTCGACTTTGCGCTGGTGGGTATCAGCGGCATCGACGAAGACGGCAGCCTGCTCGACTTCGATTACCAGGAAGTGCGGGTGTCCCAGGCGATCATCGCCAATGCCCGGCAGGTGATCCTGGCGGCGGACTCCAGCAAGTTCGGGCGTAACGCGATGATCCGCCTCGGCCCGATCAGCCTGATCGATTGCCTGGTCACCGATCAGCAGCCGGTGCCGGCCCTGGCGCAACTGCTGAGCCAGCACAAGATTCGTCTGGAAGTCGTTTAACCCTCTCCCGCATAACTCCCTCCCGGCGAATTCTCGTTCCCACGCTCTGCGTGGGAATGCCGCCCGGGACGCTCTGCGTCCCATTCAGAAGCCGACGCAGAGCGTCAATGTATGCATTCCCACGCAGACGGTTCGACGCCTCGACGTGGGAACGATCAGTACTCTAACGCGCATTTCATGTTCGAATATTTTCCTTTCTCGACCCTTCGATGAGTTTTTTCAATCGAAGTCGACTGGCTGCGCGCGTCTTTATGGGCTACCATTTTCGCAAATGAACATTCATGTTCGATTTCCAAGACAGAAAATCAAAAGAGCCCGAGGCCAGCCGATGTCCACATCTACCTTGCGTACGCCCCCTATCTCCGAGATCTACGACATCGCCGTCATCGGCGGCGGGATCAATGGCGTGGGGATCGCAGCGGATGCCGCCGGTCGCGGTCTTTCGGTGTTCCTTTGCGAAAAGGACGATCTGGCCAGCCACACCTCGTCGGCCAGCAGCAAGCTGATCCACGGTGGCCTGCGCTACCTCGAACATTATGAATTCCGCCTGGTGCGCGAAGCTCTGGCCGAGCGCGAAGTGCTGCTGGCCAAGGCCCCGCACATCGTCAAGCCAATGCGTTTCGTGCTGCCGCACCGCCCGCACCTGCGTCCGGCGTGGATGATTCGCGCAGGCCTGTTCCTCTATGACCACCTCGGCAAGCGCGAAAAACTGGCGGGCTCGAAAAGCCTGAAGTTCGGCGCCGACAGTGCACTGAAAAGCGAAATCAGCAAAGGCTTCGAATACTCCGACTGCTGGGTCGACGACGCCCGCCTCGTGGTTCTCAACGCCATGGCTGCCCGTGAAAAAGGCGCGCACATTCACACCCAGACCCGTTGCGTCAGTGCCCGCCGCGCCAAGGGCCTGTGGCACCTGAACCTGGAACGCGCCGACGGCAGCCTGTTTTCGATCACCGCCAAAGCGCTGGTGAACGCCGCCGGTCCGTGGGTCGCCAAGTTCATCCGTGATGACCTGAAGATGGAATCGCCGTACGGCATCCGCCTGATCCAGGGCAGCCACATCATCGTGCCGAAACTGTACGAAGGCGATCACGCGCACATCCTGCAAAACGAAGATCAGCGCATCGTGTTCACCATTCCGTACCTGAACAACCTGACTCTGATCGGCACCACCGACCGCGAGTACACCGGCGATCCGGCCAACGTGGCGATCACCGATGGCGAAACCGATTACCTGCTGAAAGTCGTCAACGCCCACTTCAAGAAGCAGATCAGCCGTGACGACATCCTGCACACCTATTCAGGCGTGCGTCCGCTGTGCAATGACGAATCCGATAACCCGTCGGCCGTGACCCGCGACTACACCCTGGCGTTGTCCGGCAGTACCGAAGAAGCGCCGCTGCTGTCGGTGTTCGGCGGCAAGCTGACCACCTACCGCAAGCTCGCCGAGTCGGCGATGGCGCAGTTGATGCCGTTCTTCACCCAGATGCGCCCGAGCTGGACGGCCACCGCCACCCTGCCCGGCGGCGAAGACATGACCACGCCACAGGCCTTGAGCGCGCAGATCCGCGACAAGTTCGACTGGGTACCGACCGAAATTGCCCGTCGCTGGGCCACTACCTACGGCAGCCGCACCTGGCGCATGCTCGAAGGCGTGGACACCCTCGCCGACCTGGGCGAACACATCGGCGGCGGCCTCTATACCCGTGAAGTCGATTACTTGTGCACCGAAGAATGGGCCACCACCGCGCACGACATCCTGTGGCGTCGCAGCAAACTGGGCCTGTTCACCACACCGGCCGAGCAAGAGCGACTGGCGGCGTACCTGAACAAGGTCGAACAGAACCGCAGCAAGATCGAAGCGGCCTGATTCGTTCGTCGCTGAACAAAAAGCCCCTGAATCGAAAGATTCAGGGGCTTTTTGCATTCAGGCTGAAACAAGGCGTGTCGCAGACGTTCGGTTTTCCGAACGCGACCTGACGGTCAATTCGGTTAACCGGATCAGATCCACGGAAAAACACCATCACAAAACTTTAATAACGTTATAAATCAATGCATTAACGTGTAGCGACTGGTCTGGCACGACTCATGCTCTACACTCCTTCGACGAATGCCTGTTGCGCCAACACAACAGGAGCCGTCAGGCATTCGAAGCTCAAAAGGGCCCGCTCAACCGGCTCCATAAAAAAAACAATGTCGAGGAAAATTTGATGCGCATCGTTCCCCATATCCTGGGCGCAGCCATTGCTGCCGCTCTGATCAGCACACCAGTTTTCGCTGCCGAACTCACCGGCACCCTTAAGAAGATCAAAGAGTCCGGCGTCATCACCCTGGGCCACCGTGACGCTTCCATTCCTTTCTCCTACATCGCTGACGCTTCCGGCAAGCCGGTCGGCTACTCCCACGATATCCAGCTGGCCATCGTCGAAGCGATCAAGAAAGACCTGGACCTGCCAAACCTGCAGGTCAAATACAACCTCGTCACTTCGCAAACCCGTATCCCGCTGGTGCAGAACGGCACCGTGGACGTCGAGTGCGGCTCCACCACCAACAACGTCGAGCGTCAGCAACAGGTCGACTTCTCCGTCGGCATCTTCGAAATCGGTACCCGTCTGCTGTCCAAGGCTGACTCCAAGTACAAGGATTTCGACGATCTGAAAGGCAAGAACGTCGTGACCACCGCCGGCACCACTTCCGAGCGTATCCTCAAGGCGATGAACGCTGACAAGCAGATGGGCATGAACGTGATTTCCGCCAAGGACCACGGTGAGTCCTTCCAGATGCTGGAATCGGGTCGTGCCGTTGCGTTCATGATGGACGATGCCCTGCTGGCCGGCGAAGCCGCCAAAGCCAAGAAAGCCTCCGACTGGGCCGTGACCGGTACTCCACAGTCGTACGAAATCTATGGCTGCATGATGCGCAAGGGCGATGCGCCGTTCAAAAAGGCTGTCGACGACGCCATCAAGGCGACCTACGCGTCGGGCGAGATCAACAAGATCTACGAAAAATGGTTCATGCAGCCGATTCCGCCAAAAGGCCTGAACCTGAACTTCCCGATGAGCGACGAGCTCAAGGCCCTGATCGCCAATCCGACCGACAAAGCGGCTGACGACAAGAAATCCTGATTTCTGACTAACCTTATCCCCTGAGGAGGCGCCTGCCTTTTCAGGGGATGGTCACTCCCTGCTGGCACTTATTGGAAACACTCGAACCGGTGGCTGTCGAGCCGATCGCGTGTGCCTGATTTTCACAATCAGGGCGGGAACGGAGCTTCCCCAGGCGGGCACTTGTACATCGATCGAATCGAGGGGAGACCCTAATGAATTACAACTGGGACTGGGGCGTGTTCTTCAAGTCCACCGGCGTGGGCAGCGAGACCTATCTCGACTGGTTCATTTCCGGTCTGGGCTGGACCATCGCCATCGCCATCGTGGCCTGGATGATCGCCCTGATACTCGGCTCGCTGCTGGGCATCATGCGCACCGTGCCGAACCGCATCGTGTCGGGCATCGCGACCTGCTACGTCGAACTGTTCCGTAACGTGCCGCTGCTGGTTCAGCTGTTCATCTGGTACTTCCTGGTGCCCGATCTGCTGCCGCCGGATCTGCAGGAGTGGTACAAGCAGGACCTGAACCCGACCACCTCGGCCTACCTGAGCGTTGTCGTGTGCCTGGGCCTGTTCACCGCCGCCCGTGTCTGCGAACAGGTTCGCACCGGCATCCAGGCGCTGCCACGCGGCCAGGAATCCGCCGCCCGCGCCATGGGTTTCAAGCTGCCGCAGATCTACTGGAACGTGCTGCTGCCCCAGGCCTACCGGATCATCATTCCGCCGCTTACCTCGGAATTTTTGAACGTGTTCAAGAACTCCTCCGTGGCGTCCCTGATCGGTCTGATGGAGCTGCTGGCGCAAACCAAACAGACCGCCGAATTCTCGGCCAACCTGTTTGAAGCCTTCACCCTGGCGACCCTGATCTATTTCACCCTCAACATGAGCCTGATGCTGCTGATGCGCATGGTCGAGAAGAAAGTCGCCGTGCCCGGCCTGATCTCCGTGGGGGGTAAATAATGGAATTCGATTTCAGTGGCATCGTTCCGGCCATTCCCGGCCTGTGGAACGGCATGCTGATGACCCTCAAGCTGATGGCGCTGGGCGTGGTCGGCGGGATCATCCTCGGCACCATCCTCGCGCTGATGCGCCTGTCCCACAGCAAACTGCTGTCGAGCATCGCCGGTGCGTACGTCAACTATTTCCGTTCGATCCCGCTGCTGCTGGTGATCACCTGGTTCTATCTGGCAGTGCCGTTCGTGCTGCGCTGGATCACCGGCGAAGACACCCCGATCGGCGCGTTCACCTCGTGCATCGTGGCGTTCATGATGTTCGAAGCGGCGTACTTCTGCGAAATCGTCCGGGCCGGCGTGCAGTCGATCCCGAAAGGCCAGATGGGCGCGGCGCAGGCACTGGGCATGACCTACGGCCAGATGATGCGCCTGATCATCCTGCCCCAGGCGTTCCGCAAGATGACCCCGCTGCTGCTGCAGCAGAGCATCATCCTGTTCCAGGACACCTCGCTGGTCTACACCGTGGGCCTGGTGGACTTCCTCAACGCCTCGCGCGCCAGTGGCGACATCATTGGCCGCTCGAATGAGTTCCTGATCTTCGCAGGTCTCGTGTACTTCACCATCAGCTTTGCCGCCTCGGTGCTGGTCAAGCGTCTGCAAAAAAGGTTCGCCGTATGATCTCTATCAAAAACATCAACAAGTGGTATGGGGACTTCCAGGTGCTGACCGATTGCAGCACCGAGGTCAAAAAGGGTGAAGTGATCGTGGTCTGCGGCCCGTCCGGTTCGGGCAAGTCGACCCTGATCAAGTGCGTCAACGCACTGGAGCCGTTTCAGAAAGGCGACATCGTGGTCGACGGCACGTCGATTGCCGATCCGAAGACCAACCTGCCGAAACTGCGCTCGCGCGTCGGCATGGTGTTCCAGCATTTCGAACTGTTCCCGCACCTGACCATCACCGAAAACCTGACCATCGCGCAGATCAAGGTGCTGGGCCGCAGCAAGGAAGAGGCGACCAAAAAGGGTCTGCAACTGCTCGAGCGCGTCGGCCTGTCGGCTCATGCCCACAAGCATCCGGGGCAACTGTCGGGTGGTCAGCAACAGCGCGTGGCGATCGCCCGTGCGCTGGCGATGGACCCGATCGTCATGCTGTTCGACGAACCGACCTCGGCGCTGGATCCGGAAATGGTCAACGAAGTGCTCGACGTGATGGTGCAGCTGGCCCACGAAGGCATGACCATGATGTGCGTGACCCACGAAATGGGCTTCGCCCGTAAAGTGGCCGACCGCGTGATCTTCATGGACGCCGGCAAGATCATCGAAGACTGCAAGAAAGAAGAGTTCTTTGGCGACATCAGCCAACGCTCCGAACGCGCGCAGCATTTCCTCGAGAAAATCCTGCAGCACTAAAAACTGCTGCATTCCCCGACATCCACTGTCGGGGAATGCAGGTGGTTGACCCAAGGCATCTGTGATGAAATGCGACCCCACTCTCTATCGCGCCACGCCGCCATCACTTGCCGTGAAACCCCGTCTGATCCGCCACCTGTTCCTGCCGCCGCTGGTCATCGCTCTGATGATCGGACTGGGTTACATCGGCTTCTGGACCAGTGAACATTTCGGCATCCGCAGCCTCGGCGAAAACGGCCAGCGCCAACTGGAACTGCACGCCCGCGCGGTCGAAAGCGAGATCAGCAAATACACCTACCTGCCCAGCCTGCTGGAGCTCGAATCGAGCGTTTCGCAGCTGCTGGACGACCCGACCCCGGAACACCGGCAAACGGTCAACGATTACCTTGAAGGCCTGAACCGACGCAGCCGCAGTCGGGCCATCTACGTCATGGACACCACCGGCCGCGTCATGGCGACCAGCAACTGGCGCGACGTCGACAGCTACCTTGGTGAAGACCTGTCGTTCCGCGCCTACTTCCAGAACGCCATTCGCGGCCAGCCCGGACGTTTCTACGGAATCGGCAGCACCAACGGCGAACCCGGTTATTACCTGGCCCACGGCCTCGAAGAGCACGGCAAGATCATCGGCGTCGCCGTGGTCAAGGTACGCCTGGAAGCCATGGAAGAACGCTGGCAACGGGCGCGTCTCGAAGCCTTCGTCAGCGATGAAAACGGCATCATCATTCTGTCCAGCGATCCGGCCCGGCGCCTGAAATCGGTCATACCGCTGAGCGACGAGACCAAGGAAAAACTCGCCCGCAGCTTGCAGTACTACTGGTTCCCGCTGAACGAGCTGCAACCGCTGGCCCGGGAAACCCTATCCGAAGGCGTGGAAAAACTCACCTTCCCGGCCAACAGCGAAGTGCCGAGCCAACAGGATGGCGATGAAGAAAACATCAGCTACCTGGCGCAAACCCGACCGTTGAGCGATACCCCGTGGAATTTCACCCTGCTCACGCCGTTGCAGGATCTGCGGCGCGAGGCAATCAATCAGGGGATTCTGGTGGCCGTGGCGTTTGCCCTGGTGGCATTCCTGCTGATCGCCTGGAACGAACGGCGCAAGGTCATCGCCACCCGCCTCGCCGCCCGCGAAGCCTTGCAGGAAGCCAACAATCAGCTGGAGCGTCGGATTACCGAACGCACCGCCGACCTGCGCGCCAGCAACGACCGGCTCAAGAGCCAGATCCGCGAACGGCGTCAGGCCGAAGAGACTCTGCGCCGCGCCCAGGACGAACTGGTGCAGGCCGGTAAACTCGCCGCCATCGGCCAGATGTCCACCAGCATCGCCCACGAACTGAACCAGCCGCTGGCGGCGATGCGCACGCTGTCGGGCAACACCATTCGCTTCCTTGAGCGCGGCCAGCTCGATGTCGCCAGCACCAACCTCAAGACCATCAACGACCTGATCGACCGCATGGGCCGGATCACCGCCAGCCTGCGCTCCTTTGCCCGACGTGGCGACGACAAGGGCCGCGCCAGCCTCGGCAAAGCAGTGGACGCCGCCCTGCAAGTGCTCGGCGCCCGTGTGGAAAGTGCCGCCCTGAAAGTGCATCGCCAGTTCGACGATGTGCAGGTGCAGATCGACCAGACGCGCCTGGAACAGATTCTGGTCAACCTGATCGGCAACGCCCTCGACGCCATGCAGGCGCAACCGCTGCCGGAACTGTGGCTGGAAGGCGAAGAATTCAACGGCAAATATCGCCTGCGCGTGCGCGACAACGGCCACGGCATCGACGCCGAAGCGCGCAAGCATCTGTTCGAACCGTTCTTCACCACCAAGCCCGGCGAACAGGGCCTGGGCCTCGGCCTGACCCTGTCGGCCAGCCTCGCCGCCGCCACCGGCGGGCATCTGGGTGTCGAACACCCGGCCAGCGGTGGTACCACCTTCGTCCTCAGTTTACCGTTGGTAAGCCCTACTCCTGCCGAGCCAATATGAACAACGACCTCAGTGTATTGATCGTCGAAGACGACCCCCATGTCCTGCTCGGCTGCCAGCAGGCGCTGACGCTGGAAGACATTCCCTGCATCGGCGTCGGCAGTGCCGAAGAAGCGCTGGAGCAAGTCGGTGACAATTTCGCCGGGATCGTCATCAGCGACATTCGCCTGCCGGGCATCGACGGCCTGGAACTGCTGACCCGACTCAAGCAACGCGACCGCAGCCTGCCGGTGGTGCTGATCACCGGCCACGGCGATATTTCCATGGCGGTCGGCGCGATGCAGAAAGGCGCCTATGACTTCATGGAAAAACCGTTCTCCCCCGAGCGTCTGGTCGATGTGGCCCGTCGTGCGCTGGAGCAACGCAGCCTGAATCGCGAAGTCTCGTCCCTGCGCCGGCAACTGGCCGAGCGCGACTCACTTGAAGGACGGATCATCGGGCGCTCGCCGGCCATGCAGAACCTGCGGGAACTGATCGCCAACGTCGCCGACACCTCGGCTAATGTGCTGATCGAAGGCGAAACCGGCACCGGCAAGGAACTGGTCGCCCGCTGCCTGCATGATTTCAGCCGCCGTCACAGCAAACAGTTCGTTGCGCTGAACTGTGGCGGGCTGCCGGAAAACCTGTTCGAAAGCGAAATCTTCGGCCACGAAGCCAATGCCTTCACCGGCGCCGGCAAACGGCGGATCGGCAAGATCGAACACGCCGACGGCGGCACGCTGTTCCTCGATGAAGTGGAAAGCATGCCGCTGCCGTTGCAAATCAAACTGCTGCGGGTGTTGCAGGAACGCACCCTCGAACGCCTCGGCTCGAACCAGAGCGTGGCGGTGGATTGCCGGGTGATTGCGGCCACCAAGTCCGACCTCGACGAATCAAGCAAGGCCGGGGAATTTCGCAGCGACTTGTACTACCGCCTCAACGTGGTAACGCTGGAACTGCCGCCCCTGCGCGAGCGCCGCGAAGACATCCTGCAACTGTTCGAACACTTCACCCAGCAATCGGCCCTGCGTTTCGACCGGGCGCTGCCGGAGCTGGACAACCAGACGTTGTCGAGCCTGATGAGCCATGACTGGCCGGGCAACGTGCGCGAACTGCGTAACGTCGCCGAGCGTTTTGCCCTCGGCCTGCCAGCGTTCAAGAAAACCGGCGCGGGTAGCGCGGGCCAGGGTCTGGCATTCGCCGAAGCAGTGGAAGCGTTCGAACGCAACCTGCTCAGCGATGCCCTGCAACGCAGCGGCGGCAACCTGACCCAGGCCAGCCTGGAACTGGGGATGGCCAAGACCACGCTGTTCGACAAAGTGAAGAAATACGGCTTGAGCCATTAAGCGAGAACGATGTGGATCTGATTTTCAAGGCAATGCTCGGCGCGGCCGTGGTGGTGATCCTCGCCATGCTGGCCAAGACCAAAAACTACTACATCGCAGGGCTGGTGCCGCTGTTCCCGACCTTCGCCCTGATCGCCCACTACATCGTCGGCAAGGGCCGTTCGATAGACGACCTGAAGACCACCATCGTCTTCGGCATGTGGTCGATCATTCCGTACTTCGTGTATCTGGCGACGCTGTACGTGATGGTCGACCGCATGCGCCTCGAAGCTTCGCTGGCGGTGGCGGCGGTGGCGTGGTTGATGGCAGCGACGCTGCTGGTGTCGGTGTGGGTGCGGCTGCACGCCTGAGTCAGAGCAGGTTGTGTTCCGCCACCGGTTCGATCTGCGCCCAGTGCGACGTGTCTTCGCGATGCTCGCGCAGATACGGCAACACCGCCGCCAGCAAAGGTTCCTTGAACGCTTCCTGAAAGCGGTGCGCCAGCCCCGGAATCAGCCGCAGCTGACTGCCGCGAATATGCGCCGCCAGGTGCACGCCGTGCATCACCGGCAATAACGGATCAGCCGTGCCGTGTACCACCAGGGTCGGGACGCGCAGTTGATTGAGCAACGCCACCCGGCTCGGTTCGGCAAGGATCGCCATGATCTGGCGCTTCACGCCCTCGGGATTGAACGCCCGGTCATAGGACAGCGCCGCCTGATGCAGCAAGGCCTGCCGGTCATCGCTGACCGAAGGGCTGCCCAGTGCGGCCAGCAGATCGGCCTGTTGCTCCAGGGCAATCTGGCGATTGGGCGCGCCGCGCCGTGACAGCAATTGCACCAGCGCCGCGCTCGGCGCCGGCAACCCTTCGGCACCGGAGCTGGTCATGATCAGCGTCAGGCTTTCGACCCGTTGCGGCGCCATCGCCGCCATGTGCTGGGCGATCATCCCGCCCATGCTCGCGCCGAGCACGTGGAATTGCTCGACGTGCAACGCATCCATCAGGCCCAGCGCATCGTCGGCCATGTCGGTCAGGCTGTAAGGCGCCGCCACCGGCAGGCCGAGCTTGTAGCGCAGCACTTCAAAGGTCAGGTTGGCTTCCACCGGCGTCTGGCGCCAGGTCGACAGACCGACATCGCGGTTGTCATAACGGATCACCCGAAAGCCCTGCTGACACAGCGCAACCACCACTTCATCCGGCCAGTGGATCAACTGGCCGCCCAGGCCCATCACCAGCAACAGCGCCGGATCCGACGCACGGCCGATGCTCTGGTACGCCAGGCTCACCTGATCCAGATCGACCCGTTCGGTCGGTACATTGACGTCGCAACGCGACGCCGCGTAGGACGCCGGAACGCAAAAAACCGCGGCCAACAACGCCGCGATTGCAAAAAATCCCTTGAACATGAAAAACACCGAAACGCAGAACCCCAGTAGAACGCGAGTCTGATGAAGTTTGTTCAAGCGCGCTGCCACAGTTCGATGACAGTTTGATGAAGAGTGCCGAGCGGTCGAATCGGCGAGAGTCCAGCAACTGCCTGTGGCACCTACCGCTTGTCGGGACTGTCAGATCTGACAGTCGTTAAAAAACTGCCTTTGACACAGCATGAATTCTCGGCCGACAGGCGGCCATCAACGCATCAGGGAGGCAATATGAGCGCGAATCTCATTACAAACGGGGATTTCGAGTCGGGCAGGTTTACCCCATGGATCGCACAGGCTCTTCACGGCAAAGCCGACGTGGTCAATCACAACCGCAGCTACCAGGCGCAACTGCACCCTGGAGTGGATGACGGCATCTTGCTCTATACCCAGTTCGAAGCCCCCTCCGGGTCTTTTACCCTGAGTTTCAGTGCATCCGCACCCACTGCCCAGTACTACCTGCCTCCATTTGATTACGTTACTCACCCGTTCCTGGTTTATTTCATTTCGGGCTTCGACGCAGGCGGTCAATTGATTCAGGCGGACTTTGGCCTGGCGCCGCTGCAACCCACGGATACAGTCTTTAACTACAGCGGCAATATGCCGGCTGACGTAAAGAGGGTCGAAGTTCGATTCTCGGGTCCCTCAGATCCTTATAAAAACAAAGGTTCGCTTTACATCGACAATGTGATTTACACACCGGGGCAGACTCTCCCCCAACGCTGGAGCTGAGCGAAAAAAACCGCTGAATGCAGAGCCTCAGCGGTTTTTCGATGTGAGCCGGTTCTGAGGTATTACGCCAACTGACTGCGCAACTGCCGCGCCGCGGCGACCATATTGACCAGTGCCGCTTCGGTCTCCGGCCAGGCGCGGGTTTTCAGGCCGCAATCGGGGTTGACCCACAGACGCTGCGCCGGAATGCGCTTCACGGCTTTGCTCATCAGTTTGACCATCTCGGCGGTGTCCGGCACACGCGGCGAGTGAATGTCGTAGACACCCGGGCCGATGTCGTTCGGGTAGTCGAACGCTTCGAAGGCCTCGAGCAATTCCATGTCCGAACGCGAGGTTTCGATGGTGATCACGTCGGCATCCATGTCGGCGATCGCCTTGATCACATCGTTGAATTCGCTGTAGCACATGTGGGTGTGGATCTGGGTTTCATCCTTCACACCCGACGCAGTCAGACGGAACGCTTGCACCGCCCAGTCGAGGTATTCCTGCCATTGTTCACGGCGCAGCGGCAGGCCTTCGCGGAACGCCGCTTCGTCGATCTGCACGATCCTGATCCCGGCGTTTTCCAGATCCACCACTTCGTCCCGCAGGGCCAGCGCCAGTTGTTGCGCCTGGACTTTGCGCGACACGTCTTCGCGGGGGAACGACCACATCAGCATGGTCACGGGACCGGTCAGCATGCCTTTCATCACCTTGTCCGTCAGGCTCTGGGCATAGGTGATCCAGTCCACGGTCATGGCGTTCGGACGGGACAGATCGCCATAAATCACCGCCGGTTTGACGCAGCGGGAACCGTAGCTCTGGACCCAGCCGAAACGGGTGAACAGATAACCGTCGAGCTGTTCGGCGAAGTACTCGACCATGTCGTTGCGCTCGGCTTCACCGTGCACCAGTACATCGAGGCCCAGACGTTCCTGCACCTGCACCGCGTGGCGGATTTCGCTGCGCATGGCATCGTGGTAGTCGTTGACCGACAGCTTGCCCTGCTTGAACGCCTGACGGGCCAGACGAATCGATCCAGTCTGCGGGAAAGAACCGATAGTGGTGGTCGGGAACTTCGGCAATTTCAAACGCGCCTGCTGTGCGGCGATGCGTTTGGCAAACGGCGAATGGCGCTGGCTGTCGCTGGCATTGATCGCCTCGATCCGCGCTTGCACGTCGGCCTTGTGAATACGCGGCGAGCGGGCGCGGCTCTCTTGAATCGCGCGGCTTGCGGCCAGTGCGTTTTGCACGTTCGGCGCTTGCGGGTCGTTCAGCGCATCACGCAACACCGAGATTTCGCTGCACTTTTGTACGGCGAATGCCAGCCAGCTTTTCAGTTCCGGATCGAGCTTGTCTTCACGCTCGACATCCACCGGGCTGTGCAGCAACGAGCAGGAACTGCTGACCCACAGGTTGTCGCCGAAACGCTCCTGCGCCGGCTGCAGTTGCGCCAGCGCCTGCTCCAGTTCGCAGCGCCAGACGTTGCGACCGTTGACCAGACCGACCGAGAGAATCTTGTAGGTCGGCAGACGATCCAGCACCTGACCGAGCTGATCGGGCGCACGTACGGCGTCGATGTGCAGGCCTTGCACCGGCAGACCGACGGCCAGGCCGAGGTTGTCTTGCAGACCGCTGAAATAGGTCGCCACCAGTTTCTTCAGCGGCGAATACTGAAGGATGTGATAGGCGCGTTCGAAGGCACTTTTCCACGCCTGCGGCAGGTCGAGAGTGAGGATCGGCTCGTCGATCTGCACCCACTCCACGCCCTGGGCGGCGAGGCGACCGAGGATTTGGTTGTACACCGGCAGCAGGCGCTCAAGCAGATCGAGCTTGTCGAAATCGTTGCCTTTCGCCTTGCCCAGCCACAGATAAGTCAGCGGGCCGATGATCACCGGTTTGACGTTGTGACCGAGGGTTTTGGCTTCTTCGACTTCATCGAACAGCTGTTCCCAGCTCAGCTTGAATGGCTGGTCGGCGGTAAATTCCGGGACCAGGTAGTGGTAGTTGGTGTCGAACCACTTGGTCAGTTCCTGGGCGTATTGGGTCTTGCCGTGCTCACCGCCGCAGCAGGAAGACGTGGCGCCACGGGCCATGGCAAACAAGGTGTCGAGGGTCGGCAGACCGCGTTCGTCACGCACACCGTCGAAGCGCTCGGGGATCACACCGAAGGTCAGCGAGTGGGTCAGCACCTGGTCGTACCAGGCGAAGTCGCCGACCGGCAGCAGGTCGATGCCGGCGTCCTTCTGCAATTGCCAGTGCCTGGCGCGCAGCTCGCGGCCGACCTGATTCAGAGCGGCCTGATCGAGATCGCCTTTCCAGCAGGCTTCGAGGGCTTTTTTCAATTCGCGGTCGGCGCCGATGCGCGGGAAACCCAGGGTGTGTGCCACGGCCATGTCGAGTGTTCTCCATTGCGTAAAAGATGGCGCCATTGTCGACAGCCAGGGCAACATGAGACAAACTCAACCTTTTCGTGTTGATCACAAATTTTCCTCATGGAGCCTGCAGTGCTTGAGATCCGTCACCTGAAAACCCTGCATGCCCTGCGCGAAGCCGACAGCCTGGTCGATGCAGCCGACCGCCTGCACCTGACCCAGTCGGCGTTGTCCCACCAGTTCAAGGAGCTGGAAGAACGCATGGGCATGCCGTTGTTCGTGCGCAAGACCAAACCGGTGCGCTTCACCAGCGCCGGCCTGCGCCTGCTGCAACTGGCGGACGCGACCCTGCCGCTGCTGCGCGCCGCCGAGCGTGATATCGGGCGCCTGGCCGGCGGCACCGCCGGGCGTCTGCACATGGCCATCGAATGCCACAGCTGCTTCCAATGGCTGATGCCGACCATCGACCAGTTCCGCGATGCCTGGCCGGAAGTCGAACTCGACCTCGCTTCGGGTTTCTCGTTTGCCCCGCTGCCGGCGCTGGCTCGCGGCGACCTGGATCTGGTGGTGACGTCCGACCCGCTGGAAATCGCCGGCATCACCTACGTGCCGCTGTTCACCTACGAAGCCATGCTCGCGGTCGCCAATCAGCATGCGCTGGCGAGCAAACCGTACATCGTCCCCGAAGACCTGCTGACCGAAACCCTGATCACCTACCCGGTCGAACGCGACCGGCTGGACATCTTCACCCGCTTCCTCGAACCGGCCGACATCGAGCCGGCGCAGGTGCGCACCTCGGAACTGACGGTGATGATGATGCAGCTGGTAGCCAGCGGCCGTGGCGTGTGCGGCATGCCGCACTGGGCGCTGCATGAATACAGCTCGCGCGGTTACGTGAAGGGCAAGCGGCTGGGCGAGAAAGGTCTGTTCGCGACGCTGTACGCGGCGATCCGCGCCGACATGCTGGACGCGCCGTACATGCGCGATTTCCTGCTGACGGCCAAGGACACCTCGTTCTCGACCCTGGATGGGGTCAGCGCGGTTCGTTGAGACTGGCGGTTGGCACGAAAGGCTGGGACCACATGTGGATCTTGTCGAAATAGTCCTCGCCGACCCGCACCGCCATCGGCTCGAGGCCGAACTGGATGAAGCCGCAGCGCTGGTACAGATGAAACGCCGCGTCATTACCGGCGGTGACGGTCAATTGAATGACTTTCAGCGCCGGATGCTGCTGCGCTTCCCCCAGCACCGCCTCCATCAATTTCAGCCCCAGCCCGCGCTGACGAAACTCGGCCGACACATACATGCCGAACACCGTTGCCTTGTGCCGGGCCTTCTCCCGAGGCTCGAACGCCAGGCCGACGATCCCCACCAGCCGGCCCTCTTCGAACGCGCCAAACACTGCGTCGAGCTTGCTGGTCAGGCGTGATTCCCACCAGCTCAACGGCATCACTGCACGTTCGCGCACGCTGGAGGTGAACGCCTGCGGATGCCGGTCATAGGCTTCCAGCATCAATTCGCGATAGGCCAGCGCATGACTGGCGTCCAGCCGCTCGATCCACATGTTCAGGCGGCCTTGCGCTGTTCAAGCATCAGCCGCACGGCCAGGCCGCCCAGCACGAAGCCCATGAAATAACGCTGCGCCGCCAGCCAGGTCGGATTGTTGACGAACCACGAAGCGATCCCCGCTGCGAACAGCGCGATCAACAGGTTGACGCTGAAACTGACGCTGATCTGGGTCAGGCCGAGGATGAGGCTCTGGGTGAACACCGAGCCGTGCTCGGGGGTGATGAACTGCGGGAATACCGAGAGGTAGAACACCGCGATTTTCGGGTTCAGTGCGCTGGTGAGAAAACCCATGGTGACCAGTTTGCGCGAAGAATCCGCCGGCAACTGTTGCGCCTCGAACGGCGAGCGGGCGCCGGGTTTCACCGCCTGCCAGGCCAGCCACAACAGGTACAGCGCGCCGGCCCACTTCAACACTTCATAGGCCATCGGCACGGCGAGAAACACCGCGGTCAAACCGGCGGCCGCCGCGAACAGATGCACGAAGAACCCCGCCACCACGCCGAGCAGCGAGGTCACCCCGGCGCGACGTCCCTGGCAGATCGACCGCGAGATCAGGTAGATCATGTTCGGCCCCGGCGTCAGTACCATCAGCAGGGCGGCGGCGGCGAAAATCAACAGGTCTTGAAGCGGGATCATGACGAAGTCCTTTGCACGAATGATCAGGCGATCGCAGTCAGCGAGGCTCGATAAAACGGCAGGATCAGGTCGCGTGTCAATGGGGCGAGAACCACATCGCCGTCGGTGGCCGGGTCGATCCAGATCACCTCCTCGATCTCGGCGGCCGGAGACACCCCGGCGTCGATGGTCAGTTGAAAGAGTTCGGCCTGCACAACGAATCCCGGCTCGTTGGCAGCGGGTGCCGAGAACTGGCCGAGAAAGCTAGCCTGCGCCGGATCGATCACCAGTCCCAGTTCTTCCTCCAGCTCACGGGCCAGCGCATGCACCGGCAGTTCATCGGCTTCAATCTTGCCGCCCGGCTGCATGAACGCCGTGGTATTGCGCTTGCGCACCAGCAGGGTCTGGCCGTCGGGACCGATCAGCAGCGCGGCGGCGATACGGATGATGCGGGGGGGAACTGCGGATACAGAAGTCATGGGTCAGCCACCGGCCTTGAGAAAAGCCGCAAGGATCCCATGCCGGCCGCGCCAGCGTCATCCACCCTGGGCCGCAAGCGTCGTCTCAGGCTCTTGCGGCACCTTTACGAATACCTTGTATTTGCCGCCCTCCATGGCCTCGAAACTGATCAGTTTTTCAACCAGCGGAGCGCTCAGCACTTTGCCGGCGTTGAGCAGCAACATGCCGTTGTCGGCATTGAGGTTGCGCGCCAGGATCATCCCGGCCGCCAGCTCCCGGGTGCCCAGCACCCTGACGCTCGGATCGGTCAGCGTGATATCGCTGACCGTCGCACACACCTTGACGAAGTCCTCGATCAGCTCGGGATCATAGACTTTGCCGGCGTACTGGCGCAGGTACAACAGCGCTTCATCGCTGTTCATCTGCCGTTCGAGAATCAACCCGCGCTGCAATTCGACGAAATCCACCGCCAGTTTCAACAGGCGCGAGCCCATGGGAATGGCTTCGCCCTTGAGACGGTCGGGGAAGCCTGTGCCGTCCCAGTGTTCCTGATGGTGCAGGATCAGCCGCGCGGCATCCTTCATCGGATCCAGGGTCATCAACAGCGATTCGCTCTGTTTCGGATAAGCCCGATAGCGGTCGCGCTCTGTGGAGTGCAGCAGGTCCGAGGGCGTGGTCATCATGCTGTCGGTCCAGCTCAGTTTGCCGATGTTGTAGAGCGCCGCCGCCATGGTCAGGTCGCGGCTGGCGGCTTCGTCCAGCCGATGAACCTTGCAGTAGCCGCGTACCAGCTCGATGATCTGCCGGTTGGTCTGCTTGGCCGGCGGCAGACGCAAATTCGCCAGCAGCGAGAACACTTCGGTGCCGGTCACATAACTGTGTTTGAGCTCCTCGTAGGCGAGGTCGAGCATGTCGGCGGTCTGCTGCAGTTCGGCGGTACGGGCGGCGACGTGTTTTTCCAGGGTGCTGTTGAGCAATTTCAATTGTTCGTTTTGCACTCGCGTCAGTTTTTCCAGACGTTCGCGCTCGCGTGCCAGATGCTGATGCTCGAGGGCCTGACGCAAGGTCAGCAGCATTTCCTCGTCGTTCCAGGGTTTGCTGATGTAACGGTGGATCTGCCCTTCGTTGATGGCCTTGATGATCGCCGAAGGGTCGGCGTAGCCGGTGAGCATGATCCGCGCAGTCGCCGGGTACAGCTCATGAACGCGCGCCAGCAGCGTGGCGCCATCCATGTTGGGCATGCGCGCATCGCTCATCACCAGATTCACCGGTTGCTGTTCGAGTATTTCCAGCGCCTGGGCACCGCTGGTGGCCAGCAAGACGTCATAAGGCTGACCGCGCAACAGGCGGCGCAGGCTGTTGAGGATCGGTTCTTCGTCATCGACCAGCAGCACTTTGGGCCGGGGCGGCGAAATCGGGGCGGACGGCTCTTCCATGGCGAAGCCTCGTGAAAAACGTTGGACATGACTGCCGCGCCGGCAGACCTCCCCTGCTTGCCCGCGCTTGAATCACAGGCTAGATGATTTTCGCAGGGCGCGTGTAAATCCCCTGTTACACCACGCCAGGCAAAGTTGCGCCCTGGCAACTATGCTCAAGTCGCTGGACGACACCATCGACCTGCGCGCAGGCATGTGATGAGGGGAAAAGGATGCTCCCGATGACGAATGTGCGTGAACACACGGGTATTGCGTCATGAGTGCGCAACCCGGACACACCAACCGCCGCGTGCTCATCGTCGACGATACCGCGTCGATCCATGACGATTTCGCCAAGATCCTCAAACCGGCCACGGCTGAAGCCGACAGCCTGGATGAAACGGAAAGCCTGCTGTTCGGCGATGCGTCCTCCGCCCCCGTCGCACCGAAAGACCGTTTCGAACTGGACTCGGCCTATCAGGGCCGCGAAGCGCTGGACAAAGTCGAAGCCGCACTCGCCGCCGGGCGCCCGTACGCCATGGCCTTCATCGACATGCGCATGCCGCCGGGCTGGGATGGCCTGGAAACCATCGAGCGGCTGTGGCAGGTCGATCCCAAGCTGCAGGTGGCCCTGTGCACCGCCTACTCCGATTACTCGTGGGAAGACATCGACCGGCGGCTGGCCCTGACCGATCGCCTGCTGATCCTGAAAAAACCCTTCGACGCGATCGAAATCCGGCAGATGGCCAGCGCCCTGACGGTCAAGTGGCAAATGACCGAAGACGCCGCCATGAAGATGAACCTGCTGGAGCAGGCAGTTCAGGAGCGTACCCGGGAACTGTCCGACGCCAACATCATCGTGCAGAACAGCCCGACCATCCTCTACCGGTTGCGCGGTGAACCGTCGTTTCCGCTGATGTACATCTCCCACAACATCACCCGCTACGGCCATGTCGCGGCTGATCTGGTGGGTTCGGCCCACTGGGCGCAGACGCTGATTCACCCGGACGATCAGCTCAGTGTCGATACCGCCATGGGCCGGGTGCTCGATCGGCATGCCGAAGGCGCCTCCATCGAGTTTCGCCTGCGTACCGGCGCGGGCGACTGGCGCTGGGTGGAAAACCGCTACATCCCGGTGCGCGATCACGACGGCCGGTTGCTGGAAGTCGAGGGGATCATTCTTGACATCACCGAACGCCGGCTGGCCGAAGAAAAGATGAACCTGCTGGCCCGCACCGACGGTCTCACGGGACTGGCCAATCGCGCCACGCTGATCGAGCGTCTGCATCAGGCCTTCGCCGCCGCGCGTCGGGGAGCGGCACCTTTTGCGGTGTTTTACCTGGATCTGGATCACTTCAAGCGGATCAACGACACCCTCGGTCATCCGGTCGGCGATCTGTTGTTGCAGGCAGTGGCGCAACGGATCAAATCCAATGTACGGGAAAATGACGTGGTCGCACGGCTGGGCGGAGACGAGTTCGCGATCCTGCAACTGGACGTCAGCGACCCGACCCAGTCTGCTGCCATCGCGACCAAGATCCGCGATGCGCTGCTGGAGCCCTACCAACTGGCAGGCAATGCCTTGCGCATTTCCGTCAGTATCGGCATCTGCCTGTACCGCGCCAACAGTCTGGATGCCGACAGTCTGCTGGCCGGCGCCGACATGGCGCTGTACCGCGCCAAGGAAACGGGGCGCAATCAGTACCAGTTCCATTCCGAGCAAATCACTCGCGAAGTCGCCGAGCGCATGACCCTGGCCGAGGAGTTGATGACGGCCCTGACTCGGGGAGGACTGAAGCTCGACTACACGCCGGAAGTGGACATGCACAGCGGCAAGATTCTCGGCATGGCCGCGCAGGTCAAATGGCAACATCCCAGGCTTGGTCTGCTGCCGGCGTCGGCCTTCGTACCGGCAGCGGAAAAGACCGGCGCAATCATCCCGCTCGGTCGCTGGATCCTGGATCACGCCTGCTGGCAGATGCGCCAGTGGCAAAACGAGGGAGTGGCGCCTCCGGTGATGGCGATCAGGATTTCCCTGGCGCAACTCAAGAGCGGCCCGGAACTCATCTATGACGTGCTGCGCACCACCGCCCGCTGGGAACTGGCACCGTGGGATCTGCGTTTCGATGTCACCGAAGCGACCCTGGCCCAGACCAAATGGACCCACAACGATGTGCTGCCGCGCCTCAGTGAGCTTGGGGTAAAGATCGCCATCGACGATTTCGGCACCGAATACTCATCGTTCGATTACCTGAAAACCTACCGGGTCAATCACCTCAAACTCGCCCAATCCCTGATCGACAGTGCAGCCCAGGATGAAGGCAGCGCCAATACCCTGCGAGCGATCGTCAATTTCGCCCGGGATCTGGCGATCGACATCAGCGCCGAAAGCGTCCAGCCCACAGATCGGGATGACGCCCTCGCCTCTTCGGTCCCGCTGAAAAACGTGCAAGGCCTTTGCTTCAGGGAGGCTGTCAGCCCCGAACAGGCGGCCCGCCTGCTGAAGGACGGGAACGCGACCGCCCCGCTGCCCAGGGAGGACGAGGGATGAAAACACCTTTTGCGCAGACCAACCGGCGCATATTGATCGTCGACGATACCCCGGCGATCCATGATGACTTTCGCAAGATACTGACCCCGGACACCAGCGGTGCAGCAGACCTGGATACGCTCGAGCAAACGCTGTTCGGCACCCGGCAATCATCGCACCTGACGTTCCAGCTCGACTCCGCCTATCAGGGGCAGGAAGCGCTGAAACTGGTGCAGCATGCGGTGGAAGAAGGCCGGCCTTATGCCCTCGCGTTCACCGACATGCGCATGCCGCCCGGTTGGGACGGTCTGGAAACCATCGAAAAACTGTGGGCGGTCGATCCGAATCTGCAAATCGCCTTGTGCACCGCCTATTCCGACTACAGCTGGGAGGCCATGGCCGAACGACTGGAATTCGGCGATCAGTTGCTGATCCTGAAAAAACCGTTCGACACCCTGGAAATCCGCCAGATGGCCAATGCCCTGACCTGGAAATGGCAGTTGGCCCAGGATGCGGCGCTGAAAATGCTCAGTCTCGAGCAGACCATCGAAGCCCGCGTGCATGAATTGCTCAAGGTCTCGCACCTGTTGCAGTACGACAGCCTCACGGGCCTGCCCAACAGCACCTTGCTCGGTGACCGTTTGACTCAATCGCTGGCCGCCTGCCGGCGCCATGACAAACAACTGGTGGTGATGTTTCTCGGGCTGGATCGCTTCAAGCGCATCAACAATGCCCTGGGCCACCCGGCGGGCGACGAGATGCTCAAACGGGTCGGCCAGCAATTGCTCGCCTGCGTGCGCGAATCGGATTCGGTCTTTCGTTATGGCTCCGACGAGTTCGTGGTAATGCTCAGCGACATCAACCACCCGCAGCAGACCCGCAGCATTGCCGAGAAACTGCTGGGCGCCATCCGTATTCCACAGACGATTGTCGGGCATCCCGTGAGCATCACGGCCAGTCTGGGCATCAGCATCTATCCCGACGACGGGCTCGAAGCCATCGAACTGATCAAAAAAGCTGAAACGGCCATGCGCAACGCCAAGGAAACCGGGCCGAGCGAGATCGCTTTCTTTATCGAGGCGATGAACCAGCGTGCCCGGGAACAGCAAGGCATCGAAACGGGCATTCGCCAGGCCCTGCAGCGGCACGAATTCGTCCTGCACTACCAGCCGAAAATCGACCTGGTCAGTAGCCGGGTGGTCGGCGCCGAAGCACTGGTGCGCTGGCAAAAACCGGGACATGGCTGGGTCTATCCGTCGGATTTCATACCGGTGGCCGAAGACAGTGGCCTGATCGTGCCGCTGAGCAAATGGGTGCTGGGCGAAGCCTGTCGGCAGACCCGGGACTGGCAACAGGCGGGCTTGCCGCCGATCCGCATGTCGGTCAACACCTCGGCCATCGACTTTCGCCAGCGCCATTTCGTCGAGGGCATCGAGCAGGTACTGGCACAGACCGGGCTCGATCCCCGTCTGCTGGAACTGGAGATCACCGAAAGTGTGCTGATGCAGAACGTCGATGCAACGATGAACGCGCTGGGCAGGCTGAAGGCGCTGGGGGTTCGGCTGGCCATCGATGACTTCGGCACCGGTTATTCCAGCCTGAGCTATCTGCGCCGCTTTCCCATCGATGTGCTGAAAATCGATCAGTCGTTCATTCGCGGCCTGAGCCATGACAGCGGTGATGCCGCCCTGGTCGGCGCGATCATCAGCCTGGGCAAGAGCCTGAACCTCAACGTCATTGCCGAAGGTGTGGAAACAGCACAACAGTTGGAGTTTCTCAGGGCTCACCACTGCGAGGAGGGCCAGGGCTTTTATTTCAGCAAGGCCTTGCCGGCAGAGGCCTTCGCCCGGTTGCTGGAGTCTGCTCAGCCTGGCACGTGGGGTGTTTCATGAATCGCCCGGGGTCGTTGGTTCTACTGCTCGGTCTGTGCGCAAATGCCATCGCCGCACCGCTGGACGAGCCGCTGAAACCTTTGCCGCCAATGCCGCACCTGGATGCCAGGCGGGTCGAGCTGGGGCGCCAGTTGTTCCATGACCCGCGATTGTCGATCAATAACACGCTGTCCTGCGCCAGCTGCCATCAACTGGATAAAAGCGGCGCCGACACCCGCGCCTTCTCCAACGGCTTCGATGGGCAACCGGTGGCGGTCAACACGCCGACCGTATTCAACGCCAGCCTCAATTTCCGCCAGTTCTGGGACGGCCGCGTCGAAACCCTGGAAGAACAAAGCAACGTCGTGATCACCAGCCCCCACGAAATGGGCAGCGACTGGAACACCGTCGTGCAACGGATCGCTGACGACGCAGCCTATGGTCAAAGCTTTCGTGCCGCCTACCCCGATGCCGTGAACCGGGCCAATATCCAGAATGCGCTGGCCACCTATGAGCGCACGCTGCTGACCCCCGACTCCCGTTTCGATCAGTACCTGCTGGGCAATACCGATATCCTGACCCTCGAAGAAAAATACGGCTATCAGCGTTTCAAGGAGTACGGCTGCATTGCCTGCCATCAGGGCGTCAACATCGGCGGCAACATGTTCCAGAAATTTGGCGTGTTCGGCGACTACATCGCCGATCGCGGTAACCCGACGGTGGCCGACCAGGGCCGTTTCAACGTGACCGGCGACGAAGCCGACCGCGCCGTGTTCAAGGTGCCGAGCCTGCGTAATGTCGCGCTGACCGCACCGTACTTCCATGACGGCTCGGCGCCCACCCTCGAACGGGCCGTGGACGTGATGTTCCAGTATCAGTTGGGGCGCATGCCGAGCGAAGAAGACAAGACCCTGATCATCCTGTTTCTCAAGACCCTGACCGGCCATCCGGAGGGCCAGCCATGATGAAGGTTTCACGCCGTGTCAGCCTGATGTTGATCGGGCTCGTCGCCGTGCTGCTGGCCTCGATCCTGGTGTTTCTCTACCTCAAGTCCAGCACCGAGCAGACGACGGCCTACACCGAATCCCGGGACCTGATCCGCCAGATCAAGCAGCAGGACTCGCTGTGGGAAAACGAAATCCTCAAGGCCCGGGTGGCGATCTCCCACAATTACGACCCGCTGGTCTCGCCGATGAGCGAGATGAACCGCCTGTGGGAACGCTTCGACACCATGGAGTCCGGGCACGGGCGCAACGACTCGACACAATGGGACGAAGCCCACGAGAGTTTTCTCAAGGCGATGCAGGAAAAGACCCGGCTGGTGGAGCAGTTCAAGTCGCACAACGCCTTGCTGCGCAACTCTCTGGCGTTCCTGCCGACCGCCGAAGATGACATTCAGGCACAACTGGCCGGCCTGTCCGATCTCGACAAGATTCAGGTGCAGAACATCGCCACCGATACCTATGACCTGCTGCTCAGCGCACTTGAGTTCTCTCAGGTCACCTCCGACGACAAGGCCGCCGATATCGTCCTGGGCCTGAACAAACTGGCGGTGAACGCGCAACGCCTGCCCCAGGACTTTCAAGCCCCGATCAGGATCCTGAGCAATCACATCAGCCTGATCCTGCGCGAGCAGCCGATCGTCAACCGCTTGCTCGAGGAGATTGAGGCGGTTCCGGTGGCCGAGCGCCTGGACAACATCACCAACATGCTCAACCGGGATCAGCAGCGGGTCGAAAAAATCGACAGGAAATATCACTTCTATCTGCTGCTGTTCTCGGTCCTGCTGATGCTGTCGCTGCTGTGGCTGGCCATCCGTCTGATCCGCAGTTTCGCCGAGATCAACCGGGTCAACGCAGCCCTGCAAACCGCCAACGATGTTCTGGAGCAACGGGTCGAGGAACGCACCCGGGAGCTCAAGAACGCCCAGAGCGAACTGCTCGACGCCGCACGCCAGGCCGGCATGGCCGAGATCGCGACCAACGTGCTGCATAACGTCGGCAACGTGCTCAACAGCGTGAACATTTCCTCCGACCTGATCGCGCGCAAGTTACGCAACAGCAAGACCCTGGGGCTGGGCAAGGCCATGCAGCTGATCAACGAACACCCCGACGACCTCGGCCAGTTCCTCAGCGAAGACCCCAAGGGCAAATTGCTGCCCGGTTATCTCAATCAACTGGTCGTTGCCATCGCCCAGGAACAGCAGGAAATGGTCGACGAACTGAACCAGATGAACAAAAGTGTCGATCACATCAAGGACATCGTCGCCACCCAGCAATCCTATGCCGGGGCCAGCAGCCTGACCGAGCCGCTGTACATCAGCGAACTGCTCGAAGACGCCCTGCGCATGAACGCCGGAGCCCTGACCCGGCACCACGTCACAGTGGTCAAGGACTACGCCGAAGTGCCGCAGGTGATGGGTGACAAACACCGTTTGCTGCTGATCCTGATCAACCTGATCAGCAACGCCAAATACGCGATGTCCGACCTCAGCAACCGCCCGCGCACCATCACCCTGGGCGTAAAAATCGTCGACGGGAATTATCTGGAAATCAGCGTCAAGGACGATGGCGAAGGTATCGCCCCGGAAAACATGACGCGGATCTTTGCCCACGGTTTCACCACCCGCAAAGAGGGCCACGGCTTCGGCCTGCACAGTTGCGCCCTGGCGGCCATCGAGATGAACGGCCACCTCACGGCCCACAGCGACGGACCTGGCCAGGGCGCCCTGTTCACCTTGCAGATTCCGCTGATCGCGGTAACGGAGAACGCATGAGCGAATTGTCGAACCGCCGCATTCTGCTGATCGATGACATGCCGTCGATCCACGAAGACTTTCGCAAGATCCTCGCCCCGGCTTCAGCGCAGTCCGCAGAGATGGACGAAATGGAAGCCGCGCTGTTCGGCGAAACCGCCAGACCCCGGCGAGCGGTTTTCGAACTGGACTCGGCCTACGGAGGGGAAGAAGGCCTGGCCAAACTCAACCTGGCCTTGCAGGAACAATGTCCCTACGCCCTGGCGTTCGTCGACATGCGCATGCCCGACGGCTGGGACGGGGCGCAAACCATCGAAGCGCTGTGGCAGCAGGATCCGCAGTTGCAGGTGGTGGTCTGTACCGCCTATTCCGACTATTCCTGGGACGAATTGCTGGATCGTCTGCACGCCCATGACCGGCTGCTGATTCTGAAAAAACCCTTCGACAACATCGAAGTCCAGCAGATGGCCAACACCCTTCTGACCAAATGGCAGATGACCGAGCGCGCGTCGCTGCAAATGCATCACCTGGAACATCTGGTGGATCAGCGTACCGCCCAGTTCAAGCAGGCCAGCGAAGCCTTGCAGCGGGAAATCGACGAACGCAAACAGCTGGAAGGCCAGTTGGTGCAATCGGAGAAGCTCGCTTCGCTGGGGCAACTGGCCGCTGGCGTCGCCCATGAAATCAACAATCCGATCGGTTTCATTTCCTCCAACCTCGGCACGCTCGACGGCTATTTCCAGCAACTGCTCACCATGCTCGGCGCCTATCACACCGCCGGGCAAACCCTGCCCGCCGAACTGGCTGGGCAGTTGCAGCAATTGCGCGAGGACCTCGAACTGGATTTTCTGCTCGAAGACATTCCGGTGCTGATCAGGGAATCCAAGGAAGGCATCGCTCGGGTCGGCCAGATCGTCAGGGACCTGAAGGATTTCTCCCGGGTCGACAGCCATCAGGAATGGCAATGGGCCAATCTGCAACAGGGCATCGAATCGACCCTGAACATTGTCGCCAGCGAGCTCAAGTACAAGGCCGATGTGATCAAGGAATATCAGGAGCTGCCGGACATCGAATGCCTGCCCTCGCAAATCAATCAGGTCATCATGAACCTGGTGGTCAACGCGGCGCAGGCCATGGGTCCGGAGCGCGGCACCATCACCCTGCGCACTGGCGTGCAGGGAGAATCGGCAGTCATCGAAGTCGCCGATACGGGCTCGGGCATTGCACCCGAAACCCTGCAAAAGATCTTCGACCCGTTCTTCACCACCAAACCGGTCGGCCAGGGGACGGGCCTGGGCCTGTCCCTGTCCTATGGCATTGTAAAAAAACACGGCGGTGACATTTCCGTCAGCAGCAAACCGGGATTCGGTACGACGTTCCGCGTGCAACTGCCGTTGCGCCAAACCCGGCCGGCGGCCTGATGCCTGATCAGGCCGCTTCCTGAAAGTCCATCTCCGGTGGTTGGCGACGGAAGCCACCGGTCAGCACCGCCAGATACAGCACACCAATCGCCAGCCAACTCAGGCCCAGATACACCGCCAGGTGATCGAGGCTGACCATCAGCCACAAGTCCGCCAGCAGACCGATGAACGGGAAGACCAGGAACAGCACCAGTTCGCGCAGACCTTTTTTATCCCCGCCGATCCAGTAGTGAAAAATCACCGACAGATTGACCAGGCTGAACGCCAGGAACGCGCCGAAGTTGATGAACGAGGTCGAGGTGGTCACGTCGAGTTTCAGCGCCAGCAACGCCACCACGGCACACAGCAGGATGCTGTTGACCGGTGTGCCGAAGCGCGCGTGCAGGGTGCCGAAGAACGACTTTGGCAACACACCGTCACGGCCCATCGCAAACAACAAACGCGAACCGCTGGCCTGCGCCGACAGGCCCGAGGCGAACTGACCGACGATCAGGCCGATCAGGAAGATCGACACGAACAGATCACCGCCGATGTTGCGTGCAATTTCGTAGGCCGCCGAGTCGACGCTGTCGAACTGGAACGACGGATGGGCGATCTGCACGAAGTACGAGACACCGACGAAAATCAGCCCGCCGATCAGAGTGATCAGCATGATTGCCCGAGGGATGGTGCGGCGCGGATCGCGGGTTTCTTCGGTGAGGGTGCTGACTGCATCGAAGCCGAGGAACGAGTAGCAGGCAATGGCCGCGCCGCTCATGATCAGCGGCATCTGCATGTCGCCGTTGAAGAACGGTTTGATCGACCACAACGGCGTGCTGGCATCGCCGCCGACGTAATGCACGCACAGTGCGACGAAGGCGATCAGCACCAGAAACTGCACCAGCATCAGCAAGGCGTTGATGCCGTTGGCCAGTTTCAGGCCGATGATATTGATCGCGCTGGTGATGCCGATGAACGCCAGCACCCAGATCCACTGCGGAATCGACGGGAACGCCGAAGCCAGGTACGCGGCGCCGATCAGCCAGATCGCCATCGGCAGAAACAGATAATCGAGCAGCACCGCCCAACCGGCGATGAAGCCGAGTTTCGGGCTGATGGCCTTGCGCACATAGCTGTAGGCCGAGCCGGCCACCGGGAACGCGGCGGCCATGCGCCCGTAACTCATGGCGGTGAAAAACATCGCCACCAGCGCCGCCAGATACGCGGCGGGCACCATGCCGGCGGTGGACTGGGCGAGGATGCCGAACGTGCCGAGAACAATGATCGGCGTCATGTAGGCGATGCCGAACAGCACCACCGACCCCAGCGAAAGGGTGCGTTGCAAACGAGCCATGGGCGACTTACTCCGGATTTTATTGGATTTATGGCAGAGGCCGAGTTCGGCGAATGTTTCGGGTGTTGCTTGTTTTTTTGTTCGACTGGAGATTGATCGTTCCCACGCTCTGCGTGGGAATGCCTCAATGGACGCTCCGCGTCCGCTCTTGGGACGCAGAGCGTCCCGGGCTGCATTCCCACGCAGAGCGTGGGAACGATCGGGTACAACGGGTCAAGGGATCAGCAGCTCGCGTACTCCCGAGGCGTGTTCAACCACCTCCCCCGGCAACCTCAACCGCTGGTCATCCAGATACCGATAATCCTTGCGCGCCAGTTCCAGCTGGCCGAAATCCAGCTCGACACTGAACCGCCCTTCCTCACGCCCGGCTTCGAACAGCAGCGTGCCCAGCGGATCCACCAGCGCACTGCCGCCGGCGAACATCAACCCGTCATCCCCGGCTTCCACGCGGTTGACCATCAGCGCAAACGCCTGATTTTCCTGGGCCCGGGCCATGATCGCGGTGCGGTGGGTCGGCCCGTACGGGTCCATGTTGCCGTTGGTCACGATCAGCAACTCCGCACCCAATTGCGCCAGGGCCCGGGCCGACTCCGGGAACTCGATGTCGTAGCAGATCAGCAGACCGACCCGCACGCCGTTCCACAGGCAGGTGGCGTAACGGTCGCCGGCCTCGAACACACCGCGATCCGAAGCCCAGAGATGGGTCTTGCGGTATTTCAGGGCGATGCCTTCAGGGGTAATCAGCAGCGTAGTGTTGTAGAAGCGGCCGTTGTCGTTCTCGGCCATGCCGATCACCACGGCGAGGTTGCGTTCGCGGGCGGCGGCCTGCACGGCGTTGACGGTCGGGCCGTCCAGCGGCTCGGCGATTTGCGCCACGGTGTCGGCGGTCGGGAAGCCCATCAGGTGGGTCTCGGGGAACACGATCAATTGCGTGTCGGCGGCGCAGGCCGCAATCGCCGCGAGGGCGCGTTCGAGGTTGTACGCCGTGTCTTTGTCACGGCCCGCCAGTTGGGCGAGTTCGACTTTCATGGGCAGTCCTTGTTATGGGCGCCGGGTGCCGAAAGATTGCCCGGCGGCTGTCTGTGGGCCAGTATGCTTCGCATTCGACCGGCCAGGGAATTACGCGGCCGGGGTAACCCGATAGGGGTAGAGGCATGACTCTTTCGTTTGACGACATCACCTGGCACCGCGCCGTCGGGCAGTTGATCGACGCCCTCGACAAGCCGAATTTCTGGGCGCAACTGGTGCGCCTGCTCGACCAGTACGTGCCGTTCGATAGCTGGGTGGCGCTGCTGTTCAGCGCCGACCGCCACCCGCAGGTGTTCGCCGAATGCCCCGGCGCAGACGGCAGTCCTGACCAGTTGTTTCAGGACTACCTGCGCGGTCTGTACCTGCTCGACCCGTTCTACATCGCCTGCCGCGAACAATCGCGCACCGGGCTGTATCGCCTGTCGGAGGTCGCGCCGGAGCACTTCGAACTGACCGAGTATTACCAGCGATACTTTCGTCTGAATGTGGTGGCCGACGAAATCCAGTTCAATTGCCAGCTCGAGGGCGACCGCACGCTGTGCCTGTCGCTGGGCAGCCAGCAACGCTTCACCGGCGAGCAGATTGCCCTGTTGTCACTGATCCAGCCGTGGGTGCTCGGCCTGTTGCGCCAGCGCCTGCCTTATGAAATCAACGAAACCGTGGCATTGGCCCCGGCGCCTGCGCAACCGGACTGGCGGGTGCAGCTCGAAGCGTCGGTGCAGCAGCTCAAGGGCGCGCAACTGACCGCCCGGGAACTGGATGTCGGGCGCCTGATGCTCAGCGGTTGCTCCAGTAAAGAAATCGCCCGTAAGCTGGAAATCTCTGTTGAAACCGTGAAAGTCCATAAGAAACACATGTACAGCAAGCTGGGGATCAAATCCCAGTCGGAGCTGTTTTCGATCTTTCTACAGGCGCAGAACGCCTGACTGCCGCAAAAAAACCATCCGAACCAAGGAAACCGTATGAGCCTGTCACTCCTGAGCCGCTACGCCTTCTTTGCCGTCTGCGTGATGTTCACCCTCGCCAGCCTGCCCTTTCTCGAACATGACTGGCTGTGGCCGATCACCGCCGTCACCGGGGTGCTGAGCCTGATCGGTCTGTTCGACCTGCTGCAGAGCCCGCACGCGGTGCGCCGCAACTATCCGATCCTGGGCAATATCCGTTATCTGGTCGAAGGCATCCGCCCGGAAATCCGCCAGTACCTGCTGGAATCCGACAGCGACGCCCTGCCCTTCTCCCGCGCCCAGCGTTCGCTGGTGTATTCGCGGGCCAAGAATGAAACCGCCGACAAACCGTTCGGTACCCTGATCGACGTCTATCAGTCCGGCTTCGAATTCATCGGCCACTCAATGCGCCCGGCGCCGCTGAGCGACCCGAGCAGTTTCCGCGTCACCGTCGGCGGCCCGCAATGCACCCAGCCGTACTCGGCGTCGGTGTTCAACATCTCGGCCATGAGTTTTGGCTCCCTCAGTGCCAACGCGATCCGCGCGCTGAACCAGGGTGCGAAACTCGGCAACTTCGCCCACGACACCGGCGAAGGCAGCATCAGCCCCTATCACCGCGAACATGGCGGCGACCTGACCTGGGAACTGGGCAGCGGCTATTTCGGCTGCCGCACCAGCGACGGCCGCTTCGACCCGGAACGCTTCGCCGCCCAGGCGCAGACCCCGCAAGTGCGGATGATCGAAATAAAGATGAGCCAGGGCGCCAAACCCGGCCACGGCGGGATTCTGCCCAAGCACAAAGTGACCCAGGAAATCGCCGACACCCGCGGCATCCTGATGGGCGAAGACTGCATCTCGCCATCGCGCCACAGCGCCTTCTCCACGCCGATCGAGATGATGCATTTCATCCAGCAACTGCGTGAACTGTCCGGCGGCAAACCGGTGGGCTTCAAGTTCTGCCTCGGCCATCCGTGGGAATTCATGGGCATCGCCAAGGCCATGCTGGAAACCGGCATCCTGCCGGACTTCATCGTGGTCGACGGCAAGGAAGGCGGAACCGGCGCCGCGCCGGTGGAGTTCACCGACCACATCGGCGTGCCGATGCGCGAAGGTCTGCTGTTCGTGCACAACACGCTTGTGGGCTTGAATCTGCGGGACAAGATCAAGCTCGGCGCCAGCGGCAAGATCGTCAGCGCTTTCGATATCGCCAGCGTGCTGGCCATCGGTGCCGACTGGGCCAACTCCGCGCGGGGCTTCATGTTCGCCATCGGCTGCATCCAGTCGCAAAGCTGCCACACCAACAAATGCCCGACCGGCGTCGCCACCCAGGACACCCTGCGCCAGCGCGCGCTGGTGGTGCCGGACAAGGCCCAGCGGGTCTACAACTTCCACCGCAATACGCTCAAGGCCCTGGCAGAAATGCTCGCTGCCGCCGGCCTCGACCATCCGTCGCAACTGTCGGCCAAGCATTTGGTGCGGCGCATGTCGGCCACTGAAATCAAACTGTTCTCGCAGCTGCATGTGTTCCTGAAACCGGGGGAATTGCTCACCGGAGAGGTGAACGGCGAGTTCTATTCGCGGATGTGGCAGATGGCGCGGGCGGACAGTTTTGAGCCGCAGGATGGAATGGCTGCGTAGCCGAATCTATGTACCTTCCTTCAAGGTAAAACGCTGGATCAGAGGTGATCGGAATCTTTCACCTCATTCCAGCGTTTCATAAACACATAACCGGTTTTGTCCAATATGTAGATGTCGTAATAGCGATTACTTAGAACTTGCTGACACGTCCCACACCCCACTGTATCGCGTTCGTCTTTTACACCGCCAAAAACATTTGTCAGTCCAGCCCTGAGCATATTTTCTGGCAGCAAGATAAAATCCAGACCAAGTATGTAAGGAAGCACAGGTGAAGCATCAATTGTTTTTTTTGCACCAGGAATCCACAAATAACGGGTATCGGCGATTAAATTGATCCGCTCCAGAGCTCGAAGATTTGCATGAGAAACAACGTCATAGTTTAGGTTCTGAACGACAACTTGTTCGAATTGTTTTTTCGCCACCATGACCCGACCATAGGAAAAAGAGAAGCTAAGCATAAAAGCAATCGGAATGACCAACAGGTATGTCAGGTATCGGTTTACTTGCATCAATCCTTGTCGGTTCAAAAACATCAAAAAAACCAACATAGAAGAAAACCCCATCAGATTCCGCGCACCAAAGTTTGGATAGCGCACGAGAAGTCCGATGCCATAAATCGCAGACACAGCCCCGAGCAATGTCATCAGGTACAACACCAACGTGTTCGACTTGGCCCAGCCGCCCTCCTGTCGAGCGACACAACGATACCCCGTGAGCACAAAACACAAAGCTGCAACAAAGATGAGCAACGAAAAAAACCAAACATTGCCAATATTGAATAGAAGAAACATGTGCTGATTGAAAGTATCAATTCGCATGAGCAACTCTCTCACCGTGGAATTATCAATCTCGACAAATCCCTGACGGCTACCGCTTATCAACTGATACGAACTCAAGCAGTAAACAAGCAATCCCCCTGCCAATTGTCCGGTTCTCAGCAAGAGTTCCTTCCGCACTTCAGACGCTGTACCAGAGATCATGCAGCGGTAGACATCGATACACGCCAGACCGATAAAAACGTTCAGACACACCTGATAAAAAGAAAGCGCCAGAGCAATCAATATCGCGGAGAGTACTACCCGCCCCACAGCCGATGCCGGATTTGAAGTGATTGCATAAATCACTGCAACCAGGCCCAACGTCATGCTCGGCCCGTCATATTGATATGAAAGGTTCTGTAAATAAAACGGACTGAACCACAGGGGTAAAACCACTAGGCACTCAACAAACCCCGGAGTAGAAAAATAGTGAGTGACCAGTCGCCTCAGTCCAAAAGACATGGCAACGGTGGCAATGAGTAACGGTAATGGAAAAATATTCAACGATGAGGAAAATGTCAGAACGGAATACAGCAACTCCACCAACGGTCGGCCGTCTTCAGTCCAGCCCTTGATTCCGAGCATCGATCGCCCTTGGTCATCGATGTACAAGTAGTCGGCGAACAAAATGGGAAAAACATGCAGCAAGGTTGCTATCTGAAAAAAGAAATAGATTTCCTGTGCGCTCCAGGGCCTGCTCAGAAAGTGTTCGTTCGCATTAGCAGAAGCGCTTTTCATGACTGCCGCCCCCGAAACAACACAAACCGGAAAAAGCAGTACCCCAGCAACAGATCCAGCAGTGAAAACACCGACACCGTCACCAGCCCCGGCAGACTCCGTGCATCGGCGATCACGCCTGTGCCGTAACTCAACGCCCCCATCACGCTGATAAATATCAGGTACGCCAGCACCGACGTTCCGGTCTCGAACGTGTAGAGCGCGTTCATGTAAAACGCGAAGGATGCGGCGATGCAAAACGCAGCGAAGTTGCTGGCCGCCTGATCGAGCTGAACCGCACTGGTCAGTACGAAAAAAACCTGCCAGTGGACCAGCGTTGCGGCGAGGCCGATTGCCGTTTGGGCGGGAAATCCTTTCCACAAGATCCTCATCGTGAATCCTTGCTGTCACTGCAACGGGCGGAGCTTTCACGCTAGGGCAAGGTACGGGTGCGGTCTACTGTCAGAAATTACAGGTAGGCGCTGGTTTCTGACTAACGGTTACCATTGCAACAGCCGGCCATGGGGCGGTTCTTTCATCACGATGAATCCGTAATCACCGATCAGGTAGAGGCGGTAATAGAGGCTGTCCACCAAGGGTGGATAGCCCATCAGGCCGACATGGGTCGCGTTGCGTCGCTCGCGTTCTGCAACCACATTGGTGATGCCCGCCGAGGGCAGGTTTTCGGCGAGCATGAAGTAGTCGATATTCAGCAGGTATTGCAGCACCGGCAACTGCTTGAACGTACCCACCGCTCCCGCCAGCCAGCGGTCGGAGTACGTCACCGAGATATAAATCCGTTTGGCTTCGCGCAATTCGCGATGGGACGAGATGTCGTGGCTCAGGCTGTAGAGCGCACTGCTGGCGAAGGTTTTTTCCATCGTCAGCACCCGGCCATAAGCGAAGGACAGCGACAGCGTGGCCAGAAGCGGAATCCCCAGCATCAAAGGCAACCGTTGGTGCAGCGGCATCAAACCCAGCCAGGTCAGATAGAACAGCAACATCAACAGCACGCCGAACCCCATCAGGGTGCGTGCACCTTCGTTGAAATCGCGAAACAGCAGCGTCATGCCCGGCACCAGCAGCGCAATCAGCGGCAATGCCAGCAGGCAGCTGGAGCCCAGGAGCAAAGCCCTGGCGCGCGACAGGTTGCGCTCGCGAATCTGCCGCCCCAACTGCACGGCGCCGAACACAGCACACAGCACCAGCACAATAAAAATTGCCGTGTAGCCGCCGTGAAACAGCAGCGCAACCTTCTCCATCACCCGACCGATATTGATGCCGATCTGCAGCAACGGATCGGCGCTCGCATTCAGCAATTGCGTGCGTCCGGCGTCAGTGAATGGATAGGCCGTGACGCTGTAGATCAACACCGCCAGCAGCAGTTGCGCCAGCCGCCAGCCCGACCGGTGCCAGAGTTCATTCCATGGCACTCGCCGGTGAACATTCCTGAGCAATTCCAGGCAGCACAACCCAAGAAACACATTCAGGCTGATCTGATACAACCCGATCGCCAGCGCCAGCAGCACCGACGGCACCAGCCAACGCTGAATGCGTGAAGTGCCATAAAAAGTGATCGCATAAATCACCGTGACCTGGCTCAGGGCCATGCCGGCGCCGTCATATTGATAGGACAGGTTCTGCAACAGGAACGGGTTGTACCAGAGCGGCAACA
Organism: Pseudomonas sp. NFIX49; assembly: GCF_900115915.1. Classification (NCBI taxonomy): domain Bacteria; kingdom Pseudomonadati; phylum Pseudomonadota; class Gammaproteobacteria; order Pseudomonadales; family Pseudomonadaceae; genus Pseudomonas; species Pseudomonas sp. NFIX49. The sequence goes on along the minus strand of NZ_FOYE01000001.1, from coordinate 204,813 downwards.
CCACCAGACAACAGGCCAGGGTCGGTTCGGGAAAATAGTGGAAGGTCAGCCGGGTCAACGCGAACGACATGGCGACCGTGGCGAGCAACAGCGGCAATGGGAAAATATTCGGCGCAGCGCCGGTGACGCTCAGCGCCTGATACAGCCAGTCCATGAACAACCGCCCCTGCCCCGCCCAGGCGTTGCCGGCAGCGAGGGTGCGCCAGTTGTCGTCGATGTAGGGGAAGTCGGCGAGGATCAGCGGCAGGATGTACAGCAGCGTGGCGAGCAGGAAGAACAGCACGACCTGACGGCGGCCGAGTTCTCGTACGAGAAAATCGCTGATCCTCATACCCGCGCCTCTGTTCACGGCTGCGCTGGAAACAACGCAGCTAAACCTTCGAACATGACTCTGAATCAGAAGTCGTTTTTTGCGGCGTTTTCAGACCAGCGGCCTCAACCTTGCCCCCAACGAAAAAGCCCCGGACTTTCGACCGGGGCTTTCAGGGTTCCACAACAACGAATTACGAAGCCGAACGCACCGCGCCCTGGGACGCATCGCTCGGTTGCAGCTTGAACACGTAGAACAACACGGTCAGCAGCACCAGGAACGCCGGGCCCACATAAAGTGCCACGCGGGTATCCGGGAAGTACGCCATCAGGCCGACCACCAGTACCAGGAAGGCCAGTGCCAGATACGAGCTGGCCGGATACAGCCACATTCTGTATTTGAGGCCGGCCCGTTCGCTGGCGCTCAGACCTTTGCGGAATTTCAGCTGGGCCAGCAGGATCATCACCCAGGTCCAGATCGCGCCGAAGGTGGCAATCGAAGTCACCCAGACGAAGACTTTTTCCGGTACCAGATAGTTGAGCAGTACGCCCAGCAGCAGCGCGAAGATCGACAGCAGCAACGCCCGACGCGGTACGCCGTTGCTCGAGGTGCGAGCGAAACCGGCCGGCGCCTGGCCGTTCTGCGCCAGGCTGTAGAGCATGCGCCCGGTGCTGAAGATGCCGCCGTTGCACGACGACAGCGCCGCAGTGATCACCACGAAGTTGATGATGCCGGCGGCGGTCTTGATGCCCAGACGTTCAAAGGTCATCACGAACGGACTGCCCTGGGTGCCGATTTCATTCCACGGGTAGATCGACAGGATCACGAACAGCGCGCCGACGTAGAACAGCAGGATCCGCCAGAACACCGAGCCGATCGCATTCGGGATGGTCTTCTGCGGGTTCTTCGCTTCACCGGCGGTCAGGCCGATCATCTCCACACCGAGGTAGGCGAACATCACCATCTGCAGCGACATCAACACGCCCGTCACGCCGTTGGGCATGAAGCCGCCGTGGGCCCACAGGTTGGAAATCCCCAGCGCCACGCCGTCGTTGCCGAAACCGAAAGCGATGATGCCGATGCCGCCGAGCACCATGGCGATGATGGTGACGATCTTGATCAGGGCGAACCAGAACTCGAATTCACCGAAGGCCTTCACCGCGATCAGGTTGATCGAGCCCATGCTGACCAGCGCCGCCAGCGCCCAGATCCAGCGCGGCACATCGGGAAACCAGATGCCCATGTACACCGCCACCGCGGTGATTTCGGCGACGCAGGTCACCAGCCACAGGAACCAGTAGTTCCAGCCGGTGAGAAAGCCCGCCAAAGGGCCGAGGTAATCCTGTGCATAGCGGCTGAAGGAGCCGGCCACCGGATTGTGCACGGCCATTTCGCCGAGGGCGCGCATGATCACCAGGATCGCCAGACCGCCAATGATGTACGAGAGCATGATCGCCGGGCCGGCCATTTCGATGGCCTTGGCCGAACCGAGAAACAGACCGACACCGATGCAGGCGCCGAGCGCCATCAGGCGAATATGCCGTTCACCGAGTTCGCGTTTGAGCGGGCCGCCTTGAGCGGTTTCGCCATGGGGCGGGTGATTGCCGACTGGCATGGGGGACTTCCTCGTCTTGTTATTGGATGTGACCACCGAGTGTTCAAGCGTCGGCCGATAAGCCTGCGCCTGGGGTAGAACCGGCCCTGCTTCGTGGGCAGAACCGTCCCGCAGAAGCAACCTGCGGGATCAGCGGGGCGTGCAGTATAAAAAGCTTGCGACAGGTTTTTTCACTCTATAAGGCATCTGATTCAGACGTAAACCTCGTCAAATACGAGGTTTACGAGACAAACCATCCTGCATTTCGAGGATTATTCACCGCGCAAATGGCCGGCGAGTATTGCACAGCAATGGTGCAACGTCACAGGCCGGCCGGTGCGACAGACCTTTCGATGGTCGTCACTGGCCGGGTATCGACCTTCAAGACTTTCGTCCGGCCATAGACTCGTACCACCGTATTGGGACGGGAAAACCAGCCCGGTTGCTCCTTCGAATATTGGCCAATGGCGGTCGCCCCCTGATTGGATTGATAGTGCAGTTTCCAGACGCGAGCCGTTCGGTCGTACTTCATGAAGGCGAAGCCCGTCAGTATCGAGTCGGGATTGCCGTTCTGGTCCAGACGGAGTCCGTAGTCCGGAAGCTCCATGGCGGCACTCAGCCCCCATCCATGCTCTTGCGGGGCCAGATCGACGTATTGGGCAGCTTCATGGCTGGCCTCGACATGCCGGACCCGAAGCAGGTTTTCATCCATCTGTTCCACCACCAGGGAGCAACCGCTGAAACCGGGTGTGAAAACATGATCCGGTTGCCCCCATCCAGGGTGAATGGGGACATCGACGTAGCCTCCCTGCGGCGACCAATACGCAGAAATCGCATTCGTACCCTCAGGGCGTTCGCCCGCCTCAAGGTCGATGACTTTGAGTGCATTGAACTCCCCTTCGACGGCACCGGAATACTTCATGCGCTGCATGGTAAACAGGAAGCTGCCCCCTCCCTCTCGCATGTCGAGCTGCGACGCGATTCCCGGCGACAATTTCCCCGTGGGGCCTTCCATCAAGTCGGTTGCAACAGGCAGTCGACCCAACTCGGACATCTCGAGTGCCTGGTGAATGCTGGTCGGTTCGATGGAAAACGGAAGCTCATGCATGGGCCCCCAATCACTTGGCAAATACCTCGTGTCGGACAGGGAAACCACTAGGATTTTCGGCTCCCATAGACCGTTGGGCAGTTGCTTGCGCTCGAAAGCAGCTATTTTAGCCAGTAAGTTGTCAGGCCTGGCCCCCCCTCTCAACGACAGAGGTTGCCATTGATCGGGCGCGACCTCGCGCAGGCGCAGCTCTGTCGCACGATTACTCTGCGGATCAACAATGTTGACGTCCATGATCTCGGCGTTGAGATTGAACGAATCACGGATCCGATACACCGAGACGACGCCGGCATCGTCGATGTTGCGGATGTAGCACCATTGCCCGTCGACACTGCGATAAACACCTTTGGCCGGTTGAAGTCCAAGAATCAGCGACTCCTCGACTGCGTATCGGGCATTGACTCGGTTATCGATGCCCGACACCGCCGGGGGATGTGCGGGAGCGACGTCAAGCGAAGCCCCTTCGCCCGTTAGAACGTGCCCGTCAACGGGCGCAACGGGGGGGAGTTCGGGCGACAGTGCCGGTACGGGGCGGTGCGGGCCGTGATTCCAGCCGTTTGCACTTTCGGAAAGCAAAGGCTGATAAGCGTTGGGGTTGCGAGGATGGACGATGCGCCAAGCGTTGGTTACTGGATCGAAACGTTTTTCATAAACGTGTCCTTCGACGCGTACATACAGTTTGTTCGCGACGAGAAACTGCTCGCGAGCATTGGGCTCGACATCGGCCAGCGACACTTTGCTCCGGTAAGCCGCCAGGTCTGGTTTCCAGAGCCGTTTCTGTCCATTTTCCAGTTCGATCGGCAAAAACTCCGTGCGGCCTCCCGATGCAAGTTTCCCGATCAACGCGGCCCCGGCCCCCATGATCGCCAGATTCACCAGAACCCCGTGGATGAGCTGCCAACCGTTTTCCCGGTCGCCGAGGCTCAAATCCTCAATTCCCTCCAAAACATCATCCATGAGCTGAATCGCCGTGACGCCGAGCATCAGAACCCCGACTGCGGGCACCACGAAAGACACCAGGTTCAACGCCATCAAACCAATGTCCAGGAGTTGTGAAAGCCAGGCACGGCGCCCGCGAGCATCAGCGTCAGCGGTAGGCACAGCGGCACTGCGTGCATCAGCCAATAATCGATGCCTGAAGCGTCTGAAAGATACCTGCCAGATGTCGAGGCTCGTATCCCAGCGATCGCCTGAAGGGCTCACTATCAGCTCCTGCAGGAGAAAGTCCGGCTCCTTTTTTTGACGACGGATTTTCGGACCGTTCGCAGTGACGAGTTCGGTAAAGCTGGAAAAAAACTTCGGCCGGTCTTTATGTTTTACGAAGCGGCTAAAAAACACCTGATAGTCGGTCGGTGCTTGCGGGTCGGCCTCTTCATCCTGGGGCTTGCGCACAAACTGGCTGACAAGTTGAGACTTGAGTGCCGTTAGCTTCGGATAAAGTTTCAGCGGATGATCGGGATCATCAGGAATCCAGACGATCAAGTCGTTTGGCCAGAATCCATCAACAGTTGGCAGCAATTTATCGAGAACGCTATCGTCTTCCGGATCGGCAATCTCGAAAATCGCGCAACCTTCCAATGGCATATTCATGAAGCTAATGCCGCGATACCAGAGAGACTTGCCGTCAACCTTCACATCTTTTTTGCCGTCAGCTACTTCAAGCAGGGCCCGATGATGTCTGGCCTCAATATCGCCCTTGAGCACAGCAACATGACTTGACGCTTTCAACGAAGCGCTCTGATAAGCAGTGAAGGCATCACTCAGCGTTTTAAGACCCGTCGCATCATCCAGCTTCAGTGCTTGCCGGATATGGGCCTGATAAAGCTGGCCGACATCCAGCTCTCGACACAATTCGATGAAACGAAGTGCACTGATCCGCATATCGGTCGGTTGATAGGCTTCCCAACCGATACGGGAAAATGACCTGAAGTCCGTTTCTTCTTCATCGAAGTTGTGAAGGGCTGCTTGCAAAAACGTGTAACGTTCAGTCGGAGGATGCGAAGAGGGGATCGAAGAAGGAGAGAATGCCAGCCAAAAGTTCTGCAGCTCAATATCAAATCCCGTCTCGTCCTTCAGCTTCGCCCTGAGCAGTGGCTCGGCGAACGCCTCCGGGGACTTGACCTGGTCCATCAGGGCACTGAATGCAGTGTGCGCGGCCACGCTTTCCTCTATGGCCCTGCGTGCCTCCGCCCGTTGTTGAGGCGAAGCGCTTTTCAGCCAATCAGGTGTCGACGGTGTAATCTTTTTCAACATCTCAAGATTGGACTTCGACATATTAACAAGCGCGGGTGGAATTGCTGCCAGGACCACTTCCGAATACTCATCGGTTAAACTTTCAACATTATTAATTACTGCAGGCGCGAAGCGTGCAAAAGACCGGAAGTACGTACCCACGATGAAACTCCAACTTAAGAAATGAGCATTTAATAAACAACACCCAACTTGAATTTGACACTTGAAAAACACATCAATTAATTGCAAATCCAGACAACTTTTTTCCAGATTGGCGAGCGTCAGTCAGAAACTTTTTGCTCAGCTTGTTATGTTTCCCGATACAGACGCGACGATACCTGTGCGCCTCGGATCCTCACCGCCCCGTCGCTCGATCCCGTCTCCGCTCGATGACCTTCACAATTTTTTCACCGACGCCAACCAGCGACTAAGCTTCAGTCAAGTCCGATCAATCTGCGTGAATGGATCAATCGACTATGGGCGCTTTGTGGCAAACCGATTCGAGTGAAAAAGTGGTTCCGACTGAACGTGTGGATGAAGCGCCTGTACCTGAGAAACCCCGTCGTAACCGGCACGGGTGGAAGGCTTTCTGGCTTCTGGTGGTGATCATCGCGATTGTCGTGGGCCTGGCCGCGATGAAGGAAATGCGCACCTCGCGTTTCCAGTCCCGCGAGGTCAGCCAGTACGCCGCCAAACTCAAATACGAATTGCAGCCGGGGCCCAGCGAAGCGATCCGCTATCCGGGCAACGGGCCGTTCGACCTGCGTCTGGGGTACAGCTCGCTGGACGAGTTCCTGCCACGGCTGATCAAGCGCAACTACGTGATCACCGAGCAGACGCGCTTCTCTCCGGCCCTGCTCAACTACACCGACAAGGGCCTGTTCGTGCCCTATTCCGAGAAGATCCAGGCCGGCCTGTCGATCACCGATTGCCGCGCCGCGCCGCTCTATCAGTACAACTATCCGCAACAGCTGTACGCGAGTTTCGAGTCGATTCCACCGGTGGTGGTCAACAGCCTGCTGTTCATCGAAAACCGTTTTCTGCTCGATCCAAAACAACCGTTGGCCAACCCGGCGGTGGACTGGCCGCGCTTCGGCATGGCCGCGTGGTCGCAAGTCGCCAAGTTGCTGCACTTGCCGGGGCAGTCGGCCGGTGGCAGTACCCTGGCCACCCAGCTTGAGAAATACCGCCACTCGCCCGATGGTCTGACGGTGTCCGGTGCAGAGAAGATCCGCCAGATGATTTCCGCCAGCGTGCGCGCCTATCAGGGCGGCCCGGACACCTTGCCGGCACGGCAGAACATCATTCGTGACTACCTCAACAGCGTGCCGCTGTCGGCCGTGCCGGGGCATGGCGAAGTGCACGGCATGGCCGAGGGCCTGCGGGTCTGGTACGGCGCCGATTTCAACGAGGCCAACCGCAAACTCTCCAGCTCGGCGACCGATCCGCAGTCCATGGCGGACAAGGGCCTGGCTCTGCGCGAAATGCTCTCGCTGATGATCGCCCAGCGCCGCCCTTCGCATTACCTGACCAAGGGCCGCGAAGAATTGGTCGAACTGACCAACAGCCACCTGCGCCTGCTCAAACAGAACGGCGTGATCGACGCCGCCCTGGCCGATGCGGCGCTGGCCAGCACCATCAGCTATCGCGACTGGCAGACCCAACCGACCATCCAGCCAATCGAAACCAACAAAGGCATCAGTGTCGCCCGCAGTCGATTGGCGTCGATGCTCAACCGTCCGCTGTATGACCTCGACCGCCTCGACCTGTCCGCCACCAGCACCCTGCAAGGCGAACTGCAAACCCAGGCCACCGCCTATCTGAAACGACTGGCCGACCCGGCCTATGCGACCGAAGTCGGCCTGATGGGCGAACGCCTGCTGACGCCCACCAGCACCACTCAGGTGCGCTACAGCTTCACCCTGTTCGAGCTGACGCCGGACGGCTCGCGCGTGCGGGTGCAGACCGACAGCACTGACCAACCGTTCGATATCAACGAGGGCAGCAAGCTGGAACTGGGCTCCACCGCCAAGATGCGGGTGCTGACCACCTACCTGCAAATCATCGCCGAGCTGCATGACAAGTACGGCGCCATGACCTTGCAGGAACTGAAAAAAGTCGACGTGCCGGAACAGGATCGCCTGAGCCGGTGGGTGGTCGATTACCTGATCCAGAACAAGGATCGCGACCTGTCGAAATTGCTCGGCGCAGCCCTTGATCGCAAATACTCAGCCAGTCCCGGCGAAGCTTTTTTTACCGGTGGCGGGCTGCACACGTTCCATAACTTTCGCAAGGAAGACAACGGCCGCCTGCCGACCCTGCGCGATGCCCTGCGTGAGTCGATCAACCTGCCGTTCATTCGTCTGATGCGTGACCTGGTGCGTTACACCACCTACTCCGGCCCCAACAACAGCGCCGAGCTGCTCAAGGACGACCGCGACCCGCGACGTCAGGAATACCTCGCCTCGTTCGCCGACCGCGAAGGCACTTCGTTCCTGCTCAAGTTCTGGAAGAAGTACCGCAACAAGGACACCCAGGCCCGGCTCGACACCTTCCTCGACAGCATGCGCCCGACCCCGATCCGCATGGCTGCCGTGCACCGTTACCTGCTGCCCAACGCCAGCCAGGAGGATTTCAACAGCTTCGTGCGTTCGCATTTGAAAGGCGCCAAGCTCACCGAAAAACTCACCGACGAACGCCTGGAACGGCTCTACCTGGCCTACGGCCCCGGCACCTATGACCTGCCGGATCAGGGCTTCATCGCCAAGGTTCACCCGCTGGACCTGTGGATGATCGGCTACCTGCTCAACCACCCCGACGCGACCTTCAAGGACATCGTCAAGGCCAGCCAGTTCGAGCGTCAGGAAGTCTACAGCTGGCTGTTCAAGAGCAGGCACAAGGGTGCCCGTGACAGCCGGATCCGCACGATGCTGGAGATCGAGGCGTTCCTCGAGATCCATCAGCGCTGGCAGAAAGTCGGCTATCCGTTCGATCATCTGGTGCCGTCGCTGGCCACCGCCATCGGCAGCTCCGGCGACCGCCCCGCCGCACTGGCAGAGCTGATCGGCACCATCCTCAACGACGGTGTGCGCATGCCGACACTGCGCATCGACAGCCTGCACTTTGCCGCCGGCACGCCTTACGAAACCAAACTGGTCAATGACCCTCATGTGGGCAAACGGGTGATGCCGTCCGAAGTCGCCACGGCGATGCGCGAAGCGCTGTCGCAAGTGGTGGACTCGGGAACCGCCAAACGTGTTTCCGGCAGTTTCAAACTGAACGATGGAACACCGCTGGTCATGGGTGGCAAGACCGGTACCGGCGACAACCGGATCGAGGCGATCGGCTCCGGTGGGCGGATTCTCAGCTCGAAGTCGATCAACCGCACCGCGACCTTCGTGTTCTACATCGGCGACCACCATTTCGGCACGCTCACCGCGTTCGTGCCGGGGCGCTCGGCGGAGAACTTCAAATTCACCTCGGCCCTGCCGGTGCAGGTGCTCAAGGGCATGGCGCCGATTCTGATGCCCTATCTGCAACCGGGCAGCGACTCGCAATGTCTGCCGCCCGAGGCATCGAGAGTGGCTTCCCTGAATGCGCGCGCCTCTGTGCCGGATTGAAAACGCCCGGGTGTTATTTATATGTTTTAAACATTCCAATATTCAATCGGACCCGCTATTAAAACCGCACTTGTACAACCAGCTTTTAAACTAATCATTCCCGCCCCCGAACGTTAGCCTTGAAACTTCCGACTGACTCAAGGCTTTAGCAATGACCGCAACAATTGAAAACAAAGGGCAACATTACGACTTGATTAAGTCGAACATCGACTCCGTTTTTCTCGATATGCAATTGCATCGAAGTCACGTACTGAGGCGAGTGCCCCTGCGCAATGAAAAGTGGATAAGCGAAGCAAATCCCAAGCACCTCGAACGCATGAGCAGCGCCAACAGGAAAGCCTGGAGTGCACAGAACACAATCGACCATACGCTCGCAAAACTGAAGGACATTCAGGCTTTCGCCGAACCGTTGCTGAAGGCAAAGCTGCTTGAAAAATTCAACATCGATGTCGACGTAAAAAATACTTATCTGCGGTTATACGTTTCCCGGGAAAGCAGCTGGTGGGTCATTCAAGTTATACCCGGCTATACCGCAAGAACAGTTTCATTGCTGGATGCAGCACTGCACAACTTTGCCTACGACGAAACATTCGAGAAACACTCCGCGTTCCTGGAAAAGACCGATGCGGCCCGTGAGCTGTTCGATATTTCACCGATCGACAAAATCATCAGTGTGAGCCAGTTCCAGTCACTGTGTCGGGAGCTGGATATCGGTGCGCAATACAAGGCCCACCTCGAAGAACATCTGCTCAACAGGGAGCCGGTCGCCCAGGCTTTTCTGAAACTGCAAGTCCAGCGCAGCCAGCAAGCGGCGCTCAAGGCTGCCGCGCACATTGCGCTGGCCAAAAAAGATATCGGCCGGCAGGCCCATTTACTCATTCGAGACCTGCTCGAAGGTCAGGAGCACCTGAAGCTGGGCGAGCAAGCCATGAAGGTATGCGAGCTGGGCATGATGGACCTGAACTTCACCGGGATCCTGATCATCCGGCCCGATCCCGATCAGAAGCAGCACTCGCAGACAATGATCGCCTACGTGCCACAGGATCCCGAACACCCGCTCAAGGAGTACCCCTCGACGATCGAATTCATGAAAGAACTGAGCCGCCAGTTGAGAGACAACCAGACCGCGCAGTCCAGCGGTATCACGTATCGCCAGTTTTTCAGTCAGTTCGTCGATCACGAACAGCGCGGCCATTTCTTCGCCGACCTTCAACAGCGGCTCACTTACATCAAATGGTATCCAAAGGAACGAGGCGATCCCCGCCCCTCCTGGCGTGAAACGCCTGTGGACAAACCACAACTGCAATTCAGCGCGCCCCCGATCACCGAACCGCTGTGGACTTACCTCTACCAGCAACAACTCAACAAGATCCTCAACGACGCCCGAGTCATCGCCGTGTCCACAGCGGACGCAGACAGCCGCGCACGCTGGGCCTGGTGGGAAAACTTCAAGAAAATCGCTTCCGACATCTTCAGTGTAGCGTTGCTGGTCGTGACCCCTTTCGTGCCATTGCTGGGCGAAGCCATGCTGGCCTATACCGCGTTTCAAATCATCAACGAAGCGATCGAAGGGGTAGGGGATCTGATTCAGGGGCACTACGCCGAATTCGGCGAGCATGTGCTGGGTGTGATCACCGATATCCTGCAACTGGCGGCATTCCACGCCGGCTCGGACATCGGCAGTGCATTCCGGCTCAAATTGTCGCCCCTGGTCGAGAATATGAAACCGGTGCGTTCGATCGACGGCAAGACGCGCCTGTGGCACCCCGACCTCACGCCCTACGAGCAACCGGGCCTGGCGCTGCCAGAGACATCAAAACCCGATGCACTTGGCCTGCATCGTCATTCGGGCAAGACCTTCCTGCCCATCGAAGGCAAACACTACGAAGTGCAACTCGACCCGCAGGGCGAGACGCATCGCATCGTTCACCCGACACGCGCCCAGGCTTACTGGCCCGAAGCCCGGCATAACGGCCAGGGGGCCTGGACTCTGGAAGGCGAAAAGCCGCAAGACTGGGAGGGATCGCGACTGATGCAGCGTCTGGGGCACTCCACCGAGGGCTATAACCCCGCCGAACTGGAAAAGCTGCGCAGCATCAGCGGTACCTCCGACGACTCGCTGCGTCGCATGCACGTCGAAAACGCCGCCCCGCCTCCGTTGCTGGCAGACACCCTCACCCGCTTCAAGACCTGGGAACGTACCCGTGGCTTGAGCCACCTGGTGCGCACCGGACAGCCGCTGCCCGCCGGTTCGTTCTGGTTCGAGACCATTGCCCCAAGCTTGCCGGGATGGCCCGTCGAGAAGGGCTTGAGAGTCTATGAAAACGCGGACCTCAGTGGCGCCTTTCGCCAGTACGGTCATTCAGGCGTCACGCCTGAGAACACCCTGAACATCAGCCTGGCGGACATGACAAGCGGCCGACTGCCGGAGCGACTGACGGCGTTTTTGAGTGAACAGGACATGACTGCCCTGCTGGGCAGTCCCTATCCCCGCGACCGGCAGGTCCAGGCTTTGCGGGACAAACTGGCGCACGCCGTGGAAACCCGGACACCCGAGATTTTCGATTACCAATACCGTCTTCAGGACCGCTCCGACGATCCACAGGTGCACCTGCTGCAAAGCGAATTTCCACAACTGCCGTCCTCGGTGGCGCGTCCATTGCTGGAACGGGCAACGGATGGCGAGCGGCAAATCATCGCCGAACAACAGCGTATTCCGCTGCGCGTGAAGAACATGGCCCGTGAAAGCGCTTTCGAAACCCGTGCGACGCGCGCCGTCGAGGGCCTGCACGAACCCGCGCTGCTGGTACCGGATACCGAACGGCTCATCCTCAATACCCTGAAGATTCACACCGACACCTTCGGCGACTTGCGTATCGAAGTCCGGGACGGAACCCCTGACGGGCCACTACGTTCCAGTACCGGCCCCGAAGAAGCGGGCACCGTGCGCACGCTGATCAGAGACGATCGCGGCCGCTACGAAGTGTTGGATGCCGCTCAGCGAAAGCAGCATGACGCCGATGATTTCTATCAAGCTGTCCTGCTGGCCCTGCCCGAAGACAAACGTGCTGCGCTGGGCTATCGCACTGACCAGGGAGAAATGTTCAGACAATGGGTCACGGTCAAAACCGCCCCCCCGACCGAACGTCGGACTCTGCTCGCCCGCCCCCCCCTGCGCGCCGTTGTGCCACGGGACACCGAGTTGCTGGTACGAGGTCCGGGATTGTCGAAGGTCTGGCCGTTCGCGGAAAAAACCGTCGAAACCAAAGTGCAGGAGATGTATCCGCACTTCGATGAAAACGAGGTGGCCGCATTCACCCGCTCACTGCATGCCAAAGGCGACCCGCATCAGGAAATCGCACGCCTGAAACAGGAGCGCGAGGAGCTGAAGCAAAAACTCGAGAACTGGCGCCAGCGCTATCTGGAGGACTATGACCCGGATGACGGCGGACGCTTGCCGGACGCCTATTGGGATTACGAGCGCAAGGGTGGCAGGCTCATCGCGGAGCGCCTGATGGAGTGTTTCGACCGAAAGTCCGAGGTTTTCGGTGAACGCAGCTCCAGTCTGGAAGACGGGTATGCCCTTGACCTGTCCACGGAAGTCCTGCCAAGCGACCTCGAGCGCTGGTGGAAACAGATGCCGAATGATCTCAAACCCTTTCTGCAACAAGTCACTACGGTGAATCTGGATCGCCAGCAGTTCTCACCCGGACCAAGCGGCCTGCTCAAGGACTTCCCCAATCTGCAGCAGCTCAGCGCCAGAAACTGCGGTTTGAGAACGCTGCCCGACAGCATCGGCCAACAGCGTCAGCTCAGAACCCTGCGCCTGAGTGACAACATGATCGAACTGACTCCGCCCGCCATCGAACAGCTGCAGAACCTCGAGCATCTGGAAACCCTGAGGCTGGACAACAATCCCCTGGGCGACTCGCCGCCCATTCAGCATATGCCGAAACTCAAGGTGCTGAACCTGGCCAATACGAATATCACCGCCTGGCCGGCGGGGCTGTTCAGCCATCCCAGGCCCAAGGGCTTTTTCCTCGATCTGCTGAAAAACCGGCTCCACTCGATTCCCGAAGTTGCCCCGGGCTCGGACAAGGCCTTTCTCATTGCCCGCACCCGGGTCGATCGGACAAAGCTTACGCCAGAGGTACGCAAGTCGTACGGACTGTACCGCGAATCAGTGGGGATGAGTCCCAGGGTAAGGTATCAGCAGCCCGCCGAAGATCTGATGTTGATGTGGATACCGCCCAGCGATGCATCGATGTACAGCGAATCTCCCGGTACCGGTGCCTATCGACCGGAGGCCTGGCACTATCTGGTGAACGAACCCGATTCCCTCGGCTTCTTCACCGTGCTGGAAGGACTTACTCGATCGGCCGACTACAAGCAGGGAGGCCGTGCGAAAGCGCAACTCACCGATCGTGTCTGGCGCATGGTCAATGCCATTGAAATCGACACCCCGTTACGCGAAGAACTGTTCCTCATGTCCACCGAACCCGAAGGTTGCGCAGATGCCGGTGCGCAGCTCTTCAACAACATGGGGGTGAAGGTGCTGGCTTCGGAGGCCCGGCACTTTTCAGTCAGCGCTGACGAAGTCGAAGGCAAGCTGGTGAAACTGGCCAAAGGCTCCGCCCGCCTTGAGCAAGTCACCGGGATTGCACGGGCCGATATCCGGCAAAGAGGAGGCAATCCCGATGAGGTCGAGGTCCACCTGGCTTATGAAACCGGGCTGGCCAAACGCCTGGAACTGCCATGGCAATCCGAAGCCATGAACTTTCGCCCGACAGCCGGCGTCACGGATAAAACCATCGATCAGGCATACGCTACGATCATCGACGCGGAAGCGGGCGACGGTCTGGTCAACCAGATGATCGAGCAACCCTTCTGGGAGCAATACCTGCGCAAGCAATATCCGAGTGATTTCGCTCGCAACACCGAGCTTCATCAGGACAAGCTGGAATTATTGTCCCTGACGAAGGAGTGGCAGGAAGCGCAAAGCCAGGGTCAGGAACCGACGGACGTGCTCAAGCGGCTTGTCAAACTGGCCGAAAAACTGTCCGTCCCGCTGGATGAAGTGCTGACCGGCGAGGAGATGAGTCAGGAAGAGTTCGAAAGCCGGCAACGGGACATCGGTTATCAGGAACGGGAACTGAGCAGACAACTGACGCGTGAAGCGATGGCCCGGGCTGGCATCTGATACACGTCAGCCCGCCCAGCCTCCGGAAGGCCCGGTTGCCAAGGCCTTCCCGGGGCAACACCCTGTGCCTACACTTCCGAATCCCAGATGACGGTGATGTCCCCCTTGTACGTACCCTTGACGCCGGGACGAAACATGAAATCCATGGCCTCCTGAGGCATCTCGAACCGCAGGTTGCCCGACTTGCGCTCCACGTAGTGGCCGGGCTGGAACGGCCCCACCCAGGCATTGTTCATCAACTGCACATTCCTGACCGGTACTCCGCCAGGCCCGGTAATACCGCCGGGCAGACTGAGCAGTGTGTGAACCCAGGTGGCGCCCGACTCTCCGACCAGGCGGCAATCGGGTCCGAAAACCTGGAAGGAATCACACTTCATCATGACCTTGAAAGGGGCGGAGGCGGAGATAAAAAAATTCTGGTCACGGTAGATCTGCGCAGGACGGCTGCCGTTGGCGAGCCAGCGCTGCCAGCCACCCTGAGGCTCCAGCGAGACCTTGTTTCCGCCCGGTGGCAGGTCGACTTTAAGGGTGTGCTGCACATCCAGAACAAAGTCCAGCATCAGGTGGCTGTCCACGGGCCTCAACAAAGGGCCGAAGTCGATTTGTCCACCCGAGCCAAGGATATAAGGTATCGAGCCGGTGTATTGCCCGGTGGACATTGTCAGAGGATTGGGTGTACGCAACTCGTAGGCGAAATCCAGTGTGGAAAACGCCATCGACGGAATCCGGTAGGCAGCGGCTTTGACGCAGGCTGCCTCGACCGGCGTTTTCCAGAAAAAGCCGAAGGTCGTGGCGGTGTAATAACCGACACCGGAATTCTGACAGGGGGGGGCTGCGTTGGCCCAGTTAGTCCCCCACAGCAAGCCATGGGCCTCAGCCGGGTCAGAAACCCCGACCAGACTGGTCGCCGGATCGCTCAGATAGTATTGGGAACCGACACCCATCATGCGCACCTCCACGATGGCTGTCTCCTGTGTATCCCGGTTGGTCACCACCGCCTGACGCCAGTTGGAAGGGACACGCAGCGACACCTCATCTCCGGGCATCAGAGAACGAATGGCCTGGAAAATCAGCGGCGTACGAATACTGAACATTTTATTGGCCGCACATTGCGCGGGATAATCCGCGCAATAGCCGCTGTTCGGCGTCGTGTTGATGAACATGTTTTTTCCGGGTTTGGAAGGGTCGGGTTGAAACACCGCCCGGATTTCCTGATTCGCAGCGTGCGTCACTGACATACCCAGCAGCGCAGCCAGGCCTATCCCTGCTGTGGATCTATTCATCGTTAAAAATCTTTGGCCGAACAATAAAGGGAGTCGGGTGATGTTCATGCGCCGGGTGCCCGTGCATTGAACAGCAGCATCACATTGCCGCTGTAGTCTCCTGGTCGATACCCACCGGCAGGCTTCACCGGTTCGATTTCCAGCAGGACCCGTTTACCGATGGCCGCGTCTTCCTTCGAGACCACTTCTCGCGGGGGCACCTCGGGTCCCAACACAACGCCATTGAAACTGACCTTGAGCCAGATCTCTTCACCCGAGCGGCCGTTCGACAGGTAGGCGGGGCTGTCCAGACGCGCCTCGATTGCACTGGTGTCGTGCCGCACGTCGAAATGCTTGCTCAGGGTGCTCAGAGTTTCGGAGGGATAGTCCCAGTGCAGTTGCTGCGTGCGATGCACCCAGTCCGGTTCGCTGGGAATGATGTAGAACGGCCGGCTCGGAATCGTCAGCGACACTTCGAAGACGTGTTCTTCCCGGGCCGCACCGGCCAGAGCACTCATCAGACTGCCGGCGACCATCAGCGCCAGGCGCGCGCATTGTTTGTTCATGTCTTTGTTACCTGCTGCGTCCTTGGAGGGCGGATCATCGACTCGCGACCTTGAGTGCTTTCTTGCTGTCACCCTCGATCAGAAAAAAGCGGTATTCACGCCCCTTCTCCTTGTCGAACCCGAACGACTTGCCAGCCAGGACATGGTGTTTGGTCACCGCCCCGCAATCGGTGTCATTGCTCAGCGAACAGCTCTTGAACTCATCGACGATCACCACGGAGTTGCCGTTGTTGCGCAGTTCGTAACGGCGGTCGTTTTCCTCCACGGTCGTCTGGAAGCGAGTGTCCTTGGGGCGCACGAACAGAATCGTGCCGAAGCCGGTCATCAGGTTCACCCCTGCCGACATGCTTTTGGCATAGTCCTCGCGCTCTTCGTCCCCCACCACGAAGGCGTCTTCCTTTTCCGGCACCACCGGTACGAAACGCACACGGAAGTAGCGCTCGCGTGTCCGCTCGCCCATGTACAGCAGCCGCGTTCCCTGCATGCCCTCGGCCGGAACGATCAAACGCGCCGGACTCGCCATCACGCCATCGCGAGAGCCTCCGTCGGCTGCATTTTCCAACGGGACTTCCTGCGGTTTGCCTTCGGCGTCGTAGACGATTTCCAGCACGTTGACCTTGACGAACGCCGTGCTGTCACCACTGTTGAACACACGTTTGAGATAGGTGCTCTTGTTGCCGTCCAGGTAGTCATACACCGTGCCGACATTGATTTGCGGCCCGGCCAGTACGGGCCCGCCAGGCAGACCGAGCAGTAAAAGCAGAAACAGGCGTGTCATCGTTTTCAACCCTTTTGAAAATGAAAAGAGATCGATCCGGCTCGTCAGATTTCCGAATCCCAGATAATGGTGATATGGCCCGTGAGCGTGTCGCTGACCCCGGGTTGCAGAAAACTGTAGAAATATCGTTCGGGTATCTCGAAACGCAGGTTGCCCGCCTTGCGATCGACGTACTGAACAGGCTGGAACGGGCCAATCCAGGTGTTGTATTGCAATCTGCCGCTCCAGCCGTCGGCACCACCGGGGCCGGAGATCCCCGGCGGTACCGTCATCGTCGTTTCCACCCTGGCACTGCGTCCCGTCGGACTGCCCATATGGCATTCCGTACCGCCCAGAGAGTTGCATTGCATCATCACTTTGAAACGTGACGAGGCCGACAGGTAATACGGCTGGTCGCGGTAGATCCGGCTCGGTCGGCGACCGCTTTCCAGCCAGCTCTGCCAGCCGCCGGCAGGTTCCAGGGACACCTTGTTGCCACCGGGTGGCAGATCGACCTTCAGGGTGTGTTGAACGTCCAGGACGAAATCCAGCGTAAGAAGGCTGTCATCCGGATACATTTGCGAGCCGACGTCGAAGTCCCCTCCTGGCCCAAGGGTGTAATTCAAAGACCCGGTGTAGAGCCCGGATGACATGCGCAGCGGATTGGGTGTGCGCAGTTCATAGGCGAAATCCAGGGTTGGGAAAACCATCCCGGGAATGAGGTAAGCCGCCACCTTGGTACAGGCAGCTTCCACGGGGGTTTTCCAGAAGAACCGATAAGCAGTGGGCGAGTAAGCACCCACGCCGCTGTATTGACACGGAGCCGGTGCATAAACCCAACTGCTGGTGGTCCAGAGTTTTTGATGACCTTCAAGGATGTCCGATACACCGACCAGATTGGCGGCGCTGTCGCTCAGCTCGAACCGGGAGCCGATGCCCGTGACCCGCATTTCGACAATTTCGGTTTCCCGGGTGTCCTGATTGGTGACCGTCACTTGTCTCCAGCTGGCGGGCACTTTCAGTGAAAGTGGAAAGCCGGCCGTCATGAAGCGGCTGGAGGTGAAACGCACGGGCAACTCGATACTGAACACCTGGTTGTCGGCGCATTGTTCGGGATAGATGGCGCAATAACCGCTGCTCGGCGTCTTGTTGATGAACACGTTCTTGTTCGGATGCGCCGGATCGGGCTGAAACAGGGCGCGGATCTCCTGATTCACGGCACCTGCAGGAAAGGTGCTCGCCGCTGCGAGCAACCCGAGCCACCATGTAGACTTTTTCATGGATTCAACCTGCCTTCTGATCGGTTGCGTTGACATCGGCCAACGTATCGGGCGTGCAACGCAGATCACCGATCATCAACACATTGTTTTCGCTGCGGTGGCGATCGGCGTCGAGGCGGAACTGGCAGAGCAGTTGTTGCCCCTGACGCACCTCCAGCGTGGGGGAGCCGGCGTTCATTTCCATCGAGAAGAAACCGTCGACCTCTGTCACCCCGCGACTGGCGTGGTTGATCACATGATGGCCCTTGAGCGGACGTCCCTGGGCGTCGACCAGCCGCCCGAGCACGGTCATGGTTCTCATCACGCGCACCTTGCGGTACTCCACGCCGCCCTTGTTCATGTGATAGCGGGTGCGAGCCGGCTCGATCGTGGCGGCCGGAACGGTATTGCCCTCGAAGTCGAAGCTCACCGAACTGTTCTGATAGGCCGTGATCGGGATGAAGTTGCGGCCCGGTCGCAGCGGTGCGCTGCCGCCGCTGTAGTCATCGGCACGCAGCGCGATGTCATCGATATCGGACTCGACGTCGACAATCATGCCGGCGCCGCGCATGTCATGCTGGCTGGTCAGCACCATCCGCTCGCCGCCCATCACCAGTGTGCTGTCCAGGTTCAGACCGCCGGTGAAATTGCCGTTGTACGACGAGCGCTGCACGAAGCCGTCACCGTTGACCGAGTCCGTGCGAAAGCTCGCCAGGCTGGACAGGCCGAGGCCATAAGTGTCGCTGAGCGCGGTCACCGAGACGTTTTGCAGCACGTGATCCTGCAGATTCATGCGCCAGCCGAGGGATGCATTATTGTCGCGCCCACCCTCTCGCGCCGTGCGTGAGCCGATGCTGCCGGTGATCTGCTGACCCGGCCCGCCCAGCGCCAGATTCAGGCTCAGGTCGACCCCGCGATTGCGCGCATCGCCGCTGCTGAAGCTGCCGGGACGATCGAACAGCGAAAGCCGCCAATTGGCATCGCTGCCGAACAGTACGGTGCGCTGAGTCCAGCCCAGATCCACGCCGAATCCTTCGGTGTTGCCTTCACTGTGGGACACACGGGCATTGATCGAGCTTTTACTGCTGACCCGGTGATTGAGTGCCAGCGATGAATTGCTGGTCTGGCCGATGAACACATTGCGCTGACGCACTCGCGTGCCGTCAGGCAGCGTGTCATAGATGTCGGTGGTATCCAGCCAACTGCGGTTATGGCTGATCACAAGGCTGCCGGCGCCGTAGTTGTAAAGCCCCTGCACGTCCAGACCGGTGCCGTGGTCTTCAGTCTGGTAAACGTTGGCGTACAGGCTGACGCTGTTGGCCAGCGTCCAGTCGATGGAGGTGCCGTATTGCAGCTTTTCGCGGATCTGGCGAGCCGAGAGTCCGAGAATCACCCGTGGGTGCCACAGGTAATTGATCGACGCCCCCGCCGTGGGGTCGCCGCTGGCCTGGCGGTCCCAGTTGCTGAGCAGCTTGGCTTCCTGCCCCGCGAACAGGTTGTAGCGCCAGCGCTCGTCGAGGTTGCGCCAGTTGTTCGGCTTGTACACCAGCTCCTGGGTGGTCGAGGTGGTCTGGCCATCCTCGATCAGGCGCACTTCGACTTCATAGATTCCGCCGGGCAACGGCCGGGTGTCGAGGGTCTGCAAGCCTGCCGGCACCGACTGCGTATTGATCAACAGCCCGTCGCGATAGACCTCCACCGATGCCTGACGGTTGGCCGTCACATAGATGGGATAGATGCTCGGCTTTGGCGAATTGATCGCCAGGCTGTCCGAACTGCCGTACATCACGCCCACGGTCGTATCAGGACTTGTACCAAATGTGCGGGGCTGACGGGTCAGGCCTTCGGATGCCGGCGTGAAGTAGCCCAGACGCACGAAACTGCCCTGCAGCTCACGCTGCGTGTGCAGTTCATGCACGGCGTGATACAGCTGGTCATCCGGTCCGCCCAGACGGGCCAGCTGCATGTTGAATGTCTGGCTCCAGTTCCCGAGGCTGGCGCTGGCTTCCAGGCCGAAACGCCCGCCCAGATCCTGTTCCTGGCCACCATTGAGATTGAGCTGGTTGCGCACGATCAGACCGCTGCTGCCGCCGTCGGGCTGGTCGTAGAAGCGCTTGGCCTCGGTGTCGCGCTCGGCGTTTTCGGTGACGATCGATACCAGCGAGCTCTCCAGGTTGTAGTGCACCGCCAGCATCTGTTCGGGGCACTGCCCGGTGCAGGCGCCGAGGGCAACCCCCGGTTTCAGGTAGCTGGCCCAGACGTCGCGTTCTGCAGCACTGAAACGACTGTCATGGGTATCGGTGAATTCCAGCAGTGTCAGGCGATCGTCACGGGACAAGACCACCATGGCCTCGCCCAGCGGTTGCTGATCGAGCTCCACCCGCACGGCCAGGGGAACATCAAAAAAGTGCTCTTCAAAATCCGTCGGCAAACCTTTGGCCTGAGCCAACAGGCTTCGCGGTGTCGTACCGGAAGCCGCAGGTGCCGCCACAGCTGCGGCACAAAACAGCAACGCAAGCGCAGCCGCGATGGGCGTCATCGGAAACATGAACAGTTACTCTGATTACAAAACACACAGGAAGCCCGACTGACAGAAAGTTCTGTCAGTCGGCTTTCGTTACTTTTCAGAAGTCAGAGCTTGACACCGGCCACCGGAGTAACAGCGTCAAACATCATGGTCACCGAACCGGTGTAGTCACCCGGAGTGTAGTTAGTGCCTTTGGCGGTAATACTTACCGGTGCACGATAGTTCACATTGGACTCGGCTTCACCGACGACCATTTGCGGAGTTTGGGTGAGCACCACATTATTGAACTTGACTTCCAGATCGATAACGCTCGAACCACCGACCAGTTTCGGTACACCTTCCAGAGAACCGTGTACCGAGCCGTTGTTGTTGCGCACATCGAAGAAGCCGTTGACCGGTTTCATGGTGCCGGTAATCGGGCTGAAGCTCATGTCCTGATCCTTGCTGACCAGGTCAGGGTCGACCGGCACCACGTAGAAACCGTTGGTTGGCACGTGGGCCACCAGGCTGATGGAGTGACGCGCTTCACCGGCGGCAAATACCATGGAAGAACCCAGTGCCAGTGCAGCCAGTGGAGCAGCCATTGCGATTTTCTTGAACATCATTCATACCCTGTCTTTTTAAAAGGATGGAGCATTGAAAGTTCAAAACAACGCTCGCCCGGACGGTTCGTGCCGGTTTGAACTTTCAACGCCGGGGCATGATCGACGGTTATCACCGGAAAGTAAGCAGGCAACTTCCCACGAACATGTAGTTAAACATGCTCACATCCAGAAAGAAAAAACGCGCATTTTCAAATATTCATGTCACTAACTGTAAGCCAGACCCTACATACACTTTCTGATAAAAAACCATACAGCAATTGCAACTAACAAACCCGGCGATAATGGCACTTTCTAGAGCATATGCTCAATCATTTATAGAGTGACAACTTTAACTTTGTGGTCATTGCGTTTACAGAAAGCCACTCGCTTCGTGGGCTCGCGAAAAAGCTCTTGAGGCTGGGCAGCCACTCGTCAGGGCGCAAGCGCGATGTGAAAAAAACGCTTGCCGCAACCTAAAGATATATCTTACGTTGTATCTAAATATGACGAGAGAAGACTGAGATGAGAGACCATCATTCCCCCCACCGCGAGCATGGCGACAGCCGTGACGGCTTCGAAAAACGCCACGGTCGCGAACGCGGCGGTCGCGGACCACGGGTGTTTGCGCCCGGCGATCTGAAACTGCTGTTGCTGGCGCTGATCGCCGAACAGCCCTGCCATGGCTACGACCTGATCCGCCAGATCGAAACCATGTTCGACGGCGCCTACAGCCCCAGCCCCGGCGTGATCTACCCGACCCTGACCTTCCTTGAAGAAAGCGAAATGATCAGCGGCGATGCCGAGGGCGGGAAAAAACGCTACGCCGTGACCGATGCCGGTCGCCAGTCCCTGAGCGAACAGGCGGTGGCCCTGGACGGCGTGCGCATGCGCATCGACGTCAGCAAGCGCTCGCTACGCGGCCACGACCGGCCGCCGGAAATCCATGAAGCGGTGCACAACCTGCGCCATGCCCTGCAGATGCACCACGGACGCTGGAGCCCGGAAGAAATCCTGCGGGTGCGCGACCTGCTCAATGACACCGCCAAAGCCATCGTCGACGGCCCCGCCGTTCAATCTGCCCCGGAGAAAGCCGAATGACCGCAGTCGATACCCAAACCATTCACCGCGTCATGCATGAAATCAAACGTCGTCGCCTGGAAGTCTTGCGCGTCGTCGACCTGACTCCGCGCATGCGTCGCATCACCCTCGGCGGGCCGGAACTGACCGGCTTCATCAGCCTCGGTACTGACGATCACGTCAAACTGCTGTTCCCGCAGAACGCCGAACAGGCTGCGGCGCTGGAAACCCTGGTGCTCGGCGCCGGCAAGAGCGACGTGCCGATGCCGGAAATGCGCGACTACACCCCGCGCCGCTACGACCTCGACAAGCTTGAGCTGGACATCGACTTCGTCCTGCACGGCGACGGCCCTGCCTCGACCTGGGCGGAACAGGCCAAGCCCGGGCAATTCCTGCACATCGGCGGCCCGCGTGGCTCGATGATCGTGCCGGACATTTTCGACAGCTACCTGCTGATCGGCGACGAAACCGCCCTGCCCGCCATCGCCCGCCGCCTCGAAGGCCTGGCGACCAATCGCAAGGCGCTGGTGGTGATCGAAGTGGAAAACGGCAAGGAGCAGCAACCCCTGGAAAGCGCGGCGCAGGTCAATGTGATCTGGGTACTGCGCGAGGGCGGCAAGGACAATCTGCTGACCACCGTCAAACAATTGCAGGTGCCCAAGGGCAATCTGTATGCGTGGGTGGCGACCGAGACCAAGGTTTCGCGGCAGATCCGCCGGGTGCTGCTCGATGAGCACGGACTCGACGAGAAGTTCGTCAAAGCGGTCGGTTACTGGCGCGCAGAAGGCTCCGAAGAAGAGTGAATACGAGCGGCGGCGCTGCTAAAGGCGCCGCCCCTGCCAGCGGTCGATGCCAATCACCAGCAACGCAATCAGCACAAACCCCAGCAGAATCCCCCCGGCGTTGACGAACACCTGTGGATAACCCAACAGCGCCACGTCGATGAACGGGTACGCGTAAGCCCCCAGCAAATGCCCGCGCAACAGCGCATAGGCGAAGTACACCAGCGGATAAATCAGCCACAGCGGCAGGTGCTTCAGACGCAAGCTGCCCTTCGGCACGCACAACCACCAATAAGCCAGAAACAGCAGCGGCATCACGTCGTGGAGCAATTCGTCGGCGATAAATTGCCAACCCTGCGGATGCCACAGATGTCGTAGCAGAATGCTGTAAGCCAGGCCCACCACCGCGATGCTGACGGTAATCCCGCTGCTGACCCACGGTTGCAGAAACCAGCGCCGCGCAGCGGATTCGCGCTCGGTCACCGCGCAGGTCAGCACCACCGCCACCAGGGTGTTGGTGAGCACGGTGAAGTAACTGAAAAAACTCACCAGCCCGCCCAGCAGACTGGCGCCGACGCTCAGCCGGGCGAAGAAAATCAGGTACAGCTGAATCACCAGCCCGGCCCAGCCCAGCACCGCAGCCGAAGTAATCAGGCGTCGCCGCAATACGGCGTCCATCTCAGAGTGGTCGCTTGGTGCGCATCAGTTTCACGTACAGCCGCTCGACTTTCTCCCGCGCCCATGGCGTCTTGCGCAAAAAGGTCAGGCTCGACTTGATGGTCGGATCGCTCTTGAAGCAACGGATGTCGATGCGCTCGGCCAGGCCCGACCATTCGTAGTGGGTCACCAGTGCATTGAGGATCTGTTCGAGGGTCACGCCGTGCAGCGGATCGGGATTGTGGTCGTTCATGCCGGGCCTTTGGGCGAAGTGAAAATGCAGAAGCCGCGCACCTTAGCCGAGGGCATGGGCGGGTGGAAGGCCTTGGGTTAAATGTAGGCCAACCGGAGAAGATCGCAGGTCTGCGCCAATGCCCGCAATGCGCTGTATTGCCGCACTGTTACCGAATCCGAAAGGGTTCATGTCTGCAAAAGCCCTTTGTGTTTTTGTAACAGGACATTATCCTGCCGCCCTTCTGCTGAACCGCTTCACTGCCTGCGTCAAATCGTAGCGGCCAGCTTATCCCCCAAAAAGATCAAGAAAGACCCTATTCATGCCCGATTTTCCGTTCTCCCGAGACAGCGCTATCTCCACCCTGCGCCTGATCGGCGGCTGCACCGCCCTTGGCCTCGCCACCTGCACCCAGGCCGCCCCGGCCTTCGACAGTGAATCACCGTGGATGCTTGGTGACTGGAACGGCACCCGCAGCGAACTCGCGGCAAAAGGTATCGACTTCAAGCTCGACTACACCGGCGAAATGGGCAGCAATCTGCACGGCGGCTACGACCACGACCGCACCGCGCGCTACAGCGACCAATGGGGCCTCGGCACCCATCTGGACCTGCAAAAACTGCTGGGCTGGAACGACGCTGAATTTCAGCTGACCGTGACCAAACGCAGCGGCAACAACATCAGCAACGACCGCATCAACGACCCGCGCGTCGGTGGCTTCACCTCGGCCCAGGAGGTCTGGGGCCGTGGCCAGACCACCCGCCTGACGCAGATGTGGTACCAGCAGAAATTCTTCGACCAGAAGCTCGACATCAAGGTCGGCCGCTTCGGTGAAGGCGAAGACTTCAACAGCTTCCCGTGCGACTTCCAGAACCTGGCGTTCTGCGGTTCGCAGGTCGGCAACTGGGTCGGCGGCATCTGGTACAACTGGCCGGTCAGTCAATGGGCGCTGCGCGTCAAATACCACCTGACGCCAGAGCTGTACGCGCAAGTCGGCGCCTATGAGCAGAACCCGTCGAACCTTGATCGTGGCAACGGCTTCAAGCTCAGTGGCAGCGGCACCCAGGGCGCGATCCTGCCGATCGAACTGGTGTGGAAACCGAAGCTCAACGGCCTGCTGGGCGAATACCGCGCCGGTTACTACTACAGCAACGCCAAGGCCACCGATGCCTATAAAGACAGCAACGGCCAGCCCGCTGCCCTGAGCGGCGAAGCCTATCGCAGCGCTTCGAGCAAGCATGGCGTGTGGCTCGGCGTGCAGCAGCAGATCACCAGCGTGGCCAGCGACAACTCCCGTGGTCTGAGCGTGTTTGCCAACGGCACGATGCACGACAAGAAGACCAACGCCATCGACAACTACGTCCAGGCCGGCGTGGTCTACAAAGGCCTGTTCGACGCCCGTGCAAAAGATGACATCGGTTTCGCCCTTGCCCGCGTTCACGTCAACCCGGCCTACCGCAAGAACGCCGAGGCGACCAATCAGGCCCGCGCTGTCTACGACTACGACGATCCGTCCTTCCTGCCACCACAGGACACCGAATACAGCGCCGAACTCTATTACGGCGTGCACGTCACCAACTGGCTGACCGTGCGCCCGAACCTGCAATACATCCGCCATCCGGGCGGTGTGGACAAGGTCGACGACGCGCTGATCGGCGGGATCAAGATCCAGTCGTCGTTCTAATCCAGCGCACGCGGCTCAGTCCTGCGAAAGAAATTCGATAGCAAGACAAGTTTTTATCTGAACCATGCCTGCGCCCAATCGTCATCTAAAGTGACTACAGCGCGGGACTACATAAACGTCACGGAGAATCACACTATGAGCACTGAAGGTGCTTCGAGTCGAAGCCGTCTTCTGCCGAACCTGCTCGGCATTCTGCTTCTGCTGATGGGCCTGGCCATGCTGGCCGGGGGAATCAAGCTGAGTACGCTCGGCGGCTCGCTGTATTACCTGCTGGCCGGTATCGGCATCACGCTGACCGGCATTCTGATGCTGATGCGTCGTCGCGCAGCATTGGGCCTGTACGCCATCGTGCTGTTCGCCAGCACTGTCTGGGCGCTGTGGGAAGTCGGCCTGGACTGGTGGCAACTGGTGCCGCGTCTGGCGCTGTGGTTTGTCCTCGGTTTTGTGATGCTGCTGCCGTGGTTCCGTCGTCCGCTGCTGCTCGCAGGCCCTGCGCCGATGGGCACCGGCGGCCTGACCGTGGCTGTGATTCTGGCCGGCGTCACCGCTTTGGCCAGCCTCTTCACCCACCCGGGCGAAATCTTTGGCGAACTGGGTCGCGACACCGCCGACACCACCAGCACCGCGCCAGCCATGCCTGATGGCGACTGGCAGGCCTATGGCCGCACCGAGTTCGGTGACCGCTACTCGCCACTCAAGCAGATCACTCCGGCCAACGTCGGCAAACTGCAGGAAGCCTGGCGCATCCAGACCGGCGACCTGCCGACCGCCGATGACCCGGTCGAGCTGACCAACGAAAACACCCCGCTCAAAGCCAACGGCATGCTCTACGCCTGCACCGCCCACAGCAAAGTGCTGGCGCTGGACCCGGACACCGGCAAGGAACTGTGGCGTTTCGACCCGCAGATCAAGAGTCCGGTCGGCTTCAAGGGCTTCGCCCACATGACCTGCCGTGGCGTGTCGTACTACGACGAAGCCGCTTAC
This sequence comes from Pseudomonas sp. NFIX49, assembly GCF_900115915.1. Lineage (NCBI taxonomy): Bacteria > Pseudomonadati > Pseudomonadota > Gammaproteobacteria > Pseudomonadales > Pseudomonadaceae > Pseudomonas > Pseudomonas sp. NFIX49. The sequence goes on along the minus strand of NZ_FOYE01000001.1, from coordinate 178,378 downwards.
GCCAAGTCTGAAAACGCGGCGTCCGCCGTCATCTCCGAGGCCGGCAAAGCCGTCGCCCAGGCTTGCCCGCGTCGCCTGTACCTGCCGACCGCCGATGCACGCCTGATCGCACTGAACGCCGACACCGGCAAGATCTGCGAAGGCTTCGGCACCAACGGCGTGGTTGACCTGACCCAGGGTATCGGCCCGTTCACCGCCGGTGGCTACTACTCCACCTCGCCTGCCGCGATCACCCGTGATCTGGTGATCATGGGCGGCCACGTCACCGACAACGAATCGACCAACGAGCCGTCCGGCGTGATCCGCGCTTTCGACGTGCGTGACGGTCACCTCGTGTGGAACTGGGACAGCGACAAGCCAGACGCCACCGAGCCTTTGGCGCCAGGCGAAACCTACAGCCGCAACTCGGCCAACATGTGGTCGCTGGCCAGCGTCGATGAGAAACTCGGCATGGTTTACCTGCCACTGGGCAACCAGACCCCGGACCAATGGGGCGCCGACCGCACCCCGGGCGCCGAGAAATTCAGCGCCGGCGTCGTGGCTCTGGACCTGGCCACCGGTAAAGTGCGCTGGAACTACCAGTTCACCCACCATGACCTGTGGGACATGGACGTCGGCAGTCAGCCAACCCTGCTGGACATGAAAACCGCCGATGGCATCAAACCTGCGCTGATCGCCCCGACCAAACAGGGCAGCCTGTACGTCCTCGACCGTCGTGACGGCACGCCGATCATTCCGATCAAGGAAATCCCGGTTCCCCAAGGCGCCGTGAAAGGCGACCACACCGCCCCGACCCAGGCCCGTTCGGACCTGAACCTGCTGGCCCCGGAACTGACCGAAAAAGCCATGTGGGGCGCCAGCCCGTTCGACCAGATGCTGTGCCGCATCCAGTTCAAGGAACTGCGCTACGAAGGCCAATACACGCCTCCGTCGGAACAGGGCAGCCTGATCTACCCGGGTAACGTCGGTGTGTTCAACTGGGGCGGCGTCTCGGTCGACCCGGTTCGCCAGATGCTGTTCACCAGCCCGAACTACATGGCCTTCGTCTCGAAAATGGTGCCTCGCGAAAAAGTCGCGGCCGGCAGCAAACGCGAGAGCGAAACCGCTGGCGTGCAACCGAACACCGGCGCGCCATACGCGGTGATCATGCACCCGTTCATGTCGCCACTGGGCGTACCCTGCCAGGCCCCGGCCTGGGGCTACGTCGCCGGTATCGACCTGACCACCGGCAAAGTCGTCTGGAAACGCAAAAACGGCACCAGCCGCGACAGCTCGCCAATCCCGATCGGCTTCACCCTGGGCGTACCAAGCATGGGCGGCTCGATCGTCACTGCCGGCGGCGTCGGCTTCCTCAGCGGCACCCTCGACCAGTACCTGCGCGCCTACGACGTGAACACCGGTAAGGAACTGTGGAAATCGCGTCTGCCTGCCGGCGGCCAAGCGACCCCGATGACCTACACCGGCAAGGACGGCAAGCAATACGTCCTGCTCGTGGTGGGCGGTCACGGCTCGCTGGGCACCAAGATGGGTGACTATGTGATCGCGTACAAACTGCCGGAGTAAGTTGTAACGGCGGTAAAAGGAAAGGCGACGCCCTGTGAGGGGTGTCGCCTTTTTTTGTGGGCTGCGTTTTTTTAAACGGGGTGTTTATGTCCTACAGACGGGGTGTTTGCAGGGGATGTTTCTGACATGTCGCGTCGGTTGTGGCTCGGAAATGGGGTGGATAGGCTTTGGGGGTCGCTGAAACATTCAGCGAACGGGCGTCGCAGTCCGTGCAGTTCACTTGGTGCATAATCGCCACCCCAAACTGGAGTGCTTCGGTATTTCTCGTTTGCTTATGGTGGCTGTGCGCGGGATACCTTCGGGTATGCCGGAGTTTTCCGAGTGATCCGGTCTGCGAACCCGCGCACAGCTGCCACCCTCCATCGTTTCGCAGCGATTCGTGGTAGCTCAATTTGTCACTTGGAGTTCCACCATGAAAAAACCAACACCCAATCCCCCCGAATCAAACGACACCTCGCCCTACGAATCCCCTGATTCAAAGAAACTCCACGAAGCCGCCGAACGCGCGCTCGACCACCATTTCAATCCCATCCCCAAAAAATGCCCCGGTCGCCGACCGAGCCAGATGTTCCAGATCTCGCCAGACATGGACGATGAAAGCCTGTTGGCCCATGCCTGTGAGTCCCTGGCTACAGCAAGCGTCATGGCCAGTGATGTAGCGGCTTTTGTCGATACGCCGCAGCGACATCGGATCCTCGGGATTCAGCAGGTGATCATGCTGGCGGAACTGGCGGTGAATCGGGTGCTGGATAACGTCGAAGTACAACGTTACCCAACACCCAGCTAAGCGACCCTGACAAAATCGACTGCCAGCCACAGACCGCATTCGCTGGCAGATCGATTGGGACGCAGAGCGTCCCGGGCTGCATTCCCACGCAGAGCGTGGGAACGATCAATAACGTCGAGGTCAGTCGATATCCGGCATAAATGCTGATGAGGTCTCTGCGGGAGTCAGGCTTGTGGTGAGTCAGTCATGACGCTGCCCTCACCCTAGCCCTCTCCCGGAGGGAGAGGGGACTGACCGCGTTGTTTGGGAGAGGTACGCCGACGTGAAAAACCGAGTCGCACTCAGGTTTTAAAGCCCCCAATCGACTCCCTCCTCTTCGCACCACCACCACCACCACCACCACCACCACCACCACCACCACCACCACCACCACCACCACCACCACCACCACCACCTTCTCCTTTCTCCCCTGCTCTTCACCACTCAACACGATGAGCGTTAGCTCGAGTAAAGCTCTTGACGTGCCGGCCCCATCGGAAGGCTGAGTGGAGGGATTTATCCGGGGGTGGGAGCGCAGCGACCGTGCGGCGCAGCCGCATGCATCGAGAGGAGGTGCAGCGAAGCAAACCGTAGGCGATGCCCCCGGATGAATCCCGGAACGAAGGGACGCCGAGCCACAGCGAGGCGCCGAACGCAGGGGCCAAGACCTTTGGTTACTTTGGGGCGTTTGCCAAAGTGACCCGCTGTAAGAGCGGAACCGCCAGCCGCAACACCCGCAGAAACGGATATGCACACAACCCCAATACAGCATGGCCGGCCCAAAGGCCGCCAAGCCCACCCCCCAAAACCCTGTCAAAACCCTGAACACACAAGCAGAAACACCCACCCCCATTGAAACCACCCAACCCCTGCCCCATCTAACAGCCATACCCAATTGCGCAGGTGCCCCATGAGCGACCAGCAAGAATTCCCCGAGAACCCCGACGACATCACCGAAACCGACGCCGAACACATCGAACACCACGTCCCCGGCAAAGGCCTCGCCCTGCCCGGCCAGAACCTGCCGGACAAGGTCTACATCATCCCGATCCACAACCGCCCGTTCTTCCCGGCCCAGGTCCTGCCGGTCATCGTCAACGAAGAACCCTGGGCCGAAACCCTCGAACTGGTCAGCAAATCCGAACACCACTCCCTGGCCCTGTTCTTCATGGACACGCCCCAGGAAGACCCGCGCCACTTCGACACCAAGGCGTTGCCGCAATACGGCACCCTGGTCAAGGTGCACCACGCCAGCCGCGAAAACGGCAAACTGCAATTTGTCGCCCAGGGCCTGAGCCGCGTACGCATCAAGACCTGGCTCAAACACCACCGCCCGCCCTATCTCGTTGAAGTCGAATACCCGCACCAGCCCACCGAGCCAACCGACGAGGTCAAGGCCTACGGCATGGCGCTGATCAACGCGATCAAGGAACTGCTGCCGCTCAACCCGCTGTACAGCGAAGAGCTGAAGAACTACCTCAACCGCTTCAGCCCCAACGATCCGTCGCCGCTGACCGACTTCGCCGCCGCCCTCACATCGGCGACCGGCAATGAGCTGCAGGAAGTGCTGGACTGCGTGCCAATGCTCAAGCGCATGGAAAAAGTCCTGCCGATGCTGCGCAAGGAAGTCGAAGTCGCACGCCTGCAGAAAGAAATCTCCGCCGAAGTGAACCGCAAGATCGGCGAGCATCAGCGCGAGTTCTTCCTCAAGGAACAGCTCAAGGTCATCCAGCAGGAACTCGGCCTGACCAAGGACGACCGCAGCGCCGACCTCGAACAGTTCGAGCAGCGCCTGGAAGGCAAGGTCCTGCCGACGCAGGTACAGAAGCGCCTCGAAGAAGAGATGAACAAACTGTCGATCCTCGAAACCGGATCGCCGGAGTACGCGGTCACCCGCAATTACCTCGACTGGGCGACCTCGGTGCCATGGGGCGTGTACGGCGAGGACAAGCTTGACCTCAAGCACGCGCGCAAGGTGCTGGACAAGCACCACGCAGGGCTCGAGGACATCAAGGACCGGATCCTCGAATTCCTCGCGGTCGGTGCCTATAAAGGCGAAATCAGCGGCTCCATCGTGTTGCTGGTCGGCCCGCCGGGCGTGGGTAAAACCAGCGTCGGTAAATCCATCGCTGAATCCCTCGGCCGGCCGTTCTACCGCTTCAGCCTCGGCGGCATGCGCGACGAAGCCGAAATCAAGGGCCACCGTCGCACCTACATCGGCGCGCAGCCGGGCAAACTCGTGCAGGCGCTGAAAGACGTCGAAGTGATGAACCCGGTGATCATGCTCGACGAGATCGACAAGATGGGCCAGAGCTACCAGGGCGACCCGGCCTCGGCGCTACTGGAAACGCTTGATCCGGAACAGAACGTCGAATTCCTCGACCACTATCTGGACCTGCGGATGGACCTGTCGAAAGTCCTGTTCGTCTGCACCGCCAACACCCTGGATTCGATTCCCGGCCCGTTGCTGGACCGGATGGAAGTGATTCGCCTCTCGGGCTACATCACCGAAGAAAAAGTCGCCATCGCCAAGCGTCACCTGTGGCCGAAACTGCTGGAAAAGGCCGGCGTGTCCAAGGGCAGCCTGAGCATCAGCGACACCGCCCTCAAAGCCTTGATCGACGGTTACGCCCGTGAAGCCGGCGTGCGTCAGCTGGAAAAGCAGATGGGCAAACTGGTGCGCAAAGCAGTGATGAAGCTGATCGACGAGCCGAAAGCCGTGATCAAGATTGGCCCGAAAGACCTCGAAGCGTCCCTCGGCCATCCGGTGTTTCGCAACGAGCAAGTGCTGTCCGGCACTGGTGTGATTACCGGTCTGGCGTGGACCAGCATGGGCGGCGCGACCTTACCGATCGAAGCCACGCGGATTCACACGCTCAATCGCGGTTTCAAACTCACCGGGCAACTGGGCGATGTGATGAAGGAGTCGGCGGAGATCGCCTACAGCTACGTCAGCTCGCACCTCAAATCCTTCGGTGGCGATCCGAAATTCTTCGACGAAGCCTTCGTTCACCTGCACGTGCCGGAAGGTGCGACACCGAAAGACGGCCCGAGCGCCGGCGTGACCATGGCCAGTGCCCTGCTCTCGCTCGCCCGTAACCAGCCGCCGAAAAAAGGTGTGGCGATGACCGGCGAGCTGACGCTGACCGGGCATGTACTGCCGATTGGCGGGGTGCGCGAGAAGGTGATTGCGGCGCGGCGGCAGAAGATCTTCGAGTTGATTCTGCCGGAGCCGAATCGCGGAAACTTTGAAGAGTTGCCGGACTACCTGAAGGAAGGCATTACCGTGCATTTCGCCAAGAAGTTTGCGGATGTGGCGAAGGTGCTTTTCTAACGCTCCCCTGCTGATCGTTCCCACGCTCTGCGTGGGAATGCCGCCCGGGACGCTCTGCGTCCCTTCACAAGCGTGACGCGGAGCGTCACAGGATGCATCCCCACGCGGACGGTTCGACGTGGGAACGATCACGCCAAGCCTGGCGTTGTCACACTTTGTCTCATCTTCAGTTATGCTCGCCGTTCGTCGCCAACGCCGGAGCCACTGAATCCATGTCCCCCCTTCGCCTGTTTGTCCCGCTGTCCATCGCTCTGCTGGCCGCCTGCGCCACGCAACCGAAAACCAACGTGACCGTGGAAAAACAGAGCCAATGCCCGGTGCGGCTGACCAACGGGCAGAACCTGATCGTCATGCTCCCGAGCAACCCCACCACCGGCTACCGTTGGGCCATCCAGGATTCCGCCGGCGGCGTATTGCGCGCCCTCAGCCCCGAGGTCTACAGCAATCCGGAAGATGCCGGCGTGGTCGGCGCGGCCGGTCTCTCGACCTGGCGCTTCCAGGCTTTCGCCCCTGGCACCGGGCGTCTGCGCCTGACTTCGCAGCAACCCTGGGCGCCGGAAGTGTTGCCGGTGGAGACCTTTGACTGCGCCATTTCGGTGAACTGATCGTGGGCTGGCTGATCCTCGCGCTGATGGGCGCAGTGACCTTTCTCTATGGCCTCAGCACCCATGCGGCGCTGCTGTGTCTGCTGGTCAAACCGTTGCCGGTATTGGCCCTGCTTGGCTGGTTGCATGATGCGTCGCCCAGCGACTATCGCCGCTGGATCAGCCTCGGTCTGATTTTCTCGTTGATCGGCGATGTGCTGCTGGCGTGGCCGGGGGATTTGTTCGTGTTTGGCCTGGGTGCGTTTCTGGTCGCGCATCTGGCGTATCTCAAGGCTTACCTCAGCGATTGCCGGCGCCTGGCCCTGCTGCCGCTGATCCTGGCGCTCAGTGTCGGCGCTGTGCTGTTGGGCATCCTGATCTCCAGCGGATTGGGGCCGCTGACCGTGCCGGTGATCGTTTACGGAACGGCCATCAGCGCCATGCTCTGGCGCGCCCTGGCCCGGCTCGGCAGCGGCGTACCTCAGCGTTCGGCGTTGCTGGCGGCGGGCGGCGCGGTGGCGTTCGTGTTCTCCGATAGCGTGATCGGCATCAACCGGTTCGTGTCACCGTTCAATGCGGCGCCTTACATCATCATCCTCAGCTACTGGCTGGGGCAGTGGGGGATTGCGGCATCGGCGTTCTCCCAAACCAAACGTCCCGACCTCTGAAACCGATCGTTACTACGCGCTGCGTCTTTGCGTAAGTGACGCAGAGCGTCACGGGATGCATTCCCACGCGGAGCGTGGGAACGATCACCCGCTGCAAAGCGGTTTATCAGACAACCCGCGCATCTGCGCGTCAGTTTGGCTAAAATGCCGGCCTTTTCATCGACACCGCCGGAACCGCCGTGAGCAAAGAACCCGATCGCATTTTCGCCCAGCCGATGGCCCAGGTGCCTGACTTCGCCTTCAACGAAGACGTGGTGCGGGTGTTCCCGGACATGATCAAGCGTTCGGTGCCGGGTTACCCGACCATCGTCGAAAACCTCGGTGTGCTCGCAGCGCAGTTCGCCCAACCGAACAGCGTGCTCTACGACCTCGGCTCATCGCTCGGTGCGGTGACCCAAGCCCTGCGTCGCCATGTGCGCACCGACGGTTGCCGGGTGATCGCGGTGGATAACTCGGCCGCCATGGTCGAGCGCTGCCGCGAATACCTCAACGGTCAGGATTCGATGTTCCAGGAGTTGCTGCCGGTCGAAGTGATCGAAGGCGACATCCTCGCCCTCGATTTCAAACCAGCTTCGGTGGTGGCGCTGAACTTCACCCTGCAATTCATCGCCCCGGATCAGCGCACGGCGCTGCTCTCGCGCATTCGCCAATCGTTGCTGCCGGGCGGCGCGCTGATTCTGTCGGAGAAGCTGCGTTTCAACGATGCCGAAGAACACGCGCTGCTGACCGACCTGCACGTCGCGTTCAAACGCGCCAACGGCTACAGCGAACTGGAGATCGCCCAGAAGCGCAGCGCCATCGAAAACGTCATGAAGCCCGACAGCCTCGAAGAACACCGCGAGCGCCTGCTGGCCGCCGGGTTCTCGAAAGTCGTGCCGTGGTTCCAGTGTCTTAACTTTGCCTCGTTGATTGCCTTGCCATGATTGATCTGTCCCCCCTCGCCCGCCGTCTGGCCGGCACGCCGCTGGCCGAATGGGCCAACACCCTGCAAGTGCAGCTCGACAAGAAAATGGAAAAAGGCCACGGCGATCTGGAGCGCTGGCAAAGTGCGCTGGACGCCCTGCCGAAGATCCAGCCGACCGAAGTCGACCTGCTCGACGGCCTGAAGCTGGACACCGATTGCGACGACGAAACCCGCGCCCAGATGCGCACCGCGCTGATGGGCCTGTCGCCGTGGCGCAAGGGGCCGTTCGATCTGTTCGGCGTGCACGTCGACACCGAATGGCGCTCGGACTGGAAGTGGTCGCGGGTCTCCCCGCATCTGGATCTGAAGGGCAAACGCATCCTCGATGTCGGTTGCGGCAACGGCTATTACATGTGGCGCATGCTCGGTGCCGGCGCCGACAGCGTGATCGGCGTCGATCCGAACTGGCTGTTCTTCTGCCAGTTCCAGGCAGTGCAGCGTTATCTGTCAGAGCCGAATGCCTGGCACCTGCCGTTCCCGTTCGAAGACCTGCCGCCGAATCTGGAAGGCTTCGACACGGTGTTTTCCATGGGCGTGTTCTATCACCGCCGCTCACCGATCGAGCATTTGCTGGCACTGAAGGATTGCCTGGTGAAGGGTGGCGAACTGGTGCTGGAAACGCTGGTGGTCGAAGGCGACAAACATCAAGTGCTGGTGCCGGAAGACCGTTATGCGCAGATGCGTAATGTGTGGTTCCTGCCGTCGGTGCCGGCGCTGGAATTGTGGCTGCGTCGTGCCGGTTTCACCGATGTGGAATGCGTGGATGTGAGCACCACCACCGTTGAAGAACAGCGCGGGACCGAGTGGATGAAGTATCAGTCGTTGAGCGACTTCCTTGATCCGGATGATCACAGCAAGACGATCGAAGGGCTGCCGGCGCCGATGCGGGCGGTGATTGTCGCGAAGAAGTAACGATCCCTTCCAGACACTGCAAAAAACTGTGGGAGCTGGCTTGCCAGAGATAACGGTGGATCAGTCCACATCAATGCTTGATGTGCCGACGCCATCGCTGGCAAGCCAGCTCCCACAGGGTTTGATGTTGTTCTTCAGTCTGCCGGTTTCGCGCGCCGCGCCCGGAAAAACTCAGTCAACACCGCACCACACTCCTCCGCCAATACTCCCCCTTCATACAACACTCGATGGTTGAGAAAGCCCTGAGTGAAGAACTGCCCCTGACTCTGCACAATCCCGGCCTTCGGCTCCAGCGCGCCGTACACCACACGCGCAATCCGCGAATGCACGATCAGCCCGGCGCACATGCTGCACGGTTCCAGCGTCACGTAGAGCGTGCTGCCCGGCAGTCGATAGTTGCTCACAGCCTGAGCGGCGGCGCGGATCGCGACCATTTCCGCATGAGCACTCGGGTCACTGGTGCTGATCGGGCAGTTGAAGCCGCGCCCGATGATTTCGCCATCCTGCACCAGCACCGCGCCCACCGGCACTTCGCCGAGGGCTGCGCCTTGGGCCGCCAACTCCAGCGCCTCGCGCATGAAGTCGCGATCACGGCTGCGGTCGATGATCGCCGCGGGGCGAATCTGGCGCATCACTTCACCTCGATGGCGGCCATCAGGCCGGTTTCCATGTGGTCGATCACGTGGCAGTGGAACATCCATACCCCCGGGTTATCCGCCACCAGCGCCACTTGCGCACGCTCGTTCTTGCCCAGCAGATAAGTGTCGGTGAAGTACGGCACGATCTTGTGCCGGTTCGACGCAATCACCTTGAAGCTCATGCCGTGCAGGTGGATCGGGTGCTGGTACTGGGTCATGTTCTTCAGTTCGAAAATATAGCTCTGGCCCAGTTTCAGGCTGGCGATCGGCCGGTCAGCGCAGGTCTTGTCGGTGATGTCCCAGGCCTTGCCGTTGATCTGCCACAGGCTCGGCGGCTTGCCGTTGTCGACATTCACCGACACCGACCCGACCCATTCGAAATTGAAGTTGAGTTTCTCGGCATTGGCCAGGTCCGGCTCGGCCACCGGGTTGGCCGGCAGCGCTTTCGGCCAGTCGGTTGGCGCGTCATTGTTGGCCACCGAACGTAAAGTGCCGAGGCGAACCGGGCCGTTGCGCAACGACAGTTCCTCGCCGGCCGGCGGTGCCTTGATCGCCAGGCAGATGCGCATGCCCGGGCCAAGCCAGTATTCCTTGCCCAATGGGCGCGGCTCGACCGGGTTGCCGTCCAGCGCATAGATCTGCGCTTCGACGCCGGGAATGTTGATGCGATAGGTCAGGGTGTTGTCGAGGTTGAGCAGGCGTACGCGGGTGATCTGCCCGGCTGGCAACTCGATCACCGGCGTAGGTACGCCGTTGATGGTCGACAGCCGACCCGCCGTACCACCACGGGCCGCTTCGCGCGGGATGCTGAATTCGACGAAGTTGCCCTCATCATCGATGTGCCAGTTTTTCAGGCTCAGGGTCTTTTCGTACTTGAACCCGGTCGGCTCGCGCTCTTCGACAATCAGCGGCCCGACCAGCCCGCGACCGAGTTCTTCGCTGCTGCTGACATGCGGGTGATACCAGTAGCTGCCGGCATCCGGCACCCGGAATTTGTAATCGAAGTATTCGCCCGGCAGCACCGGCAATTGCGAAACGTACGGCACGCCGTCCATTTCCAGCGGCAGACGGATGCCGTGCCAGTGAATGGTCGTCGCCACCGGCAGATGGTTGATGAAGCGCACACGCAGCCACTCACCCTGACGCACGCGCAATACGGTGCCCGGTGCCGACGGGCCGAAGGCCCAGGCTTCAGTCTTGTGCCCTGGCACCAACTCGACGTCCAGTGGCGCGGCGATCAACTCATAATCATGCCCCGCATCGGCGTCGGCCACCTTGCCCAGCCAGTAACGCGTCGCACCACCGGCTCCCGCGCCAACCACTGCCAGACCGGCCAGGCCACCGAGGATTTGTCGACGGGAAAAGGACATGGACACAACTACCTCACAGATCAGCCGCAGGCCGGGACGCCCGCAAAAGGCGAATACGATACACCTGCGCCTGGGAAACAGTAAGGGTGACGCGGCGGATGGCCGCAGATTCGCTCACCTGCGGGTGGTACATATGTACCGCACTGTCCTCGAACGAACGGCTCATTCTCGGGCTCTCTTCTCAAGGATCAGAGCCAATGAACCCAGCAGAAACCCGCACACTGCCCAACGCCGCCGACAAGGCCGCCCTCCGGCACATGGCCACGCAGGTCGTCACCGCTTGCCCGAGCCTGAACGACACGGCCCGTCAGGTCGCCACAGAGCTGATGACCAGACACGGCATCACCGGCCTCGACCCCGATCACGTCTATTACCACCGGTTCAGAACCGCACAGAGCCTGTCCGTCTCCTTCACCGGCTGGCAGCACTACGGCGAAAAACCCTATGAGAGCCTGACCCTGACGCAACTGGTGATTCACCGGTTCCGCGCCACGGATCAGGACAACGCTGACCTGCTGGATCTCTACGGCGGTTTCTACACCGCAGGGCCGGACACCGAAAATTTCGATGCAACCAACGAAGTGCGCCTGCACGGCAACGAGGTTTTGAACGACTTCTGGCACATCAACTTCAGCGAGCGCTACCGCAACGAGCTACACACCTTCTGGAGCAGCCACGCCAGCGAGTTCCGTGCCCTGGCCAAATGCAACTTCCTCCATAAGGCCGTTGAAGCGCGGGAACTCGGTCATCTGAACGACGAAGATTTTCAGACAGTGATAACGGCGTTGTGCGGCTCTCTGACCTGGCCTGTCGACCTGCACGCCCTGCAGAGCGAATTCGAACCCGGTCATGGCCTTCGGGTCTGCATGCTGGAGATCGACGGTCATGTCGCTACCAACCTCCTGCGCATCATCAACTCGCAGGGACGGCAGATCGTTTATGTACCCGGAGACAGCGAAGCATTCCATGTACTGGACACGCCCGCCGACCTGCACTGGTGGGCCCTGCAACAGTTGAAAGAGAATGTGCCCCGTGAACATTTTCTCGGCCATTTCCAGCTGGCTGACCGACACTCGATCAGCGAGAACATCAACGATCTGACAGATCGACTGGTCAGCACCTGGAGCCACGGAGACCATCACCTGGTCAATGCCGCAGATCGGGCGATAACAGAGGATGCGTTCACCTGGCTTCGTGATTCCACTCGCGATGCGATGTTCGCCGAGGCCGACTTTTCCCTGACTTCGAATGGCGATCTGCGCAAAAAGTTGTGGATCGGCTACCTCAGTGCCGGGTTGAAAGTGTTCGGACCGATGGCCATCGTGGGCTGGCCTGTTGCATTACCGGTGATTGGTGCCAGCCTGGCCAACATGGGGCTGAACATTGACAAGGCAGTCAACGGCAAAACTGCCGGCGAGCGCAAGGAGGGCGTTCTCGCAGCGGTGCTCAGTGGCATCGATGCGCTGCTCAATATTCCATTCTTGAAGGGAACCGGGGCACTGGCGGAGACGGAGTCTGGTGAATTTTCGCAAGCGATCGAAGCAAGCGAAATGCCTGAAGCCGGCACGGCATCGGAACTGGAGTCGGAACAGCCGAACGAACTTGTTTCAGCCGTGGAGGAATTGTCGCCAGCCCCGTCCGAAAACCTGCCGGGGTCGAGGATCCCGCAGAAGTATCAGTCCAACGAAGTGCTGGACGGACTGACGCCAGTCTCGGAGCCCGGCAAGTATCAGGGGATTTACCGACTGAACACCGAGCCTTCCTGTGCAATCGTGATGAATGACACCGCTTATTACGTTCGCTACTTCAACGATTCACAAGGTGGCGGATTCTGGGCGATCGTCGACCCGGTCAAACCTAACCAGCTGGTTCATGCATTGCCGGTGCGATTGAACAGTGAAGGCGTCTGGGAGCGGATGACTCAACTGGGGCTCAAGGGCGGGGGGCAGTGTCTCGGCAAGCAATGCACCCTGGAGGTGGCCATGGAACTCGACGCACGCGAGCCCGCACCCGAAGAACCGGAACAGCTCCCCGCGCAATCCGATCCGCAGACGCCACTGACCACCGAGCCTCTGCCTTCGACTTCAACCTCGGCCCCGGCCCCGGCTTCGAACGACATCCGCCTCGTCAGAACACCTTACGACGTCGACACCGTACGCCGGCAAGAACTGAAACGCTGGGCCATGCAACTGCGCGAAACGCATATTCAGATGCAGGTCGGTCCGGACGGTACGTTGATCGCAGCGGATCGATACGCCCCCCATTTCGCCGAGAAGGCCAGAGCACTGCTGATTTCCGCGAGACGTTTCTTCCACAATCTTTCCTGGGCGACCTTGCCGCCCCGCCCGGCGATACCGGCTGTCACCGCCTCAACGACCTTCGCGGACTTCAGTGCCCAGGCACTTGAAGCAGCGCCAGGCCTGGTGATCGGCGAAACCCCGGGCCGCATCACCAGCATGCGCCTGATGATTCAGAACATGCCCGCTCTGGCTCGCCAAGGGGTCAAGACCCTCTACGTGCGCCGTTTGCTCAGCGATTTCGCCCAGGCCGACCTGAACAGTTACTTCCAGTCCGGGGTCATGTCCAAAGACCTGGAAAAGTATCTAAGCCGGCTCGGCACCGACCCGGCAGCGCAGTTTGACGAACTGGCGCTGGTGAAAAGCGCCCGGCAGAACGGGATCAGAGTCCAGGCTACCGACTGTGCGGCAGTATATAAAAGACCCGTATCTCTCCCGCGCCCCGAAGAGCAGATCGCGACCAACCATCTCACAACCGACATCATGTTCATGGACCAGTCGCTGAATGTGGTCGGTAAATGGGTGGTGCTGACCGGAGCAGAAAACACCAACACCTTCAGAGGCTTTGCCGGTATCAGCGAACTGGAGGGCGGCATCGGGGTGCGAATCGAAGAGGTGGATCCGGGACAAGGCGAACGGTTGACGACAGACCCTGGTATTGAGATCGAGCGAGGCCCATACCCGCTGCCAACCATGATGGGCGGAAATTCCGATCCCCTGTACGCCGATGTGCTTCTGAAAATGGAAGCACCCTCTGTGAGCCGAAGCGAGTTGCAAATACACCAACTGCTTTATCGCGCCGGCATGTATATGTTTGAGCGCTTTCAAGGCACCTATCGGTTGTTTCACCGCAGCGTTAATGGAGAGCTGGTGCAAACCCCGATCGAGACGTTCGCTGATGGACGGTATTACATAGATCGGCCAACCTGGGGCTCAATCCATCGTGTCCCTTTCGACAATCTTGAACAGTTATCCAGCGCGTTGAAACAAATGGGACTGCAGCTCCAAAGCCGCCTTCCAAACTGATCGAACGCTGTGTCGATGGTTTTCCCGACACCGGACAGGCCTCATCCGGCCTGCCCGGGTCAGGATCACTTCGTTGCGGAATTTTCCTGTCTGCCGTTTGACTTGATACGACAACAAACTGTCCCGGCGTCTGACAGACAAATCACGCCTTGGCTTGAAATGATCGCGGTGTTTTTTTCAACCACCACGCTCAAGGAAAGACTGTGGACACAACCAACGACATCACGCTGCCCAACTCCGACGACCGAAAAGCGCTAAGGGCGTTGGTCCCGGCACTGGTCGAGGCCTGCCCCGACATGTACGAAATGGCCTGCGCGATTGCCAGGGACATTCTTGATCGTCATGGCATCAGAGGACTGGAGCCGGAGCAGGTTTACTGGCATCGATTCCGGGCCGCCCAGAGCAGCCCCCGAACTTTCACCGGCTGGGAACACCTGTTCGAAGTCCCGCGCGAATCGATGACCTTGCCGCAACTGGTGATCCAGCGATTCAGCGTGCACGACCAGGACAACGCCGACCTGCTGGATTCCGATGCCGGTTTCTATAGCGCCGGACCGGATGCCGGCACCTACAACGAAACCAACGAAGTCCGGTTGCACAGCAGCGATGTACTAAAGGCGTTCTGGGCGATCAATTTCGCTGACCGCTACCGGCAAAAGGTGGACTCTTTCTGGAGCAAACACGGCACGACATTCCGGACACTGGCCAAATGCACCTTCCTGGCCAAGGCGATGGAGGATCGTGAAAGCGGTCGACTGTCGGATGACAATTTCAGGGTGGCAGTCAAAGCCATCGCCGGCAATGTGAGCTGGCCGGTCACGCGCAAAATGCTTGAGGTTGAGGTACTGCCGCCCGATGGCCTGCGCGTGGGTCTGCTGAAAATCGGCGGCTTCGTTGCGACCGATATCCTGTGCATCAGCGATGGAAAGGGCGGCGTCATCCTGTACGTACCGGGAGAAATCTGGGGCGTGCACGCCTTGCAGAACGCTCGCGACCTGCATTGGTGGGTGCTGTCGCAGATCAGAAAGCCTTCGGATCGAAAACGCTTCATGGCGCATTTCCAGGTTGCCGATCACGACATCATGGAAGATACCTCCTGGCGTGCGGTCGCCAATCGCCGCTGGCTCTGGGTACTGGGGCCTCTGGCAGGCATCGTTTCGGAGCTCTGGCGCGCCCCGCATATCGAAAATGTCGGGCTCAGCCATGTCCTGGATCTGCTGGTCAGTACCTGGGACAGCAACGATCACACGCTGGTTGCCCATACCGGCGAAGCGTTGGACAAGGACATTTTTTCCTTCCTGTCGACGGCAACGCAGGCGCGGATGATCAGCGATGCGGAATTCATGATGCATTCCAATGGCGACCTGCGCAAAAAGCTGTGGATCGGTTATCTCAGCGCATTCAACCGGATGTTTGGCCCATTGGCTGCCGTTGGCTGGCCAGTGGCGCTGGCGGTCGTTGGCGCCGGCATTGCCAGCGTCGGTCTGCAAATCGATCAGGCCGTGAATGGCAAAACGCCTCAGGCGCGAAAGGCCGCCGTGACCGGAGCGATATTCTCTGCCATCGATACGCTGTTCAACGCCACCTTTATCAAGGGCAGTGGTCGACTGCCGGAGATCGCCGAGACCAATACCGTCATCGCGTCGCAAGAGTCCATTGCTGAAACCGGACTGTCCATTACCACAGAAGAAAAACTTTCCGCAGCGGCCGCTATCCGTTCGCCACTGCCTGAACTGGCAGAGATCGCACCGAAACAGGTTCTACCTGCGCAGCCCGAGGATTTCCTCGCTTCATTCAAGACCGTGCCCACCGAGGCTTCGCGGATTGAGGCCGGCAATCCAAAATTCAAGGAAATTATTCGTACGCCCTCCGGTAAACAGTACATCTACATGCGCCGCGCCTCGGGCGACGGCTTTTATCAGGTTCGCTATGTCGGGCAGTTGCGGGGTTGGGTCATCATCGATCCGGCCAATCCCTACTCGTTCTATCGCAACGTGCCGGTGCGCCTGAACGAAGCACGCCAGTGGGAGCCTGTCGCTCGGCCCGGACTCAGAGGCGGCATGAAAATTTTCGGTGAGTGGCCCTGGGGGCACACTGCCGATCCGCTGCCCGAAGTATCGACAGAACCGATGCCCTATGATGTCCCCGGCGCCTCCAGAACGACGATGCAGCCCTTGGCAGAAGCCCGTGTCGATGACTTTCCGCTGGACAGCGTCAACGGGAGTGACCGCCTGTATCAGACGTTCAAATCCACACGCCGCAATCTTTATGACGACGCCATCAACTTCTACGCCGCCCCGAATCAGCCCCCACGTCCACCCCTGCCTGCATTCAAGTCCGGCACGTCCTTTTCCGAGATGAGCAAGCGCGTGCTCAAGGAAACGCCCGGACTGGTAATCGGCCAGGACAACACCACCGGCGCCCGGCAAGTGCTGATCGACAACCTGAAGGTCATGAGCAAACAGAAGGTCAAGACCTTGTACATGGATCATCTGCTGACCGATTTTCATCAGGTGGATCTCGATGCCTTCCACAAGACCGGCAAGATGTCTCCCGCGCTGGAGGATTATCTGAAACTTCTGGATTCACGGCTCGATACAGATCCAGCTTCTGCCCACACGTACACTGAACTGGTCAGGAGCGCACAGAAGAATCATATCCGCGTGCAGGCCCTCGACTGCATGGCCAGCCGGCGCTTTCCGCTCATGGAGCAAACATCCGATATCAGTAGCCGGAAAATGATGAACTACTTTTCCGATACCGTGATCCGGGCCGATCAGGCAGCAAGGGGCTCTCATCGCTGGGTCGCGCTGGTGGATCAGGAACGCGCCAGCACCTTCGAAAACGTTCCCGGGCTCAGTGAACTGGTAGGCGCTGCATCGCTGCGTGTCGAGGCAGTTTCTCTGGATCCGATTCGCGGAATCACGGTCGACCCTGGTAAAAAAGTATTCGATTTGCTGCAACGGCCTGTCGACCTGATAAAGAGTGACTTGCGCCTTCAACTGCATGCCACTGCCGCGACAACCACCGCGCGCACGCTCGATGAAGCGCTGCCACGCAAAGGCATGTTCATGGTTCAGGTCGAGCGCGGCCAGTTGATGCTGGTCCACCGCAGTGGCAACGGCCAACTGGTGAACACCCCTGTCCAGCGAGATGAAGGTGGCATTTTCGTGACACGACCACGTTGGACTTCTGTCACGGGTCGTCATTTCGAGAGCATTCAAGCACTGTCCGAAGCCCTTGAAGATGAAGGCCTGAGTCTGAGGCGGGTGCGTATCGATCCCAAAGCCATACCTGGCAAATCACCAGCCATCGGCGAGCCGCCCATTCCTTCTGTGTCGGCAAGCAGCGCGCAGAGGATGCCTTTCCCGTCATCCACCGTAACGGATACTCCGCAGGTCACTTCGCCGTATGACATCCTGCCTCAACACCGTCAGGCCCTGACAGAAGCGGTCATCGGCCATGAACCTCGCCTGCTGTCAGACGAGTTTACGGTCAGTGAATCCGCCGAGGCCTATGCGAACTTCAAAGCCCTGAGAAAACGACTGCTACAGGATGCCATACGCTTCTACGCGGATCTGCGCCTGCCTCAGCGCCCGGTCGCTACGCCGCTGGACCCCGCCTCGTCGGGTCCCACAATCATCGCCCGGCTATTCGAAGAGTTTTCGGGACTGGTCGTCGGCGAGAGCCATTCAGAGATCGGCGCCAAACAGTTTCTCATCGACAATATGCAAACCCTGGCCAGACACGGTGTAAAAACCATCTATCTGGAACATCTGCTGACAGACTTTCACCAGGCGGCTCTGGACAACTTTGCCAGGACATCGGTAATGCCCCGGAATCTTGAGTGGTATTTGATCAGTCAGGACCTCGGGCATCTGACCGATCCATCCGGACGCTATACCTTTCTCAATCTGGTGCTGGAGTCAAACAAGCATGGCATCCGGGTTCAGGCCATAGACTGCATGGCCAGTTACAAACTGGACGGCATGCAGACCTACGAACTGGCGATCCGGCAAAAAATGATGAACTTCCACGCCCGGACAGTGATAAGCGCCGACCAGACAACAAGAGGCACGCACCGGTGGGTGGCGCTGATGGGGAACTCTCATTCCAATACCTTTGAGGGCGTTGCGGGAGTCAGTGAACTGGAGGGTGCCATTGGTTTGCGCGTCGAGGATGTTGCCCAAGGGCACTCAAACGGCATCGAGCCCGATCCGGGCAGAACGTTTCTCGACCACAGTGGCGCCTCCGCCGGCCTGGCCAAGGGCGACCTGCGGCTGCAGGTGGAGACGCCCTGGTATGCGCAAACGAGACCGGAACTGGAAAAACTGCTGGCCCGACCTGGGCTCTACACCTTGAAGCGAGAACCTCGGCAAACCTTCCTTTGCCACCGATCCCGCGAGAACCGGATGGTGCTGACTCCGATCGAATTCGAATCCGGTCGCTTTTTCATCGAGCGTCCCTCATGGCCCAACCTCCATGAAAAACGTTTCGACAGCATCCATGCACTGCTCAAGGCACTTGATCAACGCGGCATGAAGCTGGCCGGCTGGTCAAAACCCTTGTAATCAAAAACAAAAAACCGTGTGAATCACTGATTCACACGGTTTTTTGTATTGGGTGCGTTTATGCCTTCAGGGCTTAAGCGGGATCACTCCCACTCAATGGTCGCCGGCGGCTTGCTCGACACGTCGTAAGTCACGCGCGAAATGCCTTCGATTTCATTGATGATGCGGCCGCTGACGGTTTCCAGCAGTTCGTAAGGCAGGTGAGCCCAACGTGCGGTCATGAAGTCGATGGTTTCCACGGCACGCAGGGCCACGACCCAGGCGTAACGACGGCCATCGCCGACCACGCCAACCGATTTCACCGGCTGGAACACGACGAAGGCCTGGCTGACCTTGTGGTACCAGTCGGCCTTGCGCAGTTCTTCGATGAAGATGTGGTCGGCGCGACGCAGCAGGTCGGCGTATTCCTTCTTCACTTCGCCGAGGATGCGCACGCCCAGGCCCGGGCCCGGGAACGGGTGACGGTAGACCATGTCGTACGGCAGGCCCAGTTCCAGGCCCAGACGACGGACTTCGTCCTTGAACAGTTCGCGCAGTGGCTCGACCAGTTTCAGGTTCATCTCTTCCGGCAAGCCGCCCACGTTGTGGTGCGACTTGATCACGTGGGCCTTGCCGCTTTTCGCGCCAGCCGACTCGATCACGTCCGGGTAGATGGTGCCCTGAGCCAGGTACTTGATGTTGTCCAGCTTGCAGGATTCGGCATCGAACACGTCGATGAAGGTACGGCCGATGATCTTGCGCTTCTTCTCCGGATCGGCTTCGCCGGCCAGGTTGTTCAGGAACTGGTCTTCCGCGTTGGCGCGGATCACCTTGACGCCCATGTTCTCGGCGAACATGGCCATCACTTGCTCGCCTTCGTGCAGACGCAGCAGGCCGTTGTCGACGAAGACGCAGGTCAGTTGATCACCGATGGCCTTGTGCAGCAGCGCCGCAACCACCGAGGAATCCACACCGCCGGACAGACCCAGCAGCACGTTGTCGGTACCGACCTGTGCGCGGATGTTGGCGATGGCGTCTTCGGCGATCTTCGACGGGGTCCACAGGGCTTCACAGCCGCAGATGTCGAGAACGAAACGCGACAGGATGCGACCGCCCTGCTTGGTGTGGGTCACTTCCGGGTGGAACTGCACGCCATAGTAGGCGCGCTCGTCGTTGAACATGCCGGCGATCGGGCAGCTCGGGGTGCTGGCCAGGATGTGGAAATCGCTCGGCATCCTGGTGACCTTGTCACCGTGGCTCATCCACACGTCGAGGCCGAACAGGCCGTCAGCGTCGATATGGTCTTCGATGCCGTCGAGCAGGCGGCTCTTGCCGACCACGTCAACGCGGGCGTAACCGAACTCACGCAGCTCGGAGCCTTCAACCTTGCCGCCCAGTTGTTCGGCCATGGTCTGCATGCCGTAGCAGATACCGAAGACCGGTACGCCCAGATCGAACACCGCTTGCGGGCAGCGCGGGCTGTTGGCTTCGTGCACGGACTCGGGACCGCCGGCGAGGATCACGCCTTTTGGCGCAAATTCGCGGATCGCATCTTCGTCCATGTCGAACGGGTGCAGTTCGCAGTACACACCGATCTCGCGCACGCGGCGGGCGATCAGTTGGGTGTATTGCGAACCGAAGTCGAGGATCAGGATGCGGTGAGCGTGAATGTCGAGGGCCATGATTCAGTCTCGTCTAAGTAATTCAGAAACAGTCTTGATTCAGAAACAACTCGGGGCTGAATAAAACAGCCCCGGTCATTTAACGTTTTGCTTGAAGCCTCAACCTACGCGGTAGTTTGGCGCTTCCTTGGTGATCTGCACGTCGTGAACGTGGGACTCGGCCATGCCGGCACCGGTGATCCGCACAAACTCGGGCTTGGTGCGCATTTCTTCGATGTTGGCGCTGCCGGTGTAACCCATCGAGGAACGCAGACCGCCCATCAACTGGTGAATGATCGCGCTCAGGGTGCCCTTGTAAGGAACACGGCCTTCGATGCCTTCCGGAACGAGTTTCTCGGCGCCTGCCGAGGAGTCCTGGAAGTAACGGTCGGAAGAACCTTGAGCCTGGGACATGGCGCCCAGCGAACCCATGCCGCGATAAGCCTTGTAGGAACGGCCCTGGAACAGTTCGATCTCACCCGGCGCTTCTTCGGTACCGGCGAACATCGAGCCCATCATCACGCAGGACGCACCGGCAACGATGGCCTTGGACAGGTCACCGGAGAAACGGATGCCGCCGTCGGCGATCAACGGAACGCCAGTGCCTTCGAGGGCAGCGGCAACGTTGGCGATGGCACTGATTTGCGGAACGCCGACACCGGCGACGATACGGGTGGTGCAGATCGAGCCAGGGCCGATACCGACCTTGACCGCGTCGGCGCCAGCTTCGGCCAGGGCCTTGGCGGCTGCGCCGGTGGCGATGTTGCCGCCGATCACCTGCACTTCAGGGAAATTCTCTTTGACCCAGCGAACGCGGTCGATCACGCCCTTGGAGTGACCGTGCGCGGTGTCGACCACCACCACGTCCACACCGGCATTGACCAGGGCTGCAACGCGGTCACCGGTGTCTTTACCGGTACCGACCGCAGCGCCAACGCGCAGACGACCCTGGTCGTCCTTGCTGGCCAGCGGGTAGGCCTTGGCTTTTTCGATGTCTTTGACGGTCATCATGCCTTTGAGGGCAAACTTGTCGTCGACGATCAGGACTTTTTCCAGGCGGTGCTTGTGCAGCAGCTCGCGGACTTCGTTCTTGTCGGCGCCTTCGCGAACAGTGACCAGACGCTCTTTCGGCGTCATCACTTCACGAACGGTGGCATCCAGACGGGTTTCGAAACGTACGTCACGGGAAGTGACGATGCCGACCAGGTCGCCATCGTGCAGCACCGGAACGCCGGAAATGTTGTGCATGCGGGTCAGTTCGAACAGATCACGAACCGTGGCGTCAGCCTCGATGGTGATTGGGTCCTTGACCACACCGGCTTCGAACTTCTTGACCTTGCGAACTTCGGCAGCTTGCTGCTCGATGGTCATGTTCTTGTGGATAATGCCGATGCCACCTTCCTGAGCCATGGCGATTGCCAGACGGGCTTCGGTGACGGTGTCCATGGCGGCAGAAACCAGAGGAATGTTCAGCTCGATGCCACGGGTAAGGCGGGTCTTCAGACTGACTTCGTTAGGAAGCACCTCGGAATAACCGGGCACTAGGAGAATGTCGTCGAAGGTCAGAGCTTCTTGGCTGATACGCAGCATCGCGGGGGCTCCCGAGCGGGAAAATGGAAGCGCGCCATTATACTCAGACACCCTACCGGGCTCAATGTAAAACTTGTCTTATATCAATGTTGCTGATGTACGGGAAAAGTTGCCCTTACAGCTCGACCTTGACCCAGCTCACCGGCTGATCCAGCCAGTCGGCGAATTCGTCGATGAAACTCTGCTTGAACCCCGCCTCCAGCCAGTTGTTGAAGATGAAACCGAGGTTGGAAAACCCGCATTCCTGTAAATACAGAAAACCGTTGATATCGTCTTCATGCCCGCATTCGGGGCAGGTGAAGTTGTCGGTGCGGCCCGGCATCCAGTCTTCCAGACTTTCGAACAGCGCTTCGCCGATCTCCTGCCGGCACTCGGCGCAACCGGCCTCTTCGAGAAAACCCTTGGCCGGGGTGTAGATGCAGCGTTTGGTGATGACTTCCAGCCCATTGATCGGCTCACCGAACGGCAGCGCCTCGGGATGCAGCACCACCGCGCGGGCACCATCGGCGATGGCGTAGGCCATGCGATTGCCAGTGCGTCCACAGGTGCTCAGCTCTTCCTTGACGATGTTCTTGCGCACCAGCCAGCGCAGGATCGCCCGGGCCCGGGGCTCGTGCACCGGCAGGTTGGAAATTTTCGGGACGATGATGCTCTGCGAATTCATGAAAAGTCCTGCGGTATGGCTTCTGACGCCTTCGCGGGCAAGCCCGCTCCCACAAGGTTCTCAGTCGCTCACACATCCTGTGTACATCTGAGAAATCTGTGGGAGCGGGCTTGCCCGCGAAGAGGCCCTAAAGGCCGGCAGCTTAATCCCTGAGACAATCCGGTCAAGTGCTTAAATAGCGGCCGATCAGCGCAATCCCGCTCGCCAGCACCAGCCAGGTCACCAGCCGCACGAAGGCCTCGCGGGACAGGCGCATGGTCAAGCGCCGTCCGACCCACAAGCCCAACGCCATGGCCGGCAACAGGCACAGCGCAAGCATCAACAAGGGTAGCTCGGCATACACCCCGGCGATGGCGAACAGGCTCAAACGCACCACCGTGCTGCAACTGATCAGCGCACTTTGCGTGGCCCGCGCCGCGTCCTTGGGCAATCGACTGTTGAGGTAGATCGCATAAAGAAAGCCGCCGCTGCCAAACAATGCCCCGAACAGCCCGCCCACGGTGCCCATCGGCAACGCCCACCCAGCAGATAACTGCGCCGGCCGAGCCTTGATCCACAAGCTGTAGATCGCATAAGCACTGATGAACAATCCCATCAACAGCAACAGCAGATCGGACTTGAGGTTAAGCAGGAAAATCACCCCCAGCGTGCAGCCCACCGCCATGCACGGCAGCAGCCGCAGCAATTCCGGTTTCGCTACATCTCGCCGCGACGGCAGCAGATTGCCGAACGCCGCGACGAAATCCAGCAGCACCAGCAACGGCACGATCTTCGACAGCGGCATGAACAGAATCAGAATCGGCCCCGCCACCAGCGCCGTGCCAAAACCGGCAATCCCGAACACGATGTAGGCCAGCGCGATGGCCAATCCGATCACCACCCAGCCCTGGGCGCCCCACGACCATTCGCTCAACAACCCCGCCACGCTCATCCGTTCGCTTCCTTTATAAGCCTGCGATGACTTTAGCCAGCGCCGAGGGTTGCGACTAATATCTTCGAAACCGCCAAGCCATCTCGAAAAGGCATGCCTCGTGCTTTCAACCCGTCAATTGCGCTACTTCGTGGAAATCGTAGAGAGCGGCAGCTTCAGCGCGGCAGCCGAACGGCTGTTCATTGCTCAGTCGGCGCTGAGCCGGCAGATCAAGGACATGGAAACCCGCCTGCAAACGCCGCTGTTCGAACGCACCGCGCGCCAGCCCCGGCTCACCGCCGCTGGCGAAGCGTTCCTGCCCCGGGCGAAAAATCTGCTCAATGAACTGAACAAGGCCAGCACCCTGGCCACGGAAATCGGCCAAGGGCAGCGCGGCACCTTGCGCCTTTGTCACTCCAGCACCGTGCCGATCAGCGGCCAATTGTTGCGCGACATGAGCGCATACCTGGAGCAACAACCCGGCGTTTCGCTGGACATCGGCACGCTCTCCTCGGAGGCGCAACTTGAAGAACTGGCCGAGGGCCGGCTCGATATCGGCCTGCTGCGTCTGCCGGTGCTGCGCCAGCGCGAGGGTGTTCAGATTGTGCCGCTCTACACCGAACGTCTGCTGCTTGCTGTGCCGGCGGATCATCGACTGGCGTCGACGGAGGCAGTCGATCTGGCGCAATTGAAGGACGAAGCATTCATTTCCATCCCGCACCCACAGCGCGGCGGGCTGAGTTATTTGTGCGCCGACCTGTGCATGCGTCACGGCTTTTTTCCTCAGCCTGCACGGGTGATGTCGCGCAAGACCACGCAATTGCAGTTGATCCAGGCCGGATTCGGCATCGCTCTGCTGCCGGATTCAATGCAGGACATCGCGCCCGCCGGCGTGAGATTTCTGCCGCTGACCGGCGATTGCCAGAGCACCGTCGCCCTCGCTTCTCGGCAAAATCCCACACCTCTGGAGCAACACTTCCTCCAGACATTCACCGGCGAATGCCTTTAAACTGCGCCCCATGATTAAAGATCCCTTTGCAAGACTCGGCCTCGACCGCGAAATCCTGACCGTCAGCCAACTCAACGGCCGCGCGCGGGTGTTGCTCGAAGACGTGTTCAGCAACATCTGGGTCGAAGGCGAAATCTCCAACCTCGCCCGCCCGGCGTCAGGCCACGTGTATTTCACGCTCAAGGACAGCGGTGCGCAGGTGCGTTGCGCGCTGTTCCGGCAGAATGCGGCGCGGGTGCGTCAGGCGCTGAAGGATGGCCTGGCAGTCAAGGTGCGCGGCAAGGTCTCGCTGTTCGAAGGGCGTGGCGACTATCAGTTGATCCTCGACACCGTGGAGCCGGCCGGTGACGGTGCCCTGCGCCTGGCCTTCGATGCCTTGAAGGAAAAGCTCAGCGCCGAAGGCCTGTTCAGTGCCGAGCGCAAAGTGCCGCTGCCGGCACATCCGCAGCGCATCGGCATCATCAGTTCACCGACTGGCGCGGTGATCCGCGACATTATCAGCGTGTTCCGCCGCCGTGCGCCGCAAGTGCAACTGACGCTGATTCCCACCGCCGTTCAGGGCCGCGAAGCCACCGCGCAGATCGTCCGCGCCCTGAAACTGGCGGATGCCCGTGGGTTCGACGCGCTGATCCTGGCCCGTGGCGGCGGCTCGCTGGAAGACCTCTGGTGCTTCAACGAAGAAGCGGTGGCCCGGGCGGTAGATGCCTGCGTCACGCCGATCGTCAGTGCGGTCGGCCATGAAACCGATGTGTCGATCAGCGACTTCGTGGCTGACGTGCGTGCACCGACGCCGTCCGCCGCTGCTGAACTGCTTGCCCCGGATTCCAGCCACCTGATCCGGCAGGTCGAAAGCCTGCATCGCCGGTTGGTGATGCGCATGCGTGACCGCCTGATGCGCGATCGCCTGCGCCTTGAAGGCATGACC
Source organism: Pseudomonas sp. NFIX49 (assembly GCF_900115915.1). Lineage (NCBI taxonomy): Bacteria > Pseudomonadati > Pseudomonadota > Gammaproteobacteria > Pseudomonadales > Pseudomonadaceae > Pseudomonas > Pseudomonas sp. NFIX49. The sequence goes on along the minus strand of NZ_FOYE01000001.1, from coordinate 152,947 downwards.
CGCCGCTTGCGCCATCCCGGCGAACGTCTGCGCCAACAGGCACAACGTCTGGATGATCTGGACATGCGCATGCGCCGCGCCTTCGAGCGCCAGCTCAATACCCGCCGCGAACGCCTGATTCGTCTGGAAACCCGCCTCGCCGGGCAACATCCGGGACGCCAGCTGGCCCTGTTGCGCCAGCGCCTCGACAGTCTCGCTGAACGCCTGCCACGCGCCATGAACGAAGGTCTGAAACGCCGTCGACTTCAGTTGCAAAGCCAGATGCAGACCCTGCACGTGGTCAGCCCGCTGGCGACCCTCGGTCGTGGCTACAGCATTCTGCTGGATGAGCGCGGCAACGCGATTCGTAACGCCGCGCAGACCCACACCGGCCAGCGCCTCAAGGCCAGACTGGGCGAAGGCGAACTGCAAGTGCGCGTCGAGGACAATCACCTGACGCCTGTCACCCTTTCTTTACTGGACTGATCCATGCCGCGTTTTCTTGCTCCGCTGCTGTTGCTGTGCCTGACCTTCAACGCCCACGCCGACAGTTACATCACCCGCCTGCTGAACAAACCGGTGCCGGGCGGCGTGGCTGTCGTCGATCTGGGGACCGCTGCGCAAGCGCCGAAAGCCACGTATCAGGGCAAACCGGTGCTGGTGGTCAAGGAACAGAACAACTGGCTGGCGATTGTCGGTGTTCCGTTGACCGTCAAACCCGGCGTTCAGCAGATCAGCAGTGGCGGCCGTAACCTCAACTTCAATGTCGGCAACAAGAAATACCCGGAACAGCACATCACCCTGAAGAATACCCAGCAGGTCAATCCGAACCCCGCCAACCTCAAGCGCATCGAGGGCGAACTGGCCGAGCAGATCAAGGCCTACCGCAGTTTCAGTCCGAACACGCCGAGCAATCTGCTGCTGGACAAACCGGTCAACGGACCGCTGTCGAGCAAGTTCGGCGTGCGCCGTTTCTTCAACGGTGAAGAGCGCAATCCGCACGCAGGTCTGGACTTCGCAGTGCCGGCCGGCACGCCGATCAAGACCCCGGCAGCGGGCAAGGTAATTCTGATCGGCAACTACTTCTTCAATGGCAACACAGTGTTCGTCGACCACGGCCAGGGCTTCATCAGCATGTTCTGCCATATGTCGAAGATTGATGTGCAGAACGGCCAGCAACTGGCGCGCGGTGCGGTGGTGGGCAAGGTTGGCGCTACAGGTCGGGCGACCGGGCCGCACATGCACTGGAACGTCAGCCTGAACGATGCGCGGGTCGATCCGGCGATTTTCATTGGGGCATTCCAGCCTTGATTTGTGGGTGAAGCGACTGGCCCCATCGCGAGCAAGGTCGCTCCCACAGGGATTGCGCACGACGAACGGACTGCGCAATCTCTGCAAACATTCACTTTGATTCAGAGAATAAAATCTCGGAAAAAACCACTTTCCGGGTATTCCTCTCAATTTTTTCCGACTGCTTGCCATCCTCATCCCTCGCGGTTAGGGTTGAGGGCATGAAAACCTCTCACACCCTCATTCAGCTTCGCCAGCACCGCAGCCTGTGCCTCGTCAGCGCACGACTGCCGGGCTGAATCGCTGCGCCTCGTCCCACGCTTTTCCAAGAACGTTCGTTCCACCGGCAGGCCGCCTCTTTTCGGCCCAGACAATAAGGAATTTCCCGATGAGCATGCTCAAAGACCCGTCTTCGAAATACCGCGCGTTTCCTGTGATCAACCTGCCGGACCGTACCTGGCCGTCGAAAACCATCAATGCCGCGCCGATCTGGTGCAGCTCCGACCTGCGTGACGGCAACCAGTCGTTGATCGAGCCAATGGACGCGGTGAAAAAACTGCGCTTCTGGAAAACCCTGGTGCAGGTGGGTGTGAAGGAGATCGAGGCGTCGTTCCCGGCCGCTTCGCAAACCGACTTCGACTTCGTGCGCACTTTGATCGAAGACGGCCACATCCCGGACGACACCACTATTCAAGTGCTGACCCAGGGCCGTGAAGACCTGATCGAGCGCACCTTCGAATCCCTGCGCGGGGCGAAGAAGGCAATCGTTCACCTGTACAACGCCACCTCCCCTTCTTTCCGTCGCATCGTCTTCAACCAGGACAAGGACGGGATCAAGGCCATCGCCGTGAACGCCGCCAAGCTGTTCGTCAAATACGCCGCCATGCAGCCGGACACCGAGTGGACCTTCGAGTACTCGCCGGAAACCTTCAGCGCCACCGAACTGGAATTTGCCAAGGAAGTCTGTGACGCGGTGATCGAGGTCTGGAACCCGACGCCTGAGCACAAGATCATCCTCAACCTGCCGGCCACCGTTGAATGCGCGACGCCGAACGTCTACGCCGACCAGATCGAGTGGTTCCACCGCAACATCAACCGTCGTGACAGCGTGATCATCAGCCTGCACACCCACAACGACCGTGGCACCGGCGTGGCCGCCACCGAGCTGGGCCTGATGGCCGGCGCCGACCGCGTCGAAGGCTGTCTGTTCGGCAACGGCGAGCGTACCGGCAACGTCGACCTCGTGACCGTGGCACTGAACATGTACACCCAGGGCCTCGACCCGCAACTGGACTTCTCCGACATCGACGGCGTGCGCAAAGTCGTTGAAGAGTGCAACCAGATCCAGGTTCACCCGCGCCACCCATACGTCGGCGACCTGGTGCACACCGCGTTCTCCGGCTCCCACCAGGACGCGATCCGCAAGGGCTTCGCCCAGCAGAAATCCGACGCACTGTGGGAAGTACCGTACCTGCCGATCGACCCGGCCGACATCGGCCGCAGCTACGAGGCGGTGATCCGCGTCAACAGTCAGTCGGGCAAGGGCGGCATCGCCTACTTGCTGGAGCAGGAATACGGCATCAGCCTGCCACGTCGCATGCAGATCGAATTCAGCCAGGTCGTGCAGCGTGAAACCGACCGCCTGGGTCTGGAAATGACTGCCCAGCAAATCCACGCGCTGTTGCACAGCGAATATCTGCAAGCCAACACCCCGTACGCGCTGGTCAGCCATCGCCTGCAGGAAGAAAACGGCAACAGCGCCGTCGAAGTGGAAGTGGCGAGCAAGGGTCAGGGCGAAACCAATCTGCACTGGCGCGGCAAGGGCAACGGCGCGCTGGAAGCGCTGGTGGCCGGTCTGCCGATTCCGGTGGAGATCATGGACTACAACGAACACGCCATCGGCGCGGGCACCAACGCCAAGGCGGCGGCCTACATCGAACTGCGTGTGAACGGCGAGCGTGCGGTGCACGGCGTGGGCATCGATGAAAACATCACCACCGCCAGCTTCAAGGCCCTGTTCAGCGCGCTGAACCGCTCGCTGAGCCAGCCGGAAGCGAAAGCGGCGTAACTGACCGCTGCAATGCAAAAGGCCCCTGAGTGCGAACTCCGGGGCCTTTTTATTTTCTATCTGATCGTTCCCACGCTCTGCGTGGGAATGCAGCTCGTGACGCTCTGCGTCACTGGACGCGGAGCGTCCCTTGAGGCATTCCCACGCGGACGGTTCGACGCCTCGACGTGGGAACGATCTAGGTGATCTGGGCTATCAGGTGAACTCGAAGGTGTCCGCGTCCAGATTCGCCGGGAACCGCTCGCGGTAAGCCGCCAGCGAAGCCGCTTCCAGAACCACCTTGAACACCCCGTCAGCCTCCCCCGCCGCCAGCAACGTCTCGCCCTGGAAATCCAGCACCTGACTGTCGCCGGTATACGCGAAACCCTTGCCATCGGTACCCACCCGGTTGACCGCCGCCACATAGCACAGGTTTTCGATGGCCCGGGCCGGCAGCAACCGGTTCCAGTGTTGACGCCGTGCGCCCGGCCAGTTGGCGGTGTACAGCAGCAGGTCGGTGTCCTGAGCGTCGCGACTCCACACCGGGAAGCGCAAGTCGTAGCAAATCAGCGGACGCACCCGCCAGCCCTTGAGCTCGAACTGCACCTGGCGCTCGCCGGGGGTGTAGTGATTGTGCTCGCCGGCCATGCGGAACAGGTGGCGTTTGTCGTAATGCAGCACTTCGCCGTCCGGCCGCGCCCACAGCAAGCGGTTGCGGTGGCTGCCGTCGGCGGCCTGGATGATCACGCTGCCCGTGACGACTGCGTTCAGCTTCGCTGCCTGGGCCCGCAGCCATTTGCTGGTCGGACCGTTTTCGGCTTCGGCCAGGGTTTCGGATTCCATGGAAAATCCGGTAGTGAACATTTCCGGCAGGATGATCAGATCGGCACCGCGCGCCTGCTCCAGCAACACATCGAAATGCTCGAGATTGGCCTGACGGTCATGCCAGGCCAGACTGGTCTGGATCAGCGCCAGATTGAGGTCGGGCAACGCACTCAGATCACGCATAGCTTGGCCGCCGCTTCCCGCAGCGTCTCCTCACGTTTGGCAAAGCACAGGCGCACCAGGCGCTGGCCTTCGGGTGGATTCTGGTAGAACACCGACACCGGAATACTCGCCACGCCATGCTCACGGGTCATCCACATCGCCATTTCGACATCGTTCAAATCAGGGCGAATCTGCGAGTAATCGACCAACTGGAAATAGGTGCCGGTGACACGGGTGAAACTGAATCGCGACGGCGCCAGCAGATCACAGAACAGATCGCGCTTGGCCTGATAGAAGCCCGGCAGCTCTTCGACGTGTTCCGGATGCTCGGCCATGTAATCGGCCAAAGCAAACTGCAACGGGGTCACGCCGCAGAAACTGACGTACTGGTGCACCTTGCGCAGCTCCGCCGTCAGGGCCGGCGGCGCCACGACGTAACCGGTTTTCCAGCCGGTGACGTGATAGGTCTTGCCGAACGAGCTGACCACGAAGGCGCGCTGATACAGCTCTTCATGGGCCAGCACGCTGACGTGCGGCACGCCGTCAAACACCAGGTGTTCATAGACTTCGTCGCTGATCACGTAGATGTCGCGATCTCGGATCAACGCCGCCAACTGATCCAGCTCGGCGCGACTGATCAAGGCACCGCTCGGGTTGTGCGGGGTGTTAAGGATGATCATCCGCGTTCGCGGGCTCAGGGCTGCGCTGAGTTTGTCGAAGTCGATGGAGAAATCCTTCAGCCCAAGTTGCACATGCACGCAGCGTCCGCCGGCCAGTTCTACTGCGGGCTCATAGCTGTCGTAGGCCGGGTCGAACACGATGACTTCGTCGCCGCTGTGGATAACCGCCTGGATGGCGCAGAAGATCGCCTGGGTCGCGCCGGGGGTCACGGTTACTTCGGTATCGGCATCAACGTTCGCGCCATAACTGCGGGCGATTTTCGCCGCGATCTGCTGGCGCAGCGCCGGCAAGCCGGTCATGGGCGAATACTGGTTGTGGCCGCTGGCGATGTGTCGACCGACCGCGTCGCGCAGTGCCTGCGGGCCGTCGAAATCGGGAAAACCCTGGGAAAGGTTGATCGCTCCGGTCTGCGCCGCGAGCTGAGACATCTGCGTGAAAATAGTGATGCCGACATTCGGCAGCTTACTGGTGATCATCGGGAGCCCCTTGCAGGTGAGCTGCAAGTTTCAAGCTGCAAGCGACAAGTTTCAAGCATCAATCCATCGCCCACAAAAAAGGGCTCTGAACAGAGCCCTTCTTTACTTCCACGCTTTAACTTGAAGCTTGCAGCTCGAAACCCGCAGCTGCTCTTTTTACTTCTTGTCGCGGCGCTTCTTGCTGGCTTTCTTGTTGTGCGACATCAAACGACGCTTCTTGTTGACCTGGCGGTCGGTCAGCGTGTTCTTGTTGCCTTCGTACGGGTTCTCGCCGCCCTTGAACTCGATACGGATCGGCGTACCGACCAGTTTGAGTACACGGCGGTAAGTGTTTTCCAGATAGCGCACGTACGACTTCGGCACTTTCTCGATCTGGTTGCCGTGGATCACGATGATCGGCGGGTTCGCACCACCCAGGTGAGCGTAACGCAGCTTGATCCGGCGGCTGTTGACCATCGGCGGCTGGTGTTCGCTGACCGCGTCTTCAAGAATCTGCGTCAGGCGGCTGGTCGGCCAGCGGGTGACCGCGGACTTGAACGAGTTCTGCACCGAGGCGTAGAGGTTGCCCACGCCAGTACCGTGCAGTGCCGAGATGAAGTGGATATCGGCGAAGTCAACGAAGAACAACCGACGCTGCAGCTCGACCTTCACGAAGTCGCGCTCGCTTGGCGTCATGCCGTCCCATTTGTTGATCGCGATCACTAGCGCACGACCTGCTTCAAGAGCGAAGCCCAGCAGGTTGAGGTCGTGATCGACCACGCCTTCGCGGGCGTCCATCACGAAGATCACCACGTTGGCGTCTTTGATCGCCTGCAGGGTTTTGACCACGGAGAATTTTTCGACTTCTTCGTGGATCTTGCCGCGCTTGCGTACACCGGCGGTGTCGATCAGCGTGTACTTCTCGTCGTTACGCTCGAACGGGATGTAGATACTGTCGCGGGTGGTGCCGGGCTGGTCGTAGACGATTACCCGGTCTTCACCGAGCATGCGGTTGACCAGGGTCGACTTGCCGACGTTCGGCCGGCCGATGATGGCGATCTTGATCCCGTCTTTTTCGCTCGGGCCAGGAATGCGCTTGGCTTCCTCGCCTTCGGCGACCACTTCTTCCTCTTCACCTTCGGCCGGCTCGTCATCATCGCGCGGGAAGTCGCTCAGGGCGGCTTCCAGCAATTGCGTGATGCCGCGACCGTGGGCGCCGGCGATCGGGATCGCGTGGCCCATGCCCAGCGGGGCGAATTCGGCGCGGGCCATTTCCGGGTCGATGTTGTCGACCTTGTTGGCGACCACGTGGGAACGCTTGTTACGTTTGCGCAAGTGTTCGGCGATCATCTGGTCAGCGGCGGTGAAACCGGCCTTGGCATCTACCAGGAACAGAACGACATCCGCTTCTTCGATGGCCAGCAGCGACTGCTCGGCCATTTTTTCGTCCATACCATGCTCGTCACCGGAGATACCGCCGGTGTCGATCAGAATGTAGGAACGCCCTTGCCACTTGGCCTCACCGTACTGGCGATCACGGGTCAGACCGGACAAGTCGCCGACGATGGCGTCGCGAGTCCTGGTCAGGCGGTTGAACAAGGTGGACTTGCCGACGTTCGGTCGGCCCACCAGGGCGATTACGGGAACCATGCGGCTCTCCACTTCGTTATTTCAGAAAATACAAAAGCCGCTGCGAGGCAGCGGCTGGTGCTCGGGGCAACACCCGTAGGTGCTGCAAACCCTGCAGAAGCAAGGCCGCCTGGGGAGTTAACCCCAAGCATAGTTGTTACTTGATGGTCAGGGCTTCCAGTTTGCCGCTGTTGCCATACACGTAAATCGTGTCACCCACCACCAGCGGACGGGCACGCAGGCCGTCGCTGTCGATGCGCTCGCGGCCGACGAAACGACCGTCCACCTGACTCAGCAGGTGCAGGTAACCTTCCAGGTCACCGACTGCAACGTAGCTGGAGAAGACTTCCGGCGCCGACAGTTGACGACGGGCCAGCGAGTCGTTGCTCCACAGTGCTGTGGTGGAACGCTCGTCGACGCCTTCAACGGTACCCGACGACAGGCTCACGTAGACGTTGCCGAAACCCTGGGCAACGCCGGCGTAGCTCGACGCGTCGCGCTGCCAGAGCTGACGGCCGCTTTCCAGATCCAGTGCCGCAACGCGACCCTGATAGCTGGCAACGTACAGGGTACCGCCGGACAGCAGCAGACCGCCGTCGATGTCGACCACGCGCTCCAGCTCCGAACGACCTTGTGGAATCGCGATCCGCTGTTCCCAGACCGGCACGCCGTTGGAAATGTCGAGCGCGACCACTTTACCGGTCGACAGGCCAGCCACCGCGAGGCGGTTGGTGACGATCGGTGCACTGGTGCCGCGCAGGGTCAGTACGGCCGGCGTGCTGTCATACACCCAACGCTGGTTGCCGGTGGACGCGTCCAGGCCGATCAGACGATCGTCCTGGGTCTGTACCACTACCACGTCACCGTTGTTGGCCGGTGGCGCGAGAACTTCGCTGTTGACGCGCGAGCGCCACTTCTCTTCGCCGTTGATGGCGTCGAGGGCAACGACTTCACCGCGCAGGGTGCCGACCATGACCAGACCGTAACCCACGCCAACGGCGCCGGACACAGGCAGTTCAAGGTCTTTCTTCCATTTCACGTCGCCGTTGCTGCGATCCAGGCCCATCACGATACCGGTCACGTCGGCCGCGTAGATGGTGTCACCGTCGATCGCCGGCACCAGCATGTTGTACGTTTCGCCCTGACCGTCACCGATCGAGCGGCTCCACTGCTTGTGCAGGACCACTTCTTCTTTGAAGTCGGTCAGCTCGGCCGGTGGCAGTTCTTTTTTGCTGTTGCTGCTGCAACCCGCGGCCAGAATGGCCAGAGCCAGCAATGCTGCATGCTTCCAACGGATCACGTCACGCATCCCCTTTGGCCAGGTCGTCCAGCTTGATTTGAAGGCCACCGACCGCCGCTTCATCCGACAGTGCCGCCTTGGCTTTTTGATACGCCGCGTTCGCTTCGTCGGTACGGCCCAGCTGTACCAGCAGGTCGCCCTTGAGTTCTTCGCGAGTGGCCAGGAACGACTTGTCGGCATCGCCTTCGAGCAGTTTCAGGGCTTCGTCGGCCTTGTTCTGTGCGCCCAGTACCTGCGCCAGACGCTGACGGGCGATTTCGCCCAGCGCCGGGTTGGCCGGTTTGGCAACGATGGCCTTGAGTTCGGTCGCCGCGTCGTCCAGCTTGCCGCTGTCGACAGCTACCTTGGCCACGAACAGGCTGCCGTACTGCGCGTAGGCAGAACCGCCGAATTCGCTGTTGAGCTTGCCGGCCAGATCCGCAACACGCGCGGCGTCAGGCTTGCCATCCGGGGTCAGCGTGGTTTCCAGCAATTGCTGATAGAGCACCGAGGCGCCTTGCGACTGGTTGCTCTGATACTTGTGATAAGCCTGCCAGCCGAACACGATGACCAGCGCCAACAGGCCGCCGGTGACCAGAGGTTTGCCGTTGCGTGTCCACCAGTCCTTCAAATCCGCCAACTGTTCGTCTTCGGTACTCGACACCCCAATACTCCTTAATCGCTAAATCGGCTGTTTGGACAGCTTCAACCCTGCACGACGCAGGTGGCCAGGTGTGCAGCGAGCGCATCCCAGGCAATGCTTTGTTGTTCGCCCTGGCCACGCAGGGGTTTGAAACCTACCACTTGCTGGGCCATTTCGTCGTCACCGAGGATCAGTGCGTACAGCGCACCGCTCTTGTCGGCTTTCTTGAACTGGCTCTTGAAGCTGCCGGCGCCGGCATTGACTTGCAGGCGCAGGTTGGGCAGTTGGTCGCGTACCCGCTCGGCCAGGGCCAGACCGGCCAGCTCCGCTTCTTCGCCGAAGGCGCAGAGATAGACGTCAACCTGACGGGAGATTTCTTCCGGGATCTGCTCCAGGGTTTCCAGCAGCAGCACCAGACGCTCGATGCCCATGGCGAAACCGACGCCCGGGGTCGGCTTGCCGCCCATCTGCTCGACCAGACCGTCATAGCGCCCACCCGCGCAGACGGTGCCCTGGGCGCCGAGCTTGTCGGTGACCCATTCGAATACGGTTTTGCTGTAGTAATCCAAACCACGCACCAGCTTCGGGTTGAGCACGTAAGGAATGCCGACGGCATCCAGACGGGCCTTCAGGCCTTCGAAGTGGGCACGGGATTCGTCATCCAGGTAGTCGGCCATTTTCGGCGCATCGACCAGCACGGCCTGGGTGTCGGCATTTTTGGTGTCGAGCACCCGCAGCGGGTTGGTCTTCAGGCGACGCTGGCTGTCTTCGTCCAGTTTGTCGTGGTGCGCCGAGAGATACTCGACCAGCGCTTCACGATAACGGCTGCGGGACTCGCTGGTGCCGAGGCTGTTGAGCTCGAGCTTGACCGCATCGCGGATGCCCAGCTCGCCCCACAGGCGCCAGGTCATGATGATCAGTTCGGCGTCGATGTCCGGACCGTCGAGGTTGAACACCTCCAGACCGATCTGGTGGAACTGGCGATAACGGCCTTTCTGCGGACGCTCGTGACGGAACATCGGGCCGATGTACCAGAGTTTCTGCACCTGGCCACCGCCGGTGATGCCGTGCTCGAGCACCGCACGCACGCACGCGGCCGTGCCTTCCGGACGCAGGGTCAGCGAGTCGCCGTTGCGGTCTTCGAAGGTGTACATCTCTTTTTCGACGATGTCGGTCACTTCACCGATCGAGCGCTTGAACAGCTCGGTGAACTCGACGATCGGCATGCGGATCTGCTTGTAACCGTAGTTATCCAGCAGACGCGAAACGGTGCCTTCGAAATAGCGCCATACCGGCGTCTGTTCCGGCAGGATGTCGTTCATGCCACGAATGGCTTGCAGAGACTTGCTCACAGAAATTCCTTAGTTCGTTCGATCAGCCGCGCGCAATAACCGCTGCGTCAGCTTCGACCTTCTCGGCCGCTTTCTCGCGGATCAGCTTTTCCAGCTCGTCCACCAGATTGTCATTCGTCAGTTTCTGCGACGGCTTGCCGTCGATGTAAATCAGGTTTGGCGTGCCGCCGGTCAAGCCGATATGGGCTTCCTTGGCTTCGCCGGGGCCGTTGACCACGCAACCGATCACCGCGACATCCAGCGGCACCAGCAGGTCTTCAAGGCGCCCTTCCAGCTCGTTCATGGTCTTGACCACATCGAAGTTCTGCCGCGAGCAGCTCGGGCAGGCGATGAAGTTGATGCCACGGGAACGCAGATGCAAAGACTTGAGAATGTCGTAACCGACCTTCACTTCCTCGACCGGGTCGGCCGCCAGCGAGATGCGGATAGTATCGCCAATCCCCTCGGCGAGCAGCATACCTAGGCCCACGGCGGATTTCACTGTACCGGAGCGCAATCCACCGGCTTCGGTGATGCCCAGGTGCAGCGGCTGGACGATTTCCTTGGCCAGCAGGCGGTAGGCTTCAACGGCCATGAACACGTCAGAAGCCTTCACACTGACCTTGAAGTCCTGGAAATTCAGGCGTTCGAGGTGTTCGACGTGACGCAGGGCGGACTCGACCAGCGCAGCTGGCGTCGGCTCGCCGTATTTCTTTTGCAGGTCTTTTTCCAGGGAACCGGCGTTGACGCCGATGCGGATCGGGATCCCGCGGTCACGGGCGGCATCGACCACCGCACGCACACGGTCTTCGCGACCGATGTTGCCCGGGTTGATGCGCAGGCAGTCCACACCCAGTTCGGCCACGCGCAGAGCGATCTTGTAGTCGAAATGGATGTCGGCAACCAACGGCACCTTGACCAGTTGCTTGATCTTGCCGAACGCCTCGGCGGCGTCCATGTCCGGTACCGAAACGCGGACGATATCGACGCCGGCGGCTTCCAGACGATTGATCTGTGCGACGGTGGCAGCGACGTCATTGGTGTCGCTGTTGGTCATGCTCTGCACAGCGATAGGGGCATCGCCGCCCACGGGCACGTTACCGACCCAGATCTTGCGCGATTCGCGACGTTTGATTGGAGATTCGCCGTGCATGACTTATTGACCCAACTTCAGGCGAGCGGTCTCGCCACTGGTGAACGGAGCGACATCGACCGGCTGGCCGTTGTAGCTGACCTGCGCGCCACGGGCAACGCCCAGACGCACGGCAAACGGAGGCTTGCCGACGACAGACAGGCTGTCGCCCTTACGCTTGAGGCCGCTGTACAGCACTTTGCCGCTGCCATCGGTCACTTGAGTCCAGCAATCGGCGATGAACTGCACCTGAACCTGGCCTTGACCTGCAACCGGAGCTACGGGCGCTGTCGGCGCGGGTGCCGCGACGGCCGGAGCTGCCGGGGCAGCAACGGTCGGTGCAGGCGTGGCCGGAGCGGCAGGTGCCGGATTTGCAGGAGCAGCAACCACAGGCGCTGGCGTATGAGCCGGTGCAGCCGGAGTCGCGGCTGGCGCAGCAGGTGCCGGAGCAACCGGTGCGGTCGCAGGAGCTGCGGCCTCGGTCTCGGCGCCGGTCGATTCAGCCGTGGATTCCGATTGAGGCAGTGCCAGAGCGGTCGAGCCCTCGGCTTCGCCTTCCGCGACGGCCTGGTCTTCCGGCTCGTCCAGCGGATGAATCTGGGTGGTGCCGTCGGCGCCTTCGACTTCGACGTGCTCCGGTGCCAGGCCGATCAGGTCCTTGGTACGCAACGAGGTCTGATCCTGCCACCAGACGAAACCGCCGCCGATGACCGCAATCAGCAGCAACAGGCTGACGATACGCAAAATGGTATGGGAAACCCGTACCGGCTCTTCAATACGACCCAGAGCGTGGACGTTGCTGCCTTGGGAGTCAGTGCCGGTGGACTGGTCGAATTGCTGGACCAGAACGGTCTGATCCATGCCGAGCAATTTGGCGTACGCGCGAATGTAGCCGCGAGCGAAGGTATGCCCGGGCAACTTGTCGAATGCGCCGGCTTCAAGATTGCTCAGGGAAGTCACGGTGAGGTTGAGCTTGAGGGCCACTTCGGCCAGCGACCAGCCATTGCTTTCGCGGGCCTGGCGCAGGGTCTCACCGGGGTTAACGCGATTCGCTGCTACAACTTCGGGATGCGCCGCTTTCATCATTGCTCCGACAGGTATTGCTGATATTCCGGCGTACCGGGATAGAGTCGTTTTAATTGCAGGCCCGCACTGGCGGCCTTGTCGCGATCTTCAAATACTTTTGCCAACCGAACGGCGAGCAACAGACTACGTGCATTTTGCTCGGAGAGCTGGCTGAAACGGTCGTAATAGTCACGCGCGGGCACATAATGCCTGTCTTCGAATGACAACTCAGCCATTTCCAGCAATGCCCGTGGCTGCTGACGGTTCAAACGCAGTGCTTTTTCCAGCTGCTGCTGCGCCAGATCACGCTGTCCGAGCTTCGCCGCCGTCATGCCGAGGTTCTCGAACACCCGCGAACGCTCAGGATACAGGGTATCGGCGGCCGCCTGTTCAAAACGCTCGTAGGCTTCCTTGTAACGCTGTTCTTCGTAGAGAAAACTGCCGTAGTTGTTGAGGATGCGCGCATCGGCGGGACGGGAGGACAAGGCTTTGCGAAAGTGTTCGTCAGCAAGCGCAGGTTCCATCTCGGCCTGAAACACCAGCCCCAGCGCGGCATTGGCGTCGGGATCCGAACCGTCCAGCTCCAGGGCTTTCTTCAGTGGAACCTTGGCCCGTTCGGTCATGCCCTGCTGCAAGTATCCCAGCCCCAGCTGCACGTAGGCAGCCCGCGCTTCGTCACGGCCCTTGCTGGTCTTCATCGGGTTGTAATCGCCCGACAGGACACAACCAGCACACAGGCTGGCCAACAGCAACAGCAGCGCAAAGCGCAGGGACATAGAGATCCTCTCTTAGTTAGTGTTCGCGGCGTTCTGTGCCAGATCGCTGTCGGCGCTCAACTCACGCACGGCGATGTAACGTTCGCTGCGACGGGTGCGATCCAGCACCTGCCCTACCAATTGACCACAAGCCGCGTCGATGTCTTCACCACGGGTGGTGCGCACGGTGACGTTGAAACCGGCCTGGTGAAGCTGATCCTGGAACCGGCGGATGGCGTTGTTGCTCGGCCGCTCATACCCGGAATGCGGGAACGGGTTGAACGGAATCAGGTTGATCTTGCATGGAATATCTTTGAGCAGCTCGATCATTTCCACGGCGTGCTCAAGCTTGTCGTTGACGTCCTTGAGCAAGGTGTACTCGATGGTCAGCACACGTTTCTCGCCAAGGGCGGACATGTAGCGCTGGCACGACTCGAGCAGCATCTTAAGCGGATATTTCTTGTTGATCGGCACCAATTGGTTACGCAATGCGTCATTCGGTGCGTGCAGGGACAACGCCAGGGATACGTCGATGTGCTTGGCCAGCTCATCGATCATCGGCACCACACCCGACGTGGACAGGGTCACGCGGCGCTTGGAGATCCCGTAGCCCAGGTCATCCATCATCAGATGCATGGCGGCCACGACGTTATCGAAGTTCAGCAGCGGTTCGCCCATGCCCATCATCACCACGTTGGTGATGGCGCGGTCGATGGTAGCCGGAACACTGCCGAAGGATTTGTTGGCAATCCACACCTGACCGATGACTTCGGCGGCGGTGAGGTTGCTGTTGAAGCCTTGCTTGCCGGTGGAGCAGAAACTGCAGTCCAGGGCACAGCCTGCCTGGGACGAAACGCACAGAGTGCCGCGCTTGCCCTGGGGAATGTAAACGGTCTCGACACAGCTGCCGGACGCCACGCGCACCACCCACTTACGGGTGCCGTCGCTGGAAATGTCCTCGCTGACCACTTCGGGACCACGGACCTCAGCAACAGCCTTGAGCTTTTCGCGCAAGGCCTTGCTGACGTTCGTCATGGCGTCGAAATCATCGACGCCAAAGTGGTGAATCCATTTCATTACCTGACCGGCACGGAAACGCTTCTCCCCGATTGAGTCGAAGAATTTTTCCATTTCCGGCTGGGTCAGACCCAGCAGGTTGGTTTTAACAGTCGATGTCGTCATGGATTCACCTTCACTCTTAAGCCAATGCTTAGCGAGTGGTTACTTCAGTAGCTGCGAAGAAGTAAGCGATTTCGCGAGCAGCAGCGGCTTCGGAGTCCGAACCGTGAACGGCGTTGGCGTCGATCGATTCAGCGAAGTCAGCACGGATGGTGCCTGGAGCAGCTTCTTTAGGGTTGGTAGCGCCCATCAGCTCACGGTTGCGAGCGATGGCGTTTTCGCCTTCCAGAACCTGAACGACAACTGGACCCGAAGTCATGAAGGCAACTAGGTCGCCGAAGAAACCACGAGCGCTGTGCTCAGCGTAGAAGCCTTCGGCTTCGGCTTTGGACAGTTGCTTCAGTTTCGAAGCTACAACGCGCAGGCCAGCGTCTTCGAAGCGAGTGGTGATCTTGCCGATCACGTTTTTAGCAACGGCGTCAGGCTTGATGATGGAGAAAGTACGTTGAACAGCCATGGTGTAACTCCAGAAACGGTAATTTGCGAAAAATTAAACCCGCGAATTATACGCGGGTTCTTGGGTATTGCCTAACCTGCGAGGACGATCAGTCTACTTCTTCGATCCAGAGAGCCTGAACCGCTTCCAACACTTTCTCGCCAACACGGCCAGAGGTGTTATCAAAGTCGGGAAGTTCCATGATCCATCGCTGCAGGTCGACGAAATTGACAGAAAGCGGATCGACATCCGGCTTGGCCTCAGCCAGCTCTTCTGCAATACGTTGAACATCATTCCAACCGTAGCTCATGACAGTCTTACCAGTCAGTGCGGCGCTTCGGCCGCATGGTTAAGCGAATATTTCGGAATTTCGACGGTGATGTCTTCTTCACCGACGATAGCCTGACAAGCCAGGCGCGACTGGGCTTCCAGACCCCAGGCACGATCAAGGAAATCTTCCTCCAACTCGTCGGCTTCTTCCAGCGAGTCGAAACCCTCGCGGATGATGCAGTGACAAGTGGTGCAGGCGCAGACGCCACCGCAGGCGCTTTCCATCTCGATGTGGTGCTCGTGAGCCAGTTCGAGGATCGACGTGCCAGGCGCAGCGTCAACGACCATGCCTTCAGGGCAGAACTTCTCGTGGGGCAGAAAAATGACCTGCGGCATCAGATATCCTCGATTTCATTCAGATTGCGCCCGGACAGAGCGGCTTTCACCGTCTGATCCATACGACGGGCTGCAAAAGCATCGGTCACTTGCGACAGACGCTTGGTCTGCTGCTCGATGGCGTAACCATCGGTACCTTTCATCAGTTCGGTCAGTTCCTGCACTTGCAACTCGATGACCATGCGCTCTTCGGCGTCGAGCAAGCGCTCGCCATCCGCCTCAAGAGCGCCCTGCACCGCTTCGATCAGGCGTTGGGCATCGACCTGCTGCTCGCGAAGAACGCGGGCGACTTTGTCGTCATTGGCGTGCTGGAACGAATCTTTCAGCATCTTGGCGATTTCGCCGTCGGTCAGGCCATAGGACGGCTTGACCTGGATGCTCGCTTCAACGCCCGAACCCAGTTCACGGGCAGAGACGCTGAGCAGGCCGTCGGCATCGACCTGGAAGGTCACGCGAATCTTCGCCGCACCGGCCACCATCGCCGGGATGCCGCGCAATTCGAAGCGAGCCAAGGAACGGCAATCGGAGATCAACTCACGCTCGCCCTGCAGTACGTGGATCGCCATGGCCGACTGGCCGTCTTTATAAGTGGTGAAGTCCTGGGCGCGAGCGACGGGGATGGTGGTGTTGCGCGGAATCACCTTCTCCATCAGGCCGCCCATGGTTTCCAGCCCAAGGGACAGCGGGATCACGTCGAGCAGCAGCAGTTCGCCGCCATCGCGCTTGTTGCCGGCCAGTGTATCGGCCTGGATTGCGGCACCAATGGCCACCACTTGATCCGGGTCGATTTCGGTCAGTGGCTGACGACCGAAGGCTTCGGCGACAGCTTCGCGAACACGTGGAACGCGGGTCGAGCCACCGACCATGACCACGGCGTGCACGTCTTCCAGCTCGACGCCGGAATCACGGACGGCGCGGCGGCAGGCTTTCAGGCTGCGGGCGACCATTGGCTCGATCAGCGCGTCGAAGGCTTCGCGGGTCAGCTGTGCTTTCCAGTCGCCGTAGGCAACTTCAACACTGTCGGCATCCGTCAGGGCTTCTTTGGCTGCGCAGGCGGTTTGCAGCAGGCTGCGCTGTGCGCCCGGATCGAGGTCGGCGGACAAACCGGCGCTCTCGATGATCCAGCCGGCAATCGCATGATCGAAGTCATCGCCGCCCAGCGCGCTATCGCCGCCAGTGGCCAGGACTTCGAAGACGCCGCCAGTCAGGCGCAGAATCGAAATATCGAAGGTACCGCCACCCAGATCGTAAATGGCGACCAGGCCTTCGGCATGCTGATCCAGACCGTATGCCACCGCCGCAGCGGTCGGCTCGTTGAGCAGACGCAACACGTTCAGACCGGCAAGTTTCGCCGCGTCCTTCGTAGCCTGGCGCTGAGCATCGTCGAAATACGCCGGAACGGTGATCACCGCGCCCACCAACTCACCGCCAAGGGTGGCCTCAGCGCGCTGACGCAATACTTTCAAGATATCGGCGGAGACTTCGACCGGGCTTTTAGGGCCCTGCACGGTGTCGATGAACGGCATGTGCGATTCGCCGCCGACAAAGCGGTACGGCAGTTGATCGCCCAATTGCTTGACGTCGGACAGACCACGACCCATCAGGCGCTTGACCGACAGCACGGTATTCAGGGGATCGGAGGATGCGGCCAGCTTGGCTGACTCGCCGACTTCGACGCGATCGGCGTGATAACGCACGGCGGAAGGCAGGATGACCCGCCCTTCGGCGTCGGCCAGCGGCTCGGAAAGACCACTGCGCAACGCAGCGACCAGCGAATTGGTAGTACCCAAGTCGATTCCCACAGCCAGACGACGCTGGTGCGGTTGAGGACTTTGGCCGGGTTCGGCGATCTGCAGTAGGGCCATCGTGATCAGGACTTATCTGTATATCAGGCGTGCGACCGGAGCGGCACTGGGTTAATCGTCGAGGCGCTCTTCTAACTGGCGCACTTCGTAGGTGAGCTTGTCGAGGAACTGCATGCGCCGCATCAGGCGTTCGGCCTGTTCGCGCTGCGCTGCATCATCCCAACAGGCTGCGAAGCTTTCGTTGAGCTCTTCCTGGGCGGTTTTCAGGCGACGCTTGAAAGCCGCGACACCGTCCAGGTCGGCACTGTCCTGCAGATCTTCGAGCTCTTCGCGCCATTGCATCTGCTGCAGAAGAAACTCGGGATCGTGGACAGTGACTTCCATCGGCACTTCATGCCCGCTGATGGTCAGCAGGTAGCGTGCACGCTGGGCCGGACTCTTGAGCGTCTGGTAGGCATCGTTGAGCCGCGCAGACTGCTCGAGCGCCGACCGCTGCTCGCGCTCGGAAGCATCGGCAAAGCGGTCAGGATGAACGGCGCGCGCCAGCTCGCGATAGCGCGTGGCCAACTGCTCAAGATCCAGACGGAAGCCCGGCTGCAACTCGAATAAAGCGAAATGACAAGGAATACCCACGACAAGCCTCAGATGTTGAAGCTTTCGCCGCAGCCACATTCACCGCGTACGTTGGGGTTGTTGAACTTGAAGCCCTCGTTCAACCCTTCCTTGACGAAATCGAGCTCGGTGCCGTCGAGGTAGGCCAGGCTCTTGGGATCGATGATCACTTTCTCGCCGTGACTCTCGAACACCTGATCTTCTGCAACCACCTCGTCGACAAACTCCAGCACGTAGGCAAGGCCGGAACAGCCCGTGGTGCGAACACCCAGACGAATCCCTTCACCCTTGCCGCGCCCATCGAGGGAGCGCCGCACGTGTCGAGCAGCCGCTTCTGTCATGCTGATAGCCATCGTTGACTCCTTACTCGTCGCCAAATCTTGAAAGTCAGATCAAGCCTTTCTTCTGCTTGTAATCGCGAACGGCGGCCTTGATGGCGTCTTCAGCGAGAACCGAGCAGTGGATTTTCACTGGCGGCAGGGCCAGTTCTTCGGCCAGCTGAGTGTTCTTGATGGTTTCAGCTTCGTCCAGGGTCTTGCCCTTCATCCACTCGGTAGCGAGGGAGCTGGAGGCGATAGCCGAACCGCAGCCGTAGGTCTTGAACTTGGCGTCTTCAATAACGCCCTGATCGTTGACCTTGATTTGCAGACGCATCACGTCGCCGCACGCCGGAGCGCCGACCATGCCGGTGCCGACATCAGGATCTTCCGCGTTCATCTTGCCGACGTTGCGCGGGTTTTCGTAGTGGTCGATGACCTTTTCGCTGTAAGCCATGATTCTCAATCCTCACTCATCAGGGCCGCTCTTGAGACCCTGCAACTGCGCTGCGTGAACCGCCGCGTCGCTACAGGATCTGTATCCGGCGGCTTCAATATTTAGTGTGCCGCCCACTCGATCTTCGAGATATCGACGCCGTCTTTGTACATGTCCCACAGCGGCGACAGAGCGCGCAGCTTGGTAACGGCCTCGCAGACTTTCTGCGCGGCGTAGTCGATTTCTTCTTCGGTGGTGAAGCGGCCGAAGGTGAAACGGATCGAGCTGTGTGCCAGTTCGTCGTTGCGGCCCAGGGCGCGCAGCACGTACGAAGGCTCAAGCGACGCCGAGGTGCAGGCCGAACCGGACGAAACCGCCAGATCCTTGAGCGCCATGATCAGCGACTCGCCTTCAACGTAGTTGAAGCTCAGGTTCAGGTTGTGCGGAACGCGGGCGGTCAGGCTGCCGTTGACGTACAGCTCTTCCAGGTGCTCGACCTGCTTGTAGAAGCGGTCGCTTAACGCCTTGATACGGACGTTTTCGGCAGCCATGTCTTCCTTGGCCACACGGAACGCTTCGCCCATGCCGACGATCTGGTGAGTCGCCAGGGTGCCGGAACGCATGCCACGCTCGTGACCGCCGCCGTGCATGGTCGCTTCGATGCGCACACGCGGCTTGCGGCTGACGTACAGCGCGCCGATGCCTTTAGGGCCGTAGGTCTTGTGGGCGGAGAACGACATCATGTCGACTTTCAGTTTCTGCAGGTCGATTTCGACCTTGCCGGTGGACTGAGCGGCGTCGACGTGGAACAGGATGCCTTTGGAACGAAGCAGCTCGCCGATGGCGGCGATGTCGTTGACGGTGCCGATTTCGTTGTTCACGTGCATTACCGACACCAGGATGGTGTCTTCGCGCAGCGCGGCTTCGATCATGGCCGGGGTGATCAGGCCATCTTCGGTCGGATCGAGGTAGGTGACTTCGAAACCTTCACGCTCCAGTTGGCGCATGGTGTCGAGGACAGCCTTGTGCTCGATCTTGGAGGTGATCAGATGCTTGCCCTTGGAGGCGTAGAAATGTGCCGCACCCTTGATTGCCAGGTTGTCGGACTCGGTGGCACCGGAGGTCCAGACGATTTCACGCGGGTCGGCGTTGACCAGATCGGCCACCTGACGACGGGCGTTTTCGACGGACTCTTCGGCTTTCCAGCCGAACACGTGGGAACGGGACGCCGGGTTACCGAAGTTTCCGTCGACCAGCAGGCATTCACTCATTTTTTGCGCAACGCGCGGATCGACCGGGGTGGTCGCAGAGTAATCGAGGTAAATCGGCAATTTCATGGACTATCTCCTAAATCAGGCTGGCTGGCGTGCCGCTAGCTCTCTGGCTGTCATTCGACGGCGGACGCTTCAATCTTGTCCAGGCGCGGCGCCTTGCCATTGCAACGACGCTGATCCTGACGCTGGGCCACTTCCTGCACCTCACGGCGAGTTACGAGGTCGGCCAAGCTGATACCGCTGAGAAATTCGTGAATCTGCAGGCTCAGGTCGCACCACAGGTGATGGGTCAGGCAGGTGTCACCGGAGTGGCAGTCGCCCTGGCCCTGGCATTTTGTTGCATCGACCGATTCGTTCACCGCATCGATCACCTGAGCCACCTGGATGCCCTGCATGTCGCGGGACAACTGGTAGCCACCGCCCGGACCGCGAACGCTGGAAACCAGGTTACTGCGGCGCAGCTTGGCGAAAAGCTGTTCGAGATAGGACAGGGAGATGCCTTGGCGCTCGGAGATATCGGCCAGGGACACCGGCCCGTGTTGCGCGTGCAACGCCAGGTCAAGCATGGCGGTCACGGCGTATCGGCCTTTTGTAGTCAGTCGCATGGACAATTACCACGGAGTTCGGAATGGGCGGGAGTATGCAATTCCCGAGCATTTAAGTCAACTATAAGACCTAGTGCTTTAGTCGGGTTTACCCGCAAAAGAGCGCGCGAATGATAGCAGGGTCTGCGGCCTAATGGCACACCGGTCGGCAGCAGCCCTGCAAGTGCGTCAGTGGAGCTTGGATTCGTCCTTGCCCTTGACGCAGGCGAAGTCTTCCTCACGCAGCTCGGGCAGATCTTTCGCACAGTAATTGCTGCCCAGATCCTTCAGCGCGCCGCACATTCCCTCCAGACGTCCGTCCACCGCTTGCAGGTGATCGAGCAACTGGCCGATGGCGCGCGCCACCGGGTCGGGCATGTCTTCGCTGACGCCATAGGCATCGAAGCCGATCTTCTCGGCCATCGCCTTGCGCTTGGCGTCGGCCTCATCATCGGACTTGACGATGATACGCCCCGGAATCCCCACCACGGTGGCGCCCGGAGGCACTTCCTTGGTGACCACGGCATTGGAACCGACCTTGGCGCCGGCGCCCACAGTGAACGGACCGAGCACCTTCGCGCCCGCCCCCACCACCACGCCATCGCCGAGGGTCGGGTGGCGCTTGCCCTTATTCCAGCTGGTGCCACCCAGAGTCACGCCCTGATAGATCGTCACGTCATCGCCGATTTCAGCGGTTTCTCCGATCACGATGCCCATGCCGTGGTCGATGAAGAAGCGTCGACCGACCTTGGCACCCGGATGGATCTCGATCCCCGTAAGCCAGCGACCGAAGTTCGACACCAGTCGCGCCAGCCATTTCAGATCGTTGCGCCAGAGCATGCCGGCCAGTCGATGAATCCAGATCGCATGCATGCCGGGGTAGCAGGTCAGGACTTCAAAAGCGTTACGCGCCGCCGGGTCTCGGTGGAATACGCTCTGGATATCTTCACGCAAACGCTCGAACATCATTAATCCTTCCGCTTAAGGAGCTCGCCACGGGCCGCTTTCTGGGTTTCCGTGAGGATGCCACGCAAAATATTCATTTCCGCCCGGCTGACCGAGCTGCGTCCATACAACCGGCGCAGGCGCGCCATCAAGTGCCGTGGTTTTTCCGGATCGAGGAATTCGATGGCCACCAGAGTCTGCTCCAGGTGTTCATAGAACCGCTCCAGCTCATCCATGGTCGCAAGCTCTGCGCTTTTCACGGAGGCCACTTCTTCCTTCTCGATCTTGGTCGGCTGACCTTGCGCGGCCAACCACGCCATGCGCACCTCATAACTCAACACCTGCACCGCCGCCCCAAGGTTCAGCGAGCTGAACTCAGGATCGGAGGGAATGTGCACGTGATAGTGACATCGCTGTAGCTCGTCATTGGTCAGGCCGGAATCTTCACGACCGAACACCAGCGCGATTTCCGCGCCCTGCCCGGCCTCCTCGACCACTTTGGTCCCGCACTCGCGCGGATCCAGCAATGGCCAGGGAATGCGCCGGTCACGGGCGCTGGTGCCGAGCACCAGGTTGCAACCGACCAGGGCGTCTTCCAAGGTGGCGACGACTTGCGCGTTTTCAAGGATGTCACCGGCACCGGAAGCACGGGCATCGGCTTCGTGATGCGGAAAGACGCGCGGATCAACCAGCACCAGACGCGACAGGCCCATGTTTTTCATGGCGCGCGCGGTCCCGCCGATGTTTCCCGGATGGCTGGTGTTGACCAGGACGACACGAATATTTTGCAGCACGGCGGGCGCTCTCGGACTCGGCAAAGGGGTGCAAATCTTACAGAACAGCCTACCGTTAAGCTATGAAAGCGAACAGCGACCTTCACCTGAAGAAAAGTTCTGATAGAATGCGCGGCTTTCTTTAACAACCTTAGGTGACACATCCATGCAGCCCATGCTGAATATCGCGCTGCGCGCCGCCCGCAGCGCCAGTGAACTGATCTTCCGCTCCATCGAGCGCCTGGATACCATCAAGGTCGACGAAAAAGACGCCAAGGATTACGTATCCGAGGTCGATCGCGCCGCCGAACAGAAAATCATCGACGCCCTGCGCAAGGCTTACCCGAATCACTCGATCATGGGTGAAGAGACCGGCCTGCACGCCGGCACCGGCATCGAAGGCGAAGAATACCTGTGGATCATCGATCCGCTGGACGGCACCACCAACTTCCTGCGCGGCATTCCTCACTTCGCTGTCAGCATTGCCTGCAAATACCGTGGTCGCCTGGAACACGCCGTCGTTCTGGATCCGGTTCGCCAGGAAGAATTCACCGCCAGCCGTGGTCGCGGCGCTCAACTGAACGGTCGTCGCCTGCGTGTCAGCGGTCGCACCAGCCTGGACGGCGCCCTGCTCGGCACCGGTTTCCCGTTCCGTGACGACCAGATGGACAACCTCGACAACTACCTGGGCATGTTCCGCGCCCTGGTTGGCCAGACTGCCGGCATCCGCCGCGCCGGTTCGGCAAGCCTGGACCTGGCTTACGTAGCCGCCGGCCGTTTCGACGCGTTCTGGGAGTCGGGTCTGTCCGAGTGGGACATGGCCGCTGGCGCCCTGCTGATTCAGGAAGCAGGCGGCCTGGTGAGCGACTTCACCGGCGGTCACGACTTCCTTGAAAAAGGCCACGTCGTTGCCGGCAACACCAAATGCTTCAAGGCAGTTCTGACGGCGATCCAGCCGCACCTGCCGGCCTCGCTGAAGCGCTAAGCGTTTCGCGAAACCAAAAAAAAAACACCCTTCGGGGTGTTTTTTTTATGGGCATGAAAAAGCACCCCGAAGGGTGCTTTTCTTATAAGCCGTCAACCAATCACTGGCCTGGCTCGTTCTGCGACAGGATCAGCTTGCCTTCCTTGTCGACCGGGATCTGGTTGCCCGGATCACGATCCATCCGCACCTTGCCTTCCTTCCCATCCAGCGAATACCGGACGTCGTAGCCCACAACCTTGTCGCTGATGTCATTCACCGTGTTACAGCGAGTCTGAGTCGTGGTGTAGGTATCACGCTCCTGCATACCCTCCTGAACCTTGTTGCCGGCGTAACCACCACCGACCGCACCGGCCACCGTGGCAATCTTCTTGCCCGTGCCGCCGCCGATCTGATTACCCAGCAGACCACCTGCCAGCGCACCGACCACGGTGCCGGCAATCTGGTGTTGATCTTTCACCGGCGCCTGCCGGGTCACTGTCACATCCTTGCACACTTCACGTGGAGTCTTGATCTGTGTTTTGACCGGTTCTACGGCCAGCACTTGCGCATACTCAGGGCCGCTTTTAACCAGGCTGTAGGTGGCAACAGCGCCCCCGGCAGTCACACCGACAGCACCCAATACCGCACCAACCAGCAACGACTTGTTCACATGAACCTCCTGACCATCACATGCGGGACGCGCCCGCGCTTCTCCCAGCCTTGGAGCAAAAAAAAAGACGCGAGTTCAACTCGCGTCTTTTTTGACTGACCGCCGGGAAAACGATGGCCGTTATGGACGGTCGTCGACTTCCTTCTCGGTGTTGACCGGCGGAATCAGGTCTTCCGTCGACAGGTTCAGCCAGATCAGCACCACGTTGGCGATGTAGATCGACGAGTAGGTACCCGCCAGAACACCCACCAGCAGCGCCAGGGAGAAGCCGTACAGATTGTCACCGCCGAAGAACAGCAGTGCCGCGATCGCCAGCAAGGTCGAAACCGAGGTCGCGATGGTCCGCAGCAGGGTCTGGGTGGTCGAGATGTTGATGTTCTCGATCAACGTAGCCTTGCGCAGTACGCGGAAGTTCTCACGCACCCGGTCGAACACGACGATGGTGTCGTTGAGCGAGTAACCGATGATCGCCAGTACCGCCGCCAGCACCGTCAGGTCGAAGGTGATCTGGAAGAACGACAGGATACCCACGGTCACGATCACGTCGTGGATCAGCGACACGATGGCGCCGACCGCAAACTTCCACTGAAAGCGGAAAGCCAGGTAGATCAGGATGCCACCGAGCGCCAGCAGCATGCCGAGGCCACCCTGGTCGCGCAACTCTTCACCGACCTGCGGGCCGACGAACTCGACGCGCTTGACGGTCGCCGGGTTGTCGCCACCGACTTTCTGCAGCGCATCCGCCACCTGATGGCCCAGCTGCGGGTCTTCACCCGGCATGCGCACCAGCAGATCGGTGGTCGCGCCGAAGTTCTGCACCACGGCTTCGTGATAACCGGAAGAAACCAGTTGCTCGCGCACCTTGGTGACATCGGCCGGACGCTCGTAGGTCAGCTCGATGAGCGTACCGCCGGTGAAGTCCAGACCCCAGTTCATGCCCTTGTGGAACACACTGAAGATTGCCAGCAAGGTCAGGAATACGGTGACGCCGAACGCAAAGTTGCGGACGCCCATGAAGTTGATTGTACGTAACATGGCAGCCCCTTAAATCCACAACTTCTTGAAGTCACGACCGCCGAAGATCAGATTGACCATCGCGCGGGTGACCATGATGGCCGTGAACATCGAAGTCAGAACCCCGAGGGACATGGTGACTGCGAAGCCCTTCACCGGGCCGGTGCCCATGGCGAAGAGAATACCGCCGACCAGCAAGGTGGTCAGGTTGGCGTCGAGAATCGCAGTGAATGCCCGACCGAAGCCTTCGTTGATTGCACGCTGCACGGTCATGCCGGCGGCGATCTCTTCACGAATCCGCGAGAAGATCAGTACGTTGGCGTCGACCGCCATACCCATGGTCAACACGATACCGGCGATACCCGGCAGGGTCAGCGTGGCGCCCAGCAGCGACATCAGCGCCAGCAGCAGCACCATGTTCACCGCCAGTGCGACGGTGGCGATCAGGCCGAAGAAACGGTAGATGGCGATGATGAACAGCGAGACGAACAGCATGCCCCACAGCGATGCATCGATACCCTTGGTGATGTTGTCCGCACCGAGGCTCGGGCCGATGGTGCGCTCTTCAGCGAAGTACATCGGAGCAGCCAGACCACCGGCACGCAGCAGCAGCGCCAGCTCGGACGACTCGCCCTGGCCGTTCAGGCCGGTGATACGGAACTGCGCACCCAGCGGCGACTGAATGGTCGCCAGGCTGATGATCTTCTTCTCTTCCTTGAAGGTCTGCACCGCGACGTCTTTCTCGACGCCGTCGACCACTTGTTTGGTGTAAGTGGTGACCGGACGCTGCTCGATGAAGATCACCGCCATGCTGCGACCGACGTTGCTGCGGGTCGCGCGGCTCATCAGCTCGCCACCGTGACCATCCAGACGGATGTTCACTTCAGGGGTGCCGTGCTCGCCGAAACCGGCCTTGGCGTCAGTCACCTGGTCACCGGTGATGATCAGACCACGCTCGATCTGCGCCGGAGGACGGTTGCCCTCACGGAACTCAAAGGTCTCGGAAGTGGCTTTCGAAGCGCCCGGCTCTGCTGCCAGACGGAACTCGAGGTTGGCCGTCTTGCCGAGGATACGCTTGGCTTCGGCAGTGTCCTGCACGCCCGGCAGCTCAACCACGATACGGTTGGCACCCTGACGCTGGACGATTGGCTCGGCAACACCCAGCTCATTGACGCGGTTACGTACCGTGGTCAAGTTCTGCTTGATGGAGTATTCACGGATTTCCGCCAGCTTGGCCGGGGTCATCGCCAGACGCAGCACCGGTTGACCGTTGAGGTCGGCCGGAACAATGTCGAAATCGTTGAAATTCTTGCGGATCAGCGCACGGGCCTGTTCGCGGGAGTCAGCATCGCTGAAGCCCAGCTGAATGGCGCCATTGAGTTGCGGCAGGC
This sequence comes from Pseudomonas sp. NFIX49, assembly GCF_900115915.1. Taxonomy (NCBI): domain Bacteria; kingdom Pseudomonadati; phylum Pseudomonadota; class Gammaproteobacteria; order Pseudomonadales; family Pseudomonadaceae; genus Pseudomonas; species Pseudomonas sp. NFIX49. The sequence continues at coordinate 126,608 of NZ_FOYE01000001.1, read as the reverse complement.
TGCGATAACGCAGTTTCTCTTTGCGCAACAGGCTCTTGACGTCGCCTTCGTAGACTTTCAGGCGGGCGTCGAGCGCTTTGTCCATGTCCACTTCCAGCAGGAAGTGCACACCACCGGACAAGTCCAGACCCAGTTTCATCGGGTGCGCGGCCACGCTGCGCAGCCATTGCGGGGTGGTTTGTGCCAGGTTCAGCGCGACGACGTAGTCATCACCCAATGCCTTGCGGACAACGTCTTTGGCCGGCAGTTGGTCTTCAGCCTTGGTCAGACGGATCAGACCGCCCTTGCCGTTCGCAGCCAGGCTCGAAGCCTTGACGTTGATCCCGGATTCCTTGAGCGCGGTGCTTACGCGATCCAGATCGGCCTGGTTGACCTGCAGGGCCGTGCTGGCGCCGCTGATCTGAATGGCCGGGTCATCGGGGTATAGATTCGGAGCGGAATAAATCAGACCGATCGCCAGCACCGCCAGGATCAGAATGTATTTCCACAGAGGATATTTGTTCAGCATCACGCCGCCCGTTATGAACGCGGGGCGCCTTGCGCGCCCCGTCGATTGAGTAGAAGTTGGAACCTTAGATCGCTTTCAGCGTGCCTTTTGGCAGCGTGGCGGCGATGGCGCCCTTCTGGAACTTCATTTCCACGGTGTCGGAAACTTCCAGAACCACGAAGTCATCGGCCACTTTGGTGATCTTGCCGGCGATGCCGCCGGTGGTGACCACTTCGTCGCCCTTCTGCAGGCTGCTCAGCAGGTTCTTCTGCTCTTTGGCGCGCTTGGCCTGTGGACGCCAGATCATCAGGTAGAAGATGACCAGAAAGCCCACCAGGAAAATCCACTCGAAGCCGCCGCCCATAGGCGCTGCAGCCGGTGCAGCCGCGTCAGCCATGGCATTAGAGATAAAAAAGCTCATTTAGCACTCCAGTTGCAAATGTTGAATCTTGGGGTCAGAAAACTCAGTCCAAAGGCGGAACGGGAAGCCCGCGTTTGGCGTAGAAGGCATCGACAAAGGCGGCCAATGTACCCTGTTGAATAGCCTCGCGCAAACCAGCCATCAGCACCTGATAATGGCGCAAATTGTGGATGGTATTGAGCATACTGCCGAGCATTTCGCCGCACTTGTCCAGATGATGCAGATAAGCGCGGGAGAAGTTCTGGCAGGTATAGCAATCGCAGGTCGGATCCAGCGGCGAATCATCATGGCGATGGAACGCGTTACGGATCTTCAGCACGCCTGTATCAATGAACAGATGCCCATTGCGGGCATTACGGGTTGGCATCACGCAATCGAACATGTCCACACCGCGGCGCACACCCTCAACCAGATCTTCCGGTTTGCCAACGCCCATAAGGTAACGAGGTTTGTCAGCCGGCATCATGCCCGGCAGGTAGTCCAGCACCTTGATCATTTCATGCTTGGGTTCGCCCACCGACAGACCGCCGATGGCCAGGCCATCGAAGCCAATCTTGTCCAGGCCTTCCAGCGAGCGCATGCGAAGGTCCTGGTGCATGCCGCCCTGGACGATGCCGAACAGCGCCGCCGTGTTGTCGCCATGGGCATTCTTCGAACGCTGAGCCCAGCGCAGCGACAGCTCCATGGACACACGGGCCACGTCTTCGTCAGCCGGGTACGGGGTGCATTCGTCGAAGATCATCACGATGTCCGAGCCCAGGTCGCGCTGGACCTGCATCGACTCTTCCGGGCCCATGAACACTTTCGAGCCGTCGACCGGGGAGGCGAAGGTCACGCCCTCCTCCTTGATCTTGCGCATGGCGCCGAGGCTGAACACCTGGAAACCGCCGGAGTCGGTCAGGATCGGGCCTTTCCACTGCATGAAATCGTGCAGGTCGCCGTGTTCCTTGATCACTTCGGTACCCGGGCGCAGCCACAGGTGGAAGGTGTTGCCCAGAATGATCTCCGCGCCGGTGGCGACGATGTCACGCGGCAACATGCCCTTGACCGTGCCGTAAGTGCCCACCGGCATGAAGGCCGGGGTCTCGACGGTGCCACGAGGGAAGGTCAGACGACCACGACGAGCCTTGCCATCGGTGGCAAGCAACTCGAAAGACATACGACAGGTGCGACTCATACTGTTTCCTCTGGGCCGCGCGGCGCGGGATTACGGGTGATGAACATCGCATCACCGTAGCTGAAAAAGCGGTATCCGTTATCGACCGCGGCTTTGTAGGCAGCCATGGTTTCCGGATAACCGGCGAAGGCCGAAACCAGCATCAACAGCGTGGATTCAGGCAAATGGAAATTGGTGACCAGCGCATCGACCACATGGAACGGCCGGCCCGGGAAGATAAAGATGTCGGTGTCGCCGCTGAACGGTTTAAGTACGCCATCGCGGGCGGCGCTTTCCAGCGAACGCACGCTGGTGGTGCCGACAGCGATGACTCGACCGCCGCGCTCACGGCAAGCGGCGACTGCATCGACCACGTCCTGACCGACTTCCAGCCACTCGGTGTGCATGTGGTGATCTTCGATCTTCTCGACACGCACCGGCTGGAAGGTGCCGGCGCCAACGTGCAGCGTGACGAACGCAGTCTCGACGCCCTTGGCGGCGATCGCCTCCATCAGCGTCTGATCGAAATGCAGCCCGGCAGTCGGCGCCGCCACCGCGCCGAGCTTCTCGGCATACACGGTCTGATAGCGCTCGCGATCCGAACCTTCATCCGGGCGGTCTATATAAGGAGGCAACGGCATGTGCCCGACGCGATCAAGCAGCGGCAGCACTTCTTCGGCAAACCCCAGCTCGAACAGCGCATCGTGACGCGCCAGCATCTCGGCTTCACCACCGCCGTCGATCAGGATCTTCGAACCCGGCTTCGGCGACTTGCTGGAACGCACATGGGCCAGCACGCGGTGGGAATCGAGCACGCGTTCGATGAGGATTTCCAGCTTGCCGCCGGAGGCCTTCTGCCCGAACAGGCGCGCCGGAATCACCCGGGTATTGTTGAACACCATCAGATCGCCGGGGCGCAAATGCTCCAGCAGATCAGTGAATTGACGGTGTGCCAGGGCGCCGCTGACCCCATCCAGGGTCAACAGGCGACTACCGCGACGCTCGGCCAAAGGATGGCGGGCAATCAGCGAATCAGGAAGCTCGAAGGTAAAGTCAGCAACGCGCATGATGGGGTTCGTCTAGCAGGGCCGGAAAGTCTAGCGGAAATATCGAAAATTGACCATGAAACGTGATTGACCAACGGTAGGCACCTCTCTATACTTCGCCGCCATTGAGCCCTGATGGCGGAATTGGTAGACGCGGCGGATTCAAAATCCGTTTTCGAAAGGAGTGGGAGTTCGAGTCTCCCTCGGGGCACCAAAATTAGAAAAGGTCTTGCTTAGCAAGGCCTTTTTTTTCGTCTGTCGGAAAGTGCCGCTGGCCCTCCGGCGAGATCTCACACAGGTTCACCCCATGGAAACGTCACTGGAAACCGTCGCCCTGTTCTCCCTCAAACTCGCGTATGAGGAAGAAGACCTGAGCCCGATTCTGCGCGATGACATGGTCATGGGCGACTATCAGAAAGACGTGTTCGAACTGCTGGTGCGCCGGGGTGATGTCGAGACGATCCAGTTCAAGATGAATGAGTGCCTGGCGCTGGCGATGGATGCCCTGGGCGGTTTGGAAAAGCCGTTGGGGCGGGAGTTGCACAAACTGTCCGCCGATTTCAACCAGGCACGTTCGATGGAGCAGTTGGACGCACCGCTCCTTGCACTCAAGGGCTATTTGAAAGACGTACTGTAAGGCCTTACAGAAATGCCGGCAGTGGCATCTGGCACTTCAGTTGGGGAGGATGAAGATAGTGGCGCCATGATACTATTTTGCTATCTTGCGACCTTATTGAAAATAGAGGCACTGACGTCCTCTCAAGTGAAATGTCTTTCAGGAAAAAGATCGCAATGGACGCTTGGCTTTTCATGTTTGTCCACGTTGTGACCTGGATCTGGGTCGTGGGCGAAAGGGGCCGCTGGAATTTGCTGGTAGCGAACTGCGCCGGCTTCATCAGCGGCTGGATCGTAGGCTGGGTGTTTGTGATCCTGTACCAGTGGATCTTCGCTGGCGCGAATATGGCGATGCCACCGATTCCGGCGCGCAGCCTGCTGATTGTGATGAGCGGCGCGGGAGCACTGGTCGGCATGTGGATGTGGGCCGCACAGCTCAAGCGACCTGAGTCCAGTCTGCTCCGTCATCTGATCGGGGCTGTCTATGGGACCGCGGCGGGAGCTATTGCCCTGCTACTGACCACCCGACTTATCTATCCAGGCGCTTGACTGAATATCCATGCCATGGAGTAACGATCGACGCGTTGATGGCGCGATGCACCAGGTTTGGTATCTTGACGCCCCCGTCGTGTTCCGGGTTTTGCGAAAGGTTAAAAGGAAAGGATCGAATGGAGTTTCTGCGTTTTCTGGCATTTGTCGCGGCCTGGGGTTTCATGTGGCGCTGGGTGGTGAAAAACCGCGGCAGCTGGAATCTGTTTTACGCCAACCTGGTCGGTGTCGCGGGCGGTTTCATTGTTTCGATGGTGGTGCTGGCGATCACTTTTTCACTGTTCCCGTCGGCGCATCGCTACGACGCCGCGCAGACTGAAAACGTCGTGGCACAGCAGGAAGCCGAGCCGACCTCGTTGCTGCCGGAGGCCGAGGCGGTTGCAAGCCCTGCTGCGCAGAAAGATGCGCCGGTGTTTGCCGCTATCGAGCCGGACAACAAGCCCTCTCCAGCGGATTCCGCGTTGTTGCCGAACTATGCCAGTCGCGCGCCGAAGTCGATGTCGGTGCAATCCGTGATCGACCAGAGTGATGATGAGGGGCGCAAGGCCCTGACGGCGCTGAGCAAAAAACTGCGCGCCGACGCCCAGGGCGACAAGTCGATGCTCGCGTATGTCATGTGCAGCCCGTTCGTGACCAGCACCTTGCGCTTCCCCGCCTCTGCCCGGTTTGCTGACAGCAAAAGCCTCACGCCGCAGCGCTTCAAGGATCAGGTTTACTCCTTCAGCAACACCGTCACCGCGCGGAACATGAATGGCGACGATGTGACGTACCGCTTCGACTGTTCCGTACAGGAACAGCCAAGCGTCGACGCGACACCTGCCGAATGGCGCCTGTTGGCGCTGAAGCTGGAAAAAACAGGCTCTTAAGCCTGATTTAAGGGTTCGAGGCGCCGGCTGCGCTATCATCGCCGGCCTGTGCGCCTTGAGCTTTTCCCCCGATGCCTCCGACACCTGATGACCTGAGCCCGTTGCCCGCTGTTCTGGCCGGGCCACTGCTGCGCCGGCTGGAACCAACGCGCTTAGTGCTTTGGCTGGTGGGCAGCCGCGAGCTGTCGTTGACCTTGCGTCTGCAAGGCGTAGGAGACATTCCACTGGATGCCGGGAAATGCACGGTCATTCCGGTAGGCACCCGGGCGTTTGTTCACCTGATCGACGTTCCGCTGGAAACCGCCCTGCCCTGCGACACCCGCATCGACTACGACCTGTTGATCGATGGCCAGCAGCCGATCGCCGACTGGGCGCCGCACCTGCTCTACGACAACGCCACCAGCCCGAACTTCGTCCTGCGCTCGCGCATTGACCAGTTGCTCCACGGTTCCTGCCGCAAGCCCCATCATCCGGCCGCCGACGGTTTGCTTTGCGTTGACCGGTTACTGGCCGCTGAAACCGATCCGCAGCAACGCCCAGCGCTGTTGATGATGAGCGGTGATCAGGTTTACGCCGACGATGTGGCCGGTCCGATGTTGCGGGCGATTCATGCCTTGATCGAGCGCCTCGGTCTGTTCGGTGAACACCTCGAAGGCGCGGTGGTCAGCGACAGCGCGAAGCTTTACGAACACCCCGCCAGCTACTACCACCGCGCGGATTTACTGCCGGCACTCGAGAGCAACGAGACACTGCGCGAGCGTTTCTTCGGCGGTGCACGCAAGCCGATTTTCACCAGCAGCAGCGCCGACAATCACCTCGTGACGTTTGCCGAAGTCATGGCTATGTATTTGCTGGTGTGGTCGCCTACGCCCTGGGCACTGGTCAATCCGCAGCCGCCAGCACTGACGCCTGACCGCCTCAAGCGCTATGCCCTCGAACAGACCCGCATCGACGGGTTCAAGGCCGGCCTCGGCCAGGTGGCCCGGGCCTTGGCGCATTTGCCGAGCCTGATGATCTTCGATGACCACGACATCACCGACGACTGGAACCTGTCCGCACAATGGGAGGAAACGGCCTACGGCCACCCATTCTCCAAACGCATCATCGGCAACGCGCTGATCGCCTACATGCTGTGTCAGGGCTGGGGCAACAATCCGGATGCATTCAGCGCAGTGCTGGAGAAAACCCGCGGCCTGAGCGCCAGCGGTGACGATCACTATCTCGACGCTCCCGTGCAGGACGAATTGATTGAGGAACTGCTGCGCTTTCAACAATGGCATTTCGTCTTGCCGACCAGCCCGGCGCTGGTGGTGCTCGACACTCGCACCCGACGCTGGCGCAGCGAAATGGCGCTCAAGCAACCGTCGGGTTTGCTGGACTGGGAAGCCTTGAGCGAACTGCAGCAGGAACTGCTCGACCATCCTTCAGCGATCATCGTTTCGCCGGCACCGATCTTCGGCGTGAAGCTGATCGAAACCGTGCAGCGAGTATTCAGCTGGTGCGGTTATCCGCTGCTGGTGGACGCGGAAAACTGGATGGCCCATCGCGGCGCGGCCCAGGTGATCCTGAACATTTTCCGACACTCGCGTACACCGGGCAGTTACGTGGTGCTGTCAGGCGACGTGCATTATTCCTTCGTCTACGAAGTCCTGATCCGACACCGCAAGGCCGGCCCGCGCATCTGGCAGATAACCAGCAGCGGCATCAAGAACGAATTCCCGCCTACCCTGCTGGAATGGTTCGACCGTCTCAACCGCTGGCTCTATTCACCGCGCTCGCCACTCAACTGGCTGACCAAACGCCGCAGCATGCGCATCGTCCCGTACGTGCCGGAACACGCCGAAGCGGGTGAACGGTTGTGGAACTCGGCGGGGATTGGTCAGGTGTTTTTCAATCAACAGGGGCAGCCGAAAGACATCATCCAGCACAACTCGAATGGCGCACCGAAGACCCGGATGCTGGCGCCGGATTTGTCGGACTACCCTGATTAGAAAAATCTCACGTAGACCGTGAGAGGGATCGCAGGCTCGTCGGAATCAGCTTACAGAAGACCCAGAAACGTCTCGACGAGACTTCGGTGATACTCAGCACACCGCAGGCAGCCCGTCTGTGGCACAACCACTGATAGGTATCGCCTTGTCATCCTGTACTCATTTCTGTACGTTCTTTGCATCAAGCGAGGACTACAACATGGACACTATCAACTACACCACAGCTCGTGCGCACTTGGCTGAAACCATGGATCGCGTGAATGAAGATTGCGCCCCACTTCTGGTAACCCGCCAAAAAGGCGAGCCTGTAGTGATGATGTCTCTGGCCGAATACAACGCGCTGGAAGAAACGGCTTATCTGCTGCGTTCTCCGGCCAATGCCGAGCGCTTGATCAAATCAATTGGCGAAATGCGCGCTGGAAAAGCCAAAGTCAGGCAACTGATTGAAGAATGAAAATCCAGTTCACGCCAACGGGCTGGGAAGACTACTTATGGTTTCAACAAAACGATAAGGCCGGTCTCAAACGAATCAATCTTTTGATCAAAGCGATCCAGCGCCAACCCTTTGAAGGCTTGGGCAAACCGGAGCCGCTCAAGCACAACATGAGCGGCTTCTGGTCACGGCGGATAACTGCCGAGCATCGCTTGGTCTACGCGATCGTAGACGGCGAAATCTGCGTCATAACTTGCAGATTTCACTACTGACCGAGGGATCAGACATGGCTCAGGGAACGGCCAACCCCTCTGACAATCATCCCCACCTCCCGCTCATCAATCGTCAGCGGCGGCAGTAGCCGGATCGTCTTGCCCCGAGTGACGTTGATCAGCAGTCCATGATCCCGTGCAGCAATCAATGTCAGGTCGCGGACCGGCTGTTTCAGTTCGATGCCGATCATCAGCCCTTGCCCACGAATCGCCAGCACATTCGGATTGTCCGCCAGCTCTGCGCGCAAGCGGGTCAGCAGGCGCTCGCCCTGGACCCTGGCATTTTCCAGCAGGCCTTGTTCCTCGATAATCTCGAGCACGGTGCAACCCACCCGGCACGCCAATGGATTGCCGCCGAAGGTGCTGCCATGGCTGCCGGGGGTGAACAGATCCGCCGCCCGGCCCCGTGCCAGGCAGGCGCCGATCGGCACGCCGTTGCCCAGGCCCTTGGCGAGGGTCATGACGTCGGGAACGATGCCTTCGTGCTGGAATGCAAACCAGCGGCCGGTACGGCCGATACCGGTCTGGATTTCGTCGAGCATCAGCAGCCAGGCGTGGCGGTTGCACAACTCGCGCAGGGCCTTGAGGTAGCCGGGCGGTGCCAGTTGCACGCCGCTTTCACCCTGAATCGGCTCGACCAGAATCGCCACGATCCGCTGGCCATGCTTGCGCTGCACCTGCTCCAGCGCTTGAAGATCGCCGAACGGCACTTTGACGAAATCCCCGGGCAACTCATTGAAGCCCAGGCGCACCGCCGGGCCATCGCTGGCGGACAAGGTGCCGAGGGTACGCCCGTGAAACGCGTTGGCCATCACCACCACCAGCGGCTGCTCGATGCCTTTGCGCCAGCCGTAAAGGCGCGCCAGTTTCAGTGCGGTTTCATTGGCCTCGGCACCGGAGTTGTTGAAGAACGCCCGCTCCATCCCCGCCAGCCGCGTCAGCTTCTGCGCCAGCGATTGTTGCCAGTCGATGCTGTAGAGATTGGAAGTGTGCAGCAGCAAACCCGCCTGCTCGCTGATCGCCGACACGATGCGCGGGTGCGAGTGGCCGACATTGGTCACCGCCACGCCTGCCACCGCGTCCAGATACTCGCGGCCCGCCTGATCCCACAGTCGGGTGCCCAGGCCTTTGATGAAGCTCAGGTCCAGCGGTTGATAGGTGTTCATCAGGGCGGCGGTCATGTCGGCAAACTCCAGCGAGGTGAGAGGTGCTGGCAGTATGGTTATCCACCTGAACTGGATAAACTCGGCAAAACTTCAATCATTTAAAAGCCGGACTTGATAATGGATCTGTTCCAGTCGATGAGCGTGTACGTCAAGGTTGTGGAGTCCGGCAGCATGACGGCGGCCGCGCTGCAGTGCGAAATGTCCACGACCATGGTGGGCAATCACCTGCGGGCGCTGGAGCACCGGCTCGGTGTGCAACTGTTGCAACGCACCACCCGCCGCCAGCGGCTGACCGAGTTCGGCAGCGTTTACTACCAGCGCTGCCTGGAAGTGCTCGGTCTGGTCGCCGACTCCGAACGCCTCGCCGAACAGACGCTGGATGAACCGCGCGGCATCCTGCGGGTGACCGCGCCGCTGACCTTTGGCGTCGAACGCCTGGCCCCGGCGCTCAGCGAATTTTCCCTGCAATGTCCGCAGGTCAAACTCGACGTGATCCTGACCAATCGCCGCCCGGATCTGTTGGAAAGCGGTCTCGACGTGGCCTTCCGACTGGGCCACTTCGATCAATCCAACCTGATCGCCCGCCCGCTGATCGACTACACCCTGACCGTCTGCGCCTCCCCGGAATACGTGGCCCGACGCGGTATGCCGCTCACGCCTGAAGAACTGCGCCAGCACGACTGTCTGTCCTTCGCCTACCCTGCCGGCGATGACTGGCAATCGGTGGAAAAGCAGTGGCGCCTCAGCGGCCCGGACGGCGAAATCATGGTCGACGTCAAAGGCCCGATGCTGATCAACAGCTCCGCCGGCCTGCATCAGGCCGCGCGCACCGGCATGGGCATCGTGATGCTGCCGGACGCACTGGTGGAACAGGACCTGCGCGACGGCAGACTGGTCGTCGTGATGCCGGACTATCAGCCGCCGAATCGCCCGATGCATCTGCTCTACGCGCCGGATCGCTATCGGCTGCCGAAACTGCGTCGCTTTGTCGAGTTCGCCATGCAGATGTGGGGCAGGCCGTAGGCAACGCGACTACTGTTGGAAATACACCAGGGACGGGATGAACAAATGAACAAAGACATTTCAATACGCGACCTCATGCCCACGGAAGTGGAGGCAGCAAGGCAGTTTCTCGAGCGGCACGGCTGGGCTCATCGCACCGGCACCGCCGAACATTTCGCACAACTCATCCAGAACTCCCAACGCACTGCCGTTGCATTGAGCAGCCAGCAGATTGTCGGCTTCGCCCGTGGCATCACCGATGAGATCTCCAACGGTTACCTGTCGATGGTGGTGGTCGACGGGCAACATCGGCGCGCGGGCATCGGGCGGGCGCTGGTGGAACATGTGATGGGCGACAACACCGACATTACCTGGGTTCTGCGTGCCGGCCGCGAAGGTGCGGAAGCTTTTTTTGCCAGCCTGGGGTTTGAAACCTCGGTGATCGCGATGGAGCGTTTGCGACTGAAATAGCCGACGATTACCGTGACCCCGACTATGCTCCACCCTCCTCCTTTTCAGCATGGATGCTGCGCAATGCTCACGATTCTGCAAAACACTCCGATACGGGTTTACCTGATTTTTCTGCTGGTGGTTTATTTCGGCATCAAGTCGTTTTCTCCCCGACGCGAGAGCCGTGCCTCGATGCTGATAACGCCCCCGGCGTTTTTGGCATGGTCGCTGTACTCACTGAACCTGACGATCAACCCCGGCCTGTTTTTCAGCACCTGGTTCGCCGCGCTGTTGCTGGGCAGCCTGTCGGCCTGGCTGGTGTTCTCCCGCCGGGGCGTGGTGCTCGACGACTCTGCGAAAGGGCTGATCATGCCGGGCACGGTAAAAATCCTGATCATGTACCTGATGTTCTTTTCTGCGAACTACTACTTCAATTACCAGCATGACGTGCATCCAGAGCGTTCCGCCTCCCCGGACATGCTGTTGATCAAGTCGATTATTTCGGGGTTCCTGGGCGGCCTGATCGGCACCCGCTCGTTGAAGTTCTACTGGACACTGCGTGCACTGGCGTCCCGGCGGTTGCCGAGGAATGCCATCGCCAATGAATAAGGCAGAGCGCTCGCGGTGCCAGGTTGCTCAACACAAATCATCCGGACAAATAATCGGCACCAACGGCCCCTTGCTCCGTGACAACGCCGCTGCGCTCCCCTAAATTAGTCGGCCTGAAAAAGCCCCCAGCGCTTTCTCGTCTCATCTCAAGTTAAAAAAGTAGTGAAATTTCAATGTCCGATTTCAACACCGCTGAATCCGTAGTCACTCTGTCGTCCAAAGCGGAATACGAAAACTCCATCAATCTTTCACAACATATCCCACAGGCGAAGATCATCAGCGAGATGGTGCTGGACGCGTTCCAGTCGAGCCGCGAGAGCGATCAAATCCGCGAACTGCGCGCCGCGATCCGTCAGGCACACGACCGCTTCGATGACGACCAGGCCTATGAGCTGATGGGCGAACTCAAGCGCCTGAAGGACGCTGAGGCTGCCGACATCGCTGCCCTCGAAGATCTGAGCAGCAAATTCCCGATCAGCCGCATCCTGTCCAGCTTCAAGGACGATCCGGCGTTCCAGGAAATCGTCTACGGGCTGGCCCTCAAGGTTCTGAACCAGACCCATCAGGCGATCAGCAACCCGAGCGGCGGCAAGAGCAAGGCCGCACGCGCCAAGAAAGACGTCGAAGTGTTCAGCATCAGCAAGGACGGCATCAGCGTGACCCTGCCAATGCGCACACCGCGTTCGCGTCTGAGCGTGGATCGCGAGGCGCTTGAATTCCTCGGTTTCACCTTCGTCGGCGAAGGCGACGAGGCGGAAATCGAAGGCGAAACCTTCGTCGACAATGCCGGCACCGAGCACGCAATCAACCGCAAGAACATCATCACCGCCCTGCAACAGCAGACCGCGTTCGACGGTTACAGCATCGCCGCCCAGTAACACCGGCGCTGACGAAAAAGCCCCGCTCTGAATGTCAGGCGGGGCTTTTTGTTGTCCGCAGATTGGCGGTTATGCCGATGGATGCACGGCGGCAATCATGTCGACTTCGATGGCTGCGTTCTTCGGCAACTGATAGACGCCGACGGTAGTGCGGGTATGGCGCCCGACATCGCCCAACACATAACTGAATACGTCCGAGGCGCCGTTGGCGACTTCGCTGAGATCGACAAAATCCGGCGTGGACTTCACGTACACCGTGACCCGCAACAACGCCCTGACCTTGTCCAGCGAACCGACTGCATCGACGATAAAGGCCAGACACCGCATCGCACTGATGCTCGCCGCGGCCTGCGCATCCTTGAGCGTCAATTCCTGCCCCACCCGCCCCGGATACTGAATCTTGCCCTCGGTGCGCGGCACCATGCCGCTGATGTAGATCTCATCGCGATGACGGATCAACGGCGCGTAATTGCCACCCACCGTGTTCTCGCCATTGATGTCGTAGTTCAGCTCTTTTGCCAGGGCAATGAAGCGCTCGTCGCAGGTCATCCTCTCAGTCATTTCGCCCAGCCTCTTGATCGATGCATGTAGTTGGATCCGAATCTAGGACTTTTGCCTGTTGATCGCAACCTGTCGATTTCTAGCTAGTCGTTTCGAGGGAATGGCTGATTACCCCACCCTTTTGGGAGAGAGTCTGTTCGCGACAAAGGACGTCGTTTATCCATCATCCGAGCAACAAAAAACCCCGCTCATCTCTCGATGAACGGGGTTTCTCGTACAACGTTCGAACCTTACGGCGCGTACGTCAGCAGCAGCTCGGTCGGCACCTTGAAGTCCAGGGACATCATGACGCTCAGCGCGGTGATGGTGAAGATCGAGAACACGAACAGCTTGCGTGCCCAGACCGTGTCATCCACCGCCTTGTAGCCGGTCCAGGCCATGTACAGCCAGTACATGCCCATGGCCGCGGCGACGGCGAGGTAGCTCATGCCGGCGTAACCGCTGAAGGTCAGCATCAACGTCGCCACGAGGAAGGCCAGGATGTAGAACAGGATGTGCTTCTTGGCCACCTGGATTCCGCGCTTCACTGGCAGCACCGGAATCGATGCGGCCAGGTAATCGTTGAAGCGGAAGATCGCGATGGCATAGGAATGCGGCATCTGCCACAGGCTGAACATCACCAGCAGGGTCAGCGCGGCCATGTCGAAGCTGTTGGTCACGGCCACGTAACCGATCACCGGCGGCATGGCGCCCGACAGACTGCCCACCAGCGTGCCGTGAACCGACTTGCGCTTGAGATACAGGCTGTAGAAGCCGACGTAGATGATGAAGCCGATCACGGCGAACAGGGCAGCCAACGGGTTGGCCACCTTGTACAGCAACGCAACGCCGGCGACACCCAGGACGGTCGCATAGACCAGGGCCAGTTTCAGGGAGATCAAGCCCTGGACCAGCACCCGGTTCTTGGTGCGTTCCATCTTCAGGTCGATGTCGCGGTCGATGCAGTTGTTGAACACGCAACCGGAGGCCACGACCAGGGAAGTGCCGATCATGGCTGCCAGAAACACGGCCAGATCGACATGCCCTTTCGAGGCCAGGAAGAACCCGCCTGCCACAGAAAGCACGTTACCGAAAATGATCCCCGGTTTGGTGATTTGGATAAAGTGCTTGAGCGACATCGGGTTTACCTCACTTCGCCATCATGTAGGTGTGGATGCTGAACATGATCCACAGCGACAGACCGACCAGCAGCACGATCACGATGGCCGTAAAGACGAACGCAATCACGTTGTTACGTTGAGCGATGGAACGGTCCAGGTGCAGGAAGTAATACAGGTGAACGATCACCTGGATCACGGCGAACAGCAGGACGATTGCCAGCGTCGTCGACTTCGGCAGGGTCGGGAACATCACCAGGCCGAACGGGATGACGGTCAGGATTACCGACAGGATGAAGCCGATGGCGTACGACTTTACGCTGCCGTGGCCAGCATCATGGCTGTCATGGGAGTGTGCATTAGCCATTACAGGGTCCCCATCAGGTAAACAACGGTGAATACGCAGATCCACACCACGTCCAGGAAGTGCCAGAACAGGCTCAGGCAGCTAAGACGGGTCTTGTTGGTCGCCGTCAGGCCGTGCTTGTTGACCTGGTACATCATGATGCCCATCCAGATCAGACCGGCGGACACGTGCAGACCGTGGGTACCGACCAGCGTGAAGAACGCCGACAGGAAGCCCGAACGGCTAGGACCGAAGCCCTCGGAGATCAGCAGGTGGAACTCGTTGATCTCCATGGCGATGAAGCCTGCGCCGAGCAGGAAGGTCATGAACAACCAGCCCAGAACCTGCTGCTTTTTACCCTTGTACAACGCCAGCATGGCGAAGCCGTAGGTGATCGAACTGAACAACAGCAGAGCGGTTTCGCCCAGCACGTATGGCAGTTCGAAGATGTCGTGGCCCGACGGGCCACCGGCGACGTTGTTTACCAGTACCGCGTACACCGCGAAGATCGACGCAAACAGAATGCAGTCGGTCATCAGGTAGAGCCAGAAACCGTATACGGTCATCTCGCCCGAGTCGTGGTGATGGTCATCGTGCCCATGGTCATGACCATGGGCGTGTCCAGCATTGGTCACTAAGTTCGACATTGTTTAAGCCTGTTCCAACTTGGTTTCAACACGGGTTGCGGAAGCAGGGATCTTCCCGGCCGCTACCAGACGCTTGTGCTGCTCGGCTTCGATGCGCTCGATCGTTTCAACCGGCACCATGTAGCCCTGATCGTCACGTGCTGCGTGGATCACGAAGTAGATGACAGTGCCGGCCAGGCTGGCGATCGCCAACCACCAGATGTGCCAGATCATCGCGAAACCGAACACGGTCAGCAGTGCGCCCATCACCACGCCAGTGGCAGTGTTGTTCGGCATGTGGATCGGTTCGTACTTGGCCGGGGCCTTGTACGCGGTACCGTTTTCCTTGGCCTCGGTGAACGGATCGATGCAGTCTGCCTTTGGCAGTACAGCGAAGTTGTAGAACGGAGGTGGCGACGAGGTCGACCATTCCAGGGTATGGGCATTCCACGGGTCACCGTGTTCGCACATGTTTTCCGGCTTGTTGCGGTCACGCACCGACACGTACAGCTGGATCAGCTGGCAGGCGATACCCACAGCGATCATCACCGCACCGAACATGGCAACGTACAGGTACGGTACCCACTCAGGGTTGGTGGTGGCGTTCAGACGACGGGTCATGCCCATGAAGCCCAGAGCGTAGAGCGGCATGAACGCGACGAAGAAGCCCGAGATCCAGAACCAGAACGCTGCTTTACCCCAGCCTTCGTGCAGCTTGAAGCCGAACGCTTTCGGGAAGTAGAAGCCGAAACCTGCGATGTAGCCGAATACCGCACCGCCGATGATCACGTTGTGGAAGTGAGCGATCACGAACAGGCTGTTGTGCAGAACGAAGTCAGCACCCGGGATGGCCAGCAGTACGCCGGTCATGCCGCCGATGGCGAAGGTCACCATGAAGCCCAGGGTCCACAGCACCTGGCTGGTGAAGCGCAGACGGCCCTGGTAGATGGTGAACAGCCAGTTGAACAGTTTCACACCCGTCGGGATGGAAATCAGCATCGTCGCCAGACCGAAGAAGGCGTTGACGCTGGCACCCGAACCCATGGTGAAGAAGTGGTGCAGCCAAACCATGAAGCCCAGTACCGAGATCGCGCCCGAGGCGTAGATCATCGAGTGGTGGCCGAACAGTTTCTTGCCGGTGAAGGCCGAGATGACTTCCGAGAAAATGCCGAATGCCGGCAGGATCAGGATGTAAACCTCAGGGTGGCCCCATGCCCAGAACAGGTTGACGTACATCATTGGATTGCCACCAAGTTCATTGGTGAAAATGTGGAAATCCATGTAACGGTCAAGGGTCAGCAGTGCCAGGGTAGCGGTCAGGATCGGGAACGAAGCCACGATCAGAACGTTTGCCCAGGTGCAGGTCCAGGTGAAGATCGGCATGTCCATCAGTTTCATGCCAGGGGTACGCATTTTCAGCACGGTCGCGAGGAAGTTAACCCCCGTTAACGTTGTACCCAGACCCGATAGCTGTAGCGCCCAGATGTAGTAGTCCATCCCCACGCCAGGGCTGTATTGCAGACCCGACAGCGGTGGATAGGCAACCCAGCCGGTCTTGGCGAATTCGCCGACGCCCAGGGACAGGTTGATCAGCACGACGCCGGACACCAGCAGCCAGAAGCTCAGGGAGTTCAGGAACGGGAACGCAACGTCACGCGCGCCGATCTGCAGCGGCACTGCAAGGTTCATCAGGCCGGTGAAGAATGGCATCGCCATGAAGATGATCATGATCACACCGTGAGCGGTGAAGATCTGGTCATAGTGTTCAGGTGGCAGGTAGCCAGGCGAACCCTCGGTGGCCATGGCCAGCTGGGTACGCATCATGATGGCGTCGGCAAAACCGCGCAGCAGCATGACCATGGCGACGATGATGTACATCACGCCGATTTTCTTGTGGTCGACCGACGTCAGCCACTCGGTCCACAGGTAAGTCCACTTCTTGAAGTAGGTGATTGCAGCGAACAACGCCAGACCACCGAGCGCGATCATCGAGATGGTGACCATCACGATCGGCTCGTGGAAAGGGATCGCTTCCCAACTTAATTTACCAAACATCGTTTACTCCTCTGCCCCGGCAGCTGAATGCGAATTCGAGTCCATATCCGTTGCCGCCACTTCTTTCTCTTTCTTCTCGTGCTTCAGCGGCTTGCCTGGTTTCATGCCTTCGTACTTGTCGACGATGGTCTGGAACAGGTTCGGCGTGACCGAGGAGTAGAGCTCGACTGGATTGTTCTGGCTTGGCTTGGCAAGGGCTGCGTATTCAGCGGCTTCAAGCTGTTTAGGTGCCTTTTTGACTTCACTTACCCAGGCGACGAAATCTTCCTGAGAAGTTGCGATCGCTTTGAATTTCATACCGGTGAAACCAGCGCCGCTGTAGTTGGCGGAGATACCGTCCATTTCAGCGTTGCGGTCAGCGATCAGGTGCAGCTTGGTGGTCATGCCCGCCATCGCGTAGATCTGGCCGCCCAGGCCCGGGATGAAGAACGAGTTCATCACCGCGTCCGAAGTGATCCGGAAGTTAACTGGCGTGTGCGCCGGGAACACGATCTTGTTGACCGTGGCGATGCCTTGTTCCGGGTAGATGAACAGCCACTTCCAGTCCAGCGCGACCACTTCGATGGTCACCGGCTTGACGTCGGATTCGATCGGACGATACGGATCCAGCGAGTGGGTCGACTTGTAGGTGATGTAACCCAGGGCAATGATGATCAGGACCGGGATGGTCCAGACTGCCACTTCGATCTTGGTCGAGTGCGACCATTTCGGGGTGTAGACGGCGTTCTTGTTGGAGGCGCGGTACTTCCAGGCGAACAGGAAGGTCATGACGATGACCGGCACAACGACCAACAGCATCAGCAGCGTGGCGGTGATGATCAGGTTGCGCTGTTCCAGGCCGACCTGGCCCGTTGGATTGAGCAAGGTCATGTTGCAGCCTCCCAGCAACAACGTGCCGAGCAGCGGCACTAGGCCTAGTAATCTGGGGTACCTGTTTTTACTCATCTCACGACCTCTAAAGCAGCTTGCGCAATGCAGTTGGGTTTTGATCGCCAACACTTCACCCTGCCAAGGGTTGGCATTTTCTTTGGATTGAATAAGGGCCGCCCGTCGCGCGTCAGACGCTCGACAAAACCTGGGACAGCGGTCAGTTCTTATTCGAATTCGTGGTCAAAGGCCTTGTTACAGACCAATTCCATTTGGTGCGGAAAGTTGGAAAGGCACCGACACCTGGGTGTCTCGCAAGCCTCTCGGCTGCCCGACACCCGACTTCCTGCTCGCCTCCTTAATAAAGGCTGAACAGTGCCGGGAATTCAGTGCGGGCGATTGTAGATAGGTAGCGCCCTATACACCATGTCTTATCCCGAAATAATTTTTATCGCTCTGAGCAACAATCCATCGCTTTTTTTGCAAAAGTGACCCATGTTATCGAAATCGATTCTCAACAAAAACACCAAAAAATGTAGGCCTATCGGCCTCAGTTCAGACAGCTCCGAAAGCTTTTTCCCACGGCGCGATCCGCGCAAAGCCCGATATGCCAAGGCTTTTGGCCATCTGCCCGAGTCTGTTAAAACTGCCTGATCCGGCACACGCGTGCAAAAACAGAAAAACGCTGAAACAGACCAATCCTTTTTTGTAACAGCACTCCAATCCGGACCTGTGAAACGCGCTGCGACAGGGCGTGTGTGACAACATGTCGCACACCTGTCGCACCCTTCCTTGCCGTTCGTCACGGTGTTTTCACACAGACCCTGAAATGCAAAACGCCTCGATCTGCGTCACCGCAAATCGAGGCGTTTGGTTTATCGGCGCACGCGCCGAAAAGTTGATTCAGCGCAACGCTTTTCGGTTACGCGAGGTCAGCAGCGGCACCAGGATCACCACCAGCACGAAGGCCACCAGCGCCCATTGCGCCAGCGACAGGCCGAGGATCGGCGGGTACGGCGTCGAGCAGAAACCGTCGACCTGGAAGCCCAGCGGGAAGATCTTCGCCAGCGGCAGGTCATCGACGATCGGCTGCAACACATCGATGCCGCAGCTCACCGCCGGATAGAACTGGGTGTACACGTGATGCCCGGCGACACCAGCGCCGGCGATGGCACAAATCACCACCAGCACCTCGAACACGGTGATGCTGCGCCGGGTGCGCATGGCCGCGCCGATGAACGCGAACAACGCAATCAGCAGTAACGCATAACGCTGCAGGATGCACAGCGGGCACGGCGCCTCGCCCAGCACGATCTGCATGTACAGCGCGCCGCCGATCAGCGCCAGGCAGATGATGCCCAGCAACACCAGATAGCGCCGCTCACGTCCCAATCGAATCGTTTCCTCGCTCATCGCGTTTCCCTTTCATGTCCATGGTTCAGCTGGCCGGCGGCTGCGCTTGCAGTTGCGCCATCAGGCTGATGTTGTCTTCGATATGCCAATTGGCCGCGATGCGACCGTTGTCGATCTGATAAATATCGGTTGCCCGGAAGTCTACACGCTGGCCCTGCCCTTTGAGAGCCTTGAACGTGCCGGTGAAATGCCCGCGAAAGTGCAGGTGCACCACCACGCGATCCCCGGCGACGATCATTTGCTCGATCTCGCAGCTCAAGTCCGGCACCGCCGTGCGAAAGAACTTCGACGCCAGCAGCGGCCCGGTCGGCCCCTGTACCCGGCCTTCCGGCGGGGTCTTGTCGACGAACTGCGGCGACAGGGCAGCGGTGGCCAACGCCTCTTCGCCCGTGTTCCAGAAACTGCCATAACGCCGCGCCGCCAGTTCCATCGCATCACGCTTGGCCTTGGGCAGGCTCTGATCGACGATCAGGGTCTGCGGCTGGATCAACGCGGATTCGGCGAACGCGAATGGACTGGACAGCAAGACAACCGACAGGCCCAAAGTGGCCAGGCTGAAACGACGGGAAGAGGCGAAGTGCGACATGGGGACGATCCTGATCATGTAAACGAACGAGCGCCTATCATCAGCATCGGTGAATAAACGATAAACCGGTTAAGAAACGATTAACCTTTAAACAGAATTTAAGAATCAGGGCCGTGTAACGGCCAATCGCGAGTAGGCTCGCTCCCATATTTGAATGCATTTCAATGTGGGAGCGAGCCTGCTCGCGAATGAGGGCAACCCGGTTCCGGATTATTCCAGAGCAGCAGCCGGCCCGAAGAACTCATACCGGCTCTGCTTCTCCGGCACACCCAGTGCCTTCAGGTGACGCTTGATCGCCCCCATGAAACCTTTCGGCCCAAGGAAGTAAGCGTCCACATCACGCTCCGCCGGCAGCCACTCGCCCAGTTGCTCCTCGCTCAACAACCCGACCTTGTCCGCCGCCGGGCTCACGCCGTCATCTTCGGCGTAGCAATAGAAGCGCTTGAGCTGCGGATGGCGCGCGGCCAGCCCGTCGATCCAGTCACGGAACGCATGCACGCTGCCGTTGCGCGCACTGTGAATGAAGTACACCGGACGCTCGGTTTCCAGCGCCGCTTCCAGCATCGCCAGCGTCGGCGTGATACCGACGCCGCCGCTGATTAGCACCAGCGGTTTATCACTGGCGGTCAGGGTGAATTCGCCCGATGGCGGGAACAGTTGGATGCTGGAACCGACATGCAACTGATCGTGCAAATAATTGGAAGCTCGACCACCCGGTTCACGCTTGACGCTGATGCGGTACTGGCCTTTGTTGGCCAGGGCCGACAGCGAGTAGTTGCGGCGGATTTCTTCGCCGTCGAGGATCAGCTTCATGCCGATGTATTGGCCTGGCTCGGCTGCGAGAATCGGGCCCTTGTCCGCCGGTTCGAAGTAGAACGAGGTGATTTCCGCACTCTCCTCGACCTTGGCCGCGACAATGAACTCCCGCGCCCCGCGCCAGCCGCCGACGGCTTGCTCTTTCTGGTCATAAATGGCGGTTTCGGCGCCGATCAGGATCTCGGCCAACTGACCGTAGGCCGCGCCCCAGGCACTCATCACTTGCGGGGTGGCGATTTCTTCGCCGAGCACTTCGGAGATGGCGCGCAGCAGGCAGGTGCCAACGATCGGGTAGTGCTCCGGCAGGATTTGCAGCGCAACGTGCTTGTTGATGATCTTGGCCACCAGATCGCCCAACTGGTCGAGTTGATCGATGTGACGGGCGTACATCAACACGCCGTTGGCCAGGGCGCGAGGCTGGTCACCGCTGGCTTGGTGAGCCTGGTTGAACAGCGGGCGAACCTCCGGGTACTCGGAGAGCATCATGCGGTAGAAATGCGTGATCAGCGCTTCACCGCCGCTTTCCAGCAGAGGTACTGTGGATTTGACGATGGCACGATCCTGGACGCTAAGCATAAGGGTGACTCCTGAGCTTTCTCTAAAAGTGCCTTGTTCATTCCAGTATTCGTGCCAATTATTTTTTTCATATAAATCAATAGCTTGAAAATTATGTAGTCAGATCGACACAAGCCACTCTATAGTCGCTTCGACTACAACGTGTCTCTTTGACTACAAGCCCATGTCCGCCAAATCATTGCTCACCGCCCTGCTCCCACTGGTCTCCGACCTGTCCCGCGAACTGCCCGAAGGCGAGCGCTATCGACGCCTGCTCGAAGCCATGCGCGCCCTGCTGCCCTGCGATGCCGCCGCACTGCTGCGCCTAGATGGTGAATGGCTGGTGCCGCTGGCCGTGGACGGTTTGAGTACCGACACCCTCGGTCGCCGCTTCAAGGTCAGCGAACACCCGCGCTTTGAAGTGCTGCTGGCCGGTGAAGGACCGACCCGTTTTGCCGCCGACAGCGATCTGCCCGATCCGTACGACGGACTGGTCGACGGTCTCGACGACCACCTCGAAGTTCACGACTGCCTCGGCTGTCCGTTGTTCGTCGATGAAAAACTCTGGGGCCTGATTACCCTCGACGCCCTCGACCCCGAACGCTTCGAACCTATCGAACTCGATGCCTTGCAAGCCTTCGCCAGTCTCGCATCGGCCACTGTGAATGCCGCCGAACGCATCGAACGTCTGGCGATCCGCGCCGAAGACGAACACCAGCGCGCCGAGGTCTATCGCCAGGCCAGCGGCCAGCAGAACCGCGAAATGATCGGCCAGAGCAAGGCGCATAAACGACTGGTGGAAGAAATCAATCTGGTCGGCGGCAGCGACCTGACCGTGTTGATCACTGGCGAAACCGGAGTCGGCAAGGAACTGGTGGCCCAGGCGATCCACGCTGCCTCCAAGCGCGCCGACAAACCGATCATCAGCCTCAACTGCGCGGCCCTGCCGGACACGCTGGTGGAAAGCGAACTGTTCGGCCACGTGCGCGGCGCCTTCACTGGCGCCACCAGCGACCGGCGCGGCAAGTTCGAACTGGCCAACGGTGGCACGCTGTTTCTCGATGAGGTCGGCGAGTTGTCGCTGACCGTCCAGGCCAAGCTGTTGCGGGTTTTGCAGAGTGGTCAGTTGCAGCGTCTGGGTTCGGACAAGGAACATCAGGTCGACGTGCGCCTGATCGCCGCGACCAACCGCGACCTGGCCGAAGAAGTGCGCAGCGGCCGCTACCGCGCCGACTTCTACCATCGCCTCAGCGTCTACCCGTTGCGAGTGCCGGCGCTGCGTGACCGGGGCCGCGATGTGTTGTTGCTCAGCGGTTATTTCCTGGAACAGAACCGCTCGCGCATGGGCCTCAACAGCCTGCGCCTGAACAGCGACGCCCAGGAAGCACTGCTGGCTTACACCTGGCCGGGCAACGTGCGGGAACTGGAACACTTGATCGGACGCAGCGCACTGAAGGCGCTGGGCAACTGCAAGGTGCGGCCGAAGATTCTCAGCCTCAGTGCGCTGGATCTCGATCTGCCGCGCGAGGTTGTGGATAACTCATCGGCGCCGTCCGAAGCGACTGCCGCTCTGCCATTGATCAGCGGCGACCTGCGCACCGCCACCGAGCAGTATCAGCGGCAGTTGATCAGTGCAGCGCTTGAGCGCAATCGGGACAACTGGGCCAGTGCGGCGCGGGAGCTGGGGCTGGACCGGGCGAATCTGGGGCGGATGGCGAAGCGGTTGGGGATGAAAAGCTGAAATGTGCTTCAAGCTCAAAAGCTCCTTCATCGGAACGCCACCCGACAACTAACCTAAAGCCCAACCTTTTGACGCCGATAACCCGGCATCAATAGTTTCTGGCGACTGCCACCCTCGCCCACCCACCTTTCTCCACAGAAGGTTTTTATGTCTTCCAACAAAGCCCGCGCAGATTCACTTTCGCTTCTGCTGTTTACCTTGCGCAGCGGCAAGCTGATGGCGATCAACCTGCTGAAGGTCAGTGAAATCATCCCCTGCCCGCCGCTGACCAAGCTGCCGGAGTCGCACCCGCACGTCAAAGGCATCGCCACCCTGCGCGGTGCTTCACTGTCGGTGATCGACCTGAGCCGCGCCATCGGCGAGCGGCCGCTGGAAGACCCGAACGGCGGCTGCCTGATCGTCACTGACGTCAGCCGTTCGAAACAGGGTCTGCATGTGCAGGCGGTGAGCAAGATCGTGCATTGCCTGACCACCGACATCAAACCGCCGCCGTTCGGTTCCGGCGGTTCGCGCGCCTACATTACCGGCGTGACTTCGGTGGACGGCACGCTGGTGCAGGTGCTGGACATTGAAAAAGTCATCCACGGCATCGCCCCGGCGCAGATCGAAATGGCCCCGACCGAGCTGAGCATGGAAGACGCCGAAGTGCTGGGCAACGCGCGGATTCTGGTGGTCGACGACAGCCAGGTGGCGCTGCAGCAATCGGTGCACACCCTGCGCAACCTCGGCCTGCAATGCCACACCGCGCGCAGCGCCAAGGAAGCCATCGACTGCCTGCTGGACCTGCAAGGCACGGCGCAGCAAATCAACCTGATCGTCTCCGACATCGAAATGTCCGAGATGGACGGTTACGCCTTCACCCGTACCCTGCGCGAAACCCCGGACTTCGCCCACCTCTACGTGCTGCTGCACACCTCGCTGGACAGCGCGATGAACAGCGAAAAGGCTCGCCTCGCCGGGGCCAACGGCGTGCTGACCAAGTTCTCCTCGCCCGAGCTGACCCACTGCCTGATCGAAGCGGCCAAACACGTCGCAGCCCAGGGTCACTGAGTCTTGAGCGAGACGTTCTGTTTTCTGATGCGGCGCGACCTGAGCCAGGACGTGCCGACCATCGAATGGCCGAACGGCATCGAACTCACGACTTACAGCGCCGAACGCGCATCCGCCGTGCATGAACTGATGCAGATCGGCTACCGCGAAGGCGGTGGTCGGGTGCCGGCGCTGGGCGTCTGGCAACAGCAGTTCGAAAACGATCCGGAATACGATCCGGCACTGTGTTTCATCGCCAGCGATGCCGAAGGCGTCATTGGCGTGGCGCAATGCTGGACCAGTTCCTACATCAAGAATCTGGTGGTGCACCCTCGCGCCCAGGGACGTGGATTGGGTCGGGCGTTGCTGCTTCATGCGTTCAAGGCGTTTCAGGATCGGCGTGAAGGGTTTGTCGATCTGAAGGTGCTGGAAGACAACCGGCGAGCGCAACGCTTGTACGAAATGTCTGGAATGTATGTGGTTCGCCGGGAATGGGTGCCGGACTGACAAACTAAAATCCTGCGGCATACTCCAACCTTGGCGATCAACTTCCAAGGATGCCCGAACCATGAAACGCCTCGCCCTCTCCGTACTTTGCCTCATCGCCCCGTTGGCCCACGCCTCCAGCCCCGACGCCTGGGCGGCCTACGACAAAACCGTGCTCGCCAGCTGCACCAAGGCCAGCGGCCTGAAAAACGCCAAACCGGTCGGCAACGCCGCGCAATTCGATGACCGTGTCGGCTACACGGCGCTGTTGCTGCAAGGCCAGTACCCGCAAAAACACATGAAGGGCCAGCAAGGCACCGAGCTGTGCCTGTACAACAAAAAGTCCAAAACCGCGTTCGTCACCGAATGGGACTCGATCCGCCCCACCGCCAAACCCTGAGCGAATGGCGCACAACTTGCTTCACTCCGGGCCTGTACGGCGGCTTTATGTCGCCGATTCATACCCTGATTGAAGATTGCCCGCTCAATGAATACGACCTTTTCCTGCGTAGGTTGCGGCAAATGCTGCACCGATCATCATGTGCCCCTGACCCTGGCCGAAGCCCGCATGTGGGCGGCTGACGGCGGTCAGGTGATCGTGCTGGTGGAGGCGTTTCTTGCCAACGGCCTGGGCCTGCCGGAACAGCAGCGTGAACACGCTCAGCGGCGTTCGGCGGTAGTACGCAGCGGAATGTCCGACGCCCATGTGGCGATCACTTTCGCCGCCTACAACGTCGGTCCCTGCCGGAATCTTGACGAAGACAAGCTGTGCCGCATCTACGAGCGCCGACCGCTGGTGTGCCGCATTTATCCCGCCGAAATCAATCCGCACATCCCGCTGAACCCTGCCGCCAAGGACTGCCCGCCAGAATCGTGGGAGCAAGGGCCGCAGTTGATCGTCGGCGGCGAACTGGTGGATCAGGAACTGGTGACGCTGATCCAGCGCTCCCGTCAGGCCGATCGGGATGACATCCAGACCAAGGACGTGATCTGCGGCCTGCTCGGCATCCGCACCACCGCGCTCAAGGGCGACGGGTTTACCGCGTATCTGCCGGACATGGGCGCGTTTGCCTCGGTGATCGATCAGGTCACGGCGCAGCCATTGAGCGAAGTTTCCAGTGAATGGCTGTTCCATGTCTCCGGCGACGACATCGCCGGGCAAGTACGGGCGGCCGGGGCACAAGTGGTGTCCGAACCGCCGCAGACCTACGCGTTCATCTCGTTGCGAGCAGCCTGAGCGCCCTGCCGCCGCCCCCAGAATTCCCGCGCCAGCGAACGCAAATCCCCCGCCAGCCCCGCCACATCCTGTGAGTTGAGCTGGCTCTGGCGCCCCTCATCCACCGTCAACTCACACGCCGTGCGAATACTGACGATGTTGCGGTTAATGTCCTCACTCACCGCACTCTGTTCTTCAACCGCTGCCGCAATCTGCAGACTCATCTCGGTAATCTGCTCGACCCGCCCGCTGATCCCGTCCAGGGCCCGGGCCGCACGCTGCGCCTGTTCGACGCTGTTATCCACATGCTCGCTGCTCTGCTGCATCACCAGCACCGCATCCCGCGCGCCGTTTTGCAGGGTGCTGATCATCCTTTGAATCTCATTGGTCGACTGCTGAGTGCGCTGGGCCAGGCCACGCACCTCATCAGCGACCACCGCAAACCCACGCCCGGCATCCCCGGCCCGCGCCGCTTCGATTGCGGCGTTGAGCGCCAGCAGATTGGTCTGCTCGGCGATGCTGCGAATCACCTCCAGCACCCCGGAAATCTCGCTGCTGTGGCCTTCGAGCTGATGAATCACCTCGGTCGCCCGCCCCAACTCCTCGGCCAGCCGCAACACCGCACTGCGACTCTCGCCCACCAGCAGATGACCCTCACGGGTTTCCGTCCCCGCCATATCCGCCGCCACCGACGCCTGCTGCGCATGGCTGGCCACCTCGGCCACACTGGCCGCCATCTGATGAATCGCCGCCGCCACCTGATCGGTTTCCGCCTGCTGCGCCAAGGTGCTGGTGTGACTGCTGTGCAGATGATCCACCAATTGCGCCGCATGCCCGGCCAGCCGCTGCGACGCATCGCCGATCCGCCCCACCACCGCGCCGACCTGCGCTTCAAGCATCTGCAAGGCAAACTCGATCTGCCCGAACTGATCCCGCCGCCCGGTATAAATGCCCTGGCTCAAGGGGTTGTCGGCAATCAACCGCGCACGCTCGGTCAGACGCTCCAGCGGCCGCAATAACCAACCCACGCCCAGCGCACACGCACCACTGCCGGCTACCAGCGCAGCGGCTTCGATGCCCAGAGACTCCGGCCGCAGCCAGGCTTCAATCCCCAGCACCAGCGCCAGCACCGAACTGGTCAACGCCATGATCTTCGCCCGCAAACTCAGGCTCGGCAGCCACTGCCACCGCGCCATCCGCCCCTCGCGCAACTGCGCATACGCCCGCTCCGCCGCCGCAATCTGCCGCGCATCCGGCCGCGTGCGCACCGACTGATACTCCACCGCCGCACCGTTCTGCGTGACCGGCGTGACATAGGCACTGACCCAGTAATGATCACCGTTCTTGCAACGATTCTTCACCAGCCCCATCCACGACCGCCCACCCTTGAGCGTCTGCCACATATGGGCAAACGCCTGCGCCGGCATGCCCGGATGACGCAGCAAATTGTGCGGCGCACCCAGCAGCTCGTCGCGGCTGTAACCGCTGATCCTGATGAAGTCGTCGTTGGCGTAGGTGATCGCGCTGGTCAGATCGGTGGTCGAGAGAATGTTCGCATCCGGCGCAACATCGACATTGCGCCCGGTCACCGGGAGATTGATCTTCATGGAAAGCGCGCTCGTTTTATTGGAAAGAGTCGGCAGGGCTGCTGACTCTAAGCGCACTCACTGGTTAAACGTTGATCTGGCTCAGGAACTGAGCAATTAGCCATCACTGTGACCGAAAATCACAGTGATG
Organism: Pseudomonas sp. NFIX49; assembly: GCF_900115915.1. Taxonomy (NCBI): domain Bacteria; kingdom Pseudomonadati; phylum Pseudomonadota; class Gammaproteobacteria; order Pseudomonadales; family Pseudomonadaceae; genus Pseudomonas; species Pseudomonas sp. NFIX49. The sequence continues at coordinate 99,536 of NZ_FOYE01000001.1, read as the reverse complement.
GCCGAGGCGGGAATGAATCAGCGCTTGCCCATCGAACGGCGAGTACCCGAAGGCGCCACACCCGGAATCTTGGCGTGACGATCACCGTCCTTGCCCTTGAATTGCGGCTGCTTGGCCGCTTTAGCCGCCGCCAGCTCACCTGGCTTGAACGGAAACTTGAACGCAGGAATGGTTGGCTTGGATTCGCCGGCCTCGGCCAGCTCTGCCGGGACATCGCTCACAGCGTTGTCGATTGGGGAAGTCATGAAAGCTCCGCGAAGCAAAAAAGTCCGGCCCGGTGGACGAGCCGCGAAAGCGCGCAGTATACCTGCGTGAGCGGACTTTAAAGAGCCCCAAAAAGGGTACGACCGGTTCCTTTTCGGGACTCTTCGACTAGCGGATCACGTTTGCGGATCAACCCGATCCAGCGCCCGGTTCACCGCCAGCTCGGCCAGCATGACGATCTGCTGGATTCCCAGTGCCGTACTGCGCTGCGGGCCCGAAAGCTCATTGGCGAAATTGCTGGCGATGGTACTGGCCGACGCCAGGGACTCGCAGGCATTGGCCAGCAGGCTTTCGGTGTCGACGTTGGGAGTGACCATATACATCGTGCTCGGGCGCGGTTTGGTGGGGTTGGGGCAGAGGTAGTAGTCGAGGGCGCGTTTGATGGCTTCGCGGTTACGGGCGAGGTCTTCGGCGCGCATGGCCTCTTCGAGTGGGGTGGGTGATTCGAGGGGTGGGTCGGGTATCAGTTTGTCCATGAAAAACTCCTACTTGGCTATGGAGCCATCCCTTGTCGTTTCCACACGACAAGAGGTGGCAGCTGTACGCAGGGTGGAAAACCGATAAGTAGGCAACCGGCCAGACCGAAGTCTGCCTGCGCACAGCCGCCGCGACGCAGTTTGCAGACGAAAGAAGACATCGGCAACGATTACGGGGAGATGCTTTGCAACTACTTGAAATCAGGTTTCCACGCCTGTTCGCTGGATTGGCAGCGACAGCCAGAGACTAGAGAGCGCACTTCCGACGGACAACCTGAAAACGTTGTGGGAAGGATCGCCGAAACAGACACAACTTTTAAACATTCGAAAATGGAACGCGGAGCGTCCCGGGCGGCATTCCCACGCGGAGCGTGGGAACGATCAAAACAATCGGTACACCCGACACGTTTCCAAACATCCGAAAATGGAACGCGGAGCGTCCCGAGCGGCATTCCCACGCGGAGCGTGGGAACGATCAAAGCAAAAGCAGTCCGCATTTGCTTCTCGCTTCCCACCACTCAACACAATGAGCGTTAGCTCGAGTACCGCTCTTGACCTGCCGGCCCCATCGGCAGGCTGAGTGGAGGGATTTATCCGGGGGTGGGAGCGCAGCGACCGTGCGGCGAAGCCGCATGCATCGAGAGGAGGTGCAGCGAAGCAAACCGTAGGCGATGCCCCCGGATGAATCCCGTAACGAAGGAACGCCGAGCCACAGCGAGGCGCCGAACGCAGGGGCCAAGCCCTTTGGTTACTTTGGGCTGGGCCGGCATTCCGGCGTTTGCCAAAGTGACCCGCCGTAAGGGCGGAACCGCCAGCCGCAGCACCCGAAGAAACGGATATTCACAAAGAACATCCAAAGCCTGGCCGGCCCAAAGGCCGCCAAGTCAAAAGCCGAAACTGACAGCGCCGTCAGCCAGCCGTCACCCTCCTGACCCCCAAACAAGTTTATAAAGACAAAACCTGCCCAAACCCCGTCCCCCTGGCGCCCCACAAGCATGCAAATCCAGAAGAAAAAGGCCCTGCTCGCCACCCTGTTGATCGCCCTCGCAGCCGCAGGTCTGTGGTACGCATACAAACCCGCCCCGGCCAAACTGGCAGCCCCCACCGCCATCCCGGTCAGAGTCGTCGCCGTCAGCGAAAAAGACGTCCCCCGCTACACCAGCGGCATCGGCTCGGTCCTCTCACTGCACAGCGTCGTAGTGCGCCCACAGATCGACGGCATCCTCACCAAGCTCCTGGTCAAAGAGGGGCAACTGGTGAAACAGGGCGACCTGCTCGCCACCATCGACGACCGCTCGATCCGCGCCAGCCTCGACCAGGCCCGCGCACAACTGGGCGAAAGCCAGGCACAACTGCAAGTGGCGCTGGTCAACCTCAAGCGCTACAAACTGCTCAGCGTCGACGACGGTGTATCGAAGCAGACCTACGACCAGCAACAGGCACTGGTCAACCAGCTCAAGGCCACCGCCCAGGGCAATCAGGCTTCGATTGACGCGGCACAGGTACAACTTTCCTACACCCAGATTCGCTCCCCGGTCACCGGCCGCGTTGGCATTCGTACGGTCGACGAAGGCAACTTCCTGCGCATGACCGACACCCAGGGTCTGTTCACCGTGACCCAGATCGACCCGATCGCCGTCGAGTTTTCCCTGCCCCAGCAAATGCTGCCAACCCTGCAAGGCCTGATCAGCGACCCGCAGCGCGCACTGGTCAAGGCCTACATCGGCGCCGACACCGATGGCGAAACCGGCAATCTGCTCGGCGAAGGTCACCTGACCCTGATCGACAATCAGATCAACGCCAACACCGGCACCATCCGCGCCAAGGCCGAGTTCGACAACCCCAACCAGAAACTCTGGCCGGGCCTGCTGGTGACGGTAAAGATTCAGACAGCGCTGGATAAAGATGCGCTGGTGGTTCCGCCCACCGTCGTACAACGCGGCCTCGATCAACACTTCGTGTACAGGGTCAACGGCGACAAGGTTGAAGCGGTGCAGGTGCAAATGGTTTACCAGGGCAGCGGCCAGGACATCATCAAAGGCGTGAAGCCCGGCGACGTATTGGTCAGTGATGGCCAGTCGCGGCTCAAGCCCGGTTCGACCGTGCAGGTCATGAGCGAACCGCCGCAGGTGGTGCAAGCGGAGCCCAAGCCATGAAGCAGCACAAAGGCGTTTCGACCTGGTGCATCGATCACCCGGTGGCGACGATTCTGCTGACCATCGCGCTGGTGCTGGTCGGGGTGATTGCCTTCCCGCGCCTGCCGATTGCCCCACTGCCGGAAGCGGAATTTCCGACGATCCAGGTCTCCGCCCAACTGCCCGGCGCCAGCCCCGACACCATGGCTTCATCCGTGGCCACGCCGCTGGAGGTGCAATTCAGCGCCATCCCCGGCATGACCCAGATGACCTCCAGCAGTGCGCTGGGCTCCACGTTGCTGACCCTGCAATTCACCCTCGACAAGAGCATCGACACCGCCGCCCAGGAAGTGCAGGCCGCGATCAACACCGCCGCGGGCAAACTGCCGAAAGACATGCCGACCCTGCCGACCTGGAAGAAGGTCAACCCGGCCGACAGCCCGGTGCTGATCCTCAGCGTCAGCTCCACGCAAATGCCCGGCACTGAACTCAGCGACCTGGTGGAAACCCTCCTTGCGCGTCAGATCAGTCAGATCGACGGTGTAGGCCAGATCAACATCACCGGTCAGCAACGTCCGGCAATCCGCGTGCAGGCCTCGGCCGACAAACTGGCGGCCATCGGCCTGACCCTCGCCGACATTCGTGTGGCGATCCAGCAGACCAGCCTCAACCTCGCCAAGGGCGCGCTGTACGGCGAATCGAGCATTTCCACGTTGTCGACCAACGACCAGTTGTTCCACCCCGAGGAATACAGCCAGCTCATCGTTTCCTACAAGGACGGCGCCCCGGTTCACCTCAAGGATGTCGCGAAAGTCGTCAACGGTTCGGAAGATGCCTACGTGCAGGCCTGGGCCGGTGATCGGCCGGGCGTGAACCTGGTGATCTCCCGCCAGCCCGGCGCCAACATCGTCGAAACCGTAGACCGGATTCAGGCCGCCCTGCCCGGCCTCGAAGCCATGCTGCCGGCCTCGGTGCAGGTCAAAACCCTGATCGACCGCACCCAGACCATCCGCGCCTCGCTGCATGAAGTGGAAATCACCCTGCTGATCGCGATCCTGCTGGTGGTGGCGGTCATGGCGCTGTTCCTGCGCCAGTTGTCGGCGACGATGATTGTCTCGGCGGTGCTCGGCGTGTCGCTGACCGCCAGTTTCGCCTTGATGTATTTGCTCGGTTTCAGCCTGAACAACCTGACCCTCGTGGCCATCGTGGTGGCCGTGGGCTTCGTGGTCGACGATGCCATCGTGGTGGTGGAAAACATTCACCGTCACCTCGAGGCCGGCGACAGCATGCGCGACGCCGCGATCAAGGGCGCCGGCGAGATCGGTTTCACCGTGGTGTCGATCAGTTTCTCGCTGGTGGCGGCGTTCATTCCGTTGCTGTTCATGGGCGGCGTGGTCGGGCGGCTGTTCAAGGAATTCGCCCTGACGGCCACCTCGACCATCATGATTTCCGTGGTGGTGTCGTTGACGTTGGCGCCGACGCTGGCGGCGCTGTTCATGCGCAAACCGGTGCATCACGCCCATGACAAACCGGGCTTCAGCGAACGCCTGCTCAGCTGGTACGAAAAAGGCCTGCGCCGCGCCCTCGCTCACCAGAAATTGATGATCGGCGTGTTCGGCATTTCCGTCGCGCTGGCGATTGGCGGCTACGTGTTTATCCCCAAGGGTTTCTTCCCGGTGCAGGACACCGGTTTCGTCCTCGGCACCACCGAAGGCGCCGCCGATATTTCCTACAGCGACATGGTGAAAAAACACCTGGCAATGGCCGAAATCGTCGCCGCCGACCCGGCCGTGCAGGCGTTTTCCCATTCGGTCGGTGTGTCCGGCAGCAACCAGACCATCGCCAACGGTCGCTTCTGGATCGCCCTGAAAAAACGCGGTGACCGCGATGTTTCGGCCAGCCAGTTCATCGACCGCATCCGTCCGCAACTGATGAAAGTCCCAGGCATCGTGCTTTACCTGCGCGCCGGCCAGGACATCAACCTCAGCTCCGGCCCGAGCCGTGCGCAGTACCAATACGTGCTCAAGAGCAACGACGGGCCGACCCTCGCGACCTGGACCCAGAAACTCACCGAAAAACTGCGCAGCATTCCGGCGTTCCGTGACATCTCCAACGACCTGCAACTGGGCGGCAGCATCACCCATATCAGCATCGACCGCAGCGCCGCCGCGCGTTTCGGCCTGACCGCGAGTGATGTAGACGAGGCGCTGTACGACGCCTTCGGCCAGCGGCAGATCAACGAGTTCCAGACCCAGGTCAACCAGTACAACGTAATTCTGGAGCTGGACACCAAACAGCGCGGCAAGGCCGAAAGCCTCAACTATTTCTACCTGCGCTCGCCGCTGAGCGGGGAAATGGTGCCACTGTCGGCGCTGGCCCGGTTCGACGCGCCGACCATCGGCCCACTGTCGATTGCCCACGACGGCATGTTCCCGGCCGCCAACCTGTCCTTCAACCTGGCGCCCGGCGTGGCATTGGGCGACGCGGTGATTCTGCTGAATCAGGCCAAGGCCGAGATCGGCATGCCGACCGCGATCAGCGGCAACTTCCAGGGTGCGGCCCAGGCGTTCCAGAGTTCGCTGAAAAGTCAGCCGTGGCTGATTCTCGCGGCGCTGGTGGCGGTGTACATCATCCTTGGCGTGCTCTACGAGAGCTTCGTCCATCCGCTGACGATCATCTCGACCTTGCCGGCGGCGGGGTTGGGTGCGGTGATCATGCTGTGGATCTGCGGCCAGGACTTTTCGATCATGGCGCTGATCGGGCTGGTGTTGCTGATCGGTATCGTCAAGAAAAACGGCATCCTGATGATCGACTTCGCCCTGGAAGCACAGCGCCATCGCGGGCTATCGCCGCAGGATGCGATTTTCGAAGCGTGTATCACGCGGTTCCGGCCGATCATCATGACCACCCTCGCCGCGCTGCTTGGCGCCCTGCCGCTGATGCTCGGTTACGGCACCGGTGCCGAACTGCGCCAGCCACTGGGAATCGCTGTGGTGGGCGGCCTGCTGGTCAGCCAGATGCTGACGCTGTTCACCACGCCGGTCATATACTTGTGGCTCGAGCGGCTGTTCCACAAGCCCAAACCTGCGCCCGTCGCGGCGCTGGCAACGACAGACTGAGGCGGGTCATGCGCGTTCTGATTATCGAAGACGAAGAAAAAACCGCGGACTACCTGCACCGCGGCCTGACGGAACAGGGTTACACCGTGGATCGGGCCCGCGACGGCGTCGAGGGCCTGCACCTGGCGCTGGAAAGCGACTACGCGGTGATCGTCCTCGACGTGATGCTGCCGGGCCTCGATGGCTTTGGCGTATTGCGCGCGCTACGTGCGCGCAAGCAGACGCCGGTGATCATGCTCACCGCCCGCGAGCGGGTCGAAGACCGGATCCGAGGCCTGCGCGACGGCGCCGACGATTACCTCGGCAAACCGTTTTCCTTCCTCGAACTGGTGGCGCGCCTGCAAGCGCTGACCCGCCGCAGCGGCGGCCACGAACCGGTACAGGTGAGCATCGCCGACCTGTGGATCGATCTGATCAGCCGCAAGGCCACCCGCGCCGGCACTCGGCTGGACCTGACCGCGAAAGAGTTTTCACTGCTCAGCGTGCTGGCCCGGCGTCAGGGTGAAATCCTCTCGAAAACCGCGATTGCGGAAATGGTCTGGGACATTAATTTCGACAGCGACGCCAACGTGGTCGAAGTCGCGATCAAGCGCCTGCGCGCCAAGCTCGACGGGCCGTTCGACGAGAAACTGCTGCACACCATCCGGGGCATGGGTTATGTGCTGGAGAGCCGTGGTGTCCAGTAACTCTATCGCCCTGCGCCTGAGCGGGATGTTCACGCTGGTGGCGCTGCTGGTGTTTCTGTTGATCGGCGGCGCGCTGTATCAACAAGTGGACAAAGGCCTGGGCCTGCTGCCGGAAGCGGAGCTCGATGCGCGTTACAGCGTTCTGGAATCGGCGCTCAACCGCTATGGCACCCCCGAGCATTGGGTGAAGATCAACGCCAAGCTCAAGCTGCTCGGCGAAGAGGACAAGCGCATCCGTTTCTGGGTGGTCAGCGGCAATCCGGGCTACGAGTTTGGCGAGCCGAATGCCTTGATCCGCGCGTTTGCCCAAGGCCCGCTGGGCATGCGCGATCTGCAACTGCCCGACCATCCCTATCCGCTGAAAGTGCTGCTCACCGAACTGCCGGCCAAGGATCAACGCCCCCCGCTGCGCTTCATGATCGGCATCGACACCGAGACCTTTCACCAGACCCAGCATCAGTTGCTGATCGCGCTGGTGAGTCTGGCGGTGATCGGCGTGCTGCTGGCCTCGGCGTTGGGTTACTGGGTGGCGCGAATCGGCCTCAAACCGCTGATCAAACTGTCCCACGAAGCCCAGCGGCTGGCACCGCCGTTGCGGGCCGGGCGTCTGCGACTGTCGCCGTTGCCGCCGGAACTGGAGCAGTTCGTCGACTCGTTCAACTCGACGCTGGAGCGGGTTGAGCAAGCCTATTCGCGGCTCGAATCCTTCAACGCCGACGTCGCCCATGAACTGCGCTCGCCGCTGACCAACCTGATCGGCCAGACCCAGGTCGCCCTGACTCGCGGGCGCTCCGCCGAGCATTATTTCGAAGTGCTGCAATCCAACCTCGAAGAGCTGGAGCGCCTGCGCTCGATCATCAACGACATGCTGTTCCTGGCCAGCGCCGATCAGGGCAGCAAGGCCACCAAACTGACGTCGACTTCGTTGGCCGATGAAGTGGCGACCACCCTCGAATACCTCGATTTCATCCTTGAGGATGCGCAGGTCCAGGTCCACGTCAGCGGCGATGCCCAGGTGCAGATCGAGATCGCCCACTTGCGCCGAGCCCTGATCAATCTACTGAGCAACGCAGTGCAACACACCGCGCCGGGACAAGTGATCGAGGTGCAGATCGCGGTCGAGGAACATAAGGTCAGCATCGGCGTAGCCAACCCCGGTTCGCCGATTGCCAGCGAGCATTTACCGCGCTTGTTCGAGCGCTTCTACCGGGTCGATGCGTCGCGCAGCAACAGTGGCAACAATCACGGGTTGGGGCTGGCGATCGTCAAGGCGATCGCGTTAATGCACGGCGGCGATGTGTTTGTGCGCAGTGATCGCGGGATGAACACCTTCGGAATCCACCTCCCCGTCTGACCCCTCTCCCGATCGTTCCCACGCTCCGCGTGGGAATGCAGCCCGGGACGCTCCGCGTTCCACTCCAAAGCCGAACACAGAGCTTCCATCAAGGTGTTCCCAAGCCGAGTCCTGGAATGATCACCCGTTGATCTTTGCTTCCGCTGTAACAGTCATTTATGAAAATCACGCTGTTTCACAACGCCCGGCAACCTTATCTTTGCCCGCACCAAACAGCACTTGCCAAGCAAGAAGGTTTTCAAGATGTCCAACAGTATGGGTATTGCCAGCGCTTTCGTTTTGTCCTCATTGATCCTGTCGCCGATGGCGATGGCTGAAGAATCCCAGACGTTTGTAGCGCAAAACGCCGCTCGCGCTCACGCATTCGAACAGCATCAGGCAGAAGTGATGGCCAAGGCTCAGGACGCTACGCAAGCCCCGCAGGCCTTAAATTCTCAGGCTCAAGCCTCCGAGAAAGACAGCTGAGTCGCGCACTGCGCAACGTTTCCCTCGACGCGGTTGTTTGGCTCTTCCCGTTCAACCGTCGTCCTTGCAGGCCGCTGATTTTCAGCGGCCTTTTTTCGTTGTGGTCTGAAAGCTGTCTGGTACGTCTTTGACAACTGGAAACATCCCGCACCTCATGACATTGAAGTGTCAGTTGACCCAAGGAGCTTTACCGCACGTGCGTTACCCAGTTCGCTTCACCCCGCTGTTCATTGCAATTGCCGCAACGATTGCCCCCGCCGCCCATGCTGCCGAAGCCGAGCAGCAAGGTTTCGTCGAAGGCTCGAGCCTGAACCTCAATGCCCGCAACTACTACATGAACCGCAACCGCCTGCAGCAGACGGACGACAACATCGAGTGGGGCCAGGGGTTTCTCGGCAAATTCGAGTCGGGCTACACCGAAGGCACGGTCGGCTTCGGCCTCGATGCGCACGCCATGCTCGGCCTGAAACTCGACGGCGGTGGTGGTACGGACAACTCCAGCATCCTGCCGGTCAGTGACGGCAGCGGCAAAGCGCCGGGTTCGTTCTCCACGGCGGGTGGCACCCTGAAGATGCGCGCGTTCGATACCGAGCTGAAAGCCGGCGATCTGTTCCTCGCCAACCCGGTGATCGCCGGTGGCGAGACGCGCATGCTGCCGCAGACCTTTCGCGGCATCAGCCTGACCAACCACAGCTTCGACGGCTGGATGATCGAAGGCGGCCAGGCCAGCTTCACCAAGCCCTACAACCAGAGCGGTCACAAACGCATCGGCACTTCTTACGGCACCCTCGCCGACGACGACAAGAGCCAGCACCTGAACTGGGCCGGCGTGGCTTGGAGCGGCGTCGAAGGCCTGACCAGCAGCCTGTACGCTTCCGAGCTGAAGGACATCTGGAACCAGTACTACTACGACCTCGACTACACCTGGGCGCTGAATGATCGGGTGACCCTCAACCCGGGCCTGCACTTCTATCACACCCAGGACACCGGCGACGCGCTGCTGGGCAACATCGACAACAACACCTACAGCCTGCATTTCACCGTGGGCATCGGCAGCCACAGCGTTACCGCCGCGTATCAGCGGGTCAACGGCAACACGCCGTTCGATTACATCAGCCAGGGCGACAGCGTCTACCTCGACAACTCGCAGCAGTACTCGGACTTCAACGGCCCGAACGAGCGCTCGTGGAAACTCAAGTACGCCTACGACTTCGCCGGCGTCGGCCTGCCGGGGCTGACCTCGTCGCTGTCCTACTCACGCGGTACGCTGGACCTGACCAAGGCCGATCCGGACAGCAAGGGTTACGCCTCGTGGTACAGCGCCGAAGGCCGCAACGCCAAACACTGGGAGCGCGACATCGACCTCAAATACGTGGTGCAGAGCGGCCAGGCCAAAGACCTGGCGGTATGCCTGCAATGGGCGACCAACCGCGGCGGCAACGGTTACGGCGCAATCGATACGGACACCGATGAATACCGTGTGATCATCGACTACCCGATCAACGTCTTCTAAGATCGGCACCACGATAAAAGGCCAGCCTGATGCGCTGGCCTTTTTCTTGCCTGTGGCAGCGAGCGGGTACAACTACGCTTAGAAGAATCTCCAACCGAAAACCGGACCATGATCGCGAGCCGCACCCCTACCGTTCCCGGCACGACCGGACGCTCCGAGCTGCTGTTGATCTCAGGCAGCCTGCTGAGCGTGATCGCGATTGTCTGCATCGTCACGTTCCTGCTGATCCGTGAACGCGCCAACGCCCAGGAATCGGCCACCCGTGGCGCCACCACCATCGCCCAGTTGATCGACGCCGATGTACTGCGCACCGTCGAGCTGTATGACCTGACGCTGCAAGGGCTGATCGCCGCCGCCCAGCGTGACGACCTGAAAGACGTGTCGCCGCAGATCCGCCATCTGGCACTGTTCGATCGCTCCACCACGGCGCGCTTCAAGGGCGACATCCTGTTGCTCGACAAGTATGGCGAGGTGATTGCCGACTCCTCGCGGGTCGATCCGCTGCCGGGCAATTTCGCCGACCGTGACTACTTCCTCGCCCACGCCTTCAACCGCGACACCGGCATGTTCATCAGCCGTCCGTTCAAACCCCGCTGCGACTGCGATGACGCCAACCAGTGGCGGATCAGTTTCAGTCGGCGCATTTCTTCAGACACCGGTGAGTTTCTGGGCGTGGCCGTGGCGTCGATGAAACTGGATTACTTCGATCAGTTGTTCAACAGCCTCGACATCGGCATCGACAGCACTCTCAACATCATCAACAACGACGGCATCCTGCTGGCGCAGAAGCCTTATCTGCAGAGCGATTCGATCGGCAAGAGCTTTGCCGCCCGGCCCAATGTGGTGCGGATTCTGCGCGACAGCAACGGCAATGGCAGTTTCAACAGCACTTCGAGCATGGATTATCAGCAACGGCTGTACACCTATTCGCGGGTCGGCAATCTGCCGCTGACGGTGATCGTTGCCCTGTCCAGCGAGGAAGTGTTCGGCGCGTGGCGACGCACCGCGATCCTGATCAGCGGCGCCACCGGCGTGTTGTGTGCCGGTCTGCTATGGCTGACCTGGCTGCTGGCCCGAGAGCTGCGCCTGCGTCAGCGGGCCGAACATGAACTGGCGCAGCTCGCGGCGACCGATGCCCTGACCGGGGTCGCCAACCGGCGAATGCTCGATCAGTCACTGCGCCACGAGTGGTTCCGCGCCCAGCGCTCGGGCAAGCCACTGTCATTGCTGATGATCGACGCCGACCACTTCAAGGCCTTCAATGACCGGCACGGGCATCAGGCCGGAGATCAGGCGTTGCGTGAACTGGCCAGGGTGATCACCGCCAATGTGCGGCGTCCGGCGGATCTGGTGGCTCGGTATGGCGGTGAGGAGTTTTCGGTGATCCTCGCGGAAACCGACAGTGCCGGGGCGCAGCAGATCGCCGAACACATTCGTACAGCGGTGGAGCAATTGCCAAGCCTGAATCAAGACCAGTCACCGATGACCGTGAGCGTCGGTATCAGTACCTGGACGTCGACGAGCGAAATCAGTCTGGAGCAGCTGTTGTTCGCGGCGGACAAGGCGTTGTATCAAGCCAAGGAAGGTGGGAGAAACCGGGTCGTCGTCGCCTGAAAACAGGCATAAAAAAAGGCCACCCAAAGGTGGCCTTCAAAAAACTAGAGAGGTTTTTTACTTACACCGCCGCAACCGGGCGCATGTAAGAGATTGGTGCAGTGCTGGCGTCTTCGAACGTCACGACTTCCCAGGCATCTTTCTGCTCAATCAACTTGCGCAGCAGCTGGTTGTTCAGTGCGTGGCCGGACTTGAAGCCCTTGAACTCACCAATCAGGCTGTTGCCCAGCAGGTACAGGTCGCCAATCGCATCGAGGATCTTGTGCTTCACGAATTCGTCTTCGTAGCGAAGGCCGTCTTCGTTCAGTACGCCATCGGCATCGACCACGATCGCGTTTTCCACGCTGCCGCCGAGTGCGAGGTTGTGCTTGCGCAGGTACTCGATGTCACTCATGAAACCGAAAGTACGGGCGCGGCTGACTTCTTTTACGAACGAAGTGCTGGAAAAATCCACGCTTGCACTTTGGGTGCGGTCCCGGAAAACCGGGTGATCGAAATCGATCTCGAAGCTCACCTTGAACCCTTCGAAAGGGACGAAAGTGGCGCGCTTGTCGCCGTCTTCCACTGTCACTTCACGCAGGATGCGGATGAATTTCTTGGCGGCGTCCTGTTCTTCCAGGCCAGCCGATTGAATCAGGAATACGAAAGGTCCTGCGCTGCCATCCATGATCGGGACTTCAGACGCGGAGAGCTCGACGTAGGCGTTATCGATGCCCAGGCCAGCCATGGCCGAGAGCAAGTGCTCCACCGTGTCTACCTTCACGTCACCGTTGACCAGCGTCGTCGACATGGTTGTCTCGCCGACGTTGGCCGCGCGAGCCGGTATCTCGACAACCGGATCGAGATCGGCACGACGAAAGACGATCCCGGTGTCGACAGGTGCAGGCTTGAGGGTCAGGTAAACCTTCTCCCCGGAGTGCAGACCTACACCGGTGGCACGGATAATATTTTTCAGTGTGCGTTGTTTAATCATGGCATGGGCCGCTTCAGCGCAAATTGCGAACTGGTATCAACAAAGGCTGGCGATGATAGCAGACCGAGCCTTTGCTGAACACCAATCACCTGAATACCCCTGATACATTTCATCAATCGGCCTGACGACGCAGGAAGGCCGGGATGTCCAGGTAGTCCAGGTCATCTTGCGGATTCATCTTCGCGGCAGTCGCAGCACCGGCCTGAGCCTGGTTGCGCATGACGGTCGGACGGTCCAGGTCACGGTAATTCACCGCTGGCTGCTCCTGACGAGCGGGTGCCGGTTGCTGCACCTGAGCAGCGGCCATCGAGGTGTGAACGGTGTTGTCGATGACCTTCACAGGCTTCTCGATTTTCGCGCCCAGACCGGTGGCAACCACGGTCACGTGCAGTTCGTCGCGCATGTCCGGATCGATAACGGTACCGACCTTGACCATCGCGTGCTCGGAAGCGAAGGCTTCGATGATCGAACCCACGTCGGAGTACTCACCCAGGGACAGGTCAGGACCGGCAGTGATGTTCACCAGGATGCCGCGTGCGCCTTGCAGGTTCACGTCTTCCAGCAGCGGGTTGCGGATGGCCGCTTCAGTGGCTTCACGTGCACGGTTCGGACCGCTGGCGCAGCCAGTGCCCATCATCGCCATGCCCATTTCGCTCATCACGGTACGTACGTCGGCGAAGTCGACGTTGATCATGCCCGGACGCTTGATGATGTCGGAGATACCGCGAACGGCACCGGCCAGTACATCGTCAGCCTTGGCGAAAGCCGACAAGAGACTTGCGTCCTTGCCGAGGATGGTCAGCAGTTTTTCGTTCGGAATGGTGATCAGCGAGTCGACGCTTTCCGAGAGCATGCGGATGCCTTCGTCGGCGATCTGCATACGCTTGCGACCTTCGAACGGGAACGGACGGGTCACGACCGCAACGGTCAGGATGCCCATTTCCTTGGCCACTTCGGCAATGATCGGCGCAGCACCGGTACCGGTACCGCCGCCCATGCCGGTGGTGATGAACACCATGTTGGTGCCGGCCAGCACTTCAGCGATGCGCTCGCGATCTTCCAGCGCAGCCTGACGGCCGACTTCCGGGTTGGCGCCGGCGCCCAGGCCTTTGGTCACGCCGGTACCCAATTGCAGAATGGTGCGCGCGCCGATGTTTTTCAGCGCTTGAGCATCGGTGTTGGCGCAGATGAATTCCACGCCTTCGATGTTGCTCTTGACCATGTGATTGACAGCGTTGCCGCCGCCACCGCCAACACCGATAACTTTGATTACCGGGCTTGCGGGGATGTTGTCTACGAGTTCGAACATTTTCCCTCTCCTTACATTCTCTAGTTTTTTCGCCTACTGCTGTTTGTTGCGGTGCTGCGGTAAAGCGTTAGAAGTTGCCTTGAATCCACTTCTTAAAACGGTCCAGCAACGGCGCCTGCGGCTCATCGTTGCTGTAGCTGTCGCGGCTGCCGATGCCCGAGAACGAGATCCCGTCGGACTGCTTTTGCAGGCCGTACATCAACAAGCCAACGCCAGTGGAATAAATCGGGTTGCGTACCACGTCATCCAGACCTTTCACGCCATGAGGCACGCCCAGGCGGACCGGCATGTGGAAGATTTCTTCGGCCAGTTCGGTGGCGCCTTCCATCTTCGACGTACCACCGGTCAGCACGATGCCGGCCGGGATCAGGTCTTCGTAGCCGCTGCGACGCAGCTCGGCCTGGATCAGGGTGAAGAGTTCGTCGTAACGCGGCTCGACCACTTCGGCCAGAGCCTGACGGGACAGTTCGCGCGGCGGACGGTCGCCGACGCTCGGCACCTTGATGGTCTCGCCGGCACCGGCCAGTTTGGCCAGGGCGCAGGCGTAGCGGATCTTGATCTCTTCGGCGTACTGGGTCGGGGTGCGCAACGCCATGGCGATGTCGTTGGTCACCTGGTCGCCCGCAATCGGGATCACCGCCGTGTGGCGGATCGCGCCTTCGGTGAAGATCGCGATGTCGGTGGTGCCGCCGCCGATATCGACCAGGCACACGCCCAGCTCTTTTTCGTCGTCGGTCAGGACCGAGTAGGCCGAGGCCAGTTGCTCGAGAATGATGTCGTCGATTTCCAGACCGCAGCGACGCACGCATTTTTCAATGTTCTGTGCGGCGTTGACGGCGCAGGTGACCACGTGAACCTTGGCTTCCAGACGCACGCCGGACATGCCCAGCGGCTCGCGCACGCCTTCCTGGTTATCGATCACGTAATCCTGCGGCAGGGTGTGCAGCACACGCTGGTCGGCCGGGATCGCCACCGCCTGGGCGGCGTCGAGTACGCGCTCCAGGTCAGCCGAGCTGACTTCGCGATCACGAATCGCGACGATGCCGTGGGAGTTCAGGCTGCGAATGTGATTGCCCGCCACGCCGACGAACGCCGAGTGAATGCGGCAGCCCGCCATCAGTTGGGCTTCCTCGATCGCGCGCTGGATCGACTGCACGGTGGACTCGATGTTGACCACCACGCCTTTCTTCAGGCCGCGGGACGGATGAGTGCCGATCCCGACGATTTCCAGCGAGCCGTCGTCCGCAACCTCGCCGACCAGCGCCACCACCTTGGAGGTGCCGATATCGAGACCGACGATCATTTTGCCGCTTTGCACGTTTGCCATGGGTCCTGCCTCTTCTTAATTCTTTGCGACAGCGGGTTGGGCTGTCGTCGGCGCTACTGGTTCCCGCCAGCCAACAGCGAGGCCGTTGGCGTAGCGCAGATCGATGCGCGCAATGTTCGTAATCTGTTCTTTGAGCGTCTTGTCATAGATGGCAATGAAGCGGCGCATCTTTTCCACCAGGTTGCCGCGTCCCAGCAGCAGCTCGATCCCGGGGCCGGAACTGCCGGCACCGGTGGTCAGGAACCAGCTGCCGCGTTCACGCAGCTCCAGCCGCGCAATCGAGAAGCCCAATGGCCGGAGCATCTGGCTCAGTACCTGGTATTGCTGCATCACTTGCTGCTGGGCCCGCTGCGGGCCGAACAGCTGCGGCAGGTGTTCGTAGTTCGCCAGTTCCTTGGGCGTGAACGCCTGGCCCTGGTTGTTGAGCAACGACTCGTCGCCCCAACGGGCCACCGGCAGTTGCTCTTCCAGGCGGATCACCACCTGGTCCGGCCACACCCGACGTACTTCGGCGTGGGCGATCCACGGCATCTGCTCAAGCTCGGTGCGCATGCTCGCCAGGTCGATGGTGAAGAAGCTCGACGCCACGTACGGGGCGATCCGCTGCTGCACCGCTTGCTGACTGATGTAACTCAGGTCGCCCTGCACCGCGATCTTGGTGATTGGCCGGTCGGCGTACGGCAGCAGACGCTGTGCGCCTTCGTAAGTGCCGAACCCCAGAGCCACCAGCAGCACCGGCCAGAACAGACCTTTCAAAAAGCCGAAGTTGGCTTTTGGCAGGCGCGCGGACATCGGCTCTTTGGCCACCATTCGGCTGGCACCCCGCGGCACCGGCTTGCGGCCGGGTGCGGGTGGCTGATGTCTGAGATGAGCGCCTTGCATGGTCTTAACCTCGCGCCTCTTTCTTGCCATCGGCATCGACACTGGCGGCCAGAATGGCCAGGACCAGCTGCTGGAAATCCAGACCGGCCGCTTTCGCCGCCATCGGTACCAGGCTGTGATCGGTCATGCCGGGAGCGGTGTTGACTTCCAGGAACCAGAACTTGCCGTCGGCGTCCTGCATCACGTCCGCCCGGCCCCAACCGGCAATACCCAGCGCCTCGCAGGCTTGCGCCGTGAGGTCCATGAGTTCTTTTTCCTTGGCGGCATCGAGCCCGCACGGAATCCGATACTGGGTATCGTTGGCGATGTACTTGGCGTCGTAGTCGTAGAACGTGTGTGGCGTACCCAGGGCGATAGGAGGCAACACCTGGTCACGCAGGGTGGCGATGGTGAACTCCGGACCGTGAATCCATTGCTCGACCAACACTTGCGAATCGTAGGTACTGGCCGCTTTCCATGCGTCGATCAACTCGGACGCGGAAGTCACTTTGGCCATCCCGATACTTGAACCTTCATGCGCCGGTTTGACGATCAAAGGGAAGCCCAGTTCCGTCGCTGCCGAAATACAATCGGCCTCGCTGCGCAGCACAGCGTGGCGTGGCGTCGGAATCCCGAGCGTGTGCCAGACCTGCTTGGTGCGCAGTTTGTCCATCGCCAGTGCCGAAGCCAGGATGCCGCTGCCGGTGTACGGAATGTCGGCCACTTCAAGCAGGCCCTGCATGCTGCCGTCTTCACCGCCGCGACCGTGGAGGATGATGAACGCACGGTCGATCTTTTCGCTCAGCAGGCGCTGCAGGATATCGGCGCCGACGTCGATGCCGAACGCGTCCACACCCGCGCTTTGCAGCGCACTGAGCACGGCGTTGCCGGACTTCAGCGAGACTTCACGCTCGGCACTCAGGCCACCGAACAGCACGGCCACACGGCCGAAATCCTTCGGGGCGATGGTGGAGAACAGGTTGGCGTAGGCAGCAGTCATTTCAACTTCCCCTCGACCGATGCCGCCACGGCACCGGCGAACAACTCGCTTTTCAACAGTTTCGGTGCGAGGCCGCCGATGTCACCGGCGCCCTGGCACAGCAGAATGTCGCCGGCACGCAGCAGCGGCTTGACCAGTGGCGCCAGATCGACGCCGCGCTCGATGTAGATCGGGTCGAGCTGACCGCGCTGGCGGATGCTGTTGCACAGCTTGCGGCTGTCCGCGCCCGGAATCGGCTCTTCGCCGGCCGGATAAACTTCCATCAGCAGCAGCACGTTGGCGTCGGCCAGGACATTGACGAAATCGTCATACAGGTCGCGGGTGCGGCTGTAACGGTGCGGCTGGTAGACCATCACCAGACGGCGCTCCGGCCAGCCACCACGCACGGCTTTGATGACTGCTGCGACCTCGGTCGGGTGGTGACCGTAGTCGTCGACCAGCATCACGTTGCCGCCGTCCACCGGCAGCTCGCCGTAGACCTGGAAGCGTCGGCCGACCCCCTGGAACCCGGACAGGCCCTGGACGATGGCTTCATCGCTGACGCCTTCGTCGGTGGCGATGCAGATGGTCGCCAGGGAATTGAGCACGTTGTGGTTGCCCGGCATGTTCACGGACACATCAAGAGGCTCGCGATCAGGGCGCAGCACGGTAAAGAAGGTCTGCATGCCCTGCTGACGAACATTGATCGCGCGCACGTCGGCGTCTTCGCTGAAGCCATAGGTCACGGTCGGACGCTTGACCAGCGGCAGGATTTCACGCACCACCGGATCGTCCAGGCACATCACCGCCAGCCCGTAGAACGGCAGGTTGTGCAGGAACTCGACGAAGGTTTTCTTCAGTTTGTTGAAGTCACCGTCGTAGGTCGCCATGTGGTCGGCGTCGATGTTGGTGACCACGGCCACCAGCGGTTGCAGGTGCAGGAAGCTGGCGTCGCTTTCATCGGCCTCGGCGATCAGGTAACGGCTGGTGCCGAGCTGGGCATTGGTGCCCGCGGCGTTCAGACGGCCACCGATGACGAAGGTCGGATCCAGGCCACCGGCCGCGAACACCGATGCGATCAGGCTGGTGGTGGTGGTCTTGCCGTGGGTACCGGCGACGGCGATGCCGTGGCGGTAGCGCATCAGTTCGGCGAGCATTTCGGCACGCGGCACCACCGGGATGCGGCGTTCCAGCGCAGTCGCGACTTCCGGGTTGGAGGTGTTGACGGCGCTCGACACCACCAGCACATCGGCGGCAGCGGCGTTCTCGGCACGGTGGCCGATGAAGATCTGCGCACCGAAGGATTCCAGGCGCTCGGTCACCGGCGAAGCTTTCAGGTCGGAACCGGACACTTCATAGCCCAGGTTCAGCAGCACTTCAGCAATACCGCACATACCCACGCCGCCGATCCCGACGAAGTGGATGCGACGGATGCGGCGCATTTCCGGTTGCGGCATGGCTTTCTGATTCTCAACCATGGGCCACCTCCAGACAGGTATCGACCACGCTGCGGGTGGCTTCGGGTTTCGCGAGACGGCGGGCCGCTTGGGCCATTTGTTCGAGTCGTTGCGGTTGCATCAAGACCTCTGTCAGGCGCGCGGCAAGGTCCGCGGCACCAGTCGTTCTTTGCGGCATCAGGAAGGCAGCGCCTTCACGGGCCAAATAATCGGCGTTGCGGGTCTGGTGATCGTCGATCGCGTGGGGCAAGGGCACCAGCATCGATGGCAGACCGGCGGCGGCCAGTTCACTGATGGTCAGTGCGCCGGCGCGGCACACCACCAGGTCAGCCCAGCCATAGGCCTGGGCCATGTCTTTGATGAACGGCTGCACCTGCGCATCCACGCCGGCGGCGCGGTAGCGCTCTGCAGTCACTTCATCGTGGTTTCTGCCAGCCTGATGGAACACTTCCGGACGCAAGTCGGCAGCGACTTGTGCCAGGGCTTCAGGCAGCAACTTGTTCAACGGCTCTGCGCCCAGGCTTCCGCCCAGGATCAGCAAACGCGCCTTGCGTCCGGCCAGGGCCGGGCGCGGTGTTTCGAGGAACAGCTCGCTGCGCACCGGGTTCCCGGTGGTACGGCGGCTGTCCGACAGGGTAAAGGTGTCGGGGAACGCTTCACACACCCGGGCGGCGAACGGCACCAGCAACCGATTGGCGGTGCCGGCCACGGCGTTCTGCTCATGAACGATCACCGGCACGCCGGCCAGTTTGGCGGCAAGACCACCGGGGCCGGTCACATAGCCGCCGAATCCGACCACGCACACCGGACGCAAGCGGCGAATGATCGCCCGCGCCTGCCACACCGATTTCAGCAGCATGAACGGCGCCTTGAGCAGCGACAGCTTGCCCTTGCCACGCAGGCCAGTGGCGTTGATGCGGTGCAGTTCAATACCTGCAGCCGGTACCAGATCGTTCTCGATCCCGCGCGGCGTGCCGAGCCAGTGCACGGTGTAGCCGCGCGCCTGGAATTCGCGGGCACAGGCCAGCGCCGGGAACACGTGGCCACCGGTGCCGCCGGCCATGATCAATACGTTAGCGCCCATGGTTCGGCTCCTCGGCGAAGTCGCTCTCATGGAATTCCATCTCTTCACTGCCCAGGTGGGTCCGACTCTCCCACTCGATCCTCAGCAACAGGCCAAGGCAGGCGCAGCAGATCACCAGGGAACTGCCGCCATAACTGAGGAACGGCAAGGTCAGGCCCTTGGTCGGCAGCAGGCCGACGTTCACGCCGATGTTGATCAGGAACTGGCCGATCCACAGGAACGACAGACCGTAGGCAACATAAGCGGCAAAAAACTGTTTGGCTTTCTCGGCCCACAGACCGATGTACATGCCGCGAATACACACGAACACGAACAGCGCCACGGTGCACAGCGAGCCCACAGCGCCCAGCTCTTCGGCCAGCACCGAGAACACGAAGTCGGTGTGCGCTTCCGGCAGGTAGAACTGCTTCTGCACGCTGTTGCCCAGGCCAACGCCCAGCCATTCACCGCGACCGAATGCGATCAAGGCTTGCGACAACTGATAACCGGCGCCGAACTGGTCGGCCCACGGGTCGGCGAAGTTGGTCAGACGCGCCATCCGGTACGGCTGCATCTGAATCAGCAACACCACCGCACCAACGGCCAGCACCACCATGAGCGAGAACCGGAACAGCCCGACCCCGCCGAGGAACAGCATCGCCGCCGCAGCGCCCATCATCACGACGGTGGCACCGAAGTCCGGCTCCATCAGCAGCAAGCCCGCCATCGGCAGCAGCACGATGAATGGCTTGAAGAAACCCATCCAGCTCTCGCGCACCTCTTTCTGGCGACGCACCAGGTAACCGGCGAGGTAGATCACCACGAACACCTTGGCGATCTCGGACGGCTGTACGTTGAAGAAGCTGAAACCGATCCAGCGCATCGAACCGTTCACCTCACGGCCGATCCCCGGGATGATCACCATCACCAGCAGACCGAACGCACCGATCAGCATCATCCAGCCGAGGCGCTGCCAGGTGGCGATCGGAATCATCATCGTGACGATGCAGGCACCGAGGCCCAGCACCACGTAGATCAGGTGACGGGTCATGTAATAGAGAGCACTGCCCGACTGCGCCGCGCCGACTTCTGTCGATGCCGAGGCGATCATGATCAGGCCCAGACCGAGCAACGCCAGGCAACCGGCGAGCATCGGGAAGTCGAGGTCGATTCCGCGTCCGGTAATGAGCGGCGACGGGTATGGCTTGATGATGTTTCTCAAGCTCATGCCAGATCCTCCACAGCGCGGACGAACTGGTGACCACGGTCTTCGTAGTTCTTGAACATGTCGAAACTGGCGCAGGCCGGCGACAGCAGCACCACGTCACCCGGCTGGGCGGCGGCGCGGCATTGGGCGACCGCGTCGACCAGCGTGGTCGCACGAATCAGCGGTACGGCATCGCCGATCGCTTCGCCGATCTTGTCGGAGTCGCGACCCATCAGGATCACGGCGCGGCAGTGGGCCGCCACCGGATCGCGCAGGTCCTTGAAGTCGGCACCCTTGCCATCGCCACCGGCGATCAGCACGACCTTGCCGTCGATGTCCGCACCCAGACCTTCGATGGCGGCCAGCGCAGCGCCGACGTTGGTGGCCTTGGAATCGTTGTAGTAACCGACGCCGTCCAGATCACGTACCCACTGGCAACGGTGTTCGAGACCGGCGAAGGTGCGCAGCGCCGCCAGCATGGCGTCGAACGGCAGCCCGACCGCGTGGCCGAGCGCCAGCGCCGCCAGGGCGTTGGACTGGTTGTGGGCGCCGCGAATCTTCAGTTCGCGCACCGGCATCAGGTTCTGGAATTCGAAGGCCAGGTATTTCTCGCCATTCTCTTCGCGCAGGCCGAACGCCTTGAAATCGGGTTTGGTCAGGCCGAAGGTCCAGCACGGCTGGCCCTCGCCCATCAGCGGACGGGTCAAGGCGTCCTGGCGGTTGACCACGAACTGCTTCGCACCCCGGAAGATCCGGTGCTTGGCCAGGTGGTAGGCCGGCAGACCGCTGTAGCGATCCATGTGGTCTTCGCTGATGTTGAGCACGGTCGCCACTTCGGCGTTGAGCTGGTCGGTGGTTTCCAGCTGGAAGCTCGACAGCTCCATCACGTACAGCTCGACGTCATCGCTGAGCAGATCCAGCGCCGGCGTACCGAGGTTGCCGCCCACGGCCACGCGCTTGCCGGCCGCAGCCGCCATCTCGCCGACCAGCGTGGTGACGGTGCTTTTCGCGTTGGAACCGCTGATGGCCACGATCGGCGCCTTCGCGTTGCGCGCGAACAGCTCGATGTCGCCGGACAGCTTCACGCCACGGGCCGCGGCGGCTTGCAGGGCCGGGGTCGCCAGCGCCAGGCCGGGGCTCACGTAGAGCTCGTCGGCACGGCACAGGAATTCGACGTCCAGCTCGCCACAACGCACTTCCACGTGCGGATAGTCACGCTGGAGCGTGGCCAGTTCCGGTGGATTTTCCCGCGTGTCGGCCACGGCAAACGCCACGCCCCGGTTCGCCAGGAAGCGAACCAGGGACATGCCGCTCTTGCCGAGGCCGACAACGATGCGGAAGTGGTCAGAAGCGATCAGAGACACTCGTTCTACCTCAGCTTCAGGGTGGCAAGGCCGATCAGCACGAGAATCACGGTGATGATCCAGAAACGGACGATCACGCGCGGCTCGGGCCAGCCCTTGAGTTCAAAGTGGTGGTGAATCGGCGCCATGCGGAACACACGGCGACCGGTCAGCTTAAAGGAGGCAACCTGAATGACGACTGACAGGGTTTCCATCACGAACACGCCGCCCATGATGAACAGGACGATTTCCTGACGGACGATCACCGCGATGGTGCCCAGGGCCGCGCCCAGCGCCAGTGCGCCGACGTCGCCCATGAAGACTTGTGCCGGGTAGGTGTTGAACCACAGGAAACCCAGGCCGGCACCGATCAATGCGCCGCAGAACACGATCAACTCGCCTGCGCCCGGTACGTAAGGAATCAGCAGGTATTCAGCGAATTTCACGTTACCCGACAGGTAGCAGAAGATGCCCAGGCCACCGCCCACCATCACTGTCGGCATGATCGCCAGGCCGTCGAGGCCGTCGGTGAGGTTGACTGCGTTGCTCGAACCGACGATCACGAAGTACGTCAGCACGATGAAACCCGCGCCCAGCGGAATGCTGTAGTCCTTGAGCATCGGCAGGATCAGGGTGGTTTCCACCGGAGTGCTGGCAGTCATATAAAGGAAGATCGCCGCACCGAGGCCGAACACCGACTGCCAGAAATATTTCCAGCGACTCGGCAGACCACGGGAGTTCTTCTCGATCACCTTGCGGTAGTCGTCGACCCAGCCGATGGCGCCGAACAGCAGGGTCACCAGCAGCACAACCCACACGTAGCGGTTGCTCAGGTCAGCCCACAGCAAGGTGCTGACGCCGATCGAAGACAGAATCAGCGCGCCACCCATGGTCGGCGTACCGGATTTGGACAGGTGCGATTGCGGGCCGTCGTTACGAACGGACTGGCCGATCTGACGGTTCTGCAGGGTGCGGATCATCCACGGGCCGTAGCACAGCGACAAGACCAGCGCGGTCAGCACACCGAGGATCCCGCGCAGGGTCAGGTACTGGAAGACCGCGAAGCCTTTGTAGAACTGTTGCAGATACTCCGCTAGCAGCAGCAGCATTAATGTTTCTCCAGACTGGACCCGCACAGGGCCGCAACGATGTTTTCCATCGCTGCGCTGCGCGAACCCTTGATCAAAATGGTGGTGTTTGTGTCCTGCTCGGCGCCGAGGGCCTGGATCAGTTCGGCTTGTGTGCCGAAGTGCTGCGCCTCTTCACCGAATGCGTTCACGGCGTGGACCATGTTCGGCCCGACGGCGTAAAGCGCGGAAACCTTGCCCCGGGCGTATTCGCCCACGTCGCGGTGCCCCTGCTCCGCCCAGTCGCCCAACTCGCCGATATCCCCGAGCACCAGAACGGTGCGACCGGAAAAGCCGGCGAGTATATCAACGGCCGCGCACATCGAGGTGGGGTTCGCGTTGTAAGTGTCATCGATCACGCGCATGCCGTTTTTCGCCAGTTGCGCGACGGTGCGACCCTTGACCGGTTGTACCGCGCCAAGCCCGGTGGCAATGCCGAACAGCGACACGCCCAGGGCGTGAGCGGCAGCGGCGGCGGCCATGGCGTTGGCGACGTTGTGGGTGCCGAGCAGGTTCAGTTGAACCCGTTCCACACCTTCAGGAGTGTGAAGGTTGAACGCCGGGCAACCACGGGCATCGGTGGCCAGGTCGCTGGCGTAAAAATCCGCCTGAGTGTTGCTCAGGGCAAACGTCAGCACCTTGCGCGCGCCGGCGCGGGTTTTCCAGATACCAAACGCCTTGTCATCGAGGTTCAGCACGGCGACGCCATCGGCCGCCAGCCCGTCGATGATCTCGCCCTTGGCTTCGACGATTTTCTCCGGCCCGCCGAACTCACCGACGTGGGCGGTCCCAGCGTTGTTGAGGATTGCCACGTGCGGCTTGGTCAGCCCCACGGTGTAGGCGATTTCACCCAGACGCGAGGCGCCCAGTTCGATCACCGCCGCGCTGTGTTCCGGGGCGAGTTCGAGCAGGGTCAGCGGCGCACCCAGATCGTTATTCAGGTTGCCACGGGTCGCCAGCACCGGACCGCGTGTGCGCAGGATGCTTGCGAGCATTTCCTTGACCGTGGTCTTGCCACTGGAGCCGGTAACCGCAGCGACCGGTTTGGTGAACGCGGCACGGTTCAAGGCACCCAGCTGGCCGAGAGCCTGGCGAGTGTCCTTGACCAGCAATTGCGGCAGCGTGCTGTCGGCGACTTCGCGCTCGACCAATGCCGCAACGGCGCCTTTGGCGGCGACTTCATTCAGATAGTCATGACCGTCGAAACGCGGGCCGGTCAGGGCGATAAACAGTTGGCCAGCCTTGATCGCGCGGCTGTCGATGCTCACGCCGTCAAAACTGGCGTCGGCGCTGATCAGGCGGGCGTCGAGCGCGCTGGTCAGCTCGCTGAGTTTCAGGGCCTTAAGCATGGGCCACCTCCCACGCGGTCAGGGCGTGATCCGCCTCGACCAGATCAGAGAATGCATGGCGCTCGCCGTTGATTTCCTGATAGTCCTCGTGACCTTTGCCGGCCAGAACGATCACGTCATCCGCCGAAGCGCCGGCAATCAGTTGCGCGATGGCCTGGCCACGACCGGCCACGAACGTCACCTTGTCCACAGCCGTGAAACCGGCGCGGATGTCATCGAAAATCACCGCCGGGTCTTCGGTGCGCGGATTGTCATCGGTCACCAGCACACGGTCGGCCAGACGCTCGACCACTTCGGCCATCAGCGGACGCTTGCCGCGATCGCGATCACCGCCGCAGCCGAACAGGCACAGCAGCTGGCCTTTGACGTGCGGGCGAAGCGCAGTCAGAACTTTTTCCAGCGCGTCCGGGGTGTGGGCGTAATCGACCACCACCAGTGGCTGAGTGCCGCCGCCGAGACGCTGCATGCGACCGGCCGGGCCTTCGAGCTTTGGCAGCACCTTGAGAATTTCGTCGAGGGCGTAATCGAGACCGAGCAAGGCGCCGACGGCGGCCAGTACGTTGCTCAGGTTGAAACGGCCGAGCAGCGTGCTGCGCAGATGGCGTTCGCCTTGCGGCGTGACCAGCGTGGCGCGCACGCCTTCGTCGTCGAACTGCGCTTCACGCACATAGAGATAGGCGCTGCTGTCGAGCAGGCTGTAAGTGATCAAACGTGACTCGCGCTTTTCAGCGGCCAGTTGCCGGCCGAAATCGTCGTCGAGATTGATCACGCGGCACTTCAGGTCATTCCAGGCGAACAGCCGGGCCTTGGCCTCGGCGTACGCTTCCATGGTGCCGTGGTAATCGAGATGATCACGGGACAGGTTGGTCATCACTGCCACGTCGAATGCCAGCGCGGTAACCCGGCCTTGATCCAGACCGTGAGACGAAACTTCCATGGCCACGGCTTTGGCGCCGGCCTTTTTCAGGTCGCCCAGGGTCGCTTGCATGGCAATCGGATTCGGCGTGGTGTGCAGGCCGCTTTGCAGCGCGCCATGAAAACCGGAGCCGAGGGTGCCGACGATGCCGCAATGCTGGCCGAGCAGGTCCAGCGCCTGCGCCACCAACTGGGTCACGCTGGTCTTGCCGTTGGTGCCGGTCACGCCCACCAGATTCAGGTGATGGCTTGGCTCACCGTAAAAACGCCCGGCGATGTCAGACAGTTGCGCCGCCAGGCCCTTGACCGGAATCAGCGGAACTTCGGTGATCGGCAGCACGGTGGCGCCTTCCACTTCATAGGCCACCGCAGCAGCACCGCGCTGCAAGGCGTCGGCGATGTGCGCACGCCCGTCGAACTTGCCGCCCGGCACCGCGAGGAACAGATCACCCGCGCGTACATTGCGACTGTCGAGCGCCAGTTCACGGATCAACAGATCATGGCCGGCGTGGGGGAAAATCTTGTTCAGACTCAGAGACATCAGCCGCGCCCTCCATTGGCTTTCAGCGGAACGACCGGGGTGGCGTTGGCCTGTTGTGTGGTCGGCAGGTTGTCCGGGGTAACGTTCATCAGGCGCAGGGTGCCCGACATCACGCGGCTGAACACCGGCGCCGAGACCAGACCACCGAAGTAACCGGCCTTGGTCGGTTCATCGATCACCACAACGATTGCATAGCGTGGATCGCTCATCGGGCCGAAACCGGCGAACAGCGAGCGGTAAGAGTTTTCGGCATAGCCCTTGGTGCCAACCGATGTTTTACGCGCGGTACCGGACTTGCCGCCCACGTGATACGCCGGCACCTGCGCACGGAACACGCCGCGCGGGGCTTCGATCACTTGTTGCAGCATGCCTTGCATGGTTTTGGCGACAGCTTCCGGCAGCACCTGGGTGGTCTGCGGCGCCTTGTCGGTTTTGATCAGGGTCAGTGGTGCCAGACGCCCGTTATTGGCCAGCGCCGAGAACGCGTGCACCAGCTGGATCGCGGTCACCGAGATACCGTAGCCATAGGACAGCGTCGCGGTCTCGGCCTTGCGCCACTCGCGGTAGTTCGGCAGGTTGCCGACACGTTCGCCCGGGAAGCCGAGGCCGGTGTCCTGGCCGAGGCCGACTTTCTGTGCGAGGCGGAAAATGGTTTCGCCGCCGATATCGAACGCGACCTTACTCATGCCGACGTTACTGGAATTGATCAGAATGCCGGTCAGGTCGAGTACCGGACCTTCGGTCTTCGATACGTCCTTGATCGTGTATTTGCCGATCTGCAGGGAGCCCGGATACACCTCGACGGTGTCGCTCGGTTTCCAGCGGCCGGTTTCGATCGCGGCGCTCATCGAGATCGCTTTCATGGTCGAACCGGGTTCGAACACATCGATCATCGCGCGGTTACGCATCATCGCCGGTTGCAGGTTGCGACGGTTGTTCGGGTTGTAGGTCGGCTGGTTGACCATGGCGAGAATCTCGCCGGTCTTCACGTCCATGATCACCAGACTGCCGGCCTTCGCGCCGTTCTCGATGATCGCGTTGCGCAGCTCGCGGTTGGCCAGATATTGCAGGCGCAGGTCAATCGACAACGCCAAGGGCTTGCCGGCCTTGGCGTTCTTGGTGACCTGGACATCCTTGATCAGCCGTCCGCGCCGATCCTTGATGACTTGCCGCTTGCCGGGCACGCCGGCCAGCCATTCATCGTAGGCCAGTTCGACACCTTCACGACCGTGGTCATCGATGTCGGTGAACCCAACCATATGTGCGGTGACTTCACCGGCCGGGTAGAACCGGCGGAACTCTTCGATGCCGTAGACGCCCGGCACTTTCAGGTCGAGCACGGCCTGGCCCTGCTCGGGGGTCAACCCGCGCACCAGATAAATGAATTCCTTGTTGGCCTGGGCTTCGAGACGTTCGGCCAGGGCTTTCGGATCCTGCCCCAGCGCGGCGGCCAGTGCCGGCCATTTTTCTTTCGCTGTCTGCATTTCCTTGGCGTTGGCCCACAGGGTGGTCACCGGCGT
Source organism: Pseudomonas sp. NFIX49 (assembly GCF_900115915.1). Classification (NCBI taxonomy): domain Bacteria; kingdom Pseudomonadati; phylum Pseudomonadota; class Gammaproteobacteria; order Pseudomonadales; family Pseudomonadaceae; genus Pseudomonas; species Pseudomonas sp. NFIX49. The sequence goes on along the minus strand of NZ_FOYE01000001.1, from coordinate 71,939 downwards.
ACTGACGGCCAGCGGCTCGCCGTTACGGTCGGTGATCAGACCACGGTGAGCCGGAATCGGAATGTGCCGAAGACTGCGCGCGTCGCCCTGACCTTTGAGAAAGTCTCGGTCAACCACTTGCAGGTCGATGATGCGCCAGCAGATGGCCGCAACCATCACGCCGAGCAGTGCCACCATCAGACGGAAACGCCATGGGAAAAGAGCCCCCTCGAGTTTCATCATGGCGCCACCATCTTCACGTCAGCCGCGCCGGGAATGTGCATCTTCAGTTGTTCGGTGGCCAGTACTTCGATCCGGCTGTGGGCGGTCCAGGTGCTTTGCTCCAGGATCAGGCGCCCCCATTCGGCCTGCGCCTTGTCGCGCACGCTCAGTTCGTTGTACAGGGTGTTGAGCAATTGCCGGTTCCAGTGAGCGCTGTAAGACACGCCGATGGCCGACACGAGCACGCCGATGAACAGCAGCAGCATGAAGAAGCTGCCGCCGGGCAGTGGCTTGGCGAAAAGCTTGCTCACCGCAGCTTCTCCGCGACGCGCATGACGGCGCTACGGGAACGTGGGTTGGCTTTGAGTTCGGCGTCGGAGGCCGTCTGCGCTTTGCCATGGACTTTAATTTTCGGTTCGAACGCAACGTGGCGAACCGGCAGGTTGCGCGGCAGGTTGTCGGCTTCGCCTTTCACCAGCTTGCGCATGAACAGTTTGACGATACGGTCTTCCAGCGAGTGGAAGCTGATCACGACCAGACGGCCGCCCACTTCCAGGCATTCGAGCGCGGCTTCAAGACCCGCTTCCAGATCGCCCAGTTCGTTGTTGACGTGAATGCGCAGGCCCTGAAAAGCGCGGGTTGCCGGGTTCTTGCCCTTTTCCCATGCCGGGTTGGCGACTTTCAGGACTTCGGCCAGATCGGCGGTGCGCTCGAACGGCGTGATGTCACGGCGCTCGGCCACGGCACGGGCCATGCGACCAGAGAAACGTTCTTCGCCGTATTCCTTGAACACACGGGCGATTTCTTCCACCGGCGCGGTGTTGACGAACTCGGCTGCGCTGATGCCACGGGACGGATCCATGCGCATGTCCAGCGGACCGTCGTTGAGGAAGCTGAAGCCGCGCTCGGCATCATCGAGCTGCGGAGAGGACACACCCAGATCCAGCAGAATGCCGCTGACCTTGCCGACCAGGCCCTGCTCGGCAACCACCGAACCGAGCTCGGCAAAGCTGCGCTGCACAACGACAAAGCGGCCGTCTTCGGCCGCTAGCGTTTGCCCGGTGGCAATCGCTTGAGGATCCTTGTCGAATCCGATGAGCCGACCATCCGGCCCGAGCTTGCTCAGGATCAACCGGCTGTGCCCGCCGCGACCGAACGTGCCGTCCAGATAGCAGCCATCAGGACGTACGGCGAGAGCCTCGACGGCTTCGTCAAGCAGTACGGTGATGTGGTTAAAGCCGCTATCAATAGTCACAGGATCAGATCACGCAGTTCGTCAGGCATGGCGCCCGGTTGTTGTATGGCAGCCAGGTCAGCGGCAGAAACCGCGTTCCAGGCATCTTCGTCCCACAGTTGGAACTTGTTCAGTTGGCCCACCAGCATCGCGCGCTTGTCGAGCTTCGCGTATTCGCGCAGGCGCGGCGGCACCAGGAAACGACCACTGCCGTCGAGCTCAAGGTCAACGGCATTACCAATCAATAAACGTTGCAGACGACGGTTCTCTTCGCGAAGCGAAGGAAGCGCGCGCAACTTGGTTTCAATAATTTCCCACTCATCGAGCGGGTAGACACACAAACATGGATCAACGGCATCAATGGTCACGATCAACTGGCCGGAACTGCGCGAATCGAGCTCGTCACGGTACCGGCTCGGCATGGCGAGACGGCCCTTTGCATCGAGACTGATAGCGTTAGCTCCGCGAAACACGTCTGCGTTTCTCCAATTTTTATCGTTTTGAGCTCAAAAAACCCACTTCATGCCACTTTCCGCCACTTGCGCACACTATAGGAATGCGCCCACCACACCGTCAAGGCGCGGATTAAAGGAAAACCCTTACAGAACGGAGATTTAGGAGCATAAAAGGATGAGCAACGAGAATCTGGCGGATGCTTTTATCCAATAACTTGAAGCAGCACTGAAAGCTGCGCTCGAAAGTTAAAGTAATTTGTTAAGAGTAAGATTTTTTCGGTATTACAAAAGCGCTTCTGCTGTTGATTGAAGCAAGGTGGGAAATGGCTATTACAGCGTTTGCCGCTGCCGGGTTTCCAGCGCAGACCTGCTGATAATAAACAGCCCTGTCGCCTTTAATTCAAGCAGGGAAAAGAAAAAGGTGGAGAGTCGATCTGTAAGCCGGGTTCTGTCTTGAACAGTCATTCGTCTACGATGGCCATCACTGGACATCTTTAGCAACCTACCCGGTCCCAGCGCGGGCCACGCCTTGGGACCCTATTTGGTCTTGCTCCAAGTGGGGTTTACCTAGCCACGAACTGTTGCCAGACGTGCGGTGCGCTCTTACCGCACCTTTTCACCCTTACCGGCGCCGAAGCGCTTAGGCGGTTATTTTCTGTGGCACTTTCCGTAGGCTCACGCCTCCCAGGCATTACCTGGCACTTCGCCCTATGGAGCCCGGACTTTCCTCCCCCCCCTAATTTTCATAGAGGGCAGCGACTGTCCGATCGACTCTCCGCCGCGCAGGTTAACGGCAGAGCCGCCGAAGAACAAGCGCTAATAGCCCGCAAACCGGTCTGCGCGACGGGTTACGCGTCTTTTTGCTGATCCAGCGCCACCTGGTACAGCACGTTTTTGCGCTCACCGGTGATTTGCGCCGCCAAGGCCGCCGCACGCTTGAGCGGCATCTCTTCCAGCAACAGATTGAGGATGCGCATCGCCTCGCTGCTGACGGCGTCTTCGGATTCCGGCGCGGTCCAGCCCGCCACTACCACAACGCATTCGCCGCGCTGCTGATTACTGTCCGCCTCGACGAACGCCCGTAACTCGCTCAACGGCAATCCCTTGAGGGTTTCAAAAGTCTTGGTGATCTCACGAGCGAGCAATGCAGGACGATCAGCGCCGAACACCGCCTCCATATCCTGCAGGCATTCAAGAATGCGATGCGGTGCCTCGTAGAAAATCAGCGTGCGCGGTTCTTCCTTGATCGCTTCCAGGCGCGCTTTGCGCCCCACGGCCTTGGCCGGCAAAAAGCCTTCGAAGATAAAACGGTCAGACGGCAGACCGGCAGCCGACAACGCCGCGATCAAAGCGCACGCGCCTGGCACCGGCACCACATTGATCCCGGCGGCACGGGCCTGCCGTACCAAGTGATAACCGGGATCGGAAATCAGCGGCGTACCGGCATCGGAAATCAGCGCGACGTTGTCTCCTGCCAGAAGACGGGTGATGAAACGACTGCCTTCGTCCCGCTCATTGTGCTCATGACAGGCTGCCAGCGGCGTGGAAATGCCGAAGTGCTGCATCAGGCGTTGGGAGTGGCGCGTATCTTCGGCGGCGATCAGCGCCACCTCGCGCAGGATCTTCAACGCCCGGGCGCTGATGTCATCCAGGTTGCCGATGGGCGTCGCCACCACATAAAGCGAGCCCGCAGCGGAATTCAAAGGACCTGGAGCAGTCAAAGCGCACACCTCATGATCGGTAAAAGCCGCCATTGTAGCGCGTCGTGCGCCGGACGATGCGTCCGGGTCGGACACGGTTTGTCGCACCATTGTGAGGCTGCGCACTCTTTGTATCAGCTAAATTGACGGTTTCACGCCAGTAACATCGCGCCCCGGCCAGTGCTTGGGTACAATTCGACGCTAATTTGATCGAGTATCAGGAACACTTACATGATCGCTTGCCTGCGGCTGTTCACTGCCCTCTGCCTCGCTGCCTTGTTGGCGGCTTGCGCCAGCTCCCCTTCCTCCAGCCTTGGCGAACTTCCACGGACCCCGGATGCCACCATCGAGCAACTGCTCGAACAGGCTGCCCAGGCCAAATCGCCGGACAAGGCTGCGCTGCTGCGCCTGAGTGCGGCAGACATGGCGTACCGCCAAGGCAATGCCGGACAGTCCGCGCAAATCCTGCAGCAAGTGCCGATGGAACAACTCCAGCCGGGCCAGCAGGCATTCGCCAGCACCCTGTCTGCTGAACTGGCCATGACCCGCAATCAGCCGAAAGCCGCGCTGACCGCCTTGAGCCATCCAAGCCTGCAACGCCTGAGCGAAATGTCCGTACCGCTGCAAGTTCGCGCCGGCACCGTTCACGCTCGTGCCCTTGAAGCCGACGGCCAGACCTTGGCCGCCGCCCGCGAACGCATCTTCATCGCGCCGATGCTGGAAGGCGAAGCCGCCAGCAAGAACCATGAAGCGATCTGGTCCCTGATTGCATCGCTGCCGGCCGATCAACTGCAAGCGAACACCACCGATGACCTCGGCGGCTGGATGAGCCTGGCCCTGGCCGTGAAAACCGCCGGCACCCTGGAACAGCAGCAAGCCGCCATCGACAACTGGCGCAACCAGCATCCAAAGCACCCGGCCGCGATCAACCTGCCGCTGCCCCTGACCAAACTCAAGGAGCTGGCCAGCCAGCCACTGAGCAAGATCGCCCTGCTGTTGCCACAGGACGGCCAACTGGCCTCGGTCGGCAAGGCCCTGCGTGACGGTTTCATGGCCGCGCACTATCAGGCTCAGCAAGCCGGCCAGAAACCACCGGCCATCGAGTTCTATGACAGCTCGAAACTGACCAACCTCGACGAGTTCTACCGCAAGGCCCAGGCCGATGGCGTGCAACTGGTCGTCGGCCCGCTGGAGAAGCCGCTGGTCAAACAGCTGAGCACTCGCCCGCAATTGCCGATCACCACCCTCGCCCTGAACTACAGCGAAGGCGATCAAGGCCCGGCGCAGCTGTTCCAGTTCGGCCTGGCTGCTGAAGACGAAGCCCGCGAAGTCTCCCGCCGCGCCCGTGCCGATGGCCTGCACCGCGCCGCCATCATGGTGCCGAAAGGCGAATGGGGCGACCGCGTCCTGCGCGCCTTCAGCCAGGACTGGCAAGCGAATGGCGGCAGCATCGTCGCCACCGAACGCGTTGACCAGCCAATACAACTGGCCCAGCAAATCGCCGACATGTTCCAACTGCGTCAGAGCGAAGCCCGTGCCAAGAGTCTGCAGAACGCCGTCGGCACCAACGTTGCCGCTCAACCTTCGCGTCGCCAGGACATCGAATTCATCTTCCTTGCCGCCACTCCGCAGCAGGCGCAGCAGATCAAGCCTACCCTGAACTTCCAGTACGCCGGTGACGTGCCGGTCTACGCGACCTCCCACGTGTTCAGCGCCAGCGGAGACGTGAACCAGTACAACGACATGAACGGCGTGCGCTTCTGCGAAACCCCGTGGCTGCTGGAAACCAGCGATCCGCTGCGTCAGCAGGTCACCGCGCAATGGCCGCAAGCTGCCGGCAGCCTCGGCCGCCTGTACGCGATGGGCGTTGATGCCTATCGTCTGGCGCCACGACTGGATCAGCTCAAGGCACTGCCGGACAGCCGTATCGAAGGTCAGTCGGGCAGCCTGGGCATGACCCAGTCCCAACGGGTCGTACGTCAGTTGCCATGGGCGCAGTTCGTCAGCGGTCAGATCCAGCGCCTGCCGGACACTCCACGCTGATGCCCGACAGGTCACACCTGCAAAGCGGCAAGGATGCCGAGCGCCAGGCGCTCGAGCATCTGCAACACCAGGGGCTGCGCCTGCTGGCGCAGAACTGGTTATGCAAACGCGGTGAGCTTGATCTGGTCATGCTTGATGGCGATACAGTAGTATTCGTCGAAGTCCGTTACCGAAAGAACACTCAATGGGGTGGCGCACTCGACAGCATCGATGAGCGCAAACGGCAGAAACTGATTTTCGCCGCACAGTATTTTCTTCAGCGCGAGTCGCGTTGGGCCAACTCCCCCTGCCGCTTCGACGTGGTGGCCATCGACAGCCACCAGGGTCAGCTGAACTGGTTGCAGAATGCGTTCGACAGTTGACCGCCTGCTCCGACCCGGACACTTTCACTCAACATTTTTGCTCTTTGCTTTGCGGGCTGCACATTCACGTGCCGGACAGCCGCGCTAATTAAGGTCACACAGATGGACATGCAATCCCGAATTCGCCAGCTTTTCCAGGCCAGCATCGACACCAAGCAACAGGCGATGGACGTACTTGCACCGCACATCGAGCAAGCCAGCCAGGTGATGGTCAACGCCCTGCTCAACGAGGGGAAAATGCTCTCATGCGGCAACGGCGGCTCGGCCGGCGATGCCCAGCACTTCTCCTCGGAACTGCTCAACCGTTTCGAGCGTGAGCGCCCTAGCCTGCCGGCGATCGCGCTGACCACCGACAGCTCGACCATCACCTCGATCGCCAACGACTACAGCTATAACGAAGTGTTCTCCAAGCAGATCCGCGCACTCGGCCAGCCGGGTGACGTGCTGCTGGCAATTTCGACCAGCGGCAACTCGGCGAACATTATTCAGGCGATCCAGGCCGCACATGATCGCGAAATGATTGTCGTAGCATTGACCGGACGCGATGGCGGCGGCATGGCTTCGCTGCTGCTGCCCGAAGACGTCGAGATTCGCGTACCGGCCAACGTCACCGCACGTATTCAGGAAGTCCACTTGCTGGCGATCCATTGCCTTTGTGATCTGATCGACAGCCAACTGTTCGGGAGTGAAGAATGACCCCTAATCGCCTTGGCCTTCTGGCCTTGACCCTGTGCCTCGGCATCAGCGGCTGCACCTCTGTGGTGAATGCCAGCCGTGAAGCGCCGATCGAAGACGACCGCGGCACCCGCACTTTCGGCAGCAAGATCGATGACTCGCTGATCGAAACCAAAGTCGGCGTTAACGTGGCCAAGGCCGATCCGGCCCTGGACAACGACTCGCACATCGTCGTCACCAGCTTCAACGGCGTCGTTTTGCTGGCTGGCCAGACCCCGCGCGCAGACCTCAAGGAAAAGGCCGAACAGGCCGCCGCCAACGTTCAGCGCGTGAAAAAGGTCCATAACGAACTGCAAGTGCTGCAGCCCTCCTCCCTGCTGGCCCGCCAGAACGATGCCTGGCTGACCACCAAGATCAAGACCCAGATGCTCACCGACGCCAGCATTCCCGGCTCGCGGATCAAGGTCGTGACCGAGAACGGCATCGTCTACCTGCTGGGCCTGCTGACCAAACAGGAAGCCGCCCAGGCGACCAACCTGGTGCAGGGCGTTTCCGGCGTACAGAAGATTGTGAAGTTGTTCGAATACATCGACTGATTCGCAACTCGCAGGCAAAAAAAAGGCGATCCAACCGGATCGCCTTTTTTATTACTTCACCACTTTCAGGCTTGGCCGGCCGCTTGGGCGCGGCGGCTCGCTGTCCGGTGGCGGAACGTCGTCGTCATGCTCGATCTCGTCCTCGTCATCCATCGGTGACTCGAGATCGAACACCATGCCCTGACCGTTTTCCCGGGCGTAGATGCCCAGGATTGCAGCAATCGGCACGTACAGACTGTGCGGGACACCACCGAAACGACCTTCGAAGGTCACAACGTCGTTGTCCATGTGCAAGTGCCGTACGGCACTCGGCGAAATGTTCAGGACAATCTGCCCGTCGCTGGCAAATCCCTGTGGCACCTGCACCGCCGGGTACTCGGAATTGACCAGCATGTGCGGGGTGCAATCGTTATCTACAATCCACTCGTAGAGCGCGCGGACCAGATAAGGTCGACTGGAGTTCATAGCGGCTCCTTAAGCCTTAGCGCATGTCGCGTTCGACACCAGACAGACTCGCCTGGAATGCCTCACGCGCAAATTGACGCTCCATATAATCAAGCAGCGGCTTGGCCGGCCGCGGCAGTTCTATACCCAGAATCGGCAAACGCCAGAGTATTGGCAATAGGCAGCAATCCACCAGACTTTGTTCCTCACTGAGGAAAAACGGCTTGTCGGCAAACAGCGGCGACACGCCGGTCAGGCTTTCACGCAATTCCTTGCGCGCCACGGCACGGGCCGCTTCCTTGGTGCGCGAATCCAGAATCAGATCCACCAGACCACACCAATCGCGCTGAATACGATGAATCAGCAGACGGCTGTTGGCACGCGCCACCGGGTACACAGGCATCAACGGTGGATGCGGGTAACGCTCATCCAGATACTCCATCACCACGGTCGACTCCCACAACGCCAGGTCACGATCGACCAGCGTGGGCAGACTGCCGTAAGGGTTCACTTCAATCAGTTTAGGCGGCTGACGACCAGCCTCCACAAAAATGATTTCGGCGCTGACACCCTTCTCTGCAAGCACGATGCGCACTCGGTGGGAATAGTGGTCGGCGGGGTCGGAGTAACAGGCCAACCGATTGGTCACGCCCATGGCGATCCTCCTCGCTTGTTGAAATAGTCGGAGCCGGAAAAACGCGCGCGCCCAGAGGGCGCCTCCCGCAACCGCTGGCGAACCAGACGTTGCGTTTTCAGAGGCGCCCTTGGGCGCGCGCGATTAACAGCAATTGCTTGAAGCGTATCAGTGCACGTCTTTCCAGTATTCACGCTTGAGCAGGTAGGCGAACACAAAGAAGAACGCCAGGTACAGCAAGACGTAAGTACCGATGCGCTGATGTTGCAGCTTAACCGGGTTAGCCGAGTAAGCCAGGAAGGTTACCAGATTCTTGACCTTCTCATCGAACTGCTCTTCGTTGAGGGTTCCGGTTTTCGGCACGATGGTCAGCTGATCGCACGCTTCATGAGTCAGAGGCGTACCGGTCAGCGGGTCATATTGCTTCTTGCCGTCCTCGACGATCTGTACCTGTTTGCAACCCACGACCTGGCGACCTTGCAGGCCGACCAGCACGTTAGGCATGCCGACGTTCGGGAAGACCTTGTTGTTCACGCCCCATGGGCGTGCAGGATCTTCGTAGAACGACTTGAGATAACCGTAGAGCCAGTCGGTGCCGCGAACACGAGCCACCAGCGTAAGGTCCGGCGGCGCTGCGCCGAACCAGGTCTTGGCGTCGGCCGGTTGCATGCCGATGCTCATGTGATCGCCGATCTTGGCACCGGTGAACACCAGCTTCTCCAGCATCATTTCGTGCGGAACGCCGAGGTCATCGGCGACACGCTCGTAACGCTGAAACTTGGCACTGTGGCAACCCATGCAATAGTTGGCGAAGGTACGCGCGCCATCCTGCAAGGCAGCCTTGTCGGAAACGTCGATGTCGACCTTTTCCAGTTCCGGACCACCGTGTTCGGCCGCGAAAGACAGCAATGGCAGAGCAGCAAAAATCAGAGCAAAAAATAACTTTTTCATCAGCCAGTCACCCTTTCCGGAACCGGTTTGGTCTTCTCGAGCCTGGTGTAGAACGGCATCAGAATGAAGTAGGCGAAGTACAGGAAGGTGCAGACCTGCGACAGCAGCGTACGGCCTGGCGTCGGGGCCAGAACGCCCAGAATGCCGAGGATCACGAACGAAATGCAGAACACCACCAGCCAGATCTTGCTCATCCAGCCTTTGTAGCGCATCGACTTGACCGGGCTGCGGTCCAGCCATGGCAGGACGAACAGCACCGCAATCGCGGCACCCATGGCGATAACGCCCATGAGCTTGTCAGGGACCGCCCGCAAGATTGCGTAGAACGGTGTGAAGTACCAGACCGGTGCAATGTGCTCTGGCGTCTTGAACGGGTTGGCCTGCTCGAAGTTAGGCTTTTCGAGGAAGTAACCGCCCATTTCCGGGAAGAAGAACACAATGAAGCAGAAGATAAACAGGAACACCACGACGCCGACGATATCTTTCACGGTGTAATAAGGATGGAAGGCAATGCCGTCCAGCGGGATACCGTTTTCGTCTTTGTGCTTCTTGATGTCCACGCCGTCCGGGTTGTTCGAACCGACTTCGTGCAGCGCCAGGATGTGCAGCACCACCAGACCGAGAATTACGATCGGCAGCGCAACCACGTGCAGGGCGAAGAAGCGGTTCAGGGTGATCCCGGAAATCAGGTAGTCACCACGGATCCACTGGGTCAGGTCGTTGCCGATGACCGGGATCGCACCGAACAGCGAAATGATCACCTGGGCACCCCAGTAGGACATCTGGCCCCAGGGCAGCAGGTAACCCATGAAGGCTTCGGCCATCAGCGCCAGGTAGATCAACATACCGAAGACCCACACCAGCTCACGCGGTTTCTGGTACGAACCGTAGAGCAGGCCACGGAACATGTGCAGATAGACCACGATGAAGAACGCCGAAGCGCCGGTGGAGTGCAGCAGGCGCAGGATCGAACCGTACTCGACGTCGCGCATGATGTATTCGACGGAAGCGAACGCTTCTTCCGCCGACGGGGTGTAGCTCATCGTCAGCCAGACGCCGGTGACGATCTGGTTGACCAGAACGAGCAGCGCCAGCGAGCCGAAGAAGTAGAAGAAGTTGAAGTTTTTTGGAGCGTAATACTTGCTGAGATGGTCTTCCCACATTTTGGTGGCAGGGAAGCGTGCATCAACCCAATCCATGAACTTGCTCATCACGCTTTCTCCGTATCGACGCCAATGACAATCAGGTCATCGGTCTCATAGGAATGCGGGGGTACTGGCAGGTTCAAAGGCGCAGGTTGCGACTTGTAGACGCGGCCAGCCAGATCGTAGTGGGAACCGTGGCAAGGGCAGAAATAACCGCCTACCCAGTCTTTGCCCAGATCCGCGGGTGCCACTTCGGGACGGAAGGTCGGCGAGCAACCCAGGTGAGTGCAGATCCCGATCAGCAGCAGGATTTCCGGCTTGATCGAACGCACTTCAGGGTCGACATAAGTGGGTTGCGTGGAGTTTTTGGAGGTCGGATCGGAGAGTTGGCCTTCGATCTTTTTGAGATTCCCCAGGATTTCCTCGGTACGGCGGACAATGAACACCGGCTGGCCGCGCCATTCAGCAATCATCTGCTGTCCTGGCTCGATTTTGCTGACATTCACTTTCACCGGTGCTCCGGCAGCCTTCGCCTTGGCACTGGGAAACCATGACCCCACGAACGGGACCGCAGCCCCCACCGCTCCTGCAGCACCCACCACGGATGTGGCTGCTACCAAGAAGCGACGCCGGCCTGCATTCACGCCGTCATTGCTCATTCAGTCCTCTCCCATCAGCTTTGTGGCCTGTTAAATCAGGCGTCTACTAAATTGAAACTATGTACTTATAAAAATTTTGCCGAATGGTAATGAAAACCCCCAATTCTGACAAGGTAATTACCCGGAGGGCTGGCCCTCAAGCCTTGTAGTATAGGGGGTCTACGAATGTGGCAAGTTGTCACAGCGCAATTATTCAAGAAATCGCACGCATAAAAAAACGCCCGGTTCCGTGAGGAATCGGGCGTTCTTTTTGAACGTGGAAGCGAAATTAACGCTTCGAGTACTGCGGACGCTTACGCGCTTTACGCAGACCAACTTTCTTACGTTCAACTTCACGAGCGTCGCGAGTAACGAAGCCAGCTTTGCGCAGAGCGCCACGCAGGGTTTCGTCGTAGTCCATCAGAGCGCGAGTGATGCCGTGGCGGATTGCGCCAGCCTGACCACTTACACCACCACCGATGACGGTGACGTAGATGTCGAACTTCTCGACAGTCTCAGTCAGTTCCAGCGGCTGACGAACTACCATGCGGGCAGTTTCGCGACCGAAGAACGTGTCCAGGGAGCGGTTGTTGATGGAGATGTTACCAGTACCCGGACGCAGGAAAACGCGTGCGGTTGCGGTCTTGCGACGGCCAGTGCCGTAATTTTGAGTCGCCGACATAATGAACTATTCCGTTAAATCTTCAGTTCTTGGGGCTGCTGAGCAGTATGAGGGTGTGCAGCGCCCGCATAGACTTTCAGCTTACGGTACATGTCGCGACCCAGTGGGTTTTTAGGCAGCATGCCTTTAACCGCGGTCTCGATCACGCGCTCAGGGGCCTTGGCGATCAGCTTTTCAAAGTTGATCGACTTGATGCCGCCCGGGAAACCGGAGTGGGAGTAGTACATTTTGTCAGTGGTTTTAGCGCCGGTAACACGGATCTGCTCAGCGTTGATTACGACGATGTAGTCGCCGGTGTCAACGTGAGGAGTGTACTCAGGCTTGTGCTTGCCACGCAGACGGCTCGCGATTTCGGTGGCCAGACGACCCAGGGTCTGACCAGCAGCGTCGACGACAAACCAGTCGCGCTTTACTGTTTCCGGTTTAGCAGTAAAAGTTTTCATTCTTTATAGCCTCAGGGGCCGCCTGTAAATAAGACGGCGGATCTTACTGAATAGTGCGTACTTTGACAAGTCAAAGGCAGCCGGATACAGACGCTTTCGGGGGCTCGGGTCGGCGCGTCCGTTCAACGGCAAGATTCTTCGGCGGCGGGGCATCACTTCCACTGCAGAAAGAGGTCGGCAATTATGCAGATTGCGAAAAAAATTTCAACCTGCTTTTATGCTTGTTTTGCCCAAGGAGCACCCGATGGACTATCGCCAGCTAGGCCGTACCGACCTGAACGTGAGTGCAATCTGCCTCGGAACCATGACCTGGGGCGAGCAGAACACTGAAGCTGAAGCCTTCGCCCAGATCGAACGGGCAAAAGAGGCCGGGATCAATTTCCTCGACACCGCCGAGATGTACCCGGTGCCACCGAAAGCCGAAACCTACGCCACCACCGAGCGCTACATCGGCAATTACTTCAAGAGCCGCGGCGACCGCGCCGACTGGATCCTCGCCAGCAAGATCGCCGGCCCCGGCAACACCATCGACTACATCCGCGACAAGAATCTGCGCCACAACCGCCAGCACATCACCGAAGCCGTGAACGCCAGCCTCCAGCGCCTGCAAACCGACTACATCGATCTGTATCAATTGCACTGGCCGGAGCGCAGCACCAACTTTTTCGGACAACTGGGCTACAAGCACCAGACCGAAGCCAACCTGACGCCGCTGGAAGACACCCTCGAAGCACTCGATGAGCAGGTGAAGGCCGGCAAGATCCGCCACATCGGCCTGTCCAATGAAACGCCGTGGGGCACCATGCGTTTTCTCGCTCTGGCCGAAGCCCGGGGCTGGCCGCGCGCAGTGTCGATCCAGAACCCGTACAACCTGCTCAACCGCAGCTTCGAGATCGGCCTGGCGGAAATCGCCATCCGCGAACAGTGCGGCCTGCTCGCCTATTCGCCGCTGGCGTTCGGTTTCCTGTCGGGCAAGTACGAAGGTGGGGCGCGTCCGCCGAAAGGCCGCCTGAGCCTCTACAGCCGCTTCAGCCGCTATTTCAACCCGCAATCGGAAGCGGCGTGCAGCCGTTATGTGGCACTGGCTCGGGAACACGGTCTGGATCCGGCGCAAATGGCCCTGGCGTTCGTGAACCAGCAACCGTTCGTCACCAGCAACATCATCGGGGCGACGACGCTGGAGCAACTGGACAGCAACATCGCCAGCTACGAGCTGAAACTGTCGAAGGAAGTGCTGGAAGGGATCGAAGCCATTCACAAGGATCATCCGAACCCGGCGCCTTGATCCAAGACGAAGATCGCTCCCACGCTCAGCGTGGGAGCGATCACACTGCATTACAGCGACCGCGCAATGATCTCCTTCATGATTTCATTGGTGCCGGCATAGATCCGCTGCACCCGCGCATCCGCCCAGGCCCGGGCCACCGGGTATTCCCACATGAAACCGTAACCGCCATGCAGTTGCACGCACTCGTCGAGCACCTTGCATTGCAGATCGGTGCCCCAATACTTCGCCATCGCCGCCGTCGGCACGTCAAGTTTGCCTTGCAGATGTAATTCGAGACAGCGGTCGACGAACACCCGGCCGATCTGAATCTCGGTGGCCATTTCCGCCAGTTTGAAGCGGGTATTCTGGAAGTCGGCAATCGACTTGCCGAACGCCTTGCGCTCGCGGGTGTAATCCAGCGTCCATTGCAGCGCCGCCTCGGCTGAAGCCAGACCGCCAATCGCCACAGTCAGACGCTCCTGCGGCAGCTCCTGCATCAGATAGGCAAATCCCGCCCCGGCCTGACCCAGCAGGTTTTCCTTCGGCACGCGCACGTCCTGGAAGAACAATTCCGACGTGTCCTGAGCCTTCATTCCGACCTTCTCCAGGCGCTTGCCCTTGTCGAAGCCCGGGGTGTTCGCCTCCACCAGAAACAGGCTGGTGCCCTTGGCGCCGGCCTTGGGATCGGTCTTGGCGACGACGATCACCAGATCCGCCAGGAAGCCATTGGTGATAAAGGTTTTCGAACCGTTGATCACATACTCGTCACCATCCAGCACCGCCGTGGTCTTGACCCCTTGCAGGTCGGAGCCGGCGCCCGGCTCGGTCATGGCGATCGCGGTGACCATCTCGCCGGACACCAGTTTCGGCAGGTACTTCTGCTTCAGCGCCTCGCTGCCGTAATGCAGGATGTACGGCGCAACGATGTCCGAATGCAGTGAGAAGCCAATGCCGGTCAGACCCAGCCGCCCCACTTCCTCGATGACAACCGCGCTGTAAAGAAAATCTGCGCCCAACCCGCCGTATTCCTCCGGCAGGTGCGAACAGAGCATCCCCGCCTCCCCCGCCTTGTTCCACAGTTTGCGGTCGATGTAGCCTTGTTTTTCCCATTGCCCATGGAACGGCACGGCCTCTTTTTCGAGGAATGTTCGTACGCTGTCGCGGAACAATTCGTGCTCGGAGCTGAACAAGGTTCTGGGAATCATGCGTCACCTTTTCTTTATTGTTTGAGGGATCAGACCTTCAGAGACTAAGCCTCGCTTCCGATACAGGACACTGGACACATCCGACAAAAAATAAGACGATCCAGCCGTCTGGTGACCACTTTCCCTTATAAAAACAAAAGTTGAATTATGTCCAAGCAAGTCTCCACGCCCTTGCGGCGCGTCAGCATCCTGGCGATCGACCGGGTTTTCGCTTCCACCCTCATGCAGGCCAAGGATTTCTTCCACCTGGCCAGCCTGCGTTACGGCAAACAACTGGGCCACGGCCTGACTCCGGCGTTCGAAACCCGCCTGGTCAGCCCCGACGGCAAACCAGTGAACAGCTTCAGTGACGTGATCATGCCGGTGGACGGCGGCCTGGAAAACGCCGACGTCATCATCCTTCCGGCCTTCTGGGACGATTTCGATACCCTGTGCCAGCGTTATCCCCAGATCCTGCCGTGGCTGCGCGAACAGCATGCCCGGGGCGCAGTGCTCTGCGGCGAGGCCACCGGGGTGTTCTGGCTGGCCGAAGCCGGGTTGCTCAACGGCAAGGAAGCGACCACCTACTGGCGCTTTTTCAATGCCTTCGCCGAGCGTTTTCCGCAGGTCTATCTCAATCAGGACAAGCACCTGACCGACGCCGATAACCTGTATTGCGCCGGCGGCACCACCTCGGCCTGCGATCTCTACATTTACCTGATCGAGCGCTTCTGCGGCGCCAATGTGGCCCAGGCAGTAGCTCGCGACATTCTCTATGAAGTGCAGCGCAGTTATGCACCGGGCCGCATTGGTTTCGGCGGACAGAAGCTGCATCAGGATGTGATCATCCTGCAGATCCAGCACTGGCTCGAAGAGCATTTCGCCGACAAGTTCCGCTTCGAAGACGTGGCACGCGAGCACGGCATGAGCATCCGCAACTTCATGCGCCGCTTCCAGACCGCCACCGGTGACAAGCCGCTGCACTATTTGCAACGGCTGCGCATCGAGACCGCCAAGGGCTTGCTCTCCGGCAGTCGCAAGAGCATCAAGACCATCAGCTACGAAGTCGGCTACGACGATGCGAGCTTCTTCGCACGGCTGTTCCGCCAGCACACCGAACTGTCGCCGAACCAGTACCGACAGCAGTTCCAGCAAGCTGCCTGACGATTCGACCAGACACAAAAAAGGGCCTGCATCTGCAGGCCCTTTTTGTTTGCCGAATCCGCTTAAGGTTTGTGTGCCCGCGACAGGAATTCGTGGGATTGCATCTCCAGCAGACGGCTGAGGGTACGCTGGAACTCGAACGTCAGACGTCCGCCGGTGTACAGGTCTTTCAACTCGACTTCGGCAGAAATGATCAGTTTGACGTTACGGTCGTAGAACTCGTCGACCATGTTGATGAAGCGTCGGGCAATGTCGTCAGTGGTGACGCTCATCTGCTCCACGCCACTGAGCAGCACGGCGTGGAAGATCTTGCCCAGCTCGATGTAGTCGTTCTGGCTGCGCGGGCCGTCGCACAGTTCGCGGAAGTCGAACCAGGCCACGTCGTCGCAAGTGCGCAGGGCACGGATTTCGCGGTTCTCGATGATCAGCACATCGTTTTCCACTGCCGCCGTACATTCCGGAGTCAGTGCCTTGAAGCTCTTGCGCAGGCTTTCGTGAGCAGCTTCGTCGAGCGGGAAGTGGAAGAGTTCCGCTTGTTCGAGATGGCGCAGACGGTAGTCGACGCCGCTGTCGACGTTGACGATTTCGGTGTTCTGCTTGATCAGCGCGATGGCCGGCAGGAAGCGCGCGCGTTGCAGCCCGTCCTTGTACAGGCCGTCCGGCACGATGTTCGAAGTGGCGACCAGGGTCACGCCGTTCTTGAACAGTTCTTCCATCAGCGTGCCGAGGATCATGGCGTCGGTGATGTCGGAGACGAAGAATTCATCGAAGCAGATGACCCGTGATTCGGTCGCGAAGCGCTTGGCGATGATGGTCAGCGGGTTTTTCTCGCCGCCGAGGGTTTTCATCTCTTCGTGCACGCGCTTCATGAAGCGGTGGAAGTGGGTACGGGTCTTTTCCTTGAATGGCAGCGCTTCGAAGAAGGTGTCCACCAGGTAAGTCTTGCCGCGACCCACGCCGCCCCAGAAATACAGACCCTTGACCGGCGTCTGATCCTTTTTGCCAAACAGCTTGCCCAGCAAACCCGGCTTGTTCTGCTCGGCCGCGATCAGATCGTCGTACAGGCGTTGCAGATGACGCACGGCAGTTTCCTGCGCCGCATCATGGAAGAAGTCCGGGCGTTTCAGATCAGCTTGATATCGTTCTAGGGGCGTCATAATTCGTTAGCAAGGCAACAAAAACGGGCCGTCACTGTAGCGATGGCCCGTGGGAATGGCAATCGGCCCTTGGTCGGGCCGGCCCGTTGATTATTCCTGAACCGGTGTCAGAGCGATCCGCAACGCCTCGACAGCCGCATCCCGCGCAGCCACGTCGGCGAACGCCGGGCTGTCGCCGACGCACTCGCCTTCCAGCCACACGCTGAAGCCCAGGTCTTCGCTACGTACATCCAGCGCCTGACCCGATTGCAGCTGCTTGGTCACCTGACCGGCGGTTTTACCGTCGGCGAAGTTGCGCGACAACAGCAGTTGCTCGCCGTCAGCCGCCAGCAGACGGAAACGGAAGCTGCCGTCGTCTTCACGGAAGCTGACGAAACGTGCGGCTTTCGCGGCTTTCTTCTTGGTGGTCGCGGCCACCTGAACCTGATTGACGAAGGAGCGCAGGCCGACCGCTTCGCGCAGCTCGTTGAGGAACGGCGTCGCCACCGCACGGGCCTTTTTGGCGCCGTGTTGCAGGATGTCTTCCAGATCTGCCGGACGTTCGATCAACTGGTGATAACGCTCGCGGGATTCGCCCAGCTCGTTGTCGAGCAACTGGAACAGACGGTTCTTCGCCTCGCCCCAACCCAGACCGCCCAGCAGCTCGCTGCGGAACTCGTCAGCCTGCGCCGGTGTGGCGAACGCCTGGAACAGGGTGAACAGGTGCGAGTTGTCCGGATCTTTCGCTTCGCCTGGCGCACGGGAGTCGGTAACGATCCGTGAAATCGCGTCCTTCATGTCCTTGGCGCTGGTGAACAGCGGGATGGTGTTGTCGTAGCTCTTGGACATCTTGCGACCGTCCAGGCCCGGCAACGTGGCCACACTTTCCTCGATCAGCGCTTCAGGCATGGTGAAGAATTCCTTGCCCTGGCCAAACAGGTGGTTGAAACGCTGGCCGATATCACGGGCCATTTCCACGTGCTGGATCTGATCGCGACCGACCGGCACCTTGTGCGCGTTGAACATCAGAATGTCCGCCGCCATCAGTACCGGATAGCTGTACAAACCCATCGTGATGCCGGCATCCGGGTCTTCGCCGGTCTCGACATTCTTGTCCACCGAAGCCTTGTAAGCATGGGCGCGGTTGAGCAGGCCCTTGGCGGCGACGCAGGTCAGCAGCCAGGTCAGCTCGGGGATTTCCGGGATGTCGGACTGACGGTAGAACGTCACGCGATCCACATCCAGGCCACCGGCCAGCCAGGTCGCGGCGATTTCCAGACGCGAGCGCTGGATGCGCAGCGGGTCATCGCACTTGATCAGGGCGTGATAGTCGGCCAGGAAGTAGAACGAATCGGCATTACTGTCGCGGCTGGCGAGAATCGCCGGGCGGATGGCGCCGGCGTAGTTGCCCAGGTGCGGGGTGCCGGTGGTGGTGATGCCGGTGAGGATGCGGGTACGGTTCGTCATGGGTAATCGCTTGTCAGACTGCAATCAATTCGAGAGACGCGGCAGGATCAGATCCTTGAGATCGGTCAGCTTGCCATGAAAAAAGTGTCCGCATTCTGCCACTTTCAGCAGCTCATGGGGGCGCTGGAGTTTGTCAGACCAGTCGTAGACCAGCTGCGGATCGATCACTTCGTCGGTTTCCGGCTGGATCACGGTCAACTCGCCCTGCTGCGGCAGTTGATCCTGCTCGCTCAGGCGCATCACCGCCGGCGCGACCATGAACAGATGCTTGAGCTGAATGCCTTGGGCTTCGAGACGGCCGCCGAGACTTGCTGCAACAAATCCGCCGAAGGAGAAACCGAACAGGGTCAGCGGCAGATCCGGATGCTTTTCCAGCAACCAGGCGGCAGCGGCCTGGGCGTCATCGACTTCACCGGTGCCCATGTCATGGGAGCCTTCGCTGGCACCGACGCCGCGATAGTTGAAACGCAAGGTGATCAGGCCGGCGTCGCGTGCTGTGCGCTGCAGGGTCGAGACGACCTTGTTGAGCATGGTGCCGCCCTGCACCGGGTTGGGGTGGCAGATCAACGCGATGCCGCGTGGCTGCTCGTTGTCGAGGTAAAGGCTCTCAAGTTGACCCACCGGGCCATCAATCACTACAGGGGTTTCACGCATCAGCAAGGAAGGAACTCCGTGACCTCGGATCGGGTCGACTCGTCTAGCAAATTGTCTGTGCCAGTCTATTGCGAGTGAATCGCGGTATACAGCGCAGGTTCGAGCCGTTAACGTAAAGCAAAGCCGTTTATAGAGGAAGGACTCGTGGAACACTCGCTCTTAGTTTGGTTGTTACCGACTCTTGCCCTGGTTGTGGGTGTCGCCATTGGTTTCCTGATCGCTCGCGTTGCGCCGAACGCCGCGCCAAGCCGCACACAGCGTCAACTGGACGATATTCAGGAACGTTTCGACAGTTATCAGAACGAAGTGGTAACCCACTTCAACAGCACCGCCAATCTGGTCAAGAAACTGACCCAGAGCTATCAGGAAGTGCAGGATCACCTCGCCGAGGGCGCCAACCGCCTGGCCCTGGACGAGCAGACTCGTCAGCGTCTGCTGGCCTCGCTGCATTCCGAAGCAGCACAGGCTCCACGGGAACGCCTGACGCCACCACGGGATCAGGAACCGCCGCGTGACTACGCGCCGAAGACCCCGAACTCGCCGGGCATGCTTGATGAGCATTACGGCCTGAAGAAGTAATCAGCCTTCGCGCCAGCAAAAAGCCCCCGGACAATCACTTGTCCGGGGGCTTTTTTGTACCTGACGGTTACGGGTACTGCTGAACCGTGCCCGGTTGTTGCTGACCACCGTACTGCTGGCCCGGGATCGCCTTGAGGTTGACCTCGACGCGGCGGTTCTGCGCCCGGCCGTTGACGTCACCATTGCTGGCAATCGGATTATCCGGGCCGGCACCGCGGGCGCTCAGGTTGGCACCGCTGACGCCTTGCGAAGTCAGGTAGGTGGCCACGCTCTGCGCACGACGCTGGGACAGGTCCATGTTGTGCTGACGGCTGCCGGTGCTGTCGGTGTAGCCGACGATTTCGATCTGGTTCTGGTTGAACTCTTTGAGCGAGTTGGCCAGGTTGTTCAGCGGCTGATAGAAGCTGGAAGCGATGTTCGCCGAATCGGTGGCGAACGTGATGTTGCCCGGCATGATCAGCTTGATCTGGTCGCCCTGACGCTGCACTTCAACCCCGGTATTGGCCATGCTGGCGCGCAGTTTTTTCTCCTGCTGGTCGGCGTAGTAGCCGTAACCGGCGGCCGAGGCACCGACCACGGCCGCGCCAATCAGCGCACCCTTGCCGCGGTTGTTGTGGTCGATGGCGGCACCGGCCAGCGCGCCGGCCAAAGCACCGAGGCCACCGTATTTGGCGGTTTTGCTCATGCCCTGGGAGCCACCGTCGGCCTGACCCTGATTGTCATACGGGTTGGGCGAGGCGCAGCCGGACAAAACGGCCACGGCAGTAGCGACAATAATCAAACGACGCGTGGTGAACATGGAGTGCTCCTACATTTTGCATTCTGTGGTGCAGCGGACATTGGCAACTGGCCCGTGCGGGCGTTGGATCATGACAATGCACAAAAATTCCACTGGGCACCCGTGACAAAATGTTTAGGCACGCACAAACGGGTTCTCGCGCATTTCATCCCCCAGACGCGTATCCGGACCATGCCCGGCCACAACGGTCGCGTCTTCATCCAGGGTATACAGCCGCTGCTTGATCGATCGCACGATGGTCGCCTGATCGCCGCCCCACAAATCCGTGCGCCCTACTCCGCGACGAAACAACGTGTCGCCGGCTATCAACAGCTTAGCCTCGGAAAACCAGAAGCTCATGGAACCTGGCGTATGCCCCGGTGTGTGCAGCGCCACGCCACAGCCGCAGGCCAGCTCCTCGTCGTCGCTCAACCAGCGATCCGGTGACGGCACCGGGGTGTAGGGCACGCCGAACATCTGGCATTGCATCTCGAGGTTGTCCCACAGGAACTGATCCTCTTTGTGCAGGTGCAAGGTCGCGCCGGTCTTTTCTTTCATTTGCCCGGACGCCAGGAAGTGATCGAGGTGCGCGTGGGTGTGGATGATGCTGACCACTTTCAGGCCCAGAGCATCGAGCCGGGCCATGATCAGGTCAGGGTTGCCGCCCGGGTCGACGACGATGGCTTTTTTGGTAACTGGGTCACCGATGATCGTGCAGTTGCACTGGAGCGGGCCGACGGGAAAGGTTTCGCGGATGAGCGCGGGATTTGCAGCGGTCATGGGGGATCCTGAACAGAAATTGAAGACAACGCGCAGAGGCCGATTTCCGCCATTTTACGTTGTTGGCTCGCAGGATGCCGACACAGCGCAAAACAGCAGATTCAGTTCAACACCCCCAGCTCTTTCGCCCGCGCCACCGCCTGCGTACGCCGTTCCACACCCAGCTTGCTGTTGATGTGACTGGCATGGGTTTTTACGGTGTGCAGCGAGATGAAAAGCTGATCGCTGATTTCCTGGTTCGAACAGCCCTGCGCGATCAACCTCAGGACGGCGAGCTCACGGCTGCTGAGCGATTCGGTCGTCGTGGATTCCGCTGCAGGGCGAGCCGGCGCTTGGGGGAAATGTTCCAGCAATTGCTGACCGGCAGCTGTCGGTGCAGTCAGTGACAGTTGCCCGCGCAACCAGTCAGCATGCTCTTTGACCAGCACATCGAAAGGCTGCAGGACGCCCCCGGACGCAGCTTCCAGTGCCTGACTCAACGCCTTGCGCGCTTCAGGCTCGCGTCCGGCTGCCAGCAGCAACGCCACTTTTTGCGTCAGTGCCATCACGCTGAGCAGTTGCCGTCCGGTTTGCTGGCCGTTCTCCAGCAGCACGTTCAATCGCCCTTCGGCGAGCATCGGTTGCCCCTGTATGACGTCCAGCAACGCCTGTTGCAGTTCGACGTGCAGCGGCAGCTGTGGATGAAATTCCGGCGGTGCCGCCGCGCGTTCACCGGTGTAGGTCTGGCCCAGTCGCGCCAGCCACGCTTCGGCCAGATCGATGCGCCCTTGGGCCAGCCACAGTTCGCATTTGACCAGGGTGATCATCGCCAGGTAGTAGATTGGCGGCACGTCCCAGATATGCATAAGACGTTCGGCCTCAGCCAGCTCGGCGAAGGCCTTGGCGAAATCTCCATTGTTTCCGTCCAGACGGGCGATCACGCAATGGCCGATCAGCACGCTGATGTCACGACAGGCCCTTGCTTCAGTCAGACCCGCCTGCAATCGCGTCCTTGCCGCCTGCGGCTGCAGCCGCATGGCCAGCAGAAAACCCTCATACAGCGTCAGTCGCGCACGCACGGCGTACAAACGCTGTGCGGACAATCCGCGCAGGCGCTCCAGCCCTTGGTGCACTTCATCGAGCGCGCGCAGGATTTCGCCGCGCGCCTGCAGGACGCGGGCACGATCATAGTGCGCCAGCGCCTCGAACAAGGGATTGCCGACGCGCTGCGCCAGTTCGAGCGACTCACGGTTCAAGCCCCGTGCACGCCACAGATCACCATCGGCAATCGCAAGATTGGACAGGGTCGACAGACACATCAGGCGCTGACCGTAACGCTTGGCCGGCAGGCTTTCCAGTGCCTCGCTGCAATACTCGATGGTCTGCTCGCGATGGCCCCGTCCACGGGCGATGATGCCTTTGAGCGCCAGCCATTGGGCGAGCATCGACTTCTGGGCGGTTGCCGATGGCGCCGGCAGAAACCGGCTCAGGTGACTGGCAAGTTCTTCGGCCGCGTCGAGTTGACAGGCCAGCCCCAACGCCCAGCTGTACAACACGATCAGGCGCGGGGTGCTGATCAGCAGGCTGTCAGGCAAGTCCATTTTCCAGCGCAGCAGCATGCCGACGTTCTGCTCGGCCAGCAGTTGTTCCTCGGACAGGTTCTGTACCAGATTGGCTGCGACATCCAGATGCCCCGCGCGCAGGGCCTGCTCCACCGCTTCATCCAGCAGGCCCTGGGCATTGAACCAGCGGCACGCGCGCAAGTGCAGCGTGGCGGCCGGGACTATCGCCCGGGTGATCGGCCGACTGCGCAACAGATCGGAAAACAGATGGTGATAGCGATACCAATGACCGTGCTCGTCCAGCGGCACCAGAAACACCTGATGCGCCAGCAGGAAACGCAGGATTTCGGCACTGTCGTGGGCTTCGCGCACAGCATCGCAAAGCTCGCTGCAAAAGCGCTCCTGCGGTGCGGTGTCATAAAGAAACGCCTGCACCTCGGCGGGCAGGCAGTCGATGACTTCCTCCAGCAGGTATTCACGGATCAGCCCTTCCCCGCCGTTCAAAGCCTGCGGCAACGCCGATTCGGTACCTGCTTCAGAAATCGCCAGCAACCAGAAACGCAACCCCGCCACCCAGCCCTCACTGCGCTGGATCAGGTTTTCCAGGGCTTCGCCGCGCAAGGAGCTGCTGTGGCGATCGAGTAACGTGAGGGCCTCATCGTGGGTCAGGCGCAGATCCTGCTCGTGCAGCTCCAGCAACTGGCGCGACAGCCGCAGACGGGCCAGGTGCCAGTCCGGGCGCTGCCGACTGGTGACCATGACCAGCAGACCATCGGGCAAATGGTTGAGGAAAAATTGCAAGCAACGATCGAGGACCGGCCCTTGGGCGAGGTGGTAATCGTCGAGTACCAGCAGCAGCGGCGAGGTCGGCAGCAGGTGCAGTGCCAGCTCATCGAGCAAGCCGTCGAGCCATTCTTCGAAGGCGAACGGCTGATGACGCTGGCGCATTTTCAACAAACCGAGTGCGCGGCTGCCGAGTTCGGGAAAGTAGTCCTGCAGGCCCTCGAGCAAGCGCTCGAGGAAGCGTCCCGGGTCACTGTCGCGAGCGCTCAGGCCCAGCCACAGACTTTGCCAGTGCGCCGGCAAACTCTGGCAGAACTCCACCGCCAGCGAACTCTTGCCAAAACCGGCCGGAGCGCTGACCAGCAACAGGCGCCCTCCGAGCCCCGCACTCAGGCGCTCGCACAAACGGGGTCGCAGCACGTAGCCATCGGGTAGCGGCGGGCGAAAAAAACGCCCGTCCAGTGCCGCGACGGCAACGCTTGCGGGACCCGGAAGTGGGGACAGATCAGTCATGGCCGGCTCTTGTTCGTATGGCTGTTGGCGGCGTAGCAGATGTCCGCAGACTAGCCTTAAACGGAGCGGTTATGAAGGTCGTTGCTACAAATGGCTACAAAAAGCCTACGGAAAAACTGATAGCAAAAAAAACGCCCCGAACCAGTCGGGGCGTTTTCACGAGGATGCGGCCTCGATTTACAGGAGCTTAGCGAACACCATCCTGACGCAGGGCGGCCGGGGTGAAGTCGCTGGTGGTGGCGGTGAAGCCGAAGTCATACGCCGACTTCTCTTCGTTCTTCATGCCCAGCGCCAGATAACGGCCGGATTGCAGATCGTAGAGGGTTTCCAGGGCATACCACGGCACTTGCTTGTCGTAGTAGTTCTCGGCGTGCGCTTCGGCGACGCGCCACAGTTGGCCACGACCGTCGTAGTGGTCGATGACAGCGGCTTGCCAGGTGTCTTCGTCGATGAAGAAGTCACGCTTGGCGTAGATGTGACGCTGACCTTCCTTCAGGGTCGCGGTCACGTGCCAGACGCGACGCAGTTCATAACGCGCCAGATCCTGGTTGATGTGCCCGGCCTTGATGATGTCGGTGTACTTGAGTTTCGGATCGTCGAGCTTGTAGCTGTCGGAGGCGATGTACATCTCCTGCTTGCCCACCAGTTTCCAGTCGTAGCGATCCGGTGCGCCGTTGAACATGTCCAGGTTGTCGGAAGTACGCAGGCCATCCGCCGCAGTACCCGGGCCGTCATACGACACTTGCGGTGCGCGACGCACACGACGCTGACCGGCGTTGTAGACCCACGCCGAACGCGGTTCCTTCACCTGGTCGAGGGTTTCGTGCACCAGCAGCACGCCACCGGCCAGACGTGCCGGCGCGGTCACTTTCTGCTTGAAGTAGAACAGGATGTTGCCCGGGTTCGCCGGATCGTAATCCTTCATCTTGTCGCGGAACACGAACTGATCCTGGAAGTACACCAGACTGAACGAGCCGTTCGGTTGCGGCGTGGCCTGGGTCACCAGACGCGTCACGCTGCCGCCGCGATAGCGGGTGATGTGGTTCCAGATGACTTCCACACCGGTTTTCGGAATCGGGAATGGCACGGCGGTATCGAAGTTTTCCAGGCCGTTGCCGCCCGACACCAGGGTCGTGGTGGTGGCGTTCTTCTTGATGGCTGCGAACACGGCATCCGGCACGGTGGCACCGCGATGGGACGGATAGACCGGCATCTTGAAGGTGTCGGGATAGCGCTGGAACATCGCGTACTGGCCCGGCGCGAGCTTGGCCTTGTACTGATCGACGTTCTGCTTGGTGATGGTGAACAGCGGTTTCTCACTGGCGTACGGATCGGACAGGAAGCCTTTGCTGTCGACGGTGCCGGCATTCTTCGGCATCGGTTTCCAGGCCGGGATCGAACCGTCGGCGTTACCGGCCATTTCGGCGCCCATCGGGGTCAGGCTCTTGCCCAGCTTGTCCGCTTCGGCGGCAGGCACCGCCGCCATGACGCCGGTCGCCAGCAGCGACAGGCTCAGAACACCGGCGTGGAACAGACTCTTTGTTATTTTCATAAATTCGTTCGTCCTGAAATGCAGTGCTTAGAAGTTCACGCCGAGGCTGAGCGCCACGAAATCGCGGTCATCCACGGTGGTGTACTTGCCGTCGAAGAAGTTGGTGTACGCCAGGCTCGCGGTGTAGGTGTTCTGATACTCGGCATCGACGCCCAGACTGACGGCCTTGCGACCTTCCTCGAAGTTGCCGCCAGGGCCTGGCGAGTAGCCGCTGACGTCGTGGGACCAGGCCACGTTCGGCTTGAGGTTCACACCGGCGAAGACATCGTTGTATTCCCAGATCGCACGGCCGCGGTAGCCCCAGGACATCGACGTGGTGAAACCGTCGTTGTCGCAATTGCGGCTGCGGTTGTTCTGCGGCGAACCTGGTCCGGCGCCGTTGATGGTGCCGTTGTTGAGGATGTTGACGCAGGTATTGGTGGTACCGGTGGCTGGCAGCTCGCCCGGGCCATAGACCGGATCGCGGCCATAGCGCTTGTCGGATCGGCTTTCGAGGCCGCCCACGTAAGTCATGCCCACTTCACCCACGAGGGTCAGACGGCTGGCGCCCATGACCTGATCGAAGAAGTGCGTGAAGGTGGTTTGCAGTTGAGTGATTTCCTTGCGCTCGTAGCCATGCAGATCCTGACCCGGCACGCCATTGAGCAGCGATGCGTTGGCGTAAGGGCCACCCAGCGGACGCACGCCGGCGAACAGGATGTCGGTGGAGTTCAGTTGCACCGGTGCATTCGGGCGATAGCTGATCTCACCGCTCCACGCCGTACCGGTAGGCAAGGTGGTGGAGAAGCTCAGACCGTAGAGGCGGATGTCTTCAGGGTATTCGACGAAGTACTTCGAGTTGCCCGCGACCAACAGTGGCCCGAGCGCCTGAAACGGGCCTGGCAATGCGGCTACGGTGTTGTACACCGACTGCGGCGCACCGGTGGCACTGAAGATCGGCGCCCGGCTGTGGTAGTTCATGAAATAGGCACCGAATTCGGTGTCCAGCGGTTCGAACATGTACTTGAGGGACGCGCCCCACTGGCCGCTGTCGCGCGCATCGCGATCGCCGCCGCGCGGCACCAGCACGCCTTCTTCATTGACGTTGACGCCGTTGGCCGCCAATGGCCCCAGGGCAATGGCCGGGATCTGCGAGCGCTTGTTCAGCACCCGCAGGTTGTCGGTGCAACCGTCGGCAATGATGTCCGGCTGGGAGAAGAACGTACCGCAGTTGTCGACGACGGTCTGGTCCCACTCCAGCTGATAGAAGGCTTCGGCCGACAGGTTGTCGGTCAGGCTCTGGGACACGTAGAACATGTTGACCGGGATCAGGCCTTCCTTGATCTCGGCGCCCGGACGACGGAAAGCGGAAACGTCGATCGGGTTGATCGAGTTGATGCCGCCGCCGATGAAGGTACTTTCACCCCAGCTCACCACCTGTTTGCCCAGACGCACGGAGCCCGGCTGATCGGCAATCGCGTAGTTGTGGTAGACGAAGGCGTCGAGGATCTGACCGCCGGCGGACTTGGCGCCTTCCTTGCGGTTGCTGTCGCTGATGTCCTTGAACTCGCGGCTCTCGTCCTTCAGTTCGAAGTCGTACCAGTATTTGCCTCGGACGAACACGCCGGTGTCGCCGTATTTCAGTTCGAGGTCATGGATGCCCTTGAAGATCTTCGAGAAGGTTTCGCCGCTCTTGAAATTGGCATGGCCGTCGTCGGAAGTCTGGGACAGACCGTGACCGCCGTTGTTGACGCCGATGAGGTTCTTGTTCGGGCTCTGGGTGGACCAGCTGGCACCGATCGACAGGGAGGAGTCGAACTGGCCTTCGATTTCACCGACGTTGAAACTGACGCCGAATGCGGGCCCGGCGAGCGAAGAAGCAAGACTGACGGCCAGAGGCAGCTTTGCCCGGCGCCAGAACTGGTTTACTGAGGTCATCGACGCTACTCCATGTGCATTATTGTTATGGCAGTGAGTACTTTTAAAAACGCCTGAAGGACCGGGTGCCAGAGGCTTCCCGAAATCGCTTCAATGTTGCATCGCCCCGTTTGTGCGTGTGCCCCGTTCTTAAAAATCCTTGAGCGGACTATAGCCAGCAGGTGGTACTGCTTGATCCCTCTAAAGTGTGATTTGCAGCTGCCGGCCACTCTGGAACAGTCCTTTCGCCAGTCCGACACATGTCGGCACGGCAAGGATGGCTGAAAATTCGAATTTCACAAGCCAAGCGCTTGCTTGGTGGGTCTGGCGCGCCGTTTTCGGCGCGCCAGCGGACGCTCAGAGCGTCGAGAGGAAGGTGCTGTTGTTGGCCTGCCATTCGGTGATGTCGAGGCGGATGCGCTTCTTGTCGAGTTTGCCGACACTGGTCTTGGGAATTTCAGTAACAAGCGCGATCTGGCTTGGTATCGCCCACTTGCTCAAGTGCCCCAGTTCAACGAACGGCTTGAGGTGTTCCTTCAGCTCGCGCGCCCCGATGGCGTGACCTTCACGAACCACCAGCAAGGCAAACGGACGCTCGCCCCACTGCGGATCGGCGATCCCCACCACTGCTACTTCACGTACCGCGACGTGACGACTGATCAGGTCTTCGAGGTCCAGCGAGGAGATCCATTCGCCGCCGGTCTTGATCACGTCCTTGATCCGGTCGCGGATGTCGATCACACCCATGGCGTCGAGCGTCGCCACGTCGCCGGTGTGCAGCCAGCCGCCGGCCCACAGCTCGGCGCCCTTCTGCGGTTCGTTGAAGTAACCCTCGGTCAGCCACGGTGCGCGCAGTACCAGTTCGCCCTGGGTCTCGCCGTCGGCCGGGAGAAAATTGCCTTCGGTATCGACGATCGCCGCTTCGACCAATGGCCCCGGCACGCCGGCCTTGATCCGATAGGTGGTGCGCTCGTCTTCGGTGCCCGCCATCAACTCATCATTCAGATGCGCGCACGAAACCAGTGGCCCGGTTTCCGACATGCCGTAAGCAGCCGTCAGTTGAATGCCCTTGCTCTTGGCCGTTTCGTAAAGCGTGCGATTGAGCGCACTGCCGCCGATGACGATTTTCCAGCCGCCGAAATCGGTGCCCTGCGCGCCCTTGGCATTGAGCACCATCTGCAGGATGGTCGGCACGCAATGGGAGAACGTGACCTTTTCCTTGCGCCACAACTCGACCAGGAATTCCGGGTCGTAACGCCCCGGGTAAACCTGCTTGAGCCCGAGCATGGTCGCCACATACGGCAGACCCCACGCATGCACGTGGAACATCGGGGTGATCGGCATGTACACGTCGTTGGTGCCCAGCAGCCGCACGCTGTCGATGGCGCCCATGATGGTCGACACGCCCATGGTGTGCAGCACCAGTTGCCGATGGGTGAAGTACACGCCTTTCGGATTGCCGGTGGTGCCCGTGGTGTAGAACGTGGTGGCGACCGAGTTCTCGTCGAAATCCTGAAAGTCGTACTGCGGACTCGCGGCCGCCAGCAGTTGCTCGTATTCGCCCACCAGGTTCGGCAGATCGGCGGTTTTATCCGGCAGATCGGTCAGCAGCAGGGTTTTCTCCACCGTGGACAGGTGTGGCGCAATAGCCTGGTACAGCCCGACGAACTCGCTGTTGACCAGCACGAAGCGGTCCTCGGCGTGGTTCATGGTGTAGAGGATCTGCTCCGGCGACAGGCGCACGTTGATGGTGTGGATCACCGCGCCGATCATCGGAATCGCAAACATGCACTCCAGGTAGCGATGGCTGTCCCAATCCATCACCGCCACGGTGTCACCGGCCTTGACCCCGGCCGCCGTCAGTACGTTGGCCAGCCGCGCGACCCGCTCGATCAGGGTCGGATAGCTGTAGCGCAGCTGGTCACGGTAGATGATCTCGCGGGTTTTCTCGTAACGGGCACCGGACATCAGCAGCCGTTTAATCAGCAGTGGATACTGGTACGCCCCTTCGGCGGGCGGAATGACGCGAGTCTGCAACATAAGAATCCCTTTTCTGACTGCACGGTGTTGGCTTTGGAGTTTCGTACTCTAGAACCGTTATACGTCAGCCAAATCAGCCAAAGGAATGATTTGCAGAGCCGTACAAATGCTAGCTTTGCGCCAGCATTTGCCGAAACAGATGACAGCGCAGAAGGATCAATGCATCTCGGTGAACGCGAGTTTCACGCCGATGGCGATCAGCACCGCGCCCATGGTGCGGTCGAACCAGTGGCCCATGCGGGCGAAACCGGCGCGCACGCGCTGCTGGCTGAACAACATCGCTACCAGGCAGAACCAGGTGGCGGTCGCGGCGGCCAGATAAATGCCGTAACCGGCCTGTACTGTCAGCGGTGTGTGCGGGTTGATCACCACGGTGAACAACGACAGGAAGAACAGCGTGGCTTTCGGGTTCAGGCCGTTGGTCACGAAACCCGAAGTGAACGCGCCACGTGCGGTGCGCTCGCCGGCCTCTTTGTGCAGATCATCGGTCACGGTTTTCGCCGGTTGCGCACGCAGGGCCTTGAAGCCGATGTACAGCAGGTACGCGGCCGCCGCCCATTTCAGGGCGTTGAACAACACGATTGATTGGGAAACGATCAGGCCGATCCCCAGCAAGGAATAACCGACGTGCAGGAAAATCGCCGTGCCCACGCCCAACGCGGTCCAGGTCCCGGCGCGTCGACCATGGGTCACGCTTTCACGCACCACCACGGCAAAATCAGGACCGGGGCTGGCGACGGCCAGCAGGTGAATCAGGGCAACGGTCAAGAATTCGGTCCAGTACATGGGGGCTCCTTTCGGCCAAGCGTAACGAGTTGTTTCATCTGGTAGGCTCGGCAGATTACGCCTTCCCTTCAAAGCACGACAGGTACAGTTGATGACGAACGCCCACCGCGCCGTATTCCTCGATCACCCTTCGCTGGATCTTGGCGATCTCGATCTGAGCCCTTTGCGTGACTGCTTCAGCGGTCTGCAACTGTTCGCCCAGACGCTGCCTGCGCAAGTGAGCGAGCGCCTGCAAGGTGCAACCGTGGCGATCAGCAACAAGATCCTGATCGACGCCGCCGCCATGGCCGCCAACCCACAGCTGAAGCTGATCCTGATCACCGCCACCGGGACCAACAACGTCGATCTGGCCGCCGCCCGCGCCCATGGGATCACAGTGTGCAACTGTCAGGGTTACGGCACCCCGTCGGTGGCGCAGCACACGATCATGCTGCTGCTCAATCTCGCCACGCGCCTGGCCGATTATCAGAAAGCCGTCGGCGAAGGACGCTGGCAGCAGGCGAAACAGTTCTGCCTGCTGGACTACCCGATCGTCGAGCTGGAAGGCAAAACCCTCGGTCTGCTTGGACACGGCGAACTCGGCGGCGCGGTCGCGCGTCTGGCCGAAGCCTTCGGCATGCGCGTGTTGCTGGGGCAGATTCCGGGGCGACCGGCCCGTCCGGATCGCTTGCCGCTGGAAGAATTGCTGCCGCAGATCGACGCTCTCACCCTGCACTGCCCGCTCAACGAACACACTCGGCACTTCATCGGTGCCCGCGAACTCGCCTCGATGAAACCTGGCGCGTTCGTGGTCAACACCGCCCGTGGTGGGCTGATTGACGAACAGGCCTTGGCCGATGCCCTGCGCAGCGGTCATCTGGGCGGCGCGGCCACCGATGTATTGAGCGTCGAGCCACCGACCAACGGCAATCCGCTGCTGGCCGCCGACATCCCGCGCCTGATCATCACCCCGCACAACGCCTGGGGCAGCCGCGAAGCGCGGCAGCGAATCGTCGGCCAACTGGTGGAAAACACCCAGGCGTTCTACAGCGGTAAGGCGCTGCGGGTCGTCAGTTGATAAACTGCGGCACTTTTTTTCACAGGAGCAGTTATGGATCCGCGCAGTGAAGTACTGCTTCGTCAGGCCGAGTTATTCCAGGGTTCGGTGTTGCTGGCCGGTTTGCCTGCCGATGATCTGCTGGGGCGCCTGCCCGAGGCGTTTGGCTGGTGCTGGCACGCAGGCGATCAGGCCGCGCTCGAAGCCCGCTTCGAAGGCCGCAGCCATTTTGGCGTGAACGTGCCGGAACGCGAATTCACCAACGCCGTGGTGTTTCTGCCCAAGGCCAAGGACCTGACCGATTACATCCTCAATGCCGTGGCTTCACGCCTGGCCGGGCGCGAGGTGTATCTGGTCGGGGAAAAACGCAGCGGCATTGAAGGCGCCTCCAAACAGCTCAACCCGTTCGGCAAGCCGCGCAAGCTCGACAGCGCGCGCCATTGCCAGTTGTGGCAAGTGACCGTGGCCAACGCCCCGCAAGCCAAGCCGCTGGAAAGCCTGGCGCAGACCTACGAATTGCCGCTGGCCGAAGGCCCGTTGAAAGTCATCAGTCTGCCGGGCGTATTCAGCCACGGCCGACTGGATCGCGGCAGCGCCCTGCTGCTGGAACATCTGGACAAACTGCCGAGCGGTCATTTGCTGGACTTCGGTTGCGGCGCCGGCGTGCTCGGCGCGGCGGTCAAGCGTCGTTACCCGCACAATCAGGTCACGTTGCTCGACGTTGATGCCTTCGCTGCCGCCAGCAGCCGTTTGACCCTGGCGGCCAACGGTCTGGAAGCCGAAGTATTGACCGGTGACGGCATCGACGCCGCGCCGATGGGTTTGAACGCGATTCTGAGCAACCCGCCGTTCCATGTCGGTGTGCATACCGACTATTTCGCTACCGAAAACTTGCTACGAAAAGCGGCCAAACATCTAAAAAACGGCGGCGAACTTCGCTTGGTTGCCAACAGTTTCCTGAAATATCAACCGCTGATCGAAGAGCATCTCGGGGTCTGTGCGATCAAGGCCGAAGGTAATGGATTTCGGATTTACCGGGCCAAGCGCGGCTGAAAATTAGCACTTGCCGAATGGATTCCGCCTAGGCAGAATCCGCTCCGTCCTAGGGGAGTAGTCTCCCACGAGCGCCATGCTCGTCCGGCATACGTCAACATACTTGATCCTCAGATCATGGCGTATGCGACCCAAGCGTCCGCAGCAGACGGATCGCAGGGTTTGACAAGACCTATGACACGCACACCTTACCCGGGGCGGGAAGGCTGTACGTGTCATAGCCGTGTCGACCCGCCCCTTAGGAAATCCTGATGCTGGACTCGTTACTCGTTCCCACCGCAATCGTTGCCTTGGCCGAAATCGGCGACAAGACGCAACTGCTCGCGCTGATTCTCGCCGCTCGCTTCCGCAAACCCTGGCCGATCATCGCCGGTATCGTGGCTGCGACCCTGGCCAACCACGCGGCAGCCGGTGCGGTCGGCGCCTGGTTCGGCAGCTTCTTCTCCGATTCCGTCCTGCACTGGATTCTCGCCGCAAGTTTCGCCGCCACCGCCCTGTGGACGCTGGTACCGGACAAGATGGATGACGATGAAGCCAGCACCGCCCGCAAGTTCGGGCCATTCCTGACCACGCTGATTGCGTTCTTCCTCGCGGAAATCGGTGACAAGACTCAGATCGCCACCGTGATGCTGGCAGCCCAATACCCGGAGCTGTGGCTGGTAATCATCGGCACCACGGCGGGCATGCTGATCGCCAACGTGCCGGTGGTACTGGCGGGTAATTTTGCAGCGGAAAAACTGCCGCTGACCCTGATTCGTCGACTGGCGGCCTCAGCGTTCCTGATCCTGGCGATTGTCGCTGTATACAAGGCGATGCAGAGCAGCGGCTGGGTTTGATTCCGCAGACTGCTCCCGCACTGAGTGCGGGAGCGATCCTGGCCTCAGGACTTGGGCGCTTTCTCGTAAAGCGGCATGACCTTCGGAATCGCCGCCTGCAACGCAGCCGTGCGGCTGCTGGAAGACGGGTGAGTGCTCATGAACTCCGGCGGCGCGCCTTCAGAGGCCTTGCTCATCTTGTCCCACAAAGTGATGGCGGCGTTCGGGTTGTAACCGGCACGTGCAGCCAGCTCCAGACCGATCAGGTCGGCTTCGTTTTCGTTGGCGCGGCTGTTGGGCAGCGTCATGCCGTAGTTGGCCACGGTGTCGGCCAGCGCCAGGCTGTCCTGACCCAGGCCGAGCAACGCACCGGCGCCCTGCTTGGCCATTTCGATGCCATAGGCCTTGGACATCGCTTCCCGACCGTGCTCGCGCAGGGCGTGGGCGATTTCATGGCCCATGACTGCGGCGATTTCATCGTCAGTGAGTTTCAGGCTGTCGATCAGCCCGGTGTAGAAAATGATCTTGCCGCCAGGCCCGCAGTTGGCGTTGAGCTCGTCGCTCTTGATCAGATTCACTTCCCATTTCCACTGCGCCGCATCCGGACGGAAGTTCGGTGCCTGGGCAATCAAGCGGTTGGCAATCGCCTGAACACGCTTGGCATCGTTGCTGGTCTTGTCCAGTACGCCTTTGCTGGACGCCTCGCCCACGGTCTTCTGATAGGACTGGGCATACATCTGGTCGACCTCTTGCGAGGACAGCATGCTGAACATGTACTGCTTGCGTTCCACGCCCACGGCACCGCCGCTGGTGGTGTTGACCGACTGACAACCGGCCAGCAACAGCGCTGCGCTCAGTGCACTTACAACCAATGTCTTGTTCATTCAAAAGCTCCCTGAAAACCTGTCGCGTATCCTAGGCGGGTAATTGTATCGGCGCCAGATACAACGGACGTGATGCACCTGTTTTCAGAACACGCCCGCCAACCCTGCAGGAAAAAATTCACATCCACCGCCGAGCCCGCTGCAACTGCGTCGTGCACTGGTCCATTTGCGACATCCGGCTGTAATCACTTGCTCCGCACCTCATGGCGCAATCGTGGCTGCCGATACAACAGCGCAGACGTCCTCTCGCGTGCGGAGCTCCCATGAAGTTCAAGTCGATCCAGTTTTCCGTGGCCGCCCTGGCCGGCGCCATCGTGCTCAGCGTGGTCGCCGCGCTGGTGCTGTATGCGCTGTTCTCCGGTGCCCGCACCCAGGAAATGGTCCAGCAACGGACCCAGGCCCAGTTCGAGCAAGTCATCGAACAGCGCCTGACCTCGCTGGCGCAGACTCAGGTCAGCCAGATCCAGCGCGAACTCGAAGCGCCGCTGCTGATTGCCGGCGGACTGGTGCGGGTCAACGCCCTGCTCGGCACACCGGGTGCCGATGGTCAGCCGCGACTGACCGTCAACCGTGAGCAACTGATCAGCCTGATCAAGGAAAACGTCGAGAAGAATCCGAAGATTCTCGGCACTTACATCGGCTGGGAAAAAAACGCACTGGATCACAATGACGCGGCCTACGTCGGCACCCAGGTTGTCGGGATTGATCCTGGCAACGGGCGCTTCCTGCCGTGGTGGTTTCGCAATGACGACGGCACCCTGGGCCTGGACAAACTGGTGGACGTCGACGACCAGAAAGTCCTGTCCACCGGCGTGCGCGCCAGCGAGTACTACCTGTGCTCGAAAGAAACCAAAAAATCCTGCGTGATCGATCCGGCCCCGTACAAGGTCGGCGACAAGATCGTCATGCTCGCCTCCTTTATCGAACCGATCATGCTCAACGGCGCCTTCCAGGGCATCGTCGGCGCCGATCTGTCGGTGAACTTCATCCAGGAAATGCTCCTGAGCGCCAACCAGAAACTGTACAGCGGCGCCGGGCAAATGGCCCTGATCGGCGGCAACGGCCGGATCGTCGCCTACACCAAGGACACGAGCAAATTCGGCGAGAAGGTCAGCGACATCCTCGACGCCCAGCAGATTGCCAACATGGCCAATCTCAAGCGCGGCGAAGTGACTTACACCGTCAATAAAGAGCAAGGCCGGATCGAGTTGTACCTGCCGTTCGGCATCGGCCAGACCGACGCACGCTGGACGCTGATGCTGCAACTGCCGCTCGACGCGGTGATGGCCGATCTGCAAAAGCTCCAAGGCGACCTCGACGCCCAGCGCAAATCCGACACCTTCGGCATGGCCATGGTCGGTCTGATCATTGCCGGCCTCGGCCTGCTGGTGATCTGGCTGGTGGGCCACGGCATCGCCCGTCCGCTCAAACAGATGGTGACCATGCTCGATGACATCGCCCAGGGCGAAGGTGATCTGACCCGTCGTTTGACCAGTGATCGCAAAGACGAACTCGGTTCAATCGCCAAAGGTTTCAATACCTTCCTCGCCAAATTGCAGGGGATGATCACGCAGGTGGTGTCGTCGGTGCAGAGCGTCAGCGATTCCTCGGAGCACACGGCGGACATCGCGATCCGCACCAATATCGGCATTCAGAAACAGATGGCCGAGATCGATCAAGTCGCCACCGCTGTGCAGGAAATGACCGCCACCGCGCAAGACGTGGCGCGTAACGCGACCCAGGCAGCACAAGCCGCCAGCCATGCCGATCAGGCGGCCAGCCAGGGCATGCAGATCGTGCGCGACACCTCCAACTCGATTGGCGTACTGGCCGTGGAAATCGGCAAGGCTGTGGACGTAGTACAGACGCTGGCCAAGGACAGCGAGAACATCAACGCAATCCTCATCGCCATTCGCGGAATCGCCGAGCAGACCAACCTGCTGGCCCTCAACGCAGCGATCGAAGCGGCCCGTGCCGGTGAACAAGGACGCGGTTTTGCGGTGGTGGCCGATGAGGTGCGCAACCTGGCGCAGAAGACCCAGAAGGCCACCGAAGAAATCCAGAGCATGATCCAGCAACTGCAACAGGGCACCCGCGATGTGGTGCGGGTCATGGAAGACAGCCAGAACCGCACCGACGAAAGCGTGCAGCACGCGGCCAAGGCGGCCGAAGCACTGGAAACGATTACTCAGGCGGTTTCGGTGATCAACGACATGAACACCCAGATCGCCAGCGCCGCCGAAGAACAGAGCGCGGTGGCCGACGACATCAACCGCAACGTGATCAACATCGGTCAGGTGGCCAATGAGGTGGCCGGTGGTGCGGATGAATCGAGTTCGGCGAGTGCGGATCTGACCAAACTGGCGGAGCAGCAGCGGCGGTTGATCAACCAGTTCAAGGTCTAGCCGACAGTGATCGTTCCCACGTCGAGGCGTCGAACCGTCCGCGTGGGAATGCCTCAACGGACGCTCCGCGTTCGGCTCTGGATCTGGGGCGCGGAGCGCCCCGGGCTGCATTCCCACGCGGAGCGTGGGAACGATCGAAGGTCTGACCGATCAGGCCGGGGTCAGGCACTCCGGCCCGTTGAGCTTCGGATCATTGACCAGGTTCGCCAGCACCCGCTCGCGCAGGGTGGCAGGTTCACTGGCGAGCAGGCCTTGCAGGACATGCAACGGCGTTTCAGGATCAAGCCATGCCGCCTGCCCCGCCTCATCGAGAATCAACGGCCGGCGCTGACTGGCCGCCGACTGAGTGATCACCGCCGTGCTCAGCCAGACTTGTTCCTGCACCGGATACGCCTCCCAGATCGCCGCAAAAAACAACGAAGCCCCCTCTCCCGGTGTCAGCCAGTACGGCCGCTTGCGCACGTTGCCGCGCCATTCGTAAAACCCGTTGGCCGGCAGCAGGCAACGACGCAAGCGCAGGGCTTCACGGAACATCGGCTGTTCGGCGACGGTTTCGGCCCGGGCATGAGCCGGCGTGCGCGACATGTCGGTCAGCCACGGCGGTGTCAGCCCCCAACGGGCACGGGCCAGCGTGCGCTGGCCGCCGGGTTCGGCGCGCAGCATCAACACCGAATCGTTGGGGGAAATGTTCCACTGCGCCTGCTGATCGGCAGGAAAACCTGGCAGGCTCGCGAAATCGCGGTTCCAGCGAAACAGGGCATAACGTCCACACATGGGGCAGCACGACTCACAAATAAAACGAACGCCAGCCTAACAGACCAGCGTCCCGGGATAGCTGTCCGGTTCATCGCCGGGCAGCGGCAGCGCGGCATTGTACGCACTGATCAGCTCACGGGCGTATTCGGCCTGGTCGTTATCGACCGACAGGCCCAACAGGCCAAAGATCGGCAACTCGCCCGTGCCGCCCAGCAGATCGCGCCCGACCAGATGCGCCTCGATGCCCTCGCTGGCGAGCATACCCTTGAGCATCTCGCCTTCCATCAGGTTTTCCGGTTCGTAGATTCGCTGCATGGCCGCGCCTCACTCGTTTTCGCTGAAGACTTCCAGAAACCAGTCCTCTCCATGGACCTGCAACACAAAGGTGATCGGCCGACAACACACCTGACAGTCTTCAATATAGGTCTGGTCGCCACCGGAGAGATCCACCGTCGTCTCGACCTCTTCACCACAATACGGACATTCATATAGTGCGCTTTCCAGCATCGCGGTCTCCCGGGTGACTTGTGCGTATAATCGCCGGTCTATTTGCAGGGCTATTTTTGTCTGGCTACTTTTTCAGACCGTGCCCCGTTGGTTTTCGATCAAAACCTTTACTTACCCTAGCCGTTTCCAACAAGAGAGCATGATGGGCGAATTCGATGCCATCCGACCTTACGACGACAGCGAAGTACCTGCGGTACTGGCGCGACTGCTCGGCGACAAGGCGTTTCTAGATATCCTCACCCACTTCCGCTTCCCGCGTTTTGCCGGTGCCTTCGGCTGGATGCTCAAACCACTTATAGCCCATCGGCTGCGTCGTGAGTTTGCCGACGTGACCTCCGTGGCCACTTTGCAGGACAAGGTCGAGTTCTACGTCGATCACACCATCGAGCGCGCCACCGACGGCGTGACCTACACCGGTGTCGAGCAATTCAAGTCCGGCAGCGCTTATCTGTTCATCGCCAACCACCGCGACATCGTGATGGACCCGGCCTTCGTCAACTACGCCGTGTACCACGCCGGCTTGCCGACGCCGCGCATCGCGATTGGCGACAACCTGCTGCAAAAGCCGTTTGTCAGCGATCTGATGCGTCTGAACAAGAGCTTCATCGTGCACCGTTCGATCACCGGGCGCCGCGAGAAAATGGCCGCGTATCAACTGCTGTCGGCGTACATCAACCACTCGATCCGCAACGATTGCGCCTCGATCTGGATCGCCCAGGCCGAAGGCCGCGCGAAGGACGGCGACGACCGTACCGAGTCTGCGATCCTCAAGATGTTCCACATGAGTCGCAAGGACGAGCCGTTCGGCGAAGTCATCCAGTCGCTGAACCTGACCCCGGTGTCGATCAGCTATGAATACGACCCGTGCGACCAGGCCAAGGCCCGCGAGCTGTACATCCGCGCCACCACCGGCACCTACAGCAAGGCGCCGGGCGAAGATGACGTGAGCATCGCCAAGGGCATCACCGGCTACAAGGGCCGGGTGCACGTGAACTTCGCCGCGCCGATCACCGAGCTGTTCGAAGACACCAAGCAATTGGCGGTCGAAATGGACAAGCAGATTCTCGGCGGCTACCGGTTGTTCCCGGTGCATTACCTGGCGTACGCGCAGTGGGCGGATGCCGATCCGCAATTGAACGTGCCGAAGGCTGCCGAGGTGTTTGGTGCCGAGGAACTGGCCAAGGCCCAGGAAGAATGGCGGAGCCGTCTGGACGCCTGCCCCGAGGAACATCGTCCGTATCTGGTGCTGCAATATGCGACGCCGGTGCGTAATCAATACCGGGTCAAGGCTGGACTGCCGCTGTAAGCGGTGTCGGCCGGATACAAGAACGGCGCCTTCGGGCGCCGTTCTTCGTTCAGAAGCGGGTACTGATCCAGGACACCAGCAGCGCCAGGCCCAGGCAGGCAAAACCGAAGCGGTAGAAGAAGCGGTTCATGCGCAGGGTCGCCCAATCGAGCACCGGCTCCTGATTCGGCTGACTCTGACGCTGGGCCGCGATACTGGCCATCGCCCGTTGTTCACGGCGACGGGTCGCGTGCAGCAACCAACTGCCGGGGAAGGCCAGCAGCAGGGCGAGCAGGTTGATCAGTTTGGCGGGATGGGCGGTAAACAGCGTCATCAAGTGCAGCGACATCACAGACCTCAATCTAAACCGGTATGGCGAGCGCCAGACCGACGACCGCGGCGCGGATTCTACCGAAACACTCCCTGACTGCCCTACCCTTTACGACAAATAACCCATCAATCGACCGATGGCTGTCCTGTGTCACGGCATCGTCATTAGTTTCAGTCACCCTGCGCGCCTCGAAACCGACATGGAACGCGACATGCTTCACGCTGAAAACCAGGATCGCCTGTACCTCATCTCCCCGTCCGACGAGCAGCAAACCCTCGTCGGCAGCCTGGCCTTCAATGTTCAGGACCGCCACTGGCTGGTGTATTGCGCCCTCGGCGGCCATCAGCACGCGGACTTGCCCGAGACTGATTTGCTGACCGGCGTCAGCGTTCTCGACTTCTATTCACAAGCCGCCTGAACGAAAAAGCCCGGAGCCATCACTGGCTCCGGGCTTTTTCACAGCAACCGGATACTTACTCGGCGAGGACCTGACCCACGGTCGGATCCTTGAACAGACGGGTCAGCGCATCGCTCAGCACATCGCTGACCAGTTTGGTGTTGGTTTCCTGGTTCGGCGCCATGCCGAAACGCTGGTCCAGCGAGGCACCGTAACGGCCGCTATAGCGACGGTTGGCGTTCTGCACGTCGGAGCGGAAGGTGGCGCCGATGGTGGCTTCGGTCACGTACATGCCTTCCTTCGGCGACTGGTATTTCAGTTCGGCCAGGGTCACGGTCAGTTGCGGTGCATTGGGCGCGTTGTTGGTCGGGGTGAACCCGAGCAGACGCACGGCGGCTTCAGCCTGGGCCTGCAACTTCGGCAGGATCTGCTCGCGCTGCACGGTGATGGCGCTGGTTTCCGGGTACAGGCCGCCACGGGTGCCGAGAGTTGGCGACGGACGACCGTCGACGACGCGAACCACGACAGGCTGGCCATGGCCGACCGGTGCCAGCTGAGTGGTCAGCTTCGGTTCCGGGCTCAGTTGTTGCGGGCTGTGGGCGCAGCCAACCAGGGTCAAACTGGTCACAGTGATCAAACCGAACAACAGGCGTTGCAACATGCTCTTCTCTCCAGAATCAGGCACAGACAGGCCGGCAGTATAGCGGTGGGCCACTGTGGGTCACCAGCACTGAAATCTCTGACAAAACCCGCTGCCAGCGGTTCCTGTCACACATTCGTCACCCCCCATACACGTGCGCGTCACGGCCCTTTGCCAATCTTCCTCACAGATCCCCAAAAGGAGCACTGCCATGCGCTATCTGATCTCGTTGTTCGCCCCACGCCCACTGCACCGCAGCTTCGCCCTGCTCGACCGCAACGGCCATTGCCAGGCCTTCAAGCAATGCAGCCTGCAACCAATGGGTGACGGCTGGGTGGAAATCGAGGAAATCCGTCTCAACTGGCTGCACCAGCCACTGCCCGCCAGCGCCCGGGTCGAACAGCAGCGCCCACGCGCACGGGCTCAGGCGATGTTGAGCATCTGACCGGATGCCTAATAAAAGTCATTAAACTCGACCAACTCCGCGCATTTCTTCGATACAATCTCCCCCCGATTATAAGGACGTCTCCTGATCGGGCCCCGCAACAGCGTCAATGCGCTTGCATTGGCATCCAAATCGCCCACAGAGAGCCGCCCACACAGATCGAGTGAAGCTGGCGTGCTTGCTGTTTCCCTGGCAAATCCCGCTTTTCGCGAATCTGCAGAGCTGTCATGACGCTCGGCCACTGAGTTGTTTGCCCCTCCGGGCACGGTGCCAGCCCCGGACAGCCCTTTTTGAGGTTCACGTCTTCAAAAGAGCGTGAAAAAAACGGGTTTTCACAACTTCACAAGAGTGTGGCGAGCAAATGAATAGTTTTGCGTCTGAACATGCACCATTAGCGTCTGAAACAGCCCAACGACACAGGAACGGGAACGCCTCGACTACCGGAGCCTGAAGCCTGTCCGCTACGGATTTGGTTGCACAAACGGATGTCTCGACCATAAGTCGAATTGCCAGCCCCGTGCCGAAATGAGTTCATGGGACTCTTGAAGCCAGGCCGCACGCATCCGTCGAAGTTGCGAAAAATTGCGAAGATTCGGACATGGCACACCTGACCAAGGATACCCGGGGCTCAACTGACCTGCCCTGGACGCCTGGCAGCCATGCCGACAATTTGGTGCTGCAGATTTTGGAGACGCGTTAAATGGCGCATAACGAAGCAGTCGACGTAGTTCTGGTTGGGGCCGGCATCATGAGTGCCACCCTCGCAGTACTGCTCAAGGAACTCGACCCGGCGATCAAGCTGGAAGTCGTCGAGCTGATGGATTCCGGTGCCGCGGAGAGTTCCAACCCATGGAACAACGCCGGTACCGGCCACGCCGGCCTGTGCGAGCTGAACTACACGCCGCAGGCTGCCGACGGCACCGTCGACATCAAGAAAGCCGTGCACATCAACACCCAGTTCGAGGTGTCGAAGCAGTTCTGGTCGTACCTGACCAGGAAAGGCACGTTCGGCTCGTGCAAATCCTTTATCAGCCCGGTGCCGCACCTGAGTTACGTCGAGGGTGAGAAAGGCGTGTCGTTCCTCAAGGAACGTTTCAATACGCTGCGCAAGCACCACGCCTTCGCCGACATGGAATACACCGAAGACAAGGCGAAGATGACCGAGTGGATGCCGCTGATGATGCCGGGTCGTCCAAAAGACCAGGTACTCGCCGCCACCCGCGTGATCAACGGCACCGACGTCAACTTCGGCGCCCTGACCAATCAGTTGCTCAAGCACCTGACCAGCGCCCCCGATGCCCAGGTCAAGTACTGCAAGCGCGTGACCGGCCTCAAGCGTAACGGCAATGGCTGGACCGTCAGCATCAAGGACGTCAACAGCGGCAGCAGCCGTGAAGTCGACGCCAAGTTCGTGTTCCTCGGCGCCGGTGGCGCGGCCCTGCCGCTGCTGCAGGCTTCGGGCATCGAAGAAAGCAAAGGCTTCGGCGGCTTCCCGATCAGCGGCCAGTGGCTGCGCTGCGACAACCCGGAAGTGGTCAAGCATCACCAGGCCAAGGTTTACAGCCAGGCCGCCGTGGGTTCGCCTCCGATGTCGGTACCGCACCTGGACACCCGCGTGGTCGACGGCAAGAAATCCCTGCTGTTCGGGCCATACGCCGGCTTCACCACCAAGTTCCTCAAGCATGGCTCCTTCATGGACCTGCCGCTGTCGGTTCGCGCCAGCAACATCGGGCCGATGCTGGCCGTGGCGAAAAACAACATGGACCTGACCAAGTACCTGGTCAGCGAAGTGATGCAGTCGATGGAACAGCGCCTGGAATCCCTGCGCCGTTTCTACCCCGAGGCGAAAGCCGAAGACTGGCGCCTGGAAGTGGCCGGCCAACGGGTGCAGATCATCAAGAAAGACCCGAAAAAAGGCGGCATCCTGCAGTTCGGTACCGAACTGGTGGCCGCGAAGGACGGCTCCCTCGCCGCCCTGCTCGGTGCTTCGCCGGGTGCTTCGGTGACCGTATCGATCATGCTGGAACTGATCGAGAAGTGCTTCCCGGCCAAGGCCAAGGGTGAATGGGCTGCCAAACTGGCGGAAATCTTCCCGGCCCGTGAAAAGGTCCTGGAAACCGACGCTGCGCTGTATCGCAAGATCAACACGCAGAACAACATTGCGCTTGAACTGGTGGAAGAAAGCAGCGAGACCCCAAGCTTCGCTTGATATTGCGACATAAAAAACGCCCCGCACTCAGTGAGTGCGGGGCGTTTTTTTATGCCTTGGGAACGCCGCGGATATCAGCCGCGCGCTTTCTCGATCAGCTCGATGTATTCCGCAGCGTTGCGTTGATCGCGGATCTGGTCGATGAAAGTCTTGCCGTGCTCGTCCTTGCCATCGACGTCATAACCGGCTTCGACGAAGAACGTCAGGAAACGCTCGAAATCGTCGATGCGCAGGCCACGGTAGGCCTTGACCAGTTTGTGCAGCGACGGCGAAGTGGCGTCGACCGGCTCAAAATCGAGGAACAGCTTGATCTGCTCATCGCCGATCTCGTCACCAATCACTTGCTTCTTATCTTTACGCATTGCCGACTCCAGCTCGCAGACATTTCACGGGGCGGGCAGTTTACCCCTGCGCAGGCACAAGGCTCAACGCGAGCGCGTACTGCCGGTGTGCAAATCGGCCCAGATGTGGCCGTTGGCGTAACTGAGAAATTGCACGTAGACCGTATCGTTGCGCAACAGATCGATCACCACCCGGTACTGGGCCAGCGGGTAGTAGAGCGTGAGAGTCTTGCTCTTGTCGTCATACACAGGTTTTTTCAGGCTTTTACTTTCGCCATCAAAGTTGACCAGCACCTGATTGATCGTCGCGCCCTTGTTCAGGGATTTGCCCTTCAGGCGGATCATCAACGCCGAGGTCACCGGGATTGGCTGCTGATTGGACTGGCGTTGGGCGCCGACCACCACGGAATAGTCGGTAACCTGCAACAGTTGCTGCTGCTCGGGTTCCGCATCACGCAGG
The DNA here is from genome assembly GCF_900115915.1 of Pseudomonas sp. NFIX49. Lineage (NCBI taxonomy): Bacteria > Pseudomonadati > Pseudomonadota > Gammaproteobacteria > Pseudomonadales > Pseudomonadaceae > Pseudomonas > Pseudomonas sp. NFIX49. The sequence continues at coordinate 28,052 of NZ_FOYE01000001.1, read as the reverse complement.
GTCAGGTCGTCCGGCGGCAGGAATTGACTGTGCATCGGGGCGGCGGCCAGGGGCAGGCTGAGGGTCAGCAACAGGGCGGCGCAGCTGCGGATCAAGAGGCTCATGACAGGCTCCGGGGGGCGGGGCCGAGCACTTTAGCAGCCTTTAAAGCAAAAGATCGCAGCCCGGGGCTGCGATCTTTCAGGGGTTCTCACATGCCTTTGACGGCGAAGATCCCGTTAGCGTTGCGCCAGTAGCCTTTGTAGTCCATGCCGTAACCGAAGATGTAACGGTCGATGCACGGCAGACCAACGAAGTCGGCTTTCAGGTCAGGACGGGCCTTGCGGTCGTGATCCTTGTCGATCAGCACCGCGGTGTGCACTTTGCGCGCGCCGGCGTGACGGCAGAAGTCGATGATCGCGCCCAGGGTGTGACCTTCGTCGAGGATGTCGTCGATGATCAGCACGTCGCGGTCGATGAACGAGACTTCAGGCTTGGCTTTCCAGAACAGGTCGCCGCCGCTGGTTTCGTTGCGATAGCGGGTGGCGTGCAGGTAGGACGCTTCCAGCGGAAACTGCAGATGGGTCAGCAGTTTGCCGGAGAAGATCAGGCCGCCGTTCATCACGCAGAACACCACCGGGTTGCTGTCGGCCAGTTGTTCGTTGATTTGTGCACCGACACGGGCAATGGCAGCCTCGACTTCAGCTTCGGTGTACAGGCAGTCAGCCTCTCGCATGATTTGACGGATATGCTCGAGATCAGCGGACATGGCGCTCTCCAGGGGGGTCTGTTTCGGAAAAGCGAGCAAAGGTACGCATCAACCGGGGCCGAATCAAGCATTTGTGGACTAACGTACTGTATGTCCTATAGGACATCATCCTCGGATAGATTAATCTAGGCCGGTTTTTTTGCCCGCCGCCGGAGCCTTTCCCCATGTCCATCCAAGAGATCCGCCATCCGCTGATCCGTCACAAACTTGGCCTTATGCGCCGTGCAGACATCAGCACCAAGAATTTCCGCGAACTCGCGCAGGAAGTCGGTGCCCTGTTGACCTATGAAGCGACCAAAGACCTGCCGCTGGAAACCTACGATATCGAAGGTTGGTGCGGCACCGTGTCGGTCGAGAAAATCGCCGGCAAGAAGATTACCGTCGTGCCGATCCTGCGTGCCGGCATCGGCATGCTCGAAGGCGTGCTGAGCCTGATCCCGGGTGCGAAGGTCAGCGCCGTCGGCGTTGCCCGTAACGAAGAAACCCTGCAGGCCCACACCTATCTGGAAAAACTGGTTCCGGAAATCGACGAACGCCTGGCCATGATCATCGACCCGATGCTTGCCACCGGCAGCTCCATGGTTGCGACCATCGACCTGCTGAAGAAGGCCGGTTGCAAGGACATCCGTGCGATGGTGCTGGTTGCCGCGCCGGAAGGCATCGCCGCTGTCGAGAAAGCTCACCCGGACGTGATCATCTACACCGCGTCCATCGATCAGAAACTCAACGAGCACGGCTACATCATTCCTGGGCTTGGCGATGCCGGTGACAAGATCTTCGGCACCAAGCAGAAGGACGCGTAAGCATGCAGCAAGAGTTCAACGATCCGCTCTGGCGCACCGTGCTGTCCGGCGCACAGATGCTGTTCGTGGCTTTCGGCGCCCTGGTGCTGATGCCACTGATCACGGGCCTGGACCCGAACGTGGCACTGTTTACCGCGGGTCTGGGAACGATCCTGTTCCAGATCGTCACCGGGCGTCAGGTGCCGGTATTCCTGGCGTCGAGCTTCGCTTTCATCACCCCGATCATTCTCGCCAAGGGCCAGTTCGGCCTCGCCGCGACCATGGGCGGCGTGATGGCGGCCGGTTTCGTCTACACCTTCCTCGGCCTGGCCGTGAAGATCAAAGGCACCGGGTTCATTGACCGTTTGCTGCCGCCGGTGGTGATCGGCCCTGTGATCATCTCCATCGGTCTGGCCATGGCGCCGATTGCCGCGAACATGGCGATGGGCAAGGCCGGCGACGGTTCGGAACTGATCCATTACCAGACCGCCATGATGATCTCGATGCCGGCGCTGCTGACCACATTGATCGTGGCGGTGTTCGGCAAGGGCATCTTCCGTCTGGTGCCGATCATTTCCGGCGTGCTGGTGGGTTTTGCCCTGTCCTTCTACTTCGGCGTAGTCGACACCGCGAAAATTGCCGCGGCACCGTGGTTCGCCCTGCCGGCCTTCACCGCACCGGAGTTCAACTGGCAGGCAATCCTGTTCATCGTCCCGGTAGCTTTGGCCCCGGCCATCGAACACATCGGCGGCGTGATTGCCGTCGGCAGCGTGACGGGTCGCGACTACCTGAAGAAGCCGGGCCTGCATCGCACCCTGCTCGGTGACGGTATCGCCACCACCGCAGCCGGCCTGTTCGGCGGCCCGCCTAACACGACCTACGCGGAAGTCACCGGCGCAGTGATGCTGACCAAGAACTACAACCCGAAAATCATGACCTGGGCGGCGATCTTCGCCATCAGCCTGGCGTTCATCGGCAAGTTCGGCGCCCTGCTGCAAAGTATTCCGGTGCCGGTGATGGGCGGGATTCTGTGCCTGCTGTTCGGTTCGATCGCGGCGGTGGGGATGAACACCTTGATCCGTCACAAGATCGACCTGGGTGAGGCGCGCAATCTGGTGATCGTTTCGGTGACCCTGGTGTTTGGTATCGGTGGCGTGCTGGTCGGCACCGGCACCGGTCCCGACGACTTCGGTCTCAAAGGCATCGCGCTGTGCGCGGTGGTGGCGATTGCGTTGAACCTGCTGCTGCCGGGTAATGATGGCTGGAAGCAGAAGAAGGCGGATGAGCCGCTGATCTAAGCATTGGCTTCAAGATCGTTCCCGCGCGGATCACCCCACACTGATCGTTCCCACGCTCTGCGTGGGAACGCCTCTGGGGACGCTCCGCGTCCAGTGACGCGGAGCGTCACGGGCTGCATTCCCACGCGGAGCGTGGGAACGATCAATCATCGACGATCATTAAAGGGCCAATGGCGCCCGTTCACAAAGTGTTGCCAACGCCTTCGCCCATTGCGGGTCATCATTCAGGCACGGCACCAGCACCAGCTCCTCTCCCCCCGCTTCGCAGAACTGTTCCTTGCCGCGATCGCCGATCTCTTCCAGGGTCTCGATGCAATCGGCAACAAACGCCGGGCACATCACCAGAATCTTCTTCACGCCGCTTTTGGCCAGCTCATCCAGCCGCGCTTCGGTGTAGGGCTCGATCCATTTCGCCCGGCCCAGCCGCGACTGAAACGACACCGACCACTTGCCGTCCGGCAGCCCCATACGCTCAGCGAACAACGCCGCTGTGCGCAGACATTGGGCGCGATAACAGGTGGCCAATACGGCAGCCGAGGCGTTTTTGCAGCAATCTTCATTCTTGAAGCAATGATTGCCGGTCGGGTCGAGCTTGGTCAGGTGCCGCTCAGGCAAACCATGGAAGCTCAGCAACAGGTGATCGTAATCCTGCTGCAAGTGCGGTTTGGCGCTGGCCACCAGGGCGTCGAGGTATTCCGGTTGATCGTAGAACGGCTGCAACACCGACAGTTGCACATCGAGTTTTTTCTCGCGCACCACCCGCTTGGCTTCTTCGATCACCGTGGTGGTGGTGCTGTCGGCGAACTGTGGATAAAGCGGCGCTAGGGTGATGCGTCTGTGCCCCGCCGCGACCAGCTTCAACAGGCTTGTCTCAATCGACGGCTCGCCGTAACGCATGGCCAGCTCAACCGGACCGTGAGTCCACTGCGCCTTCATCTGCTGTTGCAGGCGACGACTGAGTACCACCAGCGGCGACCCTTCGTCCCACCAGATCGAGGCGTAGGCGTGGGCCGACTGCTCCGGGCGCTTGATCAGAATCAGCGACACCAGCAGACGCCGCACCGGCCACGGCAGGTCGATCACGTAAGGATCCATCAGGAATTGATTGAGATAGCGGCGCACGTCGGCCACCGAAGTGGAGGCCGGCGAACCCAGGTTGACCAGAAGCAAGGCGTGATCGGTCATGCAACGTCCTATTTCAGAGGCGGCTGGAAAGATCGTCCAGGGCCGCGCGTAAATCCGTGAACCGGAAAGTGAATCCCGCTTCCAGCAAGCGTTTGGGCGTGGCCCGTTGGCCACCCAGCAACAGCAATGACATCTCGCCGAGCCCGACCTTCAAGGCGAGGGCCGGCATCGGCATGAACGCCGGGCGGTGCAACACGCTGCCCAGGGTCTTGGCGAATTCGCGATTGCGCACAGGTTTCGGCGCGCACGCATTATAAGGACCGCTCGCCTGATCGCGGTGCAGAAGAAAATCAATCAGGGCGATTTGGTCATCGATATGAATCCACGGCATCCACTGCCGACCGTTGCCCAAAGGCCCGCCCAGCCCGAGCTTGAACGGCAGCAGCAGGCGCGACAAAAAGCCGCCCTCGGCCGACAGCACCAGCCCGGTGCGCACCAGCACCACGCGAATGTCCATCGCTTCGGCGCGTTGCGCGGTTTCCTCCCAGGCGATGCATAACTGGCTGGCGAAATCGTCAATCACCGGTGGGGAGTCCTCGGTCAACTCGCGCTCGCCGCCGTCACCGTACCAACCCACGGCCGAGCCCGAGATCAGCAGCGACGGTTTCTGCCCGCGATGTTCCAGCCACGCCAGCAACGCTTCGGTCAGCGTGATCCGGCTGCTCCACAACAACGCCTTGCGCCGATGGGTCCACGGCCGGTCGGCAATCGGCGCGCCGGCCAGGTTGACGATCACGTCGACCGGTTCGTCGCCAAGGTCCTCCAGACGCGCAATGCCACGCACCTGGGCGCCACAGATTTTCGCGACTTTTTCCGGACGACGACTCCAGACCGTCAGGCGATGCCCCTGTGCGGACCAGTGCCGGCAAAGCTGACGTCCGATCAATCCAGTACCGCCGGTCAGCAATATGTGCATGACTTCTTCCTCGCGTGGCGTTTTACCCCGATCACTAGTCTATTTTTATAAACAGGGATCTTTTCTATCGGGCAGGCTCTATTGTTTAACCATAGGCCAAGCTGTCAGAACAAGAACGCTGGAAGTTATACCAAAAAACATAATTGTACAGGTTTCATCCACGGCGTAGTCTGTACAGAAAGGTAAACGAGGCCCCTATGACTGTACCTATCGCAATCATTGGCACCGGCATTGCCGGACTCTCCGCCGCCCAGGCGCTGACAGATGCCGGGCATACCGTTCAGTTGTTCGATAAAAGTCGCGGCAGCGGCGGGCGCATGTCGAGCAAGCGCAGCGATGCCGGTTCGTTGGACATGGGTGCGCAATACTTCACTGCCCGTGATCGGCGCTTCGTGACCGAAGTCCAGCGCTGGCAAAGCAAAGGCTGGGTCGCCGAATGGGCACCGCAGCTCTACACCTTTCATGGCGGGCAGTTGAACCTGTCGCCGGACGAACAGACCCGCTGGGTCGGCACGCCGCGCATGAGCGCCATCACCCGGGGCCTGCTCGATGGCCTGGAAGTGCATTTCGCCTGCCGGATCACCGAGGTCTATCGCGGCGAAGAACACTGGCACCTGCAAGATGCCGAAGGTTTCACCCACGGGCCGTTCAGCCACGTGGTGGTCGCCACACCGGCGCCTCAGGCTACTGCCCTGCTGGCCTCCGCACCGAAACTCGCCGGTGCCGCCGCCGGCGTGAAAATGGACCCGACCTGGGCCGTCGCCCTCGCCTTCGATACACCGCTGGATACGCCAATCGAAGGCTGCTTCGTCCAGGACAGCGCCCTCGACTGGCTGGCTCGCAACCGCAGCAAACCGGGACGCGACACCACGTGCGACACCTGGGTCCTGCACGCCACCAGTGCCTGGAGCCGGCAGCACATCGATCTGCCCAAGGAAGCGGTGATCGAACAATTGCACGGTGCCTTCGCCGAGTTGTTGCACAGCGCCATGCCGGCCCCGACCTTCAGCCTCGCCCACCGCTGGCTCTATGCCCGGCCGGCCAGCAGTCATGAATGGGGCACCCTGGCCGACGCCGACCTGGGCCTGTATGCCTGTGGCGACTGGTGCCTGTCGGGTCGGGTCGAAGGGGCATGGCTCAGCGGTCAGGAGGCGGCAAGACGCTTGCACGAACACCTGCAGTGAATCGCATCAATCCGCGCAAATTGCTGCTGTCGAAATGGACAGCAGCTCACCCGCAAAACCGTGAAAAGCATTTTCTGGTGACCGAACTGTTCCGCGACGAGGACGGCACGGTGCTGGAAATCGAACTGCAGGCGGTGCTGACCCGGCGTACCGAGCAATGCGACTGGCATGCCCTGCAGGATGATTCACGCTGGAAAATGGGCTGGCGCTAAAAACCTCAAAAAACTTATACAAACAGTTTGACTTGTACACCTATAAATCTATGCTGAAAGCATGGTGTACAAACCTATTTGTCTGTACAGGTTCAGATTCGAGGTTGCTGCATGTCCGACTCATCGACGTCCCTACCGAAAATCGCCATCAGCGCCTGCCTGATGGGCGCCGAAGTGCGCTACAACGGCGGGCACAAGGAATCGCGGCTGTGCAGCCGCACCCTGGCCGAGCATTTCGAATTCGTTCCCGTCTGTCCTGAAGTAGCGATTGGCCTGGGGATTCCCCGCGAGCCGATTCGTCTGGTGGGCGATCCGCAAAAGCCTGATGCAGTCGGCACCGTCAATCCGTCGATCAACGTCACCCAGCCATTGGCCGCCTACGGCGAGAAAATGGCCGGGGAGCTCAATGACATCTGCGGCTACATCTTCATGCAGCAATCGCCGTCCTGCGGACTTGAGCGAGTCAAGGTCTACCACGCCAACGGCGCACCGGTGAATGGTGGTGGGCGTGGCATTTACGCCGAGGCGTTCTGTGCACAGCATCCGGATCTGCCGGTGGAAGAAGCCGGGCGTCTCAACGATCCGGTGCTGCGGGAGAATTTCATCACCCGCGTGCTCGCCTACCGCGAATGGCAGCAGGTGCTCGAGCAGGGCTTGAGCCGCCGTGCACTGACCGAATTTCACTCGCGCTACAAATACCTGCTGATGGCCCACAACCCGGTGCAATACAAGGCGCTGGGCAATCTGCTGGGCAACATGGGCCAGACCGACCCGGCCGAGCTGGGCCCGCGCTATTTCAGCGAACTGATGGCGGCACTGAAAAAATGCGCCACCCGCCGTACCCACAGCAACGTCCTGCAGCACATCAGTGGCTACCTGAAACAGGCGATCAGCCCTGAAGACAAACAGGAAGTGCAGCACATCATCGGCCAGTACCGGCACGGCATCGTTCCGCTGGTGGTGCCGCTGACCCTGCTCAAGCATCACTTTCGCCTCCACCCGGATCCCTACATTGCGCAGCAGGTGTACCTGCAACCGCATCCGGAAAACCTCAGCCTGCGAAACGCCATTTGATGAATGACTCACTCGACACCAGCGCCCGTGAAGACCTCGGCGCCGACTTCAAGAAAGCCCTCGACGAGGGCTGGCTGCCGATCCGCGAAGTCGCCCGTCAGACCGGCGTGAACGCCGTCACCCTGCGCGCCTGGGAACGGCGCTATGGGCTGATCGTTCCGCAGCGCACGCCCAAGGGTCATCGCTTGTACAACGCCGAGCATGTGCAACGTATCCAGAACATCCTTACCTGGCTCAACCGTGGCGTAGCGGTCAGCCAGGTCAAACCGCTGCTCGACACCGCGCAGACGTTCAACGAACCGGCGCAGGACGAATGGCATCCACTGCGCCAGGCCGCCCTGCTGGCGGTTACCCACCTGAACGAGCGCAGCCTCGACGACGGCATCAACCAGGCGATGGCGCTGTATCCGCCACGCACTCTATGCGAGCAATTGCTGCTGCCGCTGCTAAGCGATCTTGAACAGCGCTGGCAGGGCCAGTTCGGCGCGCAGATGGAGCGGGTGTTCTTTTATGCCTGGTTGCGCAGCAAATTCGGCGCACGCATCTACCATAACAATCGTCAGTTGCGCACCGCGCCGCTGCTGCTGATCAACCAGTCGGACCTGCCACTGGAGCCGCATCTGTGGCTCTGCGCCTGGCTGATCAGCAGCGCCGATTGCCCGGTGCAGGTATTCGATTGGCCGCTGCCGGCCGGCGAACTGGCGTTGGCAACCGATACCCTGCAAGCCCGTGGCGTACTGCTGTATTCCAGCAAAGCCCTGAACCTGGCGCAGCTACCGAAACTGTTCAACGGTGTCAGCTGCCCAAAACTGATTGTCGGACCAACGGTGTGTATCCACCACGCCGAGCTGTCCACAAAGACTTCCGAACTCGCTGATCTGTTCCTGGCCGAAGACCCCCTTTCGGCACATCGGGCACTCATTGAGCGTGGGTTGATTTAATGATTTCGACAGAGACCGACATGCAATTGATCTGGCTGCGCAGCGACTTGCGCCAACATGACAACACCGCCCTCGCGGCCGCCGCCGAGCGTGGCCCGACCGTCGCCGTGTACCTGTTGAGCCCGCAGCAATGGCAGGAACATGATGATGCTCCGTGCAAGATCGATTTCTGGCTGCGCAATCTGCGTGAATTGAGCAAAAGCCTTGGCGACCTGAACATCCCGCTCCTGATCCGCACCGCGCCTCACTGGGATCAGGCACCCGCCGTGCTGCTCGAACTGTGCCGACAACTGAAGATCGAGGCAGTGCATGTCAACGAGGAATACGGCATCAACGAAAGCCGTCGCGACGAGGCAGTTGCCGAAGCGTTGCAAGCGGCAGGCATCACCTTCCACAGCTATCTCGACCAATTGCTGTTCAAGCCCGGCAGCGTGCTGACCAAAACCGGCACTTACTTTCAGGTGTTCAGCCAGTTCCGCAAGGTTTGCTACGAACGCCTGCACCGCTCGATGCCGTCGCTGAAACAGCCGCCGGGCAAGCAATCGGCGCTGAATATCACCAGCGACCCGGTCCCGGCAGCCATCAAAAGTTTCCCGACACCCGGCGAATCCCTGCGCGCCCTGTGGCCCGCCGGTGAATCCGAAGCCCGGCGTCGCCTCGACACGTTCGCCGATGCACAGATCGACTACTACAAGAGCGAACGAGACTTCCCGGCCAAACCCGGCACCAGCCAGCTTTCGGCCTACCTGGCCGCCGGTGTGATCTCGCCGCGCCAATGCCTGCACGCTGCCCTGCAGAGCAATCAGGGCGAGTTCGAAAGCGGCAAGGTCGGCGCCGTCACCTGGATCAACGAACTGCTGTGGCGCGAGTTCTACAAACATATTCTCGTCGGTTATCCGCGGGTTTCACGGCATCGCGCATTCCGTCCGGAAACCGAAGCCCTGGCCTGGCGCGACGCCCCGGAGGATCTGGCCGCCTGGCAAGAGGCGCGCACCGGCTTGCCGATCATCGATGCAGCCATGCGCCAACTGCTGGAAACCGGCTGGATGCACAACCGCCTGCGGATGGTAGTGGCGATGTTTCTGACCAAGAACCTGTTGATCGACTGGCGCGAAGGCGAGCGTTTCTTCATGCGCCACCTGATCGACGGCGATCTGGCCGCCAACAACGGCGGCTGGCAGTGGAGTTCCTCGACCGGCACCGATTCGGCGCCGTATTTCCGCATCTTCAACCCGCTCAGCCAGTCGGAAAAATTCGATAGCGAAGGTCTGTTCATCAAGCACTGGTTGCCGGAGCTGGCCGGGCTGAACAAGAAAGAAGTGCACAACCCGGCCAGTGCTGGCGGGTTGTTCGGCGTCGCCGACTATCCGGCGCCGATCGTTAATCTGAGTGCATCACGGGAGCGGGCGCTGGCAGCGTTCAAGAACCTGCCGTCGCGCGCATCTCAAGGAGCGAGTGATGAGTGAATTTCTACGCAGTTTCGCCCAGCGGTTCGCACAGTTGAACAAAGACAATTTGCGCACCCTGGACGAACTGTACAGCGAGGACATTCACTTCACCGATCCACTGCATGAAGTGCAGGGACTGACGCAATTGCGCGGTTACTTCAGCGAGTTGTACGCCAACGTCAACGAACTGCGCTTCGATTTCCACGGCTTCGACCAGATCGGCGAAGGCGAAGGCTATTTGCGTTGGGTCATGAGCTACCGCCACCCGCGTCTGAGCGGTGGGCAACTGATCCGCGTCGCCGGCTGCTCGCATCTGCTCTGGCGCGACAAGGTTTACCGCCACCGGGATTATTTCGATGCCGGAGCGCTGCTTTATGAACATTTACCCGTATTGGGTCGGGTGATTGCCTGGCTGAAAAGGAGATTGGGATGAGTCGTACAGCTCCACGGCGTTATTGGCTGACCGGTGCCAGCAGTGGCATCGGCGCAGCACTCGCGGAAGACATTCTCAAAAGCGGTGCACAGCTGGCGGTCAGTTCCCGCCAGGTCGCGCCGCTCAAGGTTCTGTCACAACGGTATCCGGGACAGGTTCTGGTGGTGCCCGGCGATCTGACCAACAGCCAGACCGTACGCGAAATTGGCGAACAGATAGCCGCGGACTGGGGCTCGCTGGATACCGTCATCCTCAATGCAGGGACCTGCGAATACGTCGACGCTCACCAGTTCGACGCCTCGATCATCGAGCACGTGGTGCGTACCAACCTGCTCGCCAGCAGCTATTGCATCGAAGCCGCGCTGCCCTTGTTGCGCAAAGGCACGGCACCGCATCTGGTAGGCATGGCCAGCTCGGTGACCTATGTACCGCTGCCACGGGCAGAAGCCTATGGCGCGTCGAAGGCCGGGCTGCGTTATCTGTTCGAATCCCTGCGCATAGATCTGGCGGACGAAGGCATTGAAGTCACGGTGATCAGTCCCGGTTTCGTCGACACGCCGCTGACCGCCAAGAATGACTTCCCGATGCCGCTCAGCTGGCCTGTGGATAAAGCCGCGCGGCATATCTTCGCCAAGCTGAAAGACCGGCCACTGGAAATCGCCTTTCCGGCGTTGTTCATGGCGGTCCTGTGGCCCCTGTCGAAAATGCCTGCACGCGTACAACTGGCGATTGGCAAACGCATGGTGCGCAGCAGCCCGCCGCTAAGGGATGCGACATGAAAATCGCCATCGTCGGCAGCGGCATCGCCGGTTTGACCTGCGCGTACCTGCTCGCACGCCGACACGAAATCACCGTGTTCGAAGCCGACGCCCGGATCGGCGGCCATACCCACACGGTGCCGGTCACCGTGGACGGGCGCGAGTACGCGGTGGACACCGGATTTATCGTGTTCAACGACTGGACGTATCCGAACTTCATTCGTCTGCTTGGCCAACTGGGTGTGACGTTCAAACCCACCGAAATGAGCTTTTCAGTCAACGACCCGGACTCCGGCCTGGAATACAACGGCAACAACCTGAACAGCTTGTTCGCCCAACGCAGCAATCTGCTGTCCCCCGGATTCTGGGGCATGTTGCGCGACATCCTGCGGTTCAACAAAGAGGCTCGGCGCGACCTTGCCGAACAGCGGATCGCCACCGACACCACCCTCGACGATTACCTCAAGGCCGGCGGTTACGGCGAGCGCTTCATCCTGCATTACATCGTGCCGATGGGCGCGGCGATCTGGTCGATGCCGATGGCTGAAATGCTCAATTTTCCGTTGCAGTTCTTCGTGCGTTTTTTCGAGAACCATGGGCTGTTGTCGGTCAGTAACCGTCCGCAATGGCAGGTGATCGAGGGTGGCTCAAGTGCCTACATCGCACCGCTGACCGCATCGTTCAAGGAACGCATCCGCCTGAACTGCCCGGTGGGCCGGATCGATCGCGATGCGCACGGTGTGGTTATCCACAGCCCGGCCGGTATCGAACGTTTCGACAAAGTAGTGCTGGCCTGCCACAGCGACCAGGCCCTGCGACTGCTGGGCAACCCCGACAAGGTCGAACGGGAAATCCTCGGCGCCCTGCCCTACGCCGACAACGAAGTGGTGCTGCACACCGACACCCGCTTGCTGCCCACGCGCAAACGGGCCTGGGCCAGCTGGAATTATCGCCTCGGCGGAGCGGGTCATACCCGGGCGGCCGTGACTTATGACATGAACATTCTGCAAGGCCTGCAGAGCGGCACCACGTTCTGCGTCAGCCTCAACCAGAGCGCTGGCATCACGCCGTCCAAGGTGCTGGCGCGCTTCACCTACGCTCACCCGCAATTCAGCCTCGCGGCCGTGGCGGCACAGCAGCGCTGGGCTGAAATCGACGGCGCGCAACACACGCATTATTGCGGCGCCTACTGGGCCAACGGTTTTCATGAGGACGGCGTGGTCAGCGCCCTGCGCGTGGCCGCAGCCTTCGGAGAAAGCCTGTGAACAGCGCGCTCTACAGTGGCTGGATCGCCCATCGGCGATTTGCCCCGCGCCGTCATGAGTTTCGTTATCGGATCGGCATGCTGTATCTCGATCTGGCTGAACAGGAGACCGTACTGGGCCTGTCCCGCCTGGCAGGCACCAGCCGCTTTGCGCCGTTTTCATTCCGCGAAACCGACTACCTGAAAACCTTCACCGGCCGGGGCGTGCGCCTGAGCGATGCGGTGCGCCAGTTGGTCGGCGAAGCCGTGGGCCATGCACCGCAAGGTTCGATCTGCCTGCTGACCCAGCCGCGCAGCTGGGGTCTGTCGTTCAACCCGGTGAGTTTTTTCTATTGCCACGAGGCCGACGGCCAACTGGCGGCGATTCTCTGCGAAGTGCGCAACACGCCGTGGCGCGAGCGTTATCACTACGTGCTGCCGGCTCGAGCGCCGCCCCATCTGCAGGACTTCCACCAGCATTTTGCCGTGGCCAAGGCGTTTCATGTCTCGCCATTCCTGCCGCCGGACCTGGAATACCGCATGAGCTTCAGCCCTGCCGCGCAGGTCCTGGGTGTGCACATGGCCGACTGGCAAGGCGAGCAAAAACTGTTCGACGCCACCCTCGACCTGCGACGTGAACCCCTTGATCGACACCACTTGCACCGGCATCTGTGGCGCTTTCCCTGGATGACTGCCAAAACCGCGCTGGCGATCTACTGGCAGGCGCTGCGCCTGTTGCTCAAGCGCACCCCGGTGTATGACCACCAACGCGCCGACGACCGTTTTCGAACCGCCACTGTACCGACCGAGGAACGCCACCATGAAATCCACTAGCGTCTCGGCCAAAGCCAGCCTGTTCAGCCCTCACGGCCTGAGCGGTTCGCTGCTGCGCCGGGGAGTACTGCGCCAGCTGGAGCAGCTCAAGCAGGGTCAACTGATCGTCATCGAGGACGGCGAGCGCCACGTCTTCGGCACGCCGGGCAGCGCCCTGGTGGGCGAGATTCAAGTTCTGGATCCGGCCGTCTGGGGCCTGGTCGCCGGCAATGGTTCGATCGGTGCGGGCGAAGCCTTCATCCATGGCTACTGGCGCTCGCCGGACCTGACGGCCGTGGTGCGGGTCTTCGTCAGCAACCTTGAAGTGCTCGACGCAATGGAAGGTGGCCTGGCCCGGCTCGGTCGCCCGCTGGTGCGCGGGCTGCACTGGCTCAACCGCAATACGCGCAAGGGCTCGCAGAAAAACATCGCCGCGCATTACGACCTCGGCAATGACCTGTTCGAGCAGTTCCTCGACCCGACCATGATGTATTCCGCCGCGCAGTTTCTCAGCCCCGACGACAGCCTGGAGCAGGCGCAACTGAACAAACTGGAGCGGATCTGCCAGAAACTCGCGCTCAAACCCGGTGACCACCTTCTGGAAATCGGCACCGGCTGGGGCAGCATGGCGCTCTACGCGGCGCAGCACTACGGCTGCAAAGTCACCACCACCACGCTGTCGAAGGAGCAGTTCGCCTTCACCGCGGCCCGCATCGAACGCCTCGGTTTGCAGGATCAAGTGACGCTGCTGCTCAAGGACTACCGCGACCTCACCGGCCAGTACGACAAACTGGTGTCGATCGAAATGATCGAGGCGGTCGGCCACCGCTTCCTGCCGACCTATTTCAAGCAATGCGCGCAGTTGCTCAAGAGCAACGGCCTGATGCTGCTACAAGCGATCACCATCCGCGAACAGCGTTACGAACAGGCGCGCCGTGGCGTGGACTTCATCCAGCGCTACATTTTCCCCGGCGGCGCCCTGCCCTGCGTGCAGAAAATGCTCGAAATCGTCGGCCGCGAAACCGACATGAACCTGTTGCACATGGAAGATTTCGGCCTGCATTATGCCCGCACCCTGCGTCTGTGGCACGAGAACTTTCGCCATGCTCACGGCCGTCTGAGCGAACTGGGCTATGACGATTACTTCCTCAGGCTGTGGGAGTTCTACCTGTGTTACTGCGAGGGTGGATTTCTCGAGCGCACCATCGGCACCGCACAACTGGTGCTGGCCAAACCGGCGGCGATGACCGCGCCTTTGCTGGGCCGGTTCGATGCTTGAACGGTTGGCCAACGCGGTGCTGTTCCAGATCGGCTGGCTGGCCTGCGTGCTCGGTGGCGACAGCCTTTGGTTGCTGCTGGCGCTGGCGGTGCTGGTGATCCATCTGCGCTGGATCAGCAACTGGGCGCAGGAAGGTCGATTGATCCTCGGTGTGGTGATCATCGGCACGGCTGTAGACAGCGTACTGCGCGGCCTTGGGGTATTCGAGTTCAAGGACCTGTCGCCGCTGATTCCGCTATGGCTGATGTTGCTCTGGGCGTTGTTTGCCACGACTTTGCGTCATTGTCTGCAATGGAGCGCGACGCCGTGGTGGCTGGCCAGTCTGCTCGGCGCGGCAGGTGGCGCGCTGTCCTATGGCGCCGGCGGACGACTGGCCGGCGTGCAGTTTCCGTTCGGTGAGCTCCCTACCCTGATCGGCATCGCGCTGCTGTGGGCGTTGCTGTTTCCGCTGCTGCACCAGTTGTCCCGGCGGCTGGCGCGTTAAACGCCTGTCAGGCCTTTCACACGCTCATCGGTCACTGCCGTACACTGGCGCCATGAAAACCATTCCCCATCGACAAATTGCCGAGCCCGAGGTCACCTGCTCGACCTGTGCGGCCTGCTGCTGTCAGCTTGAAGTGATGCTGATCACCGACACCGGCGTACCCGAGCGTTTTATCGATACCGACGATTGGGGTGGTGAGGTGATGCTGCGTCTGGACGACGGCTGGTGCGCGGCGCTGGATCGCGACACGATGATGTGCACGATTTACGAGAAGCGCCCGCTGATCTGTCGCGAGTTTGAAATGGGCGCACCGGAATGCATCGACGAACGCCAGGGGATTGCTACGGCGTACCGCTGAGCACAAAAAAAAGGAGCGCCTGGCGCTCCTTTTTTCTTGAACTGACTTTCCGGGTGCTTACAGCGGCATCGTGTAATGCAATGCGTAGCTTTCCACCCCATCGTTGTCGCTGCTCAGACCGGCGTTGGAATAGTGCGTCGCACGGATCCCCACCTCATGCCCGCCATTGAAGCGCAGGCCGAAACCGATACGGTCTTCGAACTGAAAGGAGCCGCCGAGCTTGTTGTCTTCGTATTCGGTGTTGGAGAACAGCGCCACGCCGATCCCTGCCTCGACATACGGTTTGACCGACTGACCGGCAAACTCGTAAACAAATACCGGCGAGAACGACAGGCTGTTGTTGCTCGACGTCTTGTCGCCTTCCCAATAAGTGTAGGCCCCGCTCCAGTAACCGGTCAGACGACCGACGTCACTTTGCAGCCAGCTCTTGTCCCAGTCGAAATTCATGCCCAGGCGATAAGTCATGGTCGAATCGCTGGTAGCACCCACTGCAAACTCGACGCCAGCAGCCTGTGCGGTAAAACTTTGCCCCATCAGTGCAGCCGCAATCGCGGCCAAGCAGAATAGTCGCTTCACTTTGAAACTTCCTTTTCCGGAACGATCGTTTGGTTTTCTAGGTCACTCTGCGCTATAGAAATCTGCGCTTGGTCAGAAGTTCAGCTGAATTTTTAGTTATTTCACATTTTTTTTACAAGGTGAATTTTTCGACTTCGCCTGCGGCCTGCCCCAGCAGGACCAAGGTGTTGCGTAAAGACGCGGGATCGGCACTGGTCCAGAATCTGACCGGTCGGTTCGGACCTACGGCGAGCAGATCACGCTCGGCCAGCAGCCGCTGCAGTTGCCGCGCTACCGCCGCGCCGGTATCGATCAGGCTGATGCTCTCGGGGATCATCGACTTGAGCATCGGCTTGAGAAACGGGTAATGGGTGCAGCCCAGAATGATCGTGTCGCAACCGTTGGCCAGTAGCGGGTCAACGTAGTGCTTGAGCAATGCACGCAACTCGGGGCTGTGCAGGTCGCCGCTTTCAATGCGCTCGACCAGTCCGGGACACGGCTGAGTGATAACCCGCACATCCGTGGCGAAGCGGTCGAGCAACGCGGCGAACTTGGCGCTCTGCAAGGTGCCGGTGGTGGCAAGTACGCCGACCACGCCGCTGCGGGTGGCGGCAGCGGCCGGTTTGACCGCTGGCTCCATGCCGACAATCGGCCAGTCAGGAAAATCCCGGCGCAGATCGGCGACGCCGGCCACGGTGGCGGTGTTGCACGCGATCACCAGCGCCTTGGCGCCCTGCTCGCGGAAAAAACCGGCCATCACGCTACAACGCTGGCGGATGAATTCCGGGGTTTTCTCGCCATAAGGGATGTGGCCGCAGTCGCCGAGGTACAGCAGCGATTCATTCGGTAGCAGATGCTGGATTTCCGCCAGTACCGACACGCCACCTACGCCGGAGTCGAATACGGCGATCGGCGCTTCACGCATGCTGCGAACCACAGACGCTGCAGCCGGGGTCGCGCTTGACCCGTAGCTCACGGAAGCGCGACCCCAGCGCATCGATCAAAAGCAGACGGCCCACCAGTGGTTCGCCAAAACCCGCCAGCAACTTCAAGGCTTCCAGCGCTTGCAGGCTGCCGACCAGACCGACCAGCGGCCCGACCACGCCGGCTTCGCTGCAAGTGAGTTCGGCTTCGCTGCCGTGACCGTACAGGCAGTGGTAGCACGGGCTTTCGGCGCGACGCGGGTCGAACACCGAGAGTTGCCCCTCGAGGCGGATCGCCGCGCCGCTGACCAAGGGCTTGCGCGCCGTCACGCACGCGGCGTTGACCGCTTCGCGGGTGGAGAAATTGTCCGAGCAGTCGAGCACCAGATCCACTGCCGCCACGGCTGCGGCGAGGGAATCCTCGTCCAGCGCCTGACGATGAGGCACCAGTTTGATTTCGGGATTGATCGCGCTCAGGCGCTTGAGCGCCGAGTCGACCTTGGTCATGCCGACGCTGTCGGTGTCGTGGATGATCTGGCGTTGCAGGTTGGTCAGGTCGACCGTGTCGAAATCCGCCAGATGCAACTCACCGACACCCGCCGCCGCCAGGTACAACGCCACCGGCGCGCCGAGACCGCCGAGGCCGACGATCAATACCCGGCTGTCCTTGAGCTTCAACTGGCCATCGATGTCGATGTGTTGCAGCAGGATCTGCCGACTGTAGCGCAACAATTCCTGATCATTCAGCACGGCAGGCGCCCCAGGCTGATCCGTTGATGGCCGCCCAGATCGGTGCGGCTGTGGACTTCTTCGAAACCTTGCGTCAGCAGCAGATCGCGCACGGCGTCGGCTTGATCATAGCCGTGTTCGAGCATCAGCCAGCCACCGGCCTCGAGATGCGCCGGCGCCTGGGCGATGATCAGCCGCAGATCGTCGAGCCCGTCGATGCCGGCCACCAAGGCGCTTTCCGGCTCGAAGCGCACATCGCCTTCCACCAGATGCGGATCGGCCGCGCGGATGTACGGCGGGTTGCTGATGATCAACTCGAAACGCTTGCCTTCAAGGGCGCTGAACCAGTGACTGCTCAGCACCGTCGCATTGTTCAGGTGCAGGCGCTGGCGATTGCGTTCGGCCAGGGCCACGGCTTCCAGCACACGATCCACGGCGGTGACTTTCCACGCCGGGCGTTCGCTGGCCAGGGCCAGGGCAATCGCGCCGCTGCCGGTGCCGAGGTCAAGCACTTTGGCCGGGGTCGCCGGCAGCAGCTCCAGCGCAGCTTCCACCAGCAGTTCGGTGTCCGGGCGCGGGATCAGCGTGTGCGGTGCGACTTCCAGATCGAGCTTCCAGAAACCTTGCTGGCCCAGAATGTAGGCCACCGGCTCGCCGCTGCGGCGGCGTTGCAGGTACTCGGCGAAGACCAGTGCGGCTTCGCTGGGCACGATGCGCTCGGGCCAGGTGTGGAGAAAACTGCGCGACTTGCCCAGCGCGGCGGCCAGAAGCAATTCGGCGTCCAGACGCGCTGTAGGCGAATCCGGCAGTTCGGCGGCGCGCAACAGGCTGGCGATGATGGTCATTTACTCACCTATCGCTGCGAGCTGGTCGGCCTGGTATTCGGCCAGCAACGGCTCGATCACCGCTTCGACGCCACCGGCGAGGATTTCGTCGAGGGAATACAGGGTCAGGTTGACGCGATGGTCGGTGACCCGGCCCTGGGCAAAATTGTAGGTGCGGATGCGCTCGGAGCGGTCACCGGAACCCACCAGCAATTTACGTTCGCTGGCGATGGCGTTGGCCGCCGCAGCAGTCTGCTGGTCGTTGAGCTTGGCCGCCAGCCAGGCCATCGCCCGGGCGCGGTTCTTGTGCTGGGAACGTTCTTCCTGGCACTCGACAACGGTGCCGGTCGGGATGTGGGTGATGCGGATCGCCGAATCGGTGGTGTTGACGTGCTGACCACCGGCCCCGGAGGAGCGGTAAGTGTCGACGCGCAAATCCGCCGGGTTGATCTCGATGGCTTCACGCTCGTCCGGCTCGGGCAATACCGCCACGGTGCAGGCCGAGGTGTGGATACGGCCCTGGGATTCGGTGGCGGGTACACGTTGTACGCGGTGCGCGCCGGATTCGAATTTCAGCTTGCCGTAAACGTTGTCGCCTTCGATGCGGGCGATGACTTCTTTATAGCCACCGTGTTCGCCTTCGTTTTCCGAAAGGATCTCCACCCGCCAGCCACGCCGTTCGGCGTAACGCGAGTACATGCGGAACAGGTCGCCGGAGAAGATCGCCGCCTCGTCGCCACCGGTGCCGGCGCGGATTTCGAGGAACACGTTGCGCCCGTCGTTGGGATCCTTGGGCAGCAGCATGCGTTGCAGGTCGGATTCCAGCGTGATCAGCAACTCCTTGGCTTCGCGGACTTCTTCCACGGCCATTTCACGCATGTCCGGGTCGCTGTCCTTGAGCAGCGCCTGTGCGCCTTCAAGATCGCTTTGTACGCCGAGCAGCTTTTTATAGCCTTGTACCACCGGCTCAAGTTCGGCGTATTCCTTGGAATAGGCGCGGAATTTGGTCTGGTCGGAAATGACTTCGCCGTCGCCGAGCAGCGCGGTCAGCTCCTCGAAACGGTCCTGGAGAATGTCCAGCTTATTGAGCAGTGACGCTTTCATTGCGGTTTTTTATCCGAAAAGCTATCCGGTGAGCCCTCAAGGGCAAAGAGTTCCTGAGCCATGGCCAGCGCATCGAGGCGGCCTTCGGCAGAAAGCTTTTTCAACTGCACGCTCGGGGCGTGCAGGAGTTTGTTGGTCAGGCCGCGGGCCAGTTGCCCGAGCACATCTTCGGCGTTGCCGCCGTTGGCCAGCAGGCGCAGGGCCTTTTGCAGTTCTTCGTCGCGCAGGCGTTCGCTCTGTTGACGATAGGCCTTGAGCACATCGACCGCCGCCAGCTCGCGCAGGCGCACCATGAAATCGTCGGCGCCGACCGAAACCATCTCTTCGGCCGCCTGCGCTGCCCCCTGACGGCTCTTGAGGTTTTCGGCGACCACTTCGTGCAGATCGTCGACGCTATAGAGGTAAACGTCGTCGAGTTCGCCGACTTCCGGCTCGATGTCACGGGGAACGGCGATGTCGACCATGAAGATCGGTTTGTGCTTGCGCAGCTTCAGCGCGCTTTCCACCGCGCCCTTGCCGAGGATCGGCAACTGACTGGCGGTAGAACTGATAACGATGTCGCTGCGTACCAGTTCGGCCGGAATGTCCGAGAGCAACACCGCGTGGGCACCGAACTGCTCGGCGAGCAGGCTGGCGCGCTCCAGCGTCCGGTTGGCGACCACGATGCGCTTGACCCCCAGTTCATGCAGATGGCGGGCGACCAGAGTGATGGTCTCGCCGGCACCGATCAGCAGGGCCTGGCTGCGCTGCAGGTCGCTGAAAATCTGCTTGGCCAGGCTGACGGCGGCAAACGCCACGGATACCGGGTTTTCACCGATGGCGGTGTCGGTACGGACTTGCTTGGCGGCATTGAAAGTCGCCTGGAACAATCGCCCGAGCAGCGGCCCGATGGTGCCGGCCTCGCGGGCCACGGCGTAGGCCGATTTCATCTGGCCGAGAATCTGCGGTTCGCCCAGCACCAGCGAGTCGAGCCCGGAGGCGACGCGCATCATGTGACGAACGGCCGCATCGTCTTCATGCACATAAGCACTCGCCCGCAGCTCTTCGAGGCTCAATTGATGGTATTCGGCCAGCCAGCGCAACACGATGTCCGCCGACACGTGATCCTGCTCTATATACAGTTCACTGCGATTGCAGGTGGAGAGGATCGCAGCTTCGCGGCTGTCGGTGAGTCGGCAGAGCTGCTGCAAGGCCTCCACCAGCTGCTCAGGGGTAAAGGCCACGCGCTCGCGGACGTCTACTGAAGCAGTCTTGTGGTTGATACCGAGTGCAAGGAAGGCCATTCAAGGTCGCTGATGGTGACGTGAAGCCGGCAATTGTCCTACTTCGTCAGATTCAGAACAACTACCGCTGACTATTGTCCCAATTGCCGGCCCCTATAATGGCCACAATCGAGACTCGGTTATGTTTGGCCGAAGGCTTGTGTCATGATGATCCGACCGCAGGTTAGTCGTCCTCTTCCTATATGAATAGATCTTCCGCGTTGCTCCTCGCTTTTGTCTTCCTCAGCGGCTGCCAGGCCTTGGCCCCCGTTCCGCAGGACGGTGCCTCACCGGTCGAAGACACCACGCCGGCCCCTGAAAAGCCCAAGGTTTACAGCTCGTTCAGCCAGGAGACGGTGTTCAGCCTGCTGAGCGCCGAGCTCGCTGGCCAGCGCAATCGTTTCGATATTGCCCTGGACAACTACGTGACCCAGGCCATCAACACCCAGGATCCGGGCGTTTCCGAGCGTGCGTTCCGCATCGCCGAGTACCTGGGCGCCGACCAACCGGCCCTCGATACCGCGCTGATCTGGGCGAAAAACGCCCCGGACGACCTCGAAGCGCAACGCGCCGCCGCCGTGCAACTGGCCCGCGCCGGGCGCTATGACGACTCGATGGTCTATATGGAGAAAGTCCTGCAGGGCAAGGGCGACACCCATTTCGACTTCCTCGCGCTGTCGGCTGCCGACACCGATCAGGAAACCCGCAACGGCCTGATGAAAAGCTTCGACCGCCTGTTGCAGCGTCACCCGAACAACAATCAGCTGATTTTCGGCAAGGCCCTGCTGATGCAGCAGGATGGCGACACCAAAGGTGCGCTTGCCCTGCTCGAAGACCATCCGCCGGAAGACGGCGAGATCGCCCCGATCCTGCTGCGCGCGCGCCTGCTGCAAGGGCTGAATCGCGGCGACGAAGCGCTGCCGCTGCTGCAAAAGAGCATCAAGAAGTATCCGGACGACAAGCGCCTGCGCCTGACCTACGCGCGGATGCTGGTGGAACAGGACCGGATGGACGACGCCAAGGTCGAGTTCTCCACCCTGGTTCAGCAATACCCGGAAGACGACGAACTGCGTTATTCCCTGGCGCTGGTCTGCCTGGAAGCCAAGGCCTGGGACGAGGCCAAGGGCTATCTGGAAGACCTGATCGCCCGGGAAAGCCATGTCGACTCGGCGCACCTGAACCTGGGCCGCATCGCCGAAGAGCGCAACGACCCGCAAGGCGCGCTCATTGAGTATGCCCAGGTCGGCCCGGGCAACGACTATCTGCCGGCGCAACTGCGTCAGGCCGATATTCTGATGAACAACGGCAAGACCGCCGAAGCCCAGAGCAAACTGGCCGCCGAGCGTGACGAGCAGCCAGATTACGCGATCCAGCTGTACCTGATCGAAGCCGAAACCCTGTCCGCCAATAATCAGGGCGACAAGGCCTGGAAAGTCCTGCAACAAGCCTTGCAGCAGTACCCGGACGATCTGAATCTGCTTTACACCCGCGCGATGCAGGCGGAAAAACGCAATGACCTGGCGCAGATGGAAAAAGACCTGCGTCTGATCATCAAGCGCGATCCGGACAACGCCATGGCCCTCAACGCCCTCGGCTACACGCTGTCCGACCGCACTACCCGCTACGCCGAAGCCAAGGCGCTGATCGAGCAGGCGCACCAGATCAACCCGGAAGATCCGGCAGTGCTCGACAGCCTCGGCTGGGTGAACTTTCGCATGGGCAATCTGGAAGACGCCGAGAAATACCTGCGTCAGGCCCTCGAGCGTTTCCCCGATCATGAAGTCGCCGCGCATCTGGGCGAAGTGCTGTGGGCCAAGGGCAAACAGCGCGAAGCAAAACAAATCTGGGGCAAGTTCCTCAAAGACCAGCCTGACAGCACCATCCTGCGCAGCACCATCAAGCGCCTGACCGGATCCGAGACTCTTTAACTCATGTTTTTGCGCCACGTCATAGTTTTCAGCTTCATCGCCCTGCTCGCCGGTTGCGCGGGCTTCGGCGCCCGTGAATCGGTCGAAGGCCACGGCAATCCAGGCCAATGGCGCGAGCACAAACAACAACTGACCGGCCTCGACGCCTGGCAGATCGACGGCAAGATCGGCATCCGCGCCCCGAAAGATTCGGGCAGCGGCACGTTGTTCTGGCTGCAACGTCAGGATTACTACGACATCCGCCTGTCCGGCCCGCTGGGTCGTGGCGCGGCGCGACTGACCGGCCGTCCGGGCGCGGTGTCGCTGGAAGTGGCGAATCAGGGCCGTTATGAAGCGCCGACTCCGGAAGCACTGGTCGAAGAGCAACTGGGCTGGAAACTGCCGGTCTCGCATCTGGCGTGGTGGGTTCGCGGCCTCCCGGCACCGGACAGCAAAAGCCGTCTGACCCTGGATGGCAACAGCCGTCTGGCCAATCTGGATCAGGATGGCTGGCAGGTCGAATACCTCAGCTATGCCGAACAGAACGGTTACTGGCTGCCCGAGCGAATCAAGCTGCACGGCACCGATCTGGACGTGACGCTGGTCATCAAGACCTGGCAACCGCGCAAATTGGGGCAATAACGCATGACCGCTCCACGCCTCACTTTGCCTTCGCCGGCCAAACTCAATCTGATGCTGCACATTCTCGGTCGCCGTGAAGACGGTTATCACGAGTTGCAGACGCTTTTTCAGTTCCTCGACTACGGCGACGAAATTACCTTCGCCGTGCGTGACGACGGCGTGATCCGCCTGCACACCGAATTCGATGGCGTGCCCCACGACAGCAACCTGATCGTGCGCGCGGCGAAGAAACTGCAGGAACAATCCGGATGCTCGCTCGGCATGGATATCTGGATCGACAAGATCCTGCCCATGGGCGGCGGCATTGGTGGCGGCAGCTCGAATGCGGCCACCACCCTGCTCGGCCTCAATCATTTGTGGCAACTGGGTTGGGATGAAGATCGACTGGCTGCACTGGGCCTGACACTGGGCGCGGACGTGCCGGTGTTCGTGCGTGGCCACGCAGCTTTCGCCGAAGGTGTCGGCGAGAAACTGACCCCGGTCGAGCCCGACGAACCGTGGTACGTCGTGCTCGTTCCGCAAGTCTCTGTTAGTACGGCAGAAATTTTTTCAGATCCTTTGTTGACACGTAACACGCCGCCCATTAAAGTGCGCCCCGTTCCCGAGGGAAACAGTCGAAATGACTGCTTGCCGGTGGTCTCGAGGCGTTATCCAGAAGTACGTAACGCATTGAATTTGTTAGGTAATTTTACCGAAGCAAAACTCACCGGAACTGGAAGTTGTGTGTTTGGGGGCTTCCCAAGCAAAGCTGAAGCTGATAAAGTCTCGGCCCTTCTGACAGAGACCCTTACAGGGTTTGTAGCAAAAGGAAGCAACGTTTCGATGTTGCATCGCAAGCTGCAAAGTCTGCTCTAAAGGAATCAAGTGCCCGGCACTTGCAAGCAACAGATACAGGGGCGTCGCCAAGCGGTAAGGCAGCAGGTTTTGATCCTGCCATGCGTTGGTTCGAATCCAGCCGCCCCTGCCATTTTCCTATACTCATCCAGGTATACCCTCAGCCTTCAGGTACTGCGCGTGTCCAAGATGATGGTCTTTACGGGGAACGCTAACCCCGATCTGGCTCGGCGTGTCGTACGTCAGCTGCATATCCCTCTCGGTGACATCTCTGTCGGTAAATTCTCCGACGGCGAAATTACAGCCGAGATCAATGAAAACGTTCGCGGTAAAGACGTCTTCATTATTCAGCCGACTTGCGCTCCGACCAACGATAACCTGATGGAACTGGTAGTGATGGCTGATGCCTTCCGCCGCTCCTCGGCTACTCGTATCACTGCTGTTATTCCTTATTTTGGTTATGCCCGTCAGGATCGCCGTCCGCGTTCCGCACGTGTGGCTATCAGCGCGAAAGTCGTTGCTGACATGCTTACCGTAGTCGGCATCGACCGTGTTCTCACGGTTGATCTGCATGCTGACCAGATTCAGGGCTTCTTCGATATTCCGGTAGATAACATCTACGGCTCCCCGGTTCTGGTGGATGACATCGAAGATCAGCGCTTCGAGAACCTGATGATCGTGTCCCCGGACATTGGTGGCGTCGTGCGTGCACGTGCCGTTGCCAAATCCCTGGGCGTGGATCTCGGGATCATCGACAAACGCCGTGAGAAAGCCAATCACTCTGAAGTGATGCATATCATCGGTGATGTCGAAGGGCGTACCTGCATCCTGGTCGATGACATGGTCGATACCGCCGGCACTCTGTGCCATGCGGCCAAGGCCCTGAAAGAGCATGGCGCAGCCAAGGTCTTTGCCTACTGCACACACCCTGTGCTGTCGGGTCGGGCCATCGAGAATATCGAAAATTCCGTGCTGGACGAGCTGGTGGTCACTAACACCATCCCGCTGTCCGCTGCAGCACAAGCCTGTGCACGTATCCGTCAACTGGATATCGCACCGGTTGTTGCCGAAGCGGTTCGCCGCATCAGCAATGAAGAATCGATCAGCGCGATGTTCCGTTAAGGGCCCTGCCCTTCTCGAAATGTCTCGTTGACGAAAAGCGCCCCGCCCCGGCATTCCTGCCGGGGCGGGGCTTTTTTGCCCATACCGTGTTCGGCGCTGGTCGCAAACGCCACTCGGTCATGGCTATTTTGGAGATACAAAATGAACGATTTTACTTTGAATGCTGAACTGCGTTCCGACCTGGGGAAAGGTGCGAGCCGCCGCCTGCGTCGTCTCGCTGCCCTGGTTCCAGCTGTTGTTTACGGTGGCGACAAAGCCCCTGAATCCATCAGCATGCTGGCCAAAGAAGTTGCCAAACTGCTCGAAAACGAAGCTGCCTACAGCCACGTTATCGAACTGAACGTTGGTGGCACCAAGCAGAACGTGATCATCAAGGCCCTGCAACGTCACCCGGCCAAAGGCCACGTGATGCACGCTGACTTCGTACGCGTTGTAGCTGGCCAGAAACTGACCGCTATCGTTCCTGTGCACTTCATCAACGAAGCTGCTCCAGTGAAGAAAGGCGGCGAAATCTCGCACGTTGTTGCCGAGATCGAAGTTTCCTGCCTGCCGAAAGATCTGCCTGAGTTCATCGAAGTCGACCTGGCTAACGCTGAAATCGGCACCATCGTTCACCTGTCGGACATCAAGGCTCCTAAAGGCGTTGAGTTCGTTGCTCTGGCACACGGCGATGACAAGGCTGTTGCCAACGTCCACGCTCCACGTGTTGCTCCAGAAGCTACCGAAGAAGGCGCAGCAGAGTAATTCACTCTGTCATGCCTGAGTGAGCAGGTAACATCGCGGACTGGAACGTAGCGAGAAAGCGGGCGGGAACGCGGAGTTTACATCCATGGTAAATGAGCATTTTTCGTCCACTTTCGCCGCCTTCCCTGATCGCGGCGATGTTATCCACCACTCAAAGGAAGGGCCCCTATCGTGACTGCCATCAAACTGATCGTTGGCCTGGGAAATCCAGGCGCTGAATACGAACAGACCCGGCATAACGCAGGGGCCCTTTTTGTTGAGCGCATCGCCTACGCACAGAACGTGAATCTCGTGGCCGATCGCAAGTATTTCGGCCTGACCGGGCGTTTTTCGCATCAGGGTCAGGATGTTCGTCTGCTGATTCCCACCACCTACATGAACCGCAGCGGCCAGGCCGTGGCGGCACTCGCCGGTTTCTTCCGCATCAAGCCCGAAGAAATCCTGGTGGCACATGACGAACTCGATCTGCCTCCGGGCGTCGCCAAACTCAAAGTCGGCGGCGGCCATGGCGGTCACAACGGGTTGCGCGACATCATTGCGCAATTGGGTAATCAGAATACGTTCCACCGCCTGCGGCTTGGCATCGGCCACCCGGGCGTCGCCAGTATGGTTTCAAATTTCGTCCTGGGTCGTGCGCCACGCGCCGAACAGGAAAAACTCGATGCCAGCATCGACTTTGCCCTCGGCGTGCTGCCGGATATCCTCGCCGGTGAATGGAACCGCGCGATGAAAAACCTGCACAGCCAGAAGGCCTGACTCTAATCCGAGGGGAAACACCATGGGATTCAATTGCGGCATCGTCGGCCTGCCTAACGTCGGCAAGTCCACCCTGTTCAACGCCCTGACCAAATCCGGGATCGCGGCCGAGAACTTCCCCTTCTGCACCATCGAGCCGAACAGCGGCATCGTGCCGATGCCGGATCCACGTCTGGACGCTCTGGCGGCCATCGTCAATCCGAAGCGCATCCTGCCGACCACCATGGAATTCGTCGACATCGCGGGCCTGGTTGCCGGCGCGTCGAAAGGTGAAGGCCTGGGCAACAAGTTCCTGGCCAACATCCGCGAAACCGACGCGATCGCTCACGTCGTGCGCTGCTTCGAAGACGAGAACGTGATCCACGTTTCCAACAGCGTCGACCCGAAGCGCGACATCGAAATCATCGACCTGGAACTGATCTTCGCCGACCTCGACAGCTGCGAGAAGCAACTGCAGAAAGTCGCGCGCAACGCCAAGGGCGGTGACAAGGATGCAGTGGCCCAGAAGGCTCTGCTGGAACAACTGATCCCGCACTTCAGCGAAGGCAAGCCTGCGCGCAGCCTGATGAAGAACATGAGCGCCGACGAAAAAGCGATCATCAAGGGCTTCCACCTGCTGACCACCAAGCCGGTCATGTACATCGCCAACGTCGCTGAAGACGGTTTCGAGAACAACCCGCACCTGGACGTGGTCAAGGCCATCGCCGAAGAAGAAGGCGCGATGGTTGTTCCGGTCTGCAACAAGATCGAAGCGGAAATCGCCGAGCTGGACGACGGCGAAGAGAAAGACATGTTTCTCGAGGCCCTGGGCCTGGAAGAGCCTGGCCTGAACCGCGTGATCCGCGCCGGCTACGAAATGCTGCACCTGCAGACCTACTTCACCGCCGGTGTCGAAGAAGTCCGCGCCTGGACCGTCCGCGTCGGTGCCACCGCACCGCAAGCCGCTGGTGTGATCCACACTGACTTTGAGAAAGGCTTCATCCGCGCCGAAGTGATCGCCTACAACGACTTCATCCAGTACAAGGGCGAAGCCGGTACCAAGGAAGCCGGTAAATGGCGTCTGGAAGGCAAGGATTACATCGTCAAGGACGGCGACGTGATGCACTTCCGCTTCAACGTGTAAAAGCAGCACCCAAGAAAAAGCCGCGTTTGATACGCGGCTTTTTTGTGCCTGATGTCTCGTCCTGAATAAGGTTTACACCTTCTGGCTTCTTATCAGGAGGGTGCAATGGATTCGGGCGCAAAACGCAGTCAACGCGATTACACGCTGACTTTTAAATTGTCGGTTGTCGACCAAGTCGAAAAAGGCGAGTTGAGTTATAAAGAGGCTCAACGGCGCTACGGAATTCAGGGTCGGTCGACGGTGTTGGTTTGGTTACGCAAGCATGGTCGGCAAGACTGGAGCCAAGGCGCCTCCATTCGTTCCCAAAGGAACCGACCGATGGACGAGCCCACTTTGCCCTTAACTCCCGAGCAGAGAATCAAAGAGCTTGA
>NZ_FOYE01000012.1:0-100273 GCF_900115915.1 Pseudomonas sp. NFIX49 | reverse complement strand
GAATCGCTTCCACTACACCGAGCAAGTGCGCACCGCCGTGCAGGTGCAGCGCGACTACACCTTCACCCACCCGCGCTACAACCAGCAGCACACCGCGACGGGCGATCAGGATCTGAACAACCAGCACAAGGACTACGAACGCTACGATTATCCCGGCCGCTACAAGCGCGACATCGCTGGCAAACCCTTTACCAAAACCCGGCTGGCCGCCCTGCGCAATGACGCCAAACTGGCCCATGTGGAAGGCGACGATGCTCGCCTGCAACCGGGATTGGCCTTCGACCTCAACGAGCATCCCCGCGACGATTTCAACGATCGCTGGCGAACCATCGCCATCCAGCACGAGGGCAAGCAGCACACCAGCCTGCAGGAAGAATCATTTGGCAGTGGCCTTGGCACGTCCTATGAAATGAAGGCCAGCGCCATCCGCTGGACCTCGGACTGGAAAGCGCCGCTACGCGACAAGCCCTGCATCGACGGCCCGCAGATTGCCACGGTGGTTGGGCCTCCCGGTGAGGAGATTTATTGCGATGAATGGGGCCGGGTCAAGGTGCAGTTTCCGTGGGACCGTGCGGATAAAAACAACGATCAGAGTTCGTGCTGGATTCGTGTGGCGCAAGGTTGGGCAGGCGCGACCTGGGGCGCGATGGCGATCCCCCGTGTGGGCCAGGAACTGATCATCAGTTATCTCGACGGTGATCCGGACCAGCCGATTGCCACCGGGCGAGCGTACCGGCAGACCAATCTGCCGCCGTATGAGCTGCCCAAACACAAAACGCGGATGACTATCAAAAGCCGCACTCATAAGGGCTCGGGGTTCAATGAGCTGCGTTTTGAGGATGAGTTGGGGCAGCAGGAAGTCTTTATCCATGCGGAAAAAGACAAGAACGTTCATATCAAAAACAACAACGGGATCTTCGTCGGCAATGACCGTAATAAAGAGATTGGTAACGACGAGCATGTTTCGATCGGCAATGATCAAACTCACGCCATAGGCCAGAATCGCAGTCTTGACGTCGGTCGCGACTATAAGGTCTTCATTGGGCGCGACCGGTGGGATGGCGTTGGCAATGACAGATACGAATCCACAACCGCCAACCACAAAATCGAAGTGGGCGGTCATAGCGAGCACACGATCAAGGGACAGCATAGCGTTGCGGCAGGTCAGGGTTTCGAGTGCACCACTACCGTTTATAGCTTGCAGAGCAGTGAAAAAATCGTCTTTCAAAGCCCAGGGGGCAGCATCACTCTCGATGCTCAAGGCATTCACCTCGATGGCTTGGTCATCACGATCCAAGGCCCAGTCTCTGCGACGGCGTCGGGCGGCGGGCAACCTTTTTCTCTGCAACTGGAACCCGATGCGGGACACACTTGCGTGGAGAAAACAAAATGACTCCAGCTATTGTCCAGGCCTTCGCAAAGGAGCAGCACGCCGCCAATGCGTCGTTGTATCTGTTGCTTGATCCATTGGCGGACTGCGCCGAAGACGACCCATTGCATATCGACACTCTGTGCCAATCATTAGGCAGCGATGCAGTAACTAGACTGCGCCGCCCAGATTTGGCCCACACACCGCAAGCATGTCCGGTGCTGGTGACCCTAGCCACGGCTGGCGCCGAACCTTCAGATTATTTGCTGTCGTTGTCGGTGCTGCGGGCCAAAGAAGATGAACGTCGCTCGAGACGCTATGTATGTGGCTGGCTCAGTAGTACCGCAACAGCCGCGACGGTCAGCAATCACCTGATAGAACTCGGTCATTTGCCGACCTCCGCAGGGAAACAATTCTTTCCGGTGTATGAACCGTTGCGCCTGGAGTTACTGGTCGCCACGTTCAAACATGGAGAGACAGGAGGCTGGTGGCCCATCCATCAGTGGCTCTTTCCAACAAGCAGTGGTGCCAGTAGTTGCTTGATTGGCCAGGCAGACACGAGCGTTGTCTTCTCGCCATTCACTAGCGCAGTACAACAGGATGCAGCACTGGTGTCCTCACTGCTCGGCGCGTGGCGTCGCGCTGTCAGCCTTCCCCTTACTTACGCCCCCGCTCGCTGGCAAGGCCATACTTTGCTACCTCCTCAAGCTGCTGCTAGGGCTTATAAACAGATAAATGACGCCCGCCAGTTGGGGCTGAAAAACCAGCACGACATTGTGACCTTGGCACTACACCGTCTGATTCTGCATTCGAGCCTTCATACACACGCATACATAGGCACATCAATAAAGCTGGCAATCGAGAATGGCACCTCGCTCGGAAAGCTTTTTTCCGAATTAAATGACCAGTCCTGGCAAAGGATCGTGTCGGATTTGACGTTTGCAGGAGCACATCAATGACCTTGAGTTCCCAGCTTGAAAATGCAGTATTGGAAACATGCCTTCCTTTGGATCAATGCAACG
Organism: Pseudomonas sp. NFIX49; assembly: GCF_900115915.1. Taxonomy (NCBI): domain Bacteria; kingdom Pseudomonadati; phylum Pseudomonadota; class Gammaproteobacteria; order Pseudomonadales; family Pseudomonadaceae; genus Pseudomonas; species Pseudomonas sp. NFIX49. The sequence continues at coordinate 97,882 of NZ_FOYE01000012.1, read as the reverse complement.
CCTGCACCCGCCAAGGATTACCAATCCTTCCGCTGCGAAAAGCTCTGGTTCCGCGCGCTAGCGAAGACACCGGTGCGATGTCCAACTCTCGTATGGGCCTGCGTACATTACGCGCCGGCTATTTGTACGTATTACTCGATCAGCAGACGTGGCATGCCTATCAAGTGACACCTGATGGTTATCTACGTCAGTTCAATCCCGACGCGCCCCCCGCCGCCAATGAGACCCCTTTATGCGATGCCTGTACCTCAGCAGGCCACGACGCTCCAGCGTCCTTTCTTAATATCGATATCCGTAAATACACCCATGCATGGCTGGCCTTTGCCAGTGACCCCTGGCCTGGTAGCGTTCTCGATGCCTACAAAAATAGCGCTGCTGCGGGACGCTTCCGAAAACTTGACCTGCGAACTGCTCGGGACACCCCCGACCGCATAGAGGACGCGTTGCTGATGACGGCGACGGAACCTTGCGTCGATCAGCAAGTGCATGAATATCAGCGTCACCAGGCTGTCGGAGACCTGGATAAGGTGCATGGCTTTCACAGCCGAGTAACACGGGTGGGAGCACTGAAAAATTACCTGCGCCAAACGATCGACCAGCAAGGGTTGCAGCGAGGTGTGCTGGCTCTGGTGCTGGATGACACGGTGGGCCTGATTCAACAGTACAACTACTTGCGTAACGGCTGGATTGAAGCTCGTCAGCGGTACATTGAAGACCCTATGAGGGCTTACAAACGCCAAACGTCAGACCTGCTTCTGGCCATTCGCGAAATGCACCCGATCTGGGCCGAACAACAGACCGCTTCATTTGCACCCATGACAGGGGATGCTGCACCGACCTTTGGCGATCCCGAGGTGGAACGCCAGCGCGTTATAAAAGAAAAAGTACGGAAATACACCGCCTCACTGGAAAAACGCTACAGCGAAGCGGATCGCGCCTCGTTTGAAAAAGACTATCAGCGCGAATTGGCAAACTACCAACACTATATCGATTGGTGCGGCAGGCAGTACGCGGAGCTGTGCCACAGCGCGCCGTTCAAGCGCATCGAAGAGCATGACTATGACGGAGCTGATTTCACGTCAGGTGTGGCCTACAGCCTGACCATGACGATGTGTCTGCGCGGCGGCATCAGTGAAGCACCGCTCATCAACCAGCAGAGCGCCGATGAAAAAACGCCTCTTTCGGATAAAGATCCTACAGCCAAGCTTTGGCTTGAGTGGCTGAAAAATCCGCAAAGCCCGGTCTATCGCGCGATATTGAGGCGGGACGAATCGCTGCTGGCGGGCTTGCTACCGAGTTTCAGCGTGACCGGGGAGACCGACTGGAACGATAGCGAAAAGCTCTACTCGGCAGTAACCAAGGCCCTGACCAGCGATGAGTTCAACCGTTATGTTCAGCCGCATATCCAGACCGCCATGGCCCAACTCCTCGGCGCACTCAACGCCGCCAGCGTCCGACTCCAACCCAGACTGGGGCCGGGTGTCGGGCGTGTAGTTTCTCGACTCAATAGCGCAAGCCAGCTGTTGTACAACCGGGTTCACCTCACCGAACTCAAGATCCAAATGAAGATCAGCGAGTACTACGCCCTGCAATCCGAGCACTTGCGCAAGGCGCAGAGTCGGGCTTCCGAAGCCATCCGCCGGGGCGAAAAAAGCGCAAAGGTCAACGTGGACAAGGTGAACCACAAGTTCCAGAAGGTACAACGGAGGGTCGTCCCGCTGATCAGGACAGGGCTTCTCAGCTTGGCTGTGCTGGATCCCAAGGTGGCCAATCAATTGATAACCGTCTCGGTTTGGGTGGAGGGCGAAGCCGACAACCTACGGCGCGACCTGATGCGCAATACCGAACAAGGTATCGGCCGCGCGGGAGCCAGCGCCCAGCATCTGCTGCAGGAAGTTACGGTAGGCGTGGGCAGCCTGGACCCGAAGGCCAGGGCGACGCTACGCGGGCTCAAGGTGTCCGCCGGGGGGGCTGCCAACTGGGTGCGCGCAGGGTTCACTGGGTTGCGGGGAGTTGCCAGTAGCGGCCAGCTGTTGTTGGCGATGGGCGGGTTTTATTTGCTCAACGACTCCATGAAGAAGAACTTTGAAGAAGCCGAGCGAGCCCTGGGCGATAAGGCCCCCGAAGCCAGATTGGCTCTGTATGGCGCGACGCTGGGGGTACTGGCCGCCGGCATGGAAGTCATAGGGATTGCCCTTGAAGCAGGCGCGGGGAGAATTCAGCAGGTGGCAGGCCTGCCTGCTCCGGTGGCAGCCTCCGCCAAGGCTACATTTCGCGCCGGCCAGATACTTACCAGAACGGGAGCCGTGATCGGGGCTGTGACCGGGTTGTTTGATGCGACGCAGGCGGGGATGGCGGCTAGTCGAACTTGGAAGCAAGGAGATAAGTCAGCAGCAGGAGGATATGCATTTTCGGCAGTTTTGTTTGCACTAACAGCTGGCGCAGGCATCTTTGCCGCGTCAACGACATCTCTCGCTCTTATGGGGCCGTTAGGCGTTGCGATAGTCCTAGGCATCGTAGCGTTCTCCTTACAAAAGTGGGCTCAACGGCAGGAATCCACACCACTGGAAACATGGGCCAGGCGCTGCATCTTCGGTTACGCCGACGAAACGCCAAAGATTCACTGGAATCAGCCCGAACACGCTTCGATTGCCATCGCCGAACTCAACGCAGCAACTTTTGGCGTCGAAGCCAATGTTCGCTTTCGTCTGCGTTTGATCGCCGGCCAGAGCCACCATCGGGGTGGTTCGACCGGCGGCGCAGGTACCCTCGCTCAGGAAGAGAGGCTGGAATATCGCTTGGTATTACCCTGCTTTCATCCGGAACATTCGAATTATCAATGGACCCTGCGCCTCCTGCGCGAGGGCGACAATCCATACACTGAGGGTATCGGCGAAGTAGCCGCGAGCGGCAACCTGATTGCTCCTCCCCCACCATCGACAGCCAACGGCACGGCCGAACCCGCCCAAAAAATGCATTATCAGGCGGAGGCCGGCACGCCGACCGTCAAAACTCGCAGCGCCATGTCACCCAACAACAGCGCCCTACAGGTCTTGGACATTTCGGGCGCCCTCGTATTCAAGTCTGTGGAACGTCGCCAACGAGTCGAAGGGGCAATCCTGTCGTTGACCTACTGGCCAGATCGCACCGTCACCGAAGGCTATGCAGCACTGACTCTTACAACGTTCTCCAACCTTTGATCTCTCCAGGGTTCACCTGATGTTTTTCACCAAACCTTTACTCGATCCCCCCGCCCCAGGCTGGAAACGCGATTTGCCGATGCCGGATCTGCCCCCAAGTACCGATCCTTATCCGCCAGTGCTACCCCATCCACCCAATTATCTGGATTCCGTTTACTTGGAGTTGCCGCGCTCGGCATACAGGATGCGAGGCCTTTGCGCATGCGTTGCAGTGGTCTTAATCCTTCTCGCCATTCTTTCACTACTCATTGGAGGTGCGTATATCTTGGCAACGGCCAGTTTTCTGCCTTTAGTTCCGAGCTTAGGTATGCTCCTGAGCTCTATCTCCGGTTTTTGGTTAGGTATCTATGCTTGGCGAATGACTGTGCAAGCCCCCCTCGACGAACCCATCCGCTTCAACCGCTTGCGCCGCAGAGTCTATGTCTATCGGTACCATCACGATGGCTTACGCCCATTCAGCCGAACTGCCTGGGGCGTGCGTACGGAGGTCTACGACTGGAATGATCTGCGCGCCGAGGTGAGCAGCGTATATGGCCCCATGGGCACTGGCGGGCTGATCGAATCGGTCAGCATCGCCGTGGTAAAGCCCGGCACCTGTCAGGTGCGCGAGCGCTTCCATTTCGCCCACGGCACCATGCAGGGCGAAATGTACTGGGCCATGGCCCAACTGTTCATGCAGCAGGGCCCGCAAGCCCTGCCCACTTTCCCCAGACCACCGCGCGACTGGAACAACGAAGAGGTGCGCTTCAATCTCGCCCGCCGCCTCGCCCCGAAAGTGCAATGGCCCGCAGACATTGATCTGCAATCGCGGACGGCGCCGTAATGGCTTTTGCCTTCCCGTTGATCTCCAATCGCTATGCCGACAAGAGACCTTTTATGTATTTTTTTGAATGGCTCATATACGACGGACGTACAACGACTGATTACGAAATATTGGCAAGACAAGCTGATGCAAAAATTCGCCAAAATGAAAAATTATCATCCATTCGTACAAGTCGGACAGTTTCAAAAGAAATAACAAGTAACGATTCACTATATAGTTACAACTCAACCTATATAGACGTCCGTACTCCAAACGATGAGAAGCGAGGACTCATTACTTTAATGATCGGAGGATGTGGCGCAATATTACTTTGGCTGCTAGGCATGACAATCCATTATGCTTTCAGAGACATTTTGGCGGGATATAAAGGCGACCAAATTCCATTGGTTGCGTTTGACTACATCTTATTGGGGGGCATTCCGCTCATACCCTTAACAGCTCTTTATTTTTACGTAAAATACGCATTTCGCTACTTGCGACTTGAGGTTTTCACCGCCCGTCGCCTTATCGTCCGTTTCAACCGCATCACCCGAAAAATCTATCTGCTTCGCCCTAATCATCTAGGAGGGATTGTGGCACTGGACTGGGGCACCGCCGAGGTTTGCATTGATCCAAAAATGTCTGAGCTGAATGGCACCGGCGGATTTGTCGTGCTGGGATGGGACAAGGAAAGTCATTCCGTCCGTGATATCCATGGCAACCTCAAGGACGACTTCGAAATCACCTTTGTGGGCAAACCAACTCGTAATGCATCTGAGCTGCTGGCGTTCTGGGAGTATATCCGGCGATATATGGAGTATGGCCCGGAAGCCGCACCCAAACCCAAGAAGCTCATTGGCAAATTCCCTTGGCCTTGGCGTTCATTCATGGCCGTATGGCGGCTGGACAGCCACTTTGTAAAAGCCCCAAAATTGTGGTTTTTCGTAATCATCTACAGTCTTCTTGTACCGCTGATAGTTGTTCATGCCTGTGCGCATTGGGTTTCCCTATTGCTGTGTTACGAGCCAAAGTTTCCTAGAAATATTGAAGAAGCAGGTAACTAAGCATGGTGATTTGCGCCCAGACCAAACTGGAATTACCCCGATGATATTCACAGCTCCGTTACTCGATCCACCAGCGCCGGGCTGGAAGCGCGACTTGCCGATGCCGGATCAGCCCCCCGGTACCGATCCTCATCCTCCAGTGCTGCCCAATCCTCCCAATCATCTGGACTCTGTTTACTTGGACCTGCCGCGCTCTACCGTTAGAACGCGGGGGATTGGCTCTTGGTTGGCAATCATCATGATTGTCTCATCCCCATTTTCCATCGTGAGCTGGTTTACTTTTCCATTCGAAATACAGACTTCCCATTTTTTTGCATTCACTCTTAGCAGTCTTTTGTTATCCATAACGGCTCTCTGGTTCGGCATTTATGCTTGGCGGATGGACGTAGAATCTCCCCGCGACGAACCCATCCGCTTCAACCGCCTGCGCCGTAAAGTCTACGTCTATCGCTTCCACCACGACGGGCTACGCCCCCTTAGCCGAACTGCATGGGGCGTACGTACGGAGGTTTACGACTGGGATGATCTGCGCGCCGAGGTGAGCAGCGTATATGGCCCCATGGGCACTGGCGGGCTGATCGAATCGGTCAGCATCGCCGTGGTGAAACCCGGCACATGTCAGGTACTTGAGCGCTTCCATTTCGCCCACGGCACCATGCAGGGCGAAATGTACTGGGCCATGGCCCAACTGTTCATGCAGCTAGGCCCGCAAGCCCTGCCCACCTTCCCCCGCCCACCCCGCGACTGGAACAACGAGGACGTGAGTTTCAACCTCGCGCGGCGCCTGGCGCCCAAGGTGGAGTGGCCCGCCGGTATCGACCATGAATCCAGGACGGCCCCTTGATGATATTTGGCGCGGTAAGCGCCCTCGCGGGCATTTATGGATCAAGAATCTGGAGAGGGAGCATGCCCCCTCTCCACACTCGTGGTCAGGCGATCACGATCCCGTCGGCACTGAGGCTGTTCAACGCAACCCCGACCAGCGTCACCGAATCAGCACCGAATTTCAGCACCGTGTCCTGTCCCACCGCCGTGGCATGGGCGCGGAAGTCGTCGCCCGGCAATACGCCCTGCACGCCGAGGAACACCAGCTTGTCGTTGGCGGTGTAACCCACCACGCGATCCTGGCCGAACGCGCCGCTGAACAGGAAGGTATCCGCGCCGCCGCCCGACTCCAGCAGATCATTGCCGGCACCGCCGACGAACACGTCGTTGCCCGCCCCGCCGATCAGATGGTCGTTGCCGTCCAGCCCGAACAGCCAGTCACCGCTGGCCTTGGCCTTGAGGGTGTCGGCGCCGCCGGTGCCCTTCACGCTTGATTCGTATTGAGTGACGTTGTTGCCGACCTTCAAGCCGGTCGCCGTGACGCTGTGGGTCACGTCGTCCTTGAACAGGCCCCAGAGAAAGCCCGGCTCCTTGGTGACGATGCTGCCGATGTCCCGGGTGATGCTGATCCCGCCGTTGGCATCGCGGATGTACAGGTTGCCGGCGCCGTCGTTGGCGAAGTCGAAGGTATTGACCGACTTCTGCAACTCCAGGGTGTTGTTGCCCGAGCCGCCGAGCAGGATGTTGTAGCCCCCGCCATCGCGGAACGTATCGTTGCCGGCGCGGCCCTCCAGGTAATCGTTGCCGCTGCCGCCCTGAATCAGGTCATTGCCGTCGCTGCCGATGATGAAGGTGCTGCCCTTGTGGGTTTCGGCGTTGCGGTTCAGGTCTTGCACCCAGGTGTTGGCCCGCGCCGGATCCGACAGGTTGGCGACGATGATCGTCGAGTCCTTGCTGGTCAGGTCGTAGAACTTCGACTCGATCACCCGGTTCATGCCGTCGCCATAGGCGGTCGGCAGGTGCGAGATCCAGGTCGGAATGTTGACGATCGAGAACGGCAGCACGTTCCACGCCGCCGAGGCGTAGTGGTCGTTGAAGCTGACGATGTTGTCGGTCGCCGACTCCTTGGGCGCGTCGTGCACGCCGAGCGAGGCGCCGGTGAAGGTCGAGCCGTCGAGGGCGCGGAACACCGGATCGTTTTCGTAGCCGACGTTGAGCACCTTGTCGGTGCTGCTCTGGGTTGGCGAGGCGTAGGCGATGTAGTTGGAGTCCTGGAAGAACCCGCCCCATTTGCTGGTGCTCAAGTCCGCCATGCTGTTGACCGCCAGCCCGCCCAGGCTGTGGCCGCTGACCAGCACGTCCTTGCCGGTCAAACCGTTGGCTTTGGCGAACGCCACCACATCGTTCATCAGGTTGCCGAAGGCTTCACCGACGTAGTTTTTGGCGTAATCCTTGGGCCCGAACGCGGCGAGCAAGTCGTTGATCACGTCACCGATGGAGTCGCCGATCAGGATTTCCCGTGGGCCGCTGGTGCCGCGAAAAGCGATGCCGATTTCCGTCAGATGGCCCTGAGCGTCGTATTTGCCGAGGATTTCCACTTGGGCGCTGGTGTAACCGGCCTTTTCACCGAAAAAGGTGCCGCGCGCATCGGTCTTGCCCTCGTACCCCAGTTGCGAGGCGGTGATCGGGGTCCAGCCGGCTTTTTTCACCGCATCGAGCGCGGCTTTTTCCGAATCGGGGTTCCACGGAATGCCGGGGATCACCCCCTGGGAATCCGTGCCGCCGATCAGCGCGGTCACCAGCGTGGCCGGCAAACCGAGGCCAAAGCCGTTGTGCTGATAACCGACGGCAAAGCCGTTATCGAGGTTGTGATAGGAATACAGCGTAATGGCCATGGCGTCGCTGAACAGCGCCTTGGATTCCGCCGTACCGAAATTCTTGTAGTCATACACACCCATTGCTGTTGCCTCTCTCTTTGTTGGAATTGTTCAGAGATAGCTCACAACCAGAACGCCCCTCCCGAGGCGCCCCGGAGCATTTCAGTACAACTTTCGTTTGTCAGGCGAAGACGAAACTCGAATCCGACAGGTTAGCCACACCGACCCCGACCAGCGTCACGGCAAAGTCGCCAATCTTCAGCACGGTATCGCTTCCGGACTGCGACGCGTGTTGCTTGTAGTCGTAGCCCTGCCCTGCGCCTTCGACGCCCATGAACACCAGTTTGTCGCTGCCCTGGTAGCCATTGATTGCGTCGAAGCCGAAGGCACCGCTGAACAGGAAGGTGTTGTTGCCACCCACCGCGCTCATCACGTCATTGCCGGCGCCGCCGACGAAGGTCACGTGGGCCTTGTCGCTTTGCAGGTGATCGTTACCGCCGAGGCCAAACAGCCAGTCGCCGTCGGCGGTGGCTTTGAGGGTATCGCCCATGGCGCCGCCGCTGAGCGAATGGTTGTACTGGGTCAGTTCGGCACCGTTGGCCAGGCCTTTGGCGGTGACGGTCCAGGTGATTTCCTTGCTGCCCCACCACGAACCCGACTCCTTGCTCACGAGCGCGCCGATGTCACGGGTCATGCTGATGCCGCCGTAGGCGTCACGCACGTACAGCGTGCCGTCGCCGTCGTTGGCGAAGCTGAAGTTCTGCAACGGCTTTTGCAGCTCGAAGGTGTTGTGGCCCTGGCCACCGAGCAGGATGTTGAAACCGCCGTCATCACGGAAACGGTCATCGCCGCCCAGGCCTTCGAGGAAGTCGTTGCCCGCTCCGCCCTTGAGCCAGTCACCGCTGTCGGTGCCGATGATGAACGTGCTGCCGGTGTGCGGTTCGCCGCTGCGGCCCAGATCCTCGACCCAGGTCTTGCCCCGCGACGCTTCTTCAAGGTTGGAGACGATGATCGTCGAGTCCTTATGCGTCAGGCCGTAGAACTTCGACGCGATCACCCGATTCAGGCCGTCGGCATACCCCAGCGAGCTGTGGGCCGACCAGTTCAGCGGATTGGCGATGCTGAACGGCACCAGGTTCTGCGCGGTGGACGCGTAGTTGTCGTTGAAGTTGACGATGTTGTCGGTGGTCGAATCGTGCGGCTTGTCGTGCTTGCCCATCGACGCGGTACTGAACGTGGTGCCGTCGAGCACGCGGAACACCGGGTCGTTCTCGTAACCGATGTTCAGCACGTGGGTGCCGGTGCTGCTCTGGGTCGGCGAGGCGAACGAAATGTAGTTGGCGTCCTTGAAGAACCCGCCCCAGTTGCTCGCACTCAACTCCGCCACGCTGTTGACCCCGAGGCCGCCGAGGCTGTGGCCGCTGACAAGTACGTCCTTGGCCGCAATGCCGTGGGCGATGGCGAAAGCAGCCACCGATTTGAGCAGGTTGTCGAACGCGTTTTTCGCGTACTGGGTGGCGTAATCCGACGGGCCGATGGCGGCCAGCAGGTTGTTTTTCATGTCGCCGAAGGTATCGCTGTAACCCAATCCACCGGTGCCCCGGAAGGCTACGCCGATGCCGATCAGCTTGCCTGCGGCGTCGTACTTGCCGAGCACTTCGGCTTCGGCGCTGGTGAAGCCGTCCTTCTCGCCGAAGAACGTGCCCTGCGCCCCGACCTTGCCCTGATAGCCCAGCGCCGTGGCCCCGATCGGCTTCCAACCGGTGCCGGGCAAGGCCTGCCCGGTCGGCGTGTAGGCATACAGCGTCAGGGCGATGGCATCGCTGTACAGCGCTTTGCCGTCGGCATTTTTGTAATCGAACAGTCCCATGTTGTGCTCTCTCTTCCTTTAAAAAACGGCAGTTCTCGAAAGAACTGCCGTTACCCCTTAGAACTGCCAGTCCAGCGTCAGGCCCACGCCGTGGTCCTTTTCGTTGGAGCCGATCAGCCCGTTGTAGTCCAGGTTGACCCGGACATCGCGATTGAGCGCCAGACCGGCGCGCACGCCGACCACCGCTGCATCTCGATCCATCGACACACTTTGCACGCTGAACGCGCTGTTGCCATTGGCGAACGCCAGGTGACTGTCAGCATCCACGCTGCTCAGGTTGTGCTGCCAGCCCAGGCTTGCGCCCAGTTCCAGCTGGTGTTTCTCCGACAGGGCAAACGTGCGTTTGGCCCGTACACCGAGGGTCGACAGCACCACATCGCGGTTGTCTTCGCCGCCCTTCAGTGCGGCGGCATCACCCTTCTCGGTGAAGCTGTCGCTGTTGAGGTGCACGTAGGCCAGATTGGCGAACGGCTCCAGGTTCATCGGTTGCAGGCCCAGGTCGTAGGCCGCTTCGGTGAACAGTTGTGCGGTGGTCGCATCGCGCTTGGTTTTCTGTTTGCCGCTGACGCCACCGAACTGCAGGTCGCGTTTGACGTCGATGCGATGCCAGCTGTAAGCCGCACCGGCGGTCAGACGCAGTGCATCGATCTGATGCCCCAGGTACGCGCCCAGGTGATAGCTATCGACCGAGGCGGACGAATGCGTACCCTCGCCCATGCTCAACGAGCTGTCGCTATAACCAGTAACGAAACCGAGACGAGTATCTTCAGCGATCAAGCCGTCGACACCGGCCAGCAGGCCACCGATGGAGCTGGTGGAATCGGCGTATTTCGACCCGCCATCGCTCTTGCCCCAGGCGCCCAGCACTTTGAGCCAGGCGTTACTGCGGTCATCAGTTGGCGCGCCGGCATCGAACAGATCACGCTCACGCAGACGTTCGCCCACCGCATCGCGCAGGTAGCGGCTGTCGTTGATCAGCAGCGTGCCGATGGCCGGGTGAATCTCGCCGGACAGTTGCTGGAAGGCCTCCTGCGCAGCGGCCGCCGACGGCGACAGCAACAGGGTTTCGAACAACGCATTGCCGGCGCCGAGGCGTTCGGCAGCAGCGCCGACCGCGCGCTGGTTCGGGGTCAGGCCGACGCTGGCGAACGAGGCGCCGTTACGGCCAACGTCCAGTTGCACACCGCTCGCCGAGTACGCCAGGGTGCCGCCGAGGAACGCGTAGTCGGGCAACACTTGGCCGAACTGCCCTTCAATGCCGCCCGCTGCCTGCAAGATGTTGAACTGGGTGCCGAGCAGGCTTTTCACTTCGCCGGTGGTCAACAGCGTCGGGCTGTTTTCCAGCGACATGGTCACGGTTGCGCCTTCGATCAGCGCTTTGCCGCCGGCGACGATCCGGTCGCTGCTGGTCGGCGAGACTTCCACCGCATAGGTCGAACCCGGTGCGAAGGTCACGTCACCGGCCACATTCAAGGTGCCGATGGAGTTGCCCGGCGCCACCGTACCGCCACTGTTGGCGGTCAGCGCAGCGATCCGACCGTTACCGCCGAGGATGCCGCCGTCATTGACCGTGACCGCCGATTGCAGCGAGCCATTGATTGCCAGTCGCCCCTGATTGACCAGAGTCGGGCCGCTGTAGGTGTTGTTGCCGGTCAGCACCAGAGTGCCGATGCCTTGCTTGGTCAGACCGCCGTGGCCTGAGATGTTGTTGCGCCAGGTGTCGAGGCCGCAGGTGATGTCGTTGCACACGCGCTCGGTGGGTTTGCCCGCATCAATGATCGCGCCGATGCCCGGCAGATCGGCCACGAACTGACCGGAACCGTAGGCGCCCTGAATGCGGAATTCTTCGGGAATGTCCTGCTCGGTGACGAACATCGCCGGGCCGTCGATGCCCTTGCGCAGGTTGATCATGCCCCAGCCGTACAGGGCGTCGATGCCCGGTGCGCCGAGGTCGGTGGCCGTGGTGCGCAACACGCTGGCGACCTGGTCGCCGGTCATGTACGGGAAGCGCTCCATCAGCACCGCCATGGAGCCGGCCACGTGCGGCGCGGCCATCGAGGTGCCGTTGTAGTTCTTGTAGCCGGTGGTCAGGTTGTCGGCGTTGGTGCCTTCGATGATCGAACTGTAGATCTGCGTGCCCGGTGCCGAGACGCAGAAACTGGCGGTGTAGCCGCAGCGCGAAGAAAACGTACTCATGATGTACGGATTGGCGCTGGTCTGATCCGGGTTCCTCTGCAATGCGGCGACAGTGATCCAGTTCGGCGCGATGTCCGGCACGAAGTAACCGAGGCCGGCGATGGCGTCCGGGTTGTTCAGGTTGTAGTCGTTGCCCGCTGCGAAAATCGTCACGATCCCGCTGCGTGCGGCGGCGATTGCGCCGTCGTAGGCGCCGCCGGGTTTGGTGCCCAGCAGTGTGCGGATTTCGTTGAACTGCAGTTGCGCGTCGTTGACGGTGAAGTGCGGGTACGCCGGGTCGCGGCCGCCGAGGTCAAAACGGTCGGTGATGCCGATCCCCCAGCTGTTGTTGATGATCCGCGCGCCGCTGGCGATCAGCGCATCCCAGCCGGCCTTGTACACCGCACCGTCGTTGCCGCGCACGATGCCGTCTTCCGGGCCCGGGTCGCCGTTGTCGGCGCTGATGATTTGCGCGCCAAACGCCACACCGTGCATCGGCCCGCCGTCACGGCTGCCGGCGGCGATACCGCCGACGTGGGTGCCGTGGGCGCCGAGCTTGCCGTCGGAACCGACCGAGGGCGAACCGTCATAACGGAACGCGTCCCCGGCTTTGACCGGGATGTACGGGTCGGTGTATTCGCGGATCCCCGAGGTCACCAGGGTGATGACCTTGTTGCTGCCGGAGAACTCCGGGTGCGCGGCGTAGACCGGTTGGTCGAAGATCCCCAGTTTCACGCCTTTGCCTGTATAGCCGGCGGCGTAGGCGTGATCCGCACCGATGGCGCCCAGGCCCCAGTCGGCCTGGAATTCGGCGCTGCGCCAACTGCCTGGATCCCCTGCCCGACCGTTTTCCACATAGGGCGCCGCGTTTGCGTTGCCCCAGGTGGTCATTGCGCAGAGCAAGGCGAAATTGAGGGTTTTCAGGCGAAAGCAGCCACCCGATTGCGCGGGGGTGTTGTTGTTTTTCATCCAGCGACCTTCCTTAGTGATGTTGCGAAAAATCCGTCTATTGAAGTGATCGTTCCCACGCCTTCCCCGTTGATCGTTCCCACGTCGAGGCGTCGAACCGTCTGCGTGGGAATGCCTCTGGGGACGCTCCGCGTCCAGTGACGCGGAGCGTCACGGGCTGCATTCCCACGCGGGAGCGTGGGAACGATCATCTCTCGGTGAGTCAGAATTGCCAGTTCAGACTCAGGCCTACGCCGTGCTGCTTCTCGCGGCTGGCCAGTTGTCCGGTGTAATCGAGGTTGACCCGCACGTCGCGGGTCAGCGCCAGGCTGGCCTGCACGCCGACCAGGGCGGCGTCGCGCACCAGTGGCGAGCTTTCGACCGTGTACGGCGCGCTGCCGTTGGCGAAGCGCACATGCTGTTCGGAGTCGATGTCGGTCAGGCTGTGCTGCCAGCCCAGATGACCGCTCACGTCCAGCTTCTGCGCGGACGGCAGATCAAAGGTCTTGATCGCCCGCACGCCGAGGGTGCTCAACACCGCGTCGCGCTGGTCGCCGTTGCTTTTCAGCGCGGCGGCGTCGCCCTTCTCGGTGAAGCCGTCGGTGTCGAGGTGCACGTAAGCCAGGTTGGCGAACGGCTCCAGGGCCAGCGCTTGCAGATTCAGTCGATAAGCCGCTTCGCCGAATACCTGAGTGGTGGTGGCATCGACCTTGGCTTTCTGCTTGGCGCTGACGTTGCCGTACTGCAAATCGCGCTTCACATCGGCGCGATGCCAGCTGTAGGCGGCGCCGGTACTCAGGCGCCAGGCGCCGATGTCGTGACCGGCGTAGGCGCCGAGGTGATAGCTGTCGACCTTGGCCGAGGAATGGGTGCCCGAGCCCATGCTCAGCGAGCTGTCGCTGTAACCGGTGACCAGACCGATGCGGGTCTGCTCATCGACCGCGCCGTCGATGCCGGCCAGCAAGCCACCGATGGAGGTGCTGTAACCGGCGGTGTCGTGTCGCGAGTCGGTCGTACCCCAGGCGCCGAGGGCCTTGATCCAGCCATTGCTTTGCGTGGTTTGGGCGTCATGCAGGCGCTCGCCGATGGCGTCGCGCAGTTGGCGGCTGTCGTTGATCAGCACCGAACCGAGGGCCGGGTAGATTTCACCGCTCAACTGTTGAAAGGCTTGTTGCGCGTCACTGCCGGTGGCCGACAACAGCAGGCTTTCGTAAACGGAATTGCCCGCGCCCAGACCTTCGACGGCAGTAGCCACGGAGCGCTGATTCGGGGTCTGGCCGACGCTGGCGAACGATGTCGCGTTGCGCTCGACATTCAAGCCGATGCCGTTGTCGCTGTAGGCCAGGCTGCCACCGATGAACAGGTAATCCGGCAGCACCGCACCGAACCGACCCTGAATGCCGCCCGCCGCTTGCAGAATGTTGTACTGCTGGCCGAGCAGGCTTCTGGCTTCGCTGGTACTGAGCAGTGTCGGGCTGTTTTCCAGCGACAGGCTCACGGTGGCGCCGTTGATGGAGGCGATGCCGCCGGCGACGATGCGGTCGCTGCTGGTGGGAGACAACTCCACGGCGTAGGTCGAACCCGGCGCGAAGGCCACGTCACCGGCGACGTTCAACGTACCGATCGAATTGCCCGGTGCCACCCGGCCGCCGCTGTTGGCGGTCAGCGCGCCGATTCGCCCGGAACCGCCAAGAGTGCCGCCGTCGTTGACGGTCACGGCCGATGTCAGCGAGCCGTTCACTGTCAGCAGACCACCATTGACCGTGGTCGGCCCGCGATAGCTGTTGTTACCGGTCAGAATCAGTCGCCCGTCGCCGGACTTGATCAGACTGCCCCGATACACCCGACCGGCCGCCGCTGCGTCGCGGGCCATGCCCACGGCGTAATCGGTCTGATCCTGTTGGCTGGCGCCGGCCGGCACGCCGTTCTGCCAGCCTTTGTTTTGCAGTGTTTGCTGCCAGGCGCTGTGTTCGGCGAGGTCTTCGCGCTGGCGCTGGATCAGCGCCTTGTCGCTGATGTCATTGCTCCAGACATCGCTCTGTCCGGCCGCCAGATGGGCGTCGAACGCCCCGAGCAACTGCCCCGGCCCGCGCATCGCCCGGTAAAGATTGGCCACGCCCCAGCCGACCCGTTCGGTCGGCGCATCGGTCACCGAACCGTCGAGTTGGGTGGCGGTGGTCAGCAACACTTCGAGAGCCTGCTGATTGTTCATGTACGGATAGCGTTCCATCACCAGCGCCAGTGCGCCGGTGGCGTGCGGCGCGGCCATCGAGGTGCCGGACTTGATCGCATAACCGCCGTCGGGAATGGTGCTGTCGATCTTCGCGCCCGGTGTGGTGATGCACCAGTATTTGGCGATGCCACACTGGTTGTACTTCTGCTGATTGCTTTGATCCAGCCCGGAGACCGCCAGCCAATGCCCTTCCAGGTCCGGCTGAAAGTACGGCAGCGCCGAGCGCACGCTGGCATTCGGGTAGCCGCTGTTGCCGGCGCTGAACACGTTGATTACGCCGCGACGGGAAACGTCCGCCGCTGCGTCAATCCACGTGCCCTTGTTCCAGTGCTGAGCGTAAGCGGCGTGCAGATCCGCAAGGGTTCGATAGCTGACATCCGGCGGTTGGCTGCCCCAGCTGTTGTTGATCGCTCGCACACCGGCATCGGCCAGGGCGTCGTACACTGCCTTGAAGTAGCGGGGATCGGGGTTGGGGCCGAACAGGAAACTGTCGTTCTTGTTGGTGTTGCCGACGTAGATTTGCGCGTTGTACGCCACGCCATGCGTGCCGGTGCCGTCACGGGATGCGCCCATGGTGCCGACCACGTGGGTGCCGTGGGAATCGTTGTTCGGGTTGAGGGTGCCGTTGACGCTGAACAGCGAACCGTCGATGTAACTGCCGCTGGCCAATACCGGGTGATAGCGGTCGCTGGCGAACTCGGGATGGGCGGCGTCGAAACCGGAGTCCAGCGCGCCGATTTTCACGCCCTTGCCGGTGATGCCGGCGGCGTAAGCCTGATCGGCCTGCATCCGTTCCAGTCCCCAGTCGCGCAGGAATTCGGCGCTGCGCCAACTGGCCGGATCGCCGGGCTTTCCGGATTCGAGGTATTGGGCCTGAGCCTGGGTTGCAGACATCACAAGCAGCAGGGTGCCGACCGTGATCGGCTTGATGCATACGTCCATGTTCACCACTCACTTTTATTGTTTTATGCAGGTTGATTCTGCGGTGTTGCCCATTCCCTCATCGGAACGCCGCCCGCCCAGCCCTCTCCCCAAGGAGAGGGAGCTGACCGAGGTGTCTTGCGTCATACATCGACCTGAAAAAAACCGGGTCGATGCTGGATTCGGTGACGCCCGATCAGGTCGGTGTACCTCCAAAATATCCCCCGATCAGTCCCCTCTCCCTCCGGGAGAGGATTAGGGTGAGGGCCGGTCTGAAGCCATGCACATCAACGCCGAGCCACACCAAACGCCTCATCCACCCGCGCCAGGTCCTGCTCGCTCAAGGTGCCCGCGTAGTAATGCAATTTGGTCCAGGCCATGAGGTAGTCATAGCGCGCCTGAGCCAGATCACGGCGGGTGGTAAATAGTTGTTGCTCGGCGTTCAGCGCATCGAGATTGGTGCGCTCGCCACCGAGAATGCTTTGTTTGGTCGATACCACCAGCGCTTCGGCCGAGGCCAGGGCCTTTTGATAGGCGCGCAGCTTGTTCACTCCGGACAGGCAGGCGCTGAACTGACGACGCAGTTCGATCAGGGTCTCGCGGGTTTTGCCGTCCAGTTCGTATTCGGCCTGTTCCATGGTGCGGCTGGCCTGACGGGTCGAAGCGGACACGCCGCCACCGGCGTACAACGGCACGCTGACTTCGAAACCGATGGTGTTGGTTTCGTAACGCTGGTTGTAGGTGTTGCCGCTTTCCGATTCGTTCTGGCGCATCGTGGCATAGGCGCTGACTTTCGGCAGATGCCCGGCACGGTTGCGCTCGACTTCGTAGCGCGCCACTTCCACCGCCTGACGCTGGGACGCCAGGTTCGGGTTGTTGCTGACCGCCAGTTCGTGCCAGGTGTCGTAGTTGGCCGGCATCAAGGCGAACGTCTGGAAGTTCTGATCCAGCGGCGCCAGATCGCTGATGTCCACCGCCGGCACCCCCACCAATGCGCCCAGTTCGCGTAGCGCGGCGTCCTGCTCGTTGCGGGCCTCGATTTCCTCGGCGGTCGCCAGTTCATAGCGCGACTCGGCCTCGAGGATATCGGTGCGAGTGCCCTCGCCTTGGCGGAACATGTGCTCGTTCTGCTGGAACTGCTGCTCGTACGCCTTCTTCTTGGCCAGCGCGATGTCGATCTGATCCTGGGCAAACAAGGCCTTGGTGTAGTTGTCGAGCACGCGAACCAGCAGTTCCTGGCTCTTTCCGCGAAAGTTCTCGTCGGCAAACAGCGACTGGGCCACGCCCTTGCGATACGCCGCGTAGGCTTCGTAGTCGAGCAACGGTTGTTGCAGGGTCAGGCTCGAGCCGTAACTGCTGTAGTTGCGGTCATCGGTGCGGTTGCGCGCACGTTCGTCGAGGGAGGTGGCTTTCGACGAGTTACGGCCCTTGTTGTAGTTGTAACCCAGTTTCGGCAACAGCCCGGCGCGGCCGATGGCGCGGTTTTCGAGGCCTGCATCGCGCTCCTTGATCGCACCGAGGAACACCGGGTCATTGCGCAACGCCTGTTCGTAGATCTCGAACGGCCCCATGGCCGCCACTGCACTGTTGCCCGCGAGCAGCGCGAACGCTGCCGCCAGCATGGAAAGCTTATTCATACAGCCGAACATCCTTATTCTTCGGTCAACGCGGAACCGGCGCGGTCGAGCAGCGGCTTGAACAGGTAGTTGAGGAGTGAACGTTCGCCAGTGCGCACGAACATTTCCGCCGGCATGCCGGGCTTGATCACCAGGCCGTTGAGTTTTTCCATGGCCTGATCGCTGACGCTGCTGCGCAACACGTAGTAAGGCACGCCGGTTTTCTCGTCGACCATCTGGTCGGCGGAAATCAGGCTGACTTCGCCGGGCACCCGTGGGGTTTTGCTCTGGTTGAACGCGGTGAACAGGATGTCGACCGGCAAGTGGGTGCCGACCTTGTCGATCAGGTTGATCGGCAGGTGCCCTTCGACTTCCAGGCGCGTGCCTTGCGGGACGATTTCCAGCAGAGTTTCGCCCTGACGCACCACAGCGCCTTCGGTGTGCACGCCGAGGTTGACCGCCACGCCGTCGGCGGTGGCGAGGATTTCGCTGTGTTGCAGGTCGAAACCGGCGGAAGTCAGTTGCTCCGACAGCGTGACGCTTTTCAGTTGTGCGTCGGCCAGCTGAGTGCGGACTTCCTTCTGGTATTCCTCGCCGTGCTGTTGCAGTTTCAGCCGGGATTCAAGAATGCCCTGCTCCACCCGGCCGCTTTCACCGGTGTTCTCGGCCAGTTGCTGCTGCACCTGCGACAGCTGACGCTGGTATTCCATCAAGCGGTTACGCGGGATGTAGCCGTTGTCGGCCAGCGGTTGCAGGTTGCTCAACTGCTGTTGCAGCGAATCGGCTTGCGCGTTGAGGTCAGTTCGGGCGCGGCGCATGCCCGCCAGCTGCGCGGTGGCACCCTCGATGCTCGCGCGCAGGGCGGCCTGTTCGCGGGCAAACGCTTCGCGACGGCTGCTGAACAATTGCCGCTGGCCTTCCAGCACCAGCGCCAGGCGCGGATCTGCGTTGTCGCTCAGCTCTGCCGGAAACGTCACTTGCTTGAGGTTGTCACGCTCGGCCTGCCAGCGCGCCAGGCTGGCCCAGGCCATGCGGTATTGCGCCTGAAGTGACTGCACGTCGGCGGCGACCTGAGTCTGGTCGAGTCGGAACAGTGGCTGGCCCTGCTTCACGATTTCGCCTTCACGCACCAGAATCCGGCTGACCACGCCGCTGCTCATCGACTGCACGGCCTTGCGCTTGCCCGACACCACCACGGTGCCCTGCACCGGAATGCCTTGATCCAGCGGCGCCAATGCCGCCCAGGTGAAGAAACTGCCGGCACCGACCAGTGCCAGAATCCAGCCCATGCGGGCGAAAAACCTGGCGTCGCGTTCCGGGCGCTCGGTGATGTAGTCGTGTTCCATCGTCGCTTCGTTTTGCGTGTTCATGCTCGCGCTGCTCATACACCCGAATTCCTTGTCGTCGGCTGATACTGGCGGCTCATGCTGAGTCCGGCCGGTGCTTGCGCAGGTTTTTCATTTTGTTGTGACTGGTTGCCGGGCTGGTTTGCGGACAGTGCCTTGAGCACATCATGGCTCGGGCCGAAGGCCTGCAGACGGCCGTCGTTGAGTACCAGCAGCTTGTCGGCCTGTGCCAGTACCGAAGAACGGTGGGTGACCAGTACCACGGTGGTGCCCTGGGCCTTGAGCTGCACGATCGCGCTGGACAACGCGGCTTCGCCGACGGTGTCGAGGTTGGAATTCGGCTCATCAAGCACTACCAGGCTCGGGTTGCCGTAAAGCGCACGGGCCAGTGCCACACGCTGTTTCTGGCCGCCGGACAAACCGCTGCCGTCCTCGCCCAATTGCGTGTCGTAGCCTTGCGGCATGCGCAGGATCAGTTCGTGCACGCCGGCCTGTTGCGCGGCGGCCACGACCTTTTGCGGATCGGCTTCGCTGAAGCGGGCAATGTTTTCGGCGATGCTGCCGCTGAACAGCTCGATGTCCTGCGGCAGATAGCCGATGTACGGGCCGAGCTGATCGCGGTTCCAACGGTGGATGTCGGCGCCGTCCAGACGCACCGTGCCACCGAGCGCCGGCCATACGCCGACCAGCACACGCGCGAGGGTCGATTTGCCGGAACCGGAGGCACCCAGCACGCCCAATACTTCACCGGCCGCCAGGTTGAAATTGACCATGTGCAGGGTCGCGGCGCGCTGCCCCGGTGGACCGGCGCTGACTTGTTCGAAGGTGATCTGGCCTTTCGGCGCCGGCAGCGCCATGGCGTCATCGCTCGGCGGGAAGGCTTGCAGCAGCGCATCGAGGCGGCGGTAAGCCAGCTTCGCCCCGCTCCACTGCTTCCACACGGCAATCAACTGGTCGATCGGGCTCAAGACCCGGCCCATCAGGATGGAGCCGGCGATCATCATCCCGGCGGTCATGTCACCTTTGATCACCAGCAGTGCGCCGAGGCCCAGCACCAGCGATTGCAGGCACAGACGCAGGGTCTTGCTCAGCGAGCTGATCACCGCGCCAGTGTCGCTGGCCTGATTTTGCAGACCGAGGAAGCGCGAATGCACCTGGAACCAGCGCTTGCGCAAGGCACCGAGCATGCCCATGGCTTGAATGGTCTCAGCGTTGTGAAGGTGGCTGGTGGCCAACTGGCTGGATTTCTGCGAATAACCGGCGGCTTCGCCCAGCGGCTTCTTGGTCATGTATTCGTTCAGGCAAGCCAGCGCGATCAACAGCAGCGCGCCAGCGGTGGCGAGTACGCCGAGCCAGACGTTGAACAGGTAGATCACGAACAGGTACACCGGGAACCACGGCGCATCGAAAAACGCGAACAGCGCAGGCCCGGTGACGAATTGGCGAATGTGGGTCAGATCGCCAAGGGACTGCCCGGCGTTGCCCTCGCCCTTGAACAGGTTGCGTTCGAACGCTGCCTGATAGACCCGCAGATTGAAACGGCGCTCGAGCTGGCTGCCGATGCGGATCACGATAAAGCTGCGCACCACTTCCAGCAGGCCGATAAACGCGAAGAAACCGACGACCATCAGCGACAGCATCGCCAGGGTGGTTTCGTTCTGCGAAGACAGCACCCGGTCGTAGACCTGGAGCATATAAATGGAGGGCACCAGCATCAGCACGTTTATCAATGCGGTAAAACACCCGACGCTGATCAGAATGCTTTTATAGTCACCCAAGGCCTTGAATAAGGGAGCGGTGGCTGGGGCCTTCGCCATCTTCATTGATTCTTCCTGAAATGATTGAACCCGCCAAATAGAGACGAGCGCTCAATTGTTATTTCGCTTACCTGCGAGAGATGACTTGCAAGTACCCGCTTACATTTTCACAACAACTTTTTCCAAGTCTTATAACTGCCGGGTACTTCTTTATATTCGTTGCGTTATTGCTCGACACGCTTGAGCGTCACGATCAGCCCCGACTTCAAAGTACTGGAATAAAGTCCGTCATGTTGTCGGCTGAAGAACTGGATTCTGGAGCCTTCCTTTCCGGTGATGGACAGACCGTCCGGATCGGGAAACCAGCCGATGGCATTTTCCTGCAGCCAGGCACTCAGGCAGTCGGCGCCGTGGCCAAGTGTCTGGTTTGGCTCAAGGTCGATCTGGCAGGTGTTGGAAGGTTTGTCTTGCAGTACCTGCGCTTCGGGGGCGTCATGGGCGGCGGTCAGCGTCGCCTGCCAATGCCCGGCGAATACCGATGGGTCTTCGAGTCTAAGGCTGCTTGCCATGGTTGTTTCTCCAGAAATCATCATCAGCATCGGCATGAAACAGGCGACTGCCATGCGGGAAAAAGAGTTTCGAATCATAGGAAATTTCACTCCGGCGTGTAGCCTTGCGCACGTAGCGAGACGAAGCAAGCGAAGAAAACGGCGCATCAAGCGCCGCTTTCCCGTGTTACATCACGCCACGATGTCGCTGGTGGCTGCCTGGCCAACGGTGCTGACCTGGAAATCAGCCACGCCGTGCCCGGAGAAGTCCACCGACAGCAGGCTGTTGCCGCCCGAGGACGTCAGAACCGCATCACCCGCCGCACCGGTGAAGGCGCTGACGAAGTGCAGGCCCGCGCCCTTGGTGATACCGGTCAGGTCAATTTTGTCCAGACCGCTGACGAAATCGAGGATCTGATCGATCGCACCCGGCTTGGAGTCGGAGCTGGCCGCGAACACAAAGGTGTCCGAACCCGCGCCGCCCCACAGCTTGTCGGCACCGCCGGCGCCCCAGATGATGTCGTTGCCGGCACCGCCCTTGAGCTCGTTGGCCGCGCTGTTGCCGATCAACAGGTCGTTGCCCGAACCGCCGATCGCGTTCTCGATGGTGACGCCCTTGGCGATGGACACGTTGCCCACCAGGCCGCCAACGTCGGAGAACGAGGCTTCATTGAGGTTGATCTTCTGGTTCTGGGTGAAACCCGAGAAGTCGAAGGTGTCCTTGCCGCCCGCATCCCACACCGAGAACACCAGCTTGTCGGCCGACGACGAGGCGCTGAGGAAATCGCGACCGGCGTTGGAGTTGAAGCCGTAGGTGGTGTCACCGGTACGGGTGGTCAGGTTGGCGCCGTAGAGCTTCTGGATCGCTGCGATGTCATCCATCAGCGGGCCGGAGGAATAGGCTTCCACCCCGCCCTTGCTGAAGTTCTGGCTGGTGTTGCTTTCGCTCCAGTAGCTCATGACGCTGTAGCCGCGGGTGTCTTGCCCGTAGGTCGCGTCGTTGTAGGTCGGGTTGCCGTTGCCGGCGTTGTAGTCGCCCGGGTGTGCCAGGCCAAGGGTGTGGCCGATTTCGTGGGTCAGGGTCTGACGGCCGTAGTTGTTCAGATCCGGGTTTTTGTTTTGCGTGTAGCCACTGTTGATCAGGTACCACGACGTGCCGTCGTAACCGGCGCCGGTGCCCGGCAGATAAGCGAACGCTGCAGCGCCATCCTGGCCGCCGCTGTAGTTGCCGAAGGTCATGTGGCCGTCACCGCCCGAGACTTTCTCGGTGAAGGTCACGTTGGCCACGTCAGCCCAGGATTGCATGGCGAGCTTGGCCTGGGCTTGTTGTTGTGCACTGAACTGACTGAACCCGCTGATCCCGTGCTTGTTCATCGTGCTGGACGATGCAGAGGTCAGGAACGTGTAGGTGAGTTCGATTTTGCCGCTGCCATCCTTGTCCTGGTAGGCAGCGCCGTCGCGCAGCAACTGGGTTGCGGCCTGGTCGACGGAAAAGGAGGGTTTGCCATTGACCGTGAGGTTGCCGCCACGATCGTACTGGTGGCTGAAGCTATTGATCTGGTTATACGCCGTGCTGGTCGCTGCCAGAGGTTGCGGCGCCGCGCCCAGCTGGAAAGCCTGTTCGGCGGTATCAATAGCGTTAGCTTTTACTTTCGACATAAACACACTTCCTTGTTTAGCAATGGAACAGTTTTTGTCCGATAGCGACAACCCCTGGCGAGATTGTCCTATCACTCGCCCAATGAAGGCGTAAGAAACCTGACACAATTTGAAATCTGTCGTCTAGCATTTTTTCGAGATCAAATTGAACTGTTCCGGGAAACTCCCGTAAACAAAGCACGTGCCGCCGAAAGAAGTTTGAAAGTGTGGTGATGTCGCCTAATTGTCTGACGATTTCTTATTTAAATATTAAATATCGGTAAGTTGTTTTTTGTTAGCAGCGTCTCACTTTGCTGCACTTTACCGATGCAATGCCAGTGTATTGATATCAAGTAGATTCAACAGAAAATAGTCAGGCGAGGGCTGTGCCGCCCTCGCCTTTTTTCCTTCAGCTGCCGGTCCGAATCTTGTTCCACACCCGAGTCCGAATCCGGTCGATGTTCAGCGGCATCGCTTCCAGTGCGAACAGCTTGCCCATCATTTCCGGGCTCGGATAAACCTTGGTGTCGTTCTTGATCGCCGGGTCGATCAGGCTGTCAGCCTGTTCGTTGCCATTGGCGTAGTGAACGTAATTGCTGATGCCGGCCATCACGTCGGGCTGCAGCAGGTAGTTCATGAACGCATAGCCGGCCTTCTCGTCCGGTGCGTCGGCGGGCATGGCGACCATGTCGAACCAGATGGCGGCACCTTCCTTGGGAATTTCGTAGCCGATGTCGATGCCGTTCTTCGCCTCTTTGGCGCGGTTTTCCGCTTGCAGGATGTCGCCGGAGAAACCGACAGCCACGCAAATGTCGCCATTGGCCAGGTCGCTGGTGTACTTCGAGGAGTGGAAATAGCTGACGTACGGCCGCACTTTCATCAGCAGCGCTTCAGCTTTCTTGTAGTCCTCGGGGTTCTTGCTGTGATGCGGCAACCCCAGGTAGTTGAGCGCTGCCGGCAACAGTTCCGGGCCGTTGTCGAGGATTGCCACACCGCACTTCTGCAGTTTTTCCATGTATTCGGGTTTGAAGATCAGGTCCCAGGAGTCCACCGGCGCGTTGTCCCCCAGCACAGCCTTGACCTTGGCGATGTTGTAGCCGATGCCGGTGCTGCCCCACAGGTACGGAAAGCCGTGTTCGTTGCCCGGATCGTTGGTCTGCAAGGCCTTGAGCAACACCGGGTTGAGGTTCTTCCAGTTCGGCAACTGGCTCTTGTCGAGCTTCTTCAGGGCCCCGCCCTCGATCTGCCGCGCCATGAAGTGGTTGGACGGAAACACCACGTCGTAACCGGATTTGCCGGTCATCAGCTTGCCGTCGAGAGTTTCGTTGCTGTCGTAGACGTCATAGGTGACGCCAATGCCGCTGGCCTTTTCGAAGTTCTTGGCGGTGTCCGGCGCGATGTAGTCGGACCAGTTGTAAACCTTGACCGTATCCGCGGCCTGAGCAAGGGAAACGGCGAGCATCAAAGGAGCGAGCGCGAGGGTCTTTCGGATCATGGATCGATTCCTGTATTGGCTATTGTTGTTGGCAGGCAATCAAAAGGATCAAAACGTCAGAAAATCAGGACATAGGTCTTGCGCACGGTTTCCTGGATGTCCCAGATCCCGAGCGTATTGGCCGGCAACATCAGTGCGTCGCCACCTTGTATGTGCACGGTTTCGCCGCCGTCGTCCGGGGTGAACGTGCAGCGACCGGAAATGAAATGGCAGAACTCCTGGGCGGTGATCTGCCGCCGCCAGCGACCCGGGGTGCATTCCCAGACGCCGGTTTCGACGCCGTCGTCGCGCTCGACGCTGGTGGTCGAGGCAATCGCCACCGGCGTGCCGAGCGGCACGGCCACCGGGTTTGAATCTTCCAGTTGCAACGTGGCGGTGTTCTTGAATTGGGTGATGCTCATGGCGTTACCTGTCTGGTAGTAAACAACGTTCAGTGCATGAAACCTTCCATGAACCCGGCTACCTGACTGGCAAGCTTGCGCCGCCAGGGCGCAGTCGCCGGGTTGGCCAGGGTCTGGTCTTCGTGGACGAAGCTTTTGATGATCGCGTTGTAGCCGAGCCAGCGGCACGGTTCCGGCTCCCATGCCCGCAGCGCGTGGATCCCGCCGTCGGGCAGCACCCACGGCTGATGCGTCAGCTCGGTGTCGCGCTCGAGAATCAGATCCGCAAGCGTGCGCCCGCCCAGATTGGAAGCGCCGACACCCTCCCCGCCATAGCCGCCGGACAGCGCGATGCCGTTGGCCCGGTCACACAACATGTGCGGTTTGAAATGCCGGGACATGCCGAGGTTGCCACCCCAGGCGTGGGTGATCTGTACGTTTTTCAGTTGCGGAAACAGCTCGCCGAACAGGTAGCGCCGCAGTTCGACTTCGTCGCGGGTCAGGTCGAAGTTATGCCGCAGTTGGCCGGCGAACTGATAACCGCCACGGGCGCCGAAGATCAGTCGGTTGTCGGCGCTGCGCTGGCCGTAAGTGACCTGGCGGCTGAACTCGCTGAAGGCTTGGCCCCGGTTGAGGCCGATTGCGTCCCAGGTCGCGGCGGACAACGGTTCGGTGGCGACGATCAGGCTCTGCACCGGTAATTGATAACGGCCCAGCGGTGGCAGCGTGACGGAATAGCCTTCGATGGCCGGGACGATCCAGCGGCTGCGCACGCTGGCGTTGTCGGTCCGCAAGCTGCCGGCCTGCCAATGGGTCACCGGGCTGTTTTCGTAGATTTTCACTCCCAGGCGTTCGACGGTTCGCGCCAGGCCGCGCACCAGTTTCGCCGGGTGAATGGTCGCCACATGCGGGGCGAAGATGGCGCCGTAGGGTTTGGCGATGCGCAGCTGCTGCGCCAGTTGCTCCGGGCTTAGCCAGCGGTAATCGTCGTCGGTCAGGCCCTGAGCGTGGAGTTTTTTCAGGTATTCGCGAAGATTGGCTTCCTGCTCGGGATAGCGCGCGGCGCAATACAGCACTCCGCCCTTACGGTAGTCGCAGTCGATGCCTTCGCGCTCGAGGACGACTTCTACTTCATCGGGAATGCTGTGCAACAGGTCGAACGAAGCGCGGCGTTGTTGCGGTGACAGGCCCGCCAGCAAACGATCCTCGCCCAGCAGATTGCCCATCAACCAGCCGCCGTTGCGACCGGACGCGCCGAACCCGGCGGTTTGCGCTTCGATGATGGCAATGTTCAGGCTCGGAGCCTGTTGTTTCAGGTAGTACGCGGTCCACAGTCCGGTGTAACCGGCGCCGATGATCGCCACGTCGACATCCAGGTCCTGCGCAAGCGACGGGCGCGCGGTCAGCGGCTCGTCGAGTTGGTCCATCCACAAACTGATAGTGCGCCACGCCGGCATGCAAGACTCCGCCAATCCAGGTTTCGATGGCGTCGATCCTAGTGGCTGGACTCAGGGATTGTCTTGCGCGCGTGTCCGCAAAGAAATTTGCTTCGCATAAGCTTTCGGCGATTGCCCGGTGTGCTGGCGAAAGCAGCTATAGAAAGCCGACAGTGAATTGAACCCGGCGGCAAACGCCAGTTCGTCGATACGCAGCGGCGGCGTGGCGCTGTCCAGCGACTGCAACAGATGCTGCAGGCGCGCCTGATTGACGTAGCGGTAGAAGCTTTGCCCCAGCACTTGGTTCAGCAGGTACGAAATCTGATTGCGGCTGTATCCGCACTCCTTCGCCACCCGTTGCAGGTCGAGCTCCGGATCGAGATACGGTTGCTGGCGCTGGAAATACTGCTGCAAGTCATCGGCCATGAAGCTCAACTGGCGCGGCGACAGGCCCAGGCGACTCACCGCCGGACGCTGGCGGGTTGTCGTCGGACTTTCAGCCTGTTCGCGCACCAGCGATGCATATTCGTTGACCCGCCAGATCCGCCCGTCCTTGACCGTGATCGCTTCACTGGAGCGAAACGACACCAGCCCGTTACCACCGCGCAACGTCACTTCGTATTGAATGAATGCGGTGTTGCCGTCGATGCGGATGCGGTCGCAATGCTCCAGCGCTTCGTCGGATTCGCGTGGCATGCTGACTCGGACGTACTCGCGCAGTTCGTCGAGTCCGAGCACGCGGTTCTGGAAAAAATCGTTGTACTGGATGTCCGGGTGATACAGCGCCATCACGCCATCCAGGTCCCGGTGTTTCCAGCACAGGTGATAGCGCATGACCGTTTCGGCCGTGGCCCTGGTCTGTTCCGGGCCGTCATCATCGGCGTGCATAAGGGACTCTTGGAAAAAGAACCGAGCTTGCCCAACTTCCGGCGCTGCTTCAACAACCGGTGGTGATGGCATTTTGGCGACGATTGGGTTGTATCGTGACTTACATCAAAAGAATCCTCGCAATCGCTAAATGAACTGAAAATTCTCACAGGAATTTCACATTCAGATGCTACTTTTAAAGGCAGTCACCGGTTGAGCCAATGAAGGCTCTTCCCACCTAACATGAGCAAACGGAAGCGCTCGATGAAGAAGGCGGGCAACACATGAACAAAGGGTCAAGCAAAGTCACGTTTCCCAATGCCTGCCAGCTCATGCGCTGGCATTTTCATCCCATGGGTTTCGAGGCCACTATGGATGCGCCAGGCAGTCTGGTCGCGCGCCTGTTTGATCGGGCCAGCGGCGAAACCCTGATCGCGATCGCCGGCATTCCCTGTGCCACGGTCATGAACGCGGCGGATGTGGAGCGAATAATCGAAGCCGTCGAGGACGAATTGGAGGCTTTCATTCCTCCAGAATCTCTCAAGAGTTATGCGTAACTAGCTGATTTAGAATAAAAAGCCCGCTTTTTGCGGGCTTTTTCATGGGCATTGGATTCAGGCCGTTTTCTTTTCAGGCCGATGATCGACGAAGAACGGTTTACCTTTGGCGACCCGGTCCGAGGCCCGAGGCATGTTGACCGCCTGAGTGTCCTGCGGCTCGACATACCAGTAGCAATGGCTGACTGCACGAGTGATGCCGACGTAAGCCAGGCGCAGGATTTCGTCTTTCTGCGCGCTGTCGTACGGCTCGCTGTCGCCGGCCTTGCCCAGTCCGGCCATGCGGTACACCTGATTCTTGTACGGTGAACTGGTCAAGTGCTGGCAATCGCCCAGCAGAAAAACCGCGTCGGCCTGCAGACCTTTGGCGCTGTGATAGGTCAGTTGTTTCAGTCGACGGGACTCGTACGGCAAGCTCGAATCCACATTAACTACAGACTGAATATGCTGCTCAATCAATAACTTATCGCTGCTTTTTCGATAGAGCATCAGGATTGAATCGCCCTTTCGATAGTGTTCCGCCAGGCGCTGGCCGAGTGCCTGATCGTCGCGCTCCAGCACGTTGACTGGCTGCAACGGCCTCTCCTCGCCGCTGGCCTTGGCCTTCTTGCCCGGGATCGCCGGCGCTGCCCGGACGATGTGTTCTGCCGCGTCGATGATGTGCTGATGGCTGCGATAGTTGTCGCTGAGCATCACCCGCGTCGTGCTCGGCGACGGGAATTCCTTGTTGAACTCCATGAAGTAACTCGGCGAGCTGCCGCGCCAACCGTAGATCGATTGCCAGTCATCGCCCACGCAAAGCAGCGACGATCGCTGCGCACCTCGTCCGACGTGCATGGCAGGGCCACGACTGCGGATTTCCGAGAGGCTCGCGCGGATCCACGAGACGATCTGCGGTGAAACGTCTTGAAACTCATCAATCATCAGGTGCGACATCGGCCGCAGCAGCTCATCACTGAGCAGCTTGAAGTTTTCCGGCGAATGCTCGCTGAACAGCGCGAACATCCGGTTGTAGGTCATGACTGGCGGCTTCTGATCAAGCAAATGGTCCTCCAGCGCTCGCCAGAACAGGCTTAAAGCTTCGAAGAAAAACCGGTCCGGATCGTCCTTGGCGAAACTCATGCGGCCAACGGCGTCCGGCACATCCAGGCCCAGGTTCTCGATAAAGCCTGCAGCAGCGACAAAACAATCGAGCAACGGCGCGGAAGCGAGCTCACCCTTTACCTTGTAGTCGAAGCCCGGACCGGCGCTGACATCACCCGCCAGCGTGGCCAATAAACGCTTTGACGACTCGTAACTATCCAGCCAAATCAACGGCTTACGACAGAAAGCTTGAAACAGGGTGCGTTTGACTGCCCACTCTGCACGCACCGTCAGTTTGGCGTTGGGACGGCAGACCTGTGGGTTTTCCCGTGGGTCGAAACCCAATACGACCCAGGCGTCCAGGCTCGGAATGTAGCCGTGGCAATGGAACGATGCGCCATTGATTTCGAATGTCTGGCGGCTCGGTTCGATGCCCTTGATCGGCCAGGCACCGGCACGAAGCCACATGTCTTCGATCATGTCGCACAGCTCTTCGTCGCGGCGAGCCGCCAGTTCCGTTACAGCGACGCGCTTTTGCACGTCCGGGTGATCGCGTTCCAGCTCCTTGAGCTGCAAGGCATGCCGGGACAGCGGCTGGATCAGTTGCGCAAAGCGCGGATCTGCTTTGTAGAGACGGTGGTAACAGGCGTTGAGCTGTTGGCGTTGTGCGTCGTTGATGCGGAGATCGAACGGATTGCTGTCGACGTCTTCATCCCCGCCAGGCGCGCGGTGGCTGAGGTTTTCGAATGCCTGCAAGCGCTCGAATCCGGGCAGACTGCGAACCATCGGCAAGATCCGCGAGTGGAAGGTGCGCACCAGATCCCGCGCGTCTTTCTGACTGAGTGAACGACCCCACAATGCGAACAGTTCGATCAGTTTGCTGATGAAATCCTTGCGCGACTCGCGGGTGAAGGTCACCACGGTCATCGAATCCAGCTCAAATCCCAGGTAGTGAGTCAGCAGCAGGATCCGCAGCACCAGCGTGGTCGACTTGCCGGCTCCGGCGCCGGCAATCACCGAGGTTGACGGGGTATCGCTGAAAATCATCTTCCATTGCGCAACGCTCGGCTGTGCATGGGCCGGTAACAGGCGCGCGACGTCGGCTTTCATGCGCTTCTTCAGCTCTGCGCTGAGCGGCAGGCGCCAGTCGTCGAACAGGTGTTTGTCGATACCGGGTGGCCGATGCTCGGTATTGCGACTGTCGCGGATCAACAAGACCTGGCGGCCCTCTTCCAGCCCGTCAGCCTTGCCTTCCTTGTACCCGTAATCCACGCCGGCGGTATGCCCGCTGCGAAAACCGTCAGCCTGGCCGTGCAGCCACGAGGCACGGTGCTGAGCACGCAGCCGCGTCAGACCGTGGCCAAGGAAACGCGCCGCCAGGCGTTTGAACCAGGGCATCTCGGCCAGGGGACGAAGTTCGGGAGGAAGATCGGGGGTGTGTTGCGCCACGCTGACGGACTCCGGATGTGAGGCTGTTGAGGGCTATGGTGTCTGCATTTGCTTTTTTGTTCTAGCGAAATGCTTACAGGTCATTGGTTTAGGTGATCAATTGAAGGTGAGATGAGACGGTTTCGAGCTTTTTAAATATCAACTGATTCGATTGGAATGCCGCACTTTTTACGCTTTTTCTCGATGATTGACTGATAGATGATGGCTGCCATCAATCACCGGTCTCGCTTCGTGGCTCAGGCGTCACGCCCCATGACGAACCTTTTGAGGAGACGATCATGCTTGAACTCAGACCTTTCAGCTCGCTGGGCGGCGCCCATCACGGCTGGTTGGATGCCCATCACCATTTTTCGTTCGCCGAGTACTACGATCCGCAACGCATGAGCTGGGGCAATCTGCGTGTATGGAACGACGACATCATTGCCGCCGGCACGGGCTTCCCTACTCACCCGCACCGCGACATGGAAATCATCACTTACGTGCGTGAAGGTGCGATCACCCACCAGGACAACCTGGGCAACAAGGGCCGCACCGAGGCTGGCGACGTGCAGGTGATGAGCGCCGGCACCGGGATCGCCCACAGCGAATACAACCTGGAAGCAACGGACACCAGGATTTTCCAGATCTGGATTCTGCCGACCGAAACCGGCGCACCGCCGTCATGGGGCGCCAAACCGTTCCCGAAAGGCGACCGCGAAGGTTTCGTGACTCTCGCCAGCGGCAAGGACGGTGACGATCAAAGCCTGCGCATCCGCGCCGACGCGCGTTTGGTGGCGGCCAATATCAAGGCCGGGGAAACCGCTGAATATCGCCTCGATGCCGGACGTCGTGCGTATCTGGTTCCGGCCAAGGGTGTCATTGAAGTCAACGGCTTGCGCGCACAAGCTCGAGACGGTGTGGCGGTGGCCGATGAACAGGTGTTGACCGTCACGGCGCTGGAAGACAGCGAGATCGTATTGGTGGATCTGGCCTGAACGGCGAATCACGGGCACAAAAAAGGGCGACCTCAGGGTCGCCCTTTTCCATGGTCTGGCTTTAATTAGTGCTGATCGCACCGTCTACCAGAGTTTGCGCTTCAGCCACCAGTTGCTTGAGGTGGTCGTCGCCGATGAAGCTTTCGGCGTAGATCTTGTAGATGTCTTCGGTGCCCGACGGACGCGCAGCGAACCAGCCGTTTTCGGTCATCACCTTCAGACCGCCAATGGCCTGATCGTTGCCTGGAGCCTTGCTGAGAATGCTCTGGATCTTCTCGCCCGCCAGTTCGGTCGAGGTGACCTGTTCCGGCGACAGTTTGCTCAGCAGGGCTTTCTGCTCCGGGTTGGCCTTGGCGTCGACACGCACGGAGAACGGCTCGCCCAGTTCGTCGGTCAATGCACGGTAGGCCTGGCTTGGGTCGCGGCCGGTACGGGCAGTCATTTCAGCGGCCAACAGGGCTGGGATCAGACCGTCCTTGTCGGTGCTCCATACACCGCCGTCCTTGCGCAGGAACGAGGCGCCGGCGCTTTCTTCGCCGCCAAAACCCAGCGAGCCGTCGAACAGGCCATCGGCGAACCATTTGAAGCCGACCGGCACTTCGTACAGACGACGGCCCAGACGCTTGGTCACGCGATCGATCAGACCGCTGCTGACCACGGTTTTACCCACGGCTGCGTCGGCACGCCATTGCGGACGGTTCTGGAACAGGTAGTCAATCGACACCGCCAGGTAGTTGTTCGGTGCCAACAAGCCGCCGGACGGTGTGACGATGCCGTGACGGTCGTGATCCGGGTCGCAGGCGAAGGCCACGTCAAAGCGCTCCTTCAGACCGATCAGGCCTTGCATGGCATGGCTGGACGATGGGTCCATGCGGATCTGCCCGTCCCAGTCGACGGTCATGAAACGGAACGTCGAATCGACTTCCTTGTTCACCACGTCCAGGTCCAGACGATAGTGCTCGGCAATCGCCGACCAGTAGCGCACCCCTGCTCCGCCCAGCGGATCGACGCCCAGGCGCAGTTTGGCGCCGCGAATGGCATCGAAGTCGATGACGTTGATCAGGTCGGCGACGTAGGTGTTGACGTAGTCGTGACGGTGGGTGGTGCCGGCCTTGAGCGCTTGCTCGTAGCTGATGCGTTTGACGCCGGCCAGTTTGTTGGCCAGCAGTTCGTTGGCCTTGGCTTCGATCCACTTGGTGATGTGGGTGTCGGCCGGGCCACCGTTGGTTGGGTTGTACTTGTAACCGCCGCTCTGAGGCGGGTTGTGCGACGGCGTGATGACGATGCCGTCGGCAAGACCCGTGGTGCGACCACGGTTGTAGCAGAGAATGGCGTGAGAAACCGCCGGGGTCGGGGTGTACTCATCCCCTTCGGCGATCATCACGGTCACGCCATTGGCCGCCAGTACTTCCAGGGCGCTGGCCCCGGCCGGAGTCGACAGCGCATGCGTGTCGATACCGACAAACAGCGGGCCGGTGATGCCCTGGGCTTCGCGGTACAGGCAGATCGCCTGGCTGATGGCCAGCACGTGCCACTCGTTGAAACTCAAATCAAAGGAACTGCCCCGGTGCCCTGAGGTGCCGAACGCCACACGCTGGGTGGAAACCGAGGCGTCGGGTTGACCGGTGTAATACGCCGTAACCAGTCGCGGGATGTCGACCAACAATTCTGCCGGTGCCGGTTTGCCCGCAAAAGGACTGAGTGTCATGCAAAACCTCTGAAATAGAGTGGTTCAGGAAATTACAACGGAGTTTACTGGCAGTTGCTCCGGAGCGCGATGGGGTCTATTGCGTACAAGCCGGGTGTTTTCGCGCATCTGTCCGCGGAGCCAGTCGCAACGCATCCCCAAGCAGTCCGACAAGTCTTAACAACTCGTGTTCCATGCTGCTTGTCACGCTTAGACGCAAGTGCTGTGCATGCAGGCCCTGAAGACTGAACAACTCCCCCGGCGCGATCAGTACATGCTGTCTGAGCAGCCGTTGAAACACTGAATCCATCGCGACCGGATGCGCTGAATGCAGCCAGATCGTCGCGCCGCCCTGGGGTTCGACGAGCTGCAGAACGTCGCCCAGGCGCTCTCTTATCAGCTCGACCCATCGGGTCCGACGCTCCCTGAGTATGCGCCTGAGTATCGGCAAGTGCTGTTCGACCCGCCCGCTCCCATAGAGTCGGGCAATGGCCTTCTGCCGGATCGGTGACAGGCGAAACGAACGCAACAGGAAGTGACGCTGCAAATCGGCGCGCCATTGTCGCGACAGGACAAACCCGTAGGGCGCTTCAACCCCGATGATTTTTTCGAACATGGAAAAGACCAGCAGCCGGTCGGGATCCACCAGTTCGCGCAGTGGCTCACCGTCATCTTTGTCCAGCAACTCGCCATGACAATCATTCTCCAGAACCCAGGTGCCATGATTCGCGAGCAACTGCGCGACGGCCTGGCGACTGTCCTGAGGTATACGGCTCCCGTGGGGCATGTTCAATTTCGAGGACAGCAGGATCAGCCGTACCCGCTCGGTTTCGAGCAGCCTCTGCAGTGTATGCAGATCGAGCGCCCCGTCTGGTTGAATCGGGAGTTCGATGACCCGGACTTCGGCAGACTCAAGCAGGCGCAGGATCATCCAGTCACAAGGCGACTCGACGACTACGGTTGCGTGGCGCAATTGGAGCACTGCGATCAGGATCTCCAGCACTCCTCTCAGATCGGCACCGATGTATACATCCTCGGCGTGCCAGCAATGCTTCGCCGATGAGGTGTAGCGAGCCGCCAGCAATGTGCGCAGTTCCAGCTCTCCGCACGGCTGGGCAGGCGCTTGCAAGTGCTGGGGATACTGGCGCAACAGTTCTCGCTCAATCGTCAGCAAGGGGCGATCCAGGGGCTGGACCAAGGCCGGCTCATCGGCACTCAGTACGTGCATGCCGGCGCATCTGGCGTTGACGTAGACCGTTTCCAGCAAATCACTGCCGCGACCGGGCGGCATGATCGTGGATGTCGCCTGCGCAAAGTAACCTGATTTGGCCACGGAATAGACCCGGCCTTCTTTCTCCAACAGTGCGTAGGCGTACTGAATGGTCGAGATCGATACGTTCAAACGCTCGGCCAGTTGCCTTAACGATGGCAGTCGAACAGGTCCCTGATTGCTCGGTTCGCTGATCAGTTGCGTCAGGTAGCGATACACCGCCTGATAGGCAAAATCGGACGCTTGCGACTCACTCATGTCCAGATGCCCGCAGACACATCCGCGTGACGGAGCAGCAAATTCGCACTCAACCTTCCGCCGATCGGTCACTCGCAGTGACCTCGTGCTCGGGCAGCTCATGCGTCTTGGCGTGATCGCCCATCCGGACTGCATCCATTGCATACAACCGGCAGATCAGGCGCAAAGGCATGCCGCTGACATCGGTCATCCATTGCAAGACCTGCTCTGGCGCGTGCAGGCCTTGCATGGCACGGTGCAGATCCGGCATGGCGACCAGCATGCCGGGATGGCAGGTTCGCAGGAAGCGTTCAAGGCCGGCGCCGGCATTGATGAACGGCGCGAACAACAGGCAAACCAGCTGCGGCTCGTTGAGGCCGAAATTCTTTTGCAACGCCGCCGCTGCCAGCGCCCGCTGTCCGACGGGATCGGACAGATTGCAGAATGTGGCAATGAAACGTTCGCAAATCTGTTCGGGTGTGTTCCTGCGGCGCATCGCCGCCAGGTATTGCTGCAGATAGTCCGATACACCGGCTTCGTAGTCGCGCCCTTCGATATAACTGGCTTGCAACCCCTTCAGGTAGGCGCCCACCAAGGGGTCGGTGCATTCACCGGTGCGGGCTTCAAGCATCAGGTCATCGGCCTGAAACCCGAGGAAATCGCTGAGCAAGGGCCAGCGTTCCTCCATTTTGCCGACGACCATATCGTCGATGCCGATATAGCCGGTTCGACGACAGGCTTCGAATTCGCCAAGCGGCCGCCAGGGTACCCGATCATCCTGGGAATAGACTTCGCGAAAGCAATCGCCACCGACGCTATCGAGCAATCCGAACAATTCATCGAACCCACCTCCCTTTCGCGCCAGTCCGCCAAGGCCGGCCTTGCGCACTGCGCGGTCCAGACCGTCGATAAATTGCTCCTGACGGCGCGCGTTGTCGCTACTGATCAAGGCGTCGACACCGTTATTCCAGCGGGCGACCTGACCGTAGAATTCGGCAGTGGTCAGAAACAGGTCGTCCCAGAGTGTCAGATCTTCATCCCATCCACGGCGATGCCCTATCATCAGCAGGTTGAGTCTGCCGGCCTCGCGCCCCTCGTCGCAGACAGGTGCCAGATGGTTGAACGGCAGGATCTCGCGATGATCCACCATCAAAAGCTCGACCCTTGGATCGTCGTGCAGGAACAGCGCGCTGAAGCTGCGATGCATGTTGTGCAATGCCGAAGCCGGTACGCCATTGCAACGCAGCGTCGCGACCCTCAACTGGAATGTGGCAGGTGCTCGGCCGGCAATGCTCAGTTGCGCTGCACGTAACAAGGCCAGGCTGTAGCAACAGTCGCGTGTGCCGGATTGAGTCACCAATACCTTGAATTCACCGATACGCTCCATGCCCCCGGCAGCAACCGCAATGCGCTGGATCAATAGCTGCAATGCCGTTCGTTCGGCACGGGAAAAGAAACTCAGCAGTCTCTGCAATACTTGCTGGTAGACATAATTCATTGCCTGATCATGGATCGTGCTCATCAGTACTTCACCCGGTATCAAAGGTTTTATATCACGCACCCACGCGGGGCGAGCGCGCAATCACGCTTCATTAATTAATAGACGCTGAAATGCTAACACTTAAGTTTTTGTAGTTATTTGAAACAGTTATGCGCGTGGCATTTAGTCATCATGACCAATGCGAGCTCAGGCCCCGTCATTGCAGGGCTCTCGGTAAGCTTTAGTTTTCCTAGGAAACTTCTTACAAGACCCTGCACATAATGAGCACAAGAAATAAAGAAGGGATTACATGGATCCCCTACAAACTTTAAACAGAAGTTTGAAGTGCGATGATAAACAGCTGATCGATACTGCATGGGACAAATAGAATGCACAGACATAGCTCATTCCTTGAGATGAAAGTAGTCATTCAATTATCAGGGTCTGGAGGGCAATTAGAAGATACAGATCAAGAGCAAAAACCAGTTCAGTTGCTGAACGTCCCCAGGTGTCTGACCCAGGGGTTCTTGATGTCTGAAGGATAAAACGCACAAGAGTCCGTGGGGCCACGGACTCTGATTGGAAAGGTCAGGCAGTTTCGATTTGCAGGGCAACCCGCTCGCGGCACGGACATTCATCCATGTAGCGGTGAGCTTCGACAAACTCGTTGAACGGGAAAACCCGGGTCTTGAGCGGAAGCAGTACACGGTCAGCGGTGAGTTGGTTGATATCACGCAAGGCACGCTGCAAGGCGACGTGATCCTGGATGATGCCCAGCTCCGGCTTGCCGGTGAAGTTGCCGATGCAGTGCACGAAGAACTGAATGTTCTTCTGGAACGCCGCACAGGCCGGGAACGGCGTCTGGTTGCCACCCTGCAAGCCGTACAGCACCAGGCTGCCACGGGGTGCCAGTACATCACCGAGCAGCGACATCTGTGGCCCGCCGAGACCATCGAACACCACATCGACGCCGCGGTTGTCGGTGATCTTGTTGATTCGCATCAACAGGTCTTCTTCTTCGGTGACGATTACTTTTTCGGCACCGAGAGACAGCAGATACTCACGTTCCTCCGCCGTTTTGGTGGCAGCAATCACCCGCACACCCAGCGCCTTGCCCAACTGGACAAAGGATGGACCGGCACAGTGGCTGGCGTCGGTCACCAGGGCGAACTGCCCGGGTTTGACCCGTGCCAGATCAACGTAACCAAAATAGGCAATCAACAACGGCGTGTAATGCACGCTGGCTTCAACCGGGCTGAGCACGTCCGGATACCGGGTCAGCGCGGTGCGCGGCAGAACGATCAGTTCGCCGTAGACCGGGTAATCGTTGGGGCTCTCGGCCGGGAAGCTGGCCACCTTGTCGCCCACCGCCAGATCTTCGACACCGTCGCCGATCGCTGTGACCACGCCGGCCATTTCATGACCGAGGCCCGAAGGCAGACGCG
Organism: Pseudomonas sp. NFIX49; assembly: GCF_900115915.1. NCBI lineage: Bacteria > Pseudomonadati > Pseudomonadota > Gammaproteobacteria > Pseudomonadales > Pseudomonadaceae > Pseudomonas > Pseudomonas sp. NFIX49. The sequence continues at coordinate 60,702 of NZ_FOYE01000012.1, read as the reverse complement.
CCTGGGACGACGCCAGATTCTGACGCCAGAGCGTGTCATACCAGCTGATGCCGATCGCCTCGACACGCACCTGCACTTCGCCAGGACCTGGCTGAGCAGCCGCATGCTCTTCGCATTTGAGCACCTCGGCCGGACCAAACTTGTGAAAACGGATCGTGCGGGACATCGCAAACCTCGTCAAAGTAACCTCTAATGCCATGAACTCTATCTGGGCTTTCCAGCCAAGACTATCAGTGGCTATTAATAGTCGACATGCCTGTCATTGATTCCGCAGCATGGCCAGCATTGAAAATATCCATGAAAAAACTGCTGCCGCCTTCTCAGTAAAGCTGAATTACCCGGTGCAGAGTACCAGCCTTTCCCCGTAAGATTCATGCCGGCCATTGTTCTCATATGGTCGCTCTCGTCAAGCTTGATGACTCTGCCAGGACTCCAGATGAATCGTAATGACCTGCGTCGTGTCGACCTCAACCTGTTGATCGTGTTCGAAACGCTGATGCATGAGCGCAGCGTGACCCGTGCGGCGGAAAAGCTGTTCCTCGGACAGCCGGCGATCAGCGCGGCGCTATCGCGCCTGCGCGGCCTGTTCGACGATCCCTTGTTCGTGCGCACCGGACGCAGCATGGAACCTTCCGCCCGCGCGGTGGAAATCTTCGCCCTGCTCTCCCCGGCCCTGGACTCGATTTCCACCGCCGTCAGCCGTGCAGCGGAATTCGACCCGGCCACCAGCACTTCGGTATTTCGCATCGGCCTGTCGGACGATGTCGAATTCGCATTGCTGCCGATGCTGCTCAAGCGCCTGCGCGCCGAGGCGCCCGGCATTGTGCTGGTGGTGCGTCGCGTCAACTACATCCTGATGCCCGGCCTGCTCGCCTCCGGCGAAATCTCCATCGGCGTCAGCTACACCACCGATTTGCCGGCTAACGCCAAGCGCAAGGTTCTGCGCCGTAGCGCCCCTAAATTGCTGCGCGCCGATACTGTCCCGGGCCCATTGAGCCTCGACGATTACTGCGCCCGACCGCATGCGCTGGTGTCGTTTGCCGGCGACCTCAGTGGTTTCGTCGATGAAGAACTGGAAAAACTCGAACGTAAACGGCATGTGGTCCTGGCGGTGCCGCAGTTCAATGGACTGGGTACGCTGCTGGCGGGCACCGACATCGTAGCGACCGTCCCCGATTACACGGCGGAAGCCCTGACAGCCGCTGGCGGCCTGCGCGCCGAAGACCCACCGCTGCCGACACGCACGTTCGAGCTGCACATGGCCTGGCGCGGGTCGCAGGATAACGATCCGGGTGAGCGGTGGTTGCGATCGCGGATTCAGATGTTCTTCGGCGACCCTGACAGTCTCTAGGTTTCGCCGGGCGGGCTGTTCATCTGATCATTTCTGGCTTTTCATGGATCCTGGAAATCCAGTCACTTCCAGTGCACTTCGCGATTACAGCCCACCCGCTACCGGTACCCAAGGCTGTAGCGTGCAAGCCGGATCAAAGGTGCAACGCGGGTTTGGCCTGGCGAACGCCATGTACAGAAGGCACGCGGACCCGCAGAGCAATCAGCAGCGCGGCCAGTAGCATCAGCGCGGCCGCTGCGACGAATACGCCTGCGCTCCCACCGAGGCTGAATACCGCACCGCCAGCGGCGGCGCCTGTTGCGATGGCCGACTGCACAGACGCCACCACCATGCCTCCAGCGCTTTCCGCCTGATCAGGTACCGCGTTGGCGACCCAGTTCGACCACGCCACCGGCACACCACCAAAGGCCAGCCCCCAGATCGCCAGCAATACCGCCTGCCCCGGCACCGTCGCCGGCAACAGCACCAACGCCAGTGCTGCGACGCCGACCAGCGCGGGCATCAACACCAGAGTGGCCAGCGGGTAGCGCTCCAGCAGCTTCCCGGCTAACAACGTGCCGACGAAGTTCGCCACACCGAACCCCAGCAGCATCAGCGACAGCCCTTGCGGGCCGATGCCGGTAGTCCCTTCAAGGAATGGCCGAACATAAGTGAACATCGCGAAGTGCCCGCTGTGCACCAGTACACAACCGAACATGCCCATGGCGATGCCCGGACGCTGCAACACCTCGAAAACGGTGCGCAGTCTTGCCGGCCGGCGCGGCGCGAGGCGCGGCAGAGTGAGCGACTGGAAAGCCAGGGTCACCATGCCTACCGCCGCCGCTGCAAAGAACGCGCTGCGCCAGCCATATAACCCGCCCAGATAACTGCCCAGCGGCACTGCAACTACCGTCCCAATGGCTATGCCGCTGAAAATGATCGAAAGCGCCCGAGGCAACAAGGCACTCGGCACCAGGCGCATCGCTACCGCTGCCGCCATGCTCCAGAACCCGCCAAGGGCAATACCCAGCAAGATGCGCATCAACAACAGCACCGCGAAGCTGGAGGAAACGGCGACCAACAGATTCGAGGCGACCATCAACGTGGAAAAGCCCAGTAACACCCAACGTCGGTCGATGCCGCGGGTCAGGCCTGGCACCAACAAGCCAGCGAACAGCGCCACCACGGCTGTCACCGTCACCGCCTGGCCAGCCAGCGCTTCGGACACTCCCAGGTCGGTAGCCATCAGCGTCAACAAACTCGCCGGAAGGTACTCAGCGGTGAGTAACCCGAACACACCCATTGCCAACGAGAAGACGGCCATCCACGCGGGCGTCGCAGGCTCTACATCCGCGCCGACGCCGCAATGGCGGTCGGATACGGCGTTACATACACAGTCAGTCATTGCACGGATCTCCCAATGTTCATTGCGAGCCGAGTCTAGGCGCCGAAAACTGGATGATCTATGATCCAAAGTCTCTATTTTTTGATCAAAACACCTGAACGATGCCTGCAGACCAATTTGCTCTTTCCTCGGACCTCATCAACGAGCTGTTGCGCGGCATGCGCCTGCGTGGCGTTGAATACCGGCGTATCCAGGCGGGTCCAACGTTCGGATTGAGCTTCGCGGAAAAACCTGGGCACGCCTGGTTCCACTTCATGGCCATCGGCAATGCGCAATTGCGAATGGAGGACGGCAACAGGTACGCGCTGTCTGCCGGCAACGCCGTGTTCATCTCCCATGGCGCGGCCCATCAACTGTTTTCCCATCCGGACGCGCCTGTCCAAGACATCGACGGTCTAGACGGCGAAACCTTGGGTGACACCGTCAGCGCGGTGGATACCGGAGCCGATGCCAGCCCAACGCCGAGCACTGTTTTGTTCAGTGGTTGCATGGAGTTTGAGCTGGGCAGTATCCATGGCCTTGGCCGGCTGATGCCGGGCCTGATGCTGATTGATGCCGGTGGCCAGCGTTATCCCGGGCTGGTACCGATCCTGACCACCATGGAGCGCGAGGTCAGCGCCGCCCGCGTGGGCTTTGCCGGCATCCTCGCACGGTTGGCCGACGTGGTGGCCGCCATGGTCGTTCGCGGCTGGGTCGAGTGTGCCTGCGGCAATGCTTCGGGTCTTATCGCCGCCTTGCGTGATCCACGCTTGGCCGGTGCACTGCTTGCGCTTCATCAACAACCGGGCCGCGACTGGACCGTTGCGCAGTTGGCAGAGCACTGTAATACCTCACGTTCGGTATTCGCGGAGCGCTTCCAGGTCACGATTGGCATGACTCCGCTGCGCTACGTGACCGAACTGCGAATGCGGCTTGCAAGCCAGTGGCTGACGCTCGAAAGGCTGCCGATCGAAGAGGTGGCGCAGCGTTTGGGTTATACATCCCAGGCTGCGTTCAGTCGTGCATTCAAGCGCATTACGGGCAGGACACCGGGTTTGAGTCGCAAGGCGAGGCAGTCCGCGACTACTTGAAGTCCAGCGCACGGAGTCAATGATCCTCGCCTCTGAGTCATTTGCCGCCGGTTACGTCGAGGAATGTACCGGTAACAAATGATGCTTCTGCACCAGCCAGCCACAAAATGGCCCGCGCCACTTCCTCCGGCTGCCCGCCCCGGCCCATCGGGATCGAGTCCTTGACCCGATCGACCCGCCCCGGCTCGCCGCCGCTGGCGTGCATGTCGGTATAGATGTGCCCCGGGCGGATACAGTTGACGCGAATGCCCTCACGGGCCACCTCTTTGGCGAACCCGATGGTGAACGTTTCCAGCGCGCCTTTCGATGCTGCGTAGTCGACATATTCATTCGGACTGCCCAGACGGGCCGAGGCCGACGACACATTGATCACCACGCCGCCCGCACCGCCGTGCCGCAGGGACATGCGCTTCACGGCCTGTTGGGCGCACAGGATCGGCCCGAGAGCATTGACCGCAAAGATGCGTTGCATGCGCGCGAAGCCCAGGTCCTCCAGGCGTGACTGTTGCGCCAGCACGCCAGCGTTATTGACCAGGACATCGATGCGCCCGAACCCGCGGTCGATCGCGGTAAAAAGACTCGCGACCTGCTCGGGGTCGGCGCTGTCGGCGCGCATCGCCAACGCCTTGCGACCCAGCGCTTCGACATCCGCCGCCACTGCCAGCGCGGCGGACTCATTGGCAACGTAACTGATCGCGACATCGTAGCCTTGAGCAGCAGCGAGTCGGGCGGTGGCGGCGCCCACTCCCCGACTGCCACCTGTGATCAGAATCAGCGGAGCCTGCGAGACGTTGACCATGAAAACTACTCCTTAGCAGATGATGCCGAGTCAGCCGATGATGATCGCGCCGCAGGCGATCACCACACAGGCCAGCATCCGGCGGACGGTAAGGGTTTCACCGAGGAACAAGTAACCAAGCAACGCCGCGAACAGCACGCTGGTTTCGCGCAAGGCTGACACCGCGCCCAGCGGGGCTTCGTTCATCGCGTAGATAACGATTGCATAGGCAAGCAGAGAGACCAGCCCGCCCATTGCCGCAGCGAACATTCCGGGCCGAATCGAAAACAGGCTGCGGGCATCGCGCAGAACGATGTAGACCACCGGCATCAGCACGCCCCACAAGGCACTCATCCACACCGTGTAGGCCAGCGGCGCGCCGGACAGCCGCGCGCCAATGCCGTCGACCACGCTATAAGCCGCGATAAAGCAGCCGGTTCCCAATGCGTAAGGCAGGCTGGGCACCGACAGGCTGCGTCCCCGGAAGGCCAGCGAAATGATCCCGCCAGACACCAGAGCAATGCCGAGCAATTCGCCGGGGGTGATGGTTTCGCCGGCAAACAATGCGGCGCCCAGCGTGATCAACGCGGGCGATGAGCCGCGCGAAATCGGATAAATCTGTCCCAGATCGCCGACCCGGTAACTGCGCACCAGAAACAGGTTGTAGCCAACGTGCAGCAATGCCGACAGCAGCGCATACCCCCAGCTCTGAGGCGCAGGCGCCACCATGAACATCGCGGCAACTGCACAGACTATGGCAATTGCAACGCACATCACCGTCATCGACCAGAGCCGATCGGCACCGCCGCGCAGCAATGCATTCCAGCCGGCGTGCAGCAGCGCGGCGAACAGGACAAGGAGGACGAGATGAGTAGGCATTGGCCATTTTAGGCAGCCCGAACGGTCGGATTACAGAGAAGACTCCTCATTGCTCCATGAGTGATTATTCATGCCTTCAAACCTGCCCGCCTTGCACTTTGAGCGCCTCACCGAGCAGCCATTCGCGAAAACTCTCAATGTGCGGCTGCGTCTCAACGCCCTTGGGGCAAACGAAGTAGTAGGCGAGCGGTGACTGAAACGGCACATCGAACAGCCGCACCAGACGGCCATCGCCGATTTCCTTCTCGACATGCCCGCTGCGTACCAGGGCAATGCCATGGCCGAGCAAAGCCGCCTCCACCGTCATATTGGTATCGCCAAACCTGACGCTTTCCCGTAGCGGCAAAAATGCCAGCCCGACGGACTGGAACCACGCTTCCCATTTCGGTGCCAGTTCAGCGCCGTCACGTGCCAGCAGCGGCAACTGCAACAAATCGGCGGGACTGCCCGGCACTCCGACGCGTTGCAGCAGTTCGGGACTGGCCACAGGGAAAACCTGCTCACCGAACAAAAACTGTGAATACAGACCGGGATAGTTGCCCTTGCCCAAGCGGATCGCGACATTGGCTTCGCTGCTGGCGAAATGGATGACCTTGTCCGTGGTGTCCAGCGACACCAACAGTTCCGGGTGCTGGCGGGCCAGGCTCGGCAAGCGTGGCAGCAACCATTTCAACGCAAAGGAATAGGTTGTGCTGACGCTGAGCCGGACCCTGCCCTTTTGCTCACGCAGATCGGCCAGCGTCGCCTCAAGGCTCATGAAGAACTCACGCACAATCGGCGCCAGGGTAGCGCCCGCAGGCGTAAGGCGTAACGACTTGCCCCGTTCAAACAGCTGCAAGCCCCAAAGTTCTTCCAGATGCCGAAGCTGATGGCTGACCGCGCTCTGGGTCACATGCAATTCCTGCGCGGCGGCGGTGAACGTCGGGTGCCGGGTGGATACTTCGAAAGCACGCAAGGTTGCGGCCGGGGGCAGATCTCTCATAAACAAAGGGTCCGGGATTGGCAAAACATCGAGGTATGAGTATCAGGTCATGTTAGAGCGAAATGTTGTGGGTTGCCTGTTCCGGGTAACAGGACTCTTGATGTTGGCGTAATGCTCCAGCAGCCAGGCGAGGTCTTTGTAAACAAGCGCCATATGCTCCGCAAGGATGTCGAAGCTCGGTAACTTCAGCGCAGCATTTAATCGCCGCATAATCCTCACCCAGCAATTTCGCCTGCGACAGTTGCCGATCGCGCAACACAGAATTGTCATCAGGCCAATTGATAGCCCCCTAACGAAAGGCGCATGCTAGAGGGCTTCTCTCGGGCTTATATCATTCCGAATGATAGTTACCTTCGTGTCATTCGATTCGTTTTGCTATCGACCCGCCGAGCATCATCCGCCCATCTTCAATACATTGGCGGATGCATCCATGGAACAATCACTCAAACATTTGCGCTTCCCGTTGGCTCTGTTGGCCGTGCTGGTGATGAGCGCCTGCGGCAAGACTCCGGAAACCGCGGCGGCCATGCCTGCTGCCAAGGTCAGCGTGGCCAAGGTGCTGGAACAACCGGTCAACGACTGGGACGAATTCACCGGGCGCCTCGAAGCGCCGGAAACCGTTGAAATCCGTCCGCGGGTCTCCGGCCAGATCGACGAAGTCGCCTTCACCGAAGGTGCTCTGGTCAAGAAAGGCGACCTGCTGTTCCAGATCGACCCGCGTCCGTTCCAGGCTGAGGTCCGCCGCCTCGAAGCGCTGGTTGCCCAGGCCCGTGCCAATGCCACACGCAGCGAAAACGAAGCCGGCCGTGGCGAACGCCTGCGTGCCAGCAACGCCATCTCCGCCGAATTGGCCGACTCGCGTACCAGCGCTGCACAAGAAGCCCGAGCCGCTGTCGGCGCGCTGCAAGCGCAACTGGATCTGGCCAAACTCAACCTGAGCTTCACCCGCGTCACCGCGCCAATCAGCGGCCGCGTCAGTCGTGCCGAAATCACCGCGGGCAACCTGGTGACCGCCGACACCACTCCGCTGACCAGCGTGGTTTCCACTGACAAGGTCTACGCCTACTTTGACGCGGACGAACGTGTGTTCCTCAAATACACCCAGCTCGCCCGTCAGGGTCAGCGCGGCGCCACTACCCCGGTGTACATGGGCCTGTCCAATGAAGACGGCAACCCGCACCTGGGCCAAATGAACTTCGTCGACAACCAGGTCAACCCGAAAACCGGCACCATCCGTGGTCGCGCCGTGTTCGACAACAGCGACGGCACTTACACCCCGGGCCTGTATGCACGCCTGAAACTGGTCGGCAGCGGCACCTACAACGCCATGCTGATCAACGATGAAGCGGTCGGTACCGACCTCGGCAAGAAGTTCGTGCTGGTGATGGATGGCGACAACAAGACCGTCTACCGCGCCGTCGAGCTCGGTCCGAAGATCGAAGGCCTGCGTATCGTGCGCAGCGGCCTGAACAAGGACGACACGATCATCGTCAAGGGTCTGCAACGGGTTCGTCCTGGCTCGCCGGTTACGCCTGAAGTGATCCCGATGGCCAGCGAGCAAACCATTGCCGCTCTCGCTCAACAACGACAAGCGCTGGAAGCCAGCAACCCGCCCAAAGTCGCACCAGCCAAAGGCGCGCCGGGTTCGGTTGTGAAACTGGCTGCTGCGACCCCACGCGGTTAAGGGACGACAACTCCGATGAATTTTTCCCAATTCTTCATTTCACGGCCGATCTTCGCAGCGGTGCTGTCGCTGTTGATCCTGATCGCCGGTGCGATTTCGCTGTTCCAATTGCCGATCAGCGAATACCCGGAAGTCGTGCCACCGACCGTGGTGGTGCGTGCCAACTTCCCGGGCGCCAACCCAAAAGTCATCGGTGAAACCGTGGCGGCTCCACTGGAGCAAGCCATCACCGGCGTCGAGAACATGCTGTACATGTCCTCGCAATCCACCGCTGACGGCAAAATCACCCTGACCATCACCTTCGCCCTGGGCACTGACCTGGACAACGCGCAGGTGCAGGTGCAGAACCGCGTGACCCGGACCGAGCCGAAGCTTCCGGAAGAAGTGACGCGCATCGGTATCACCGTCGACAAGGCTTCGCCCGACCTGACCATGGTTGTGCACTTGACCTCGCCGGACAAACGCTACGACATGCTGTACCTGTCCAACTACGCGATTCTCAACATCAAGGATGAGCTCGCTCGCCTCGGTGGTGTCGGTGACGTGCAGTTGTTCGGTATGGGCGACTACTCGCTGCGTGTATGGCTCGACCCGAACAAGACCGCTTCGCGCAATCTGACCGCGACTGATGTGGTGACCGCCATTCGCGAACAGAACCGTCAGGTGGCCGCCGGTCAACTGGGCGCGCCCCCTGCCCCGACTGCGCAAAGCTTCCAGCTGTCGATCAACACTCAGGGCCGTCTGGTCTCCGAGGAAGAGTTCGAGAACATCGTTATTCGCGCCGGCGACAACGGTGAAATCACTCGCCTGAAGGACATCGCTCGCGTCGAACTGGGCTCCAGTCAGTACGCCCTGCGTTCGTTGCTGAACAACCAGCCAGCCGTAGCGATCCCGATCTTCCAGCGTCCGGGCTCCAACGCCATCGAAATCTCGAACGAAGTTCGCGGCAAGATGGAAGAGCTGAAGAAAAGCTTCCCGCAAGGCATGGACTACAGCATCGTCTATGACCCGACGATCTTCGTGCGCGGCTCCATCGAGGCGGTGGTTCACACCCTCTTCGAAGCACTGATTCTCGTGGTTCTGGTGGTGATCCTGTTCCTGCAGACCTGGCGCGCCTCGATCATTCCGTTGGTGGCGGTGCCGGTATCGTTGATCGGTACGTTTGCGGTGATGCACCTGTTCGGCTTCTCGCTCAACGCCCTGTCGCTGTTCGGCCTGGTACTGGCGATCGGTATCGTGGTGGACGACGCCATCGTGGTGGTTGAGAACGTCGAGCGGAACATTGAACTGGGGCTCAACCCCTTCGATGCGACCAAAAAGGCCATGGGTGAAGTGACCGGCCCGATCATTGCCACGGCGCTGGTGCTGTGCGCGGTGTTCGTACCCGCCGCGTTCATCTCGGGCCTGACCGGTCAGTTCTACAAGCAGTTTGCTTTGACCATCGCGATCTCTACGGTGATCTCGGCGTTCAACTCGCTGACGCTGTCGCCAGCACTGGCCGCCGTGTTGCTCAAGGGCCACGACGCGCCGAAAGACCGTTTCTCGCGAGTGCTGGACAAGATCTTCGGTGGCTGGCTGTTCCGTCCGTTCAACCGTTTCTTCGACCGCGCCAGTCACGGTTACGTCGGTACCGTGCGCCGGGTCATCCGTGGCAGCGGCATCGCCCTCTTCCTGTACGCAGGCCTGATGGTGCTGACCTTCTTCGGTTTCTCCAGCACCCCGACCGGTTTCGTACCGGGCCAGGACAAGCAATACCTGGTGGCCTTCGCGCAACTGCCGGACGCCGCGAGCCTGGACCGCACTGAAGACGTGATCAAGCGCATGTCCGACCTGGCACTGAAACAGCCAGGCGTGGAAAGCGCCGTAGCGTTCCCGGGCCTGTCGATCAACGGCTTCACCAACAGCCCGAACGCCGGCATCGTGTTCGTGACCCTGAAACCGTTCGACGAGCGTAAAGACCCGAGCATGTCCGCCGGTGCGATTGCCGGTGCCTTGAACGGCCAGTACGCGGGAATTCAGGAAGCCTACATGGCGATCTTCCCGCCACCGCCGGTACAAGGTCTGGGCACCATTGGTGGTTTCCGCCTGCAAATCGAAGACCGGGGCAACCTGGGTTACGAAGAGCTGTACAAGGAAACCATGAATATTATTGCCAAGAGCCATAACGTTCCGGAACTGGCCAACCTGTTCACCAGCTACACCGTGAACGTGCCGCAGGTCGATGCCGCCATCGACCGGGAAAAAGCCAAGACCCACGGCGTGGCCGTCAGCGACATCTTCGACACCCTGCAGATCTACCTGGGTTCGCTGTATGCCAACGACTTCAACCGCTTCGGTCGTACCTATCAGGTCAACGTTCAGGCAGAGCAGCAGTTCCGCCTCGAATCCGACCAGATCGGCCAGCTGAAAGTACGCAACAACAAAGGCGAGATGATCCCGCTGGCGACCTTCATCAAGGTCAGCGACACCTCGGGCCCGGATCGCGTGATGCACTACAACGGCTTCATCACCGCTGAAATCAACGGTGCCGCAGCCCCGGGCTACAGCTCCGGCCAGGCCGAAAAAGCCATCGAGAAACTGCTCAAGGATGAACTTCCGAACGGCATGACCTACGAGTGGACCGACCTGACCTACCAGCAGATTCTGTCCGGCAACACCGCGCTGTTCGTGTTCCCGCTCTGCGTATTGCTGGCGTTCCTGGTGCTCGCGGCGCAATACGAAAGCTGGAGCCTGCCACTGGCGGTGATCCTGATCGTACCGATGACCCTGCTGTCGGCCATCACCGGTGTGATCATCTCTGGCGGCGACAACAACATCTTCACCCAGATCGGCTTGATCGTACTGGTGGGACTTGCCTGTAAGAACGCGATTCTGATCGTCGAGTTCGCCAAGGATAAGCAGGAAGAAGGCCTCGATCCGCTGGCCGCCGTACTGGAAGCCTGCCGTCTGCGTCTGCGGCCGATCCTGATGACCTCGTTCGCGTTCATCATGGGTGTGGTGCCACTGGTTTTCTCCAGCGGTGCCGGTGCCGAGATGCGTCATGCCATGGGCGTGGCGGTGTTCTCCGGGATGCTCGGTGTGACCTTCTTCGGTCTGCTGCTGACCCCCGTGTTCTATGTGCTGATCCGCAACTTCGTGGAGCGCAGCGAAGCTCGCAAAGCGACCAAGGCGCAAAATCTTCAAAAGCCACTGGAGGCGCACCCATGAGTCTGAAAGTCTTCCTGCCGAGCCTGCTGGTGCTGGCCCTGAGTGCCTGCGCCGTCGGCCCTGACTACAAGACCCCGACGACGGAGGCGGCGAACATCACGTCCGCCACCGACGGCGCCGCCGGCCAGAAGAACTTCGACCGTTCGAAATTCGAAGGCATCTGGTGGCAGCAGTTCGACGATCCGACTCTCAACCAGTTGGTGACTCAATCACTGCAAGGCAACCGTGAACTGCGCGTGGCGTTCGCCCGCTGGAAAGCCGCCCGGGCGATCCGCGACGACGCCAGCAACGATGCAATGCCGACCATCACCAGCCGCGCCAGCAGCGATCTGGCCAAAGGTCAGATCCCGGGCCAGACCACCAATCGGGTCAACAGTGAACGCTATGACCTGGGCCTGGACATGGCCTGGGAACTGGACCTGTTCGGACGTATCCAGCGCAATCTGGAAGCCAGCGACGCCGACCAGCAAGCGGCCGAAGCCGATCTTTACCAACTGCAAGTCACCATGATTGCCGAACTGGTGGACGCTTACGGTCAACTGCGCGGTGCTCAACTGCGGGAAAAGATCGCGCTGGCGAACCTGAACAACCAGCAGGAGTCGCGCAAGATCACCATCAGCCTGCGTGACGCCGGCGTTGGCGATCAGCTCGATGTTGAACGGGCCGATGCGCGTCTGGCGTCGGTCGAAGCCAGCGTGCCGCAGCTGCAGGCAGAACAGGCTCGGCAGAAAAACCGCATCGCCACCCTGCTGGGTGAGCGTCCGGACAAGCTGACCGTCGACCTGAGTCCGAAAGACCTGCCGGCGATTGCGAAGGCCTTGCCGATCGGTGATCCGGGCGAACTGCTGCAGCGTCGTCCGGACATCCTCAGCGCCGAGCGCAGACTGGCTTCGGCCACGGCGCGTATCGGTGTAGCCAAGGCCGACCTGTTCCCACGGGTCAGTCTCAGCGGTTTCCTCGGCTGGACGGCCGGGCGTGGTTCGCAGATCGGTTCCTCGGCGGCCAACGCCTGGGCACTGGGCCCGAGCATCACCTGGGCGGCGTTCGACCTTGGCAGCGTGCGAGCCCGTTTGCGCGGCGCCGATGCCGATGCGGAAGGCGCACTGGCGACCTACGAACAGCAAGTATTGCTCGCGCTGGAAGAGTCGGAAAATGCCTTCAGTGATTACGGCAAACGTCAGCAACGTCTGATTTCGCTGATCCGTCAGAGCGAATCGAGCCGCAAGGCTGCCGACCTCGCCGAAATCCGCTACCGCGAAGGCACCACCGATTTCCTGGTGCTGCTCGACGCCCAGCGTGAACGCTTGAACGCCGAGGACAGCCAGGCCCAGGCCGAAGTGGATCTGTATCGCGGCATCGTCGCGATCTACAAGGCGCTCGGTGGCGGTTGGCAGCCAGAAACGGTGGCCAGCAAGTAATCGTTTTTTAAAGAGCTCCTTTGGTTGGCCGCAACCAACCAAATTTTTTGCCCCGCGTATCATTCGGTCGCGGGGCTTTTTTGTCTCTGTTTTTCATGATTTTCCAGCACCGTGACCGTCGCGGTGGTACCGGCTCTGAGTCGATCCTTGCCTGCGTAATCAGGGTCGATGCCGATCCGCACCGGCACCCGTTGCGCCAGTTTCACCCAGGTGTAGCTGGGGTTGATGTTGGCCAGCAATCGGCTGCCCGGCGCGTTTTCCCGATCAGCAATGGCGAAGGCGATGCTTTGCACGGTGCCGCCGAATTTCTCCCCGCTCATCAATTCGATCCGCACCCGGTCGCCCTCCTCGATCCGTGGCAGTTTGGTTTCCTCGAAATAGCCGCTGACATAAAAGGAGCCGCTGTCCACCAGTGCCAGCAGGGCGCTACCGGCCACCGCGTAATCCCCCTGACGGGTCAGCAGATTAGTGACATAACCGCTGACCGGCGCTTCGACTCGGGTACGTTGCAGATCCAGTTCGGCCTGGGTCAATGCAGCAATCGCCAGTTGCACGTTGGCTTCGGCGAGACCGAGATTGGCCTGATTGCGCAACAGATCGGCCTGGGCCACGGCCACGTCGGTACTGGACTTCTCCCACTCTTCCCCGGAAATCGCGAACCCTTGCTTGAGCGTACGTCGCCGGCGCTCTTCACTCTGGCGTTGTTTGAGCAACGCTTCGCTGGCGACGATGGCTGCTTGCGACTGCCCGAGCGTGGCCTTGGAGACCTCCACCGAGCGTTTCGCATGCTCGACCGCGAGGCTGTAACGAGCCGGGTCGATCTCCAGCAACAACTGGCCCTTGTCGACATGCTGGTTGTCCTGCACCGCCAGTGTGACGATGCGGCCCGAAACATCCGCCGAGAGTGTCACCACATCCGCCCTCACCCGCGCATCCCGAGTCCACGGGGCCCGGGTGTAATGTTCCCAGGCAAACCAGCCGAGCACGATGGCCAGCAGCACCACCGCCAATGTCGTCAATCGAGTGAGCAACGTCTTCAAGGTTTCAGGCTCCCATCAGCAGAATCAGTGCGGCGCACACACAGGCATAAAGGGCGCCTTCGAACAGCGCCTCATGCCAGACAAAACGCAGGACGCCGAGCCGGCGCAAACCCCAGTCGAGCAGCAGAAAAACCGGTATGGCCAGCAACAAGGCCTGAGCGATTGGCGGCAGGTAAACGCCGCCGATCTCGAAATCAATGGGCAAGGATGGGCTCTCCTTCAGATCGGTCGGGCTGCAAATGCTCGCCATGTCGTTCCAGAAACGACACCACGATCAACAGGGCCACGCGCATGCGAAATACCGACCACAAGTGCTCATGGGTGGCGACATGCAAGGCATCCAGCTCATCGCCGAGCGCATGCAGCGTAGCCAGTAAAGGTGTCAGGCGTACATCCGGTCGGCCGGCGACGAAACGGCCGGTCTGACGCAATGCCGTCGACAGCTGCCTATGCAAATCGTCCGTAAGCAGAGCATTGTTTTGCGCCTGTTGCCTGAGCTGGTGCATGGCCACGCCCAGCGCTACACAGGCGAGGCTGATTTCATACAGGCGCTGCATGTCCCGTTCGTTGGCGGCCGGCAACACGCCCAGCATCGAGGTCAGGCGATCAACCATTCGGCTTTCGAAGGCGAATTGCTGTTCATCGGTGGCCGGGCTCTTGGTCAGTTGGTAGACCTGCTCCCGCGCTTCGTTGTAAAAGCGCCGGATGCGCAGAGCCGGGCGGAACGGGAAAATCCAGGCATAAACAATCAGAGCCAGCATCGCCGCACTCACGTAGGCTCCGGCAAATTCGAACCATTGAATGGCGGTGTTCTGCCCGGTGCCGACGTTCTGCGGCCCGAGCATCAGGAAACTCGACAGCCCCAGGCCCATGCCGATACCGGTGGTGGCCGGGTTGGCCAGTCCGACCGCGATCACATACAGCAGAGGCGCGAGCAGCAAGGCCAGCATTTCGAAATCACTGATCGCCGGGACCAGCATGAATTGATAGAACGCCGACACCACCAAGGCCAGTCCCAGCCCTCGGGCGTAACTCTGCGCGGCGATCAACGGGCGCGGAAACGTCGCCATCAACGAACACAGAATCCCCACCAGAATCATCCCGCCCCGCGCGCCGTCCCACGCGGTTTCGATCCAGATCAGTCCGGCCACCAACAATGCGCTGAAGGCGCGGATGGCGTTCATCGTCGCGAGGGTGAAATCCAGGTGCAAGGGGCTGGACTGGCCACGGAACATGCAACTGGCCTCCCGCCCTTCCTGTATCGCATCGCTCAGTTCGAGAATCTGCTCCAGTTGCTGCAACAGCCGCGCCTGTTCCCAGCGCAATGCCCACGCCAGCGAGCGCAGGGTTGCACTCATGTCTTCCGTCAATTGTTCGGCCCTGTAGGCGAGCCCTTCGAACTGCTGTTGCAGCGCGACGAACTGGTGCCGCGCCTCGGCCGGCAATGAGCGCCCTTGCAGTGCGAGCTGGTCGAGCAGTGCCAGTTCTTCTGCACGCAATTGCTGGATTTCCAGCGGCAGGTCGCCCTCCCATCGCTCAGTGAGCAGCTCCCGCTGGTGACGCAGCGCGGTCAGGCGTGAGGTCAGCAGCATCAGTTGATTGCCCAGCAACAACACCAGATTGTTGGCGCTGCGCAGGCGTGGAGCATCGAAATACAAGTGCCGGCGCAGACCTTCGAGGGCGCTGATTTCCCCCAGCAGCTGCATTTGCCGGCGCTGAAAGTCCGCTTCGCTTTCTTCGGTGCGAAGCACAGCGGCGGCATGGGTGGCGGCGAGCTTGATCACCTGATCAACCTTCGCGAAATAGTTGCGTGATACCGCTTCGGGCCGCGCCGTCAACAGGCTGACCACGCATACGCACGCCACCGCCAGCAAGGTTTCGGTGACCCGGGTCACCGCCAGCAGAAAGGTGCCGTCCTGATCCGGAATCGCCAGCAGCGCCACCACCACGGCGGTGTACCCGCTAAGCACGAACGCCTGGGAACTTGTATAGCGCAATAACGTGCCGCCGGCAGTGCACAGGGCCAGCCAAAGCGCCAGGGTCGTGATGAACGGCAACGGCGCCTGGGGAAAGATAGCCATCAGCAGCACTGCCACCACCGCGCCAAGGGTTGTCCCGATGATTTGCCCGAAGCTGCGTGCCAGCGCCATCCCGGCCAGTGGCTGGCTGATGATCACTACGGCCATGATCGACCATTTCGGCTGGTCGAGATCGAACAGAAACGCCAGGTACAAGGTCAGCAATCCGGCGACAATGGTGCGCAAACCAAACAGCAGTACTGCCTGGCTGGGGTGGATGACTGCCTTGAAATAAATGAGCAGGGACTGCATGGATGGCCTCGTAGAAACAACTTCTGCAAGCGTAGACACTGCATGGAGAGGATGACGGCAAACAGGGTCGACACAAGCTGTAGGTCGATTCAACGCCTGTAGCAGGCCATATCGGGCAGAGGGTTTGACTCACGGCGCGAGCTGACAGAAGCTTGCGACCTCCGCTGCAAAACGAAAGTTTCGGAAATTCGCATGCCTCAGTCTCGCCGCTATTTGCTCATCAGCCTCGGCCTTGCGCTGGTCCTGATCGTCGCCTGGCTGTCTTTGCGCAGCACTGCGCCGGTTGTGCCGGAGGCGATCAAACACGGTTACAGCGAAGCGCTGGCCGCTGCTCGTGCCGGTCAACCGGGGGCTGCGCGGATGCTGTACCAGCAACTGGGGCGCCCGGATCTTTCAGTCAAACGGCGTGTCTGGCTGCACGCCGAGCTGCCCAACTACCCGAGCCCCCAGGCCCTGAAACTGGCGGATGCCGATCTGCAAAACGAATCGCCGGACGTTCGACTGGCCGCAATCAAAAGCGTGACGGGCCTGGTGCCTGGCGGTCAGCGCAGTTTGCTGTTGGGCCCGTTGCTCGACGATGAAGATCAAACCGTACGCTTCGCCGCAATCAACGCCCTGCTCGGCTTGTCTCCGGATCAACTGGGCCTGTATTTCGCCCCGCTCCAGCAAGGCATCGACGTGTGGGAGCAGGCGCTGAGGGCCCAGCCGGAAAGCGCTGCCAATTACGCTCAACTGGCGCGCCTTTATCTGCACAACGCTGAATTGAAACAGGCACAGCAAGCGCTGGAACAAACCCTGCGCCTCGACCCCGGCAACCTGCCGGCGCTGGTGATGCAGATCGAAGTGCTCGACCGTCAGGGCCAGAGCGACGCTGCCCGACAACTGCTCGCCCGACAACTGAAGGCCCAGCCCGACTCGGCTTATCTGCAACATGCCCTGGGCCTCTGGTTGCTGCACCACGACCAACGCGAGTACGCCCTGCTCGGTTTGTCCAAAGCCGTGGAACTCGAGCCCGACAACAAGGATTACCGCTACGACCTCGCCACCACCTTGCACAGCGCCGAAGAACTGGAAGCGGCACAAAAGCAGTTGCAGGAAATCGTCCAGCGTCACCCCGCCGATCGCAAGGCGCGGGTGCTTCTGATCAACTATTGGAAAGAAAGCGGTCAGTTGCAGAACGTGCAGATCCTGTTGGCTCAGCTCGAGCAGATGAACCCCGATGATCCCTCGTTGCAGCAAGGCCTCTAGCGGCCTTCTCCACACATCCCGCAAGAAAATCGGAACCGTCGTCACGGCAAAAGGTCAAGTAATCAGGCAGTGCCAAAACGGCGTCCGGCGCCCGCTGCCTCGTTTCCCCTAGTCATGAGAGGGCATTTTTTGTCTACATCGAACGCGTTGATCAGTGCAAAAGCCGCCACCGGCATCGAAGGGTTGGACGATATCCTGGCCGGTGGTTTGTCCCGCAGTCACGTTTTCTTGCTGGAGGGCGAGCCTGGAACCGGTAAAACCACAGTCGCGTTGCATTTCTTGCTGGCCGGCGCCCGAGCCGGCGAACGTTCGTTGTACATCACGCTGTCCGAAACCGAGCGAGAGTTGCGCCAGGGCGCAGCGTCCCACGGTTGGGAACTGAACGAAAATATCGAGATTTTCGAGCTGACGCCCCCGGAAAGCCTGCTTAACGCCGAGCATCATCAAAGCCTGCTCTATTCCTCTGATCTTGAACTGGGCGAGGCGACCAAACAGATTTTCGAAGTGGTCGAGCGCTTCAAACCCACCCGTGTGGTGCTCGACAGCCTCTCGGAAATCCGCCTGCTGGCGCAAAGCTCCCTGCGCTACCGTCGGCAGATTCTGGCGATCAAGCACTATTTCGTGCGTTACGACGCCACGGTATTGCTGCTGGATGACCTGACCACCGAATCCCTGGACAAAACCGTTCACAGTGTCGCTCACGGCGTGATTCGCCTCGAAGAATTGACCCCCAACTATGGCGCCGAGCGCCGTCGCGTGCGGGTTATCAAGTACCGAGGCCAGAAGTACCGTGGCGGCTTCCATGACTTCACCATCATGGGCGATGGCGTGCACGTCTTCCCGCGTCTGGTGGCGGCGGAGCATCGCGGCGATTACCCACGCCTGCAGCTGTCCAGCGGTATCAAGGAAATGGACGCTTTGCTGGGTGGCGGTATCGAGACCGGCTCCAGCACACTGATTCTGGGCCCGGCGGGCACCGGCAAATCGTTGATCACCATGATTTTCGCGGCAGCGGCCGTGGCGCGTGGTGAAAAGGCTGCGCTGTTCATTTTCGATGAAGAGCTGGGCTTGCTGTTCGAGCGCATGAACAACATCGGCATTGACCTCAAGGCTTTGCAGGCCACCGGCAATCTGCTGATCGAACAAGTGGACGCCGCCGAATTGTCCCCCGGCGAGTTCTCTCACCGGGTGCGACGCTGCGTCGATGAAGGTGACATCAAGACCGTGGTGATCGACAGCATCAACGGCTATCAGGCCGCGATGCCGGAAGAGAACGCGCTGGTACTGCACATGCACGAATTGCTGCTGTACCTGAACCGCAAGGGCGCCGCGACGTTCATGACCGTCGCTCAACACGGTCTGGTCGGCGACATGCAGGCCCCGGTCGACATCACTTATCTCGCCGACACTGTGATTTTGCTGCGCTATTTCGAAGCCCTCGGCAAGGTACGTCGCGCAGTTTCGATCATCAAGAAACGCACCGGCAGCCACGAATCGACCATCCGCGAATATCGCATTTCCAAACAAGGCATGACCATCGGTGAGCCATTGGAAGCTTTCCAGGGCGTGCTGCGTGGCGTACCCACCTACCTCGGCGCGAGTAACCCGCTGCTTAAGGATGAAAACTTGTGACCGTCACCGTGCCGCTGTCGGAACGGGCGCTGATACTTGCACCCCAGGGTCGCGACAGCCAGGTTGCTCTGATGATCCTCAACGAGGCCGGATACGGTGGCCTGATCACTCCCGATCTGGCCACCCTGTGCAACGAATTGGAACCCGGCGCCGGGCTGCTGTTGATCGCCGTCGAGGCTCTGCATGGCCCGGAACTGGAATCCCTGCTGTTATATCTGGAGCAACAACCTGCCTGGTCAGATCTGCCGATTGTGTTGTTGACCCATCACGGCGGATCCGGACAGGGCCCCTCTTCGCAGCTCAGCAAGTTACTGGGTAACGTGACGTTTCTTGAACGCCCCTTCCATCCGGTGACGCTGGTCAGCCTGATCTCCACCGCCCTGCGCGGTCGACGACGACAATACGAGGCCCGTGATCGCCTGATCGATCTGAGCAATAGCGAACGACGTCTGCAATCGACCCTCGAAACCCTTGAGCAACAAGTCGAGGAACGCACGGCGCAACTGCGGCACAACGAGGAAGCGCTACGTCAGTCGCAGAAAATGGAAGCGGTCGGTCAATTGACCGGCGGTATCGCCCATGACTTCAATAACATGCTGACCGGCATCATCGGCAGCCTCGAATTGATTCGCCGTCGACTGGCGCGTGGCCGCACGGAGGATCTCGACAGTCTCATCGACCTCGGCGTGACCTCCGCCAACCGCGCCGCCGGCCTGACTCACCGTCTATTGGCATTTTCCCGTCGCCAGTCACTGGACTCAAAAGCGGTGAAGATGAACGATCTGGTGCAATCGATGGGCGAACTGCTGCAACGCAGCCTCAACGAAAGCATTCAACTGGACATGCGCCTGCACGAACAATTGTGGGTAGCCGAGGCCGACCCCAATCAACTGGAAAGCGCCCTGCTCAACCTGGTTATCAATGCCCGCGACGCGATGCCCGACGGCGGCAATCTGGTAGTCGAGACGAGCAATCAGGTGCTGGGAAGTGATTTCACCGCCGCTTACAGCAACCTGAAGCCCGGCGATTACGTCCTATTGAGCGTGACCGACAATGGTTGCGGCATGCCCGAGAGCGTGATCAATCGCGCATTCGACCCATTTTTCACCACCAAGCCGATCGGCCAGGGCACCGGCTTGGGTCTGTCGATGATCTACGGTTTCAGCAAGCAATCCGGTGGCCACGTCTCGATCGACAGCAAAATCGACGAGGGCACCACCGTCAGACTCTATCTGCCGCGCTTCCAGGGCGAATCGTTGTCTCACGCGCCAACGCACACGGAGCAGGCGCCCGACGCCGTGGAAGGCGAAACCGTATTGATCGTCGAAGACGATCCGGCCGTGCGGGTGCTGGTCAGTGCAGTGTTGAGCGAACTGGGTTATGGATTTGTCGAGGCCAGCGATGCCGACAGTGCCGTGCCGATTCTGGATTCGGAGCAGCGTATCGATCTGCTGATCAGCGACGTCGGCCTGCCGGGCATGAACGGCCGGCAACTGGCGGAAATCGGCCGGCAATACCGGCCCGACCTGAAGGTTCTGTTCATTACCGGTTACGCTGAACACGCCGCTGTGCGCGGCGGGTTCCTTGATTCCGGGATGCAGATGATCACCAAGCCGTTCACCTTCGATCTGCTGACGGCGAAGGTGCGGGAGATGATCAAGAGCTGAGGCGGTTCACGCCTCAGGCCAGCAGTTCCTGAATCTTCTCCTGCAATACATCCAGATCGAACGGCTTTTCCAGGATCGGCGCCCGGCGGGTGATGGGGCTGCCGGTCTCGCGGATTTCCTGCGGATAGCCGCTGATGAAGATCACCTTCAGATCAGGGCGCAATTTGACGGCGGGTTCGGCGATCTGCACGCCCGAGATGCCTCCCGGCAAACGAAAATCAGTAATCAACATGTCCAGATGCGGCTTGCTCGCCAGAATCTCGAACGCCTGCTCGCCGTTCTCGGCCTGCAATACGCGATAGCCCTGCCCTGACAGATAGTCTGTCAGCACCATCAGGATCACCGGTTCGTCCTCGACGACGAGTACTACATCTTGTGCATCTACGCTCATGGGAAGCCTTTGTTCGGTCAATAGCTGCTGATACGACCGTGCGGTCACTCAGAGGTTGCGTTTGTTTCGCCGTTTTCCTGGAGCGGCAGACAAACGCGAAACAGGGCGCCCTCGTTGATCTTGCTTTCGACGACGATGAAGCCGCCATGGGCGGCGACGATCTGTTCGGAGATGAACAGACCCAGTCCGAGGCCGGCCACCACCGTCTTGGCGGAGACGCGTTCGAACTGTTGAAAAATACGTTTCTGATTTTCCTCGCTGATGCCGATGCCGTGATCCTGGACCTCGACACGTGCCTGGTTGCCCTGGCGATAGACGCGCACCTGAATCGGGCTTCTACCGCCATAACGCAAGGCATTGGTCAGCAGGTTGGAAATCACCTGTTCGATGCGAAACTCATCCCAGCAGCCTTCGACCGGACTCTCCGCTTCGAAGGAAACGGTGGTTTCCGCCGCCTCGATCTGTTGCGCAAAGTTTTGCAGCAAGTTGCTCACCAACTGCGCGAGATCGAAGCGACTCGGGCGAATCGACAGCTTGCCGGTGCGGATCCGCGAGACGTCGAGCATGTCCTCGATCAGCCGGATCAGGCTTTTGATCTGGCGCTCGTCGCGGTCAACCATCGCGTGCATTTTGTCGAGGGTGAACGCGGCAGCGTTGTCCCGGGCCAAGTGCATCTTGCGCAGTTGGGTTTCGAGGATAAGGCCGTTAAGGGGCGTGCGCACTTCGTGGGCGACGATCGACATGAAATCGTCACGCATGCGTACCGCCTGCTCCAGTTCGCCCTGGGTGCTTTGCAGTTGCTGCAACAGCGCTTCCTGTTCGCGACGGCTCTGCTCCAGCGCTTCGACCTGTTGCTTCATCGCCTTGCTCTGGCGGTACAGATCGACAAAGACATTCACCTTGCTTTTTACCGCATGGATGTCCAGCGGCTTGTGCAGGAAGTCCACCGCCCCGCTTTCGTAGCCCTTGAACGCGTAATTGAGTTCGCGGCCAGCGGCGCTGACGAAGATGATTGGAATGTTTTTGGTTTTCTCGGTACCGCGCATCAATTCGGCCAGTTCGAAGCCGTTCATGCCGGGCATCTGCACGTCGAGGATGGCCATGGCGAACTCGTGTTGCAGCAGCAGCGACAGCGCTTCGTCCGCCGACAGCGCTTTGTAGACGGTGCGGTCTTCGCGTTTGATCAGCGCTTCGAGGGCCAGCAGGTTCTCGGGCAGATCGTCGACGATCAGCAGTTTTGCCTGGATATTACTCAGCATGCGATTCGTTCCAGCTCGACAAGCAGACGGCCGATGCCGTGTATGGGAAGGATGTAATCCGGTTGATGCGTTTTCAGTGCCGCGCGAGGCATGGTGGCGACCTGCGCCTCGTCGGGGTCCTGCACGATGGTCAGCCCGCCCAGGCGTTTGACTTGCGCCAGGCCTCGCGCGCCATCGTGGTTCGCGCCGGTCAGCAGCACTGCGGCCAGCGCCGGCCCATAGGCATCAGCGGCGGACTCGAACAGGAAATCGATCGAAGGCCGCGAATGGTGCAAGCGGTCTTCAAGGCTCAGCGACAGACTGAGGTCCTGCTCCACCGACAGGTGATAACCCGGCGTCG
This sequence comes from Pseudomonas sp. NFIX49, assembly GCF_900115915.1. Classification (NCBI taxonomy): domain Bacteria; kingdom Pseudomonadati; phylum Pseudomonadota; class Gammaproteobacteria; order Pseudomonadales; family Pseudomonadaceae; genus Pseudomonas; species Pseudomonas sp. NFIX49. Next base: position 38,042 of record NZ_FOYE01000012.1, on the reverse strand, counting down.
CGAAGTACACGGTGCCGGGCGTGATGTCCTGTTTATCGATGGCTTCTGCTACCGGCAGCGCCAGCCGCCGGGCGAACACCTCGGCGAGCTGGCTGCGGCGCTCTTCCGGCAAATGCAGCACGATGATGATCGGCAGACCGAACCCGGCCCGCAGCGAGCCAAGCATGGTCAGCAAGGCCTCGACGCCACCGGCGGAAGCCCCGACCACAATCGCCTCGACCCGAGGCAAATCCGCTGCACTGTTCATGATTTGCGGTAGATCCGTTCTTGTTTCACCAGCGGTTCGAACTGGTTGGAATAGCCGGAAAAATCCAGGGTTTCCTTGCTGCCCAGCACGAGGAAGCCACGGTGGCACAGCGATTCATGGAACAACCCGAACGCTCGATCCTGAAGTTTTTTGTTGAAATAAATCAACACGTTACGACATGAAATTAATTGAGTTTCGGAGAATACACTATCGGTCGCCAGGCTGTGATCGGCGAACGTCACGTTTTCACACAGGCTCTTGTCGAAAATCGCGTAGCCGTACGCCGCAGTGTAGTAGTCGGCGAAAGAGCGCTGACCGCCGGCCTGCTGATAGTTGGCCGTATAGGCTCGCACGTTCTCCATCGAAAAGATCCCCTGCTTGGCCTTGTCCAGCGAACGCGGGTTGATGTCGGTGGCGTAGATGATCGTACGATCAAGCAGGCCTTCTTCGCGCAGCAGGATCGCCATCGAGTAGACCTCCTCACCGGTACTGCAACCGGCGATCCAGATCTTGATCGACGGATAGGTCTTGAGCAGCGGCACCACCTCCTGACGGATCGCCAGGAAGTGCGATGGATCGCGGAACATCTCGCTGACCGGGATCGTCAGCAATTGCAGCAACTGCATGAACGCCGTCGGGTCATGCAGGACTTTCTCCTGCAAGGCCGAGATGGTCGCGCACTCGAACTGGTTCAACGCATGTTGCACACGGCGCTTGATCGAGGCGCCGGAGTAATCGCGAAAATCGTAGCTGTACTTGAGATAAATCGCCTCGATCAGCAACCGCAGTTCGATTTCACTGTTCCGCTCAACGGAATTACTACGTTCCACTAAATGCGTTCCATCTTGGGTAACCACACGCGAATCAGCGAGAACAGGCGATCCAGGTCAATGGGCTTGGCCAGGTAATCATTGGCACCCGCCTGCAGGCAGCGCTCCTGATCGTCCTTCATGGCCTTGGCCGTCACCGCGATGATCGGCAGCTTGCGCCAGCGCGGATCCTTGCGGATTTCCATGGTGGCTTCAAAACCATCCATTTCCGGCATCATCACGTCCATCAGCACCAGGTCGATGTCCTCGACTTCATTCAGTTTTTCAATCGCTTCGCGACCGTTTCGGCCAATCACCACGACTGCACCCTTGGTTTCCAGCGCACTGGTCAGGGCGAAAATATTACGTACATCGTCGTCCACCAGCAGCACCTTGCGTCCTTCGAAGACCTTATCGCGGCTGCGGGCGGTCTTGAGCATCTTCTGCCGTTCATGGGACAACTGCGATTCGACTTTGTGCAGAAAGAGTGTGACCTCATCCAGCAGACGTTCAGGCGACCGTGCGCCCTTGATGATGATCGAACGCGAGTACTTGCGCAGTTCGGCTTCTTCGTCGCGGGTCAGATTGCGCCCTGTGTAGACAATGACCGGCGGGAACGAGCAGATGTCCTCGGTGGACATGCGCTTGAGCAGATCGTTGCCAAGCATGTCCGGCAGCTTCAGATCGATAACCATGCAATCGAAAATCGTCGTGCGCAGCAGCTCCAGTGCGTCCTGCGCCAGGCCTACAGCGGTGATTTCGATGTCGTCGTCGCCGATCAGGCGGGCAATGCTTTCCCGCTGCAGATCGTCGTCCTCCACCAGCAGCACACGTTTGACCTTCTGCGTGAGCTTGGCTTCGAGACGGGCGAACACGTCCTTGAGCTCTTCGCGAGTCGTCGGCTTGACTGCGTAACCGATGGCGCCCATGTGCATGGCCGCTTCAACGCGGTCCTCCACGGAAATCACGTGCACGGGGATGTGCCGGGTCTGAGCGTTTTCCTTCAGACGCTGCAGAACGGTCAGGCCCGAATGGTCTGGCAGGCGCATGTCCAGCAGGATCGCGTCCGGCACGAACTCTTGCGCCAGGTCATAACCTTCATCCGCCCCGTGCGCGACCAGGCACTGGTAGCCCAGTTCATGGGCCAGGTCATAGAGGATGTGGGCGAAATTCGGTTCGTCTTCCACCACCAGAATGCAGCGGGTATCGAACGGCGCTTTATTGCGGTCATCGTTGAAGCGCGGAATGTCGACAGAGGCCAGCGGCGAAACCGTCACGGCGGATGCAATGACCGGAGCGGCAGCGGGCGGGCTGAACGTCAGCGGCGCGACCGGCGCGTCGCCCGGCTCGCGGTATTGTTGCGGCAACACCAGGGTGAAGGCACTGCCCTGCCCCGGCGCGCTGCTGACGCTGATTGAACCGCCCAGCAACGTCGCCAGATCCCGGGAAATCGACAGCCCCAACCCGGTGCCGCCATATTTGCGGTTGGTGGTGCCGTCGGCCTGGCGGAAGGCTTCGAAAATGCTTTCCTGTTGATCCTGCGCAATCCCGATCCCCGAGTCGCGCACGATGAAAGCAATGCGATCGTCCGGCTGGCCGGCGATGGTCAGGCTGACCGTGCCCTGTTCGGTGAATTTCACGGCGTTGGACAGCAGGTTCTTGATCACCTGCTCCAGACGCTGGCGATCGGTAAACAGAGTGATCGGCGCATCAGGCTGCAACTCGACGGTGAACGTCAGTTTCTTGTCCGCCGCCAATGGTTCGAAGACGCTGCGCAGGCCGTCGGCCAGGCGCGCGACGCTGGTGTTTTCCGGCACCACTTCGAGTTTGCCGGCTTCCACCTTGGAAATGTCGAGAATGTCGTTGATCAGGTTGAGCAGATCGTTGCCGGCAGAGTAGATCGACTCGGCGAACTTGACCTGCTCGGCGCTGAGGTTGTCCTGCGGGTTTTCCGCCAGCAGCTTGGCCAGGATCAGCGAACTGTTCAGCGGCGTGCGCAGCTCGTGGGACATGTTGGCCAGGAATTCGGATTTGTACTTGCTCGAGCGCTGCAACTCTTCGGCGCGCTCTTCGAGCTGCACCTGGGCCAGATTGAGCTCGGTGTTCTTCTGGTCCATGGCGTCGCGCTGCTCGGCCAGGGTCTGGGCCTGTTCGGCCAGTTGCTCGTTGGTCTGTTCCAGCTCGACTTGCTGGGTTTCCAGATGCGCCTGGGATTCCTTGAGAATCCGCGATTGCTCCTCCAACTCTTCGTTGGCGGTTTTCAGCTCTTCCTGCTGCACCTGCAACTCTTCATTGAGTTGCTGGGTTTCAGCCAGCACTTCCTGCAAGCGCTGGCGATAGCGCGCGGCTTCGATGGAGGTGCCGATATTGCCGGCGATCAGTTCCAGCAGCGCCACATCACGGTCGGTGAGCGGACGCAGGAAACCGAGCTCGATTACGCCGTTGACCCGCTCGTCATCACTGGTAGGTACCACCAGCACGCTGTGCGGCAGGCCTTCGCCCAGACCGGAACTGACCTTGAAGTAGTCGGACGGCACTGAATCGAGACGAAGCAGCCGAGCCTGCTGTGCGACCTGTCCGACAAGGCCTTCATCGCTGTAGATCAATTGATTCTGCTGTTCCTGTTCGCGGGAGAATCCGTAAGTCGCCACGCGTTTGAGGCCGCCATGTTCCTCGCGCACATACAACGCGGCCACGGCGGTGCCGAGGTACTGGGCGCAGAATTGCAGGATATTGCGCCCCAGCAGATTCAGCGTCAGTTGCCCCAGCACCTGCTCTGCCAGCTGAGTCTGACCGTTGCGCAGCCACGCTTGTTGTTCCAGACGAAGGGCGCTGGCCTCTTGCGCCGCGAGGGTCGCACCATAACTTTGCGAAAGGTTGAGCAGATCGCGTCGACCGACATAGGCCAAGAGACCGCTGATGCCGGCCACGAACAGCAGATAAAGGCTGATGCTCCAGACCGTGGTGCGGCGCACGTCCTCGTTGCGCGAGGCGCGCAGCAACTGCTCGGTTTCAATCACATCTTCGAACTGTTTACGTATTTCATCGGTCAGGCGCTTGCCCTTCCCCGCTTTGACCGCCGACTTGTAATCGCCACTGGCCCGTTGCAGATCGATCATCGATTGCGCATACGTCGCCCACTCGGTTTGCAGCGCCTGAAGTCGACGCAGGCGATCGGTTTGCGCCGGATTGTCGGCAGTCAGCTCAAGCAACGTGTTGAGTGCCACGGCAATCCGGGGCTTGGCCGTCTCGTACGGATCGAGGAAGTGCTCGTCGCCGCTGAGCAGATACCCGCGCATGCCGGTTTCCAGATCCACGGTGAGTTTCACCGCTTCGTTGGCGTTATTGATCACCCGGTCGGTGTGCTCCACCCACTGAATCACGGACAACAAATAGGTGATCAATGAAATGAAGAACACGGCACTGATGACGCCGACGCCCAACGGCAAACTGACGTTGCGGGTCAGGAGTTTGCGAAACCGTTGCTCATCAACCGAAGACGGAGAGGACATGTGGCAGCCTTGTCGAACTGTTGAAAACCAGGGAGTTTGCCCCAAAACGGCACCATGGATCCATTTTTCTCACAGCTTTAGTACTGTTTTCCTACATTTGCCTACGCCGAATCGCGGCCCAACAGTTATCCTTGCCCGCCCGTTTGCGCCTATCCTTTTTTTGTATGCCGTCGGGAACTTGTGGCTATGCGCCACTTACTCATGCAAGAGCCCGGCATTTTTGATCGACCGGCGCCCCGTCCCCCATTCTTGAGAGCCGCCATTATGTCCAGCCCTGAGTCCACCATCCTTGTAGTAGAAGACGATGCCATCGTGCGCATGCTGATCGTCGATGTGCTGGAGGAGCTGGAGTTCAAGGTTCTGGAGGCAGATGGCAGCGAGCAGGCGCTGGAAATCCTCAAGGATACGAATCAGCACATCGACCTGATGATGACCGACGTCGGCTTGCCGATCATGGATGGCCGTCAACTGGCCACCGAAGCCCGCAATATTCGCCCCACACTGCCGATTCTGTTTGCCAGCGGTTATGCCGAGACCATTGAAGTACCGATGGACATGCATGTGATCGGCAAGCCATTTTCCATTGATCAACTGCGAGACAAGGTCAAAGCCGTTCTCGGGCAATCCTGAGCACGAGACTTCAATGTCTGAATGAAGCTTTCACACGCCCTGTCGATCGCCTTCTCCCTCGCCCTCGTCCGATGCAAACCCGATAAAAACGGATCACCCGACGCCTGGGTTATGGTCTAATCCGCGCGCCTTTTTTCCGTCACTTCGTTCCAGGAACCGTTTCTCATGAGTCAGCCCGCAACCAAAGTCCTCGTCATTGGTTACGTCTGGCCGGAACCTCGTTCCTCTGCGGCAAGCGGGCATGTGATGCAAATTCTCGAAACGTTCCTGCGCCAGGGTTGGCAAATCACCTTTGCCAGCCCTGCCGGTGTTGGCGAACATCCGGCCGATTTGGGCTCGCTGGGAATCCATACGGTCCCGATCGAGCTGAACAGCAGCAGTTTCGACACCTTCATCAGCGAGCTGGCGCCGGATATCGTGCTCTTCGATCAATTCATGATTGAAGAACAATTCGGCTGGCGGGTAGAAAAACACTGCCCCGACGCGTTGCGTGTTCTGGAAACCTCGGATCTGCAAAGCCTGCGGCATGCCCGGCACCAGCGATTGAAGGACCGGCTCAAGCACAGCGATGATGCCAACGACTTCAATCAGTTGTTTGCGCCGGCGCTGGCCGAAGAGTTCGAGCTGATGGCTGACACCGATCTGGCAAAACGCGAGATTGCCGCGCTGTATCGCTGCGACCTGAACCTGATGATCTCGCAGGTGGAAATCGAGTTGCTGGTGCAGCAGTTCAAACTGCCGCGCGAGCTGTTGCACTGGTGTCCCTTGATGGTCGAAGCGCCCAGCACACCTGCGAAACCCTTCGAAGAGCGTGCGCACTTCCTCAGTATCGGCAATTTCCGTCATGCGCCGAACTGGGATGCGGTCTTGTGGATGAAATCGACCGTCTGGCCGTTGATTCGCGAACAACTGCCAAAAGCCCAACTGCATGTTTATGGCGCCTACACGCCACCCAAGGCAGCGGCGTTGCACAATGTTGCGCAGGGTTTTCACATCATGAACTGGGCAGAGGATGCGTTGCAGGTCATGTCCGATGCACGTATTTGCCTGGCCCCTCTGCGTTTCGGTGCGGGCATCAAGGGAAAACTGATCGACGCCATGCTCTGCGGTACCCCCAGCGTCACTACCCCTATTGGCGCGGAAGGCATGCACACCGATCAGCCGTGGCCTGGCGCGGTCTGCCGCACGGCGCAGGACCTGGCGAATGCCGCGGTACAACTTTATCGCGACGAAGTCCGTTGGCAAGTTGCCCAGTCTCAGGGCAATACCCTGCTCAAGGACATTTATCAGCAAGCGGTCCATGGCCAGGCGCTGATCAATAAACTGCAGGAATGTCGCAAGAATATTGCAAAACTGAGACTCAGCAACTTTACGGGCGGCATGTTGCGACATCACGCTCACAAGAGCACGCAATACATGGCGCAATGGATCGAGGCGAAGAACCTGAACAAGTAAGCACACCTCCGAAACAAGCACAAACAACAACCAACAACCTGAATTAAATAATGAGTGGCCACTTAAACCCCCAAACAATATAAACATCCTGCAAGCGCCATCACCTTTCAAAGTCGGCGCCATTAAAAACTTGCAGGCATGTATAGATGAATAATTTTTTGGATAATAACTTTGAGCTTCACAATTGGATGGCTGCCACGCCGGCGATCGATGACCTGTCTCTTACGGAGATGACTTTGCCGGGTGCTCACAATGCCGGCTGTGACCGTGAAGCATCTTATGCAGTGCCTCTGGCTGAAACCTGGATAGCTTGTCAGGATGTGCCGATCTATGCCCAACTCAACCGTGGCGCCCGGGCACTTGACCTCCGTCTGGGGTACTACGCCAAAGCGGACGACATGAAGAAATTCCAGTTCCAGCACAGCGGATATCTGTCTTCACGCCATTTAGGTGATCTGGTAATCGAGATCGAATCGTTTCTTGAAAGAAATCGAGATGAATTTATTATTCTGGACTTTCATGAACTCAACAAAGGTTCAGACGAATTTGATTACCAGCTGTTCAACGACACCCTGCTCAAAAAACTTGGCGATCGAATAATTCCTGTAGAAAACAGGCATCTTGCGTTGCACGAGCTAAAAGCCGCGAGTCCTTTGCAACGATTATTAGTGGCAGCCCCCTATCACCACCAACTCGATCGCAGGTATTTCTGCGACAGGATCCCGCACTCGTGGATCAATAAAGAAATGGTCAGCGTCGATGATCTTTATCAATACATTAAAAGTGTCATGAAAGCTCCACCCGGTGGGAGGCCTTGGTCACTAAGCGCGACCTGTTATGGCATTATCGGCCCCCTACGCATCCTTGATGAGCTGGATAACTGGTTTGATCCGGACAAAACTGAATGGGCGCAGCGATGCAGCATCATTAATTTCGACTTCATAAAAAATAGTCGGATCGTTTCATTCTGCCGAACGGCCAACCTTGCAAAAGCCCGTAGAAAAATCTAATCACACCAGTGATTCAAAGCGCTGTCGAAGCCGCACACTGGTGCTAAGCACGGAAAACGAGGCATGATCGTCAGGCGATAACAAGAAAAGCACTCAGCCATGACCCGAACCGCTCGCGTGACCGATCCCTCCTACGAGCTGATGGATGACCACAACGGGTTGTCCATCATCTATCGCCAGCATGGTTTCCCCTGCCCGCTGGTGCGCTGGCACTTTCACAAGGAATACGAGCTGCACCTGATCGTCGCCAGTTCGGGCAAGGTGTTCATCGGCGACTACATCGGCAATTTCTACCCGCAGACGCTGTTCCTGACCGGCCCCAATCTGCCGCACAACTGGATCAGCCAGGTGGCCGAAGACGAAGTGGTCGAGAAACGCGACATGCTGGTCAACTTCACCGATGAGCTGTTTGAAAGCGGCCATCAGGTATTCGCCGAACTCAAGACCCTGGCGCCGCTGCTCGAGCGTGCGCAGTACGGCATCGAATTCCGTTCCCCGCACACCATTCGCCAAGCCATGACCCTGATGCAACGCATCGCCGATTCAAACGGCATCACCCGCCTCGGGCATTTTTTCATCCTGATGGAATTGTTGGCGGCCTGCGACGACTACCAGTTGCTGTCCGGCGCGACCACCCCGCAACTGGCCGACGAGCACAACATCGACCGCACCAACCGCGCAGTGGATTACATCTTCGCCCACTACGCCCGCGAGTTGCCGCTGGAGGAAGTCGCCGAGCACCTGGGCATGAAGCCGACCTATTTCAGTCGGGTGTTCAAGCAGGCCACCGGGCGCAACTTCATCGAATTCGTCAATCGCCTGCGTATCAGCAAATCCTGCGAACTGCTGGCGGACGGCGACAAACCGGTGACCGAGGTGTGTTTCGAGTCGGGCTTCAACAATATTTCCAATTTCAATCGGCGTTTTCAGCAGCTCAAAGGCATGACGCCTTCGCATTATCGGCGGTTGGTGGTGCAACGCCTGACCGAGCAAAACCACGGCTGACGCCGGAAAACCTGTACGGATTCATGCCGGCCGTCCTTCTGAAACGCCCTTCCCTGCGTTTGCCGCGCCAATCCCGAGTGCAAAAAAGTATCGATTCAAGTGCTAGGGATGATTTGTCAGCCCTGCGTCAGAAGGCTGTAATCAGTGCACATTCTTCCCCCGCTGGAAGAACACAAAAACAATAACTGTCCTTCTGCCCCCGCCGGGTGCAGAAAAGGAGTGCACGATGCAACCCACTGCAAAAGCTCTGCTGGCCCTCACCTGCATGACCCTCAGCAGCGTCAGCCTTGGCGCCCAGACCCTGACCATCGCCACCGTCAATAACAGCGACATGATCCGCATGCAAAAGCTCTCGAAAACCTTCGAGACCGAGCATCCGGACATCAAGCTCAATTGGGTGGTGCTGGAAGAAAACGTCCTGCGTCAGCGCCTGACCACCGACATTGCCACTCAGGGCGGTCAGTTCGACGTGTTGACCATCGGCATGTACGAAGCCGCACTCTGGGGTGCAAAAGGCTGGCTCGAACCGATGAAGGATCTGCCGGCCAGCTACGCCCTCGACGATGTATTTCCGTCGGTGCGCGAAGGCCTGTCGGTGAAGGGTTCGCTGTACGCCCTGCCGTTCTATGCCGAAAGCTCCATCACCTACTACCGCACCGACCTGTTCAAGGACGCCGGCCTGACCATGCCCGAGCGTCCGACCTGGGAACAGATCGCCGGCTTCGCCGAAAAACTCACCCACAAGGACAAGGAACAGTACGGCATCTGCCTGCGCGGTAAGGCTGGCTGGGGTGAAAACATCGCGTTGATCACCACCGTCGCCAACGCCTACGGCGCACGCTGGTTCGATGAGCAGTGGAAACCCGAATTCAGCGATCCGGAGTGGAAGAACGCGCTGAACTTCTACGTCGACACCATGAAGAAATCCGGCCCACCGGGCGCCTCCAGCAACGGTTTCAACGAAAACCTCGCCCTGTTCAACAGCGGCAAGTGCGCAATGTGGGTCGATGCCAGCGTCGCCGGTTCGTTCGTTACCGACAAGACTCAAAGCAAGGTCGCCGATCACGTCGGCTTTACCTACGCGCCGCATCAGGTCACCGACAAAGGCTCGGCGTGGCTGTACTCGTGGGCACTGGCGATTCCGACCAGTTCCAAGGCCAAAGACGCCGCCAAAGAATTCAGCGCCTGGGCCACCTCAAAAGAGTACGGCGCACTGGTCGCCAAGACCGACGGCATCGCCAACGTTCCGCCGGGCACCCGTGCCTCGACCTACAGTGACGCTTACATGAGCGCCGCGCCGTTTGCCAAGGTCACGCTGGAATCGCTGAAAGCGGCCGACCCGAGCAAACCGACCCTCAAACCTGTGCCTTACATCGGCATCCAGCTGGTAACCATTCCTGAATTCCAGGGTGTAGGCACCCAGGTCGGCAAGCTGTTCTCCGCCGCGCTGATCGGCCAGACCACGGTCGACCAGGTACTGACCGCCGCGCAGCAAACCACCGAACGCGAGATGAAGCGCGCGGGTTATCCGAAGTAATCCTGCGAAAAGCTGCTCCTGCCCCTGTGGGAGCGAGCTTGCTCGCTCCCACAGGGGATCTCCATAGGTCTGTATGACTCGGTTGTGATCACCATGAATACTTCAACTGCCAAAGCCCACATCGACCTGTCGCAGCCCCGGCGCAAAAGCCGCGTGGCCAATCCCGGCTGGTTTCTGGTCAGCCCTTCGGTGGCCCTGTTGCTGCTGTGGATGATCGTGCCGCTGGGCATGACCGTCTATTTCTCGATGATCCGCTACAACCTGCTCGACCCGGGCACCAACGAGTTCGTCGGGCTGGAAAACTTCACCTACTTCCTGACCGACTCCGGCTTCATGCCCGGCGCCACCAACACGTTGCTGCTGGTAGGCAGCGTGCTGCTGATCAGCGTGGTGTTCGGCGTGTTGATCAGTGCGCTGCTGGAGGCCAGCGAATTCTTCGGTCGCGGCATCGTGCGGGTGATGCTGATTTCGCCGTTCTTCATCATGCCCACCGTCGGTGCGCTGATCTGGAAGAACCTGATTTTCCATCCGGTGTCCGGGATCCTCGCCTACATCTGGAAACTGTTCGGCGCGCAACCGGTGGACTGGCTGGCTCACTACCCGCTGCTGTCGATCATCATCATTGTCTCGTGGCAATGGCTACCCTTCGCGATCCTGATCCTGATGACCGCCATGCAGTCCCTCGACCAGGAACAGAAAGAAGCCGCCCGCCTCGATGGTGCCGGCCCGATCGCGATCTTCTGGCACCTGACTTTGCCGCACCTGGCGCGGCCGATTGCGGTAGTCGTGATGATTGAAACCATCTTTCTGCTATCAGTGTTCGCCGAAATCTTCACCACCACCAACGGCGGCCCGGGCTACGCCTCGACCAACCTCGCCTACCTGATCTACAACCAGGCGCTGGTGCAGTTCGACGTCGGCATGGCCTCGGCCGGCGGCCTGATCGCCGTGGTCATCGCCAACATCGCCGCGATCATTCTGGTGCGGATGATCGGCAAAAACCTGACTGACAAAGCCTGAGGCCTGCCATGACTCTTCAACAATCCCGCCGGCTGCAAAGCCTGCTGCTCGGCACGCTGGCCTGGGCCATCGCGATCATCATTTTCTTCCCGATCTTCTGGATGGTGCTGACCAGTTTCAAAACCGAAATCGATGCCTTCGCCACACCGCCGCAGTTCATCTTCACGCCGACGCTGGAGAATTACCTGCACATCAACGAGCGCAGCGATTACTTCAGTTTTGCCTGGAACTCGGTGGTGATTTCCTTCAGCGCCACGGCTCTTTGCCTGCTGATCGCGGTGCCGGCGGCCTACTCGATGGCGTTCTACGAAACCCAGCGCACCAAGGGCACGCTGCTGTGGATGCTCTCCACCAAGATGCTGCCGCCGGTGGGCGTGCTGATGCCGATCTACCTGCTGGCCAAGAGTTTCGGCCTGCTCGACACGCGCATCGCGCTGATCGTGATCTACACGCTGATCAACCTGCCGATCGTGGTCTGGATGGTTTACACCTACTTCAAGGACATCCCCAAAGACATCCTCGAAGCCGCCCGCCTCGACGGTGCCACCCTGGCTCAGGAAATGCTCCGCGTGCTGCTGCCGATCGCCAAGGGCGGCCTCGCGTCGACCGTGCTGCTGTCGCTGATCCTGTGCTGGAACGAAGCCTTCTGGTCGTTGAACCTGACTTCGTCCAAAGCCGCGCCGCTGACCGCATTGATCGCTTCCTACTCAAGCCCCGAAGGCTTGTTCTGGGCCAAGTTGTCGGCCGTCTCGACCCTGGCCTGCGCGCCGATCCTGATCTTCGGCTGGATCAGCCAGAAACAACTGGTGCGCGGCCTGTCGTTCGGCGCCGTCAAATAAGAATTCGCATGAGGAGCGCCACCATGGCCAACCTGAAAATCAAGAATCTGCAAAAAGGCTTTGAAGGTTTTTCCATCATCAAGGGCATCGACCTTGAGGTGAACGACAAGGAATTCGTGGTGTTCGTCGGCCCGTCGGGCTGCGGCAAATCCACCCTGCTGCGACTGATCGCCGGTCTTGAAGAAGTCAGCGGCGGCACCATCGAACTGGACGGACGAGACATCACCGAAGTCAGCCCGGCCAAGCGTGATCTGGCGATGGTGTTCCAGACCTACGCGCTGTACCCGCACATGACCGTGAAGAAAAACATGTCGTTCGCCCTCGACCTGGCCGGCGTGCCGAAAGCCGAAGTCGAGAAGAAAGTCGGCGAAGCGGCGCGCATCCTCGAACTGGGGCCGATGCTGGAACGCAAGCCGAAACAGCTCTCCGGCGGCCAGCGTCAGCGCGTGGCCATCGGCCGGGCGATCGTGCGCAACCCGAAAATCTTCCTGTTCGACGAGCCTCTGTCCAACCTCGACGCCGCCCTGCGGGTGCAGATGCGCCTGGAACTGTTGCGCCTGCACAAGGACCTCAAAGCCACGATGATCTACGTGACCCACGATCAGGTCGAAGCCATGACCATGGCCGACAAGGTGGTGGTGCTCAATGGCGGCAAGATAGAGCAGGTCGGCTCGCCGCTGGAGCTGTACCACAACCCCGCAAACCTGTTTGTCGCCGGTTTCCTCGGCACACCGAAAATGGGCTTTCTCAAAGGCCAGATCGCGCGCATTGACGGCGCGAGCTGCGAAGTCTCGCTGGACGCCGGTACCCGCATCAACTTGCCGTTCAACGCGGCGAATCTGAGCGTCGGCAGCGCCGTGACCCTGGGTATTCGCCCGGAGCATCTGGAACTGGCGCAAGCGGGCGACTGCACCCTGCAAGTCACCGCCGACGTCAGCGAGCGGCTCGGCAGCGACACCTTCTGCCACGTCAAGACCAACGCCGGCGAAGCCCTGACCATGCGCGTGCGCGGTGATCTGGCGAGCCGTTACGGCGAACAACTGAACCTGCACCTGGACGCTGCCCACTGCCATCTGTTCGATGCCGACGGCGTGGCGCTGACCCGCCCGCTACGCGCAGCCGCCTGATTTCGAGACTGACCCGATGAAACTGAACAAGCAAAACCTCAACCGCCTGGCCGCCGAAGTGAAGCTTCCGGCCTACAGCCTGAGCGAAACCCGCCAGGGCATCGCTCACATTGGCGTCGGCGGCTTCCATCGCGCGCATCAGGCGTATTACACCGACGCGCTGATGAACACCGGCGAAGCGCTGGACTGGGCGATTTGCGGCGTCGGCCTGCGCGCCGAGGACCGCCGTGCCCGCGATGACCTCAAGGAGCAGGACTACCTGTTCACCCTGTTCGAACTGGGCGACAGCGACGACACCGAAGTCCGCGTCATCGGCGCGATCCGCGACATGCTGCTGGCCGAGGACAGCGCCCAGGCGCTGATTGAAAAACTCGCCGATCCGCAGATCCGCATCGTCTCGCTGACCATCACCGAAGGCGGTTACTGCATCGACGACAGCAACGGCGAATTCATGGCGCACCTGCCGCAGATTCAGCACGATCTGACGAACCCGCAACAGCCGAAAACCGTGTTCGGTTTCCTCTGTGCGGCGCTGGCCAAGCGGCGTGCGGCGGGCACTCCGGCGTTCACGGTGATGTCCTGCGATAACCTGCCGCACAACGGCGCGGTGACCCGCAAGGCGCTGCTGGCCTTCGCCGCGCTGCTCGATCCGGACCTGCACGACTGGATCGACGCCAACGTCAGTTTCCCCAACGCCATGGTCGACCGCATCACGCCGATGACCAGCACCGCGCATCGCCTGCAACTGGCGGACAAACACGCTGTCGATGACGCCTGGCCGGTAGTCTGCGAACCCTTCGTGCAATGGGTGCTGGAGGACAAGTTCGTCAACGGCCGCCCGGCCTGGGAAAAGGTCGGCGTGCAGTTCACCGACGACGTTTCACCCTACGAAGAGATGAAGATCAAACTGCTCAACGGCAGCCATCTGGCGCTGACCTATCTGGGCTTTTTGAAGGGTTACCGCTTCGTTCACGAGACCATGAACGACCCGCTGTTCGTGCGCTACATGCGCGCCTACATGGACCTGGACGTAACCCCGCAACTGGCGCCGGTGCCGGGCATCGACCTGACCGAGTACAAGAACACGCTGGTGGCGCGGTTTTCCAATCAGGCGATTGCCGATCAGCTTGAGCGTGTTTGCTCGGATGGGTCGTCGAAGTTTCCCAAGTTCACGATTCCGACGATCAATCGGTTGATTGCCGATGGACGCGAGACCGAACGCGCGGCATTGGTGGTGGCGGCTTGGGCACTTTACTTGAAGGGCGTGGACGAGAATGGCGACACTTACTCGATTCCGGATCCTCGGGCGGCGTTCTGTCAGGGGTTGGTGGCAGAGGATGCTTTGATCACTGAGCGGTTATTGGGGGTTGAGGAGATTTTCGGGGTGGCGATACCGCGTTCGCCAGAGTTTGTTGCGGCGTTCGAGTGGTGCCTGAATAGCTTGCGTGAAGAAGGCGTGACACGAACTCTGGAAAAAATTCTCGTCGCCTGATCGTTCCCACGCTCTGCGTGGGAATGCAGCCCGGGACGCTCCGCGTCCCATTCAACAGCGGACGCAGAGCGTCCATTGAGGCATTCCCACGCGGAGCATGGGAACGATCTTTGTGGAGAGCATATGACAACCCAGCAACTCTTCCTCGGCATCGACTGCGGCACCCAAGGCACCAAAGCCATTATCCTCGACGCTGTCAGCGGTCAGGTTCTCGGCCAGGGCGCCGCTGCCCACACGATGATCAGCGGCGCCAACGGCCGTCGCGAGCAAGACACCGCGCAATGGCTGGAAGCCTTCGCCCTCGCCACCCGCCGCGCTTTACTGGCGGCGAATGTCGACGGCCAGTCAATCCAGGGCATCGGCGTTTCCGGCCAGCAACACGGCCTGGTGCTGCTCGACGATCAAGGCCAGGTCCTGCGCCCGGCCAAGCTCTGGTGCGACACCGAAACCACGCCTGAAAACGATCGCCTGCTGACTCACCTGGGCGGTGAACAAGGCTCGCTGGAACGCCTCGGCGTGGTCATCGCGCCGGGTTACACCGTCTCCAAATTGTTGTGGACCAAGGAGCAGCATCCGGATGTGTTCTCCCGCATCGCGCGAATCCTGTTGCCCCACGACTACCTGAATTTCTGGCTCACCGGCCGTGCATGCAGCGAATACGGCGATGCGTCCGGCACCGGCTATTTCAATGTGCGCACCCGCCACTGGGATTTGCAGCTGCTGCGCGACATCGACGCCAGCGGTCGTCTGCAATCCGCGCTGCCGGAACTGATCGACGCCCATCAAGCGGTCGGCACGATCCTTCCTGCCATTGCCGAACAGCTGGGCATCAACCCCAACGCGGTGGTGTCCAGCGGTGGCGGCGACAACATGATGGGCGCTATCGGCACCGGCAATATTCAGCCGGGGGCGATCACCATGAGCCTCGGTTCTTCCGGCACGGTGTACGCCTACGCCGAAGCGCCGAAGGTCAGCCCGGACGCGTCGGTCGCGACCTTCTGTTCCTCGAGCGGCGGCTGGCTGCCATTGATCTGCACCATGAACCTGACCAACGCCACCGGCGCGATCCGCGAGCTGTTCAACCTCGATCTCGACGCGTTCAATGCCTTGGTGGCCCAGGCTCCGATCGGCGCCGAGGGCGTGAGCATGTTGCCATTCCTCAACGGCGAACGCGTGCCGCCCCTGCCCCACGCCACCGGCAGCCTGCACGGCCTGACC
The DNA here is from genome assembly GCF_900115915.1 of Pseudomonas sp. NFIX49. Lineage (NCBI taxonomy): Bacteria > Pseudomonadati > Pseudomonadota > Gammaproteobacteria > Pseudomonadales > Pseudomonadaceae > Pseudomonas > Pseudomonas sp. NFIX49. The sequence continues at coordinate 22,141 of NZ_FOYE01000012.1, read as the reverse complement.
ATCGATAACCTGACCCAGGCCAATCTGTGCCGCGCCGCCGTCGAAGGCACCACCTTCGGCCTGCGTTATGGACTGGATCTGTTGCGCCAGAATGGTTTACAAAGCCGCAGCATTTGCCTGATCGGCGGCGGCTCGAAAAGCGCGGTGTGGCGGCAGATCGTCGCCGACATCATGAACACCCCGGTGATCTGCACCGAGCAGAGCGAAGCCGCAGCCCTCGGCGCGGCGATTCAGGCGGCGTGGTGCAAATCGTGGTCGAACGGCCACGAAGACACCCTGGCCGATCTGTGCCGGCGCTGCGTGAAGCTCGACCTGAACAGTGAAACCCTGCCGGTTGCCGCGAATGTCGCGGCGTTCCAGCAGGCCTATGAACGCTATCGACTGCATGTCGCAACCTTATAAAGAGCAAACAACTATGTACCTGGTGTGTGGCGAAGCACTGTTCGATTTCTTCAGCGAAGACGATGCCGGCGGGCAGGCATCGAAAGTCAATTTCAAGGCGATTGCCGGTGGCTCGCCGTTCAACGTGGCGATGGGTTTGCGCCGCCTGGGCGTGGATTCGGCGCTGTTCGGCGGGTTGTCCACCGACTACCTCGGCCGACGCTTGCAGCAAGTGCTGCAGGATGAAGGTGTACGCCCGGACTATCTGGTGGATTTCGCTGCACCGACCACCCTGGCAATGGTCGCGGTGGGCGCCAACGGCTCGCCGCACTACAGCTTCCGCGGTGAAGGTTGCGCCGACCGGCAGTTGAGTCAGGCGCACCTGCCGACGCTGGGCCCTGAAGTGCGCGGTTTGCACTTCGGTTCCTTCTCGCTGGTGGTGCAACCGGTTGCCGATACCTTGCTTGCGCTGGTGCAACGCGAAAGCGGTAAACGCCTGATCAGCCTCGACCCGAACGTGCGCCTCAACCCCGAGCCCAACATCGACCTGTGGCGTGAACGAATCGCTACGCTGGTGCCGTTGGCGGACTTGATCAAAGTCAGCGACGAGGATTTGAACCTGCTGTATCCCGAGCAGGATCCGGCGCGGGTCATCGAAGGCTGGTTGCAGCATCGCTGCCAGGTGGTGTTCCTTACCCGTGGCGGCGAAGGCGCGACCGTGTTCAGCCGTGCCCACGGTTCATGGTCGGTGCCGGCAAGCTCCGTGAAGATTGCCGACACCGTCGGCGCCGGCGATACCTTCCAGGCCGCTTTGATCACCTGGCTGACCGAACATGAACTGGATTCGGTGGAAGGCGTGCAGTACCTGAGCCGCGAACAGATCGACGGCATGCTCAGGTTTGCCGTACAGGCCGCCGCCCTTACATGCAGTAAAACAGGTCCGGATTTGCCTTATCGCCACCAGTTGACCTGACCGCGTAGACTGGCGCCCTTTTTTGCACGACGGGATGACGGCTTTTGAATTCGGGGCGCACGGTTGGACTCTTGGTATTGGCGGCACTGTTGACCGGTTGCGGAACATCTCCACCGCGTTCGCCGGAAAACCTCTGCGAGATTTTCCGCGAAAAGAGTGATTGGTACGACGCGGCGCAAGTCACGCAAAAGCGCTGGGGCGTGCCGATCCAGGTGCCGTTCGCGATCATGTATCAGGAGTCCGGCTACCGCTATGACGCCAAGACGCCGCGCAAATACCTGTTGTGGGTGATCCCGTGGGGCCGGGTTTCGACGGCCTCCGGCTATGCACAGGCCAAGGATGAAGTCTGGTCCGACTACCAGAAAAGCACCGGTCGCTACGGCGCCGATCGCGAAGACTTCGACGACGCCATCGACTTCGTCGGCTGGTACATGGACAAGACCACCTCGATCAACGGCGTGTACAAGTACGACGCCTACAACCAGTACCTCAACTACCACGAAGGCTGGGGCGGTTTTCGCCAGAAGACCTACGCCAGCAAGGCGTGGCTGATGCCGGTGGCGCGCAAGGTGCAGAACCGCTCGGACATGTATGGCCAGCAATACGCAGCGTGCAAGGATGATCTGAATCGCGGGTTCTGGAGCCGGTTCTGGCATTGGCTCTGACCTTCGGTGCCCTTTAGGACGCCATCGTGGGCAAGCCCGCGATGGCGTCAGTTCAAACACCGCCGACCTGTGGGTTACAACACCGAAAAGTTGTAACTCACAATCAACCGGGTCTCATCCACATCCCGGGCGAACTTCTCGTAGTTGGTGCGATAAGTCGCATTACGCAACCGCAGGCTGACATCCTTGAACGTCCCGGTCTGAATCACGTATTTCAACTCGCTGTCACGTTCCCACTCTTTGCCTTCCTGATCGCTGCCCGGCACCTTGATGTGATCGCCGTTCACGTAGCGGGTCAGGAAACTCAAGCCGTTGATGCCGATCGCCTTAAAGTCATAGTCGTAACGCAACTGCCAGGAACGTTCCTGGGCGGCGGCGAAGTCGTTGACCTGCACGTAGTTCACCAGGTACGGGTTGCTGCCATCCAGGTACGGCATCGAATTGTCGCCGTTCATGCGCTGCCAACCGGCGCTGAAGGTGTGGCCGCTGATGCCGTAGGACAGCATGCCGCTCAGCGCCCGGTTATCGATGGACCCGGCTTTGGCATCGCCGCTGTCGGCGCTTTTCAGCAAACGCAGATCGGCTTTCAACACGCCGTCACCCAGCGGCTGATTGGCCAACAGTCCCACGAAGTGCTGGCGATAGATGTCTTCCAGCTCGGCATAGTGGTACTGCGCGGTCAGGCGATCATTGATCTTGTAGTCGAAGCCGTACATGTCGAAATGATCGGCGGTGGTGTTGCAGGCATAACGCTTGTTCTTGCAGTGCACGCGGATGTCTTGCGAATCGGTCGAATCCCGGGCGGTGTATTTGTCCAGACGCGCGGCCATGAAGGTCAGGTCCTTCACCTCTTTGGAGGTCAGCATCGTACCGTTGAACATGGTTGGCAGCAGGCGACCGTCGTTGTACTTGAGCAACGGCAGATCCGGCAGCAACGCGCCGTATTTCAGCACCGTATCCGAGACTTTGACCTTGGCGGTCAGGCCCATTTTTGCGTACTGACCTTTTGAACCGCGCGGGTTCTCGCCACTGGACGGCAGCAGGCCGCTGTTGCTGCGATCCGGGCTGGAATCGAGCTGAAAACCCGCCATACCCAGCGCATCGATACCAAAACCGACAGTGCCTTCGGTGTAGCCCGATTGCAGATTGAGAATAAAGCCCTGCGCTGACTCTTCGCGCTTGGACGCGCCCTGATCACTCGAGGTGTGCCCGTCACGGAAATCGCGGTTGAAATACACCGTGCGCGATTCGATCTTCGCCGTGGTGTCTTCGAAAAAACCGCTGGCCTGGACCTGTGCGGTAAAACCGGCGCACAGCACAAAGGCTCCGAAGCCAAGCGACTGGCGCGGGGTGACGAGGGGAAATGGGGGACGCATTGAAAACTCCAACAGAACAACGATTGCGCAAAGGCGCAAACAACCAGAAATAGCTCCCGTCCCGGACCAGTGAAGAACCGGGAGGCAGTGAACACGCGGGGGTGAACGGCAATGATGGCAGATGGCTTTGACGTGCTACAGGCGACTTTAGTCTGAAACTGACTGGTTGTTCCCGGACGCGGTATTCGGCGTTCGCGACAGATTGGTTCGTCCGCAAGTGCCTGTTTTACTGAGCCAAACCGTGGCCCTAAGGGTTTTCCCTATGGGTTCGGACCACTGCCTCTACGGCATTTGCGCCTTGAACGAGGCCGTTTAATCCTGCACCATCCGCCCACGCTAATCCAAAGGACGGAAAACAAGGCATGCTGGACGCCAATGCTACCCACATTACCCTCACGCTCGAAGGCGCTTCCGCCGACCTGCAGGTCCTCAGCTTCACCGGTCGCGAAGCCCTCAACGAGCCGTTCCGTTTCGACCTCGAACTGGTCAGCGCCCGTCCCGACCTCAACCTTGAAGAACTCCTGCACAAGCCTGGCTGCCTGACCTTCGGCGCCACTGGCGAGGGCAAGATTCATGGTCTGGTGTATCGCATCGAGCAAGGCGATTCCGGCAAGACCCTGACCCGCTACAGCCTGAGCCTGGTGCCGCAACTGGCCTACCTGCGGCACAACCATGACCAGCAGATTTTCCAGAACCTCACCGTGCCGAAGATCATTGCCCAGGTTCTGGAAGATCGCGGCATCCTGGCCAACGCCTACAGCTTCCAGCTCGGCGCCGAATACCCGGAACGCGACTACTGCGTGCAGTACGACGAATCCGACCTGCATTTCATCCAGCGCCTGTGCGAAGAGGAAGGCATTCACTTTCACTTCCAGCACAGCAGCAGCGGCCACAAACTGGTGTTCGGCGATGACCAGACCGTGTTCCGCAAACTGAAACCGGTCAACTACCAGCAAGACTCCGGCATGACCGCCGACAAACCGGTGATCAAGCGCTTCAACCTGCGCCTGGAAACCCGCACCAGCCGCGTCAGCCGCCGCGATTACGATTTCGAAAAACCAAAGATCCTGCCCGAAAGCGCGGTCAAATCCGCGTTCATGCCAGACCTGGAAGACTACGACTACCCCGGCCGCTTCACCACGCGCGAGCGCGGCAAGTTCCTCTCGACCCGCGCGCTGGAACGCCATCGCAGCGACTACAAACTCGCCGAAGGCAAAGGTGACGAACCGACCCTGACCAGCGGCCACTTCATGACCCTGGCCGAACACCCGCGCGCCGAATGGAACGATTTGTGGCTGCTGCTGGAAGTCTTCCACGAAGGCAAACAGCCGCAAGTGCTGGGCGAAAACGTCACCAGCGACGTCACCGACAACAAGAGCGATTTCCACCAGGGCTACCGCAACAGCTTCGTGGCCACCCCGTGGGACGCCCACTACCGCCCTGCCCTCGAACACCCGAAACCAAAAGTCCTCGGCAGCCAGACCGCGATCGTCACCGGCCCCGCCGGCGAAGAAATCCACTGCGACCAGTACGGCCGCGTGAAAGTGCAATTCCACTGGGACCGAGAAGGCCAGGCCGACGACAAGACCACCTGCTGGCTGCGCGTCGCCAGCGGCTGGGCCGGCGCAGCCTACGGCGGCATCGCCATTCCACGCATCGGCATGGAAGTGCTGGTGACCTTCCTTGAAGGCGACCCCGACCAGCCATTGGTGACCGGCTGCCTGTACCACAAGGAAAACGTCGTCCCCTACGACTTGCCGGCGAACAAGACCCGCAGCACCTTCAAAACCCTGAGTTCACCAGGCGGCAAGGGCTACAACGAGTTCCGCATCGAAGACAAGAAAGGCGCGGAACAGATCTATATCCACGCTCAGCGCGACTGGGATGAAAACATCGAGCACGATCAGAAGATTCGGGTTGGCAATGAACGGCATGACACCGTTGAAGCCAATGTTTTAAGTGAATTCAAGGTTGAAGAGCACCGCATCACTCATCTGGATCGTGTCAGTGAGATGCGGGCGAATGATCACCTGACCGTGGGCGTGACCCAGCATGTGAAGGTCGGCACCGGTCAGTTCGTTGAAGCGGGCACGGAGATTCACTACCACGCTGGTGAAAAAGTCGTGATCGAAGGCGGGATGGAACTGACGGCGAAGGCTGGCGGCAGTTTCATCAAGGTCGATGCGGGTGGTGTGACCATCAGCGGTGCGGAAGTGAAGGCCAACACCGGTGGTGCGCCGGGTGTGGGCTCAGGCATTCAGATCCTTGTGCCTTTCATCCCTGGCCTGGCCGCCCTCGACAAGGCCGGACGCTTGATGCAAACCCGGCTGAATCAAAAGATCGAGGCTGAATCGCTGGCCGTAGTGCCGAAGCTGAAGGCGCCGAAAGGCATCTGCGTTGAGTGCCTGAAGAAAGCCATGCGGGAAAAACTGGCCCTGCAATCGGGAGCCAATTGATGACGAAGGACGACGCAGCGAAAGCCTGGGTAGAGGCGCATAAAAACGCACAGTCGAGATTCGCAATCGTTGAAGCGGGCCTGCTCTCCGAGCCGGCTCGACAGCAATTCCTCAAATCCGATCCGTCACGCCGCCCCTTGATGCTTCAATCGGAATTCGCCGAATTGCGCAACTACGGCCCATGGCTCGTGGACGTCAGCGACATGGAATTCGAGGCCTTTCTCGCCCACGAATACTTCACCGGCTGCACCGCCATGGCCAGCTGGATCCGCACCGACTGCCCTGCCGACAAACTCGCGGCGCACCTGAGCGATGCCTTGCTGGCAAAAAATGAAGCCGGCGAAGTCCTGATGATCCGCAGCTACGCCCCTGAAGTACTGCCGATGCTCCACGCCCGCGACGATCTGTCCTGGCATGCCTGGCTTTTCGGCCCGTTGCAGGAGTGGTGGGTGCCAGCGGCGGATGATGAGTGGCAATGCTTCAAAGGGCTTAACCTGGAAAAGCCGGGCAAGTACCAGCCGATTTTCCTGGACGCAAAGTTATGGAAGGACATGGAGGTCGATCCCCTGCCCTACAACCTGACCACCGAACTGGAAAAAGACGCGCCAGAGGTATTCACCAGTAGCTGCCATGGCGACCGGTTGAACCAGGTCAAGCAGGCGCTGGACGCAGGTCGCGCAGAAGGCTTGTCGGACCCGGAAGACGTCAGCCTGTTTGCCAGCCTGCAATTGATGGACCCCGAGTTCCCGGCGAATTGGCCGATGTGGGGAAAAGCCAAAGAGCGGGCTGTTGGGGAGAAGTTGCCGCTTGGGGTTGTGATGAGGGAGTTGTCTGAATGAGTCAACAATTTTCCGTAGAAAGCCGATTGGTGAAAAAGAGCCTTGGAAATTTTCAATGTCGTTAAGCCTGAATAATTTGAATCAACGCAGATGGAAGAACCGAGCCTTATCTATCGGCATCCTTATTATTGCTGTCCCTTTTTTAGCATTTTTCATTTATAGCCAAAACCGAATGCCCGGCGCGGCGTTGACGTCTCATAACTATATGGACAGACCTGTCGGTAGCTACTGGGTAAATGATAACTGGGGTGGAAACGGAGGCGTCACCTGCTGCTGGGACATATCCGGAGAAAATGCCAAATTAGTTTGGATCCTGAGCATGTCAAAAGCTCAGGAGGACCAGGGCATGAAAATAGAGAGACATGAGGCTCTGTTGCCCCTGCCAAAACGTAAAGCCGGAGACGATACATTGCACGTCTATTTTCTCCCCGAAAACAAGATTGAGCTTTTGTGGTCTGCCACGACCCTGGATACGAGGTACGCTCCGGAAAACTCAGCAAACCCTCCATCTGACGGACCAGGAAGTCATCCATGAGCACACCAAAAAAATTGTCTGATGCACAAGCTATCAGCGCGCGTTCAAACACGGACACGGTGGGTAAGAAGAGTTCGGTATTGCCCTGTGAAGGAACTCTTCACGTAGGATTTTTTTTTGACGGCGTCAGTCGAAATCTCGAGAATGACTTAAGAGAGGACCGAGTTACGAATATTGGACGGCTTTTTCTTGCCTATCCTCATGAAAAGACGGCTGCGCCCTCCGACCCAGCCAACCAGTATCATAAATTCTACATATCCGGGCTCGCTACATCTTTCGACGCTACTTTAGGAACAAACGCAACTACCAGTTCCGCCGACCTCAATGGCGCAGTGAGTAAAGTCAAGGATGATGTCTCAAAGCTGCCTAAGGATAACGCTACAGAAGCGGCTGTCGATGTTGGCAAGGACCTTTTGACGGGAAAAAACTGGTGGGAAAACCTCACGAACAATATAAGACCGAAGAATATTATTTCCACGATTGCCACAGCAGCAGCAAAAGCGTCAGTCGAAGGTATCTCGCCGGTCCGTGACGACGAAGTTGTTTTTAGCTTACTCAAAACTGGTGTGGATACTCGATTAGAAGCCGCAACAAATCGATTCGAAAAACTCGTTGAAGATGTGAAAAAGGCAAATCCGATTTCGATCAAGAAAATATCTGTGTCGATATTCGGATTCGATTATGGCGCAACACTGGCGCGAGCCTTTGCTCATAAGATATTCGAAGCGTGCGATCCTGGTACTACTACCTACAAAGGCGCAAAACTTGAAGTTATCTTCGCGGGTTTGTTCGATGCGGTCGATAGAAGCATGGAAGCATCTGTCGTTCTTGATTTTTTGCTGCCAATCTCCAATAAAGTCGATGACGGAGAGTGTCTGCCGGGCCCTGTAAAATCAGCCCTTCATCTAGTTGCTGCTCATGAATGCAGGGATAACAGGCGTGCTCGACTGATTGGCACTGGATCACTCACCCCGCGCTGGGAAGAGCGCTTGGTTCCAGGAACAAGTTTTGATGTAGGGGGAGGACTAAAAAAAGACAGTACCCCTCACAGTCGCGAACTACACATGGCAGCTCTGCACGATATGTACCGCGCAGCCTACAGTGCCGGAGTTCCCTTCCCTTCGATGGCAAAGCTCCAGGAAAAAGATAGATACGTGTCCAGTTTCTTCGAGTTACACGACCACATTAATGGCACAAGCGCCATTGAGGCGAGTAATCGATACATTTCCAAGGCTGGCAATAAAAAAGTTTCTGCCGATGCCTTTCTCGCCCATCGTCGTCTTTATATTCAAAGACTTCGCGGACTGTGGGAGTTGTACAGTGAGCAACACCGTGCTTATTCCGAGGAAGAAGAGCGTTTGGAGCGACCGGTTTTTGGTGAAAATGGATCTTTCAAGCGCATGTTGGGAATGGGTAGCGAAACCGAAGCTCAAGCCAAAAAGCGTGATACGTCTCTAAAACAGACACGTGAGAGCAAAGAAAGTCTTCGCGCTGAGCTTGGTTGGCTTGAGGAAGTTGATAGAGAAGCCAAACGTCTTCGCATCGGACTTGCTTCGAAATCAGAAAAGGCATTATTGGATGAATGGTTTGCCCCGCAACCAAAGGGCCTCAGCTTCGACATCGAAGATCTTCTGGAGCTCTATCTGAGTGATAGATTCATGATAAACAATATGACGCAATCCCCGAGCACAATAAAATATTTCCTGGTTCGAGAGTTCGATATTCCTGATTTGACAAAGACTAAAGGAATGTCGCCAGACTACATGGAGCAAACGATACGTAAGCCATCGACGCAATCGTCAGGCGCTTAGAGTCGAAGTAAGGATAGTCTAAGGTTAGGCTCAAATTGCCCCCTGACAGACTAGTTTGGATATCTTTGATTTCATAAATGATCCAGTCCCGGATGAAGAGCCTCGCCTTTAGCTCATCGAAAGCCTCCAACAGCATCACGGGCAGATAATGCTTCTGCCCGTGAATACCAGGCCGCTTTTCAAACCATCAAACCGGCGCCTGCCAGTTCAACATTTTCTGCTGCGCAACCTGCAGCAAATCACTGCCATCCTGCGTCAGCAGGTACAGCGCATGGGTGATGTGGGGAATGTCCTGGACGTCGGCGTGTTTGAAGCACAGGCAGTGCAGGGTTTCGAGCAGGTCGCTGGCGGCGCGGATGCGTTGCACGGCGGCTTCGAAGAGGTCTTTCGGGTTGGCTTGGGTGTCGATGACCAGCGGTGCGCTGTCGGTGACGCCGCTGTTGAGCGGGAGATAGCGGGCGGAGCTTAATTTCAGGATTGGCATTGGAATTACTCGATTAGGTTGTAAGTAACCGCCGACACCGTGACCAAACGATGGGGAGGCGGACTGTGCGCAGGCTTGGTCAACCGAGAACAACCCAACTCAGCACGCCCGAAGGCGACCCTGCACACAGCCGCCACTGCAATGCACTTCGAGGACATAGATGTCCACGGAGCGAATAATGGCACACTTGTGAGGGCTGTTATTTTAGGTGACCAAACCTAAGTCGCTGATTTTGCAGCGACGCCAAACCATAACCGCACCGCTCCAGCCCCCGAAAGCAGACAAGGCATCCACCCTTGTAGGAATCCGCCGAGACTCCCCCGCGAAACAATCCCCGCCCAGACAGCCGGCGTTCAGCCCGGTTAACCATCGCTTAACGCCGCGGTCAAAAACTCTACTGAACCGCACGCCCTCAGCCCTTGGCTGACGCCCAGTGCGGCAGGTTTGGCTGGCAATCCGCCGAACTCCATTTCCGTCGCACCGGAGTCCATCATGAACATTCGTCCGTTCCTGCTCACCACCGCCCTCGCCTGCACCGCGTTTGCCGGGCTGGCCCAGGCCAATGACACCTCCAAGGCTGTTCCCTATGAATACGGCATGCCGCTGCATGTCGCCAAAGTGGTTTCCCTGACCGAGCCGCAGACGCAGGAGTGCAAGGTCATCACCGCCGACATGAAATACCTCGACAACACCGGTAAACCGGAAGAAATCAGTTACCGGAAATTATCTGACGCGTGCAGCTTCCAGAACTGACAGAAAGCTCTGATTTGCGGCTTTGCGGTAGGCGAGCACGGGGCTCGAAGAGTATGCTCGGGGCCCTCCTCACTGCCGCAAGGATTCGCCATGCAGTTGTCGTTCCGCACGCTCTCGACCCTCACCTTCTCCCTGTGTTTTCTGCTTTCCTTGGCGTGGGGTCTGGCACCACAGATGTTGCTGGCGATCTGGAGCATCGAGTATTCGGAAGCCGCCGGATTCGTCGCACGGCGCAGCGCGGTGCTGTTTGCGGCGTTGGGGGTGATGTTTTATCTGGTGCGCAACGCGCCGGTCTCGATCGCACGCAATGCGCTGAGCAACGGCTTGATCGTCGGCTGTTTCGGCCTGGCGGTGCTGGGGTTTGCTGAATGGCTCAACGGCCACGCCGGCCCCGGGATTCTGCTCGCGGTGCTGGTCGAGTTCGCGCTGGGCCTTGGCTTCTTGCAGGCCCGGCGCGTGACGGTCGAACTGGGTGAAACAGTCGGTTAGACAACTCGGGATCGCGGCACTGAATGATGGGTTGCCGTTTGTTGCGCAAGATCCGAGCGCAACCCGGCGATCAGGCCGTTGATTTCGCGACAGCTGTTCAAGTGACTGGCATCGATGCCACTCACCTGCAGCTCAACCTGATCGGTCTGGTGATCGCCATACACCTTGACGGTCATCGACAGATCCGGGGACAGCGTGCACTGGCAGCGTTTCGGTAGAAAACTGCTTTCAATGATGTTGCGGAGTTCCAAGGCAGACAGAAACATGGCGAAACCTCTCCTTACTGTGAGACTGCCAATCAAGTATTCACGTCGACCGTTGCCACGGTTCCCACGGGTGTGTCCCCGCTGAATCCTTGGGTTGTGACAAGCGGCTGTACTGCGAAATGCCCATTGGAGTGTAGGCGCCCGAACTCGGTGCGCTGCACCAAATCAACGCATAAAACGTGCCTTTCATCAGGTTGCATTCACCTCCTTGCAAATCAAAGGCTTGGGAAAAAGGCAGGCCACTGGCCAGTTGCAAAATGCAAGATTCGCTCGTGCAGGCACTGCAATTTGCAAGCGATCGGCGATTTGCATTCATTGGCCGTGACAGTGAGAATGCCCGTCAACCAACGTACACCCGCCAGGAGGCTTCAATGGGAAATTTCACCGTCCGCGCGACGGCCGGCCTGATGCTCGCCAGCCTGTCCACCCTCACCCACGCAGCCAAACTTGAAGACACCGCGCCTTATCCGAAGGCCGAAGCGGGCTTCACTCGCCAAGTCATCCACCTGCCGCAGCAGGCCCAGGAAGAAAACTTCAAAGTCGAAATCCTCGCTGGCAAGACCCTCGAAGTCGACTGCAACCGCCAACGCCTGGGCGGCACCCTCGAAGAGAAAAACCTCGAAGGCTGGGGTTATCCGTTCTACCGCCTGGAAAAAGTCAGCGGCCCGATGAGCACGCTGATGGCCTGCCCGCCCGGCACCCAGAAAAAGCGAGCGTTCGTGCCGGTGATCGGTGACGGTTTCACCGTGCGCTACAACAGCAAGCTGCCGATCGTGATTTACGCACCGCAGGACGTCGAAGTGCGCTTCCGCATCTGGTCGGCCTCGGACAAGATTGGCGTGGCAATACCCGAATAATCTGCAAAGGAGCCGCAGCCTTGATTACCTGCCACGTCAGATACGTCATTGACCCCTATCAGTTGGACGCATTCGAGGCCTACGCCAAGACCTGGCTCGGCATCGTCGAACGGCTGGGAGGAACGCATCATGGTTACTTCCTGCCCTCGGAAGGCGCGAGCAATATCGCGTATTGCCTGTTCAGTTTCCCGTCGCTGGCGGATTACGAAAGCTATCGCCACATCGCACTGACCGACCCCGAAAGCACGGCGCTGGTGGCCGATCTGGTCGAAAAGAAGTTCATCATCAGCTACGAGCGCAGCTTTCTACGCCCACTGCTGCCCTGAACGCTTCAACGCCGTTGGCAACTGCCAACGGCTGATAGCTGCGCAACTTGAAATTCCGACTCATCTGCCCAAGGAAGGAATACCTGATGTCCATCGCCCTGCCCCTCACCGCTTTGATCGCCTTTGGCGGCTATACCGTCTCCGTGATGCTTCAGGCCGAACAGTCGCTGATCGACTTCGGCATCAGCCTGATGTCACGGCCGGACACCGCGCAAGTGGTGATCGATCTTTATCTGCTGGCAACGCTGGCCGGCATCTGGATGTTCAAGGATGCGCGCAAGCGCGGGCAGTCGGGCTGGTCGGTGGTGCCGTATCTGTTGCTGACGGCGGTATTTGTTTCGGTCGGGCCGTTGTTGTACCTGGTGGTCCGGGGCCTGCAGGATCGCAAGCGTTCGGCACCGGTCATTTCGCCAGACGCCTGAGCCCGAACAGCATCCCGCCGGCCCCCAACAGCATCGCTGCCAGAAACAACGGGTACGACACCCACCACGGTGTGCCGGCGGTCATCATGCTGAATTCCGACATGCCGCCAATGCTGGCAATCAGGTTGAGCGGCAGGAACACCACGTTGATCAGCGTCAGTTTGCGCAGCAGGTTATTCATGCTGTTGTTCATCAGGTTGCCCCGGGCGTCGATCAGCCCGGAGAACACCGTCGAATAGATTTCCGCCTGCTTGTAGCACTGATTGTTTTCGATGATCAGGTCGTCGATCAGGCCGATCGATTCGCTGCCGAAATGCTGTTTTTCCGCGTGATTGCGCAGCCGCGTCAGCACCGCGCCGTTGCTGTGCAGGGCGTTGATGTAATAGATCAGGCTTTCGCTGAGGTTGAACATCTGCACCAGATGCTGGTTTTGCATCGAGGCGTTGAATTTTTGCTGCAACTCCCGGGCGACCAGTTTGATCACCTTCAGATGCCCGAGGTAGTGATGGATGTTGTTGAACAGCAAGTCCAACAACACATCCAGCGGCGTGTTCAGTGGCTGACGTGTACCGACACCGTGCAGCGGCGTGTCGTCCGTAGCGATCACCAGCAACTGGCCCGGCGAGAACAGCAAGCCGCAGGACGAAACCTCAAAAGCCAGGCTGCCACCGCCGGAATAGTTTTCCGGGCGTTTCCAGATCAGAAACAAGTGGTCGGGGTGAAACTCGATCCGCGACACCTCGTCCGGATCAAGCGCCGAGGCCAGCGCGTGTTCATCGAGTTTGAAGTGACAGTGCAGCAAGTCGCGCTCGGCAGCGTCCGGGTCGCTGAACAGCATCACCTCGGCGTCCAGCCGCTCGACCCGCTGCAAACCGCCGTGATTGAGTGCAAAACTGTTGATCATCGGCCGGTCACCAGGCCTGACCGCGGCGTTTCAGCTCAAGACGCCGCACGAACTCTTCCAGTACCAGCGAATACAGGTCGTCCTGCAGGTAGGCGTCTTCGATGCCGGCGTCGAGGTTCGGGTTGTCGTTGACCTCGATCACCACCACCTTGTCGCCGGCCTGTTTCAAATCGACGCCATACAAGCCATCGCCGATCAGGTTGGCGGTCTTCACCGCCAGTTCCACCACCGCGCGCGGCGCTTCGTGGATGGCCAGCGTGCGGCATTCGCCGTTGACATCCTGGCCCTTGGCCTTGTGGTTGTAGATCTGCCAATGACCCTTGGACATGAAGTACTGGCAGGCAAAGATCGGTTTACGGTTGAGCACGCCGATGCGCCAGTCGTACTCGGTGTAGAAAAACTCCTGAGCCAGCAACAACACCGAGTGTTCGAACAGCTCGGCGGTGGCTTCCAGCAAGGCCTGCTGGCTCTCGACCTTGATCACGCCACGGGAGAAACAACCATCAGGGATCTTCAGCACCAGCGGAAAACCGAGGCGTTCGCCGACCCGCTCGAAGTCTTCGGGGCGCTCCTTGTAGAGAATTTCCGTAGCCGGCATGCCCAGTTGATGGCTGTTGAGCAAGTCGGTGAGGTAGACCTTGTTGGTGCAGCGCAGGATCGACGTCGGGTCGTCCATCACCACCAGCCCTTCACTTTCGGCTTTTTTGGCGAAGCGATAAGTGTGGTTGTCGACGCTGGTGGTCTCGCGGATCAGCAGGCCGTCGTACTCGGCCAGCCTTGCGTAATCCTTGCGCTCGATCAGCTCGACATCGATGCCCATGCCCTTGCCGACCCGCACAAAGTTTTCCAGTGCGCGGGCATTGGACGGTGGCAAGGCTTCCTGCGGATCATGCAGGATCGCCAGGTCATATCGCGCTACTTGCGGCGAACGCGGTACACGCCAGATCTTGCGGCTGAAGCCGTCCAGCGCATTGGCGAACTGATCTTCCTGATCGTCGCGCAACTTGTGCAAGGCGCCAGACTTTATTCCTTCGATGTGCCAGCCGTTAGTTCGACGAAACTCAACTAACAGAATCGGACACGGAAATACTTCAAACAATTGCCGGGCCAGATCCTGCAACGGCTCGATATGGGTTCTGCCGAAATAAAGTGTCAGCGTAAAACCTTCAGTGTCGCTGTAGAGATGATGGCTGAGGGCTTTTTCCAGGGTTTTATCCAGGTCATCCAGTGCCAGGCCATAAAGAGATTTTCGGGTCAGCTCGCTGATGGTGCGTACCGACGGAATCACCTTGTGCCCTCGGGCTTCAGCCAGCAGCGAGCAGTAGTAGCCGTGGCCCAGGTACTTGTAGCTGCGGCACAGATTGATCACCTGTACGCGTTTTCCCGGCTCGCTGTCGGGTGGCTGTTCAAGGTATTCCTGGGCCGTCAGGATGTCTTCGCTGGGGAAGTACGAGGCCCAGTCTTCCTTGCGTTCGACGATGATCAACACTTGACTGGAAGTTCTGATCTGCGGTTTTAAATAAGTTGCCGATGGCAAACTTTGACTGGATACTTCGCGCCAATGACCCTGTACCGCTGACATAGAAATTGATCCGTTGGAGAACAAGACCTTTTCTATTAAGCACGAAGTTTTTCGAAAGTCCCGTTTCGTTACGCAACTTTTACGGTGGTCATATGAATGCTGTTTTTCGGCTGGCGGTCATTGAGGATTTGCCAGCGTTGCTCGCGCTGGAGATGCACTGTTTCACCACGGACCGGCTCACCCGCCGCAGTTTCCAATGGATGATCACCCGGGCCCACGGGCAATTGTGGGTGGCCGAACGCGAGGGTCAACTGGCCGGTTATGCGCTGGTGTTGTTTCATCGCGGCACCTCGCTGGCCCGTCTGTATTCCATTGCGATTGCCCCCGAGGCGCGCGGCGGTGGTCTGGGCAAGCAACTGCTGCAACGGATCGAGGCGTGCGCGCTCGAGCACGACTGCGCCTACCTGCGTCTGGAAGTGCGCACCGACAATCCGGCCGCCATCGCCCTGTACGAGCGCAACGGTTACCGGCACTTTGCGCTGATCCATGACTACTACGAGGATCACGCCGACGCGCTGCGCCTGGAGAAACGCATTCTCCAGCACCGCGACTCACGCAACATCAAGGTCCCCTATTACCGACAAACCACCGACTTCACTTGCGGCCCGGCCTGCTTAATGATGGCCATGGGTGCGTTGCAGGCCGAACGTTTGCTTGAGCGGCGCGAGGAATTGCAGTTGTGGCGTGAGGCAACCACGGTGTTCATGACGGCTGGTCATGGCGGTTGCAGCCCACAGGGTCTGGCACTGGCAGCGTGGCGCCGGGGTTTTAAAGTGCGTTTGCAACTGAGCATGAGCGGGCCGCTGTTTCTCGACGGAGTCCGTGACGCGCATAAAAAAGACGTCATGCGCCTGGTGCATGACGAGTTCATGGCACAACTGAACGACACCGATGTCGATCAAGTCAGCGGCGTAGCGCTGGATTTACCCACGTTGCTGGCCAACGGTGGCCAGCCCTTGGTGCTGATCAGCAGCTATCGGCTAACCCGTTCCAAGTCGCCGCACTGGGTGATCGTCACCGACTGCGACGAAGACTTCGTCTACCTGCACGACCCGGATGTCGATCACAGCCAGCATCGCCAGCCCATGGACTGCCAGCACGTGCCGGTCAGCCATGGGGAGTTCGAGAAAATGTGCCGCTTCGGTCGTGGAAAATTGCGGGCGGCGGTGGTGCTTTACGCTCGCTCACCCGCGTGAAGGGTTCATTTGAGTCCGACCTTGTAAAGCGAACCGTCGGACTCATCCGTCAGCACATACAGGTAACCATCCGGCCCTTGGCGCACATCACGGATCCGCTGTTTCAATTCGCCGAGCAAGCGCTCTTCATGCACCACCTTGTCGCCGTCGAACTGCAAGCGGATCAGTTCCTGCGTTACCAGCGCACCGATGAACACGTTGTGCTGCCAGGGTTTGAAGCGATCGGCGTCGTAGAAGGCCATGCCGGTGACGCCCGGGGATTTTTCCCAGACATGGTGCGGCCCGACCGTGCCTTCGGCGGTCTTGCCCTTGGCTTCTGGGATCGGTTGCATGGAGTAGTTGATGCCGTGGGTCGCCAGCGGCCAGCCGTAGTTCTTGCCGCGTTCGATGATGTTCACCTCGTCGCCACCGCGTGGGCCGTGTTCGTTTTCCCACACCGTTCCGGTCCATGGATTGAGTGCGGCGCCCTGAGGATTGCGGTGGCCGTAGGACCAGATCTCCGGGCGCACGCCGGACTGGCCGACAAAGGGATTGTCGTCCGGCACCTTGCCGTCGGGGTAGATCCTCACGACCTTGCCTTGCAACTTGTCCAGGTCCTGCGCGGTCGGGCGATCGTTGTTTTCGCCCAGGGTGATGAACAGATAACCGTCCCGGTCGAACACCAGCCGCGAGCCGAAGTGATTGCCGACCGACAGTTTCGGCTCCTGGCGGAAGATCACATTGAAGTCCTTCAGGGTTTTCAAGTCATCCGACAGGCGCCCGCGCCCGACCGCCGTTCCGGCCTTGTCACCTGCACCGCCGCCCTCGGCGTAAGACAGGTACACGAGGCGATCCTGTTTGAAATCCGGTGACAGCACCACGTCGAGCAATCCGCCCTGCCCCTTGGCCCAGACGTCCGGCACACCGGTGATCGGCGCAGAAAGCTTGCCGTCGGCATCCACTACGCGCAGATTGCCGGGGCGTTCGGTCACCAGCATGCCCTGGCGATCAGGAAGGAAGGCCAGAGCCCATGGGTGCTCGAGGCCCTGGGTAATGGTCGTGACTTCAAGGGTGCCCTGCTCGCTTTGCAGTTCTTTGGGAGCGGCGGCGAACGCCGGGGCGGTGATCAGTGCACTGGCACACAGGCCGGCCAGAAGGGTTTTACGCAACATGCACGATTCCTTTTGTTCGTTTGAAGGGCTGACAGAAGCGGTTCTGCCATTCAACGGTTGCTCCCGCTGTCACGGGCTGGAGGGTTGGGGATGAAGGTGGGTGGCGTGCTCGGCACGGAGCGCAGCGGCTGGCCATTGCCGATACCGCGATTTTCCAGGGTCGGTGGACGCGGCACGGGAACGGTGTTCGGCCCGCGAACGGGCGGAGTGCTGGGCTGGGTGCCCTGCATGCTGTTGGGGTTCGCCCGGCGGATCGGGCTGTTGTAGGGGTTGTTGCTGTTGCCGGTCGGACTTTGTGCCAGCAACAGCGATGTATGGCTTATTGCGCCATCGGCGTGAACCAGCCCGCCACTGAGGGCGAGCAACGCAATGCCAAGCAGGAAACGGTTCATGAACGGCCTCTTTCGGTGCGCAGGGACTAGAGCCTTCGAGTCCACGCTACGCCGTGGGTTCGCATTTGTTAACCCGTCACCGCTAAACAAGATGTAACACGGCTTGACCTGACGTTTAGCGGCACCCAGCAAACAACGGAAACTTTTACGCCGGGCCACGGGTCACCCGAACATCACTCGGAGAACAGCACATGGCTCGGGCAATCTGGAAAGGCGCAATCAGTTTCGGTCTGGTCCACATCCCCGTGGCGCTGGTCTCGGCGACGTCATCCCAAGGCGTCGACTTCGACTGGCTCGACAGCCGCAGCATGGACCCGGTCGGCTATAAACGGGTCAACAAGGTCACTGGCAAGGAAGTCACCAAAGAGCACATCGTCAAAGGTGTTCAGTTCGAAAAAGGCCGCTATGTGGTGCTCAGCGAAGAAGAGATCCGCTCGGCACACCCGGTTTCGACCCAGACCATCGATATCTTCGCCTTTGTCGACAGTGAACAGATCCCGCTGCAGAACATCGACACGCCCTATTACCTGGCTCCGGACAAGCGCGGCGGCAAAGTCTACGCCTTGCTGCGTGAAACCCTGAGCAAAACCCGGAAGGTCGCCCTCGCCCGAGTGGTTTTACATACGCGTCAATACCTGGCGGCGCTTATGCCTCTGGAGTCGGCGCTGGTGCTGGTGAAGTTGCGCTGGCCGCAGGAAGTGCGCAGCCTGGACGAACTTGAGCTGGGCAGCGAAGTGACCAAGCCGCAACTGGCCAAAGGCGAACTGGACATGGCCAAACGGCTGGTGGAAGACATGACAGCGGACTGGACGCCCGAGGATTACAACGACGAGTTCGAAGACAAGATCATGGCGCTGGTGGACAAAAAGGCCCATGAAGGCAAGATCGAAGACGTTGAGACCGTCTCTGCAGAAGAAGAGCGCAAAACCGCAGATGTTATCGACCTGACCGAACTGCTCAAGCGCAGCTTGGGCGGAAAAGCTCCGGCCAAACCGGCGAAGAAGACCGCCAGCAAGACAACAGCGGCGAAGAAAACCAAAAAGGCCTCATGAAAATGAAATCGGGCGACTGTCTTTAACAGTCGCCCGATTCGTCAGATCAAGATGAAGATCGCCAGCAGACCGCCGAAGATCGCCCACTTTTCCATGTAGTAGAGTTTGCGATTGCGCTTTTTGAGCTCTTTTCCGCGCAGGCGAATCTTGTAGATTTTGGTAAATAACCGGTTGATGCCACCGGTGCGGTCACCCGCATCGTTCGGCGCACCGGCCGCCGACATCACGGTGCGGCTGAACCAGCGGTTGAACGCCGCCGCCCAGCGATACTTCATCGGGCGCTCGATGTCACAGAACAGGATGATGCGGTTCTGGTCGGTGGTGTTTTCCGCGTAATGAATGAACGTCTCGTCGAACATCACCGCTTCGCCATCGCGCCAGTGATAGTTCTCGCCATCGACGTTGATGTAGCAACCGGCGTCGTTCGGCGTTTCCAGGCCCAGGTGATAACGGTAGGAACCGGCGTACGGGTCGCGGTGACGCACCAGTTTCGAGCCCGGCGGCAGCTCGGCGAACATCGCAGCCTTGATCGAGCCGATGCTCTGCACCAGTTCGGTGGTGCGCGGGCACAGTTGCAGCGCCGACGGGTGGCTGTCGCCGTACCACTTCAGGTAGAAACGCTTCCAGCCGGTCTTGAAGAACGAGTTGAAACCGACGTCGTCGTACTGGTTGGAACGTTTGATTTCGCCGGCGCGCAGCAGGTTACGACCTTCTTCACGGATTTCTTCCCAGTGGGTCTGCAACGGAGTCAGATCGGGAAAGTCCTTTGGATCAAGGTAAGGCGTGTTGGGCTTTTTCGAGAACAGATAAAGGAAGCAGTTGATCGGTGCCAGGAACGAAGAGTGATCGCTCAGTTGACGACCGAGTTTGTGGCGTACGCGACCGCGCAGGTGAACGTACGCAATGGAAATGACATATACAGCGGCAATGATGAGTTTCACGGAAATCGTCACACGTCAGAAGTGAACAAACTGCGCGCCTTTCGGGCTGTGGCCCAAGGTCTGTGGCAGTGGTCTGAAATCAAAAAAACGTCCCGGTGGCGCATCCTTGAGCCCATGCCGGACAAGGCATTGGGTGAATGGATGGCATTTTAGCCACAGTTTGTAACCAATAGTGAACCTTCATCTGTGAAAAACTGTCTCGCGATTGCGCCAAACGGCAATCGGAATGTCACCGCCCTATCGTTTAAAGAGCCAGACCAGTACAATCGCCGCCAAACTTTACGCGCCCCCCTTGGTTGATGACGGGATTGCCCCGCCTCAGCGCACTTCGACTCGGGCCAAGCGCTCCGGCTGCACCCTCGCTACTCAGCACGCTTCGCAGGAAAAACCTTTGATTTCTACAGCTAACATCACCATGCAGTTCGGCGCCAAGCCGCTGTTTGAAAACGTTTCGGTCAAATTCAATGGCGGCAACCGCTACGGCCTGATCGGCGCCAACGGTTGCGGCAAGTCAACCTTCATGAAGATCCTCGGCGGCGACCTCGAGCCATCCGGCGGCCAGGTCATGCTGGAGCCGAATGTACGCTTGGGTAAATTGCGCCAGGATCAGTTCGCCTACGAAGAATTCACCGTGATCGACACGGTGATCATGGGTCACGAAGAGCTGTGGAAGGTCAAGGCCGAGCGCGATCGCATCTACTCGCTGCCGGAAATGAGCGAAGAAGACGGCATGGCCGTGGCCGAGCTGGAAACCGAGTTCGCCGAGATGGACGGCTACACCGCCGAATCTCGCGCCGGTGAACTGCTGCTGGGTCTGGGCATTCCGCTGGAACAGCACTTCGGCCCGATGACCGAAGTCGCGCCGGGCTGGAAGCTGCGTGTTCTGTTGGCTCAGGCACTGTTCTCCGATCCGGAAGTGCTGCTGCTCGACGAACCGACCAACCACCTGGACATCAACACCATCCGCTGGCTGGAAACGATTTTGACGGCGCGTAACAGCACCATGATCATCATTTCCCACGACCGTCACTTCCTGAACAGCGTCTGCACCCACATGGCCGACCTGGACTACGGCGAGCTGCGTCTGTTCCCGGGCAACTACGACGAGTACATGACCGCGGCGACCCAGTCCCGCGAGCAACTGCTGTCGGACAACGCCAAGAAGAAAGCCCAGATCGCCGAACTGCAAACGTTCGTCAGCCGCTTCTCGGCCAACGCCTCGAAAGCCAAGCAGGCCACTTCCCGCGCCAAGCAGATCGACAAGATCCAGCTGGCCGAGGTCAAGCCATCGAGCCGCGTGAGCCCGTTCATCCGTTTCGAACAGACCAAGAAGCTGCACCGCCAGGCTGTGACCATCGAGCAGATGTCCAAGGGCTTCGACGGCAAGACCCTGTTCAAGAACTTCAGCTTCACAGTTGAAGCCGGCGAGCGCGTGGCGATCATCGGCCCGAACGGTATCGGCAAGACCACCCTGCTGCGCACGCTGATGGGCGAACTGACCCCGGACGCAGGTTCGGTGAAGTGGACCGAAAGCGCGGAGCTGGGCTACTACGCTCAGGACCACGCCCACGATTTCGAAGACGACGTCAGCCTGTTCGACTGGATGGGTCAGTGGACTCAGGGCGAGCAAGTGATCCGTGGCACCCTGGGTCGCATGCTGTTCTCCAACGACGAAATCCTCAAGTCGGTGAAAGTGATTTCCGGTGGTGAGCAAGGCCGCATGCTGTTCGGCAAGCTGATCCTGCAAAAGCCGAACGTGCTGGTGATGGACGAACCGACCAACCACCTGGACATGGAATCGATCGAGGCGCTGAACCTGGCGCTGGAAAACTACCCGGGCACGTTGATTTTCGTCAGCCACGACCGTGAGTTCGTATCGTCCCTGGCCACCCGCATCATCGAGCTGAGCCCGAACGGCGTGACCGACTTCAGCGGCACCTACGACGACTACCTGCGCAGCCAAGGCGTGGTGTTCTGAAAACTTGTCTAGTCCTGAAATAGGTTTACACCTGTCTCATCCTAACGCCCGATGCACTGCATCGGGCGTTTTGTATTTTAAGGACAGGTGAGGGCGCTCCTGGTTGTAGATCAGGATCGCCTCCCGCACCATTTGCTCCGCTTGCGCCAAGTCTGTCGGCCGGTGGAGCAAGAGCTCTGTCTTCAAGATGCCGTTGACCCGCTCTGCCAAGGCGTTTTGGTAGCAGTCGTAGCCATCAGTCATTGAGCACGTAATGCCATGCTTGGCATGGAGCTTTTGATAAAGCGCCGAGCAGTACTGCACACCTCGATC
>NZ_FOYE01000011.1:0-218173 GCF_900115915.1 Pseudomonas sp. NFIX49 | reverse complement strand
AAGTGATTATTTTCAGAAGTTTTCGAAGATTTCTTCAACAACTTCAACCACTTGCGCTTCCGATCTCTCGTTAGCGGGAGGCGAATTCTACAGCGTTACACGCTGCTGTCAACACCTCTTTTTCTCCGCCTTCGACCGAGAAGATCGAACCGTTGAAAGCACCAGAAAACCGGCATTTCCAACTCCTTCCAGGCTTCGATGAACTGAAGCGATCCACTATCGAAACTTACTTAACTCATTGAATCTTAAGGAGTTTTCCGTTTCGACTGCGCCGGAAGTGGGGCGAATTATAGACCTCTGGAATTCGCCGTCAACCCCTTATTTCAACTTTACTCAGATTTCAGCGTAATCCGTGCGAAAGCCTTCTTGCCGGCCTGGCAAACGTGAGTCGCGCCCAGTACATATATAAAGGAACGATCAACCACCTCACCATCTACACGCACACCACCGGAAGCCAGCAGATCACGAGCAGCTGCCGAGTTCTTCACCAGACCCGCCTTATTAAGGACAGCAGCAATCGGCATATCCTCGGCAGCTGTCAGTTCGATCTCTGGCAGATCATCCGGCAGCTCGCCATCCTTCATACGGTTACCCGCACCACGGTGAGCATTGGCCGCAGCCTCTTCACCGTGGAAGCGCGCAACAATCTCCTCGGCCAGCTTGATCTTGATATCGCGAGGATTAGCGCCGACCTCCACATCAGCACGGAACGCATTGATCTCATCCATTGAACGGAAGCTGAGCAACTCGAAGTAACGCCACATCAACGCATCAGGAATCGAGACCAGCTTGCTGTACATGACACCCGGCGCTTCCTGGATACCGACGTAGTTGCCCAGCGACTTGGACATCTTCTTCACGCCATCCAGACCTTCAAGCAACGGCATCGTCAGGATGCACTGCGCTTCCTGGCCGTAACCACGCTGCAGCTCACGCCCCATCAGCAGGTTGAACTTCTGATCGGTACCACCCAGTTCAACGTCAGCGCGCAAAGCAACCGAGTCATAACCCTGCACCAGCGGATAGAGGAATTCGTGAATGGCAATCGGCTGATTGGTGGTGTAGCGCTTGTCGAAGTCATCACGCTCGAGCATACGAGCAACGGTGTACTGCGAAGTCAGACGAATAAAGTCCGCAGGCCCCATCTGATCCATCCAGGTGGAGTTGAACGCGACTTCGGTTTTCGTCGGATCAAGAATCTTGAACACCTGGGCCTTGTAGGTCTCGGCGTTTTCCAGAACCTGCTCACGGGTCAATGGAGGGCGAGTGGCGCTCTTGCCGCTCGGATCACCGATCATTCCGGTGAAATCACCAATAAGGAAGATCACTTGATGCCCCAGCTCCTGGAACTGGCGCAGCTTATTAATAAGCACAGTGTGACCAAGGTGCAGATCCGGCGCAGTTGGATCGAAGCCGGCCTTGATTCGCAGCGGCTGGCCACGCTTGAGCTTTTCGATCAGCTCGGACTCGACCAACAGTTCTTCCGCACCACGTTTAATCAGCGCTAGCTGCTCTTCAACCGACTTCATAACAGACCCGCAAGGCTCAGATTCAAAGGGAACCAACCATACAAGATCGCGCACCAAATACAAGTTTTGCCCGGCGCACGGACACCAATCCACGGACAGGGCGTCCGCAGACTTGCTTCAGAGATGATTTGGTTATATTTTATACAGTTATTTCATCTTCATCATGTCATTCATCTTTTCCAATTCATCTTTTTCAAAGTCAAATTACTTATGACCACTGAACCGTCTAAAGCGCCACCGCTTTACCCGAAGACCCACCTGCTCGCCGCAAGTGGGATCGCCGCCCTTCTCAGCTTGGCGCTCCTGGTGTTTCCATCCAGTGATGTTGAAGCCAAAAAGACAACGCTGAGCCTTGAACTGGAAAGTCCTGCTGAACAACTGACACAAGATCAAGACGCTGCCGACGCAGCTCAAGCCACAAATGAGTCCGTAGCTTCCCCTTTCGCACAGATCGAAAACAGCGCCGAAGAGACGCAGGAAACCGCTCAGGCCGCACCAGCGCCGACACCGGTAGCTGAAGAAAAGAAGGCCCCAAATCACAGGGAAGTGATCGTCTCCAAGGGCGATACGCTTTCTACACTGTTCGAGAAAGTCGGCCTCCCGGCCGCGGCCGTCCATGAAGTGCTGGCCAGTGATAGACAAGCCAAGCAGTTCAGTCAGCTCAAACATGGCCAGAAACTCGAATTCGAATTGAATCCACAAGGTCAGCTGACCAACCTGCACAGCAAGATCAGCGACGTTGAAACCATCACCCTGACCAAGAATGACAAGGGTTATGTGTTCAACCGCGTTACCGCCAAACCGACTGTTCGCACCGCTTATGTACACGGTGTGATCAACAGCTCGCTGTCGCAGTCCGCCGCCCGCGCAGGCCTTTCCCACAGCCTGACCATGGACATGGCCAGTGTCTTTGGCTACGACGTCGACTTCGCCCAGGATATCCGCCAGGGTGACGAGTTCGATGTGATCTATGAACAGAAAGTGGTCAACGGCAAAGCCGTTGGCAACGGGCCGATACTGTCCGCCCGCTTCACCAACCGCGGCAAGACTTACACCGCCGTGCGTTACACCAACAAGCAGGGCATCAGCAGCTATTACACCGCCGATGGCAACAGCATGCGCAAGGCGTTCATCCGTACACCGGTGGACTTCGCCCGCATCAGCTCTAAATTTTCCATGGGCCGCAAACACCCGATCCTCAACAAGATCCGCGCCCACAAAGGCGTCGACTACGCCGCTCCACGCGGTACGCCAATCAAGGCTGCCGGCGACGGCAAAGTGCTGCTGGCCGGCCGTCGCGGCGGTTACGGCAACACCGTGATCATCCAGCACGGCAACACTTACCGTACGCTGTATGGCCACATGCAGGGCTTCGCCAAGGGCGTGAAGACCGGCGGCACAGTTAAACAGGGCCAAGTGATCGGTTACATCGGCACCACCGGCCTGTCCACCGGTCCGCACCTGCACTATGAGTTCCAGGTCAACGGTGTCCACGTCGATCCATTGGGCCAGAAGCTGCCGATGGCCGACCCGATCGCCAAATCCGAACGCGCCCGCTTCCTGGC
The DNA here is from genome assembly GCF_900115915.1 of Pseudomonas sp. NFIX49. NCBI lineage: Bacteria > Pseudomonadati > Pseudomonadota > Gammaproteobacteria > Pseudomonadales > Pseudomonadaceae > Pseudomonas > Pseudomonas sp. NFIX49. Next base: position 215,079 of record NZ_FOYE01000011.1, on the reverse strand, counting down.
GCAGAGCCAGCCACTGATGGCTCGTATGGATCAGGAAAAAGCCACCATGCTGGCTTCGAGCAAACGTTAAGCCATGGCTCTTTATATCGGCGTGATGTCCGGCACCAGTCTCGACGGGCTGGACATCGCCCTGATCGAGCAATCCTCGGCGATCAATCTGGTCGCCACGCACTACATCCCTATGCCTGACACCCTGCGCGCCGAGCTGCTTGGCTTGTGCGCCAGCGGCCCTGACGAAATCGCCCGTTCAGCGATTGCCCAGCAGAATTGGGTGAAGCTCGCCGCGCAAGGGATCCATACCCTCCTCGAACAGCAACAGCTCAAGCCTGAAGCCATTCGCGCGATCGGCAGCCACGGCCAGACCATTCGCCATGAACCGGCACGCGGTTTCACCGTACAGATCGGTAACCCCGCCCTGCTCACCGAACTGACCGGCATCACCGTCGTCAGCGACTTCCGTAGCCGCGATGTAGCCGCCGGTGGCCAGGGGGCCCCGCTGGTTCCGGCCTTTCATGAAGCGTTGTTCGAAGAGCGTACCGGTAACCGCGCGGTCCTGAATGTCGGCGGTTTCAGCAATCTCAGTCTGATTGAGCCGAACAAGCCTGTAGCCGGTTTCGACTGTGGGCCTGGGAATGTGCTGATGGATGCCTGGATTCATCAGCAATGGGGCGAGAACTACGACCGCAACGGGCAATGGGCAGCCAGCGGCAAGGTTGAGCCCACCCTGCTGAAAGCCCTGCTCAGCGATCCGTTTTTCGTGACGCAAGGCCCAAAGAGCACCGGCCGCGAAGTCTTCAACCTGCCCTGGCTGGAGCAACACCTTTCGCGCCTGCCAGTGTTCCCGGCGGAGAACGTGCAAGCGACGCTGCTGGAGCTCACCGCACTGACTATTGTCGATTCACTGCAAAGCGCTCAGTCCGACACTCGGGAACTGCTGGTCTGCGGCGGTGGCGCTCACAACGCAACACTGATGAATCGTCTGGCCGGGTTGCTGCCGAACGCCAAGGTCGCCAGCACGTCGACTCATGGCATTGATCCGGACTGGGTCGAGGCCATGGCCTTCGCCTGGCTGGCTCACTGCTGTCTGGAAGGGATCGCCGCCAATCGCCCGAGCGTCACCGGCGCCAAAGGCCTACGCGTACTCGGCGCCATCTACCCCAACTGACAAATCGCAGATAACAAAACGCCGCAGAACCGTGAGGTTCTGCGGCGTTTTATTGTGTTGGTGAAACGCTATCAGATCGAGAACGAGGAGCCGCAACCACAAGTGGTGGTGGCATTCGGGTTCTTGATCACGAAACGCGAACCTTCCAGACCCTCCTGATAATCCACCTCGGCACCTGCCAGGTACTGGAAGCTCATCGGATCAACCACCAGACTGACGCCTTCGCGCTCGACGATGGTGTCGTCCTCGGCCACATCTTCATCGAAGGTGAAGCCGTACTGAAACCCTGAACAACCGCCGCCCGTAACGAATACGCGCAGCTTCAAGCGATCATTCCCCTCTTCATCGACCAGGCTCTTCACCTTGTGCGCGGCACCTTGAGTGAATTGCAAAGCCGTGGGGGTGAAGGATTCGACGCTCATGCTGACTATCTCCCGGCGTTACGCCGCCATAATGCGTGATGACGCGCATTATCCGCTTGTCCTAGAAAATCGGTCAACTATTGTTACGGTATATCAATAAAGCAGATCAACCGACCAGAATGCAAAAAGGCCCGTTAGACGGGCCTTTTTACCAAGCAAGATCAGTCGTTACGGCAGCATGCCGGCGTGGGACAGGCCAAAACGCTCATCCAGACCGAACAGGATGTTCATGTTCTGCACGGCCTGACCCGACGCGCCCTTGACCAGGTTGTCGATCACCGACAGCACCACCACCAGATCGCCATCCTGCGGACGGTGAACGGCGATGCGGCAGACGTTGGCGCCACGCACGCTGCGGGTTTCCGGATGGCTGCCAGCCGGCATCACGTCGACGAACGGCTCATTGGCATAACGTTTCTCGAACAGCGCCTGCAGATCCACCGAGCGGTCCACCACAGTCGCGTAGAGCGTGGAGTGAATGCCACGAATCATCGGCGTCAGGTGAGGCACAAAAGTCAGACCGACGTCCTTGCCTGCAGCACGACGCAGCCCCTGACGAATTTCCGGCAGATGACGGTGACCTTTCACCGCATAGGCCTTCATGCTTTCCGACGTCTCGGAGTACAGCGAGCCTACGGCAGCACCACGACCGGCACCGCTGACACCGGACTTGCAGTCGGCGATCAGGTGCGAAGCGTCGGCAATGCCCGCCTCAAGCAACGGAAGGAAACCCAGCTGCGTCGCGGTCGGATAGCAACCCGGCACCGCGATCAGGCGTGCTTTCTTGATCTGCTCGCGATTGACTTCCGGCAAGCCGTAAACCGCTTCGTCCAGCAGCTCTGGCGCGCCGTGCGGCTGGCCGTACCACTTGGACCATTCATCGGCGTCCTGCAGACGGAAGTCTGCCGACAGGTCGATGACCTTGGTGCCGGCCGCCAGCAATTCGCCGGCCAGTGCGTGAGCAACGCCGTGCGGAGTCGCGAAGAACACCACGTCGCAAGCGCCCAGCGTCTTGATGTCCGGTACGCTGAATGCCAGACCGTCATAGTGACCGCGCAGGTTCGGGTACATGTCAGCCACGGCCAGACCGGCCTCGGATCGGGAAGTGATCACCACCACTTCTGCCTGCGGATGCTGCGCCAACAGACGCAGCAGTTCGACACCGGTGTAACCCGTGCCGCCGACGATTCCGACCTTGACCATAAACCTGCCCTCAACGAACCCACTGGAAAGCCGTCGATAATAGGGGCCGCGCGCCCCTGCGACAACCGTCAAGGTGACGTGCGGACGCTCAAGCCTCTACTATCCGGCTTACCGTGAATCAGGGAATAACCAAAAATGCTCTATCTGTGGATCAAAGCGCTACATATCGTCAGCATCGTGTGCTGGTTTGCCGGGCTGTTCTATCTGCCGCGACTGTTCGTTTATCACGCGCAAAGTGAAGACACGATCAGCAAGGAACGCTTCAGCATCATGGAGCGCAAGCTCTATCGCGGCATCATGGGCCCGGCGATGATCGCCGCGCTGATCTTCGGCGGCTGGCTGATCTATCTCAACCCGAGCATCTTTAGCAGCGGTGGCTGGATCCACGCCAAACTGACCCTGGTCGTGCTGTTGATCGGTTACCACCACATGTGCGGCGCGCAGGTAAAACGTTTTGCCCGTGGCGAGAACACCCGCAGCCATGTCTTTTATCGCTGGTTCAATGAAGTGCCGGTTCTGCTATTGCTGGCTATCGTAATTCTGGTCGTGGTCAAGCCGTTCTAACTTCAACAAATACAACTTTCCGGGGTACTTCCGATGTCGCTGCCCGCACTGCTCGAACAACGTCTGCGTCTGCCTGTGGTGGCGGCGCCGATGTTCCTGATATCCAACCCCGAACTGGTGCTGGCGTGCTGCCGTAACGGCGTGGTCGGCAGCTTTCCGGCGCTGAATCAACGCGAAAGCAGCGGATTCAAGGCCTGGCTGGAGCAGATCGAAGCGGGACTGGCGACACTGGAGAACCCGGCGCCTTATGCCGTGAATCTGATTGTTCACAAGAGCAATCCACGTCTGGAGGCGGATCTGAACATCTGCGTCGAGCACAAGGTGCCCATCGTCATCACCAGCCTCGGCGCAGTGAAGGAAGTGGTAGACGCCGTACACAGTTACGGCGGCCTGGTCTTCCACGACGTGACGACCCGCCGCCATGCCGAGAAAGCCGCCGAGGCCGGCGTCGATGGTTTGATCGCTGTTGCAGCCGGTGCCGGTGGGCACGCCGGGACCTGGAGCCCGTTTTCGCTGATCGCCGAGATCCGCGAGTTCTTCGACAAGACCCTGTTGCTTGCAGGATGTTTGAACCATGGGCATGAGATTCTCGCCGCACAACTGCTCGGCGCGGATCTGGCCTACTTCGGCACGCGATTTATCGGCACCACTGAAAGTCATGCGCCTGACGCCTACAAGCAGATGCTGCTGACTGCCAAAGCCGCCGACATCATTCATACTCCTGCCGTGTCCGGTGTTCCGGCCAGCTTCATGCGCCAAAGCCTGGAGGCCGCCGGTTTCGACATGGCAGCCCTGCAAGGCAAGGGTGAAGTGAATTTCGGCGACAAGCTCAAGCCGATCAACGACGAAGCCAAGGCCTGGAAAACCGTGTGGTCTGCGGGTCAGGGCGTGGGGCAAATCGACGATCTGCCAAGCGTGGATCAACTGGTGGCGCGTCTCGATGCCGAGTACCGCCAAGCCCTGGAGCACGCAGCGCAACTGCCGAAACGCTGGCCGCGCTGAATGAAACCTGGCCGGTCGCTGTCTGACTGGCCTTAGACTCAATTTATCTCGCGACAAGGATGCCTCGGCCATGAGCGAACCCCGTTACAAGATCGTTTTCGACGGCGCGCTCCAGCCCGGCGTCGATATCACCACGGCCAAATTGAACCTGGCCGATCTGTTCAAAAGCGATGTCGCCGCCATCGAGCGCCTGTTCAATGGCCGCACCGTCGCGCTCAAGCGTGATCTGTCGCACAGCGATGCGCAGACCTATCTGCAAGCGCTGGGCAAGACCGGGATCGACGCCCGGATCGAAGCGGAAACGCCCATCGAGCTGAATCTGTCGGATGTCCACGAGCAAAGCGCCGCCGTCGCGGAGCCTGACTCGCCTTATGCGCCCCCTCGCGCCGCTGTCGGTGAAAGCCTGCCGGCGTTCGCGCCGCTAAAGCCGTTCAGCGTCGAGGGCCGGATCGGCCGTTTGCGTTACCTGGCTTGGTCGATGGTGTTGAGCCTGGTAACCCTGCCAATCGTCAGCGTGTTCGCGCTGATCGGCCTGGGCCTGGTCAGCGCCGACTCGACGACGGGGCTGATCATCGGCGGTCTCCTCGCCTTCTTCCTGTTCCTGGCCTTCGCGATCGTCGGCATCCTGTTCAGCATTCAGCGCTTGCACGATATCGGCTGGTCGGGATGGCTCTGGCTGCTGACCCTTGTTCCGTTCGTGGGCAGCTTCTTCCCGCTGGTGATCATGGTCGTGCCGGGCAATACCGGCGCCAACCGCTATGGCCCACCACCTCCGCCGAACAGTACGGCAGTCAAAGTGCTGTGCTCTTTGTGGATCGTGTTTATCGGGCTGTTTTTCATGGGCGGCTTGCTGGGTGGGATTACCGCCATCCAGCAGGAATACGAAAGCAGTCTTGAAAGCAGCTATGAGAGCGGTTCGGTGACCACCGATGAAATCGATGTCGAAGTCGAGCCGGCCGCGAATTCGGCAGACGATGCAGCCGAAGCTGCTCTCGCCCCTGTAGACTCTGCGAAAGAATGAACAACGCTCCCCGCCGTGACACCTGCGTCGACGGCGCGGCGCTGTTGCGATGGAGATTTGCATGACCCGTTACGCTCTGATCACCGGCGCCTCCAGCGGCATCGGCCTGGCCATGGCCGAAGCCCTGGCGCGCCGTGGCCGCAGCCTGATTCTGGTGGCCCGCCAGCGTGATCAGCTGGAAAGCATTGCGATTGAACTGACCCAACGCTTCGGCGTGGAGGTGCTGTTCCGCGCCTGTGATCTCGGCGAGCCGCTGCGCCTGTCCGGCTTTCTGCTGGAGCTTGAAGAAGGCGACCGGCAGATCGATCTGCTGGTCAACTGTGCCGGCATCGGTACTTGCGGCCCGTTCCTGGCCCAGGACTGGATGACCGAGCAGGACCTGATCGAAGTGAACATCCTCGCGCTCACCCGCCTCTGCCATGCCATCGGCAACAGCATGGCGTTGCAGGGTGGCGGGCAGATTCTCAATGTCGCGTCGGTGGCGGCCTTCAACCCCGGGCCGTGGATGAGCACCTATTACGCCAGCAAGGCGTATGTTCTGCACTTCTCGGAAGCACTGCGGGTGGAATTGAAGAAGTGTGCGGTCAAGGTGTCGGTGCTCTGTCCCGGTCCGACCCGCACCGCGTTCTTTCGCACCGCGCAACTGAACAACGACAAACTCAACGCCAGCAAACTGCTGATGAGCCCCGAGGAGGTCGCGCTGTATACCGTGCGCGCCCTGGAGAAAAACCGCGCGATCATCATTCCCGGACGCCGAAACCGCTGGTTCGCCTTTCTGCCACGGCTCGGTTCGCGCTGGCTCAATCGCACGATTGTCGGCATGGTCAACAAGGCTTACTGCCCGCGCTGAAAAGCCCTACGGCAAAACACTGGGCGGGCTAATCCCCCTATGAGTACACTCAGGCCAGCCCAAACAACGGAGAAAACAGCTGTGGATACTCTGTTCACCAAGATCATCAACCGGGAAATCCCGGCGAAGATCATTTACGAGGACGACCAGGTTCTGGCGTTCCACGATATCGCCCCACAGGCACCGGTGCATTTTCTGGTGATCCCGAAGAAACCGGTACGCACCCTCAATGACCTGACCGAAGACGACAAGGCACTGGCCGGGCATATCCTGTTCACCGCCCAGCGTCTGGCGCTGGAACTGGGTTGCGAGGAAGGCTTCCGGGTGGTGATGAACTGCAATGAAATGGGCGGGCAGACTGTCTACCACATTCACATGCACGTGCTCGGTCAACGCCAGATGAACTGGCCGCCGGGCTGATTGAACCCAACGATCGGTGGGAGCGCCCCGCTCCCACATGACCCAGCGCAAACCTTCCCCGGCCGATTCGGTTAAACTGGCCGCCGAGATTCTTCCCGGAGGTCAGCATGACTACCCAACGTCACTACTCGCCCATTGATCGTCTTCTGCTGCAAGCCGATGCCGCGATGCGTACCCTGCTGCCCTTCAGCGGCCAGCCGTACCGTCCGTCGCCGGCGATCGTGCAGCCCGATGTGCAAATGAGCGATGAAGACACCCGCCATGTCGCCGGCCTGATGCGCATCAACCACACCGGTGAAGTCTGCGCCCAGGCGCTGTATCAGGGCCAGGCGCTGACCGCCAAGCTGCCACAGGTGCGCGAGGCCATGGAGCATGCGGCCGAAGAAGAGATCGATCATCTAGTCTGGTGCGAACAGCGCATTCACCAGCTGGGCAGCCACACCAGCGTGCTCAATCCGCTGTTCTATGGCATGTCGTTCGGCATCGGTGCAGTGGCCGGGCTGATCAGCGACAAGGTCAGCCTCGGGTTTGTCGCGGCGACCGAGCATCAGGTCTGCAAGCATCTGAACGAGCATCTGGAGCAACTCCCGGCCGAGGACGAAAAATCCCGGGCGATTCTGGAGCAGATGCGTATTGATGAAGAGCATCATGCGGAAAGTGCATTGGAGGCTGGCGGTTTCCGCTTTCCGGCGCCGGTGAAGTTCGGCATGAGCCTGCTGGCCAAAGTGATGACCAAGAGCACTTACCGGATCTGAAAAACGCCCATAAAAAAGGCGACTGCCGCAAAGCAGTCGCCTTTTTTTGTGCCTGGATTTCTTAGCTCGGCATATTGCGCGCGTAGAAGATTTCCAGCATTTCGTGCTTCACACGCTCGGTCACCTGAGCACGTTGCTCGGAAGACAGATTGCTGGTGGCGTCGCCGAACAGGTAGTTGTCCAGTTCGAAGTTCTTCAGCAGCATCTTGGTGTGGAACAGGTTTTCCTGATACACGTTCACGTCGGTCATCTGATACGCGTCGCGGGTGTCTTCGGAGAGGTAGTTCTGGATCGAGTTGATCTCGTGGTCGATGAAGTGCTTGTTACCTTCAACGTCACGGGTGAAGCCGCGCACACGGTAATCCACGGTCACGATGTCCGAATCGAACTGGTGAATGAGGAAGTTGAGCGCTTTGAGCGGTGAAATGACACCACAGGTCGACACGTCGATGTCCACACGGAAGGTCGCGATACCGGCGTCCGGATGGATTTCCGGGTAGGTGTGCACCGTGATGTGGCTCTTGTCGAGGTGGGCCAGGATGATTTCGGGCAACGGGCCCGGGGATTCTTCGATCTGGCTTTCGGTCGGGGTCACCGGCTCTTCCGAGATCAGAATCGTGACGCTGGCACCCTGAGGCTCATAGTTCTGACTCGCAATGTTCAGAATGTTGGCACCAATGATTTCGACAACTTCCGTGAGGATCTGCGTCAGGCGTTCGGCGTTGTACTCTTGATTGATGTACTCGACGTAAGCCTGCTGGTCTTGCGGGGTTTCCGCGTAGCAGATGTCATAGATGTTGAAGCTCAAGGTCTTTGTCAGGTTATTGAACCCGTGGAGCTTGAGTTTGCTTTTCACCGTTAAAAACTCTCTATGTATGCGGCACGGCCGCGTGATCAAGCATGCCCGTCAAGTGCGAACAACGCACCTGCGTAGGACGGTTAACACCTCTTCGCGATGGCGATTTTGGTTATCTGTTCAGGCGGATGACCCGTCGGTTGACTGATCACGGCCCTGAAAAAAGTGGCGCATTATGCAGACGTCAGCGGGGGATCGCCAGAGTCTGCACTGCTTTTATGATAGTTGAATGTCGGCTCAGCCGAGTTCAACGATTTCGTAGTCGTGGGTGATCGCTACGCCAGCCGCGCCGAGCATGATCGAGGCCGAGCAATACTTCTCCGCAGACAGTTCGATGGCGCGTTTGACCTGGGCTTCTTTCAGGCCCCGGCCCTTGACCACGAAGTGCATGTGGATCTTGGTGAACACTTTCGGATCTTCGGTCGCGCGTTCGGCATCCAGAAAGGCTTCGCAGCTTTCAACGGCCTGACGGGACTTCTTCAAAATGCTGACCACGTCGAAATTGCTGCAACCGCCGACACCCAGCAGGAGCATTTCCATGGGGCGGACACCCAGATTACGACCACCGGCGTCCGGCGGACCATCCATGACCACGACATGACCGCTGCCGGATTCGCCGAGGAACATGGCTTCGCCAGCCCATTGGATGCGTGCCTTCATCGCCAAGACTCCACTGTAGAAAAAAGGGTCGCCAGCTTAGCACAGGGCCCCGCCCGGACAGCGAGCACGTTCCTAGGACGAATGCACCTTTAACGTAGGTGATTTCTCGAAATTTCGACGAAGTGTCTGGTAAGCTGGCGCCAATTCACTGGCGCCTTCGCCAGACTGTGTAGCGACCGCCTCAGCGCCTCATATAAAAACCAAATATAACCGTGCAGTCTTTTCGGGATACAACCATGGTTGGTATTACCCCCACACCCAAAATCAAGAACCTCGACAAGCTGCTGATGCATTGCCAGCGCCGCCGTCACGCGGCCAAGAGCAACATCATCTGCGCCGGGGATCGCTCCGACACGCTGTACTTCATCATCCGCGGTTCGGTCACGATCCTGATCGAGGATGACGACGGCCGCGAGATGATCATCGCGTACCTGAATGCAGGGGATTTCTTCGGCGAGCTGGGCCTGTTCGAAGAAGCCGGCCAGGAACAGCAGCGCAGCGCCTGGGTGCGGGCCAAGGTTGAATGCGAAGTCGCGGAAATCAGCTACGCCAAGTTCCGCGAGTTGTCGCAACAGGATCCGGACATTCTTTACGTCCTCAGCGGACAAATCGCACAACGCCTGCGCAACACCACACGCAAGGTCGGCGACCTGGCGTTCTTCGACGTCACCGGTCGTGTCGCTCGCTGCCTGCTGGAGCTGTGCAAACAACCGGACGCCATGACTCACCCGGACGGCATGCAGATCAAGGTGACCCGTCAGGAAATCGGCCGGATTGTCGGTTGTTCTCGAGAGATGGTCGGTCGCGTGCTCAAGGATCTTGAGGAGCGCAACCTGGTCGATGTGAAAGGCAAGACCATGGTGGTCTTCGGCACTCGCTGAGTTCCAAAGCTCAGCCGGCGTAGACCTGCGCCAGCATCAAACGGAAGAGTTCATCGAGACGCGCCAGTGCATGGGGCGCCGGGAATTTTTCGTGCAGAGCGATGTGGCTGGCGGCACGGACCCGCTGCTCCAGGCCACACGCCTCGTTGAATCGGTTGACCGCCGCGACCATCGACTCACGTTCGTCATCCACCAGCATCGCCCCGTGCACCAATCCCACCGGACGCTGACCACCCTGACTCTGGCGCCAGCGCTGAGCGGTGCCGACCATCTTGCGACCGCCGAGATTGACGTTGAAGCGACCGTCGCAGAACGCACCGTCGATTTCACCCAACGACGAAGTGCCGCCCAACTCATCCAGCAACTCACAGATCGGATCACACAACCTCCGGTAACCGGTTTCGATGCGGTTCAGATCGCCTTCACTGCGAGGCGGTGCGTAGACCAGCGCAATATTGATGGTCGACGCCGATTGCGGAACCGGTTCGCCGCCGGTTTCACGCAGCAACACCGGCCAACCGGCCGCGGCGGAGACTTCGCAGGCGTGATCGAATCCGGAGAGGCGATTCAAACGGCGCGGCATGACCAAAGCGCGGTCGCTGGGCTGCCAGAACAACAAGCCGAATTCGGCATCGCCCGCGCAGACCGAGGCCAGCAGATCCTGTTCGGCTTGCAGGCCGGCTTCGATGGTCAGGGATGTGGGGATCATAAGGTTTCCATAGGACGTTGAGTCTGAGGTGAATCTTATGCCGCCTTCGCGGGCAAGCCCGCTCCCACAGGGGGACGGGCGCCTGCAAAGACTCGATCAGTCGAGGGTCGAACCGCTCACCGGAACGCCGCGTTCAGGGAAGAACAGACGCTGCAGTTCGATGCCCGGACTTTCGGCGCGCATGAACGCTTCGCCGACCAGGAACGCGTAAACATCGCTGATTTCCATCAACTCGACATCGGCACGGTTGAGGATGCCGCTCTCGGTGATGACCAGACGATCACGCGGAATGCGCGGCAGCAGGTCGAGGGTGGTTTCCAGGCTCACGTCAAAGGTGTGCAGATTGCGGTTGTTGACCCCGACCAGCGGCGTGTCGAGGGTTTTCAACGCGCGTTCCAGCTCATCGCCGTCGTGCACTTCCACCAACACATCGAGGCCGACGTCTTTGGCGACCGACGCCAGTTCGGCCATTTTCACGTCATCCAGTGCGGAGACGATCAACAACACGCAATCGGCGCCCAAGGCACGGGCTTCGACGATCTGGTACGGATCGATCATGAAGTCCTTGCGGATCACCGGCAGCGAGCAGGCTGCACGGGCCTGTTGCAGGTAGGCATCGGCGCCCTGGAAGTAGTCGATGTCGGTCAGCACCGACAGGCAGGTCGCCCCGCCCTTCTCGTAGCTTTTGGCGATATCGGCGGGAACGAAGTTCTCACGGATCACGCCCTTGCTCGGCGACGCCTTCTTGATTTCGGCGATCACCGCCGGTTGTTTCTTCTTGGCCTGCGCCAGCAATGCCTGGGCAAAACCACGGGGTGCATCGGCCGCCTTGGCCAGACTTTCCAGCTCGCTCAGGCTCACACGGGCGCTACGCTCGGCGACTTCCTGAACCTTGCGGGCCAGAATGTTTTCCAGAACCGTCGGTACACTCATCCCTCATTCTCCACTTTGAATACCGCGGTAAAGGCACCCAACTCCTCGAGTTTTTCCCGAGCAAGACCGGTGTGCAGAGCGTCGTGGGCCAGTGCCACGCCCTCCTTCAGACTTGTCGCCAGGTCGGCGGCGTACAGGGCCGCACCGGCATTGAGCACGATCATTTCGGCAGCTTTCTGGCCGTTCTCGGTCTTGCGCTTGCCTAGTGCATCGCGGATCAGCGCCAGCGACGCTTCCGGGCCTTCGACCGACAGGCCATGCAGGCTCTGGCTCTTCATGCCCAGATCTTCCGGCTCGACCCAATACTCGGAGATCTGATCGTCTTTCAGCTCGGCGACAAACGTCGGCGCCGCCAGGCTGAACTCGTCCAGACCGTCCTTCGAATGCACCACCAGCACGTGCTTGCTGCCCAGACGCTGCAAGACTTCAGCCAACGGCCGGCACAGCGCCGGGGTGAACACGCCCACCACCTGATGTTTCACACCGGCCGGATTCGTAAGCGGGCCGAGCATGTTGAACAGGGTGCGCAGACCGAGATCGCGACGCGGGCCGGCGGCGTACTTCATGGCTTTGTGGTGAGTCTGGGCAAACATGAAACCGATGCCGACGTTATCGATGCAGCGCGCCACCTGAACCGGGGTGAGGTTGAGGTAGATGCCGGCGGCTTCCAGCAGGTCGGCACTGCCGCTCTTGCCCGATACGGCACGGTTACCGTGTTTGGCCACGGTGCAGCCAGCAGCAGCGACCACAAAGGAAGACGCGGTCGACACGTTGAAAATATTCGCCCCGTCACCGCCGGTGCCGACCACATCGACCACGCCGTCGAGGGTCTTGAGTTCGACCTTGTCCGCCAGTTCGCGCATCACCGACACGGCGCCGACGATCTCGTCGATGCTCTCGCTCTTCATGCGCATGGCCATCATGAACGCGCCGATCTGCGCGTCCGTGCATTGGCCGGTCATGATTTCGCGCATCACGTCGCGCATTTCATCGGTGCTGAGGTCAAGGTGATCGACGATACGGCTCAGGGCTGTCTTGATATTCATGGGAAGTCCTTAGCGCGTGCCGCCGGTTTGTTTGAGGAAGTTGGCGAACAGTTCATGGCCCTGTTCGGTGAGGATCGATTCCGGGTGGAACTGTACGCCCTCGATATTCAGGGTCTTGTGACGCAGGCCCATGATTTCGTCGACCGAACCGTCATCGTGCTGGGTCCACGCCGTCAGCTCCAGGCAATCGGGCAACGTTTCGTGTTTAACAATCAGGGAATGATAGCGGGTGACGGTCAGCGGGCGATTCAGCCCGGCAAACACACCCTTGTCCTCGTGGAATACCGGACTAGTCTTACCGTGCATCACCTGCCGGGCGCGGACGACATCGCCGCCAAAAGCCTGACCGATGGACTGGTGACCGAGGCAGACGCCGAGGATCGGCAGTTTGCCGGCGAAGTGCTTGATGGCTTCGATGGAAATGCCGGCTTCGGTCGGCGTGCACGGGCCCGGGGATACGACGATCCGCTCAGGGTTGAGCGCTTCGATTTCGGCGATGGTCAGTTCGTCGTTGCGCACCACCTTGACCTCGGCACCCAGCTCGCCGAGATATTGCACAACGTTGTAAGTAAAGGAGTCGTAGTTGTCGATCATCAGCAACATGGCGTTTCGAACCTCTTGAATTCTGACTTGAAGACAGCCTTCGGATGACTTGCCAGGCGCTGCACACGGTCAGGCGCGCAGGTCGCGTCGGCACAGCGGCATTTCAAACGGGCAAGGAAGGCAAAGCGATACAGATCCGGCGGGGCCGGCAGAATAGATTCAGGCGCGCCAACGCCAGCGGGCGTGTGCCTTGATGACTTGATCCAGAAGTTTGCTGGTGATCAACACGGGGAAGGTCTCGTTCATACGTTTCGGCACAGTAACTTAGCTGGGCGGAGCGTGCAATATGGCCGGGGCCGTGGGGGATAAAACAATGGGAGGGTTGACGACCGATGGCAAATCGCCGGAAGTTTTTGGTACTGTCGTTTCGTTCACTACAACAATAAATAAACGGACTTGCTCATGATCAAACAGACGTTGTTTGTACCGCTCGCCGGATGCCTGCTCGCGATGGCCTGCGCCCAGGCGAACGCCGCACCCAATCCTTATTCGAATTTCGTGGTCTTCGGCGACAGCCTGAGCGATGCGGGGACTTTCACCGACAGCGGCGGCCCGGCCGGCGCCACCGAACGCTACACCAACCGCACGGGCCCGAACTATCAGGACGGCAGCGGTGAGTTCTACTCACTCAATTCCACCCAATTGCTCGGAGGCCGTCTCGGCTTCACCCCGGACCAGACCGCCTCCTCGTCCTCAGCAGTTCGTGCCGGCCAAGGCCAGCCGGACGGTAACAACTGGGCTGTCGGCGGCTACCGTACCGACCAGATTCTCGACTCGATCACCAGCCAGTCCGCCACCGGCGAACGCACCCGCGCCGGTTATCTGCCGTCGAACGGTTTCCGCGCCGACCCGAATGCCCTGTATTACCTGACCGGGGGTGGCAACGATTTCCTCCAGGGCCGCGTCACCAGTCTTCCTCAGGCGAATGCCGCTGCCGATCGACTGGTCGACAGCGTACGCACACTGCAAGGCGCCGGCGCCCGTTACATCATGGTCTGGCTGTTGCCGGACATCGGCCTGACTCCGGCCATCAACGGTTCACCGCTGCAGGCCTTCACCTCGCAACTCAGCGCCCAGTTCAACACCGAACTGGTCAGCCAGTTGCAGAGCGTCAATGCCAACGTCATCCCGCTGAACGTCCCGGTTCTGCTCAAAGAGGCATTTGCCAATCCGGCGCAGTTCGGCCTGGCCACTGACCAGAATCTGGTCGGCACCTGCTTCAGCGGCAACAGCTGCACGGAGAACGCGCGGTACGGGATCAACAGCGCCACCCCGGATCCGTCCAAGCTGATCTACAACGACGCCGTCCACCCGACCGAAGCCGGGCAGCGCCTGATTGCCGATTACGCCTACTCGCTGCTGGCCGCACCATGGGAAGCGACCCTGTTGCCGCAAATGGCCCAAGGCACCCTGCGCTCGCATCAGGATGAACTGCGCAACCAGTGGCTGGCAGATTGGGAAAACTGGCAGGCCGTTGGCCAATGGCGGGCGATTGTCGCCGGTGGCGGCCAGCATCAGGACTTCGACAGCCAACGCAGCGGCGCCAGCGCCGACGGCAACGGTTACAACCTGAACATCGGCGGCAGCTACCGTCTCAACGACGCCTGGCGTGTGGGCGTGGCGGCCGGTTTCTACAATCAGAAGCTCGAGGCCGGCGACAACGACTCCGACTACAAGCTGAACACTTATCTGGGCACCGCATTCGCCCAGTACCAGCAGAACCGCTGGTGGGGTGACGCCGCCGTGACCGCCGGGCATCTGGATTACGACAGCCTCAAACGCAAATTCCAACTGGGGGTCAACGAACGCGGCGAGAAAGGCGATACCGACGGCTATGTCCTGGCCTTCAGCGGACGCGTGGGCTACGACATTGCGCCAGAAGCGAGCAGCCCATGGCATCTGTCGCCGTTCGTCAGCGCCGACTTCGCCAAGGTTGAAGTCGATGGCTATTCGGAAAACGGCGCCGACTCCACGGCACTGACGTTCGATGACCAGTCACGCATTTCCCGGCGCCTGGGCCTCGGGATTCAGGGCAAGTACCAGATCACCTCGCAGACCCAGATGTTCGGCGAACTGGCCCACGAACGCGAGTACAACGACGACACCCAGCATGTGACGATGAACCTCAACAGCCTGCCGAACAACCGCTACACCCTGGCCGGCTACGCCCCTCAAACCAACCTGAACCGCCTGAACCTGGGCGTGAGCCACAACCTCACCAAGGATCTGGCATTGCGCGCGAGCTACGACATCCGCAAGGATGACGACTTCACCCAGCAAGGGATCAACGTCGGCGTAGCACTCGACTTCTGATTCGCAGGCCATAAAAAACGCGGCGCCCTCACAGGCGCCGCGTTTTTTTATGGCCGAATCAGCAATCACTCAGTCCGGGGTTTGCTCGGCCAGTGCAACAGCTCGGAACATCGCCCGGCGCTTGTTGATGGTTTCTTCCCATTCCAGCGCCGGCACCGAGTCGGCGACGATGCCGCCACCAGCCTGCACGTGCAGCTCGCCGTTCTTGATCACGGCGGTACGGATCGCAATCGCGGTGTCCATGTTGCCATTCCAGGCGAAGTACCCGACCGCGCCGCCATACACGCCACGCTTGACCGGCTCCAGCTCGTCGATGATTTCCATCGCACGGATCTTCGGCGCGCCGGACAAGGTGCCCGCCGGCAGGATCGCCCGCAGTGCGTCCATCGCCGTCAACCCGGCCTTCAACTGACCGGTGACGTTGGACACGATGTGCATCACGTTGGAATAACGCTCGATGACCATTTTCTCGGTGAGCTTCACCGAGCCGATTTCCGATACGCGCCCGGTGTCGTTACGACCGAGGTCGATCAGCATCAGGTGCTCGGCGATCTCCTTGTCGTCGGACAGCAGGTCTTCTTCCAGCGCCACGTCCGCCTCTTCGGTCGCCCCGCGAGGACGGGTGCCGGCAATCGGGCGCACGGTGATCAGGTTGTCTTCGACCCGTACCAGCACTTCGGGCGAACTGCCGACGACGTGGAAATCGCCGAAGTTGAAGAAGTACATGTACGGCGTCGGGTTGAAGCAACGCAGTGCGCGGTACAGATCGATCGGCGCCGCCTTGAAGTCGATCGACATGCGCTGGGACGGCACGACCTGCATGCAGTCACCGGCGAGGATGTATTCCTTGATGGTGTCGACGGCTTTTTCGTAGTCGTCCTGGGTGAAACTGGAGCGGAACACCGGCTCGGCCGCCTGCTGCTTGCTGAAATCCAGGCCACGGCGCGGGGTGATCGGCTGACGCAGTTTTTCCAGCAACTCCTGCAATTGCGCCTGGCCCTGCTCGTAGGCATCGGCCTGCGCCGGGTCGGCCAGCACGATCGCGTGCATCTTGCCGGCGAGGTTGTCGAACACCACCACCGCGTCGGAAACCATCAGCAGAATGTCCGGCACGCCCAGCGGATCCGGGTTCGGGCATTTGCCGAGGCGCTTCTCTACATAACGCACGCAGTCGTAACCGAAGTAACCCACCAGACCGCCGTTGAAGCGCGGCAGACCGGCAATGGTCGGCACGTTGTAGCGGGCCTTGAAGGTTTCGACGAAGGCCAGCGGATCGTCGACGTCGTGGCTTTCGGTCTCGACGCCATCGACGGTGATACTCACGTGATGATCGTGAACCCGCAGCACGGTGCGGCACGGCAGGCCGATGATCGAGTAACGGCCCCATTTCTCACCGCCCTGCACCGATTCGAGCAGGTAGGAGTTGGGCTGGTCGGCCAGTTTCAGGTAGATCGACAGCGGGGTGTCGAAGTCGGCCAGGGTTTCGCAGGCCAGCGGAATGCGGTTATAGCCGTCAGCGGCCAGACGCAGGAATTCTTCGCGGATCATAGGGTGCCTCGTGGTGTGAGGGGCAAATCAGTCAGGTGTGCAAACGCGCCGGCAGGCCGGCCAGGAACAAGTCAGGCGCGCCAACGCCAGCGGGCCAGGGCCTTGATGACTTTCATCCAGAGTTTGCGGGTGACCACCACGATGGCGTTTCCAGAAGGGGATTGAGAAGCGTCGGGCAACGTTATCTCAGCGGCCGTATCCAGGCAACCGGGAATTAGCTTGCGCAGATCGTCGATCACCAGCGCCGGGGATTCCTCGGCAATCGGCCGGCCATGGTTGTAGCCATAACTGAGCCCGACGCATTTGACCCCCGCCGCTTTCGCCGCCAGCACGTCGCTGCGCGAATCACCGACGAACAGCGATTGCGAGGCCGGAATCCCGGACATCTTCATGACGAAGAACAGCGCCGCCGGATCGGGCTTCTTCTGCGGCAGGGTATCGCCGCCGATGATCCACTTGAAGTAGCGGCCGATCTTCATCTGATCCAGCAGCGGCGCGACGAAGCGCTCCGGCTTGTTGGTGATCAGCGCCATGGCCACGCCCTGCTTGTGCAGCCATTTGAGGGTGTCGCGCACGCCGGGATAGACCACGGTCAGCTCATGGCTGGCGCCGTAGGCCTCCATGAAAACTTCCAGCGCGTGCTCGGCTTCGACGTCATCCACGGAGGAATGATCGATGCCGCCGGCCAAGGCGCGGCGCACCAGCACCGGCGCACCGTTGCCGACCCACTCGCGCACCGACTCGATACCGGCAGGCTTGCGCCCGAGGGAGAGCAGCATGTTATCCACAGCCGCCGCCAGGTCGGGTACCGAATCGATCAGCGTGCCATCCAGATCGAACATCACCAACCGCGGCAGTTGCCCCGGGAACAGCTGCTCAAAACCGCTCATGGGCGAGCCAGCGCCAGTTCGGAACGCATCTTGTCGATGACTTCCTGATAGTTCGGCGCATTGAAGATCGCCGAGCCGGCGACAAAGGTGTCGGCGCCGGCAGCAGCGATTTCGCGGATGTTGTTGACGTTGACGCCGCCGTCGATTTCCAGGCGGATGTCACGGCCCGAGGCATCGATGATCGCCCGCGCTTCGCGCAGCTTGTCGAGGGTGCCGGGGATGAATTTCTGCCCGCCGAAGCCCGGGTTGACGCTCATCAGCAAGACCATGTCGACCTTGTCGATCACGTACTTGAGCACGTCCAGCGGGGTTGCCGGGTTGAACACCAGACCGGATTTGCAGCCGCCTTCACGGATCAGTTGCAGCGAACGATCGACGTGCAGCGTGGCTTCCGGGTGGAAGGTGATGTAAGTGGCGCCGGCTTCGATGAAGTCGCCGACGATGCGATCCACCGGGCTGACCATCAGGTGCGCGTCGATCGGCGCGGTCACGCCGTACTTGCGCAACGCGGCGCAGACCATCGGGCCGATGGTCAGGTTCGGCACGTAGTGGTTGTCCATGACATCGAAGTGGACGAAGTCGGCACCGGCGGCCAGCACGTTATCCACTTCCTCGCCCAGGCGGGCGAAGTCGGCAGAGAGAATCGACGGAGCAATAACGAAGGGCTGCATGACGCACCTTTTCTGAGCTAAATCACGATGGCGCGCATTGTATACCTCAAGTTTCCGCGCGCGCACCGTGACCGCGATGATTGGGTTGTGCCATGACCGATGACCGGCGGGTTCTCAGTAGGCCGCCCGGTAGATCTTCTCGATGTCGGCGGCGCTGAGCTTGCGCGGGTTGTTGCGCATCAGGCGCTCGATGCCGGCGGCCTCTACGGCCATGGCCGGGATCGCTTCTTCAGGCACGCCGAAACTGCGCAGACCCTGCGGGATTTCTACCGCCGCGCACAGTTCGGTCATCGCCGCGACGGCGCTGTCGGCCGCTTCATTGAGACTCAGATGAGCGGTCTTCACCCCCATGGCTTCGGCAATATCCTGCATCCGCTCGACGCAGGCCATCTTGTTCCAGGTCATGACATACGGCAGCAGCAACGCATTGCTGACGCCGTGAGCAATGTTGAATCGCCCGCCCAGCGGATACGCCAGCGCATGCACCGCGCCGACCCCGGCATTACCGAACGCCATGCCGGCCATCAGGCTGGCGGTGGCCATATCCTCCCGGGCTTGCAGGTTGGACGGATTGGCGTAGGCCTTGGGCAAGGATCGGGCGATCAACTTGATCGCGCCGATGGCCAGCGAATCGGTGATCGGCGAGGCATTCAGTGACAGATAGGACTCGATGGCATGCACAAGCGCATCGACGCCACTGGCGGCGGTGACACTGCGCGGACAGGTCAGCGTCATTTGCGGACTGACCAACGCCACGTCCGGCAACAGGTAGTCGCTGACGATGCCTTTCTTCAGTTGCGCGACCTTGTCCGAAAGGATGGCGACGTTGGTCACTTCAGAACCGGTGCCGGCAGTGGTCGGGATCGCAATCAACGGTGGGCCTTTGCGCGGCACCTGATCGACGCCGAACAGATCCTCCAGTGCACCGTGATAACCGGCGTACGCCGCAACGCTCTTGGCGATGTCGATGGCACTGCCGCCACCGAGGCCGATCAACCCGTCATGCCCGCCCTCTCGGTAGACACGCATGCAATCCTCGACGATGGCGATCTCCGGATCCGGCAGCACCCGGTCGAAGATTTCGTACTCGCGCTCACCGATCTGCGCCAGCGCCAGCTCCACCGTGCCGGACTTGACCAATGCGGCGTCGGTGACGATCAGCGGGTTGTCGATATCCAGCCGCGAGAGTTCGGCCGCCAGCTGCTCGATGGCCCCGGCGCCGGTGATCAGTTTGTGAGCAATCTTGAACGAGGAAAGACTCATCGTGCGCAGCCTCTTATAGATGTGGGAGCTGAGCACAAGCGTAGCTGGGGAAATCGGGTTGTCTGTCATTCAGCGCATGAATGGCAACCCGCACACTGATCGTTCCCACGCTCCGCGTGGGAATGCAGCCAGGGACGCTCCGCGTTCCATTCGGGAGCTGGAACGCGGAGCGAGGGAACAATATCGAGCTGGGCTCAGACCTGAGCAGTACGCAGCTTCTCACTCCGCCCACGCAGCCATTCCAGCGTCAGCAACAGAATCACCGAGAAGGCAATCAACAACGTCGCAGCCGCAGCAATCGTCGGACTCAGGTTCTCGCGAATCCCGCTGAACATCTGCCGAGGCAACGTCGCCTGCTCGGGACCTGCAAGGAACAACGTCACCACCACTTCATCGAACGAGGTTGCAAAGGCAAACAGCGCCCCGGAAATCACCCCCGGCGCAATCAGCGGCAAGGTCACCCGACGGAACGTGGTCAATGGCGAAGCACCAAGGCTGGCCGCCGCCCGCACCAGGTTATGGTTGAAACCCTGCAACGTCGCCGACACCGTGATGATCACGAACGGCACACCGAGCACCGCGTGCACCACGATCAGCGAGAAGAAACTGTTGCCCAGGCCCAGCGGCGCGAAGAACAGGTAACTGGCCACACCGATGATCACCACCGGCACCACCATCGGCGAAATCACCAGCGCCATCACCAGCGGCTTGCCGGGAAAGTCGCCACGGGTCAGGCCGATGGCCGCCAGCGTGCCGAACACCATCGCCAGCACGGTCGCGGCCGGGGCGACGATGATGCTGTTCTTCAGCGAGCGCATCCACTCCGCCGAGGCGAAGAAGTCGTGGTACCACTGCAGCGAAAAGCCTTGCAGCGGGTACACCAGAAAACTGCCCGAGTTGAACGACAGCGGCACGATCACCAGCACCGGCAGGATCAGGAACAACAGGATCAAGCCGCAGAGGATCCGCAAGCTGTAGAACCACACCCGCTCGACAGGCGACATATAAGGACTCAGCATTTCAAATTCCCCTTAGCTCAGGCGCAGGCGACTAGCGCCCACCAGCCAGCTGTAGATCAGATAAAGCACCACGGTCGCCAGCAGTAACAGCCCGCCGAGCGCAGTGGCCATGCCCCAGTTGATGCTGGTGTTGGTGTAGAACGCGACGAAGTAGCTGACCATCTGATCGTTCGGGCTGCCCAGCAGCGCCGGGGTGATGTAGTAGCCGATGGCGAGGATGAACACCAACAGGCAACCGGCGCCGACGCCGGCGTAGGTCTGCGGGAAGTACACCCGCCAGAAACTGGCGAACGGATGGCAGCCGAGGGAAATCGCGGCACGCATGTAGGTCGGCGAGATGCCTTTCATCACGCTGTAGATCGGCAGGATCATGAACGGCAGCAGGATGTGCACCATCGAGATGTAGACCCCGGTGCGGTTGAACACCAGCTCCAGCGGTTTATCGATTATCCCCATCGCCATCAACGCGCTGTTGATCAATCCGCCGGATTGCAGCAACACGATCCACGCGGCGACTCGCACCAGGATCGAAGTCCAGAACGGCAGCAGCACCAGAATCATCAGCAGGTTGCTTTGACGCGACGGCAGGTTGGCCAGCAGGTAGGCCAGCGGATAGGCCAGCACCAGGCAGATCACGGTGATGATCAGGCCCATCCAGAAGGTCCGGGCGAAGATGTCGAGGTAGATCGCCTGATCCGGGGTGGCCGGGGCAATTTCGCCGAGGTCGTCGATGCGGTGATCCACCGCTGCCAACAGATAGAACGGGGTGATGCTGCTGGTGTTGCGCTTAACCGCTTGCCAGTAGGCCGGATCGCCCCAACGCTCGTCGAGGCCCTCCAGCGCTTCTTTATAAGAGGCCGGTTCGCTGGCGAATGGCAGCGAGCGGGCGGTTTTGGTCAGCAGGCTGCGATAGCCGGCCAACTCCATGTTCAGGCGCTTGGACAGATCGCCCAGAGTCTGGTTTTTGCGCGCTTCGGCGAGGTCTTCGCTGGCGGCTTTGTAGACCGGTTCTGCGGGCAGGCCTCGGCCGTCCCACGCAGCAATCGCGGTTACGGTGCGCGGCATGCCGCCAACCACTTCCGGGTTGCCGACACTTTTATAGAGCAGCGCCACGATCGGCACCAGGAACACCAGCAACAGAAACAGCACCAGCGGCGCGATCAGCGCCTGGGCCTTCCAGCGGTTGACCCGCTCGGCGTGCTTGAGCCGCTGCTTCAAGGTGGGGCTGTTGCCCTCGTTCAGGGGAACGGCGATGGCCATGACGTACTCCGCAAATCTTTGATCGTTACAAAAGCGGCGAATACCGCCTCGAACTTTGGGTACTGATCGTTCCCACGCTCTGCGTGGGAACGCATTCAGTGACGCTCTGCGTCACAGGGACGCGGAGCGTCCCGGGCGACATTCCCACGCGGACGGTTCGACGCCTCGACGTGGGAATGATCATCCGGTAGCCGTCGGCCCGTGTGACGTAGTTACTTCGCAGCCCAGGAATTGAAGCGCTGCTCCAGTTGCTCGCCGTTGTCAGCCCAGAAGCTGACGTCGATCTGCACCTGATTGGCGATGTTTTCCGGGGTGGTCGGCATGTCTTTCAGGATTGCCTTGTCCAGCAACGGCACAGCCTGGGAGTTGGCCGGGCCGTAGGCGATGTTTTCCGAGTAGGTCTTCTGCTGTTGCGGCTGCACCGAGAACGCGATGAATTTCTTCGCCGCTTCGGCGCGCTTGGCGTCCAGGCCTTTCGGGATGGCCCACGCATCGAAGTCGTAGATACCGCCGTTCCACACCACTTTCAGATTGGATTCTTTCTGCACGGCAGCGATACGACCGTTGTAGGCCGAGCTCATGACCACGTCACCGGAAGCGAGGTATTGCGGCGGCTGGGCGCCGGCTTCCCACCACTGGATGTTCGGTTTCAGCTCATCCAGTTTCTTGAATGCGCGATCCTGACCGCCCTTGCTGGCCAGTTCCTTGTACACGTCTTTCGGCGCTACGCCGTCGGCCATCAGTGCGAATTCGAGGGTGTACTTGGCGCCTTTGCGCAGGCCACGTTTGCCCGGGAATTTTTTGGTGTCCCAGAAATCCGCCCAACTGGTCGGTGCGGTTTTCAGCTTGTCGGCGTTGTAGGCCAATACGGTCGACCACACGAAGAAGCCCACGCCGCACGGCTGGATCGCGCCTTTGACGTAGTCTTCGGACTTGCCGAACAGCGCAGGATCCAGTTGCTCGAACATGTCTTCGTCGCAGCCACGGGACAGTTCCGGCGATTCAACCTCTACCAGATCCCAGGACACGCTCTTGGTGTCGACCATGGCTTTGACCTTGGCCATTTCACCGTTGTACTCACCAGCGACGATCTTGCCGTTGCCCGCCGCTTCCCACGGTGCGTAGAAGGCTTTGACTTGCGCCGCCTTGTTCGCCCCGCCAAACGACACCACGGTCAGATCCGGGCCGGCGGCCATTGCGCTTGCCGCACCCATCAGGCCCAGGGTCAGGGCTGTGAACTTCAGGGATCTCAACATTTATTGTTCTCTCCACGTGCAGGGTTGGTGTTGGTATTGCCGGGGCGCTTAATGCGCCTCTAGAAGAGGGTCGAGCGCACGAACGTGCTCGACCTGCCAGCCAAGCGGAACCACGTCACCGACCGCGAGCGCTGGATCGAGCTCGGCAATCGGTTGTTTCACGAAGAAGTCGGTCTTGCCGCAGACTTCCAGGCGCACCCGGACGTGGTCGCCCAGATAGATGAATTCGGCCACCCGCCCGGAGAAGCGGTTGACGCACTGGTCACTCGAACCGTTGAGGCTGACGCGCTCCGGACGGATCGACAGGGTGACCGGCTCGCCGGTCTGGCCGATGTTGACCGCCAGCGCCTCGACCTTTTCCCCGCGCCCCAGCTCGACCACGCAGCGCTCGCCGTTCTGGCTGAGCAGGCGACCGTTGAGGCGGTTGTTCTCGCCGATGAAGTTGGCGACGAAGGTGTTTTTCGGTTCCTCGTAGAGGGTGCGCGGCGGGGCGATCTGCTGGATCTCGCCCTGATGAAACACGGCCACGCGGTCGGACATGGTCAGGGCTTCGCCCTGGTCGTGGGTCACGTAGACCACGGTCACGCCGAGGCGCTGGTGCAGGTGTTTGATTTCCATCTGCATGTGTTCACGCAGCTGTTTGTCGAGGGCGCCGAGGGGTTCGTCCATCAACACCAGTTGCGGCTCGAACACCAGCGCACGGGCCAGCGCCACACGCTGTTGCTGGCCGCCGGACAGTTGCGCCGGGTAACGCGATGCGAACGCATCAAGCTGCACCATGCTCAGGACTTTCTTGACCTTGTCGCTGACGTCGCTCTTGTTCAGGCCGCGCACGGTCAGCGGAAACGCCAGGTTTTCAGCGACGGTCATGTGCGGGAACAGCGCGTAGTTCTGGAACACCATACCGATGTCGCGTTTGTGCGGCGGCACGTTGTTGATCGCCCGCCCGGCGAGGAGGATCTCACCGGCGGTCGGGGTTTCGAAACCGGCGAGCATCATCAGGCTGGTGGTCTTGCCCGAGCCGGACGGCCCGAGCAAGGTGAGGAATTCGCCCTTGCGGATGTCCAGGTTGAGGTCTTTGACGATCAGGTTCTCGCCGTCGTAGCTCTTCTGCACTCCACGAAAGCTGACCAGCACATCGCTGGCCCCTGCGTTTGATTCGACCTGGCTCATACCCACACCTTTGTTATTGATGACTGCTGTGGGATTAAGCCTAGTGGCTGCTTGCAGTCACGCAAATCGGGGCGCAGGAGAGAATCGCCTCAGCCGGATGGAAGGCCGGGGGTAGGGATTGCCCTACAAGGATGGCGCGTTTTGGCAAACCCGACGCATGGGTCGGGGCTCAAGCCGTCAGAACCGGCAAAAGCGCCTGTCGCTATTGGATATGCCGCTCAGAGCAGCTTGTGTTCCATCGCGTACTTCACCAGCTCGGCGAGCGAAGTGATGTTGAGTTTCTGCATCAGCCGCGCCTTGTGGGTGCTGATGGTCTTGCTGCTCAGGGCCAGTTGCTGGGCGATGTCGTTGACGTTGGCGCCTTGGGCAAGACGTTCGAACACCGAAAATTCGCGCTCCGACAGCAACGAGTGCAGCGGCCGCGCATCGGTCAGGCCGACTTCGAAGACCATGCGGTCGGCCAGCTCCGGGTCGATGTAGCGCCCGCCCGCCGCGACCTTGCGAATCGCCGTCAGCAGCAGCGCCGGATCGCTGTCCTTGGTCGCATAACCGGCGGCGCCGACCTTCAGCGCCCGGGCGGCCATCTGCGCTTCGTCGTGCATCGACAGCACCAGAATCGCCGGCGGATGGTTCAGCGCGCGGATCCGCGGAATCGCTTCAAGCCCGTTGACGCCGGGCATCGAGATGTCCAGCAATACCACTTCGCAGGGCACATTGCGCAGGGTTTCCAGCAATTGCTCGCCGTTGCTCGCCTCCCCCACTACTTGCAGATCCTTGGCCAGGCCGATCAATTGCTTGATGCCTTCGCGAACGATGGTGTGGTCTTCGGCTACCAGTACACGGATCACTTACTTCTCCTCATCCAGTGGCACCCGCACGCTCAGCGTGGTGCCCTCGCCCGGCTCGCTGTCGAGTGACAGCTGCCCGCCCATGATCAACACCCGCTCGCGCATGCCCACCAGCCCAAAGGACGTCGGCCTGCCGGCAGCGGCGACAAATCCTACGCCATCATCGCTGACCGTCAGACACAATTCGTTGCCTTCCTGCGTCAGCGTCAGTTCCACAGTATGCGCCTGAGCATGGCGCATGACGTTGGTCAACGCCTCCTGAAGAATACGGAACAGGCCGATGGCCTTGGCGTCGCTGAGCGGCGCAAGGTTATCCGGCACCTGTACCAGACACGGAATCTGCGTGCGCGCCTCGAACCGCCGCGCCTGCCACTCGATGGCCGAGGCAATCCCGGCATCGAGGATCGGCGGGCGCAATGCCGTCGCCACATCGCGCACCAACTGGAACAACTGGGCAATCAGGCGCTTCATGCTGTTCAAGCGCTCGTTCAGACCCGGATCAAGTTGCGCGTAGGCCAGTTCGCACATCGACGTTTCCAGTTTCAGCACCGTCAGCATCTGCCCCAGTTCATCGTGAACCTCCCGGGCGATGCGCGCCTTTTCCTCTTCCCGCACGCTTTCCAGGTGCGCCGACAGTTCGCGCAGTTGTTCGCGGGAGGCTGCCAGCTCCAGTTCGATGCGTTTGCTTTCAGTGATATCCCAGACAATGCCGTCCCAGACATATGACCCGCCTTCCAGCTGACGGGTGATGGCCTTGATTTCGGCCCAGCGCTGCTCGCCCTGGCGCGTGAGGATCCGGCCCTGCCACGACCAGTCGCTGTCGGTGTCCAGCGCCTGGTCCTGAGTCTGGTGATAAGCGGCCCGGTCATCCGGATGCACCAGACTGCGAAGTCCCATGTCGCGATGGGCGATGGCGGCCGGCGCGTAGCCGACCAGACTTTCGCTGCCCTCGCTGATGTAGGCAAAGTCGATCTGCCCGGTTACCGGTGCACGCTCGAGACGGAACACCAGCCCCGGCACATTGGCCGCGATACCTTGCAACCGCGCCTCACTTTCTTGCAACGCAGCCAGGGCACGACGGCGTTCGGTGACATCGGTGAGATAGACCACCAGGTACTCGCCATCACGAAAACGCAGGAAACTCAGCGACACGTCCGCCGGCAGCACACTGCCATCGGCGCGCACACAGTTGGTTTCAAAACTCAGCGGCCCTTCTTCGCTGGCCCGGGCGCGTTTCCACAGGTTGAGCCAGCGATCCATGTGCAGGCCCGGTTCGAAGTCGATCAACGGCCGGTCAATGATGGCGCCCTGTGGATAACCGAGCATGTTTTCTGCCGCGCGATTGGCGTAGCGCACATGACTGTCCCAGTTGACCCAGAGAATGCCGACGGTGCTCTGATCAATTGAAAACTGGGTCAGACGCAGAGCTTCTTCGCTGGCGGCGCGCAGGGCGATGTCTTCACGGGCGTCGAGCAGGCGCTGTTCAAGACTGCGCTGCTGGCGGCGCTGCCAGAAGACGATGGCCACGCAGCTGAGCAGCAGCACCGCGAACAACAGGCTCAGGTTCTGCCAGAAGCCCGGCGATTCGGAGAGTCGCGGATATTTGGGTTGCAGCCATTGGGCATGCAGGCGCTCCAGATCCTTGGCCGGAATTGCGCGCAAGGCACTCTCGACGATCCCGGCCAGTTCCGGCCAGTCGCGACGGGTGCCGATGCGCAGCAGTTGCGGCAGACCGATGTCACCGACCACCACCAGCCCGGCAAACTCCGGTTCCGCCGACAGCCGCCCGAGCTGCGCCTCATCGACCACCGCGTAGGACGCCTGCTGACTCAGCAACAGTTGCAGCGCCTGACGCTCCATCGGTACGCCTTGCAGATTCAGGTGCGGATAGTTGCCGCGCAGATAATCGGCGGTGACGCCGGGCATGCGCACGGCGACGCGGGTCTGGCTGTCGAGTTTTTCCAGCTCCACGGTCGCGCTGCTTTTCTGGTCGCTGACCACCAGTTGCGGCACGCGCATGTACGGGTCGGAAAACTGCCAAAGACGCAGGCCGCCCGGGGTCTGGGTCAGGCCTGGGGCGATGTCGATTTCGCCGTCCCGGGCAGCGGCCTCGAGTTGTGCCAGATCCTGAAAGTTGCGCCAGCTCAGCTCGACATTCAGCGCACGGGCCAATGCCTTCATCACTTCGACATTGGCCCCCGACAGCCGCTGCAAGCGCCGGTCGTATTGCGCGTACGGCGCCTGCAGCACCAGACCGACACGCAATTCGTTGTGCTGTGCGAGCCACTGTTGTTCGCTCGCCGATAACCGCGCGAGGTGGCTCGGTGGCGCAGGCGCCGCCCAGCCCATCAAGGGAAACGCCAGACAGCCGATAACCCACAGGCAGCAAAAACGCATCATTGAAGTCTCATACACTGACAAATTCTGACCAACCCATTAGGCTGCCGGGATAACTTCTGGCCTGGAATAACCGATGCCCCCTGTCTATCGCCTGGCAATGCCAGCATTGTGCCTGTCGCTGATCCTGCCTTGTGCGTTTTCCGTCGAAGCCGCGGATCCGGCACCCGCCCCCGCCGCAGAAAAAGCCGCCGAAGAAAAACCGGTCGAACGCCAGCCACTGCTTGAGCGTAGTCAGGAAGAAGCCGCGGCACTCGAACGCAAGGTTCCGGCCCAGGAACAACAGCAACTGCAAGCCGGCAGCGACACCTTCCTCGCCCTGTGGAAACCGGCCAACACCGCCGAACCCAAAGGCGCAGTGATCCTCATTCCCGGCGCCGGCGAAACCGCCGACTGGCCCCAGGCGATCGGCCCGTTGCGCCGCAAGTTGCCGGACGTCGAGTGGAGCAGCCTGAGTATCACCCTGCCCGATCTGCAAAGCGATGCCATCGCGCCGCGCGTGGTCGAAGCACCCGCCGCAGCGAAAACCGCAGACCCGGGCAGCAAGGATTCGACCACCGCCGAGCCGATCGAACAAGCCGCCGGTGGCGAAGCCGATGTGGCCGACAAGGTCGTTGCTGAATCCACCGAGGAACAGTCCAAGGCCGACGCCGAGCGAATTTTCGCCCGCATCGACGCCGCGCTGGCCTACGCCGAACAACAGAGCGCGCGCAGCATCGTCGTCCTCGGCCATGGCACCGGTGCTTACTGGGCCGCGCGCTACATGAGCGAGAGACAAAGCTCGCAGGTCGAGAAGCTGATGCTGGTGGCCGCGCAGACCCCGGCCAAGGCCAAACCGGAACTGGTGGAACTGACGCCGACCCTGAAGCTGCCGACCGCGGACATTTTCTACATGGATAAAGCGCTGGACCGCAACGCGGCACTGGAGCGCATGCAGGCCAGCAAACGGTTGAAGACGTCCGCGTTCAGTCAGGTCGCACTCAAGGCCCTGCCGGACAACAAGGCTGAACAGGAGCAATTGTTCCGCCGGGTGCGTGGCTGGTTGAATCCGCAGAGCCCCGACTGACAAAGCGCAGACAAAAAAATCGCAGCCCAACGCTGCGATTTTTTTATGCCTAGCGAAAATCCCGCCGTTCGCGAATCAACGTGTAGGCATTGTGCAATTCGCGGGTCCTCTCGGTGGCCTCACGCACCTGCGCCGGCGTGGCACCTGTCCCGGCCACCTTGTCCGGGTGATGCCGGCTGAGCAGACGCCGATAGGCGCGTTTGATCTGTGCCGGTTCGCTGGTGGCTGAGACGCCGAGCAGGCGCATCGCCTCCTGATAGCTCACCGCCGCGCTGACGATCGGACGCTTGTGTGGCTCGTAGTCCGCCGCCAGCGCCTGGATCTGCTGGGTCGTCCAGCCCAGCCACTTGCCCCACTGCGCCAGCAATTCCCGCTCGCTGACGCCGGCCCGACCATCGGCGAAGACCATTCGCCAGCAGGCGCGCAATACACCTTCAGCCGCGTGAGGTTGAGTGCTCAATCGACGCAGATAACCGCGCAGATTGTCGTTGCCGGACTTGCCGCGATTGAACGCGGCAATCGCCCGGCGCTGCGCCGACTCGCTCATTTCCAGCGCGCGCATCTCATGCCGCGCCTGCTGGATGTGACCGTCCGTGACCCGCCCGTCGCTCTTGGCCAGACGCCCGAGCAACACGAATAACAGTTCGTCGTTGCGCAGCATCGGCCGGCCGCCGAGTTTTTCCCGCAAATGCCCCCAGCTCTGCAAATGCAGGCGCCGATCCAGCGCCTGCCCCAACAAAGCCCCAAGCATGGCCCCCGGAATGCTGGCGATAGCAAAACCCGCTCCGGCTCCAATCAGAGTCCCTGGCCACAACATATCAGCGACTCGCTTCTATCAAGGCTTCGGCTTCGGCCAGACGCTCGTGCGTGCCGACATCGACCCAGCGACCTTTCAGTCGCTCGCCGGTCACCTGCCCGTCCGCCATGGCTTTACGCAGCAGCGGCGCCAGTTTGAAGGCACCGTCGCTGCAGCCATCGAACAACTGCGGGTGCAATACGGCGATGCCGCTGTAGGTCAGGGTTGCCGCCTCGGCCTGGCCATCACGCACCTGGCCGTCGGTCAGGGTGAAGTCGCCTGTCGGGTGATGGGCCGGGTTGTCCGCCAGCACCAGATGCGCCAGCCCGGTGATCGGCTGATGCAGCACGCTGAAGTCGTAATCGGTCCAGATATCACCGTTGACCACCAGAAACGCGTCGTCGCCCAACAGCGGCAAGGCGCGGAAAATGCCGCCGCCGGTTTCCAGTGGCTCGCCCTCCGGCGAGTACTGGATCGACACGCCGAACTGCGAACCATCGCCCAGATGATCTTCGATCTGCTGTCCGAGCCAGGCATGGTTGATCACGATCTCGGTGAAACCTGCCGCCGCGAGGGCACGCAGGTGGTATTCAATCAGCGGCACGCCACCGGCTCGCACCAGCGGTTTGGGGGTCGTCAGGGTCAGCGGGCGCATGCGCTCGCCTTTGCCGGCCGCCAGAATCATTGCCTTCATGCCGTCACTCCACCACGCAGGCTGGCGAGCAGTGCCTGCAGATCCGTCAACTCGGGACGGCGCGCGATGACCGCTTCTATATAAGAGAAGAAACGCGGCACATCACCGAGGTAACGCGGCTTGCCGTCGCGATGGCAGATGCGGGCGAAGATGCCGATGACTTTCAGATGACGCTGCACGCCCATCAGATCGCTGGCGCGCAGAAACTCTTCGAAGTCCGGCTGCACCGGGATGTTCAGCGCCGATGCCTGCTGCCAGTAGCTTTCCAGCCAGCCGCGCACACGCTCTTCTGGCCAGCTGAGGAATGCGTCCTTGAACAGGCAGGTCACGTCGTAGGTCACCGGACCATACACCGCGTCCTGGAAATCCAGCACGCCGGGATTAGGCTCGCTGAGCATCAGGTTGCGCGGCATGTAGTCGCGGTGCACCAACACTTTCGGCTGGGCCAGGGCGCTGTCGATCAGCAGCTCGCTGACCTTTTGCCACTGCTGCTGTTGGGTTGCATCGAACTCGACGCCCAGCTCGCGCTTCACGTACCACTCGGGGAACAGCTCCAGCTCGCGGCGCAACAACGCGACGTCATAGCTCGGCAGCGGCGCCACCATCGGCAGCTGCTGAAAAGCCAGCAGCGCTTGCAGGGCATCGCTGAACAACGCGTCGGCATTTTCGCTGTCGATCACGTCCAGATAGGTCTGGTTGCCCAGGTCATTGAGCAAAAGAAAGCCACGTTCGAGGTCTTCGGCATAAATTTTCGGCACGTTGATACCGGATTTCGCCAGCAAAAAGGCGATATCCACGAACGGTTTGCAGTTTTCCTGAGGCGGCGGCGCGTCCATCACGACGAAGCTGCGACCCGCGCCTTCCCAACGGAAATACCGGCGGAAACTCGCGTCGCTGCTGGCCGCGGTCAACGTGGCCGGGGGTACGGCTCCCCAGCCCTGATTCGCAAAAAGGGTTGCCAACTGTTCATCGAGCCAAACTTTAAGGTGTTGCAAGCGTACATCTTGATCAGGCATTGCAAGGGTCTCCGACGGCGCTAGCCGTCAAGCGGGTCATGCTTTATTATCCAGCATCTTTTTCAGACCATCGAGAGGCGTGCGGCCCACACCGCGGGCAGATGGCACGCAGGAAGCCCGGACTAATAAGATGGCATTGAAATCCCCCGCGTTTCGTAAAAAATTTCCGTTGTTGGTAACCGGCAGTCTGCTGGCTATGCAACCTCTGGCCAGTTCATTCGTTGTTGCCGCCGAGCAGTATGACTGCGCCGTGTCGGCAACGGGTGGCTGGGCCTGCTCGCCGAAGACGCCGGCCGCTGCCTTGCCGCCGCGTCCCGTGCACGACGGCAGTGCCGTCAGCGCCGCTGGCGAAGCTCCGGCCCAGAACGGCTCCACCGCGGAGTCCGGGCCCAAGCCGGTACTGGTTACCGAGTCCAAGGGCCGCGGCCTGAAATCCCGTAGCGAAGACTACAGTCACCTCGACTGGGTTCCGCGCGAGAAGCTCACCGCCGCCCAACTGGCCGAGACCGGTCCTTACTGCTCTGGTTCCTATATCGAACCGATTCGTCCTGGCATGAATGACAAGACGAATAAAAGTGACGCCCCGACCTTCATCGGCGCCAAGGCATCGCGTTATCAGCAGGATTCGCAGGTCGCGAGCCTGGCCGGTGACGTGGTCATGCGTCAGGGCAGCATGCAGGTCGAAGCCGACGAGGCCAACCTGTATCAGGCCGAAAGCCGTGGCGAACTGGCGGGCAACGTGCGCATTCGCGACAACGGCGCGCTGATCGTCGGCGACCACGCCGATGTGCAGCTCGACACTGGTGAAGCCAAGGTCGACAACGCCGAATACGTGATGCACAAATCGCGCATCCGCGGTAACGCGCTGTACGCCAAGCGTGCCGAAAACGCGATCATTCGTCTGAAGGACGGCACGTACACCACGTGCGAACCGAACAGCAACGCCTGGCAGCTCAAGGGCAACAACATCACCCTGAACCCTGCCACCGGCTTCGGTACCGCGACCAACGTGACACTGCGGGTCAAGGACATTCCGGTCCTGTACACGCCGTACATCTACTTCCCGATCGACGATCGTCGCCAGTCGGGTTTCCTGCCGCCGACCATCGGCACCGGCAGCGACACCGGCTTCATGCTGGTCACCCCGTACTACTTCAACCTGGCACCGAACTACGATGCCACGTTGTATCCACGTTACATGGCTAAACGCGGCCTGTTGATGGAAGGCGAATTCCGCTACCTCACCAAGTCCAGCGAAGGTCAGTTCGGTGCGGCGTACCTCAACGACGAGGACGACGAGCGCAAGGGCCAGACCGACTACGACAAGACCCGCTACATGTACAACTGGCAACACAAGGGTGGTCTCGACTCCCGCGTGCTCACCCAGGTGGATTACACCAAGATCAGCGATCCGTACTACTTCCAGGATTTGCAGACCGATCAGATTGGTGTGAAGAGCGACGACTACGTGAATCAGCAGGGCTCGGTCACCTATCGTGGCGACAGTTACATCGCCCGTTTGAATGCCCAGGCGTACCAGCTGGCGACCGTATCGAACATCACGCCATATGACCGTCTGCCGCAGATCACCTTCAATGGTCAGCTGCCCTATCATCCGGAAGGCCTGAATTTCGACTACGAGACCGAGATCGTTCGTTTTGACCGTGATCTGAAAAACGGCAACTTTACCAACGAAGACGGCACTGTCGAGCCACGCCTCGATAACAACGTATTCGGGCTCGCTCGCGCCAATGGTGACCGTCTGAACCTGAAACCAGGTGTCAGCCTGCCGATGAGCACGACCTATGGCTACCTGACTCCGTCGCTCAAATATCAGTACACCCAGTATCAACTGGATCTGGACGGCACCGGCAAATCGCAAATTGCCGCCCAGACAGCAGAGCAGAACAAACTCAACGGCACCTTCGACAGCAACCAGAGTCGCGGCGTGCCGATCGCCAGCGTTGACGGTGGTCTGTACTTTGACCGCAACACGTCCTTCTTTGGCAAGAACTACCGCCAGACGCTTGAGCCGCGCATGTTCTATCTCTATGTGCCGAAGGTGGATCAGGAAGACATTCCGGTATTCGACACCAGCGAATACACCTTCAACTATGCGTCGCTGTTCCGTGACAACCGTTTCTCCGGTTCCGACCGTGTTGGCGACGAGAACAAGCTGTCGCTGGGCGTGACCAGCCGCTGGATCGAAGACGACGGGTTCGAGCGTCAACGCATCAGCGTCGGCCAGGCTCTGTACTTCAAGGATCGCGAAGTCCAACTGCCAGGCATCGCGTTCAACGACCGCGACGACGCCAAGGCCAATGTTTCGCCTTACGCGCTGGAATACGAATACCGCTGGAACCGCGACTGGCGCACCACGGCCGACTACAACTGGGATCCGGACAGCCGCAGCCCGCGTTCGGGTAGCGCGATGTTCCACTACCAGCCTGAAGACAACCCGAACAAGGTGGTCAACGTCGGCTATCGCTATCGCAACGACCAGGTCCGTTACGACCAGAACACCGGTAAATGGTCGGTGGGTGGCGGTGACTACGGCACCCCAGGCCAGCCTGGCTACGTGAAGGACTACTACAAGATCCAGCAGCATGACTTCTCGGTCATCTGGCCGATCGTTCCGCAGTGGAGCGCGATCAGCCGCTGGCAGTACGACTACAACCGCAATCGCACGCTGGAAGCCTTCGGTGGTTTCGAATATGACAACTGCTGCTGGAAACTGCGCCTGATCAACCGTTACTGGGTCAGCTATGACGAATTCAGTCAGAACGCCCCGGAAAACGAAAAAGGCGACCACGGCGTCTTCCTCCAAATTGTTCTGAAGGGACTCGGCGGCCTCACCGGCGCCAAGGTAGAGAGCTTCCTCGACAAAGGCATCCAAGGTTATCGTCAACGTGAAGACCAAGCTTTCTGATTGTCTGCGCCCGCTGATGCTGGGCGCGCTGTTCCTGGGTACCGCGGCCAACGCCGCGGTGCAGTCCATCGATAAGGTTGTGGCCATCGTCGACAACGACGTGGTCATGCAGAGCCAGCTGGATCAACGCGTCCACGAAGTTCAGCAAACCATCGCCAAGCGTGGCGGCGGTCTGCCGCCTCCGGGCGTGCTGGATCAACAGGTGCTCGAGCGCCTGATCGTTGAAAATCTGCAACTGCAGATCGGCGAACGTTCCGGCATCCGCATCACCGATGAAGAGCTGAACCAGGCGGTTGGCACCATTGCCCAGCGCAACAACATGACCCCGGAGCAGTTCCGCATCGCCCTGTCTCGCGATGGTCTGTCTTACAACGACGCTCGCGAGCAGATCCGTCGTGAAATGATCATCAGCCGTGTGCGTCAGCGCCGCGTGGCCGAGCGCATTCAGGTATCGGAACAGGAAGTGAAGAACTTCCTCGCCTCCGACCTGGGCAAGATGCAACTGTCAGAAGAGCTGCACCTGGCCAACATCCTGATCCCGACCCCGGAAAGCGCCAACTCCGAAGCGATTCAGAGTGCTGCACGCAAGGCGATGGACGTTTACCAGCAGCTCAAGCAAGGCGCTGACTTCGGCCAGATGGCCGTGGCCAACTCCGCCAGTGACAACGCTCTGGAAGGCGGCGATATGGGCTGGCGTAAAGCCGCTCAACTGCCACCGCCGTTCGACCGTGAGTTGAGCCGCATGGCAATCGGCGACATCACTCAACCGGCACGCACCCCAGGTGGTTTCATCATCCTGAAGCTGCTGGAAAAACGTGGTGGCGAAAGCCAGATGCGCGACGAAGTGCATGTGCGCCATATTCTGGTCAAGCCAAGTCCGGTTCGCGACGAAGCCAAGACCAAGGAACTGGCTCAGTCGCTCTATAACCGCATCGAAGCCGGTGAAGATTTTGCCGAACTGGCCAAGAAGTACTCGGAAGACCCGGGTTCTGCCCTCAACGGCGGCGACCTGAACTGGATCGACCCGAACGCACTGGTACCGGAATTCCGCGCCGTGATGGCCAAGTCCCAGCAGGGTCAGCTGTCCAAGCCGTTCCAGACCCAGTACGGCTGGCACGTTCTGGAAGTCCTTGGCCGTCGCGCCACCGACAGCACCGAACAGGCACGTGAGCAGCAAGCGATGACCGTACTGCGTAACCGCAAATACGACGAAGAGCTGCAAACCTGGCTGCGTCAGATCCGTGACGAAGCGTACGTAGAGATCAAACTCCCTGGTGCAGACCAGGCAGCGCAGTGAAACCCAAGCGTTTCGCGCTGACACCCGGCGAACCGGCCGGCATCGGTCCCGACCTGTGCCTGCTGCTCGCCTCGCAAGCCCAGCCACATCCCCTGATTGCCATCACCAGCCGCGACCTGCTCCAAGAGCGGGCCGCGCAGCTGGGGTTGGCCGTCAGTTTGCTGGACGTTGCGCCTGACCACTGGCCGGACGCTCCGGCGCCCGCCAACAGCCTGTATGTCTGGGACACCCCACTCAGCGCCCCGGTGGTCGCCGGGCAACTGGACAAGGCCAACGCCGCATTCGTCCTCGAAACCCTGACCCGCGCCGGCAATGGCTGCCTGAACGGTGATTTCGCCGGGATGATCACCGCCCCGGTTCACAAGGGCGTGATCAACGAATCGGGTATCGCGTTTTCCGGTCACACCGAATTTCTCGCCGACCTGACCCACACCGCCCAAGTGGTGATGATGCTCGCCACCCGCGGTTTGCGCGTGGCGCTGGTCACCACTCACCTGCCCTTGCGCGCCATCGCCGATGCGATCACGCCGGAGCGGCTGGAACGGGTCACGCGGATTCTGCACGCCGACCTGCAACAAAAATTCGGCATCGCCCAACCGCGCATCCTGGTCTGCGGGCTCAATCCGCACGCCGGTGAAGGCGGACACCTGGGCCATGAAGAAATCGACATCATCGAACCCACATTGGAGCGCCTGCGCGGCGAGGGCATGGACCTTCGTGGCCCGCTGCCTGCCGACACTCTGTTTACCCCCAAATATCTGGAGCACTGCGACGCGGTGCTGGCGATGTACCACGACCAGGGCCTGCCCGTGCTGAAGTACAAAGGCTTCGGCGCTGCGGTCAACGTGACCCTGGGCCTGCCGATCATCCGCACGTCGGTCGACCATGGCACCGCCCTGGATCTGGCCGGCAGCGGCAGGATCGACACCGGCAGCCTGCAAGTCGCCCTGGAAACCGCCTACCAGATGGCCGAGACCCGTTTATGACCGAGCAATACCAACACAAGGCGCGCAAACGCTTTGGCCAGAACTTCCTGCATGATGCCGGCGTCATCGACCGCATCCTGCGCTCCATCAGTGCCAAGGCCGGCGACCGCATGCTGGAGATCGGCCCGGGCCAGGGCGCATTGACTGCCGGCATCCTCAACTCCGGCGCACAGCTGGACGTAGTGGAGCTGGACAAGGACCTGATCCCGATCCTCAACCAGCAGTTCGCCGGCAAGAGCAATTTCAACCTGCATCAGGGCGATGCGCTGAAGTTCGACTTCAACAGCCTGAATGCTGCGCCGAACAGCCTGCGCGTGGTCGGCAACCTGCCGTACAACATCTCCACGCCGCTGATTTTCCACCTGCTGAACAACGCCGGCATCATTCGCGATATGCACTTCATGCTGCAGAAGGAAGTGGTCGAACGTCTGGCCGCAGGTCCGGGTGGTGGTGACTGGGGTCGGTTGTCGATCATGGTTCAGTACCATTGCCGCGTAGAGCATCTGTTCAACGTGGGGCCAGGCGCATTCAACCCGCCACCGAAAGTCGACTCGGCCATCGTTCGCCTGGTGCCGCACGCGGTTCTGCCGCACCCGGCCAAGGATCATCGCCTGCTCGAACGCGTGGTTCGCGAAGCTTTCAACCAGCGCCGCAAAACCCTGCGCAACACCCTCAAACAACTGCTCAGCAACGCTGAAATCGAAGCCGCCGGCGTTGATGGCAGTCTGCGTCCCGAGCAACTGGATCTGGCGGCATTCGTACGTCTGGCCGACCAGCTCGCGGTACAGATCCCGGCAACCCCCGCCGCCGACTGACAGCCGTGAACGCTATCGGGCAGGACGCCACTCTGGTTTACTGCCCGATACTTGCCTAGACTGATTCCCCATCAGCTACCCCTCGCGTTCCGCTTCGTTTAAGGCCCTTTTGCATGTCCGATCCTCGTTATCAGGTCGATGTCAGCGTCGTTACCCACTATCTGGCAGACCAATCGCAACCCGAGCACGACCGCTTCGCCTTCGCCTACACCATCACCGTGCAGAATAATGGCGAGCAGCCCGCACGCCTGATGTCGCGTCACTGGGTGATCACTGACGGCGACGGCCATGTCGAAGAAGTCCGCGGCGCCGGTGTCGTCGGCCAGCAACCACTGATCGATTCAGGCAAAAGCCACACGTACAGCAGCGGCACGGTCATGACCACCAAGGTCGGCACCATGCAAGGCACTTACGAAATGGTTGCCAGCGACGGCAAACATTTCGACGCAATCATCAAGCCCTTCCGCCTCGCCGTCCCCGGAGCCCTGCACTGATGGCGACGTATGCCGTGGGGGACTTGCAAGGCTGCCTCGAACCGCTGAAATGCCTGCTCAAGCAGGTTGCGTTCGATCCGTCGATCGATCGGCTGTGGCTGGTCGGCGACCTGGTCAACCGTGGCCCGCAATCGCTGGAAACCCTGCGTTTTCTATATGGCATGCGCGAATCGCTGGTTTGCGTGCTGGGCAATCACGACCTGCACCTGCTGGCGGCCGCTAAAAAGATCGAGCGCCTGAAAAAGTCCGACACCCTGCGCGAGATTATCGAAGCCCCCGACGGCCCGGTGCTGATGGAGTGGTTGCGTCAGCAAAAGCTGATGCACTACGACGAAGTGCGTGATGTCGCCATGGCCCACGCCGGCATCCCGCCGCAATGGTCGCTGCGGCGCGCTCTGAAGTGCGCCGCCGAGGTCGAAACCGCCCTGCGCGACGACAATCTGTTTCCCGCCTACCTCGACGGCATGTACGGCAACGAACCGGCGAAGTGGGACAACGATCTCAAAGGCGTCACCCGCCTGCGAGTCATCACCAACTATTTCACGCGCATGCGCTTCTGCACCGCCGAAGGCAAGCTTGACCTCAAGAGCAAGGAAGGCCTCGACACCGCGCCACCGGGATATAAGCCCTGGTTCCAGCACAAGGATCGGAAGACCAAAGGTCTGCGGATCATCTTCGGTCACTGGGCGGCGCTGGAAGGCAATGTCCATGAGCCAGGCATCTGCGCACTGGACACCGGTTGTGTCTGGGGCGGCAGTCTGACCCTGATGAACGTCGACAGCGGCGAACGCCTGTCATGCAAATGCGATGAGCATGGTGGCCTTGCCCCAACCGTCGCACCACTTATCCCCGAAACTTCGCCAGTCAGCGTCCCGCGTTAGACTGCGCTTTCAGCCGAGCAACAGGAACCCGCCATGAGCGAATTCAAACGTATTCCCCCGGAGCAGGCCCAGGCCCTGCGCGAGCAAGGTGCAGTCGTGGTCGACGTCCGCGACCCGGCGACCTTCGCCGCCCTGCACATCAGCGGCTCGAAACATCTGGATAATCATTCCCTGCATGCTTTCATCCAGGGCGCCGACCTCGATGCTCCGACCGTCGTGGTCTGCTACCACGGCAACTCGAGCCAGGGTGCCGCGGCCTACCTCGTGAGCCAGGGCTTCTCCGACGTCTACAGCATGGACGGCGGCTTCGAACTGTGGCGTACGACTTTTCCTTCGGAAACCGCGCAAGGCAGCTCCGAATAATTTTTTTGTAACGCGCAGGCCCCGGCTCCCGTGGGCCCGCGGCGGCAGACGAACGGTCTTGCCACAACTAATTACGTATCTCGCCTTTACCTCCCGAATTCCCAACTATCCTTAAGCCCAGGCCATCCAAAACAGGGGAGAGCCGGTACACCGGCGCACGGGTCATCGGGAGTGACTTTCAAGGTTGTCGACCGCGAAAGTGTTCTGGGGGGTAAACAATCAGCTGCCACAGCGGCTGCTTGCCAGCATCGACTGAGTGATCCGGCGTCGGCTCCACGTATCGAGCGAGGTGACGTCATGAGTATCTTTAGCCACTTCCAACAACGCTTCGAGTCCACACGCCAGGAAGAACTCTCGCTGCAAGA
The DNA here is from genome assembly GCF_900115915.1 of Pseudomonas sp. NFIX49. Taxonomy (NCBI): domain Bacteria; kingdom Pseudomonadati; phylum Pseudomonadota; class Gammaproteobacteria; order Pseudomonadales; family Pseudomonadaceae; genus Pseudomonas; species Pseudomonas sp. NFIX49. The sequence continues at coordinate 175,649 of NZ_FOYE01000011.1, read as the reverse complement.
GTACCTGGAGCTGTGCAAGAACGACCGTAGCGCCTACGTTTCTGCCGCCGAGCGTCTATTGCTGGCCATCGGCGAACCGGAGCTGCTCGACACCTCGACCAACTCGAGACTGTCGCGAATTTTTTCCAACAAGGTAATCCGTCGCTATCCGGCCTTTGAAGACTTCCACGGGATGGAAGAATGCATCGACCAGATCGTGTCGTATTTCCGCCATGCCGCCCAGGGCCTGGAAGAGAAGAAACAGATCCTCTATCTGCTCGGCCCTGTCGGCGGCGGTAAATCGTCTTTGGCCGAGAAGCTGAAACAACTGATGGAAAAAGTGCCCTTCTACGCGATCAAGGGCTCGCCGGTATTCGAATCGCCTTTGGGTCTGTTCAACGCCACCGAAGATGGCGCGATCCTCGAGGAAGACTTCGGCATTCCACGGCGCTACCTGAACACCATCATGTCGCCATGGGCCACCAAGCGCCTGGCCGAATTCGGCGGCGACATCAGCCAGTTCCGCGTGGTCAAGCTGTACCCATCGATCCTCAACCAGATCGCCGTGGCCAAGACCGAGCCGGGTGACGAAAACAACCAGGACATCTCCGCGCTGGTGGGCAAGGTCGATATCCGCAAACTCGAAGAATTCCCGCAGAACGACGCCGACGCCTACAGCTACTCAGGTGCGCTGTGCCGGGCCAACCAGGGCCTGATGGAATTCGTCGAGATGTTCAAGGCACCGATCAAGGTGCTGCACCCGTTACTGACCGCCACTCAGGAAGGCAACTACAACAGTACCGAAGGCCTGGGCGCGATTCCTTTCACCGGGATTTTGCTGGCTCACTCCAACGAATCGGAGTGGCACACCTTCCGCAACAACAAGAACAACGAAGCCTTCATCGACCGGATCTACATCGTCAAGGTGCCGTACTGCCTGCGGGTCAGTGACGAAGTGAAGATCTACGACAAGCTGTTGTTCAACAGCTCCTTGTCCAAGGCCCATTGCGCGCCGGACACCCTGAAGATGCTGGCGCAGTTCACCGTGCTCTCACGCCTGAAGGAGCCGGAAAACTCCAACATCTATTCGAAGATGCGCGTGTATGACGGCGAAAACCTCAAGGACACCGATCCGAAGGCCAAGTCGATTCAGGAATACCGCGATGCGGCGGGCGTCGACGAAGGCATGAATGGTCTGTCGACCCGGTTCGCGTTCAAGATTCTGTCCAAGGTCTTCAACTTCGATCCGCACGAAATCGCCGCCAACCCGGTACACCTGCTCTATGTGCTGGAACAGCAGATCGAACAGGAACAGTTCCAGGCCGAAACCCGCGAGCGCTACCTGCGCTACCTGAAAGAATACCTGGCGCCGCGTTATATCGAATTCATCGGCAAGGAGATCCAAACCGCCTACCTCGAGTCTTACAGCGAATACGGCCAGAACATCTTCGACCGCTACGTGCTGTATGCGGACTTCTGGATTCAGGATCAGGAGTACCGAGATCCGGAAACCGGCGAGATCCTCAACCGCGTCGCCCTCAACGAGGAGCTGGAAAAAATCGAGAAACCGGCCGGCATCAGCAATCCGAAGGATTTCCGCAACGAAATCGTCAACTTCGTGTTGCGCGCCCGGGCCAACAACAACGGCAAGAACCCGACCTGGCTCAGCTACGAAAAACTGCGGGTGGTCATCGAGAAGAAAATGTTCTCGAACACCGAGGACCTGCTGCCAGTCATCAGCTTCAACGCCAAGGCCAGCAAAGAGGATCAACAGAAACACAACGACTTCGTTACACGAATGGTCGAACGCGGCTACACCGACAAACAGGTACGACTGCTCTCCGAGTGGTATCTGCGGGTCCGGAAATCGCAGTAAAGCAGCTGCAAGCTACAAGCTTCGAGCTGCAAGTAAAAAAGCGCATGAGCCTGATGCCAGGGCATATGCCTGCACTTGCGGCTCGCAGCTCACTACTTGAAGCTGCCCGGAGGGCCTCCTATGAGCTATGTGATCGACCGACGTCTCAATGGCAAGAACAAGAGCACGGTGAACCGTCAGCGCTTCCTGCGGCGTTACCGTGACCACATCAAGAAGGCTGTCGAAGAGGCGGTCAGCCGGCGTTCCATTACCGATATGGAACACGGTGAGCAGATCAGCATTCCCGGTCGCGATATCGACGAGCCGGTGCTTCACCATGGTCGCGGCGGCAAGCAGACCGTGGTCCATCCCGGCAACAAGGAGTTCACCGCCGGCGAACATATTGCCCGTCCGCCGGGAGGCGGAGGTGGCCGTGGGCCAGGCAAGGCCGGCAACTCCGGCGAAGGCATGGACGAGTTCGTCTTCCAGATCACCCAGGAAGAATTCCTCGAATTCATGTTCGAGGACCTCGAACTGCCCAACCTGGTCAAGCGCAACCTGACCGGCACCGACACCTTCAAGACCGTACGTGCGGGGATCAGCAACGAGGGCAACCCGTCGCGGATCAACATCATCCGTACCCTGCGTTCGGCTCATGCACGGCGCATTGCGTTGTCGGGCAGCAGCCGCGCCAAACTGCGCGAAGTCAAAGAAGAGCTGGCGCGACTGAAACGCGAAGAACCGGATAACTTCGGGGATATTCAGGATCTCGAGGCGGAAATCGAGAAACTCAGTGCGCGCATCCATCGGGTGCCGTTCCTCGATACCTTCGACCTCAAGTACAACCTGCTGATCAAGCAGCCGAACCCCAGCTCGAAGGCCGTGATGTTCTGCCTGATGGACGTTTCCGGCTCCATGACCCAGGCGACCAAGGACATCGCCAAGCGCTTCTTCATCCTGTTGTACCTGTTCCTCAAGCGGAACTACGACAAGATCGACGTGGTGTTCATCCGCCACCACACCAGCGCCCGGGAAGTGGACGAAGAAGAGTTTTTCTATTCCCGGGAAACCGGCGGCACCATCGTTTCCAGTGCACTCAAGCTGATGCAGGAGATCATGGCCGAGCGCTACCCAAGCAACGAATGGAACATCTACGCCGCCCAGGCTTCCGACGGCGACAACTGGAACGACGACTCGCCGATCTGCCGCGACATCCTGATCAACCAGATCATGCCGTTCGTGCAGTACTACACTTACGTGGAGATCACCCCGCGCGAACATCAGGCCTTGTGGTACGAGTACGAGCGCATCGCCGAAGCCTTTTCCGATACTTTTGCCCAGCAACAACTGGTCTCGGCCGGGGATATCTATCCGGTCTTCCGTGAACTCTTCCAGCGCAGGTTAGTGACATGACCGCCAAAGAGCAGAAGCGCCAACCCATTTCCACCGGCTCGGAATGGACATTCGAGCTGATCCAGACGTACGACCGTGAAATCGCCCGTATCGCGGCCCGCTATGCCCTGGATACCTATCCCAACCAGATCGAAGTGATCACCGCCGAACAGATGATGGACGCCTATGCGTCGGTCGGCATGCCGCTGGGCTATCACCATTGGTCCTACGGCAAGCACTTTCTCAGTACCGAAAAATCCTACAGTCGCGGGCAGATGGGGCTGGCGTACGAGATCGTGATCAACTCGGACCCGTGCATCGCGTACCTGATGGAAGAAAACACCATCTGCATGCAGGCGCTGGTGGTCGCGCATGCCTGCTACGGCCACAACAGCTTCTTCAAGGGCAACTATCTGTTCCGCACCTGGACCGACGCCAGTTCGATTATCGATTACCTGGTGTTCGCCAAGCAGTACATCATGCAGTGCGAAGAGCGCCACGGCATCGATGCGGTGGAGGATCTGCTCGACTCCTGCCATGCCCTGATGAACTACGGCGTCGACCGCTACAAGCGTCCGTATCCGATTTCCGCGGAGGAAGAGCGGCGCCGGCAGAAGGATCGCGAGGAGCACTTGCAGAAACAGATCAACGACCTGTGGCGCACCATCCCCAAAGGCGCAGACAAGTACAGCGACAAGGACAACGCGCGCTTCCCGGCCGAACCGCAGGAAAACATCCTGTATTTCATCGAGAAACACGCCCCGCTGCTGGAACCCTGGCAGCGCGAGATCGTGCGGATCGTGCGCAAGATCGCCCAGTATTTCTATCCACAGCGCCAGACCCAGGTGATGAACGAAGGCTGGGCGACGTTCTGGCACTACACGCTGATGAACGACCTGTACGACGAAGGCCTGGTGACCGACGGCTTCATGATGGAGTTCCTGACGTCCCACACCAGCGTGGTGTTCCAGCCGGGGTTCGACAGCCCGTATTACAACGGCATCAACCCGTATGCCCTGGGCTTTGCGATGTATCGCGACATCCGGCGCATGTGCGAAGAGCCCACGGAAGAAGACCGCCGCTGGTTCCCGGAAATCGCCGGCAGCGATTGGTTGTCGACCATCAAGTTCGCCATGAGCAGCTTCAAGGACGAGAGTTTCATCCTGCAGTACCTGTCACCCAAGGTGATCCGCGACCTGAAGCTGTTCAGCATCCTCGATGACGACCAGAAGGACGATCTGCTGGTACCGGCGATCCATGACGAGGGCGGTTACCGGATCATCCGCGAAACGCTCGCCGCGCAATACAACCTGGGTAACCGCGAGCCGAACGTGCAGATCTACAGCATCGATCGCCGCGGCGACCGCTCGCTGACCCTGCGCCACCAGCAACACGACCGCAAACCGCTGGGCGATTCCACCGAAGAGGTCCTCAAACACCTGCACCGGCTATGGGGCTTCGACATTCATCTGGAAACCCTGCAGGGCGACCAGATCATGAAGACCCATCACGTTCCGCCCCGCAGCGAACACAGCGAGGGGGACTACGGTCGACTCGACCTGGCCGTCATTCATCTTTGATCCCGTTCAGGCCTCCGAAAGTCCGGCGCAAGGGTTATCCTGTCGGGCCAACGGAGGTTTTTTATGCAGATTTACAAGGTCGGCGGTGCGGTACGTGATCGCCTGCTGGGCAAACCGGTCACCGATATCGATTGGGTGGTGGTCGGCGCGACCACGGAAGAAATGCTTGCCAAGGGATATCGCCCGGTCGGTGCGGATTTCCCGGTGTTTCTTCACCCGAAAAGCGGCGAGGAGTACGCCCTCGCCCGCACCGAGCGCAAGAGCGGTCGCGGTTATGGTGGCTTCACCTTTCACGCCAGCCCCGAGGTCACGCTGGAAGAAGACCTGATCCGCCGTGACCTGACAATCAATGCCATGGCCGAAGACGATCAGCAAAACCTGACCGATCCCTACCACGGTCAGCGTGATCTTGAAGAGCGGATCCTGCGCCACGTTTCCCCCGCGTTTGCCGAAGATCCGCTCAGGGTTCTGCGTGTTGCGCGCTTTGCTGCCCGCTACGCAGAGCTGGGTTTCAAGGTAGCGCCCGAAACTTTGGAGTTGATGCGTCAGCTCAGCGAATCAGGTGAACTGGAAGCCCTTACGGCCGAACGCAGCTGGAAGGAGATTTCCCGCGCACTGATGGAAGATCAGCCCCAGGTGTTCATTCAGGTGTTGCGCGATTGCGGCGCCTTGAAGGTGCTGATGCCAGAGGTCGATGCCTTGTTCGGCGTGCCGCAACCGGAAGCCCATCATCCGGAAATCGACAGCGGTATTCACACCCTGAGCGTGCTTGAGCAGTCAGCCCTGCACAAGCAGCCGCTGACCGTGCGCTGGGCCTGCCTGCTGCACGACCTCGGCAAAGGCCTGACGCCAGAAGCGGAATGGCCACGACACATCGCCCATGAGCACAAAGGCCTGACGTTGATCAAAGCGGTCAACGAACGCTTCAAGGCGCCGAAGGACTGTCAGGAGTTGGCCTTGCTGGTCGGCCAATATCACACCCACGGGCATCGCGCCCTGGAGTTGAAAGCGTCGACTTTGCTTGAGTTGCTGCAAAGCTTTGACGTTTACCGTCGACCACAGCGTTTCGAAGAATTCATCGTCGCGTGCGAGATGGATGCCCGAGGCCGCAAAGGGCTTGAGCAGCGCAGTTATCCACAGGCGGATTACCTGCGCGGTGCGGCCGATGTGGCGCGCGGCGTGGCGGTACAGCCGTTGCTGGAGAAGGGATTCAAAGGCCCGGAACTGGGCGAGGCACTCAAGCGCGAACGGCTCAAGGCGTTGAAGGCTTACAAGGAGTCGGCAGCGTCTTGATATCAGGTGATCCGCCCTCGTGAGGACGGATCAGGCAGTTCAACGCATGCCCGAAGGCGTGAGCTGAGCACCGCGCCACTCAAATCCGACCGGTGCCAGCACCTGATCGATCTGCGCCTCGGCCCACAATGTCGCAAAGCTTTTTCCCACACCAGGATGCACCCGATCCGGCGCAATCAAAGACAGCGGCCACAGCACAAAGGCATTTTTCAGGATTTCCGCCCGAGGCAGGACCAGTCCATCGAAGTTGCCCGCCAGATCGCCGTACAGCAGCACGTCGATATCCAGCGGCAAGCCCTTGCGATCCGGCGCATAACGGCCATTGTCCGCTTCAATGAATTTCAAGCGGCGATCCAGCTCGATCAACGGCAGATCCGTAAAAGCCGACACCACGAAGTTGAAGAACGGCCCGCTCTTGATCCCCACCGGCTGGCTTTCGAACACCGGCGAACAGCGAATATCCACCAAAAACGTGGACAAGGCATCCAGACCGGCCTGCAAATGGGTTTCGCGCTCGATATTGCTACCGAGCCCGAGATAGACCTGGGTCAGCGACATCCGCGCTCGATCTCCACACCCACGCCACCCTTGGCGGCCGGTACGGCACCTGGCTTGGTCAGCTTCAGGCGCACCCAGGTGATCTTGAATTCACTCATCAGCACTTCAACCAGACGTTCGGCGAACGTCTCGACCAGTTGATACCGGGATTGCTCGGCAAAGGCCTGGATCCGCGTGGATACACTGGCGTAATCGAGCGCCAGGGTCAGGTCGTCACCGGCGGCGGCCGGCCGATTGTCCCAGGCGAAGCTCAGATCAAGACGCAGGCACTGTCGGATGCCGCGCTCCCAGTCGTAGGCACCGATCACGGTGTCGACTTCCAGGCCCTCGATAAACACTCTGTCCAAGCACTTTTCTCCGCTGCACGACAAGGGCGCAATGCGCCGTTAGAATCAGGGCGTCCTCGCCCGGAATAGTTAGCATGTTTTGGTTACTGGCGATCCTCGCCTACCTGCTCGGCTCTCTGTCCTTCGCCATTTTGCTCAGCCGCCTGACCGGAAATCCGGATCCGCGAATGAGTGGCTCGGGTAATGCCGGCGCCACCAACATGCTGCGCCTGGCCGGACGCAAACTCGCGATCCTGACCCTGCTGGGTGATCTGTGCAAAGGCCTGCTGCCGGTGCTGATCGCCTCGGCTATGGGCCTTTCGCTGCAGGATCAAGCGTGGATCGGCGTCTGCGCCGTGATCGGTCACCTGTTCCCGTTGTACTTTCGCTTTCGCGGTGGCAAGGGCGTCGCCACGGCGGCCGGCATGCTGCTGGGCCTGTATCCACCCGCTGCGCTGCTGGCCGTGTGCGCCTGGCTGCTGACGTTCTACCTGACCCGTACCAGCTCGCTGGCGGCACTGATCGCCACTCCGCTGACCCTGCCGTTGCTGGCCTGGCAGGAACCGGCGGCGCTGTTGCCGATGAGCACGCTGACATTGCTGATCGTCTGGCGCCACCGGGGCAATCTACGCGACCTGTTCGCCGGGCGCGAACGGCATTTTTAAATAACGTACGTGAGCGCCGCTCATCACAGCGCCGACAACTGCTCCATCGGCCAGCGCGCCTGCACGCTGATCGCCAGACTTTCCTGCTGACCGGCCTGCAAACGCTGGCAACCGGCAAACGCGATCATCGCGCCGTTATCGGTGCAAAACTCGGGACGGGCATAAAACACATCGCCCTTCATGTCGCCGAGCATTTTCTCCAGCGACACACGCAGGGCCTTGTTGGCACTGACGCCGCCGGCAATTACAAGACGCTTCATGCCGGCCTGCTTCAAGGCCCGCTTGCACTTGATGGTCAAAGTCTCCACCACGGCCTGCTGGAACGCCAGCGCGATGTCGCAACGGGCTTGCTCGCTGTCGTCCCCGGCGCTGACGCACTGCTGCCAGGTGTTGAGGGCGAAGGTCTTCAGGCCGCTGAAGCTGAAATCCAGGCCCGGGCGATCACACATCGGACGCGGGAAGGTGAAACGTCCTGCGACGCCCTTCTCTGCCAGCTTGGCGATTTCCGGTCCGCCCGGATAATTGAGACCCATCATTTTGGCAGTCTTGTCGAAAGCTTCGCCCGCCGCATCGTCCAGCGTCTCGCCGAGGAGGCTGTATTGGCCGATGCCATCGACCTGAACCAGCTGCGTATGACCACCGGACACCAACAAAGCGACGAACGGGAACTCTGGCGGTTTTGGCTCCAGCATCGGCGCCAGCAGGTGGCCTTCCATATGGTGCACGCCAAGGGCCGGAATGCCCCAGGCAAAGGCCAGCGCCTGGGCGCACGAAGCCCCCACCAGCAGCGCACCGACCAGGCCGGGACCCGCGGTGTAGGCGATGGCGTCGATCTCGGTTGGTACGCAGTCCGCCTCGGCCAGCACCTGACGAATCAGGGGCAGCATGCGCTTGACGTGATCGCGCGAGGCCAGCTCCGGCACCACGCCACCATAGACACGGTGCAGGTCGATCTGACTGAACAGCGCATCGGCCAGCAGGCCGCGTTCACTGTCGTACAAAGCGACGCCGGTTTCGTCGCAGGAAGTTTCTAATCCCAGTACTAGCATGGGTTTGCGCCTTGTTTAGGCTGAATTCGAAGGCGCGCATAATAGTCGCCGCGTGATGCCCCGACCAGCGGTTTTCGATCAGAGGCTTTGCATTCCGAGCGATGAGGGGTTAACATCCGCAACCCTTAAAAACCGACGTCTTCAAGTGCTCTTTTGCCGCGAGGATGTTGACCCCGGTAATGAATGAAGGTAGCTCTGGATGCCAGCCGTCAAAGTTAAAGAGAACGAACCCTTCGACGTAGCTCTGCGTCGTTTCAAGCGCTCCTGCGAAAAAGCCGGTGTACTGGCTGAAGTTCGTAGCCGCGAATTTTACGAGAAGCCAACTTCTGAGCGTAAGCGCAAGGCAGCTGCTGCTGTTAAGCGTCACGCCAAGAAAGTTCAGCGCGAACAGCGCCGCGCCGTTCGTCTGTACTAATACACAGACGATCGTAGCAAGCTTCTGCCAAGCCCGGCCCTCAGCCGGGCTAATGGCATTTGCGTAAAACGCTTGATGCTTCACCGTCGAAGCCGCAGATGCGACCGAGACAAACCCGCTTCACCGCGTCAGGCCTGGCTCTTTTGCCAGCGGTGCACGTCTTTTCTGACGAGCCTTTCAAGGCTACTGACGAGCACACCCACTGATTCCTCTTACGACGATCAGCCCAAGGCACCAGCTTGCGTGCCCGCTTCATGAGCTATCCGAGGCCGATTACCAGCCGTCAGCGGATTCAGCGCAACATTTTCGAATAGTCGAAGACTGATGAGCACTAACGTCAGTGGATTTTCGGCAGATACACTTCCCGACAGCGATTACGCAAACGACACCGGTCGAGCCGCCCAACGTGCGCGCATCACTCATTGACCCGCGTCCGGCCGCCTTTCGCATCGGACCCATTACAGCGCAGACGAGAACGCCATGGCCGGGCTGATTCCCCAGAGCTTCATTGACGACCTTCTGAACCGCACCGACATCGTCGACGTGGTCAGCTCGCGCGTGCAATTGAAGAAGGCCGGCAAAAACTACACCGCCTGCTGCCCGTTCCATAAAGAGAAAACCCCGTCGTTCAGCGTCAGTCCCGATAAGCAGTTCTATTACTGCTTCGGCTGCGGCGCCGGCGGCAACGCCCTCGGCTTTCTCATGGATCACGACAACCTGGACTTCCCCCAGGCTGTCGAAGATCTGGCCAAAGCCGCCGGCATGGAAGTCCCACGCGAAGAAGGCGGTCGCTCGAACAAACCGCGCCAGCCGACCGACTCACCGCTGTACCCGCTGCTCACAGCCGCCGCCGACTTTTATCGACAGGCGCTCAAAAGCCATCCGGCACGCAAGGCTGCAGTGGACTACCTCAAGGGTCGCGGCCTGACCGGCGAAATCGCCCGGGACTTCGGCCTCGGATTCGCACCGCCGGGATGGGACAACCTGTTCAAACACTTGAGCAGCGACACCTTGCAGCAGAAAGCCATGATCGATGCCGGCCTGCTGATCGAAAACGCCGAAACCGGCAAACGCTACGACCGCTTTCGCGATCGCGTGATGTTCCCGATCCGCGACACCCGTGGACGGATCATCGCTTTCGGTGGACGAGTGCTCGGTGACGACAAGCCGAAATACCTGAACTCGCCGGAAACCCCCGTGTTCCATAAAGGCCAGGAACTCTACGGCCTCTACGAAGCACGCAAGAACAATCGCAACCTCGACGAAATCATCGTCGTCGAGGGCTATATGGACGTCATCGCCCTGGCCCAGCAAGGCCTGCGCAATGCCGTCGCGACACTCGGCACCGCCACCAGCGAAGAACACCTCAAGCGTCTGTTTCGCGTGGTGCCGAACGTACTGTTTTGCTTTGACGGCGACCAGGCTGGCCGCAATGCCGCCTGGCGCGCACTGGAAGCCACACTGCCCTGCCTGCAGGACGGGCGCCGTGCACGCTTTCTGTTTCTGCCTGAAGGCGAAGACCCGGATACGTTGATTCGCGCCGAGGGCACTGACGCCTTCCGCGCCCGGATCAATCAGCACGCACAGCCGCTGGCGGACTACTTCTTCCAGCAACTGACCGAAGAAGCCGACCCGCGCTCACTGGAGGGCAAGGCCCACATGGCCACGCTCGCAGCACCGCTGATCGACAAGGTCCCTGGCGCCAACCTGCGCATCCTGATGCGCCAGCGCCTGAGCGAGATCACCGGCCTGAGCAGTGAAAGCGTCAGCCAGCTGGCCCAGAGCGCGCCGCAGGAAGCACCGCCCGCCTACGACCCGGGCATCGACTATGACGCCATGCCGGACTACAGCGACTACCATCAGCCGCAGGCACAGGACATGTATGTGCCGCAGCAGGAATGGACGCCGAAGAAACCCGGTGCCGGCGGCAAGAAATGGGACAAGAAACCGTGGGACAAGAATGGCAAGCGTGGCGGCGATCGCGACCAGCCCCGTGCCCCGCGCGTGCCGGCCGCCGTCGAACCACCGACCCTGGCCGCCCTGAGAACCTTGCTGCATCACCCGCAACTGGCGGAGAAAGTCGAGGACGCCGGGCACTTCGCGGACGAGAACCAGACCAACGCACAACTGCTGGTGGCACTGCTCGAAGCCGTACAGAAGAATCCCAAGCTAAACTCATTTCAGTTGATCGCGCGATGGCACGGAACCGAACAGGGCCGCTTGCTCAAGGCGCTGGCGGAAAAGGAATGGCTGATTGACGGAGACAACCTTGAACAACAGTTTTTCGACACCATTACTAGCTTGTCAGCCCGCCAACGCGAGCGAAATCTGGAACAACTGCTCAGGAAAGCGCGTCAAAGCGAACTGAGCGCCGAAGAGAAAAATCAACTGCGCGACCTTTTAAGTCGCAATGTTTCCGCATCAAACCCGACCTCAACTGGCGCGTGAGGTCATAGCTCAGGTATAATCCTCGGCTTGTTTTTTGCCCGCCAAGACCTTCAGTGGATAGGGTGTTATGTCCGGAAAAGCGCAACAGCAGTCTCGTATTATTGAGTTGATCAAACTGGGTCGTGAGCAGAAGTATCTGACTTACGCCGAGGTCAACGACCACCTGCCCGAGGATATTTCAGATCCGGAGCAGGTGGAAGACATCATCCGCATGATTAACGACATGGGGATCCCCGTACACGAGAGTGCTCCGGATGCGGACGCCCTTATGCTGGCCGACGCCGATACCGACGAGGCCGCTGCGGAAGAAGCAGCCGCTGCGTTGGCGGCGGTGGAGACCGATATCGGTCGCACCACCGACCCGGTGCGCATGTACATGCGTGAAATGGGTACGGTCGAGCTTCTGACTCGTGAAGGCGAAATCGAAATCGCCAAACGCATCGAAGAAGGCATCCGTGAAGTGATGAGCGCCATCGCGCACTTCCCTGGCACGGTTGACCATATTCTCTCCGAGTACACTCGCGTCACTACCGAGGGCGGTCGCCTGTCCGACGTTCTGAGCGGTTACATCGACCCGGACGACGGCATTGCGCCGCCTGCCGCCGAAGTGCCGCCGCCGATCGACGCGAAAGCGGCGAAAGCCGAAGAGTCCGACGACGATGACGACGCCGAAGCTTCCGATGACGAAGAAGAAGCCGAAAGCGGTCCGGATCCGGTCATTGCCGCACAGCGCTTCGGTGCTGTCGCCGACCAGATGGAAATCACCCGCAAGGCCCTGAAAAAGCACGGTCGTCACAACAAGGCGGCAATTGCCGAACTGTTGGCCCTGGCCGAGCTGTTCATGCCGATCAAACTGGTGCCGAAGCAATTCGAAGCCCTGGTCGAGCGTGTTCGCAGTGCCCTGGATCGTCTGCGTCAGCAAGAGCGCGCGATCATGCAACTCTGCGTACGTGATGCACGTATGCCTCGCGCCGACTTCCTGCGCCAGTTCCCGGGCAACGAAGTCGACGAAAGCTGGTCCGACGCCCTGGCCAAAGGCAAGAGCAAGTACGCCGAAGCCATTGCTCGCGTGCAACCGGACATCATCCGTTGCCAGCAGAAGCTGACCGCGCTGGAAACCGAGACCGGTTTGACCATCGCCGAGATCAAGGACATCAACCGTCGCATGTCGATCGGTGAGGCCAAGGCCCGCCGCGCGAAGAAAGAAATGGTTGAAGCAAACTTGCGTCTGGTGATCTCCATCGCCAAGAAGTACACCAACCGCGGCCTGCAATTCCTCGATCTGATCCAGGAAGGCAACATCGGTCTGATGAAAGCGGTGGACAAGTTCGAATACCGTCGTGGTTACAAGTTCTCGACTTATGCCACCTGGTGGATCCGTCAGGCGATCACTCGCTCGATCGCCGACCAGGCCCGCACCATCCGTATTCCGGTGCACATGATCGAGACAATCAACAAGCTCAACCGTATTTCCCGCCAGATGCTGCAGGAAATGGGTCGCGAACCGACCCCGGAAGAGCTGGGTGAACGCATGGAAATGCCTGAGGACAAGATCCGCAAGGTATTGAAGATCGCCAAAGAGCCGATCTCCATGGAAACCCCGATCGGTGATGACGAAGACTCCCATCTGGGTGACTTCATCGAAGACTCGACCATGCAGTCGCCAATCGATGTCGCCACTGTTGAGAGCCTGAAAGAAGCGACCCGCGAAGTGCTGTCCGGCCTTACTGCCCGTGAAGCCAAGGTACTGCGCATGCGTTTCGGTATCGACATGAACACCGACCATACGCTCGAAGAAGTCGGCAAACAGTTTGACGTGACCCGCGAGCGGATCCGTCAGATCGAAGCCAAGGCGCTGCGCAAGCTGCGCCACCCGACGCGAAGCGAGCATCTGCGCTCCTTCCTCGACGAGTGATACCAGAACCCCCGGCCCAGGCCGGGGGTTTTGTTTATATGGCAGATTAAATACTCAGCTCCGCCCTCCCCCGCGCACAGCCCGTCTACACTCGAAACATTCCCCCCGAGCCATAACGAGACCGTTATGCCCAGACTGGCGTCCGTGCTTTTTTTGCTGCCACTGATGATCTGGACCGCAACGGCTGACGCGCTGACTCTGAACGATGAAGAACGTAGCTGGCTGGCGGCTCACCCGGACCTGCGCCTGGGTGTCGATGCATCGTGGCCGCCCTTCGAGTTCCGCGACGACCAGAATCGCTACCAGGGCCTGGCGGCGGACTATATCGATGTGATTCGCCAACGCCTGGCGATCAAACTCACGCCCATCGAGCCGGTGAGCTGGACCGTAGTGCTCGAACAAGCGAAAAACGGCAAGATCGACCTGTTGCCGGGCATCATGTCCACCCCGGAACGCCAGAGCTACCTGTCGTTCACCCGCCCTTATCTCGACTTTCCGATCGTCATCCTCGCCCACGTCGGCGGCCCGCAACCGCGCAAGCTCGAGGAGCTTTACGGCCTGAAAATCGCCGTAGTGGAAAACTACGCGCCCCACGAACTGCTGCGCACCCATCATCCCGACCTGAACCTGGTGGCGATGCCCAATGTCAGCTCTGCGCTGCAGGCCCTGGCCACCGATGAAGTGGACGCCGTGGTCGGCGATCTGGCCTCCAGCGTCTGGAGCCTGCGCCAACTCAAACTGGATGGTTTGTATGTCAGCGGCGAAACCCCTTATCGCTACCAACTGGCGATGGGCGTTCCTCGGGACAACAAAATGCTGGTGGGGATTCTGGACAAGGTGCTTGCCGATATGTCCCCGGAGGAAATCAGCAGCATTCAGGAACATTGGGTGGGCAACGTCCTCGATCACCGGACATTCTGGTCCGATCTGCTGGTTTACGGCTTACCGGGTCTCTCGCTTCTGGTCATCGTGCTGGCGGTGGTGATCCGCATCAACCGCCGCCTCAGTTCGGAAATCGCCCGCCGCATCGACCTCGAACAGGAACTGCGCAGCAGCGAATACCACTATCGCGGACTCGTGGAGAGTCTTTCGGCCATCGCCTGGGAAGCGCGGATCAGTGACTTCACCTACAGCTATGTTTCGCCCCACGCCGAAGATCTGCTCGGTTATCCGCTGTCTCACTGGCTGATTCCGGGCTTCTGGCGCAACATCATTCACCCGGCGGATCTGACCCGCGCCCAGAGCTTCTGCGATCACGAAGTCTTGGCTGGACGCGACCACAGCCTCGATTACCGGGTGATCACCGCTGACGGCCGCTGCCTGTGGGTGCGCGACATCGTCAGCCTGATCGAACATGGCCATGAACCGGTAATGCGCGGCCTGATGATCGACATCAGCGAAACCAAGCGCACTGAAGAGGCGTTGCGCCTGTCGGAACAGAAGTTCGCGTCGGTATTCCAGCAATGCCCGGACATCCTGGTCATTGCACGGCTCTCCGACGGCTGCCTGCTGGAGGTCAACGAAGCCTTTGAGGAGCAGATCGGGCTCAAGGCCGAAGAAGTCATCGGCCAGACCGCCACCGAACTCAACATCTGGGGCATTCCCGGTGTTGGTCCCGGCCTGCTTCAGCGGCTGCAGGCCGGCAGCATTCGCAACCTGGAGATGCCCTTTCGCCGCAACAATGGTCAAGTGTTCACCGGGCTGATTTCCGCTGAACCCTTCGAGCTCGACACCACACCGGCGCTGGTCGTGGTGGTGCGCGACATCACCCAGCTCAAGGAAACCCAGCAGCAACTGCAAACCTCCGAAGAAAAGTTCGCCAAGGCCTTCCACGCCTCGCCGGACGGTCTGCTGCTGTCGCGCCAGAGCGATGGCCTGCTGCTGGAGGTCAACGAAGGTTTCAGTCGTATCACTGGTTTCAACAGCGCCATGTCGGTGGATCGCTCGGCGCTGGACCTGGGCATCTGGGTCAACCTCAACGAGCGCAAGCAAATGCTCGATCTGCTGCACCGCGACGGGTTCGTTCGCGACTTCAGCTGCCACATCCGCCGCAGCGACGGGCAGATCCGCCTCTGCGAAGTCTCCAGCCGTCCGCTGCCCATCGGCGACGAAGACTGCATGCTGACCATCGCCCGGGACATCACCGAGCGCCACTTGATGCAGGAAAAACTGCAGCAAGCTGCGACCGTGTTCGAGAGCACTGCCGAAGGCGTGCTGATCACCGACACCCAGCAACACATCAGCGCCGTGAACCGGGCCTTCACCGAAATCACCGGCTACAGCGAAAGCGAAGCACTGGGTCACACTCCGCGCCTGCTGGCCTCCGGACTGCACGACAGCGCGTTTTACGCGGCGATGTGGCATCAATTGACCGACGAAGGTCACTGGCAGGGCGAGATCTCCAACCGGCGTAAAAATGGCGAGCTGTACCCGAGCTGGCTGACCATCAGCGCCGTGCGCAACCGCGACAAGTTCATCACCCACTTCGTTGCGGTGTTTGCCGATATCTCCAGCCTCAAGCACGCCCAGGCCAAACTCGACTACCAGGCCCATCACGACCCGCTCACAGGGCTGCCAAACCGTACGCTGTTCGAAAGCCGTCTGTTGACGGCACTCAACAGCCAGCAGGAAAACGGCGGCCAGGGCGCTGTGCTCTTCCTCGACCTCGACCGTTTCAAGCACATCAACGACAGCCTCGGTCACCCGGTCGGCGATTTGCTGCTCAAGGGCATCGCCGTACGCCTCAAGGAGCAACTGCGAGACATCGACACCGTCGCGCGGCTGGGTGGCGACGAATTCATCATTCTGTTGCCCGGCCTGCAACAACCCGGCGATGCCGACAACATCGCCACCAAACTGCTGAACTGCTTCGGCGCGCCGTTCCAGGCCGGCGAGCATGAGTTCTTCATCAGCGCCAGCATCGGCACCAGCCTTTACCCGCGCGACGGCTGCGATGTCGCGACCCTGATCAAGAACGCGGACGCGGCGATGTACCGCTCCAAGGCCAAGGGCCGCAACCGGGTCGAAAGCTACACCCGCGACCTCACCGCCCAGGCCAGCGAACGCGTAGCACTGGAACACGAACTTCGCCGGGCCATCGAGCGCGAGGAGTTGTACCTCTATTACCAGCCGAAAATCAGCCTCGACGATCACAATCTGGTCGGCGCCGAAGCCCTGATCCGCTGGCGCCACCCGAACTTCGGCGAAGTGCCGCCAGAGCATTTCATTCCGCTGGCAGAAGAGAACGGCATGATTCTGCAAATCGGCGACTGGGTGCTGGAAACCGCCTGCCGGCAGATGTTCGAGTGGGGCCAGATCTATGAATCCCTCGGCCCGCTATCGGTGAACCTCGCCGGCGCACAACTGCGTCAACCGAATCTGCTGGGACGCATCGAGCAACTGCTCAAGGACAACCGCCTGCAGCCGGAATTACTGCAACTGGAAATTACCGAAAACTTCATCATGAGCCAGGCTGAAGAAGCGCTGGCAGTGCTGCACCAGCTCAAACAACTCGGCGTGCAACTGGCCATCGATGACTTCGGCACCGGTTATTCCTCGTTGAGTTACCTCAAACGCCTGCCGCTGGACATCCTCAAGATCGACCAGTCGTTCGTTCGCGGCCTGCCCGACGACCCGCACGACGCGGCGATTGTCCGCGCCATCATCGCTCTCGGCCGCAGCATGCAATTCACAGTAATTGCCGAAGGCGTGGAAACCCAGGCCCAACAACAGTTCCTCGCCGCCGAAGGCTGCGAACAGATCCAGGGCTACATCGTCAGCCTGCCGCTGCCACCAGAAGAGTTCGCCGCGACGTTTCTTCGTATAGCCGTATCGGATTTTTCGGATAGCACAGCCGAGAAACCGTCGCTATAATCCGCGGCCTACTGAGGGCCTATAGCTCAGTTGGTTAGAGCAGAGGACTCATAATCCTTTGGTCCACGGTTCAAGTCCGTGTGGGCCCACCAAACAAGACAAAGGTTTATGCCAACGGCATAAACCTTTTTTTGTATTTGGAACATAAGTGCACTGGAAGCACTCAAGCCCCATCTGGCATTGCATCAATGCCAAGACGGACTCTTGCATCAACTGGAGCAAAAAATGAGCAACATGGAAAAGGAAATTCCAGAGAACACTATCGAACAGACCATCAAGGTTCTCGAATACCTGAATACCTGCGAACCGCTCAAAGCGAAAGCACGCAGGACCAAACTGGAAGTCAATGCCGACAGATTGACCAACTTGTTCCTAGGCTTCGGAGCGGGAGGAATTGCGTTGGCGGGCTGCATGGCCTATTGGCATAGCTCCATCAAATCACTTCCCATGTGGGGAAAAGACCTGGCACTGGTGTTAATTTTTACCTCGACGGTGTCTGTACTGCTCTCGTTCCTGACTCCCATCGTGGCGCAAATCTGCATTCTCAAACGATGGAAAACTATCAGTCTGAAAAACATGATCGACGATATAAGGCATGAAAATACGGTGGTCGACTCACTCCAGCACCATGCGATTTCGGTGCTACAAGAAGCGAAATACTGGCTGCAGCTAAAGATCACCCGAGCAGAAGCAAGGGTCGCTTATTTCTTTGGAGAAAAAACGGCAGGGCTCGCCCTGCTGGGAACAGCTTATGTTTGCGCCAAGGAGTTTGGTGGTTTTCCATGGCTTGGCAAAACCCTTGAAGCCGGTTTTGTGTTGGGTAATTGGGGAAATACTGCACTGTTGATGATCATTGCCATGGTGCTAGGCCTGTCTCTGGGTGCGTTGTTACTTAAACAAGTCAGCGCTCGCTATCGCTTTCAAGTCGAACTCATCGAACATGTCCTGAGCAGGCAATGTAAAAAATCAGAAGTCTGAATCCGCAGATGTAAAAAGCCGCGTAAACCGCGGCTTTGTCGACTCAGCATTTCCCTCTATTCGACAACGGCCACACACCACCAACTGCCCAGTGGCCTCTCACAAGCGTCTCGCCAAACGAGCCTGTAACATACGGACCAGTAATCCGCACGCCATGGAGAACCTCTTTGTCCGACAACCGCCCACCCGTGCTCGATGAAATCGACCGCCAGCTGATCGCTGCCCTGCAAATCAACGCCCGCGAAAGCGTGGCGATGCTGGCCCGGCAATTAGGGATCGCCCGCACCACCGTGACTTCACGACTGGCGCGACTGGAAAAGGCCAAGGTCATCACTGGTTACGGCGTGCGTCTGGGCCAGCGTGTGGTAGATGGCGGGCTGCAGGCTTACGTCGGAATCAAAGTGCAGCCACGCTCCGGCAAAGAGGTGCTGCGCCGGTTGAGCGCGATGGCCCAAGTGCAGCAATTGTGCGCGGTGAGTGGTGAATTTGACTACGTAGCCTGGCTGCGGACCGATTCACCGGAACAACTCGATCAGCTTCTGGATCAGATCGGCAGCGTAGACGGCGTGGAGAAGACCACGACGTCGATCATCCTCAGCAGCAAGATTGATCGCGGGCATCCAGTTTGATCATCACCATCGTCACATTGCAGCTCAAACACTCAAAACGACGACACATTGCGTCTTATTAACGTGTTCTACGCTCCCTAGAATGGCTGGCATCTTTTCCTATACTCAGACGCGCCTCCAGCGTCGGGTCGCCAGCAAGGTCAGCCATGAACAAGCACAATCGCCATCCTGCAGACGGTAAGAAACCGATCACCATTTTCGGTCCGGACTTTCCTTTCGCCTTCGACGACTGGATCGAACACCCGGCCGGCCTGGGCAGCATTCCCGAGCACAACCACGGTGCCGAAGTGGCGATCGTCGGGGCCGGTATCGCCGGTCTGGTGGCGGCTTACGAGCTGATGAAGCTCGGCTTGAAACCGGTCGTGTATGAGGCCTCGAAGCTTGGTGGACGCCTGCGTTCGCAAGCGTTCAACGGTACCGACGGCATCGTCGCCGAGCTCGGCGGCATGCGCTTCCCGGTGTCTTCCACCGCGTTCTATCACTACGTCGACAAACTCGGCCTCGAGACCAGGCCCTTCCCCAACCCGCTGACGCCGGCCTCCGGCAGCACCGTGATCGACCTGGAAGGCAAAACCCATTACGCACAGAGCCTGAAGGATCTTCCTGCGCTGTTCCAGGAAGTGGCTGACGCTTGGGCCGACGCTTTGGAGGCCGGCTCGCAGTTCGCCGATATCCAGCAGGCGATCCGCGACCGCGACGTGCCACGCCTCAAGGAACTGTGGAACACCCTGGTGCCGCTGTGGGACGACCGCACCTTCTACGACTTCGTCGCCACCTCGAAAGCCTTCGCCAAACTGTCGTTCCATCACCGTGAAGTGTTCGGTCAGGTCGGTTTCGGTACCGGCGGCTGGGACTCGGACTTCCCCAACTCGATGCTGGAAATCTTCCGCGTGGTGATGACCAATTGCGACGATCACCAGCATCTGGTGGTCGGCGGTGTGGAACAAGTGCCGCAAGGCATCTGGCGTCATGCGCCGGAACGCTGCGTACACTGGCCGCAAGGCACCAGCCTGAAATCGCTGCACCACGGCGCCCCGCGCTCCGGGGTAAAGAAAATCGCCCACGCGCCTGACGGACGTTTCGCAGTCACCGACAACAACGGCGACATCCGCGAATATGCCGCCGTGCTCACCACCTGCCAGAGCTGGCTGCTGACCACCCAGATCGAATGCGACGAGACCCTGTTCTCGCAGAAGATGTGGATGGCGCTGGACCGCACTCGCTACATGCAATCGTCGAAGACCTTCGTGATGGTCGACCGCCCGTTCTGGAAGGACAAGGACCCGGAAACCGGCCGCGACCTGATGAGCATGACCCTCACCGATCGCCTGACCCGTGGCACCTATCTGTTCGACAACGGAGACGACAAGCCGGGCGTGATCTGCCTGTCGTACTCGTGGATGAGCGATGCGCTCAAGATGCTCCCGCACCCGGTGGAAAAACGCGTGAAACTGGCGCTGGATGCGCTGAAGAAGATCTACCCGAAAGTCGACATCGCCGCGCGGATCATCGGCGATCCGATCACCGTGTCCTGGGAAGCCGACCCGCACTTCCTCGGCGCGTTCAAGGGCGCCCTGCCCGGCCACTATCGCTACAACCAGCGCATGTACGCGCACTTCATGCAGGACGACATGCCGCCGGAGCAGCGCGGGATTTTCATCGCCGGTGACGACGTGTCGTGGACGCCGGCCTGGGTTGAAGGCGCGGTGCAAACGTCGCTCAACGCGGTGTGGGGAATCATGAAGCACTTCGGCGGGTCCACACATAAAGAGAACCCCGGCCCGGGCGATGTGTTCAACGACATCGGCCCGATCGCCCTGCCCGAGTAAGAGGAATCCCCGATGCGCGTAGCCCTTTACCAATGTCCACCACTGCCACTGGAACCCGCCGCCAACCTTCAGCGCCTGCATCAAGTGGCGATGGAGGCCAAAGGCGCCGATCTGCTGGTGGTGCCGGAGATGTTTCTCACCGGCTACAACATCGGCAAGGAGGCGGTCGCCACATTGGCCGAGGTCTACAACGGTGAGTGGGCGCAGCAAGTCGGACGGATCGCCAAGGCTGCCGGCCTGGCGATTCTTTACGGTTACCCTGAGCGCACCGCCGAAGGACAGATCTACAACGCCGTGCAGTTGATCGACTCAAACGGCGAGCGCCTGTGCAATTACCGCAAGACGCATCTGTTCGGCGATCTGGATCGTTCGATGTTCAGCGCCGGCGATGGCGAGTTTCCCATCGTCGAGCTCAACGGCTGGAAGCTCGGGTTCCTGATCTGCTACGACCTGGAGTTCCCGGAAAACGCCCGGCGCCTGGCCCTTGAAGGTGCCGAACTGATTCTGGTGCCGACAGCGAACATGATTCCTTTCGATTTCATTGCCGACGTCTCCGTGCGCTCCCGGGCTTTCGAAAACCAGTGCTACGTGGCGTACGCCAACTACTGCGGCCACGAGGGCGACATCCATTACTGCGGGCAAAGCAGCATCGCCGCGCCGGATGGCAGCCGCATTGCTCAGGCCGGACTGGACGAAGCCTTGATCGTCGGCGAGCTGGATCGCCAGTTGATGGTCGACTCGCGCAGCGCCAACCGTTACTTCAACGACCGCCGCCCCGAACTTTACGACGCGCTCAACAAGCGCTAATCCGCTAGCATTGGCACTTCACTGTTCTGGAAGTGCCCATGCCTGCGTCGACTCACCCCCGCCCCCACACCGAAACCCTGGCCAACGGCTTGCGCGTGACCCTGCGCCACGTGCCCGGCCTGAAACGCAGCGCCGCTGCGTTGCGAGTGGCGGCCGGCAGTCATGACGTGCCGTTGGCATGGCCGGGGCTGGCGCACTTCCTTGAGCATCTGCTGTTTCTCGGCACCGAGCGATTTCCTGCACAGCAAGGGCTGATGGCCTACGTGCAAGGTCACGGCGGCCAGGTGAATGCCAGCACCCGCGAGCGCACCACCGATTTCTTCTTTGAATTGCCGCCAGCGTCGTTCAGCGCCGGGCTGGAGCGTCTGTCAGACATGCTCGCCCATCCGCGTATGAATCCGGACGATCAGTTGCGGGAACGGGAAGTGTTGCAGGCGGAGTTTGTCGCGTGGACGCAGGATGCTGCGGCTCAGCAGAAAGAAGCGCTGTTCGAAGGGTTGTCAGCGGAACATCCGTTGCGCGGTTTCCACGCCGGAAACCGCGACAGCCTGCCGGTGGAGCAAGCGGACTTTCAACAGGCATTGAAAGACTTCCACCAGCAGTTCTACCGCACCGGGCAGATGACCCTGAGCCTGGTCGGGCCGCAGAGTGTTGAAGAGCTGCGCACGCTGGCCGAACAGTTTGCCGCCACGCTGACGCCTGGGGATAAAACTGCACAGGCAGCCCCCGTACGCTTGATGGGTAACGCGCAGGAAAGTTATCAACAGGCCGGCGAGCATCGCGGCAATCTGCTGTTTGCGTTGGAGGAGTTACCGGAGTCGTCAGCCGAAGCGCTGGCGTTTCTCTGCCACGGGTTGAACAGCGCCAAACCCGGTGGCTTGCTCGCCCATTTGCAGCAGCAGGGTCTGGCGGAAGGTTTACAGGCCTGTGTGCCCTACCAATTTGCTGAGCAGGCTTTGCTGCACCTTCAATTCACGACGCCATCCGGTCCACTCGACGCCATCCGCGCACAGTTTCTCGACTGGTTGAGCTTCTTCGCAGTCCAGCAGGACTGGCCAACTTTGCGGGAGGAATATTCGGCACAGTTTCAGCGTAAGCAGCAGGTCAGCGGCGCGCTGCAACGAGCGCGACTCGACAGCGAACAACTCGAGAGCGGCCTGCCCGATTCGGCCGTGATGGCGCTCAAAGTGATTCTCGGCAAAATCGGCACTGTGGATAACTTCAGCAGTCACTGGCATCTGCCTGCGGCCAACCCGTTTCTGCGCACAGCCGAGCCGCTGGCCAACGCCGGTCTGATCCGCGGCCAGACCAGCGCCCACCGAGGCCTGCGCACATTCGCTCAGGATCGCTCGCGCAGCCGCCGCGAACGCTCGCCGATGCAATTCAGCCAGGCGCTGCCGGATAACGGCGACGAAGGCGCGGTGTATGTGCGCTGGCAGACGGAAGCGGCGGCCACGGCCGAGCTGCAAGCGAAACTGCAACGCAGCCTGCGGGAGGTGTCTGACGACGCGCGTCAGGCCGGGGTGGAGTTGTCCTTCAGCGCTACGGGTAATCAGTGGCTGCTGAAATTGACCGGCCTGCAGGACACACTGCCGGTTGTGCTGGAACATGCGCTGAAATATCTGACGCAGGTCGATGCCGACTCGCCAAGCGGTGAGCCGCCAGTGCCGTCGATGCTGATCCGTCAATTGCTCAAGGCATGGCCGGAGCGTTGCCTGCCCGTGGTTGCGCAATCCGATGATGCCAAGCAGGTGTGGACAACTTCCCGTTGGGATGGTCTGGCGCTGGGTCTCGATGCCCACACCCAATCGGCCATGGGACTGGCCCTGAGCCGCATTCCCGGCAAGCCATCCAATGAATTACCGACCCTGCCGGCATTCCACGCACAACTTCGCTGGGATCAGTTCGACACCGCCTCCAGCGAACACGCATTACTACTGTTCTGCCCGACCGCCAGACCGGACATTCCCAGCGAAGCCGCGTGGCGCTTCCTTGCGCACCTGTGCCACACGCCGTTCTATCAGCGGCTACGAGGTGAATTGCAACTGGGATACGCGGTGTTCAGTGCTTTCAGACAGGTACACGGCCAGGGTGGATGGCAGTTCGGCGTGCAATCGCCGACCGCCACTCCCGCGCAACTGCTCGATCACGTTCAACAGTTCATCGAAGGCATCCCCGCGCTGATCGAAAACATTGATGATGCCTTCCTCGTCGAGCAGCGCCAGATCCTCGCCGTACACCTGGATGCCGGCATTCTGCCCGGCAAGGAGGCTGCCGAACTTCTGTGGCAGGCAAAACTTGCCGGCCACTCGTCGGATTACCTGATTCAACTGAGCAATGCCATAAGTCAGCTTGACCGCGAGGCATTGCTGGCCGCCGCAGACTGTTTAATCCGCGTCGAAGGCGGCTGGCACGTCCTGGCCAACAGCCCTTCGCCGGGCGCACCGTGGCAAGCGGCAAATTGATCATTACCGGGGCTGCAAGGAGCTTTCTCAAAGATTCACGGGCAAACCCCCTGAAATTTTGAGTAACATAGCCACCTAACTATTTGGAACATCCCTGCGCTGCCGTGGACTATACCTATGGATAGCGCTATCCCACCCACCTGAAAAAGGAGTCACCCGATGGCCTGGACCAAACCTGCTTACACCGACCTGCGCATCGGCTTCGAAGTCACCATGTACTTCGCCAGCCGCTGAGTCCTGCCTCAAGCAGAACACTGCAGTGCAACGCCTCGGCTCGCCGGGGCGTTTTATTTTCAGCGTTGAAATGATGGAGCGTTCATGTTCGTCCAGATTCTGGGTTCGGCCGCCGGTGGCGGTTTTCCGCAGTGGAACTGCAACTGCGTCAATTGCGCCGGTTTTCGCGATGGCAGCCTGAATGCCCAGGCCCGTACCCAATCGTCCATCGCGATTTCCGATGACGGCGTGAACTGGGTGCTGTGCAATGCCTCGCCGGACATCCGCGCGCAGCTTCAGAGCTTCGCCCCGATGCAGCCGGGCCGCGCCCTGCGAGACACCGGCATCAGCGCGATCATCCTGATGGACAGCCAGATCGACCACACCACCGGCCTGCTCAGCCTGCGCGAGGGCTGCCCGCATCAGGTCTGGTGCACGGACATGGTCCACGAAGACCTGAGCACCGGTTTCCCGCTGTTTACCATGCTCAAGCACTGGAACGGCGGGCTGGACTGGAACCGCATCGAACTCGACCAGAGCTTCACCGTCGCCGCGTGCCCGAACCTGCGCTTCACCCCGCTGCCGTTGCGCAGCGCCGCACCGCCCTACTCGCCGCACCGCTTCGACCCGCATCCGGGCGACAACATCGGCCTGATCGTCGAAGACCTCGGCACCGGCGGCAAATTGTTCTACGCGCCGGGTTTGGGCAAAGTCGACGCGCCATTGCTGGAAATCATGGCCGGCAGCGACTGCGTGCTGGTGGACGGGACGATGTGGGACGACGATGAAATGCAGCGTCGTGGCGTCGGCACCCGCACCGGCCGCGAAATGGGCCACCTGGCGCAGAACGGCCCTGGCGGCATGCTCGAAGTGCTGGAGCAGCTTCCCGAACAGCGCAAGGTGCTTATCCACATCAACAACACCAACCCGATTCTCGACGAAGACTCCCCGGAGCGCGCGGAACTGGTGCGGCGCAATGTTGAAGTGGCGTATGACGGCATGAGCATCGTCCTGTAACGAATGGCCCGGAGAACCGCAATGACCGACACCCCGCTGTCCACCGCCGAATTCGAAGCGGCCCTGCGCGCCAAGGGCGCCTACTACCACATTCATCACCCGTATCACGTGGCGATGTATGAAGGCCGGGCCACCCGCGAGCAGATCCAGGGCTGGGTCGCCAACCGCTTCTACTATCAGGTGAATATCCCCCTGAAAGACGCGGCGATCCTCGCCAACTGCCCGGATCGCGAGATCCGCCGCGAATGGATTCAGCGCCTGCTCGACCACGACGGCGCCCCCGGCGAAGACGGCGGCATCGAAGCCTGGCTGCGTCTGGGCCAGGCCGTCGGTCTCGATCCGGATCAATTGCGTTCCCAGGAACTGGTGCTGCCCGGCGTGCGTTTCGCCGTCGATGCCTACGTCAACTTCGCCCGCCGCGCCAGTTGGCAGGAAGCTGCCAGCAGCTCTTTGACCGAACTGTTCGCGCCGCAGATCCACCAGTCGCGTCTCGACAGCTGGCCACAGCATTACCCGTGGATCGACCCGGCCGGCTACGAGTATTTCCGCACCCGTCTCGGTCAGGCCCGGCGCGATGTCGAGCATGGTCTGGCGATTACGCTGGAGCACTATAAGACCCGCGAAGGTCAGGAGCGCATGCTGGAAATTCTCCAGTTCAAACTGGACATCCTTTGGAGCATGCTCGATGCCATGAGCATGGCCTACGAACTGAACCGCCCGCCGTATCACAGCGTCACCGATCAACGGGTCTGGCATAAAGGAATCGCCTTATGAGTTTCGACCGCAGCAAGACCCCGACCTGGCGTCCCGGCTACCGTTTCCAGTACGAACCGGCCCAGAAAGGCCACGTGCTGCTGTACCCGGAAGGCATGATCAAGCTCAACGAAAGTGCCGCGCTGATCGGCGGTCTGATCGACGGTGAACGGGATGTCGCGGCAATCATCGCCGAACTCGACAGACAGTTCCCCGGCGTGCCCGAGCTCGGTGACGACATCGAGCAATTCATGGAGGTTGCCCGTGCGCAGCACTGGATCGAACTTGCCTGAGTCATCGGTGCAAGTCCCGGCCAAACCGGAAGTTGGCCTGCCGCTGTGGCTGCTCGCCGAGCTGACTTACCGCTGCCCGCTACAATGCCCGTACTGCTCCAATCCGCTGGACTTCGCCGAGCAGGGCAAAGAGCTGAGCACCGAGCAGTGGATCAAGGTGTTTCGCGAGGCGCGGGAGATGGGCGCGGCGCAACTGGGCTTTTCCGGCGGCGAACCGCTGGTGCGCCAGGACCTCGCCGAGCTGATCCGTGAAGCGCGTCAGCTGGGTTTCTACACCAACCTGATCACCTCCGGCATCGGCCTGACCGAACAGAAGATCAGCGACTTCAAGAAGGCCGGACTCGATCACATCCAGATCAGTTTCCAGGCCAGCGACGAGCAAGTGAACAACCTGCTCGCCGGCTCGAAAAAAGCCTTCGCGCAGAAACTGGAAATGGCCCGTGCCGTAAAGGCCCACGGCTATCCGATGGTGCTGAACTTCGTCACCCATCGGCACAACATCGACAAGATCGACCGCATCATCGAGCTGTGCATTGCGCTGGAGGCCGACTTCGTCGAACTCGCCACCTGCCAGTTCTACGGTTGGGCGCAGCTCAATCGTGTTGGCCTGTTGCCGACCAGGGAACAACTGATCCGCGCCGAACGCATCACCAACGAATACCGCGCCAAGCTGGAAGCCGAAGGGCATCCGTGCAAGCTGATTTTCGTCACCCCGGACTACTACGAGGAGCGCCCGAAAGCCTGCATGAACGGCTGGGGCAGTCTGTTTCTGACAGTCACACCGGACGGCACCGCCCTGCCCTGTCATGGCGCCCGACAGCTGCCGGTACAATTTCCCAATGTGCGCGACCACAGCATGCAGCACATCTGGTACGACTCGTTCGGCTTCAACCGCTTTCGCGGCTATGACTGGATGCCCGAGCCGTGCCGCTCCTGCGACGAGAAAGAGCAGGACTTCGGCGGCTGCCGCTGCCAGGCTTTCATGCTCACCGGCGATGCCAGCAATGCCGACCCGGTGTGCAGCAAGTCCGAACATCACGGTGTGATCCTCAAGGCCCGCGAAGAAGCCGAGCACGCCACCCAGACCATCGAACAACTGGCCTTTCGCAATGAACGAAACTCGCGCCTCATCGCCAAAGGCTGAGCCTTTCAGCGCCACCGCCGCGGTTGCCGCCGGCGTGGACTTCGCCGAATTGCAGCTCGGCGCCCAGGGTTTGTTCTGGAATGAATATCGCCCGACAGACGCCGCGTGCCGGATCTGGCATTGGTGCGATGGCGTGGCGAAATGTCTGACGCCCGCGGGTTTCAGCGTGCGCAGCCGGGTGTACGAATATGGCGGTGGGGCGTTTTGTCTGACGCCTGACGGGGTGGTTTTCGTCAACGAGGCGGATCAGCAGCTGTATCGCCAGACCCTGGATGGCGAGCCCGTGGCATTGACGTCTGGCGAGTGTCGTTATGGCGATCTGAACTACGCCGACGGGCAGGTGCTGGCCGTTGAAGAGAACGGTGATCGCCATCGGCTGGTGGCTATCGATCTGGCGAATGGCGACCGCCAAATGCTGGTTGAAGGCGCGGATTTTTACGCGTCGCCGATCATCAATCCGGACGGTCAGCGCCTGGCGTGGATCGAGTGGAGCCGTCCGCATCAGCCGTGGACATCCACACGACTGATGCTCGCCGAGCGCTCGTCCAATGGATTTTCCGCCCCGCGTTGCGTGGCGGGTCAAACCCTTGAAGAGTCGATCCAGCAACCGCGTTTTGATGCCAATGGCCGACTGGGCTGTCTGACCGATCGTGCTGGTTATTGGCAACCGTGGGTCGAGTCGGCAAACGGCTTGCAACCGTTAGCCAGCGCCGAAGCCGATCACGCTCCAGCCCCATGGCAACTTGGCGGCTGCACCTGGCTGCCCGCCGGCGAAAGCTTTCTGGCGAGCTGGAGCGAAGGCGGTTTCGGTCGTCTGGCGCTCAACGGCGAAGACTTCACCGGTGATTACAGCCGCTTCCGTCATCTGGCTGTCGATGATCAATTTGTTTACTGCATTGCCGCCTCACCGGTCAGCCCTTCAGCGGTGATCGCCATTGATCGCGAATCTCATGAGGTGAATGTCCTGGCTGGCGGTGTCGCACCGCTGCCAGCCGAGCGCATCAGCCGCCCGCAAACCCTGCGCTACCCCAGCGGTTCGGGTGAAGCACACGGCTTCTTTTACCCGGCCACGAATGGTGATGTGAAGCCGCCGCTGGTGGTGTTCATCCACGGTGGCCCGACGTCAGCTTGCTACCCAATGCTGGATCCGCGCATCCAGTACTGGACGCAACGCGGCTTTGCCGTCGCCGATCTCAACTACCGAGGCAGCAGCGGCTATGGGCGGGAGTATCGACAGGCCCTGCATCTGAGCTGGGGCGCGGTGGATGTCGAGGACGCGTGTGCGGTCGTGGCCTACCTTAATGATCGCGACATGATCGACGGTGATCGTGCATTCATCCGTGGCGGCAGCGCCGGTGGTTACACGACGCTTTGTGCATTGGCGTTCCATCAGGTATTCCGCGCCGGCGCCAGTCTGTACGGCGTCAGCGACCCGGTAGCCCTCGCCCGGGCGACACACAAGTTCGAAGGCGATTACCTGGACTGGCTGATCGGCGATCCCGAGAAAGATGCCGAACGCTACACCGCCCGCACGCCGTTGCTGCACGCAGGCAACATTCGCGTACCGGTGATCTTCTTCCAAGGTGAGCTGGACGCCGTGGTCGTGCCGCAACAGACCCGCGACATGGTCGCGGCCCTGGAGCAAAACGGCATTGAGGTCGAAGCGCATTACTACGCCGATGAACGTCACGGCTTCCGCCGGGCCGCCAATCAGGCCCATGCGCTGGAGCAGGAATGGCGGTTCTACCAGCGAGTGATGGGCCTGACGGATTGAGACTCAGCGCTTGGCGATGATGTACACCGCGTGCACGATCCCCGGGATGTAACCGCACAACGTCAGCAGAATGTTCAGCCAGAACGCGCCGCCGAACCCGACCTGCAGAAACACACCCAGTGGCGGCAACAGAATGGCGATGATGATGCGGATAAAGTCCATGGGGAAGCTCCTGATTGGGGGTTGGCTCACCTGAGCCATACAAGCTAATCGACCTGTGCCGTTTGTCAGGGTTCAGTGCTATCGCCAGACAGAGTGCGCAAGACCACTCAAGCCAGTATTTGCAGACCGTGTTTCTGCACAATGCTGAGCAGCTTCAAAGCCATTCCGCTTGGATGCTTATCCCCTGATTCCCATTGTTTGACGGTCGATGCGCTGGTGTTCAAATAACGTGCGAACACTGGCTGGCTGACATTGTTGCGCTCACGCAACGCCTTGATCTGCTCCGCAGGAATCGCATCCGGGACCGCTGCAAGGCACGACTCATCAAACTCACGCATCGTTGCCTTGCTGATAGCGCCGACTGCATGCAGAGCACTGGCCGACTCGTGCACTGATTCAAATACGTCACTCTTGAATTTTTTACTCATGAGTTATCTCCACGAACGCCCGCCTTTGGCCAGAACGATCGAACGGTAGCGATTTTCTTTCAGGCGCTTCTTCCAGACTCCGCCTCCCAGATTGTCCGCCTGCCCATCAAGCATCTCGGCAAAAGCCTCGCGAAGCTCGTCGTCGGTGATCCATGCTTTGCTGGCCTGTATCGCAAAACCTTTTGTCTTGAACAACCTGAACGACATCGGTATCCCTTCCAAAAAAACATACCACTCAGTGGTATAGATTACAAAGCCTGTCTTTCGACGAGGGTGTTCTGCCGGCTTCGGCAATCCTTGCCGAAGCCGGCTAAATAAACACTGCAGCGGCGGTCCCTCAAGCAATAAACCGCAATGGAAAAATCCGGCCACAAAAAAACGCCCCACGCCAAAAGAATCAGGCGTGGGGCGTGCGTTATACCGCGAGACGGTTCTTGAATTCGGGTGGGAAACTTCAGCTCAGACGGCAATCCCTTTGCGGCATTGCAGCTGCGCGGTGCGGACCCGGGAGAAGGCGCGGGCCAGACGCAGGAGCATTTCGTCGATGTTGGCCTTGCTGACGTTGAGCGCCGGGGTGAAGCGCAGGCAGTTGGCTTGCGGGGCGTTGAGCAGCAAACCTTCGTGAAGTGCGGCTTTGACGACGGCCTCGGCGGAGTCTTCCGACAGGGTCAGTCCCCAGAACAGCCCTTGCCCGCGCAACTCGCCATGTTCATAACGATGGGCCAGACGGGCGAGCCCTTCGCGCAGATGCTGGCCGTTGTCCCGGATCTGTTCGAGGAAGGCGCGGTCCTGCACGCTGTCAAGCACCACCAGGCCAGCGGCGGTCATCAGCGCGTTGCCGTGATGCGTACCGCCCAATTCGCCGGGTTCGAAACAGCAGGCCTTGCCTCGCGCCAGCAACGCGGCCAACGGCACGCCACCGCCGAGGCCTTTGCCGAGCACGACGATATCGGCGCGCACCCCGTAGGACTGTTCGGCGAGCAAGGTGCCGCAGCGGCCGATACCGGTCTGCACCTCGTCGAGAATCAGCAGAATCCCCAGCTCCCGGCACAGACGTTCGACACCCTTGAGGTAATGCTCGGTCGCCGGGATTACTCCGGCATCGCTCTGGATCGGTTCAAGCATGATCGCCACGGTCTGCGCATCAACAGCCGCATGCAGCGCCGGCAGGTCATTGAATGGCACCAGATCGAAACCCGGCAGCAACGGCGCGAAGCGGTTGTGCAGGTTGCAACTGTCCGACGCCGAAATCGTCGCCAGACTACGTCCGTGACAGCCTTGTCTGGCGACAATGATCCGCGAAGCGCCACCGCGATGCAGTTGACCCCATTTGCGCGCCAGTTTGATCGCCGCTTCACAGGCCTCACTGCCGCTGTTGAGCAGGTGCGCCTGATCGCTGGCAGTGCTGGCACACAGGCGCTCGGCAAGGCTGAGCATGCCGCGGTTGTGCAGATTGAAACCGGGATTGATCAGGGCCTGGGCCTGGCTGGCGATAGCCTTGACCAGCACCGAAGGGCTGTGGCCGAGGCTGTTGGCGCCGCCGGCCTGGGAAAAGTCCAGGTAGGCGCGGTCATAGCTGTCCCATAGCCAGGAGCCCTGGCCGCGAACGAATACCTGCCGCGGGCGCTCGACGCTGGGCATCAGACGCTCGGCATTCAGGCCATCAGCGAAGTTCGATTCTTGGGTTTCAAAAGCCAGGTCATCTAGGCTCGGCGTCTGGCGCCGCGAACTGAACAGATTCATTGAAAAAAACCTCGCTCGAGGTTTTTTGAACTGCCTATGTAAAGACTTTCGAAACAAACGCTGGTCATGGCGCTTTCCGGCCCTGTAAGCCTTGTGAATGCGGTTAGACTAGGCCGGTTCACGGCGTCGAGCCATTTCGATTTCTCAGCATTTTCGATAAGTGTTACTTATGGATTTCAAACAACTGCGTTATTTCGTCGCGGTCTACGAAGAAGGGCATGTCGGACGCGCCGCCGAGCGCCTGTCGATCTCTCAGCCCGCGCTGTCCCAGCAGATTCGCCACCTGGAACAAAACCTCGACGTCACCCTGTTCGAACGCAGCAGCAAACGCCTGTTGCCGACCCTCGCCGCCCATACCTTGTACAACCACGCCCTGCCGCTGCTCGACGGCATGCAGCGGGCGCGCGAGGCGCTGGGCAACTTCAAGGGTCAGGCACTGCGCACATTGGCGATAGGCGTGCTACAGACCGTGCACACCAGCCTGGTGCCGCAAATGCTCGAGCGAGTGCGCAAGGCCCAGCCGCATCTGGTGGTACAGATTTATGAATTGACCGGGCTTGAGATCGAGCGGCGCCTGCTCAACGGCTCACTGGATATCGGCATCAGCTATTTGCCGCCACGCCAACCCGGTCTGCACGGCGTGATGCTGTACGAAGATGAGCTGACGCTGGTCATCCCGGCGGATCATCCGCTGCGGGAATTCAAGAAAGTCTCGATGAGTCAGGCGGCCGAATTGCCGATGTTGCTATTGGGCGAAGAATTTCAGATCCGTCAGATCTGGCAGGCGCAATTGGCCAGCCTCGGACGACGCCCGCAAGTGCAGGCCGAATTGAACAATATGGTGGGGATTCTAGACAGCCTGCCGCATACGCGTCTGGCGACGGTGCTACCCGGTCGTTCGCAAAAGGAGTACGACGATCAGGATCTGTTGTGGAAACCGTTGAGTGAGCCGCGTGTACCGTTGAAGGTCGGGCTGGTGTGTCGCGATGTGCAGCGCCAGCAAGCGCCATTGGCCTTGCTGCGAACGTTGCTGGAAGAGGTGATGCAGCGTGAGGACAAACCGCTGAAAGGTGCACCACCGCTGGACGCGCTGAGCTGAAAACTTTTCTGCGGGCATAAGAAAACCCCGCCGAAGCGGGGCTTTGCAGACTGTTTCCCTGACATCCATTTCACTCCGCCACCCTGGCAGAATCCTACGTGTCCGTGTTGTTGCTTTGCGCTTCCTGCGCGACGTCCATGGAAAGTAGATTAGCTCTGGATCCAATCCACGCCTATGGGAGAACAGCAGCACGTCATGTAAGCGATCGCTTACATGACGTTACATCATCAGAACTGCGCAGCGTCCAGCAGGAACAGCGACTCGCTGCCAGCCTTGACCGACGCGCTCAGCGAGTGAATCCGCGGCAGCAGACGGGCGAAATAGAACCGTGCCGTGCCGAGTTTGCTCGCGTAGAAATCGTCCTGCGCTTCTTTGCCCAGCGATGCCTTGGCCATCAGCGCCCACATGTACGCGTAAGCGGTGTAGCCGAACGCTTGCAGATACTCGACCGATGCCGCACCGATTTCGTTCGGGTTGGTTTTCGCCCGGTCCAGCAGCCAGGAGGTCAGCTCGTCGAGGGTGTCGACAGCGTCATTCAGCGGCTTGGTGAACTCGCCCAGATCGGCATTGGCGGTTGCAGTGAAATGGCGGATCTCGTCGGCGAACAGTTTGTAGAACGCGCCGCCGCTGCCGACGATCTTGCGCCCCACCAGGTCCAGCGCCTGAATGCCGTTGGTGCCTTCGTAGATCTGGGTGATGCGCACGTCACGCACCAGTTGCTCCTGGCCCCACTCACGGATGTAGCCGTGGCCGCCGAAGATCTGCTGGCCGTGGACGGTGGTTTCCAGTCCCAGATCGGTCAGGAACGCCTTGGCCACTGGCGTCAGCAAGGCCACCAGATCTTCCGCACGTTTGCGGGTCGCGGCGTCTTCGCTGAACTTGGCAGTATCGAGTTGCATCGCCACGTAGGTGGAGAACGCACGGCCGCCTTCGTTCGAGGCTTTCATGGTCAGCAGCATGCGACGCACGTCCGGATGGACGATGATCGGGTCGGCCACCTTGTCCTTGTTCTGCGCGCCGGTCGGCGAACGGCTTTGCAGGCGGTCGCGAGCGTATTCGATGGCGTTCTGGTACGAGCGCTCGCCGGTGGCCAGGCCCTGGATACCGACGCCCAGACGCTCGTAGTTCATCATGGTGAACATCGCCGCCAGGCCCTTGTTCGGCTCGCCGACCAGGTAACCCACGGCTTCGTCGAAGTTCATCACACAGGTGGCAGAGGCCTGGATGCCCATCTTGTGTTCGATCGAACCGCAGTTCGCCGGGTTGCGCGCGCCCAGGCTGCCATCGGCATTGACCATGAACTTCGGCACCAGGAACAGCGAAATGCCTTTCGGCCCCGCCGGTGCGTCCGGCAGTTTGGCCAGCACCAGGTGGATGATGTTTTCGGTCAGGTCATGCTCACCGCCGGTGATGAAGATCTTGGTGCCGCTGACCTTGTAGGAACCGTCGGCCTGAGGTTCGGCCTTGGTGCGAATGATGCCCAGGTCGGTGCCGGCGTGCGGCTCGGTCAGGCACATGGAACCGGCCCAGACACCGGCGTACATGTTCGGCAGGTAAGCGGCTTTCAGTTCTTCGCTGGCGTGGGCGTTGATCGACAGGCAAGCGCCGGCGGTCAGCATCGGGTACAGACCGAAGGCCAGGCTGGCGGAGTTGACCATTTCTTCGACCTGGGCCGAGACAGCTTTTGGCATGCCCATGCCGCCGTAGGCCGGATCACCGCCAACACCGACCCAGCCGCCTTCGGCATAAGTCTGATAAGCCTGTGGAAAACCGGCCGGCGTCGTGACGGCACCGTCGGCCCAGTGGCAGCCTTCTTCATCGGCGGCACGGCTCAGGGGCGCAATGCTTTTGCTGGTGACCTTGCCGGCCTCTTCGAGAATGGCTTCAACGGTTTCCGCGTCCACGGTCTCGGCCAGGGCCGGCAGTTCGGCCCAGAGTTTGGCGACTTCGAACACTTCATTGAGGACGAAGCGCATATCGCGCAGCGGCGCTTTGTAGTCAGCCATGGCAAACCTCGCAAAGATCTAAACAGGTGATTCGTGGAAGGGTGTTTTCGTTGAGCTGGAGTGTAACCCAACAACTTTTGCGACACATAGGGTCAGGCGGTGACTGATTTGTTATTTTTAGTCACCAGCAATCAATCATAAAGAAGCCCGCAATCAGCGGGCTCATTTGTTTAACAGTGGCGTGTTACAGCGAGAACAACTGCGCCGGCAGTTTCATCAGGCAATCGCTACCCGCCTCGATCGCCGCACGATGCGCAGCGGTGCGCGGCAGCAACCGCTTGAAGTAAAACTCGCACGTCGCCAGTTTGCCCTGGCAGAAATCGCCATCCCCCTCGCCCGACTCCAGCTGCGCCTGGGCAACCAGAGCCATGCGCAGCCACAGGTAGCCGAGAACGATGTAACCGCTGTACATCAGGTAATCCACCGACGCGGCGCCGACTTCATCCGGATTTTTCATCGCGGCCATGCCGACCTTCATGGTCAGCTCGCCCCACTGCTGATTGAGACCATCAAGCTGCGCGACAAACCCGCCCAACTGCGCATTCCCGGCGTTGGCGGCGCAGAACTTGTGGACGATTTTGGTGAAGTTGCGCAGCAGCTTTCCCTGGCTGCCCAGCACCTTGCGCCCGAGCAGATCCAGCGCCTGAATGCCGTTGGTGCCTTCGTAGATCGGCGCGATGCGGCAATCACGAACCAGTTGCTCCATGCCCCACTCGCGGATAAATCCGTGGCCGCCGAACACCTGCATGCCGTGGTTGGTCACTTCCAGGCCGGTGTCGGTCATGAACGCCTTGCAGATCGGGGTCAGGAACGCCAACAAGTCTTCGGCCTGCTGACGCGCCTCGGCGTCCGCGCTCAGGTGCGCGACATCGAGCATTTGCGCGGTGAAATAGGTCAGCGCGCGGTTGCCTTCGTTGAAGGCTTTCATGGTCAGCAGCATGCGTCGCACGTCCGGGTGGACGATGATCGGGTCGGCCGGTTTGTCCGGAGCTTTGGCGCCGGTCAAGGCACGCATCTGCAAGCGGTCGTTGGCGTATTTGATTGCGCCCTGAAAACTCGCTTCGCCCAGACACAGGCCCTGCATTCCGGTGCCCAGACGTGCATGGTTCATCATGGTGAACATGCAATTCAGGCCTTTGTTCGGCTCGCCGATCAGGAAGCCTTTGGCGTCGTCGAAGTTCAACACGCAGGTGGCCGAGGCCTTGATGCCCATCTTGTGCTCGATCGAGCCACAGGAAACACCGTTGCGCTCGCCCGCCTCACCGGATGCGTCCGGGAGAAATTTCGGCACGATGAACAGCGAAATCCCCTTGGTCCCGGCCGGTGCGTCCGGCAGTTTGGCCAGCACCAGATGAATGATGTTGTCGCTCATGTCGTGCTCGCCGGCGGAGATGAAAATCTTGCTGCCGGTCACTGCATAACTGCCGTCGGCCTGAGGCACCGCGCGGGTCTTGATGATGCCCAGATCGGTGCCGCAATGGGCTTCGGTCAGGCACATGGTGCCGGTCCACTGGCCGGCGGTGAGTTTGCGCAGATAGGTGTTTTTCTGTTCTTCGGTACCGTGGGCGTGAATCGCCGACATGGCGCCATGAGTCAGGCCCGGGTACATGCCCCATGAGGTATTGCTGGAGGCGACCATTTCGCTGATCACCAGTCCCAGCGAACTTGGCAGGCCCTGGCCACCGTAGGTCGGATCTGCCGCCAGACCGTGCCAGCCACCTTCCACGTATTGTGCGAAGGCTTGCTTGAAGCCTGTAGGCGTTGTCACTACACCATTGTCGAAATGGCAGCCCTCTTCGTCGCCGCTGCGATTGAGCGGTGCCAGAACGTTCTCACAGAACTTCGCGCCCTCGTCGAGGATCGCGTTGATCATGTCCGGGCTGGCGTCGTGGGCGCCGAGGGCCGCGTACTGAGTGTGGAAGTCAAAGACGTGGTCGATCAGAAAGCGCATGTCGCGCAGGGGAGCTTTGTATTCGGGCATGGTGGCTTCTCCTTCAGCAGATTGCTTCAACCTACTGCCGGCCACCCTGCCCCACAATCACTGTCCAGACGCTGAATGCGCCGTCATCACTCAACCTGCGGCATTGTCCATGCGCACCGCGCCACGGCGGTTCTGACCGAACGCCATCACGCAGTTTCGCCCCGCGCCCTTGGCGCTGTAGAGCGCCTGGTCGGCGGATTTCAACACTTCTTCCGGGGTGCGCTGTTCCAGACGTTCGGCCACGCCGATGCTGACCGTGACCGACACACTGGACGCGCCCGAACCCGAACGCCGCTGGCGGCCCTGCTGATCATCCTGCGGGCGACTTTCCTGATTGCGCAGCTGAATGTTGTAAGACGCAATCGACTCGCGGATGACTTCCAGATGCGGCATGCACTCTTCAAGGGTTTTGCCCGCAAACACCAGGGCGAATTCCTCACCGCCGTAGCGATACGCCCTACCGCCGCCGCTGATTTTGGACAGTTTGCTGGCGACCAGGCGCAAGACCTGATCCCCCACGTCGTGACCGTGGGTGTCGTTGAATTTCTTGAAGTGATCGACGTCGCTCATCGCCAGCACATAGTTGCGCCCCAGACGCTGCATGCGCTCGTTGAGTGCGCGGCGGCCGGGCAGGCCGGTGAGCTCGTCGCGGAAGGCCATTTGATAAGCCTCGTGCGCCACCGCCGCCGCAATCATCAGCATGACCTGGCTGCACATGATGTTCAGGGTGAACGGCAGGATGAAGGTTTTCGGCAGCATCCAGAACACCCCGAGCAACCCCACCAGTTGCGCCGCGTGCAGCGGCCGCGGGTTGCGCCAGTATTGCCAGGCCAGCAGCAGAAACGCCGAGATGAACACCGGATACGACAACTGAATCAGGCTCATCCATGCGCCATGCAGCGCCGGCCAGCGGATCTCGGAAAGCCACATCAGCAAGGCCTGCGGGTAGCTTTGCTCAAGCCCCAGCGCCACGCTGCCAAAGGCCAGCAACACGGCAAAGCGCGCGACCATGTCCTGAAACAGATGCGTGCGTTCCTGCCATGCGGCGAATAGTCCGAACAACAGCGGCAATAGCAGACAGACCAGGTGGAACACCACGGCCGCGTCTTCGCGCACCTTGCCGTTGTCGCGGTAATAGTCGGTCTGGGTATCGAGCAGGAAGTAGGCGATGTACACCGTGACCATCAGAAACAGCTCGCGCTGGCGTCGGTAAACCGCACAGTACGAACCGCCCAACAGCAGCACCAAGGTTGGCAATACGTTAAACAGCGAGGTGAAGAACACGTTGAGATCTTTGACGTACGCAGCCGCCAACCCCGCGAGCAACAACAGCAGTGAAGGCAGGAAATGACTGAAACGTACAGCGGAAGAACGCGGCAAGGGTAAAAGCTCCGACCCGTCATGGCAAAGAGATGGCATTGTGCCTGCAATGTGGCCAGTTAAGCACACATAATGTGATCCAGATCACAGGCTGTCTCTTTAACGGCCGAAATCGGCGGTTGCTGAGGGATTCAGTAAGGTTTTTTGCGCAACGGCCGCTAGACGGCCACCATGGCCATCATTCTTGATGGCCATGGTGTGTTTTTCTGCTCAGAGATCGTTGTAGAACGGCTGCAATGGCCCCTCTGCCGCCGGCCGGCCTTCAGCACCGTAAGGCTTGAGATAGAGCGATGCGTCCATCGCCTGACGGGTCGTGACTTTCGGACTGGCCGGACGCTGGGTCACGGCATTTTCATCGCCGATGTGGCCCTGCGGAATCACCAGCGACGGATGATCGAACGGTGCGCGCTCCCAGGCCACGCGCGGATCGGTCAGGCCGACCTCCATGAATTTCACCAGCGCGTCGATTTCATCGGGCGTCAGGTTCAGCGCCGTCATGTCCGGGTCGAGGTTGGAGGTGTTGTGCTGGTTCACCGCCGGATGCTCGAAGCCGCTGGTGTTGTTGGCGTCTTCGCCGCGCCGGTCACCGCCACGGTTGTAGAACTCCATCACCTGTTTGAGCGTCGAGCGGCTGCCGTTGTGGAAGTACGGCCCGGTGAGGGCGATGTTGCGCAGGGTCGGGGTCTTGAACGCGCCATCGACCGAATCGCGGAAACCGACGTTCGGCTTGAGCGTGGCATCGCATGGAATCGCCGCACTCAACGGCGCCTCGAATGTGCAGACATCGACGTCCAGCGGATCAACCGAGCGGCCGCCCTGCAACACACTGTTGTACTGCCGGGTGAACGACCATGGATTGCCCCAGGCATCCGCGCCGCCGAGGGCCAGGTCTTCCGAGGTCGGGCGCACACCGGTGTTGTAGAAGCCGTTGTCGTAAAGAGTGGTCAGGTTGTCGGCCATCACCATCCGCTCGATGCGTTCACGCGGATGCATCAGCAGGCGGCTGGCGGCGTTGGTCAGCTCCGGACCGCCGTGGCAATTGACGCATTTGCCCTTGCCGAGAAACAGGTTCATGCCCTCGACCTGTTGCGCATTCATCGCCGTATGGTCGCCTTGCAGGTAGGCGTCGATCGGCGCCTGATCGGACACCAGCGTGGCCTCATACATCTGGATCGCCAGGCCGAAGAACAGCGGGAAGTTGGCCTCCATCTGGGTGTACGGCGCACCGCCCACCAGAACGTTTTGCGTGGCATTCCACAGCCGGGGCTGGAAGGCGTTCTTGATCAGCTCGCGATAGGTCGGTCGCCGTGCGCCAGACACCGGAGCCAGTACCGAATCCGTGGACGAGATCCGCTGCTGCTTGAGCATCAACGTGTCGAGCATCCTGCGGCCAATGTCGGCAAACGTACGGCCACCGCAGGACATTTCCACCGGACTGCCGGGCGGACCGACGGCTTGCGAGGCAGCTGACGCGTCATTGAGCGCCAGCCGCACTTTGGTGGCGACCGTGCTGCGTTCGCTGGTCACGTAGATCCCGGCATCCGGGTCGCGATTGCCGAACGGCGAGAAGCCGTTGAACACGTTGTTGGCCCGACCGTCCCAGAAGTTGCGCACGTTGAACGCGGCGTTGATTACCGACGGCGCGTTGCGTCCGGTGCTGCGACGTACGTTGATGCCACCGACCTGGAAAATACCGTCCGGCTGCTGAGTACATTTGTCGAAACGCGCCTGATTGGGTTTGACGAAGTTGGCGTCGAACACGCCTTGCGAGCCGACCACGTCGTCCGTCGAGTACACGATGGGCGAGTTGCGCTCCAGAGGATTGCTCAGCACGTGGGTCGGGAAGTCGGTTTTCTTCAGCGTGTAGTTCGGGCCGCCCTTGCCGCCGGACAACGTCGCGTAGGACGCCACGTCACCGCGAATGTCCGACGCCACAAACGGCTTGTTGAAGATCGACGCGACGTTGGCGTTGGTGTGCGCCTGGCCGGGGTTGAGCTGGTTGGTGATGCGGTGGTCGACGCCGGCGTGGTAGTGGCAGGACGCGCAGGCCGTGGAGCCATCACTGCCGATCTCCATGTCCCAGAACAACGCCTTGCCCAGCAGGATCGCAGCCTGACGGTTGAGCACGTAGTCGGTCATAAGGTCGACCTTGCGTCCGCCTTCGGTCCCGGACGGATCGGGGGGCACCATCCCGCGCAACGATTGCAACGAAGGCACCTCCGGCACGGGAGGATCGACCACGGCGGGGTCGGCAGCCCATGCGCTGTGGACTGCCAGCGCAACGGGTAACCAGAAGGTCAAACGAGCGAGTCGACTGATGTTCATAGGCTTCACCCTGACTGT
The DNA here is from genome assembly GCF_900115915.1 of Pseudomonas sp. NFIX49. Lineage (NCBI taxonomy): Bacteria > Pseudomonadati > Pseudomonadota > Gammaproteobacteria > Pseudomonadales > Pseudomonadaceae > Pseudomonas > Pseudomonas sp. NFIX49. Next base: position 135,257 of record NZ_FOYE01000011.1, on the reverse strand, counting down.
TGTTGTTAAGTGCCGGGCGTCTTGCTTCTTTGAGCAGGCAGTTCTGGTTAGCACCGGTAAATCGGGCAGTGCAATTAATTGGCCACTCTTCTGGAAACATTTTGAATCAATAAGCGCAGGGGTTCGGCTAAGGAGTGGCTTCATCAATGCTGGGGAATCAGCCCCGGGATTGGGGAAATCCGGGCACAAAAAAACCGCTGCCCCCGAAGGAGCAGCGGTTTTTTGAAGGACTGCGTTAAGGCTTAGTAGCCCAGTGCGAAGTCTTCTTCTTTCATGTCCATCAGGTTGTTGGCGCCCGACAGCATGGTGGCCACGTGCGTACGGGTACGCGGCAGGATGCGCTGGAAGTAGAACCGCGCGGTTTGCAGCTTGGCGGTGTAGAACGCCTCGTCGGTGGTGCCGGCAGCCAGTTTTTCGGCAGCCAGACGCGCCATGTCAGCCCAGAAGTAGGCCAGGCAGGCGTAACCGGAGTACATCAGGTAGTCCACGGAGGCCGCGCCGACTTCTTCGCGATCTTTCATGGCGGCCATACCGACCTTCATGGTCAGCTCGCCCCACTCTTTGTTCAGTGCAGCCAGCGGTGCGACGAATTCTTTGACGGCTTCGTTGCCTTCGTTGTTCTGGCAGAACTTGTGGACGATCTTGGTGAAGCCTTTGAGAGCCTCGCCTTGAGTCATCAGCACTTTACGGCCCAGCAGGTCGAGTGCCTGGATGCCGGTGGTGCCTTCGTACAGCATCGAGATGCGGCTGTCGCGAACGTTCTGCTCCATGCCCCACTCGGCGATGAAGCCGTGGCCGCCGTAGATCTGCACGCCGTGGTTGGCGGATTCAAAACCGACTTCGGTCATGAACGCTTTGGCGATCGGAGTCATGAAGGCCAGCAGTGCGTCGGCTTTCTTCTTCTCTTCTTCGTCCACGCCGTATTTGACGATGTCGACCTGTTTGGCGGTGAAGTACACCATCGCACGGTTGCCTTCGGCGAATGCCTTCATGGTCAACAGCATGCGGCGTACGTCTGGGTGAACGATGATCGGGTCAGCGGCCTTGTCCGGTGCTTTCGGGCCAGTCAGGGAACGCATTTGCAGGCGATCGCGAGCGTATTTCAGGCCGCCCTGGAAGCCGATTTCGGCGTGAGCCAGACCTTGCAGCGCGGTACCCAGACGTGCGGTGTTCATGAAGGTGAACATGCAGTTCAGGCCTTTGTTCGCCGGGCCGATCAGGAAACCGGTCGCGCCGTCGAAGTTCATCACGCAGGTCGCGTTGCCGTGGATGCCCATCTTGTGTTCGATCGAACCGCAGGTCACGGCGTTGCGTGCACCGACGGTGCCGTCGGCGTTCGGCAGGAACTTGGGAACGATGAACAGCGAGATGCCCTTGGTGCCGGCCGGTGCGTCCGGCAGGCGGGCCAGCACGATGTGGACGATGTTGTCGGCCATGTCGTGTTCACCGGCCGAGATGAAGATCTTGGTGCCGGAAACCTTATAGGAACCGTCGGCTTGAGGTTCGGCCTTGGTGCGCAGCATGCCCAGGTCGGTGCCGCAGTGCGGTTCGGTCAGGCACATGGTGCCGGTCCATTCGCCGGAGACCAGTTTGGTCAGATAGGCTTCTTGCTGCTCTGGAGTACCGTGCTCGGAGATGGTGTTCATCGCGCCGTGCGACAGGCCCGGGTACATGCCCCACGACCAGTTGGCTTCGCCGACCATCTCGCTGACTGCCAGACCCAGCGACTCAGGCAGGCCCTGACCGCCATGCTCGACGTCATGGGCCAGGCTCGGCCAGCCGCCTTCCACGAATTGCTTGTAGGCCTCTTTGAAGCCGGTCGGGGTTTTCACGCCGGACTCGCTCCAGGTGCAGCCTTCGGTGTCACCCACGCGGTTCAGCGGTGCCAGCACCTGCTCACAAAACTTGGCGCCCTCTTCGAGAATGGCGTCAACCATGTCCGGCGTTGCCTCTGCACACGCTGGAAGGCTCTGATAGTGCGCTTCGTAGCCGAGCAGTTCGTCACGAACGAAGCGAATATCACGCAAGGGGGCCTTGTAGTCAGGCATAGCGATTAACCTCTGCTGATGTAACCGGGAATGAAAGACCGCGTTGATTTGTTGTGACGGTCAAACAGTTGTTTGAAACATACGTTTACGCCGAAATCTTGTCAAGCGTCGCCCTTTTGCCGTTCGTCAGGCGTAAAGCCTTCGTCCGGATGAAACTACCCGCCATCGGCCTCAAAAGCATATTTATTGGCTCCGAAAGAATGTCGGACTGTCAGTTTTTACAGGATAAAAATCGTTCCAAAACCTGTGTACTGACTATCGCGGACACCTCTCTAGACATGGTGGCCTGAGGAAATCTTTCAGTAGGAGAACAAAATGGAAATCAAGGCTGGTGATAACAATCACACTCACGCTCCCGGTAATCTCGACCTTACCTTCGGAACCGAAGGCCGCATCGAGATCGACGAAAGAGGTACAGCAAACTCAACCATCTCCGATAAAGACGGCAAACTGGTTGTTGTCTCACATATCAGCGACCGGTTTCGCCTGTCGCGTTACCTCGTCGACGGCACTAAAGATGACTCATTCGAGGAGAGGACCTGGAACTTCGAAGATGGCGACCAATCCACGCCGCAGCGTGTATTACTGCAGGAAGATGGAAAAATTCTGGTCATCGGGGAGTCGCTGAAAGCCGACGCCGTGAGACCCGCTGTCACCCGTTTCAACCCCAGCGGTAGTCCCGATCTGGTGTTAGGCCGCAGAGTCATTACTACTGGTCCAGAAGGTGCAACCCCTTCACGGTCACCCTACAAGTTTGCAGATGGCTGCCTGCAAAAAGGTCAGAAGATACTTATTGCAGCGACCTACACACTTCCGTCAGGCCCTTTGAGCAGGCTTTTTTGTCTGCAAGCTGATGGCGAGACTGACAAGAGTTTTGGCGGTGGCAGCGGATTCATCGATATCAGGCTCCACGGACTCGACAGTTATGCCAACAATGTCCAGATCCAAGGCAATGGCAGCATTATCGTGGCAGGTAGCTGGAGATACGTCGATCAACAACAGAGGACACGCACCGTGGCTCGTTACACGGATGAGGGCATTCTGGACTATACCTTTGGCCAGGCAGGCTATACCGATGTCGTAGTGGCCGGCGAACGAGGAACCGAATCGCAGATTCAGGAGCTTGTCTGGGCCGATATCGTCTCTCGGGTTGCTATCCAGGATGATGACAAAATCATCATCGCCGGCTATGCGAAGGGCTCTGACGGGAACAACAGGGGTCTACTTGCCAGACTCGAAAAAGACGGCAGCATTGATGAAAACTTCAATAAGGGGGTACCTCTGCTAATTTCTGGCTCAATGGATGCCATGGACTTTTACTCGATCGGGATAGATCCGAATGGCAAAATCGTGGCCGTGGGCAGCGGTAACCTCGCAGGCACGTTAATGGAAGTTTACGAGCGGATTAGCAAAAACGGAGTAAGAGAGAATTTCTGGAGCGGATACAGTATCGGTACCTGTACTGATGTGACGATCCAACCGGGAGGGCGAGTTATCATTTCAGGGAGTTCCGGGAATAATCACAGCACTCGCTTTCCAAGAATATGGGGCCGCTTGGGCGCCTGATACCTTTTTCTGCCACGCTCGTACGCTCAATGGGCGCAGCTATTGAACTTAAGCATGAAGGGATATCGATATGTCGCCAAGTCAAACGATCAGGCAAACGTATCGATGATCGTACCGAGCATTTCATCGGAAGCCTTGGCGACTTTCACGCCCAGTTCCGCCTGAAACTTGCCTTGGGCCATTTCGACCATGTTGCTCGCCAGGTCCGATTGCTGGGCGCGATCCACGGAACGCAGACGATCGACCTGTACTTCCGAAGACTGGCTGGTGACCGAACGCTCGATGGTATTGCTGGCGATCTGGCTGGCGGCCTGATCGACGCGGTTCTGCCCGGTCTGAATGGTACTCAGACCTGCATAAAAAGCTGTGTTTCCGGAGATTTCCATGGGAGCTCTCATCCTTGGGAAGGATCAATGGGTGCCATTGAACCAGAGGCGTCAGAAAAACACCCGTCAAAAACACTAATGGCACAGTGCCTTGTCATAGCCAAAATCAGTCGAGCAGATCCAGTTGCAAGTGATCGGCGACCGCTTCGGCGCTGACCGCCTTGAGCTTCGGCACCCGCCCCAGGCACGGCGCCGGAATCCGCTCGGCAAGTGTCGCCAGGTTTTCCTCCAGCCGCGACGTCTTCGGATCAATGATGTTCGCCACCCACCCCGCCAGTTGCAGCCCGTCCCGGGCAATCGCCTCGGCCGTCAGCAACGCATGGCTGATGCAACCCAGACGCACGCCGACCACCAGAATCACCGGCAGCTTCAGCGCAATGGCCAGATCCGACAGATTGTCCTGATCCGCCAACGGCACCCGCCAGCCGCCCGCGCCTTCGATCAACGTGAAGTCGGCATTCATGGCCAGAATCTCGCGCATCGGCGCCAGCAACGATTGCACGGTCACTGCCACGCCCGCTTCGCGCGCTGCCAGATGCGGCGCGATCGCCGGCTCGAACGCCACCGGATTGACCTGTTGATACGTGAGCGGCAACGAGCATTCGGCCTGCAACGCCAGCGCATCGGAATTGCGTAAACCTCTGGGCGTTACCACACAACCGGACGCCACCGGTTTGCCCGCCGCGGTACTCAGCCCCGCCGAGCGCGCAGCGTGCAGCAACCCGGCGGCGACGGTGGTCTTGCCGACGTCAGTGTCGGTTCCGGTGATGAAATAGGCTGCGCTCATAAGGGTTTCTCCAACACGGCGTAGACCACCTGATAGGTCGCTGGCAGCCCTTGAGGCTGACGGAACTGCTCGTAAGCCTCGACCAGCCCCAGAATCCGCGCCCGCCCGGTCAATCCACCCGGCCGGCCAGGGTTCAGGTTATGCGCGCCCAGTGCCTTGAGTTCGTGGGTCAGGCTGCGCACATCCGGGTAATGCAGCACATGCGGCCGGTTCTCCAGACAAACACTGCGCAAACCACTGGCCGCGCACAATTGCTCATAGCGGGCGAATTCGCGGAAGCGGTTGACGTGCACCAGACCATCGACCTGACGCCAGCTGTCTCGCAATTCGTACAGCGTCCCTACACAAAGACTAGCAAACGCGAAAATCCCCCCCGGTTTCAGCACCCGAAACGCTTCGCCGAGCACCGCTTCGAAGTCCGCGCACCACTGCACGGCGAGGCTGGAGAAGATCAGATCGCAGGTCGAATCCTGTAACGGCAAACGTTCGGCATCGCCAGCAATAAAGTGCATGGCCCCACCCAACGGCCGCGCGTGATTGAGCATGCCCTCGGCGATATCCAGCGCCAGCCCCTCACCAAATCGCTCGGCCAGCGCCCGGGTGAAATACCCGGTGCCGCAGCCGAGATCCAGCCAGCGTGACGGCAGAAAATCCACCGGCAAGCGATTCATCAACTGCGTACCGACATCGCGCTGCAACTCGGCGACGCTGTCATAGCTGGCCGCTGCGCGAGAAAAAGAAGCTGCGACCTGGCGCTTGTCAGGCAAGCCGCCGGGCAACGCCGCAACAGACAAATCAGTCATCACCGCACTCACTCAAAAACGCCTGGATCGCACCCGCCACACCGTGGGGGTCTTCCAGAAGAAACGCATGGCTGGCCTGCTCGATCAGACCGACCTCGACATCCGCCAGCAACGCGAACAACTCGCCCGCGGCCTCCGCCGGCACCAGCCCGTCCAGCCCGCCAAACAAATGCAGTTGCGGGCCGCGAAATGCCTGCAAGGCTTCGCGTGTATCGATCTGCGCCAACAATTCCAGACCGGCCATCAAAGCGGCCGACGAAGTGTTCGGCGCGCCGCCGAGCAACAGCCGCGACAAGCCGCGCGCGTCTTGCGCGCCCTGGGCGCACAGCAGCGAGAATCGCTTGAGGGTCGTGCGCGGATCGGCGCTGCAGCCGGCCAGAAACGCATCCAAGGTCTCGCCGGGCATCGCGCTCGGCCATTGTTCATGGGCGACAAACGAAGGATTGCTCGCCAGGGTCAGCAAGCCGCAGCAATGTTCGCCACGCCGCGCCGCCAGCTCGGAAGCGAGCATGCCACCCAGCGACCAGCCGCCGAGCCAGGCATCTTCGGGGATGCGCTCATCGAGCTCGTCGAGCCAGTCGTTCAGATCGCTGGAGTCCAGCTCCGGCAACGGCTCAATGTCGACCTGCAGGTGTTCATCGAGTCCGCGCAATGCAGCGGCCAGCGGCTCCAGCGGCGAAACGCCGAGCCCCCAACCCGGTAACAGAATCAGGCGATCACGCATGGCTCGGCTCCGACGTAAGTTGAGCAAAGCAATCGGCCAGTCCTTCTAACAATAGCTGCACCTGTGCCTCGCTGTGGGCGGCGGTCAGTGTGACCCGCAACCGCGCACTGCCGGCAGGCACGGTCGGCGGGCGGATTGCGGTGACCATCAGCCCACGCTCACGCAGCATCTGCGACAGACGCACGGCGCGACCGGCATCGCCAATCAGGATCGGCTGAATCGGCGTGAAGCTGTCCATCAGTTCCAGGCCGATCTGTTCGGCGCCGTGGCGGAACTGGCGGATCAGCGTCTGCAAATGCTCGCGACGCCAGTGTTCGCTGCGCAGCAGTTCCAGACTTTTCAAGGTTGCGCAGGCCAGCGCCGGCGGTTGGCTGGTGGTGTAGATGTACGGGCGGGCGAACTGAATCAAACTTTCGATCAGCTCTTCACTGCCGGCCACAAAGGCGCCAGCCGTGCCGAACGCTTTGCCGAGTGTGCCGACCAGCACCGGCACATCCTCCTGGCTCAAACCGAAATGTTCGACGATGCCGCCACCGTTCGCCCCCAGCGGGCCGAAACCGTGAGCGTCATCGACCATCAGCCAGGCGCCTTTGGCCTTGGCTTCCCGGGCCAGCGTCGGCAGATCGGCAAGGTCGCCGTCCATGCTGAATACGCCGTCAGTGACCACCAGCGTATTGCCGGTGGCTTTTTCCAGGCGCTTGGCGAGGCTGTCGGCGTCGTTGTGCAGATAGCGACTGAAGCGCGCACCGGACAACAACCCGGCGTCCAGCAACGAGGCATGGTTGAGCCGGTCTTCCAGCACCGTATCGCCCTGCCCGACCAGCGCCGTGACCGCGCCGAGGTTGGCCATGTAACCGGTGGTGAACAACAGCGCACGCGGCCGTCCGGTGAGATCAGCCAAAGCTTCTTCGAGTGCGTGATGCGGGCCACTGTGACCGATCACCAGATGCGAGGCGCCGCCGCCGACGCCCCACTTCGAGGCACCGGCGCGCCAGGCTTCGATCACTTGCGGATGGTTGGCCAGGCCCAGGTAATCGTTGTTGCAGAACGCCAGCAACGGCTGACCGTCGACCACCACTTGCGGCCCTTGCGGGCTTTCAAGCAGCGGGCGCTGGCGGTAGAGATTTTCGGCACGACGGGCAGCAAGGCGTGCGGCGAGATCGAAAGACATGCAAGCCTCACGGGTGGCAAATGAATCAGCAGGCGCCGCCCGAGGCAGCGCCTGAGAAGAACGGGCGATCAGACCGCCGCGTTGTAGAACTGCTCGCTGCTCTTCTGCTCCACCAGCGCCTGCTCGATAGCGGCCTGATGGACCTCGTCGGCATGCTCTTCGCGGGCTTCCGGCTGAATGCCCAGGCGCGCGAACAGTTGCATGTCCTTGTCGGCCTGCGGGTTGGCGGTGGTCAGCAGTTTGTCGCCGTAGAAGATCGAGTTGGCGCCGGCGAAGAACGCCAGGGCCTGCATCTGCTCGTTCATCGCTTCGCGGCCGGCGGACAGGCGTACGTGGGATTGCGGCATGAGGATGCGCGCCACGGCGAGCATGCGGATGAAATCGAACGGATCGACGTCGTCGGCGTTTTCCAGCGGCGTGCCGGCAACTTTCACCAGCATGTTGATCGGCACCGATTCCGGATGCTCCGGCAGGTTGGCCAGCTGGATCAGCAGGTTGGCGCGGTCATCGAGGGACTCGCCCATGCCGAGAATGCCGCCGGAGCAGATTTTCATCCCCGCATCGCGCACATAGGCCAGGGTCTGCAGACGCTCGGCATAGGTGCGGGTAGTGATGATGCTGCCGTAGAACTCCGGCGAGGTGTCGAGGTTGTGGTTGTAGTAGTCGAGCCCGGCCTTGGCCAGCGCTTCGGTCTGGTCCTGATCGAGACGACCGAGGGTCATGCAGGTTTCCAGGCCCATGGCCTTCACGCCTTCGACCATCTTCAGCACGTAAGGCATGTCCTTGGCCGACGGGTGTTTCCACGCCGCGCCCATGCAGAAACGGGTCGAACCGATGGCCTTGGCGCGGGCAGCCTCTTCGAGGACTTTCTGCACTTCCATCAGCTTTTCTTTTTCCAGCCCGGTGTTGTAGTGACCGGACTGCGGACAATATTTGCAATCTTCCGGGCAGGCGCCGGTCTTGATCGACAGCAGAGTGGAAACCTGGACGCGGTTGGCGTCGAAATGCGCGCGGTGCACCGTCTGCGCCTGGAACAGCAAGTCGTTGAATGGCTGAACGAAGAGTGCTTTGACTTCGGCCAAAGTCCAGTCGTGACGCAGGGTGGCAGTGGTGCTGGCGCTCATGGGCGTTTCCTTGGTTATGCTTGGCTGGCGCCTGGGGAAACGGAATACCCACAGGCACGACACGGATGTTCGGCATATTTAAGGAAGAGTCATGCGCTGTCAACCACACTACGAAAGGCCGGTTTACATCTGGTTAAAAAACAAACATAACTGCTTATTGTGCGACGAACCGGCAGACGCGCAAATCCCGATCTGCACCGCCTGCGAAACCGATTTGCCGTGGCTGGGCGATCAATGCCTGACCTGCGCCCTGCCCCTCGCCGCCGGCCTGACCTGTGGTGGCTGCCTGCAGGAGCCACCGGCCTTCGAACAGGTGGCTGTGCCCTGGATTTATGGCTTTCCGGTGGACACGCTGATCACCCGTTTCAAGCACAACGCCAAATGGCCGCTTGGCCACTTGCTTGCCGACGTTCTCGGCGAGTTCCTGCAACATCGCTTCGAAGAAGACCTGCCTCGTCCGGACGCTCTGCTACCGGTGCCGCTTGCACCGAAACGCCTGCGCCAGCGCGGTTTCAATCAAGCGGCGATGCTGGCGCGGTGGCTGGGCAAGGCACTCGACCTGCCTTGCGAGGAACACAGCCTGTTGCGCGTGCAGGATACCGACGCCCAGCAGGCCCTCAACGCCAAAGCGCGTAAACGCAATCTGCGAAACGCCTTCGCCCTCAGTCCCGATGCCCAGGTGAAAGGCCGGCACCTGGCCCTGGTCGACGACGTGCTGACCACCGGTGCCACCGCCCAGGCGCTGGCCCGGTTGCTGATGGACGCCGGTGCCGCGCGGGTGGATGTGTACTGCCTGGCCCGCACGCCAAAACCCGGCGACGCGGCTTGACGGATACGCCTCGAGCCGCCAACGTCCTCCCTCAACCCTTCAGTACAAAGCGTCCGCCATGTCCCTGCCCAGTCTGTTGTCCCAGCACATCGTCCGCCGTCCGCAGCGCATCGCCTTGCTGCAACACATCGCCGAACAGGGTTCGATCACCCGTGCCGCGAAGAGCGCCGGCCTGAGTTACAAGGCGGCGTGGGATGCCATCGATGAGCTGAACAACCTCGCGCAGAAACCGCTGGTTGAGCGAGCGATAGGCGGCAAGGGCGGTGGCGGAGCCAAACTGTCGAGCGAGGGCGAGCGAGTGCTGCGCCTCTATCAAAAGCTGCAAGCCTTGCAGGCTCAGGTACTGGAGGCGGCCGAGGATGCCAGCGATCTGGACCTGCTCGGTCGGCTGATGCTCAGGACCAGCGCACGCAACCAGCTGCACGGCAAAGTCGTGCTGATCGAAGGTCAGGGCCGCAACGACCTGATCCGCCTCGAACTGGCTGAAGGCCTGTCGATCGAGGCGCAGATCACCCACGACAGCACCGTGCATCTGGAACTGCAACCGGGCACCGAAGTGGTGGCGCTGATCAAGGCCGGCTGGCTCGAACTGCTCGCGCCAGAGGCCACGCCTGCCGTCGGCCACAACCTGTTGAACGGTCGGATCGAGGCGATTCTCGACGCCGCAGACGGCCCGAGCGAAGTGCGCATCGCGCTGCCCAACGGCCAGACCCTGTGCGCGCTGGCCGAACCGCTGGACTTGCGCAGCCGTGGTCTGAAGGTCGATCAACCGGTGCAGGTGCAGTTTTCCCCGTCCAATGTGCTGCTCGGAACACCGCTCTGAGCGCACTGCAACGAAAGCGTCATCGACCCGCATTAAGGTGGCTGCCAAAACCATGCAGGGAGCCTGATGTGAGCCTATTAGAAGAAAACCAATCCACAGACCTGGAAAAAATGGTCGGCCTGAGCCGTCGCGGTTTCATCAGCGCCGGCGCGCTGTGCGGCGCGGCGATGTTCCTCGGCGGCAACCTGCTGAGCCGCAGCGTGCTGGCCGCCAGTGTCAGCGCCGGCAACAGCCGTCTGCTCGGCTTCGACAGCATTCCGGCGGCCACCACCGACACCATCAGCCTGCCCAAAGGCTACAAGTCGTCGGTGCTGATCAGCTGGGGTCAACCGCTGCACAAGAACGGCCCGGCCTTCGACCCGAGCGGCAATGGCACCGCGGCTGCACAGGAAGTGCAATTCGGCGACAACAACGACGGCATGAGCCTGTTCGAATTCCCGGGCGAGAAAAACCGCGCGTTGATGGCGATCAACAACGAATACACCAACTACCGCTACCTCTATCCGCACGGCGGTATGCCGCAGTCGGCCGAAGACGTGCGCAAGGCTCTGGCCTGTGAAGGCGTGTCGGTGATCGAAGTGCAGCGCAAGAACGGCCAGTGGCAGTTCGTTCAGGGTTCGCGCTACAACCGACGCATCCACGGCAACACCCCGATCCGCCTCAGCGGCCCGGCCGCCGGCCACGAACTGCTGAAAACCAGCGCCGACAAGCACGGCAAAAAAGTCCTCGGCACTTTCCAGAACTGCGCCAACGGCAAGACACCGTGGGGCACTTATCTGACCTGCGAAGAGAACTTCACCGACTGCTTCGGCAGCAGCAACGCCCAGCAACAGTTCGACCCGGCGCAAAAGCGCTACGGCGTATCGGCCGCCAGCCGTGAGATCAACTGGCATCCGTTCGATCCGCGCTTCGACATGGCGAAGAACCCCAACGAACTCAACCGCCACGGCTGGGTCGTGGAGATCGACCCGTTCGACCCGCAATCGACCCCGGTCAAACGCACCGCGCTGGGCCGCTTCAAGCATGAAAACGCCGCACTGGCCGAGACCGATGACGGTCGCGCTGTGGTGTACATGGGCGACGACGAACGCGGCGAGTTCATCTACAAATTCGTCAGCCGCGACAAGATCAACCACCGCAACGCCAAAGCCAACCGCGACATCCTCGACCACGGCACGCTGTACGTGGCCAAGTTCGATGCGGGCGACGGCAATCCGGATCACCCCAAAGGCCAGGGCCAGTGGATCGAACTGACCCACGGCAAGAACGGCATCGACGCCAGCAGCGGTTTCGCCGATCAGGCCGAAGTGCTGATTCATGCGCGACTCGCCGCCAGCGTGGTTGGCGCCACGCGCATGGACCGTCCGGAGTGGATCGTGGTCAGCCCGAAAGACGGTCAGGTCTATTGCACCCTGACCAACAACGCCAAACGCGGCGAAGACGGCCAACCGGTGGGCGGACCGAACCCGCGCGAGAAGAACGTCTATGGGCAGATCCTGCGCTGGCGCACCGACCGCGACGATCACGCGGCGAAAACTTTCGCCTGGGACCTGTTCGTGGTGGCCGGCAACCCGGGCGTCCATGCCGGTACACCGAAGGGCGGTTCGTCGAATATCACCCCGCAGAACATGTTCAACAGCCCCGATGGCCTCGGTTTCGACAAGGCCGGACGGTTGTGGATTCTCACCGACGGCGACTCGAGCAACGCCGGTGATTTCGCCGGGATGGGCAACAACCAGATGCTCTGCGCCGATCCTGCAACCGGGGAAATTCGCCGGTTCATGGTCGGGCCGATCGGCTGTGAAGTCACCGGGATCAGCTTCTCGCCGGATCAGAAAACCCTGTTCGTCGGGATTCAGCACCCGGGCGAGAACGGCGGTTCGACCTTCCCCGAGCACCTGCCGAACGGCAAGCCGCGGTCATCGGTGATGGCGATTACCCGTGAGGATGGCGGGATCGTTGGCGCCTGATCGGGCGAAGCTCTGATCGTTTCCGTGCACTGCACGGGAACGATCCCACTCAAGACAGCCCGTCTGCGCTACCATGCTGAGCCGGACGCGGCAGCCTGCTGCGCGCAGGAGTCAGCATGGCCCACCCGTTTGAAACCCTCACCCCAGACCTCGTGCTCGATGCCGTCGAAAGCATCGGCTTCCTGAGCGACGCGCGCATTCTGGCGCTCAACAGTTATGAAAACCGCGTCTATCAGGTCGGCATCGAAGACTCGGAACCGCTGATCGCCAAGTTCTATCGCCCGCAGCGCTGGACCAACGAAGCGATCCTGGAAGAGCACCAGTTCACCTTCGAACTGGCCGACGTCGAGATCCCGGTGGTGGCGCCACTGATCCACAACGGCGAAACCCTGCACGAACACGCCGGTTTTCGTTTCACCCTGTTTCCCCGTCGTGGTGGCCGGGCGCCGGAGCCGGGCAATCTCGATCAGCTGTATCGCCTCGGCCAGTTGCTCGGGCGCATGCACGCGGTCGGCGGCACCAAACCGTTCGAGCACCGCGAAGCGCTGGCGGTGAAGAACTTCGGCCATGACTCGCTGACCACCCTGCTGGAAGGCAACTTCATTCCCAAGAGCCTGCTGCCGGCCTACGAGTCCGTCGCCCGCGATCTGCTCAAGCGTGTGGAAGACGTCTACGCCAACACGCCGCACCAGAACATCCGCATGCACGGAGACTGCCACCCCGGCAACATGATGTGCCGCGACGAGATGTTCCACATCGTCGACCTCGACGACTGTCGCATGGGTCCGGCGGTACAGGACATCTGGATGATGCTCGCCGGCGACCGTCAGGATTGTCTCGGGCAGCTGTCGGAATTGATGGACGGCTACAACGAATTCCATGACTTCGACCCGCGCGAACTGGCGCTGATCGAACCGCTGCGCGCCCTGCGCCTGATGCATTACAGCGCCTGGCTGGCCCGGCGCTGGGACGATCCGGCGTTCCCCCGCAGCTTTCCATGGTTCGGCAGCGAGCGGTATTGGGGCGATCAGGTGCTGGCGTTGCGCGAGCAACTGGCGGCGCTGAACGAAGAGCCGTTGAAGCTTTTCTGACACGACACGTCTATACAACTGCCCGTACAATCGCTGCTTTGTTAGCTGCCTAAGCAAGGATTCTGCATGCAAGCCGCCAACCCGCGTCGCGGGTACATTCTGGGCCTCAGCGCCTACATCATCTGGGGACTGTTCCCGCTCTACTTCAAAGCCATCGCCGAAGTGCCGGCGGTGGAAATCATCATTCACCGGGTGCTGTGGTCAGCGCTGTTCGGCGCGCTGCTGTTGATGGTGTGGAAGCATCCCGGCTGGTGGCAGGAACTGCGCGACAACCCGAAACGCCTGGCGATTCTTGCGCTCAGCGGCACCTTGATCGCGGCCAACTGGCTGACCTACGTCTGGTCGGTGAATAACGGCCGGATGCTGGAAGCGAGCCTCGGTTACTACATCAACCCACTGGTGAACGTGCTGCTGGGCATGCTGATCCTCGGCGAACGCTTGCGGCGCATGCAGTGGCTGGCGGTTGGTCTGGCGGCGGTCGGTGTGGCGCAGCAGGTGTGGCAGGTCGGCAGTCTGCCGTGGGTATCGCTGGTGCTGGCGCTGACCTTCGGTTTCTACGGGCTGATCCGCAAGCAGGCGCCGGTCAAGGCGTTGCCGGGGCTGGTGGTGGAAACCTGGATGCTGGTGCCGATCGCCCTCGCGTGGCTGCTGTTCAATCCGACCGCCACCAGCGCCCAGGCCGAGTTCTGGACCACCTCCGAAGCCTGGTGGCTGGTGGCGGCCGGCCCGGTGACGCTGGTGCCGCTGGTGTGCTTCAACGCGGCGGCACGGCACCTGCCCTACACCACCCTCGGTTTCCTGCAATACCTGGCGCCGACGTTGGTACTGCTGCAAGCCGTGCTGCTGTTCGGCGAGCACTTGTCGTCCAGCACGCTGATCGCCTTCATGTTTATCTGGGCCGGTCTGGCGGTGTACAGCGTCGATGCATGGATGAGCTTGCGCCGGCGCAGCTGATCAAAAAACGCACAAACCTCCACAGGCCACGGTTCTCGTGGCCTGTATCGTTCCTTCCCAAGGTTATCCACAGCGTGATCCCCGCCGTTTGTGCGCAAGTCACTGAATGCTGGCGGTTTTTTGATCAATCTTCGCCAAGCCACAGCGGACGTAGCCTGGCGCTCAGTCTCTACAGGTTATCCACAGGCAGGTGCACGCTAAAACTGGATAACCCATTCCGCTCTCATGGATCAGTGCGCAACACCAGTTCCACCATCAAGTCATCGGCCAGGGTTTCCAGGCGCGATTGCAGCACGTCCAGCGACAGGGTCAGCGGCACTGCCAGGATCGCCTCGGCGTGGAACAGCGGTTCGCTGCTCATCGGCGCCGGGCGCACTTCGGTCACCAGCCGTTCGAGGTTGACGCCCTGCTCGCTCAGCAACCGAGTAATGTCGCGCACGATACCGGGACGATCATTGCCCACCAGTTCCATGGCGATCGGTTTCCAGGTGCAGGCCTGCTCGATACCGCTTTCGGCCACCAGCACGCGAATGCCCTGTGCCGACAGTGCTTGTAAGGCATCGACTAATTCGTCGTAAGCCTCCGCCGGCACACCGACCCGCAGGATCCCGGCGAACTGCCCGGCCATGCGCGACATGCGGCTTTCCAGCCAGTTGCCGCCGTGTTCGGCGATGCATTGGGCGATGCGCTCGACCTGCCCGGGCTTGTCCGGTGCGAAGACGGTGAGTACGAGGTGATCCATGGCGCAGCCCTCTTGTCATGACTTTTGTTATAGAAGAGCAAGTATAGGCAAGCGTTCCACAGACGCCTCAGACGCTCGAAGTCACAAATCGTGTACAACTTTTTATATTTAACTGGAACAATCCATTGGTTTTTTGAGAACATCCCGTTCCGCGCCGTGACCGCAATGCGTCATGGGGTCGCAGAACGACGTAATTAGTCTGATTTTCACAACCGCAACTCATCATGTAGTATGCCGCAGCGCGCACTACATAACGCTGGATCGATGTCTGCCCAAGGCATGTTCGCAACCCTGAAAGCCCCGTCAGCAAGGCCCCCAAGCCGTTGATTGGTCCCAACCCAGCCGCCAGCGATGGCATGTACTGGTCGAAGGGTTTGTGGTTTAAATGGCCAGAGGCTTCATTGTTAAATTGACGAGCTGAAAAGCGAAATAGCTGAGCAGAGTGAGGCAAGCAATGACTGAACACGTTCAAGTCGGTGGCCTGCAGGTCGCCAAAGTCCTGTTCGACTTCGTGAACAACGAAGCCATTCCCGGTACCGGCCTCACCGCCGACAAATTCTGGGAAGGTGCCGACAAGGTCATTCACGACCTGGCGCCGAAGAACAAAGCCCTACTCGCCAAACGCGATGACTTCCAGGCTCGTATCGATGGCTGGCACCAGAGCCGTGCCGGTCAGCCGCACGACGCCGTGGCCTATAAAGCCTTCCTGCAAGAGATCGGTTATCTGCTGCCAGAAGCGGCTGATTTCCAGGCAACGACGCAAAACGTCGATGACGAAATCGCCCGTACCGCCGGCCCGCAACTCGTGGTGCCGGTGATGAACGCCCGCTTCGCCCTCAACGCCTCGAACGCCCGCTGGGGTTCGCTGTACGACGCCCTGTATGGCACCGACGCCATCAGCGAAGCCGGCGGCGCGGAAAAAGGCAAAGGCTACAACAAGGTGCGTGGCGACAAAGTCATCGCCTTCGCCCGTGCGTTTCTCGACGAAGCCGCGCCACTGGCGACCGGCTCCCACGTCGATTCCACCGGCTACAAGATCGCTGACGGCAAACTGGTCGTCACCCTCAAGGGCGGCAGCACCAGCGGCCTGCGCAACGACGCACAGCTGATCGGTTTCCAGGGTGACGCCAATGCGCCGATCGCGATTCTGCTGAAAAACAACGGTCTGCATTTCGAAATCCAGATCGACGCCAGCACCCCGGTCGGCCAGACCGATGCGGCCGGCGTCAAAGACATCCTGATGGAAGCAGCGCTGACCACCATCATGGATTGCGAAGACTCCGTGGCTGCCGTCGATGCCGACGACAAGGTAGTGATCTACCGCAACTGGCTCGGCCTGATGAAGGGCGACCTGGCGGAATCCGTGTCCAAGGGCGGCCAGACCTTCACCCGCACCATGAACCCGGATCGCACCTACACCAAGGTCGACGGCAGCGAACTGACCCTGCACGGCCGCTCGCTGTTGTTCGTGCGTAACGTTGGTCACCTGATGACCATCGACGCGATCCTCGACAAGCACGGCAACGAAGTGCCGGAAGGCATCCTCGACGGTCTGGTGACTTGCCTCGCGGCGATGCACAACCTGAACGGCAACACTTCGCGCAAGAACACCCGCACCGGTTCCGTCTACATCGTCAAACCGAAGATGCACGGCCCGGAAGAAGCGGCGTTCACCAACGAGCTGTTCGGTCGCATCGAAGACGTGCTGGGCCTCAAGCGCAACACCCTGAAAGTCGGGATCATGGACGAGGAACGCCGCACCACGGTCAACCTCAAGGCCTGCATCCAGGCGGCCAGCGAGCGCGTGGTGTTCATCAACACCGGTTTCCTCGACCGCACCGGCGACGAAATCCACACCTCCATGGAAGCCGGCCCGGTGGTTCGCAAGGCTGACATGAAGGCCGAGAAGTGGATCGGCGCCTACGAAAACTGGAACGTCGATATCGGTCTGAGCACTGGCCTGCAAGGTCGTGCGCAAATCGGTAAAGGCATGTGGGCGATGCCCGACCTGATGGCGGCGATGCTCGAACAGAAAATCGCTCACCCGCTGGCCGGCGCCAACACTGCCTGGGTTCCGTCGCCGACCGCCGCTGCGCTGCACGCGCTGCACTACCACAAGGTCGACGTGTTCGCCCGTCAGGCCGAGCTGGCCAAACGCGCGCGCGCTTCGGTCGATGACATCCTGACCATCCCGCTGGCGGTCAACCCGAACTGGACCCCGGAGCAGATCAAGAACGAACTGGACAACAACGCCCAGGGCATTCTCGGTTACGTGGTGCGCTGGATCGATCAGGGCGTGGGCTGCTCGAAAGTGCCGGACATCAACGACGTCGGCCTGATGGAAGACCGTGCAACGCTGCGTATCTCCAGCCAGCACATCGCCAACTGGCTGCGTCACGGCGTGGTCACCGAAGCGCAAGTGATGGAAAGCCTCAAGCGCATGGCGCCGGTGGTGGACCGTCAGAACGCCAACGACCCGCTGTACCGTCCGCTGGCCCCGAACTTCGACAGCAACATCGCCTTCCAGGCGGCAGTCGAACTGGTGATCGAAGGCACCAAACAGCCGAACGGCTATACCGAGCCGGTCCTGCACCGTCGTCGTCGCGAGTTCAAGGCTGCCAACGGCCTGTAACCTGCGCGGATGCCGGACATGAAAAAGCCCTGATCTTTCGATCAGGGCTTTTTTTGTGCTCGTGAATTTGAGATTGGTGAAGGGCTTTGGATCGCCCCCTCACCCCAACCCTCTCCCCAAGGGGTAGAGGGGGAAAGGGAGCAGATAGGGGACTTTTCAGAACCTGAGTTCGACTCAATATTTCAGGTCGGTGTATCTCGAACATTCACCTCGGTCAGTCCTCTCTCCCTCCGGGAGAGGGTTAGGGTGAGGGGGCTTTGGCTTAAGGCTCAATGCCCAGCTCATGTCTGACGAGACCGAGCAACTTGGCGGTATCGATCGGTTTGAGCAGGAAATCCACCACGCTCAGATGCATAGCCGCAATCGCGTCCTTCACGTCGGCATCGCCCGAAACAATGATGATCGGCATCGCCGCCCGTACCGATTCACGCACCTGACGAATCAGGTCCAGGCCATCGACATTGCCCATCCGCAGATCGGTGATCACCAGGCCGATGGAGGGCCTTTCCTCGAGCATCTTCAGCGCAGACTCACCGCTGGCCGCGGTCATGCAACGAATACCGTCCAACCCGAGAATCTCCGACAACAGTTCCCGGGCGTCCCTGTCGTCATCGACGATCAATACGCGCTGCGGTGGCAGATCGGGTTCGAGCATTACAGCGCTGAGCGCTTCGCGCTCGGCGTCGCTCAAAATATCGTGGTCGGACATGGCGTTCTCTACGTTTTCAATTCGATCCCCTGGCACAGTGGTCAGACATCGCTGGGCAGAGCTTCAATGTGCACTTCGTCGGATTTTTTTCCAAGGGGCGAACCGAAGAATTTCCGACTGATTTTGTAGGGCATATCCGAAAATTCCCCAACGGCATGCCCAACCTAGACTTACGTCCAATGGGCACCCCGCGCGATGGGGTCGACCATGGCTGCAACGATCCGACAACAACAATTCGAAAAAGACTGCGGTAATGGTTATGAGTAAAGCGGACGCCTTCACCCAGGCAGGGAAAACCGCGGTGTTGCAGAACATTCAGGGCACTTTGCAATTCCTCCAGCGCTTCCCCCCTTTCAATCAAATGGAACACGCCCACCTGGCCTACCTGGTGGAGCAATGCCAGCTGCGCTTCTACGGTCAGGGCGAAAGCATCATCAAACCCGCCGACGGGCCGGTCGAACACTTCTACATCGTCAAGCAGGGCCGGGTGGTCGGCGAGCGGCCGCACACGGCCAAGGGCGGCACCGAAACCACATTTGAAATCACAACCGGCGAGTGTTTTCCCCTCGCCGCGCTGCTCGGCGAACGGGCGACTCGCACCGAACACCTGGCCGGCGAAGACACCTTCTGCCTGCAACTGAACAAACTGGCGTTCATCAAGCTGTTCGCCCTCTCCAACACCTTCCGCGACTTCGCCCTGCGCGGAGTCAGCAGCCTACTGGATCAGGTCAATCAGCAAGTCCAGCAGAAAGCCGTGGAAACCCTCGGCACCCAGTACTCGCTGAACACCCGTCTCGGCGAATTGGCCATGCGCCATCCGGTGACCTGCAACCCCTCCACCCCACTGCGCGAAGCGGTGAAGTTGATGCACGAACAACAGGTCGGCAGCATCGTCGCGGTGGACGAACACAAGGCCCCGCTGGGGATTTTCACCCTGCGCGACCTGCGGCATGTCGTGGCTGAAGGGGCTGGCGATTTCAGCGAGCCGATCGAACGGCACATGACGCACTCGCCGTTCTATCTTTCGCCGGATCACAGCGCCTTCGACGCGGCGATTGCCATGACAGAACGGCACATCGCCCACGTGTGTCTGGTCAAGGATCGACGCCTGTGCGGCGTGGTTTCAGAACGGGATCTGTTCTCGCTGCAACGGGTCGATCTGGTGCACCTGGCGCGGACCATCCGCAGTGCCCAGCGGGTCGAACAACTGGTGACCCTGCGCGGCGAGATCGGCCAACTGGTGGAGCGCATGCTGGCTCACGGTGCCTCGTCGACCCAGATCACCCACATCATCACTCTGCTCAACGATCACACCGTGTGCCGGGTGATCGAACTGACCCTCGCCGAAAAAGGCGACCCCGGTGTGCCATTCAGCTGGCTGTGCTTCGGCAGCGAAGGCCGGCGCGAGCAGACGCTGCACACCGATCAGGACAACGGCATTCTGTTCGACGCGCGGGATGCGGCCCATGCGGCGGAGATTCGCGGCAAGCTGCTGCCCATCGCCCAGCAGATCAATACCAGCCTGGCGCAATGCGGTTTCACCCTGTGCAAGGGCAACGTCATGGCCGGCAATCCGCAGTTGTGCCTGTCCCGCGCCGAATGGGCCCGACGCTTTGCCGCGTTTATTCGCGAGGCGACGCCGGAGAACCTGTTGGGCTCCAGCATTTATTTCGACCTGCGCGTGGTCTGGGGTGATGAACAGGGCTGCGAGCAATTGCGCCGGGGGATTCTCGATCAGGTCGGCGACAACCGTCTGTTCCAGCGAATGATGGCCGAGAACGCCTTGCGCAACCGTCCGCCGGTTGGGCGATTCCGTGAGTTCGTGCTGACCCGCAAGAACGGCGAGAAAGCCACGCTGGACCTGAAAATCCAGGGCCTGACACCCTTTGTCGACGGCGCACGTTTGCTCGCACTGGCCCATGGCATCGACGCCAACAACACCCTCGAACGCTTTCGCCAACTGGTGGATAAAGAAGTCATCGACCGGCTGGATGGCGCCGCGTACGAAGAGGCCTACCACTTCATCCAGCAGACGCGCATGCAGCAGCATCAACTGCAGACCCGGGAAAACCAGCCGTACTCGAACCGGGTCGATCCCGACAGCCTCAATCATCTGGACCGGCGCATCCTGCGTGAATCCCTGCGCCAGGCCCAGCGCCTGCAAAGCAGCCTGACCCTGCGGTATCAGCTATGAGCCTGTTTTCGTGGCTGCGTCCGGCCAGCCCCGTTGTGCCGGACGACCTGCAACAGCGCCTGACGACACTGCCGGCCATCGGCGAGCTGCGCGAGTGCAGTCTGCGCGAACAACGCTGGGTGGTGCTGGATCTGGAAACCACCGGGCTGAACCTGAACAAGGATCGGGTGCTGTCGATCGGCGCGGTGGTGATCGAGGACGGTGCGATCGACTTCAGCCAGCAATTCGAACGCACCCTGCAATGCCGCGAGCTGAAACTCGGCCCGAGCGTGTTGATTCACGGTCTGGCACCGAGCGCGATTGCCGCCGGCAGCGAGCCCACCGAAGCCCTGGTCGAGCTGCTGGAGTTTATCGGCGACAGTCCGGTGCTGGCGTTTCACGCCTCGTTCGACCAGCACATGCTCGGCCGCGCGCTGAAAGAACATCTGGGGCACAAGTTGCAGACGGTGTTCCTCGATGTGGCGCAGATCGCCCCGCTGGTTTGCCCGCAGGCACACATTCGCGAGGCGGGGCTGGACGAGTGGATCGACTGGTTCAAGCTTGAAGTGTTCGAACGTCACCATGCGAGCGCCGATGCTCTGGCTACCGCGGAACTGGCGCTGATCCTGTTCAGCCGGGCACGCCAGCAGCAGATCCACAGTCCGCTGAATCTGCAGCAACGCTTGAGTCAGTGGAAACGCCGCCAGCAGACGCATTCGTTCTGAATCCGGGTTGCCGCCCGACAACCCGACCGGTGGCCAATTGCTAACCATTCCCACCTCTGCCACAATCGCGAACAATTCTCGTTAGTTAACACTTCCCAGTCGGTGTCGTCGTGTCTTCAGCCCAAAGCCCTCATAGTGAGCTCGTCGGTGCGTTGTATCGCGACCACCGCGGCTGGCTGCTGGCCTGGCTGCGGCGCAACGTGGCTTGCCCGCAACGCGCCGAAGACCTGAGCCAGGACACCTTCGTCCGCCTGCTCGGCCGCGACGAACTGCTGACGCCCCGCGAACCCCGGGCGTTTCTGGTGGCCATCGCCAAAGGCTTGTTGTTCGACTACTTCCGCCGGGCCGCGCTGGAACAGGCGTATCTGACCGAACTGATGCTGATCCCCGAGGGCGAACAACCCTCGGTCGAAGAACAGCAACTGATCCTCGAAGACCTCAAGGCCATCGACCGCATGCTCGGCAAGCTGTCGACCAAGGCCCGCGCCGCTTTCCTCTATAACCGCCTCGATGGCCTGACCCACGCCGAGATCGCCGACAAACTCGGCGTGTCGGTCCCGCGCGTACGCCAGTATCTGGCCCAGGGTATTCGACAGTGCTACATCGCGCTGTACGGTGAGCCAACATGAGCCCGGCCAGTTCCCGACCGGTCCCGGCCCATGTGCTGGATGCGGCGATTGCCTGGCAATTGACCCTCGATTCCAGCACCCCACTGGAGCGCGAAGAGTTCGCCAAGTGGCACGCGGCCAACGAAGAACACGCCCGCGCCTGGCGCCAGTTGGGCATGCTCGACCAGCGTTTCAGCGTGGCCAAGGGCCCGGCACGCAGCGCGTTGCTGCAATCGCGCGAAGGCATCCGCCGCCGGGTGCGCAAGCTGGGCAGCGGGCTGGCCAGTGTCGTGGCGGTGGTCGGTCTGGCGTTGTTTGCCGGCGAACGTTATCTGCCGCTGGATTACTGGCTCGCCGATCAACGCACCGCCACCGGCGAACAGCGTACGGTGCGTCTGGCCGATGGCACCGTGCTCAACCTCAATACCCACAGCGCGGTGGATGTCCGTTTCGATGAAAAACAACGCCTGATCGTGTTGCAGGAAGGCGAAATTCTTGTCGAAACCGGTCACGGCGATGCGCGGCCATTCATCGTCGAAACCGCCGAGGGCAGCATGCGCGCCTTGGGCACGCGGTTCCTGGTCAAGCGCGAAGACGCCGGCACGCGTCTGAGCGTGTTGCAGTCGGCGGTGGCGGCGCATCCGCAATCCGATCCGCAGGAACAGATCCTGCGCGAAGGCCAGCAAGTGCTGATCCGCCACAACGGTCTGGATTCGGTGGTGGCGCTCAACCCCGGCGCCGATGCCTGGACCCGCGGCATGCTGGTGGTGGACAACGCGCGCCTGGAAGACCTGGTGCGTGAACTTGGCCGCTATCGTCGCGGCCATCTGGGCATTGCGCCGGAAGTCGCCGACCTGCGCATCACCGGCAGTTTCCCGCTGCACGACACCGACAAGGCGCTGAACGCCCTGCTGCCGACCCTGCCGGTGCAGATCGAACAGCACACGCCATGGTGGGTGACCGTGGCCAAGGCGGATCCGAAGCCCTGACATTCAGCACTGCCTGCCCACGACAGGCCGCCTGCCACCCCCCTGAAAACGGACTTTCTGCTGACTTGCGCAGCGATGTCGTTCGTTAATCGAAATTATTTTCATCCAGCCCTATCACTTTTCGAATCTCGTCCGGCACACAGGCAATTGAGAAATATTTCCATTCAGGAGCCGCCGTATGTCCCGTTCGCTAGACACCTTGTTGCGCCCCAGTTTGCTGGCGGTCGCCATTGCCCTCTGCACTCCGCTGGCCAGCAGCCAACTGATCGCCGCTGAACAGGCATCGAGCGTGCGCGCCTACAACCTGCCGGCGGCTCCGTTGTCGACCACCCTGAACCAGATCGCCAGCCAGGGCGGCCTGACGCTGTCGCTGAACCCGTCGCTGGCGGCGGGCAAGACCTCGGCGCCGGTCAACGGCCAATATGACGCGGCCGGCGCCCTGCGCGCGGCGCTGCGTGGCACCGGTCTGCAACTGGAACAGAGCGGCGCTGGCACCTACACCCTGGTCGCCGTGCCGGAGGGCGCGATGGCTCTGCCGGAAACCTCGGTGATCGGCGTGGAAAACTTCGAAAGCGCCTGGGGCCCGGTCGAAGGCTACACCGCCACCCGCACCGCCGCCGGCACCAAGACCGACACCGCACTGGTCGAAGCGCCGCGTTCGATTTCGGTCGCCACGCGCCAGCAAATGGAAGACCGCGGCGTGCACAGCCTCGATGACGCCGTGCGCTACATGCCGGGCATCACCGCCAGCAGCTACGGCAGCGACACCCGCGCCGACTGGCTGCGCGTGCGCGGCTTCGAACCGACCCAGTTCCTCGACGGCCTGCCCCTGCCAAAAGGCGTGTACGCCAACCCGAAACAGGAAACCTGGAACCTCGACCGTCTCGCCCTGCTGCGCGGCCCGGCCTCTTCCGTCTACGGCCAGACCCCGCCGGGCGGCCTGCTGGACATGGTCAGCCGTCGTCCGAGCGATGTGCAGAGCAGCGAAATCCAGCTGCAATACGGCAGCGACAACCACCGCCAGATCAACTTCGCCAGCACTGGCAAGATCGACGACGCCGGCCAGTTTCTCTACGGCCTCAGCGGTGTGGTACGTGACAGCGGCACGCAGATCGACCACGTCGACAACAAGCGCTACAACATCGCGCCGAGCCTGACCTGGAACATCGACGACGACACCAAATTCACCCTGCTGACCCAGTTCACCCGCGACGATACCGGCATCACCAGCCAGTTCCTGCCGGTGCAGGGCACCAAGATCGACATGCCGTTCGGCAAGGTTTCCCACCACAAGAATCTGGGCGATCCGGACTGGGAATATTACGACCGCACCTACTACGCGCTGGGCTATGCCTTCGAACATCGCCTGAACGATGTGTGGCAGTTCAAGCAGAACCTGCGCTACACCAAGTCGGATCTGTCGTTCCAGGGCATCACCGTCGGCTCGTATCCGTTCACTCAAGTGGACAATGACGGCAACGTCGGCCGTACCACGACCATCGTCGACGAAGACATCAGCCAGTTCGCCGTGGACAACAACTTCCAGGCCGACTTCGCCACCGGTGACATCCGCCACACCCTGCTGCTGGGTCTGGATCACCAGCGCAGCAACACCAACTACACCTCGATCTTCGGCAGTGCGCCGGAGATCAACGTGAACAACCCGATCCATGGTCAGCCGATCGTGCGTCCGGCGCGCTCCACCGCGTTCTATGACTACAACCAGAAGACCTACCAGACCGGCCTCTACGTTCAGGACCAGATGGCCCTGGACCAATGGCGCCTGACCCTGGGCGGTCGTGAAGACTGGGTGCATACCAGCACTCAATTCATCAACAAGGGTGACGCCACCAACACCCAGCGTGACAAGGCGTTCAGCGGTAACGCGGCGATCAGTTATGTCTTCGACTCCGGTTTCGTGCCGTACCTGTCCTACGCCGAATCGTTCCAGCCGACTACTGGCGCCGACGCCTCGTCGACCGAATCACTCAAACCCACCGAAGGCAAGCAGTGGGAACTGGGCATCAAGTACCAGCCACCGGGCAGCAAGACCCTGCTGACTGCGGCCGTGTATGACCTGACCCAGAAAAACGTCTCGGTCAGCTCGTTCGTCAACGGCGTATCAATCACCAGTCAGACCGGCGAAGTGAAGGTCAAAGGCCTTGAGCTGGAAGCCGTCTCCGACGTCACCGACAACCTGAAGGTCATCGCCGCGTACACCCTGGCCAAGTCCGAAGTGCAGAACGGCGCCGACAAGGGCAACCGCCTGCAACTGATGCCGAATCAGCAAGCGTCGCTGTGGGCCGATTACACCTGGCACAGCGGTGTGCTCGACGGCTTCGGCATCGGTGCCGGCGCGCGCTACACCGGCAACACCTACGGCGACAAAGCCAACACCTGGCTGGGCAAGGCGGACGCCTACACCGTGTTCGACGCCGCCGTGCATTACGACCTCGGTCGTCTGGACAACAGCCTCAAAGGCGCGTCGCTGGCACTCAACGCCACCAACCTGCTGGACAAGGATTACATTTCCACCTGCGACAGCTTCTACTGCTACTACGGCGACCAGCGCAGCGTCGTCGCCAGCGCCACTTACAAGTGGTAAGCGCCTGAGCTGAACAGGCCCTGCAACCAGGCCGTCCCTCGTGGACGGCTTGGGTGTTTTTGAAGGTCATGAAATGAAAAGTAAAACCATTCGCCGCTGGTCCTTCGTCCACACCTGGACCAGCCTGATCTGCACCGTGTTTTTGCTGCTGCTGGCCCTGACCGGCCTGCCGCTGATTTTCCATCACGAGATCGACCACCTGCTGGGCGATGCGCCCCAGTTGCGGGTGATGCCGGCGGACACGCCGCATCTGAACCTGGCGCAACTGGTCGAAGCGGCGGAAAAGCATCGGCCCGGCGAAGTCGTGCAATATTTCGGCTTCGAAGACGACGAGCCGAATGCCGTGCTGACAATCATGGCCAGGACCGCCGGCACCGAGCCCAACTCCTCGCACACCTTCATGCTCGACGCGCGCACCGGCGAAGCCCTGGAAATGCCGTCGGCCAACGGCGGGCTGATGCTGTTTATCCTGCGCCTGCACGTCGACATGTTCGCCGGGCTGCCGGGCAAGCTGCTGCTGGCGTTCATGGGTTTGCTGTTCGTGGTCGCGATCGTGTCCGGCACGGTGTTGTACCTGCCGTTCATGCGCCGCTTGAAGTTCGGCACGGTGCGCCAGGACAAATCCACCCGCCTGCGCTGGCTCGACCTGCATAACCTGATCGGCGTGGTGACCCTGACCTGGGCGCTGGTGGTCGGCGTGACCGGTGTCATCAGCGCCTGCGCCGATCTGCTGATCGCCGCGTGGCGGGCCGAAGCCCTGACGACCCTGATCGCGCCCTACCGCGATGCCCCGCCCCTGACGCAACTGGCCCCGGCCACCCGTGTGCTGGAGATTGCCAGTGACGTCACACCGGGGATGAAACCGGACTTCATCGCCTTCCCCGGCACCCGGTTCTCCAGCGAGCACCACTACTCGGTATTCATGAAGGGCGGCACCCACCTGACCTCGCACCTGCTGACCCCGGTGCTGATCGACGCCAGCACCCTGCAAGTCACGGCGGTGGCAGAGCGACCGTGGTACATGGACGCCATGGGCATGTCGCAGCCGCTGCACTTTGGTGACTACGGCGGCATGCCGATGAAAATCCTCTGGGCCACGCTGGACGTGCTGACCATCATCGTCCTCGCCAGCGGCGTGTACCTGTGGGTGGTACGGCGCAAGGCCGCGAAACCGGTGCAGGAACCGGCGGAGGCCTCTGCATGAAACCGCGTCAGTCGAATTTCTGGAAAGTCTTCAGCACGCCGCTGGTGATCGCGCTGCTGAGTGCGGCGGGCCTGTTCGCGGCGTTGCTGGGCGACGGGATCTGGGATGGTTTGAGCTGGATTGGTCTGGGCATTCCGGCAGCCCTTGCCCTGCGCGGATTGCTGCAACATCGCTGAACGGCTTGAGCCTGACGGGCAACGCGCTATGCTGCCCGTCATTGCCCCTGACCGAGACCCTGCCGATGTCCGCTCCCAGCATGACCCTGTTCCACAACACCCTGTCCCCGTTCGTGCGCAAAGTCATGGTGCTGCTGCACGAGACCGGCCAGCAGGATCGCGTCGCGCTGCAGGACTGCGTGCTCAGCCCTGTCAGCCCGGACGCGGCCCTCAACGAAGACAACCCGCTGGGCAAGATCCCGGCCCTGCGCCTGGCCGACGGCAATGTCATCCATGACAGCCGGGTGATCCTCGATTACCTCGACCACCAGCACGTCGGCAATCCGCTGATCCCTCGCGACGGCTCGGCCCGCTGGCGGCGCCTGACCCTGGCCTCGATGGCCGACGGGATCATGGACGCCTCGGTCATGGTGCGTTACGAGCAAGTGCTGCGCGCCCCGGAAAAACACTGGGACGAATGGCTCGAGGCCCAGCGCGAGAAGATCCGCCGCGCCCTCGCCCTGCTGGAACGCGACGCGATTGCCGAACTGACCTGCCACTTCGACGTCGCTTCGATCAGCGTGGCCTGTGCGCTGGGTTATCTGGATCTGCGCTTTCCGGATCTGGGCTGGCGTGACGCCAACCCGCAACTGGCCAACTGGTTCTTTGAAGTGAGCCAGCGGCCGTCGATGATTGCGACGATGCCGAAGGCTTGACGCACCGGGCGGGAGGTAACGAGGCAAAGATCAGCGTCATCAACACCTCGGCCTCCCGCTGCTCCTCACGCAACCCAACGAACCGGCTCATTGCACCGCTCCGATATCGAACTCCAGCGATTTGGCCGGTTTCTGCCCGATCCCGTACCAATCCAGATTGCGGGTCAGCACCATGAACACACCGAGCAGACCGAACAGCAGCAGCGAACCCATCAGCAGCGCGTAATCCTCGGCGCTCAGCAAGCCATAGAGCAAGCCGTACAACGCCGCCAGCCCCGCCGAAAAACTCAAGCCATGCCGCACGCTGCGCAGCACGTGGCAGACGTAGAACCCGATCAACACCACACAACCGCTGGCCGACAACAGATACGCCAGGGCAAACCCGATGTGCTCCGACAACGACAGCAGCAACAGATAGAAGAACGCCAGCGCCACACCCACCAGCGCGTATTGCACCGGGTGCACCGCCAGGCTTTTCAGCACTTCGAACAGGAAGAAACCGGCGAACGTCAGGACGATGAACAGCAGCGCATATTTGATCGCCCGGTCGCTCTTCAGATATTGATCCACCGGATCGATGAAGCTCACGCCGAAACTGCGCTCGTTGAACGCCTCGCAATCATTGCCCGACACACAACGGCTCATCGCTTCTTGCAAATTAGTGGAGAAAAACGAGGTCTGCCAATCGGCGGTGAAACCCTGATCGTTGATCTCGCGTTTGGCCGGCAGGAAGTTGCCGATGAAGCTTGGGTGCGGCCAGTTGGCGGCGAGGTTCACGCGGCTGGTCTTGCCCACCGGCAGCACCTGCAACGAACCGGTGCCTTGCAGGCGCAGGTCGAAGCCGAAGGCCAGCTCCGTGGTTTTGCTGGTGTCCAGCGCCGGCAGCGTCACTCGCACACCCTCGCCCAGCCAGCCGACCTGAGTACCGGGCACGAAGTCCAGGCGTTGCGCGCCGAGTTCCAGCTTCAGGGCATTTTCGATCCCGCGAATGTCACTGATGCCGACCGCCAGGAACGGCGCATCGAAGGTGTAATCGACAAAGTCTTCCTTGATCCCCAACTGCGCCGGCAGCGAGAAATGCCCACTGATGCGGTTGTCGGCATGGAACAGCCGCGCTTCGTAAATGCCCCGGGCCCGCAGTTCGGTCTGCACCTGGCCGTCGAGCTCAAAGCGCTCCGGCAGGAAATACAGCCGTCCGCGTTCCTCACCGATTTCCTGGTATCGCTCGTCACTCTTCTCTTTGGTCTTCCAGGTGCGCACCACTTTGCGATACGGCACAACCATCACCGGCCCGCTGAGTTGCTGGCTGTAGCTTGAGCTTCTGGCAATGTCTTCCAGCACACCGTCACGCAGTTGCTGGCGATCATCGATGATGCCGTCGATCATCAACAGCGGCACCAGCAATACCAGGATCAGCAGGGCAATGGCCCCGAGTTTTATCGTCAGACTTTTGTTCATGGGACTCTCCCTGTTTCGGTGGGCAGAGTCTGCGAAGGGGAT
Source organism: Pseudomonas sp. NFIX49 (assembly GCF_900115915.1). NCBI lineage: Bacteria > Pseudomonadati > Pseudomonadota > Gammaproteobacteria > Pseudomonadales > Pseudomonadaceae > Pseudomonas > Pseudomonas sp. NFIX49. The sequence goes on along the minus strand of NZ_FOYE01000011.1, from coordinate 106,223 downwards.
GTGGGGGTTTTGTGGGAGGAATATGGAGTTTGTGTGGAGACTACAACTGCAGAACGACTTCCACCCCGGCTTCGACGTTGCCGATGCGCATCGAACCACCGTGCAACTTGATCACCTCTTCGACAAAATTGAGCCCGAGACCAGTGCTTTTACGTCCGCTGTCCGGGCGTGGCAGGGAGTAGAAGCGCTCGCTCAAGCGCGGCAAGGCGTAGTCGGGAATCGGCGTGGTTTCGTTGAACAGGCGAAGCTCGACCCGCTCACCGATTTTCTCGGCGCCGAAGCGCAGCAGACCGTGCGACGGGGTGAAATCCAATGCGTTCTCCAGCAAATTGCCCAGCGCCTGACGCAACAGAAACGGCTCGCCTATCAACGCCAGATCCGGCGCGATGGTTTGCTCGATCCGCAGTTGCCGGCCTTCGATGCGTGCCATTTGAGCCTGTAACAGCTCATCCACCAGCGCCGCCAATGGCACTGCGACGCGTTCCTCAAGACCCTGCCGCTGTTCGACCTGAGCCAGATTGAGCAGGCGTTCGATCAACTGCTGCATCCGAGCACTTTCACTGTCGATGTTGCCGACAAAACGTAGGCGCTGATCCGCCGGCATCTCGCCCTGCAACAACTCGGCGGCACCGCGAATGGCGGCCAGCGGGCTTTTCAGTTCGTGGGTCAGGGTGTGCACATAGCGCTCGACGTAGGCTTTGCCTTCGAGCTGGGTGCGCATCTGTTCCACGGCGGTCGCCAACTGCTCCAGCTCGCCGCCGCGATAGTGCGGCACCGCCACCCGACGGCCCTCGCTCACGGCCTGGGCGTACACGGTCAAGCGGTGCAGCGCGCGACTGAGCCACCACGACAGCACGGCGCCAAGCAACAGGCCGAGGCCGATCAATCCGGCGCCGTAACCGAGCAAGCGGCGTTCGGTGCGATCGACATAGGGCTGCAGTGAACTGTTGGGTTTGGCCACGGTGACCACGCCGATGATCGCGCCGTTGTCGCGAATCGGCGCGCCGACATGCATCACCGAGGAGTTCGGGTCATTCGGGTCACTGCGGCTGGAGCGTGCGCCGTATTCGCCGCGCAGGGTCAGGTAGACGTCATTCCAGCGCGAATAGTCCTGACCGACCGCGACACCGCTGGAATCCAGCACCACGATGCCCTTGGCGTTGGTGACATAGATGCGATGGTTGACCTGGTTTTTCGCCAGGCCCCAGATCGTTGCCTTCGGCTGGCGTTCGCCATAGGCGCGGAGCAATTCCGGCCAGCGATTCTGGTTGAGGGTGCCGGCCTTGAAATCGTCCCGCAGGATTTCCGCCATCAGGTTGGCGGTGTCGACCAGGGTTTCTTCGGTGGACTGGCGCACGCCGGGGCGGATTTCTTCCATCACGGTGTTGAGCACGAAATACCCGGTGAGGCCGATGAACAGCACGTACACCAGGAAAATCCGCAGCCCCAGCGACATCAGCTGTGCCCCGGGCTGTAGCTGTAGCCGAGGCCGCGATGGGTCTGGATCGGCTCGGCCTCGGCACGCACCAGACGCAATTTGGCGCGCACGCTTTTGATATGGCTGTCGATGCTGCGCTCGTAACCGGCATCCGCCGCCACGCCCAGCGCATCGAGCAATTGCTCGCGGCTGAACACGCGCTCGGGTTGTTCGAGCAGGCATTGCAGCAGACGGAATTCGTGGCGAGTCAGGCTCAGGGGCTGGCCGCGATAGCTGATCTGCACACGTTCGGGATCGATGCGAAACAGCGCCGAGGACGCCTCAATGACCGGACGTGGCGCCATGCGCTTGAGAATCGCCCGGACCCGCGCCGCCACTTCCCGTGGGCTGAACGGTTTGACCACATAATCATCGGCACCAATCTCCAGGCCCACCACGCGATCGATTTCGGCATTGCGCGCGCTGAGGAACAGTACCGGCACTTCGCTAAAGCGACGCAACTGTTTGCAGGTCTCGAAGCCGCTGATGTCCGGCAAGCCGATGTCGAGGATGATCAGATCCGCCGGGGTCTGGCGCTGATGCTCCAGCGCCGCCGCGCCCAGGCTCAGCCAGGTCGTGGTGAATCCCTCGCCCTGCAAGGCAAAAATCAGCGTGTCGGCAATCGCCGCTTCGTCTTCGACAATCAGGATATGAGGCATGGCGTCCGAGCCTGTGGGTTAAGTGCGCGAACGGTGCCCCAAGCCCGGCGTTACGTCAATGAGACCACCAGCGTCGCGTCTCACAAATGCGTTCCTTTTTTGACGAGTGGCTGTTGTCGTCAGGCAAGGCGCCGCGACGAGTCATAGCCCGCTATGGCGAGGAGCGGCAACGCAGCATGACGGCAACAGACACCGTCAAAAAGGAACAGCATTTGCGAGACACGACGCTCGATCAGCAATCAGGTTTGTCAGCGGTGAAGCGTCGTGCTGGGTTCACCGCCGCGCCGAACTCGCGCAGGGCCTTGGCACCGATCAGCAACGGGTAGTTGAAGTTGCTGCGGTCGGTCAGGTTGACCTCCACGGTACGCTTGACGTCGCCCAGGCACAGCTCCAGATCGACCACCGGGCGCTTGGCCACTTCGGTGCTTTCGCCCTCGTCTTCTTCATCCGAGCGACTCTTGATCTTGCTGATCCGCGCGACCTTGTGCTCGTACACCTTGTTGCTGGCGTCCTTGGTGGCCAGACGGAAACGCACCCAGTCTTCACCGTCACGGGTGAAGGTCTCGATGTCCTTGGCCGACAGCGAGGCGGTCAGCGCGCCGGTGTCCATCTTGGCCTTGAGCACTTCGCCGCCGATCTCCGGCAGTGCGATGTATTCGTAACGACCGTACAGGGTCGGTTCGGCGGCGAGCACCGGCAGGGCGACGAGGGAAAGCAGTGCAAGGAGGGATTTCACGTAAGGGGCTTCCTTGGGAAATGGGGGCGTCAGACGCGAGATTTTAGACCGTTGTTTACTTGATCGTTCCCACGCTCCGCGTGGGAATGCATCAGATGACGCTCCGCGTCACAGGGACGCAGAGCGTCCCCGGCGGCGTTCCCACGCAGAGCGTGGGAACGATCAGACTAACGCGCCACAGGTGAAACATTCGTCACCGGTGGATTTGGCCTGTCGGCCGAAGCCACTTATCATGGCGCGCCCATCCGTTTTCCAAGAGTTGCTTATGCGCCGCCTGCTCACCGGCTGTTTCGTCACCCTGCTGCTGTTGTCCAACACCCTGGTGCTGTTTGGCCCGCTGATGGTGTTCGCCGTGCTCAAGCTGATCCTGCCGGGGCGCTTTCGCGACTACGCCTCGTGGGCGGTGATGTGGATCGCCGAAACCTGGGCGGAAATCGACAAGCTGATCTTCCGCCTGTGCATCCCCACGCAATGGGACATTCGCGGCGGCGAAGACCTGCGCAGCGACACTTCCTACCTGGTGATCAGCAACCATCAGTCCTGGGTCGATATCCCGGCGCTGATCCAGACCCTCAACCGACGCACGCCGTTCTTCAAGTTCTTCCTCAAGAAAGAGCTGATCTGGGTGCCCTTCCTGGGCCTGGCCTGGTGGGCGCTGGATTACCCGTTCATGAAGCGCTACACCAAGGCGTTCCTGGCGAAGAACCCCGAGCTGGCCGGCAAGGATCTGGAAATCACCAAAGCGGCGTGCGAACTGTTCAAGCGTCAGCCGGTGACGGTGGTGAATTATCTGGAAGGCACGCGTTACACCGCTGCCAAAAGCACTCAGCAGCAGTCACCGTTCAGCCATCTGCTCAAGCCCAAGGCAGGCGGCGTGGCGTTCGTACTGGCGGCGATGGGCGAACAGCTGGACGCGATTCTCGATGTGACCGTGGTTTATCCACAGCAGAAGATTCCGGGGTTCTGGGACCTGATCAGCGGCAACGTGCCGCGCGTGATCATCGACATCCAGACCCGCGAGCTGGATCCGGCCCTGTGCCAGGGCGATTACGAAAATGATCCGGTGTTTCGCGAGAAGGTCCAGAACTGGGTCAACCAGCTCTGGACCCTCAAGGATCAGCGCATCGCCGAACTCAAGGTCGAGCGCCGCTGAATCAACCGTTGGTGCCGGTGCCCCAGATGCTGCCCAAGCTTTGCAGCAGCGAACCGCCGACACCCTGTTGACCGAGATATTGCAGGAGGATCGGGGCAAACTGGCCGACCATCCCGCTGTCCATGCCCAACGCACCGAAGGCGTTGTTCAGGTCATTGGTGTCCTTGACGTTGCCCAGCGCATTTTCCAGCCCGGCGGACTTGCCCGACGAGCCGAGCAGACCGCTCAACGCCGCCAGACTGCCAGCGCCACCCGACAACTGGTCGATACCCGGTACTTCCTTGGCCAGTTCGGAATAATCGGTGCTGCTCAATTGGTTCTTCGCCAGGCCCAACATGGCACTGGTGCCACCCACCGCTTGTTGTGGCGTGAGGTCCAGTGCGCTCAGCGCACTCAACAAGCCAGCGGTTTCCGAGGTCGGCGCGGCCGTCGCAGCCTTGTCACCGCCCTGCATGCCCGATACCACGCCGGCCACATCATTCAAACTGAAACCGGCAAACACCGGCCCTGCCGCCAGGGTCAGGAGCGATGCCAGGGCAAAACCGCGTGAAATCTTCATTCAGACATCCTCTTGTGGCGTGAAGACCGCCCGGATACAGGCGATCAAACTGCCGGTTTGACCGGGTTGGCGGCAGCATGTTCCCCCAGACAGAAGCTGTGTTTTCTTGCATCAACCACAGGAAAACATTTCGTCCTGAGTCCACTTACTTCTAAGTTCTGCAGCAACCATTACAAATAGAACTAAAAACCTGTCATTTATGACAGTTGGAAATTTGGAAGGGGAAATGGAATATATGAACTCCAATTACGTAACGGAGTACGAACAATGAAACTGAAAGTTCTCGCGGGTGCGCTGGCTTGCCTGGCAATGCTGAGCACTGCTCATGCACTGGAATGCCCAAAGGTATCCGTGACCGATTCCGGAGGCGCGGAAGATCCGGTATTTACAGCTGCACGCATTAAAAGCGGAAACAAGCTCATTTGTCAGAATGATGGTAAAGGCAGTCTGGGCGTCACGACTGTTTTAGAGTCAAGCACTCCAATTACGCCTACTGGATCGGGTTGGGATAAAAACCTTGAGTGTGCAGTCACCGATGGTGATGCCAGCAAATGCTCGGTTAAATTGTGAGTTAGATGTTTAAAAAAGAGCAACCGAACCGGTTGCTCTTTTTTTGGCTACGACTTACGCCGCACTGAACAACTTATGCGGATCAATCACAAACTTCTTCGGCACGCCGGCATCGAACTCGCCGTAACCTTCCGGCGCCTGATCGAGGCTGATGACTTGCACGCCCACCACTTCGGCGATGTTGATGCGGTCCCACATGATCGCCTGCATCAGCTGGCGGTTGTACTTCATCACCGGGGTCTGGCCGGTGTGGAAGCTGTGGGATTTGGCCCAGCCGAGGCCGAAGCGAATGCTCAGGCTGCCCATTTTCGCGGCAGCGTCCACGGCACCCGGATCTTCGGTCACGTACAGGCCCGGAATGCCGATCTTGCCAGCTACGCGCACCACGCCCATCAGCGAGTTGAGCACGGTGGCCGGAGCTTCGGATTTGACGCCGTCGTGACCATGACCACGGGCTTCGAAGCCGACGCAGTCCACTGCGCAATCCACTTCAGGCTCGCCCAGCAGCGCGGCGATCTGTTCGTGCAGCGGGGTGTCTTTCGACAGGTCGACGATTTCGAAACCCTGAGCCTTGGCGTGGGCCAGGCGGATGGTGTTGACGTCGCCGACGATCACCACCGCAGCGCCGAGCAAACGGGCGGAGGCGGCAGCGGCCAGACCGACCGGGCCAGCGCCGGCAATGTAAACGGTGCTGCCCGGACCGACGCCAGCGGTAACGGCGCCGTGGTAACCGGTCGGCAAAATGTCGGAGAGGCAGGTCAGGTCACGGATTTTCTCCATGGCCTTGTCGCGGTCCGGCAGTTTCAGCAGGTTGAAGTCGGCGTACGGCACCAGCACATACTCGGCCTGGCCGCCGGTCCAGTCGCCCATGTCGACGTAACCGTAGGCACCCCCGGCACGGGCCGGGTTGACGGTCAGGCAGACGCCGGTGTGTTGCTCCTTGCAGGAACGGCAGCGCCCGCAAGCCACGTTGAACGGAACGGACACCAGATCGCCGATTTTCAGGCTTTCGACGTCGCTGCCCTTCTCGATCACTTCACCGGTGATCTCGTGTCCCAGCACCAGACCGACCTGAGCGGTGGTACGGCCGCGCACCATGTGCTGGTCGGAGCCGCAAATGTTGGTTGAAACCACACGCAGGATGACACCGTGCTCGATCTTCCTGCCGCGCGGATCCTGCATTTTCGGATAGTCGATTTTCTGTACTTCGACCTTGCCAGCGCCGAGATACACCACACCACGATTGCCAGACATGCTTTCACCTCGCTGTTGTTTTTATGGAACCGCGCCGCCCAGGCAGGCAGCGCGTTAAGTGCTCGGGTACAGATGCTGATTCTTGTGTTGCCTGTTATGGCCTCATCGCTGGCAAGCCAGCGATAGCGGCCTAGAGAACGACCGTGCGATTGGCGTTCAAAAAAACCCTTCTTTCAATGTGATACCCAACAGCCCGGGCCAGGGTCAGGCCTTCGATGTCGCGGCCCTTGGCGATAAGGTCTTCGGGGTAATGACTGTGATCCACCGCCTCGACGCCCTGGGCGATGATCGGCCCCTCGTCGAGGTCATTGTTGATGTAGTGCGCGGTTGCGCCCACCAGCTTCACGCCCTTGTTGTAGGCCTGGTGATACGGTTTGGCGCCCTTGAAGCCCGGCAGCAGCGAGTGGTGAATGTTGATCGCCTTGCCATCGAGCTTGCGGCACAGCTCCGGCGACAGCACCTGCATGTAGCGGGCGAGGATCACCAGTTCAGCGCCGGCCTCTTCGATCACCTGCCACACCTGCCGCTCCTGGGCCGGTTTGTCGTTGGGGTCGAGGGGGAAATGGTAGTAGGGAATCTGGTGCCAGTCGGCCAACGGCTTGAGGTCCGGGTGGTTCGACACCACCGCCGCCACGTCCATCGACAACTGGCCGATGCGCTGGCGGTAGAGCAAATCGTTAAGGCAGTGATCGGCCTTGGAGACCATGATCACCACTTTTGGCCGGTAGTTCGGCGCGGTCAGCTCGAAGATCATGCCGAACGCCTGACCGCGTTCGGCGAGGCCGGCGCGGAAGGATTGCTCGTCAAAACCGTCGGGCTGACGGAACTCCACCCGAATGAAGAAACGGCCCGAGAGCCGGTCATCGAACGAATGGTGCTCGGTCACGTAGCAACCCTGCTCGAACAGAAAACGCGTCACCGCGTCCACGGTGCCGAGAACGCTGGGGCAGTCGGCGGTCAGAATCCATGTATCCGGGGCGCGGCTCATCGTTTTCTCCTGATCAGGCCTGAACGCTGAGGCCGTATTCGGCGGACGCATCCTGCAACCACAACCACCAGTAATCCGAGAAGCTGCGACGGATCAGCAGTTCCCAGGTGTCTTCGGCGGTATGGCGAATCATCAACTGCGACTTGGCGAACACCGTGCCGACAGCCTTGCCGACCGGGAAGTTGTTCGGGTGCACGTCGTAGCTGGTGGATTTCATCAGCACCTGACGCACGTTCGGGCCGCTCAGTTCGAGAATCTGCTGGCCGCCGCTGACATTGACGATTGCGATGTGCAGATCGCCCAGCGCTTCGCGCAGTTTCTGCTCGGCGGCGAACTCTTCACCGCTCGGCACGATCAGCAGCCACTCATCCGGGCCCATCCATTGCAGGCTGGTTTCACCTTTGACGATGACGCTCAGGGCGCCCGGCAACTCGATGCCCAGCGCCTTGTGCACACCGGCGGCGAACGCGGCATCGTGGCCGTCGCCGCGGATGGTCAGATGGCCGAGGAGTTTCTTTTCGCGCACGGTCACACCGGCGGTCTTGCGGCCCTTGCCGACCAGGCTGGCGAGGTCGGCGTGATGCAGCGACGACTCGGCCTTGGCCCCGGTGGTCGGGCGTTGTTGGTAAACGTTGGCTGCGGTCATAAAGCACCTATTCTTTTGTTTGATCGTTCCCACGCTCTGCGTGGGAATGCCGCCATGGACGCTCTGCGTCCGCTCTTGGGACGCGGAGCGTCCCGGGATGCATTCCCACGCAGACGGTTCGACGCCTCGACGTGGGAACGATCAGTGTCAAATGTTCTGGCGATCGCCTTTCGGATCGAAGAACACCGAAGAAACGATTTCCGCCTCGATCACGCTGCCGTCCGCCAGCGGTGCGAACACCCGCTCGCCCATGCGCTTCAGACCGCCCTTCACCACGCCCATGGCAAACGAATAGCCGAGGGAGTTGTGCGCGTAGCTGGAGGTCACGTGGCCGACCATGGTCATCGGGATCGACTGCTTGGTGTTGAACACCAGCTGTGCACCTTCCGGCAGCCAGACGTTCGGATCGATCGGCTTCAGGCCCACCAGCTGCTTACGCTGGTCACGCACGCAGTCTTCACGGTTCATGCCGCGCTGGCCGATCCACGAGAACGGTTTGGTGCGACCGACGCACCAGCCCATGTTCAGGTCGTCCGGGGTCATCGAGCCGTCGGTGTCCTGGCCGACGATGATGAAGCCCTTCTCGGCCCGCAGCACGTGCATGGTTTCGGTGCCGTACGGGGTCAGGTTGTACTGCTTGCCCGCCTCGACGATTTTTTCCAGCACGCCCATCGCGTAATCGGCCTGGACGTTGACTTCGTACGACAGCTCACCGGTGAACGAGATACGGAACACCCGCGCCGGCACACCGCCGACCAGACCTTCCTTCCAGGTCATGAACGGGAACGCTTCGTTGGCCAGGTCGATGTCGGTCACGGCGCTGAGCAGCTTGCGGCTGTTCGGGCCGGACAGGGTCATGGTCGCCCAGTGGTCGGTGACGGAGGTGAAATACACCTTCAGGTCCGGCCATTCGGTCTGGTGGTACAGCTCCAGCCACTGCAGGACGCGAGCCGCGCCGCCGGTGGTGGTGGTCATGACGAAATGGTTGTCGGCCAGACACGCCGTCACCCCGTCGTCGAAGACCATGCCGTCTTCCTTGCACATCAGGCCGTAACGGGCCTTGCCCACGTCGAGCTTGGTCCAGGCGTTGGTGTACACGCGGTTGAGGAACTCGCGGGCGTCCGGGCCCTGGATGTCGATCTTGCCCAGGGTCGAAGCGTCCAGCAGACCGACGCTGTCGCGCACAGCCTTGCATTCGCGTTTGACGGCGGCATGCATGTCTTCGCCGTTTTTCGGGAAGTACCACGGACGTTTCCACTGGCCGACGTCTTCGAACTCGGCGCCGTTTTTCAGGTGCCATTGATGCAGTGCGGTGTAACGCACCGGTTCAAAGATGTGCCCGCAGTGACGGCCGGCTACCGCGCCGAAAGTGACCGGCGTGTAGTTCGGACGGAACATCGTGGTGCCCATCTGCGGGATGGTCACGTTCAGCGAGCGGGCGGCAATCGCCAGGCCGTTGACGTTGCCGAGCTTGCCCTGATCGGTGCCGAAGCCCAGCGCCGTGTAGCGTTTGACGTGCTCGACCGACTCGAAACCTTCGCGGGTCGCCAGTTCGATGGCGGCGGCGGTCACGTCGTTCTGCAGGTCGACGAATTGCTTCGGTGCCCGCGAAGTGCCCTTCTCGTGGGGCACCTGGAACAGCGCCAGGGTTGGTTCTTCGAGACGGCTCAGGGCTTTCGGCAACACGGCTTCAACGGCCTGGAAACCGGCTTCGGACGCAGCGCGCACGCCGCCTTCAAAACCGTCAGCCAGAGAATCGCCAAGACCGTAGACGCCATTGATGCCACCGACGCACACACGTTTCTGCGGTGCTTCGCCCGGTACGAAACCGAGGATGTCTTCGCGCCAGATCGGCTTGCCGCCGAGGTGCGACGCCAGGTGAACCACCGGGCTGTAACCGCCGGAGCTGGCGATCAGGTCGCAGTCGAGCCATTCGCCCGGGCTGGTGACCTTGTGGCCTTTGACATCGATCGCCGCCACGCGGGCAGCGGTCACGTGCTTGCTGCCACGGGCCTCGATCACGGCGCTGCCGGTGAGGATACGAATGCCTTTGGCGCGCGCTTCTTCGACCAATGCGCCACGCGGATTGCTGCGGGCGTCGGCGATGGCGACCACTTGCAGGCTGGCGTCGAGCCAGTCCAGCGCCACTCGGTAGGCGTGATCGTTGTTGGTCGACAGCACCAGTTTTTTGCCCGGTGCCACGCCATAACGGCGCACGTAAGTCGAGACTGCGCCAGCGAGCATGTTGCCCGGCACGTCGTTGTTGCCGTAGACCAGCGGACGCTCGTGAGCGCCGGTCGCCAGCACCACACGTTTGGCGCGGACGCGGTGGATGCGCTGACGCACCTGGCCGATCGGCGCGCGGTCACCGAGGTGATCGGTGAGGCGTTCGTGAATGGTCAGGAAGTTGTGGTCGTGGTAGCCGTTGACCGTGGCGCGCGGCAACAGCAGCACGTCCGGAGTGCTCTTCAATTCAGCGATGACGCCGGCCACCCATTCCATCGCCGGTTTGCCGTCGAGGCTTTCGCGGGAATCGAGCAGGCTGCCGCCGAACTCTTCCTGCTCGTCGGCGATGATCACCCGCGCACCGCTGCGCGCAGCCGCCAGTGCAGCGGCCAGACCGGCCGGGCCGGCGCCGACGATCAGCACGTCGCAGTGCTGGTTCATGTAGTCGTAGGTGTCCGGATCGACTTCGGTCGGCGAACGGCCCAGGCCGGCAGCCTTGCGAATGTACTTCTCGTAAGTCATCCAGAACGATTGCGGGTACATGAAGGTTTTGTAGTAGAAACCCGGCGGCATCAGCTTGCCGCCGACCTTGCCGAGAATCCCCATCATGTCGTTGTTGACGCTCGGCCAGCCGTTGGTGCTGGTGGCGACCAGGCCCTGGTACAACGCCTGTTGCGTGGCGCGCACGTTAGGGATCTGGGTGGCTTCGGTAGCACCGATCTGCAGCACCGCGTTCGGCTCTTCGGCACCGGCGGCGAAGATGCCGCGCGGACGCGAATACTTGAAGCTGCGGCCAATGATGTCGACGCCGTTGGCCAGCAGAGCTGCGGCCAGCGAGTCGCCTTCAAAACCTTTATAGGTCTGGCCGTTGAAGGTGAAGCTCAGCACTTTGTTGCGGTCGATCCGTCCACCGTTGGACAGGCGATTGGTCTGGCTCATACCTTCTCTCCCAGCGCCGTCGTGGCTGTTTTCGCAGTGTCAGCCTTGTCGGTGAATTGCGGCTTGGTGCCGATCTTGTAGGTTTCGAGAATCTCGTAGGTCACGGTGTCGCGGGTGACGTTGAAGTACTGGCGGCAACCGGCGACGTGATCCCACAACTCGTGGTGCAGACCGCGCGGGTTGTCGCGGAAGAACATGTAGTCGCCCCACTCCTCGTCGGTGCAGCTGTTCGGATCCAGCGGACGCGGGATGTGCGCCTGGCCGGATGCGTGGAATTCCTCTTCGGAGCGCAGTTCGCCGCAGTGAGGACAGAAGATATGCAACATGGGGATTTCTCCTGTTAGTGGGCGACAGCCGCAGCGCCGTGTTCGTCGATCAACGCACCGTTGTGGAAACGGTCGATGGAGAAAGGAGCGGCCAGCGGGTGCATTTCACCCTTGGCCAGACTCGCGGCAAACACGTTGCCCGAGCCAGGTGTGGCCTTGAAGCCACCGGTGCCCCAACCGCAGTTGAAGAACATGTTCGGTACCGGGGTTTTCGAAATGATCGGGCAGGCGTCCGGCGTGGTGTCGACGATGCCGCCCCACTGACGGTTCATGCGCACTCGCGACAGCACCGGGAACATCTCGACGATGGCCTGGATGGTGTGCTCGATCACCGGGTACGAACCGCGCTGGCCGTAGCCGTTGTAGCCGTCGATACCGGCGCCGATCACCAGGTCGCCCTTGTCGGACTGGCTGATGTAACCGTGCACGGCGTTGGACATGATCACGCTGTCGATGATCGGTTTGATCGGCTCTGACACCAGCGCCTGCAGCGGGTGGGATTCGATCGGCAGACGGAAACCGGCAAGCTTGGCCATGTGCCCGGAGTTACCGGCGGTGACCACGCCGACGCGTTTGGCGCCGATGAAGCCCTTGTTGGTTTCAACACCGATGCACACGCCGTTTTCCTTGCGGAAACCGATCACTTCGGTCTGCTGGATCAGGTCCACGCCCAAGGCGTCGGCGGCACGGGCAAAACCCCACGCCACGGCATCGTGACGGGCCACGCCACCGCGACGCTGAACGGTCGCGCCCATCACGGGGTAGCGGGTATTTTTCGAGCAATCGAGGTACGGGATTTCGTCCGCGACCTGCTTGGCGTTGAGCAGTTCGCCGTCGACGCCGTTGAGACGGTTGGCGCTGACCCGACGCTCGGAATCACGGATGTCCTGCAGGGTGTGACACAGGTTGTAGACGCCGCGCTGGGAGAACATCACGTTGTAGTTCAGGTCCTGAGACAGGCCTTCCCACAGTTTCATCGCGTGTTCGTACAGGTGAGCCGACTCGTCCCACAGGTAGTTGGAGCGAACGATGGTGGTGTTGCGCGCGGTGTTACCGCCACCCAACCAGCCCTTCTCGACCACGGCCACGTTGGTGATGCCGTGCTCTTTGGCCAGATAGTAGGCCGTCGCCAGACCGTGCCCGCCGCCGCCGACGATGACCACGTCGTAGACCTTTTTCGGGGTCGGCGTGCGCCACATGCGCTGCCAGTTTTCGTGGTGGCTGAGGGAGTGTTTGAAGAGGCCGAAGCCCGAATAGCGTTGCATAGTCATGTACTCCAGAACGCTCAGCGATAAACCGGGAAGTCAGCACACAGGGCCGAAACCTGCTGGGCGACGTTGGCCTCGACATCGGCATCGCCGAGGTTGTCGAGGATGTCGCAGATCCAGCCGGCCAGCGTCACGCACTGGGTCACCTTGAAGCCGCGAGTGGTCACCGCCGGAGTGCCGATGCGCAGGCCGGAGGTCACGAACGGCGACTGCGGGTCGTTCGGTACGGCGTTCTTGTTGACGGTGATGTGCGCGCGACCGAGGGCGGCGTCGGCGTCCTTACCGGTGAGGCCCTGACGGATCAGGCTGACCAGGAACAGGTGGTTGTCGGTGCCGCCGGACACTACATCGTAGCCACGTTTGATAAATACGCTCGCCATCGCCTGGGCGTTGTCGATCACTTGTTGCTGATAGGCCTTGAAGCCTGGCTCCAGCGCTTCTTTGAAGCAGACGGCTTTACCGGCGATAACGTGCATCAGCGGGCCGCCCTGGGCGCCGGGGAATACCGCCGCGTTGAGTTTCTTCTCGATTTCTTCGTTGGCCTTGGCCAGGATCAGGCCGCCACGGGGACCGCGCAGGGTCTTGTGGGTGGTGGTGGTGACCACGTCGGCGTACGGCAGCGGGTTCGGGTACAGACCGGCAGCCACCAGACCGGCGACGTGGGCCATGTCGACGAACAGCAGCGCACCGACCTTGTCGGCGATCTGACGGAAGCGCGGGAAGTCGAGGGTTTTCGAGTAGGCCGAGAAACCGGCGACGATCATTTTCGGCTTGCACTCGACAGCCAGCCGCTCGACTTCGTCGTAATCGATCAGGCCGGTTTTGGTGTCGATGCCGTACTGCACGGCGTTGTACAGCTTGCCCGAGGACGAGACCTTGGCGCCGTGGGTCAGGTGACCGCCGTGGGCCAGGCTCATGCCGAGGATGGTGTCGCCCGCTTGCAGCAGGGCCAGGTACACGGCGCTGTTGGCCGAGGAACCGGAGTGAGGCTGGACGTTGGCGTAATCGGCGCCGAACAGCTGCTTGGCGCGTTCGATGGCCAGCGCTTCGACCTTGTCGACGTGCTCGCAGCCACCGTAGTAGCGCTTGCCCGGATAACCTTCGGCGTATTTGTTGGTCAGGCCGCTGCCTTGCGCTTGCATCACGCGTTTGCTGGTGTAGTTCTCCGACGCGATCAGCTCGATGTGATCTTCCTGACGTTGCTCCTCGGCATTCATCGCCGCCAGCAGTGCATCGTCGTAACCCTGGATCTGGTCTTGCTTGCTGAACATCGCGTCTCTCCCAGCGGCATCTGTGCGCCATTCGTCTCGGTAAGGCACGGCGTTCAGCCAGTGCCCTTTGATGCGATGGTATGGCCGGCGCAGGGAGGTCAAATGCCTACGGACGCCACGCAAAGGTGCGTTTACGACATGGCGGCGGCGACGGACTCAAACAAGCAGCTGGCGCAAGGCCAGAAGAACCATGAAATGCGCGGGATAGAGCGCATACGCCCAGCGCCGCATGGGTGGCGCGTGGAGGCAAGTGGCGTGTCGCAATAGGAACATTCCGAGCAGTGGCGCGATCAGGCAGGTCGCAATCCCGAGGATGGCGACGATGTTGCCGAACTGCGCGGATTCGTAGAGCACCCGCCATTGATTAGCGGCCAGACACAGCAGGCCCGGCAACAGGCTGAAAAACCAGGGTTTGCGAAACACCAGCAACATCGCCAGCGGCAGCAGGACGCCGAACAGACCGAACATCAGTCGCTCCGGGAACAGCGCGGCCACCAGCAAAGCACTGACGCCCAGCAGTCGCGAAATCAGCGCTCGATCCTGCCAGCCCCGCGCCACCAGCAGGCCCAGCGCCAGGGTGGGCATTACGTTCAAGGTGTCGGGCTCGGGAATGTACAAGCGGTAGGGAATCTCGCTGAGCAGGCTGAACAGCAGCAACCAGCCCAGATAGCGCCACTCGGTCTTGCGCGCGCCGTCCCGCGCCAGATTTGCCGCCATCGCCAGACAGAACCAGGGGAACGCCAGCCGCCCCGGCACATACAGCCAATCGGCGCTGATCCCGACATATCGCAAGTGATCGAGCAGCATGCTCAGCAGCGCCAGCCACTTGAGCAGATCGAGTGCGCCGTCGCGCCGGCTCAGGTGCATAATCGGCTCGCATCCCTGTAATGTTCTGACAGCGACATCCCGTGTGCTCCCCGGATGATCTTCGGTACAGTGCGCACCATCATTGACCCCACGAAGCGCCACAAGCGCCTCGATCACGGAAGCCGGCCATGACCGACAAGAGCCAACAATTCGCCAGCGACAACTACTCCGGTATCTGCCCTGAAGCCTGGGCTGCCATGGAACAGGCCAACCACGGCCACCAGCGCGCCTATGGCGACGATGAATGGACAGCCCGCGCCTCGGATGATTTCCGCAAGCTGTTCGAGACCGACTGCGAAGTGTTCTTCGCCTTCAACGGCACCGCCGCCAACTCCCTCGCGCTGTCGTCGCTGTGCCAGAGTTACCACAGCGTGATCTGCTCGGAAACCGCCCACGTCGAAACCGACGAATGCGGCGCGCCGGAATTCTTCTCCAACGGTTCGAAACTGCTGATCGCCGGCACCGAAAACGGCAAGATCACCCCGGCCTCGATCCGCGAAGTCGCACTCAAGCGCCAGGACATCCACTACCCGAAACCGCGCGTCGTGACCCTGACCCAGGCCACCGAAGTCGGCAGCGTCTACACCCCGGAAGAAGTCCGCGCCATCAGCGACACCTGCAAGGAGCTGGGCCTGAACCTGCACATGGACGGCGCGCGTTTCTCCAACGCCTGCGCCTTCCTCGGCTGCTCGCCGGCAGACCTGACCTGGAAGGCCGGCGTCGACGTGCTGTGCTTCGGTGGCACGAAAAACGGCATGGCGGTGGGTGAGGCAATCCTGTTCTTCAACCACAAACTGGCCGAAGACTTCGACTACCGCTGCAAACAGGCCGGGCAACTGGCGTCGAAGATGCGCTTCCTGTCGGCGCCGTGGGTCGGCATCCTGGAAAACGACGCCTGGCTCAAATACGCCCGCCACGCCAACCACTGCGCGCAACTGCTGGCCGAACTGGTCAGCGACATCCCGGGCGTGGAACTGATGTTCCCGGTCCAGGCCAACGGCGTGTTCCTGCAACTCTCGGAACCGGCCATCGCCGCCCTGACCGCGCGCGGCTGGCGCTTCTACACCTTCATTGGCAAGGGCGGCGCGCGCTTCATGTGCTCGTGGGACACCGAAGAAGAACGCGTATGCGAACTGGCGCGCGACATCCGCGAAGTCATGTCGGCCTGATCGCCTCCTCCTTGATCGTTCCCACGCTCCGCGTGGGAATGCATACCGGAACGCTCCGCGTTCCTGCCCCACCACTGATGTAACGCCAGGCACCGTCATGACGCGGAGCGTCAATGGCTGCATTCCCACGCGGAGCGTGGGAACGATCAAAAGCTACAGATGACTTTTCCCACCGCCGCTACAGACTTCGCCTCTAGCGCGATCACTCCGACCACCCCACTCTGCTCGTCCCCCCGTCGAGGCGTCGAACCGTCCACGTGGGAATGCATCCGGGGACGCTCCGCGTTCCTCTCAGCAGCACCGCAAGATTCAAGGATGAATCCCATGGGCCGAAGTCGCTACACCATCACCGAACCTGAAAAGCCTCACTTCCTGACCTGCACGCTGGTGGAGTGGCTGCCACTGTTCGTCCGCCCTTACCTCGTCGACCACCTGCTCAACTGTTGGCGCTATCAACAATCCCACCAGCAACTGAAGCTCTACGGCTACGTGATCCTGGAAAACCACCTGCACTTCGTCGCCCAGGCGCCTGACCTGAGCAAATGCCTGAGCCAATTCAAATCCTTCACCGCCCGACAGATCATTGATGACCTGCAAAACAGGGGCGCCGAAAGAGCATTGAAGCGCCTTCGCTTCAGCAAACGGGCACACAAGGAAGATCGGGTGTATCAGATGTGGCAGGAAGGCGCTCACGCAGAGATGGTCTACAGCGAAGAAGTCATGCGCCAGAAACTCGATTACATCCATAACAACCCGGTAAAGCGTGGTTATGTGGAGTTACCGGAACACTGGCGGTATTCAAGCGCCCGAAACTATGCAGGGCTGGATGGGTTGATCGAGGTTCAGCGCTGGTACTGAAGCTCCCGGTATCCCACACGCAGATCGTTCCCACGCTCTGCGTGGGAATGCATACCGGGACGCTCCGCGTTCCTGCCGCACCACCGATGCAACGCCAGGCATCGTCATGACGCGGAGCGTCAAGGGCTGCATTCCCACGCGGAGCGTGGGAACGATCACCACTCAAAGCGACAACTGACTCTCTTACCGCCGCCACAGTCGCCTCCTGACGCTAGGTCACATCGACCTCCTTACCCTTCTCGTTCCCACGCTCCGCGTGGGAATGCATACCGGAACGCTCCGCGTTCCTGCCCCACCACTGATGCAACGCCAGGCATCGCCATGACGCGGAGCGTCAAAGGCTGCATTCCCACGCGGAGCATGGGAACGATCTGGCTCCCTATCGTTTCAGCTCCATCGTCTACATTGTCTGTCGAGCCATCGCTCACATAACAATAAGCAGGAGCATCCGCATGTCGCTGAAAGACAAAACCCTGTTCATCACTGGCGCCAGCCGTGGCATCGGGCGTGAGATTGCGCTGCGGGCCGCGCGGGACGGGGCCAATATCGTAATCGCGGCCAAGAGCGCCGAGCCGCACGCCAAGTTGCCCGGCACCATCCACAGTGTCGCCGCCGAAGTCGAAGCGGCCGGCGGCAAGGCTTTGGCGCTGCAACTGGATGTGCGTGATGAAGACGCGGTGCGTCAGGCGCTGGCCCAGGCCAATGAACATTTCGGCGGGATCGATGCGCTGGTGAACAACGCCGGGGCGATCAAGTTGACCGGTGTGCAGCACATCGAGCTCAAGCGTTTCGACCTGATGCACCAGATCAACACTCGCGCGGTTTTGCTGTGCAGCCAGGCGGCCCTGCCCTACCTGAAGAAATCCTCCGGGCACATTCTCAACCTGTCACCGCCGCTGAATCTGGCCAGCAAATGGTTCGCGCAATACAGCCCCTACACCGTGACCAAGTACGGCATGAGCATGCTGACGGTCGGGATGAGCGAGGAATTCGCCAACTACGGGATCAGCGTCAATTCGCTGTGGCCGCAGACCATGATCGCCACGGCGGCGATCGAATTTCAGCTGGGCAATCGCGAGTCGTTCAAGCATGCGCGCACGCCAGCGATCATGGCGGATGCGGCACATGTGATTCTGGACAGCAGCGGACGGCGAATTACCGGACGGTTGTTGATTGATGAGGAGATTTTGCGCGAAAGCGGTGTGACCGAATTCGATCATTACCGTTTTGAGCCGGGGAGTGATGCGAAGTTGATGACGGATTTGTTTGTGGATTGATCAGCAAGTCTGTGAAATCCCCCTCACCCTAGCCCTCTCCCAGAGGGAGAGGGAATCGACCGAGTTGTTTTGGCGAGCCACATCGACCTGCAAGACCTTATCGATTATGGATTCGGCAAAGAAGATTCAGGTCGGCGTATTCCTTGAACATCCCCCAATCAGCTCCCTCTCCCTCCGGGCGGTCCGACGTTTCGGGAGGGCTGGGGTGAGGGGGCTTTTGAAGAACCACTCAATATTCGATCCGAACATCCCCCTTCGGCACACTGCAGCAAGAAAGAATGTACCCCTCCGCCTCGTCGTCCTCGGTGATCCCGCCGTTGTGATCCATCTCCACTTCGCCACCCAGTTTGAGCACCTTGCACGTCCCGCAAATCCCCATGCCGCAGGCTTTCGGGATCATCAGGCCGACCTTGGCAGCCGCCGCATGCACGGTCTCGCCCGGCGCAACACGGATGCTCTTGTCCGAAGAGGTGAATTCCACCAGGTGCAGATCAGCCGCCGGGACTTCCGGTGCTTCCGCCGCCTGTTCGGCCTGCTCCACCGCATCGGCACGAGCTTCCGGCGGCGTGGCGCCGAAGGATTCCTCGTGATAGCGCTTCATGTCGTAGCCGGCGTTTTCCAGCAGGCGCTTGACCGCGGTCATGTACGGCGTCGGGCCGCAGCAGAAGACTTCGCGCTCGAGGAAGTCCGGCACCATCAGTTCCAGCATCTTATGGTTGAGGTAGCCGCGATAACCGGCCCACGGTTCGCCCAGTCCATGCTTCTCGCAGATCAGGTGCAGACTGAAGTTGTCGATCCGCGACGCCATGTGTTCCAGCTCGCGGTGGTAAATGATGTCTTTCGGCGAGCGGGCGCTGTGGATAAACGTCATGTCGACGTTGCCGTTGGTGTCGTAGAACCAGCGCGCCATCGACATCACCGGGGTGATGCCGACACCGCCGCTCAGGTACAGCACTTTCGGGCTCGGGAAGTCGATGGCGTTGAACAGCCCGACCGGCCCGTGCACCGCCAGCTCCTGGCCTTCATGCAGCGTGTCGTGCAGCCAGTTGGACACCTTGCCCCCCGGCACGCGCTTGATGGTTACCGAAAAGCTGTACGGCACCGACGGCGAGCTGGAGATGGTGTACGAACGCATGATCGGCTGGCCTTCGATTTCCAGCTCCAGGGTCACGAACTGCCCGGGCTTGAAGAAGAACAGGATCGGCTGGTCGGCCATGAAGCAGAAGGTACGCACATCCCAGGTTTCCTGGATGACTTTGACGCAACGGACGATGTGTCGGCCATTGGCCCAGGTCTGGGTGGTGACCGGATTCAGGAAGCTGTTCGACATGCTGTTCTCCACGGCCGACTGTCGGCCTTCATGTGGCGATTCTGCGTATAGCGCGAACGCCCCGTTTACCTATCCGCGACATTGACATACTTATCGCGACCAGCCCCCAACCACCGGGGGTTGCGCGTCGGGAACAGATTGCACCATGTCGCCCATGGATAAGGTTCCGGGCAGCGGCGGCCCCACACTCGCCCCAACACAAACAGATTCTTTACACCTTGCGTTGCACCCTTTAGCCGCACACCCGATCAGCCACTTTCGCGGCCACGCAGATGGCCTTGAGGAATTCATCGATGGACACCGCAAAAATCAGCCTGGGCGACCCGCTGGAACCCGCACGCAAGGCCACCGCACAAATGCTCCAGGAACGCGAGCGCACCTATTCGCTGCCGCAACCGTTCTACAGTGACGAGCGCCTGTTCGATATCGACATGCAGGAGATCTTCCAGAAAGAGTGGTTGATCGCCGGCATGACCTGCGAGATCCCGGCCAAGGGCAACTACATCACGCTGCAGATCGGCAAGAACCCGATCATCGTCATTCGCGGTGCCGAAGGCGTGGTGCACGCGTTCCACAACGTCTGCCGCCACCGTGGCTCGCGCCTGTGCACCAGCGACAAGGGCAAGGTCGCCAAACTGGTCTGCCATTACCACCAGTGGACGTATGAGCTGGACGGTCGCCTGCTGTTCGCCGGCACCGAGATGGGCGCCGACTTCGACATGAAGCAGTACGGCCTCAAACCGGTGAACGTGAAGACTGCCGGCGGCTACATCTTCATCAGTCTGGCGGAGAACCCGCCGGCCATCGATGACTTCCTGTCGACGCTGAACCACTACATGGAACCGTACGACATGGAAAACACCAAGGTGGCGGTGCAAACCACCTTGATGGAAAAGGCCAACTGGAAACTGGTGCTGGAAAACAACCGCGAGTGCTACCACTGCAACGGTTCGCACCCGGAACTGCTGAAAACCCTGCTGGAATGGGACGACGTCACCGACCCGCGCGCCGATCAGGCGTTCAAGGACCACGTCGCCGCCTCCGCCGCTGCCTGGGAAGCCGAGAAGATCCCTTACGCCCACGCCAGTTTCGGCCTGCGCAACCGTATCGTGCGCATGCCGCTGCTCAAGGGCACCGTGTCGATGACCATGGACGGTAAACAGGGCTGCGCCAAGCTGATGGGCCGGATCAAGAACCCGGACCTGGGCTCGATGCGCATCCTGCACCTGCCGCACTCGTGGAACCACTGCATGGGCGACCACATCATCGTGTTCACGGTGTGGCCGATCAGCGCTCAGGAAACCATGGTCACCACCAAATGGCTGGTGCACAAGGATGCGGTCGAAGGCGTGGATTACGACGTCGAACGCATGCGCCAGGTGTGGGACGCGACCAACGATCAGGACCGTCGTCTGGCCGAAGAGAACCAGCGCGGGATCAACTCCACCGCGTACCAGCCGGGGCCGTACTCCAAGACCTATGAATTCGGCGTAGTCAACTTCGTGGACTGGTACAGCGAGCGGATGCTGAGCAACCTCGGCGCCGAGCCTGCGCCGTACCTCAAAGGCGTGCCGGTCCAAGGCTGATTGCATCTGACAGATCGTTCCCACGCTCTGCGTGGGAATGCAGCCGGGGACGCTCTGCGTCCCAAAAGCGGACGCAGAGCGTCCATTGAGGCATTCCCACGCGGAGCGTGGGAACGATCATTGGGATGACCACCTTACCGATCCATCCTCCCCGATAAACTCCTCGAAAATCTCCTCCCCCACCAACCTGATCTTCGCGTAGCCGTTCAACACCCGCAGCGGATAGTCCGGATCGTTGGCATCCTGCGTCTCCGAAAACAGCACCCGCGAATGCCCGTTCAGCTCGCTGGTGGTGCCGTAGGGAATCGCTCCATGCCCGGCACAGCGCGCGTGCAGCCCACCCTGCGGCGCATAGACGATGCCATTGTGCAGATGCCCCCAGTACCAGTAATCCGGCTCGCGCCCCAGTGCATCGCACACCGGTTGATACAGCGCGGTCTTGTTGTGCCCGGTGATGTCCAAGCCCTGATGGTGGCTGAGCACCATGAGTTTCTTGCGTTTGGGCAGGCTTTTCATCCACTCGATCTGCGGCTTGTTCAACGTGCCGTCCATATACAGGTTCATGACATCCGAGGCGTACGCGGTGTCCAGCCCGACAATCAGCCAGTCATCGTTGATCAGGGCAAAGTAGCTGGTGCCCTGCTGCCCCGGAAAACGCGCGGCCAGTTCCTTGAAATAGCCGTGGGCGCCGCTGTACATCTCGTGATTGGAATTGAGGGTGAACGAGCCGTGGGTACCCATCGGCCAGCCGGCCATGTCGGTGTCTTCCTGGGAGTGGGTGCCGGCGTAATAGACATCCCCCAGGTGAATGGTGAAATCGGCATTGGCCAATTGCATCTGGTTGGCCACCGACACCGCCGGCGCATGGCTGTTGAACGGCCCGGTGCCCCAGTCGCCGGCAATCGCCAGCGTCACTTCGCGATCCATGGTCACCATTGCCGGATCGGTGCCGAAAGTCGCGTGATGGCGCAGGTTCTCGATCCACTTCAGCAGCGCCTCGCTCCACAGCAGATCCAGCAGCTCCCACTTGCGACAGCCCAGCAGCGTGCCGTCCTTGAGCACCTTGGTCTGCAGTTGATCGGGCGATTGCGGTAACGGCGTCGCGTTGCCGATACGCAGGATCGACAGGCCGTGGGACAACTCCCACGGCACCGCCGGCTCGTCGGTCGGCAACTCGCCGTGCTTGAGCACGTATTGCGCCTGATCGTGACCGCGCTGGAGCAATTTGATGATGGCTTGAAACTCCTGCGGCTCCAGCTCGCTGATGAGCTTCATCCAGGCCATTTCGATGCGCGTGAACAAGCCGTGCAGGCGCAGCTTGACCTTGTCGTATTCGTGTTTCAGATGACCAACCGCTGACATGGCGTAATCCTCTATCCGTAGGGGTTCACAGGGTTTTCATGAATTCGATCAGCGCACGCTTGTCGTCGTCCGACAGCGTCGTGCCGTACAGGTGACCGCTGTTGTGGTTGCCCTCCAGGCGCGTGTCGTAGGTGAAATCCGCCGAGGCTTTGGCCTGGGCGCCACTGGTCACGAAGCCGACGTTGACCGGGTCGTAGACATCGGAGCCGGTGATGAACACCTGCGGACGTTTTTCCGGCGGTTGCAGCAAGTCCCACAGGGTCGGCACCGAACCGTTGTGCAGATACGGCGCGCGCAGCCAGATGCCGTCGGTGGGCGTGTTGCTGTAGCTCTGGGTCTTGCGGTAGGCGCCGAAATCGAACGGCGGTTTCTTGAAGGTGTGGAACGCCGCCACCAGCCCTGTGGTGAACGAGTTCAGCCGGTGCGGATCGGTGCCGAGCTGGTCGATGTTGGTGGTGACCTGCCCGGTGTCGACGCGACCGAAATCGTGACAACCCGCGCAGTTAGCCTCCCACACCGGTTTGCCCTGAGCGACCTTCGCCTGATCCAGTGCCCACGGCCACGCCGGCGCCTTGTGCCCGAGCAGCCAGTTGGTCACCCGATTGAAGCTCGGCGGCAGCACCGACTCCGGCGTCGCGCCCACGGCCATCGCGGCGGCGTAGTTGCGCTCGTGGATCTTGTTGTTATTGCCGTCCCAGTGCAGGTACATCGATTCCCGGGGTTTCTGGTTCCACACTTGCGGCAGGTCGACGGTGCCTATGGTCGAGTCATCCGGGAAGCCGAACACCACCATCTTCGTCGGGTTGAAGGTGTCGGTACGCCCCGGTCCCTGTTGCGGGCGCAGCTTCTGCCAGGCGTACGCCTGCTTCTGTTTGAGCAGCGCGGTCTTGGCCATCGGGATGATCAGGTAACGGTTGTAGATCTTCTCGAAGAAGCCCAGCTGAAACTTGCTGTTGATCGCCGCCATCACCGCGTCGGTGGTGAATTTCGGATCACTGGCGCAATCGTAGGCGAACCACTGGAAGGCCTGCAGTTGCAGGGTGTTGGCCGGTGCGCTCGGCACATTCACCGCGACGTCGCTGGCATTCGCCCGGTAGGAACCGGTGTGGCACAGCGCACAATTCGGCTCGACGGTCGGGTAGCCGATCTGTCGCTTGGCCATGCCGATCGGCAGGTCCTTGCCGTTCTCGAACAGGAAACCGAAGACTTCCCAGCCACCGGGTTTCGGCAGTTTTTCCGAGCACATCTGCGGCAGCACGGAGAACAGGTAATACGGAATCCGCGCCTCGATACCCAGGCCAATCGCGGCGTATTTGTAGTGATCTTCGTCGGAGGCGTAATCCTGCTCCGGCACCACGCGCAGCATCTGATACCAGGTCTGGTAACCGATGAACGCCAGCAGCGCCACCACGACCAGCGTGCCGACCTTGAACCCGTGGCTCTGCCAGTGCCGCGCCCACGCTGCGCGCCATTCGCGCCAGCCCTCACAGAGCAGCGTCAAGGGTCGGTTTTCAGGGGGGGTGCCGAGGTACAGCAGGATGCCGAGGATCAGGAAAAAGCTCAGATCGCCCATCAGCATCGGTACGAACACCGAGCCCTGGCTGCTGGTGTTGATCAGGTAGATCCAGAACGCCACGGCGATCAGCCGCGTCAGCACGCACAGCCAGGAATGCACCACGTAGCGCGGCGCGTTGAAGCCCGACGGCATGTAGAACACGCTGATGCCGACCAGCAGCATCCCGGCGTTTTCCAGCCACGGGTCGGAGAGTTGCGGCGGCAGGCCGACCACCGATGTCAGCAACCCCGGCGCAAACAGCGCCGGGATCGCGAACACCATGTTCATCGCAATGCCGAGCCAGATGAAGCGTTGAAACCAGCGGATGTAGCTGTCCATATCAGTTCCCCAGATCGTTCCCCCGTCGAAGCGTCGAACCGTCCGCGGGGGAATGCATCTCGTGACGTTCCGCGTCACAAAAGCGGACGCAGAGCGTCCATGGCGGCGTTCCCACGCAGAGCGTGGGAACGATCGACACGATCGGGGGCTATCCGAGGGCTGTTTTCTCCAGGTGTTCAAGGATGATCGGATACACATCGACCACCGCGTTCTTGCCGAACATGCAATCGATGTGGCCGTAACCCGGCACCACATGCCGGCTGTAGCGTTCCGGCCCGTGTTTCTCGCAAACCCGCTGGTAGGTCTTGAGCGTGCTTTCCGGAAGATAACACTGGTTGTCAGCGCCGCTGATGAAACAGATCGGCATGGTCAGCCGATCAAAGTGCGGCATGTACACGTCGTGCCCTTTGAAATCCACCAGATGCCCTTTGCGCACGATCAGCGCCAGGTGCTCGAAGGTCTCGATGTTCGACTCGCCGAACAGCTCGTGCAGATTGTCGTGCAGCGTCTCGTTGAGGGTGTCGTGGCGATACAGCGAGGCGTACATGAAGGTGATGCGGTGACACACCGGGTTGGTGCAATAGCCCTGGGCTTCGATCCGCGCGTAGCCGTTGAGCGCCTTGTCGTAGAGCCGGTTGAACCAGTTCTCCTTGCTGTCGGCGTAGGCAGTCATGGATTTGATGCCGATTGCGTCAAGCATCCCCGGCAAGTGCAGACCGGCCTTCAGCCCCGTTGCCGTCGCGACCACCGTGTCGGCGGCAATCTGTGAGCAGACCACCGAACGCACGCCCTGCAAACCGGCGAGCAGCGACATGAAGAAGGTCGTCGCGCCGTAGCAATGCACCACGCACTGCACGTCTTTGGCTTTGGTTTCCTGCTGGATCTGTGCGATGGCGGCCTTGAAGTCGTACTGGGCGATCTGGTCGCCGTTCCATTCTTTCTTGCTTGCCGGCAGCAGGATGCTCACCCGGAAATCCAGCAGCCACACGTCGTAGTCGTGCTTGCACAGAAATTCGAGCAGGTTGGTCTGGATCGTATCGGTGGAAAAGATATTCGAGCCCACCCCCAGACCATGCACCAGCATCACCGGTCCTTTGCTGCCGGCCTGATAACGGGTCAGGCGCAACTGCACGCCGTCTTCGGTGGAGAAGAAATGCACGGCAGGCGTCGGTGCATCCAGTGGCCGTTTCAGCCGTGGCGGCGCGTCGGGGTTGAAATATTTGTCACCGGCGAACACCCCGCCGTAACTCTCCCAGAGAATCCCGGCGAAGAACTTGCCGAACCGCGCCAGCCCTTCGATGCGCTCACGCTCGTTGCGCGCATTGAGGACTTTCATGGTGGTCATCTGCTTGGCGAAATCGGTCGGTTTGATGTGCATCACTCCGGAGCCGATCACCTCGCCGGTCTTGTCCGGCCCGCGATACAGCGTGACGTAGAGGGTGCTGGTGTCATGCCAGATATTCAGCACGCCGTTGTCTTCCGGCACGGTCTTGAAGGCACTGAAGAAGTAGTCGTTGCCGTCCTCGGCGGTCAGTTTCATGTCGTACTTCATGTGGCGCGTATCGACCTGCTGCTCGAACTGCTCGAACAGGTTGAACACACCGTTGCTGGCGGTCAGCGGTTCCGGCGACAGCGCCGGGGCGATCACCGTGCCGACGATGGTCGCGGCGTGTTCCGGCTCCTTGATCATCCGGTTGAGGTCGTTGGCGGTGATGGTCAGGGTGAAGTCGATCGGCGAGTTGTCCGCCTCGCCGCGTTTGGCGGCCGCCTCATAAACCTTCAGGTCGGTGCTTTGCGCGGCGGTGAAAGCGCGGGAGAAGTAGCCCTTCATGGTTTCGGTGAACTGCACGCCGAGGGTCGGCGGCGCGGTCTGTTTGCGCGGCGCCGACGGCAGCGTGTAGTCGATCGTCCAGCCTCGGTCTGCCGCCAGCAATCCCATGTTGCGCTCGCTCACGGCGGAAATGGTCAGCAGCGGATTGACCGCCAGTGACGTCGGGATCACCGCGCCGTCGGTCACGTACAGGTTGGCGTAGACATCGGTGCCACTGGCGCCGCTGAACACCTGGCCCTTGTGGTTGACCACGCCTTGTGCGGCGTCTTCGCCCATCACGCAACCACCCAGCGGATGCACCGAGACGATGCTGTGCTTGAGCAGTTTGGTCCAGATCGGATTCTCGACCCAGATCCCGCCCAGGGCCTTGGTGCTCTGATACAGCCGTTGGTTGCCGATCTTGAAGTTTTCCTGCTCGCCGACACCCGGCCAGTCGATGCGCAGTTGATCCTTGCTGTCGAGAACCATGCGTCCCTGGCCGCTGTCGTGGCTCATGATCAGGTACGTCTGCATGTTGTGCAGCGCGCCGTGATACGGGCCGCGCAGGAAGCTTTCGGCTTCGCGCTCCTTGTACTTCACCTTGCCACTGAAGCTGTCGTCGGTGGGCTTGCCGATCATTTCGGCGAACCCGGCCATCGCCGGCACCATCGGCCGGCCGAGCGCGCCGGGGATCGAGCCTTCCTCGATGACCATGCGACTGCTGCGGTCACCCTCGGTGCGCATGTCGATGATCGAGGTGATGCACGGGCCGACCGGTTGCAGTTCCTTGGCCGAATGCGCGCCGAAACCGATGCCGTTGATGGTCTGCTCACAGTTGTGGCCGAAGCCGAGGATGTCGCCGTTGCCGCTCATGTTCTCGCCGAGCTGGCCGGACATCGCCAGGCCTTTGTCCCGCGAACGCAGCAGAATTTCAGTGGAGCCGAGGGTGCCGGCGGACACCACGACGATGTCGGCCTTCACGAACAGCGTCGGCGCATCGAACTTCTCGCGGCCGCTATCGAGGTACTGGAAGTGCACGATCCAGCCATTGCCGTCGCGCTCCAGATGCCGCACCTGGGCCTGACAGAAAATCTCCGCGCCGTGATTGGTGGCGTCCGGCAGATAGTTCATCAGCGTGGTGTTCTTGGCCTTGTTGTTACAACCCGAAACGCAGTCGCCGCAGTGGTTGCACGGCAGTTGCTCGACGCCGACGTGGTTGAGGTTATTGGGCAGTTTGTCGAAGGTCACGTTGATCGGCGGCTTGTAGAAGTGCGCGCCTTGCTTGAGGAAATCTGCGGATTTTTTGTTGGCATCGAGTTTCGGCAGGTTCGGCGAGGTGCTCGGGTAGGGATTGGGTTTGAGCATCTCCCGGGCCTTTTGGTAACCCAACTGGAGCAAGCCGTCGTGGTCTTCGCGCACCGCCAATGGCCAGCGCGGATCCTGAAACACATCGACAGTCGGCTCCAGGGAAACGTTGGCATTGATCAGCGACGTGCCGCCGAGGCCACAACCGACCACCACGTTCTGCTGCGCGTTGACGTGCAGGTCGAACAACCCGGTGCGCGAGCCGATGTGGCCGTCCGGGTCGTGCACCTGCAATTCTTCGGTCGCGGCGATCATGGTGTTGGGGTATTCGCCGGGCTGGATTTCCCGGCCGCGTTCCAGCAGACAGACCCTTTTACCGGCCCTGGACAGGCGCGACGCGGCAATGCCGCCGCCGTACCCGGAGCCGATGACGATCACGTCGTAGTGTTCCTTGATGTCGCTGATGGGCGTTGCGATCCGTGTCATGAGGTGGTTCCTCTCTCAGGCAGATGGGGCAACTCTGCGGTTGCCTGCAATCAATGGGCGAACGGGCACCTGGCCTCCGGGAAATCCCGACGGCAGTACAACGGTTTGGGCAGGAATCAGGCGCTACAGTCGGGCGTGCTGATTGGCGGCACGACGCAACGTGCGCTTGCGCGGCGAAGGTGCCGGCAGAACGCGGAGCGTGCAGGGATTGGGGGGTAAGCGGTGTGGCTGGGTATCCATCACGCGTTCTCCCTGAACCAGATGTGGATAAGTGACAGCTGTCCTTGTGCCATTGCAGTGAAGACAGGCACCGGATCGAAGTCAAGGCAGCCTCTTAGAACTGTATGAAATCTGATCAATCGCCTTTTGGACTAAGCCCGCCGGGGGTTGCAGGGTTTGGCAAACAAGTTATCCACATAGCCACCCACAGCTAATGGGGACAACTGTGGATGACCTAGAAAAATAGTCGCGGTTTTGTGAAGAAAAACCGTGACTTATCCAGAAGCAGGGTTTCCATTAGCGATTGACTGTTTTTTGATCAAATCGCTACATGGCAAGGATTACGTGGCTTGCAGAGGATGGCGAACACCTTATCCACAGAAGCGCCAACAGAGTTCGGGGGTAACTTGGCGGGTGCTGTGGAAAAGCGCTGGAGGCGTTGATAAATCGGGGTTTGCGTGGGGATTGGTGGGTTAAAAGATTGAATTGAACGTTTTTTGATCAGAACTTTGTAAGCCGCGTTTTATATGGCTTGCAGCGGATAGCGAACATCTTATCCACAGAAGCGCCAACAGAGATTGGGGGCAAGTCTGGGAGTTGTTCTGGGGAAAAACTCAGAAAAAACCGCGAGTTAGGCTGGTTGTTTTTTGATCTTTGGGCTAGAGGCCTTGGTTTGTATGGGGTTGGGAGAGGGGCGAACATGTTATCCACAGAGTGGTTAACAGGGATTGTGTGTAAATTCTGAGGAGTGGATGGCTTGTGACCGCTGCCCTCACCCCAGCCCTCTCCCGGGGGGAGAGGGAGCCGACCGAGTTGCCCTTCTGAACTACATCGACCTGAAAGATCAATGTGTTCTCAGGCTTGGCCAAACCAAGGTCACCGCTGAAGTCGCAGGTCGATGTAAATAGCCAGCTCAACTCGGTCAGTTCCCTCTCCCTCCGGGAGAGGGCTAGGGTGAGGGGGCTTCTAGCGGACAACCCCCTCTTCAATCAACAACTTCAAAATCGCTTCCGCCCCGGCCTCAGCAGTCACACCCTTGAGCACCTGCCCCCCACCGCCACTGGCCTTGGCCGTAGCCGCCTTCATCCGGTCCGCCCCGCTCTTCGCCTTGATCACCTTCAACCGTTTCGGCCGGGGCTTGGCCGGTTGCAGGGTCGCCACCGCAAGCAGTTCGTCATCCACCACTTCCACGTCCTCAGCCTGGAGAACCCCACGCCGGGCCGGGCCGTAAGCACTCTGCCGAGGCTTGGGCGCAGCGTTATCCACAGTCGCCAGAAACGGCAAGCGCACCTTCAGCCGGCGCCGCTGCCCGCGAGGCAACGCTTGCAGCACCAACGCCGAACCGTCGTTGATCGACTCGACCTGCGCCAGACCCACCACCAGCGGCCAGCCCAGCCCTTCGGCCAGCAGAAACGGCAACATCCCCGAGCCCTCGCCGGTTTCCGCCTGACTGCCGGTCAACACGACCTGGGCGCCGGCATCCCGCAGATACTC
Organism: Pseudomonas sp. NFIX49; assembly: GCF_900115915.1. Classification (NCBI taxonomy): domain Bacteria; kingdom Pseudomonadati; phylum Pseudomonadota; class Gammaproteobacteria; order Pseudomonadales; family Pseudomonadaceae; genus Pseudomonas; species Pseudomonas sp. NFIX49. The sequence continues at coordinate 76,494 of NZ_FOYE01000011.1, read as the reverse complement.
GGTCAACGCCGGCAGCGCATCGGCACCGGCCGGCTGTTCCAGCACATGCATCTGCGCAAGCCCCATGCCCAGATAGGCGCGCAGCGCCGGTTCCGCGATGTCGCCGGCGTGCAGCACTTGCAGGTTGTCCCCCGCCAGTTGCAGGCCGAGTTCCACCGCGCGGGCGTCCTGATCGGCGCGGCGCGGGCGGCCGGAGGTCGGGTGGGCGCCGATTGAAACCAGACTGATGATCTTTGTGCTCATAACCGTTCCTTAAGCCGCATCGCGCTTGGCTTCGTTGCGGTAAGCCTCTACCGCCGCGATCAAAGCCTGAAGAATTTCCGCGCTTTCGCCGATCACCGACAGATCGGCACGCTTGATCATGTCGCAACCCGGATCAAGGTTGATCGCCACCACCTTGTCGCAGGCACCGATGCCTTGCAGGTGCTGGATCGCCCCGGAAATCCCCACGGCCACATAAACCCGCGCGGTGACCCAGGTGCCGGACGCGCCGACCTGGCGGTCGCGGGCCATGAAGCCGTCGTCCACTGCCACCCGCGAAGCGCCTTCGGTGGCACCGAGGGCGGCGGCGGTCCTGTGGAAAAGCTCCCAATCCTTGACCCCGTTGCCGCCGGAGAAGATGAACTCGGCCTCGGCCATCGGAATCGCCGCCGGATCCACCGCCACCGCACCCAGATCCTCAATCCGCGACAGGCTGCGCGCGACGGGTGTGGATAACTCCACCGGCAGCGCTTCATGACGGGTTTCGCTGACCGGTTCTGCACATTCGGCGGACGCCAGAATCAACCGCGCCACCGGGCGGGCCAGATCCTGCAACCCGGCACCGGCGCGGCCGATGCATTCCTGATCCTTGACCTGCCACACCCGTGTCGCCGGGCGCTCATCCAGTGCAGCAGCAAAGCGCCGACCGAGTTCGCCGCCACCGCTGCGGCTGTCCGGCAGCAGCCAGTGACGCGGGTTGAACTGGTTATCCACAGCCCGCAGACCCTGGATCCGTTGCTCCGGTGCATAACCGCTGAATTCTTCGCCTTCCAGTACCAGCAAGCGGTCAACGCCTGCGGTGGCGAAAGCGTTTTCCTTGTGCTCGCCGAACACCACGGCCAGCACCGCGCCGTCGCTGCCGGCCAGCTGATGAGCCAGACCGAGCATGTCACGGTCATGGCTGCTCAAGCGGCCACCGACCATGTCGGGCACCACGCTGATATAGAACGCCGGGGCCGGCACCTGATGCAGCGGCAATTGCACTTCGACCGCGGCCGAGCGTTTGACCGCCCCGCCCTGTTGAGCGCCGCTGCGGTCGATGCGCTTGATGCCGTTCGGCCCGATGAAGCCGATGCCGTGCAGGTTCTTGCGGATGATCCCGTTAGGGCCCATCCAGCTGTGTTGCGCCGGTTGCATGGCCGCGTGCAGCGGGTGCAGGCGGTTGCGTGCGATCCATTCGGCGCGGGGGTCGCGGCGGATAATGTCGCTCATCAGTGGGCCTCCGCAGGTTCACGTTTGGCCGGGGTGGCAGGCTTGTTCGGCGCGGCGTCTTCGAGCAGCGCGTCGGCCACCAGTTCGGCAATGTCCTTGATCAGCGGACGCGGTTCGACCACGCCTTCGAGCATCGCAGTGCACTGTGGACAACCCACAGCCACCAGCTCGGCACCGGTCTCGCGAATGTCTTCCATGCGCATGTCGGGGATCCGCTGCTTGCCCGGAATGTCAGTGATCGGCGCCCCGCCACCGCCGCCGCAGCAGCGCGAACGGAAGCCGGAACGTTGCATTTCCTTGATCTCGATGCCGAGGGCGCGCAGCACTTCGCGCGGCGCCTCGTACTCGCCGTTGTAGCGGCCGAGGTAGCACGGATCGTGATAGGTCACGCTGTTGCCTTTGTGCTGTCCGAGGTTCAGCGCGCCAGCCTGAATGATTTCCGCCAGATAAGTGCTGTGGTGCTGCACGAGGTAGTTGCCATCGAACGCGCCGTACTCATTTTTCAACACGTGGAAGCTGTGCGGATCGCAGGTGACGATGCGGTTGAAACTGTATTTGGCCAGGGTCTGGATATTGCGTTTGGCGAGCAGCTGGAAAGTCGCTTCGTCGCCAAGACGCCGGGCCACGTCGCCGCTGTCGCGTTCTTCCAGCCCCAGTACCGCGAAGTCGACCTTGGCCGCTTTCAGCACTTTGACGAAGGCACGCAAGGTGCGCTGGTTGCGCATGTCGAAGGCGCCGTCACCGACCCAGAACAGCACGTCGGTGGACTTCTTCTCGCTGAGCAGGTTGAGGTTCAGGTCGGCCGCCCAGTTCATCCGTCCGCCCGGGGCAAAACCGCCAGGGTTGTCGGTGGCAATCAGGTTTTCCAGGACTTCGGCGCCCTTGTTCGGGGTCGCGCCTTTTTCCAGGGTCAGGTGGCGGCGCATGTCGACGATGGCATCGACGTGCTCGATCATCATCGGGCATTCCTCGACGCAGGCGCGGCAGGTGGTGCACGACCACAGGGTTTCGGCATCGACCAGACCGTTGACGATCGGTTGATGCGGATTACCGCTGTGTTCGCCCACCGGTTTGCCGGGATAAGGGCTGCCGGCGAACTTGGCATCGGTGCCGCCGGCGAGGCCGACGACCATGTCCTGAATCAGTTTTTTCGGGTTCAGCGGCTGGCCGGCGGCGAACGCCGGGCACGCGGCCTCGCACTTGCCGCACTGCACGCAAGCGTCGAAACCGAGCAACTGGTTCCAGGTGAAATCCTTGGGTTTTTCCACGCCCAGCGGCGCGGTCGGATCATTCAGGTCCAGCGGTTTCAAACCGGTGGAACGGCCGCCACCAAAACGTTCGGCGCGGCGGTGCCAGGCCAGGTGCAACGCACCGGCGAAGGCGTGTTTCATCGGGCCGCCCCAGGTCATGCCGAAGAACAGCTCCGACACGCCCCACAGCACACCGATCCCGAGAATCGCTGCCAGCACCCAGCCGCCGAAGTTCTCCGGCAGGATCCCCGCCACCGGCAAGGTCACCAGGAAGAACGAGGCCGAGAACGCCAGCAGGCTTTTCGGCAGGCGCATCCACGGGCCTTTCGACAGCCGCGACGGCGGGTTGAGCCGACGCCGATAAACGAAGATCGCCCCGACGAACATCACCGCCGTCATCAGCAGCAACGCGTAGCCAAGGATCCGGTTATGCAGGCCGAAACCGTGCACCAGAATCGCCAGCACGATCGACGCCACCGCACCGCCCGCCGTGGCGACGTGGGTGTTGGCGATGTATTTGTCCCGCGCCACCACGTGGTGCAGATCGACCATGTAACGCTTGGGCATGGCGAACAGGCCGCCGATCAGATCGACCTTCGAGGCCCGGCCCCGGCGCCACATGGCCACCCGCCGCAACGCCCCCAGCACCGCGAGGGCCAAGGCTGCGAACAACAGGATTGGAAGAAGGGTGTTCAACATGGTGAAGCTCCCAAAGACCGCAGGGTCAGTGATCGTTCCCACGCTCTGCGTGGGAATGCAGCCCGGGACGCTCTGCGTCCCAAGAGCGGACGCAGAGCGTCCATTGATGCGTTCCCACGCAGAGCGTGGGAACGATCAGTCCTAGAGCGTTTAGAAGTCTTTGCACAACCGCAGGGCGTCGTAGATGGCGGCGTGGGTATTACGCTGCGCCACGCAGTCACCGATGCGGAACAACAGATAACCGTCGCCGGTGCTGCTCAACGAAGGTTGCGGCTGGATTGCGAACAGCGCCTCGACGTCGATCTGGCCCTTGTTGCGCGAGCCGTCCTTGAGGGCGTAGTAGATTTCCTCGTCCGGGCGCACACCGTTCTCGACGACCACCTGATCCACCACCCGCTCCTCTTTGGCGCCGGTGTATTCGTTCTCCAGCACCGCGACGAGTTTGTCGCCTTCGCGGTAGACCTTCTCCAGCATCATGTCGCCGGTCATGATCACTTCTTTCGGGTACATGCTGCGGTAGTAGGTCGGGAACGACGTACCGCCGATGGCCACGCCCGGCTTGATGTCGTCGGTGACGATCTCGACCTGGCTGCCCTTGTCGGCGAGGAAGTCGGCCACCGACATCCCGGTGAACTCGCAAATGGTGTCGTAGACCAGCACGTTCTTGCCCGGCGCGACCTTGCCGTCGAGCACGTCCCAGCTGCTGACGACCAGCCCTTCAGCGGCGCCCCAGTGTTCGTTCTGTTCCAGGTACGGGTGGCCGCCGACCGCCAGCACCACGATGTCCGGACGCAAATCCATGATGGTGTCGGCGTCCGCCGCAGTGCCCAGACGCAGGTCGACTTTCAGCCGCGCCAGTTCCAGCTGGAACCAGCGGGTGATGCCGGCGATCTGGTCACGCTGCGGCGCTTTCGAGGCGGTGGTGATCTGGCCGCCGATGAATTCCTTCTTCTCGAACAGGGTCACGTCGTGGCCACGTTCGGCCGCCACACGGGCCGCTTCCATCCCCGCCGGGCCGGCACCGACGATCACCACCTTGCGTTTCGGCCCGGTGGATTTCTCGATGATGTGCGGCACGCCCATGTATTCACGGGAAGTCGCCGCGTTCTGGATGCACAGCACGTCCAGACCCTGGTACTGACGGTCGATGCAATAGTTGGCGCCGACGCACTGCTTGATCTGGTCGATCTGACCCATCTTGATCTTGGCGATCAGGTGCGGGTCGGCGATGTGGGCGCGGGTCATGCCGACCATGTCGACGTAACCGCCCTCCAGGATCCGCGTGGCCTGGTTCGGGTCCTTGATGTTCTGCGCGTGCAGCACCGGAACCTTGACCACTTCCTTGATCCCGGCCGCCAGGTGCAGGAACGGCTCCGGCGGATAACTCATGTTCGGAATCACGTTGGCCAGGGTGTTGTGGGTGTCGCAACCCGAGCCGACGACGCCGATGAAATCGAGCATGCCGGTGTCGTCGTAATACTTGGCGATCTGCTTCATGTCTTCGTGGGACAGACCGTCCGGGTGGAACTCGTCACCGCAGATGCGCATGCCGACGCAGAAGTCGTCACCGACCTCGGCACGCACGGCTTTCAGGACTTCCAGACCGAATTTCATCCGGCCTTCGAAAGTGCCGCCCCACTCGTCGGTCCGCTTGTTGACGCGCGGGCTCCAGAACTGGTCGATCATGTGCTGGTGCACGGCTGACAGTTCGACGCCGTCCAGGCCACCGGCCTTGGCGCGGCGCGCGGCTTGCGCGTAGTTGCCGATCACCCGCCAGATTTCTTCCGGCTCGATGGTCTTGCAGGTGGCGCGGTGCACCGGTTCGCGGATGCCCGACGGCGACATCAGGGTCGGCCAGTGGAAACCGTCCCAACGGGAGCGACGGCCCATGTGGGTAATCTGGATCATGATCTTGGCGCCATGCTTGTGCATGGCGTCGGCGAGATTCTGGAAGTGCGGGATGATCCGGTCGGTGGACAGGTTCACCGAACTCCACCATTGCTGCGGGCTGTCGATCGCCACCACGGACGAACCGCCACAGATCGCCAGGCCGATGCCGCCCTTGGCTTTCTCTTCGTAATACTTGACGTACCGCTCGGTGGTCATGCCGCCGTCAGTCGCGTAGACCTCGGCATGCGCGGTGCTGAGCACGCGGTTGCGGATGGTCAGTTTGCCAATTTGAATTGGCTGAAACATTGCTTCGAAAGCCATGGCGGGTTCCTCGACTTACAACGGCTTGACGGTGAACAGGCCGTCGTCGTGGCCTTCTTCGGAGCCACCGTAAACCTGCTCGGCCACGGTGCGGATCTGGCTGCCGCGAGCGGCGAGGATCTGGTCCATGGCACCGGCAAACCAGCCGGTGAACATGTAGTCGACCTTGCGCCCGACCTTGCCGTAGACGTAGACGAACGCCGAGTGTTCGAGCTTGACGCTGGCGGTGCCTTTGTCGAGGTCGATGTCCTGGATCTTGAACAGGCCCCAGCCGCGCTGCGACAGACGCTTCATGTAGTGCTCGAACACCGCGACGCCTTCCAGGCCGTGGCACTCGGCTTCTTTTTCACACCAGTGCCAGGCGGATTTGTAGCCGGCCTTGTAGAGGATTTCGGCATAGGCGTCAGCGCCCAGCACTTCCTCGATGCCCATGTGGTTGTTGACGAAGAAATGCCGTGGCACGTACAGCATCGGCAGGGCGTCGGAGGTCCAGACACCGGTCTCGCTGTCGACTTCGATTGGCAATTGCGGGGCGATCTTGGCCATGGAAACTTAACTCCAGAAAAATTTTGGTGTTGCCCCCGGCGCGGACGGCCGGGGGAAAGTATTCGGGAAGCGGCGGCTTATTCGCCCCAGACGTCTTTGAGGACGTTGACCCAGTTTTCGCCCATGATCTTGCGTACCACGCGCTCGGAGTGGCCGCGCTTGAGCAGGGTTTCGGTCAGGTTCGGGAACTCGCCGACGGTGCGGATGCCCAGCGGGTTGATGATCTTGCCGAAGTTGGTCAGACGGCGGGCGTAGCCCTTGTCGTGGGTCAGGTATTCGAAGAAGTCCTGGCCGTGACCCTGGGTGAAGTCGGTGCCAATGCCGATGGCGTCTTCGCCGACCAGGTTTATGGTGTATTCGATGGCTTCGGCGTAGTCGTCGATGGTCGAATCGATACCCTTGGCCAGGAACGGCGCGAACATGGTCACGCCGACGAAACCGCCGTGGTCAGCAATAAACTTGAGCTCTTCATCGGATTTGTTGCGCGGGTGCTCTTTCAGCCCCGACGGCAGGCAGTGGGAATAGCAGACCGGTTTTTTCGATTCGAGGATGACTTCCTCGGAAGTCTTGGAGCCGACGTGGGACAGGTCGCACATGACGCCGACACGGTTCATCTCGGCAACGATTTCGCGACCGAAACCCGACAGACCGCCGTCACGTTCGTAGCAACCGGTGCCCACCAGGTTCTGGGTGTTGTAGCACATCTGCACGATACCGACGCCGAGCTGCTTGAACACCTCGACATAGCCGATCTGGTCTTCGAACGCGTGGGCGTTCTGGAAGCCGAAGAGAATGCCGGTCTTGCCCTGCTCCTTGGCCTTGCGGATGTCGGCGGTGGTGCGGACGGGGATCACCAGGTCGCTGTTTTCGCGAATCAGTTTCTGGCTGGCGGCGATGTTATTGACCGTGGCCTGAAAGCCTTCCCACACCGACACGGTGCAGTTGGCCGCCGTCAGACCGCCCTTGCGCATGTCTTCGAACAGCTCGCGGTTCCATTTGGCAATGATCAGACCGTCGATAACGATGCTGTCGGCGTGTAATTCGGCTGGGCTCATCAGGCGTCCCCTTATTGGCGATTCATGCGCCGAATCGTCTGCCGGCGCTTTGGGGCCAGCATATGCCTCGGTGCGCGACCAGCCGGGTGCAAAAACGACAGGGGAATTGCCGAAAGCGTCAATCCGCGACAAAGGGTCGCCAACCGGTCCGACCGGCCACCTGTTCAAGCCCGCGAGCTTGAGCCAGAATCTGCCGCATCCCGGAAACACCACTGGATTAGAGCGGCGACATCAATGAAATCGATCTTCCTGGCCCTGGCCCTGATTGCGACCGGCGTACACGCCGCCGAAGAGTCCGACAACAACCCGTGCGACGCGGTGGAAAACGACATCCAGACCCTGGAATGCTCGACCTACAGCCGCACCACCGCCGAGGACCTGCTCAAGGACAACTACGCCAGCCTCAACGAACGCATGCAGACCGCCTACGGCAAGAACCCGGCACAACTGGCCGACATCACCGCCAAACTCAAAGCCGCCCAGCAACAATGGCTGAAGACCCGCGACGCCGACTGCGCCGTCGAAGCCTTCCCGGCGACGGACGGCAGCAAGGCGTTCAAGATTGCGCAGAATGACTGCGTGGCGCGGATGAGTGACGAGCGGTCGGAGTTTTTGGAGTCGATCGGACAGGAGTGAGGGCTTGAGCTGTAAGCTGCACCTCTTCAGCCAATCAAGGGATTCACATGAACATCTGCGGTATCGAAATCAAAGGCAGTGAAGCGATCATCGCCGTGGCGTCCCTCGACGGTTCGGTGCTGAGCCATGTCGCGCTGAACACCAAGAAAATCGCGCTGGACGATGACGACGAGGCGGCCAACGTCAAACTGTTCGCCGCGCAGGTCGCATCGTTCGTGCGCGAGAACTCCATCGATCGCATCGCGATCAAGAAGCGCAGCAAGAAGGGCGAGTTTGCCGGTGGGCCGACCACGTTCAAGATCGAGGGTGTGTTTCAGTTGCTGGACGGTTGCGAGGTGACGCTGCTGTCGCCGCAGACGATCAATGCCCAGGCCAAGAAGCACAATTTCGAGCTGCCGGGCACGCTGAACAAGTATCAGCATGAAGCCTACAAGGCAGCGTGCTCGGCGTTGGTGAAGAAGTAGCTAGCGCGCTTTACGTGCGCTCAGCCAGTCGCCAAAGGATTTGTCTTCCAGCGCATAGCCACCACGGCTCGACTTCCACACCAGCTCCTTGTCGCGCAGGGCATCGATGCAGGCCTGAATGGTCTGGGTGCCCGGCACCACGTCGCTGCCCATGTTTTCCAGTGCCTTGCCGACGGCCATGAGCGTGCTGTCAGTGAACGGTGCAAAGGGCTCGTTGTTCTGTGAGCGCTCCACCATCACCTCCAGCACGGCGCGCTGAGGAATTGTCAGAGCGTTCCACGCGCTCTCGAACTCGGTCCATACGCCTGCGCGCAACAATTCGGCACGGCTTTGCAGCAGTTGCCCCAGATTGCTGGCCTCGCCCAGCTCCAGCGCGACTTCGCCGATGATGGTGCGCAACATTTCCGGGCGTCGCCCCACCAATTCAAAGGCGTCGTCGATATCGGCCGCGCTGAACTGGTTGGTCTCGGCCAGATGGGCGTTGAGGTGCAAGGTGTACGCTTGGGTGAACTCTTTTCCCAGCAGCGGAAAGGGCGTGATGCTCGAGCCGAAAAACGGTTGGCTCTTGCCCAGTACCAGGTGGGCGAGTTTGTCGCGATTGGAACCGGTGAACACCAGATGCAACCCGCTGCCCTCGCCTTCACGCCCCTGATTGAGCTGATCCCGTGCGGCCTTCAGGGCAAACATTGCGTTAATGCCCGCTGCTGTGGTGAGTGCGTGCTGGGCCTCGTCGATCACCAGCACTACGGATTTTTCGGCGGCGCTGTGGAGCAGTTCCAGTGCTTGCGTCAGGGTCGCGCCGGCCGGCAGTTGCGGCTTGGTGAAATCCCAGGACAAGGTGCGCAGAAAGCTGAGTTTTTCGATGCCGATATTCTTCGCCAGTTTGCGGATGCCCCTTTCAAAGGGGACCAACGCACCTGCAATGGCACTGGCGATCAAGTCAGCAGGGTCTTTTTCCTTATCGGCCCACAGGTCGACGTAAACCGTCAGCCAGCCTCGGGCCTGGCATTCCGGGATCAGATCCTCGCGCAGAAAGGTACTTTTGCCTGTGCGACGCGGCGCTGCCAGAAAAAGACCGGAGGTGAAATCCTGCAGACCTGCACCCACCAGACCATCGGCAACGCTGCGGGCCAGAGCGGGGCGGCGGAAAACGAAGCCGTTGTTTCGGGACATGGTTTTACACTCAATTATTCAAACGACTGTAATTTATACCTAAAAGTATAATTAACTATAATCGTCCGTCAAACGGCCTCCCGTCGCCGATCCTCTCGCGGACACCGGGCAAACTTCGCCCGGTAGCTGCGGGTGAAATACGACGGGGATTCAAACCCGCAGGCGATGCTGACTTCCAGCACGCTCATGTCGGTCTGGCGCAACAGCTGCCGGGCCTTTTCAAGTCTTAGGCGCAGATAGAAATTGCTCGGCGTGTCGTTCAGGTGCAGACGGAACAACCGCTCCAGTTGCCGCCTTGTCACCTTGATCGATTCCGCCAGTTCCAAAGTTGTCAGCGGCGGCTCGCTGTGCTGCTCCATCTCGCCGATGACATGCACCAGCTTCTTGTTGCTGATGCCATAGCGCGTGGCGACCTCCATGCGCTGGTGGTCCTTGCGCGGACGAATCCGTCCCAATACAAACTGCTCGCTGACCTGGATCGCCAGCTGCGGGCCGTGGGCCTGGGCAATCAGGTCGAGCATCAGGTCGATGGATGCGGTACCGCCGGCAGAAGTGATGCGCCGACGGTCGATCTCGAACAGCTCCTGGGTGACGCTGAGCTGTGGATAAGATTCCTTGAAGGCGTCGATGGCCTCCCAGTGCAGGGTCAGGCGATGGCCATCGAGCAGACCGGCTTCGGCGAGGACGAAGCTGCCGGTGTCGATGGCGCCGAGGGTCACGCCTTCGTTGTCCAGCCGTCGCAGCCAGTGCTCCAGCGCCGGGGTGGCGAACTTCAGCGGTTCAAAACCGGCGACCACCAGCAACGTCGCCCCTTTCTTCAGAGGCTCCAGCGCCGCATCGGCGTTGACCGACATCCCGTTGCTCGCCAGCACCGCCCCGCCATCGGCGCTCAAGACGTGCCAGCGGTACAGCTCGCCGCGAAAGCGGTTGGCCACCCGCAGCGGCTCGATCGCGGAGATGAAACCGATGGCGGAAAAACCCGGCATCAACAGAAAGTAGAAATCCTGGGACATGGCGCGCACTCGGTCAGCGGGTAGCGTGCAACGTTGATACGCCAGTTGTCGGCGGCATTCAAGAGCACAGGTCGCTGCAGTGCAAGAGCTGGTCGCCGCAGTGCGTTTTTACGGGGGCATTGCTGCGTAATTTGAGCATCACCGGCGCACAGACACCGGAACCCACAATAACGACCTGCCGAGGAACCCGACATGAAACGACTGATCAGCAGCTGTGTTCTCGCACTCAGCGGTACCGCGTTTTTAAGCGCCAGTGTCATGGCGGCCGATTCCGCATCGTGTCAGAACGTGCGCATGGGCGTGGTGAACTGGACCGACGTGATCGCCACCAGTGCCATGGCCCAGGTTCTGCTCGACGGCCTCGGCTACAGCACCAAACAGACCAGCGCCTCCCAGCAGATCGTCTTCGCCGGCATCCGCGACCAGCGTCTGGACCTGTTCCTCGGCTACTGGAACCCGCTGATGACCCAGACCATCACCCCGTTCGTCGAGGCCAACCAGGTCAAGGTGCTTGAAGCGCCAAGTCTCAAGGACGCCCGCGCCACCCTCGCCGTGCCGACCTATCTGGCGGACAAGGGCCTGAAAACCTTTGCCGACATCGCCAAGTTCGAGAAAGAGCTGGGCGGCAAGATCTACGGCATCGAGCCAGGCTCGGGCGCCAACACCCAGATCAAGGCGATGATCGCCAAGAACCAGTTTGGCCTCGGTAAGTTCCAGCTCGTGGAATCGAGCGAGGCCGGCATGCTCGCCGCCGTCGATCGCGCCGTGCGCCGCAAGGAAGCCGTGGTGTTCTTCGGCTGGGCGCCGCACCCGATGAACGTCAACGTGCAGATGACTTATCTGACCGGCAGCGACGACGCCCTCGGCCCGAACGAAGGCATGGCCACCGTATGGACCGTCACCGCGCCGAAATACGCCGAACAATGCCCGAACGTCAGTCGCCTGCTGAGCAACCTGACGTTCACCGCCGAAGACGAGAGCCGGATGATGCAGCCGCTGCTCGATCACAAGGACGCTTTCGAATCGGCCAAACAATGGCTCAAGGATCACCCGCAGGACAAACAGCGCTGGCTCGAAGGCGTCACCACTTTCGATGGCAAACCGGCGGCTGAAAACCTCCAGCTCACCAGCAAATAAACCGCAACGAACGAACCACTTCGCAGCCCGCCACGGGCTGCGAACAGACCCATCACGCCTGAAGGAAAACGCACCATGAATCACGACGTCATCATCACCTGCGCACTCACCGGTGCTGGCGACACGACCGCCAAAAGCCCACACGTGCCGGTCACCCCGAAACAGATCGCCGCAGCTGCGGTGGAAGCAGCCAAGGCCGGCGCCACGGTCGTGCACTGCCACGTTCGTGACCCGCAGACCGGCAAGTTCAGCCGTGACGTGGCGCTGTACCGCGAAGTCATGGAGCGCATCCGCGAAGCCGACGTCGACATCATCGTCAACCTCACCGCCGGCATGGGCGGCGACCTGGAAATCGGCCCTGGCGAGAGCCCGATGGAGTTCGGTCCGAACACCGATCTGGTCGGCCCGCTGACCCGTCTGGCCCACGTCGAAGAACTGCTGCCGGAAATCTGCACGCTGGATTGCGGCACCCTGAACTTCGGCGACGGCGACACCATTTACGTTTCCACCCCGGCCCAACTGCGGGCCGGCGCCAAACGCATCACCGAGCTGGGCGTGAAGGCGGAGCTGGAGATTTTCGACACCGGTCACCTGTGGTTCGCCAAACAGATGATCAAGGAAGGCCTGCTCGACAACCCGCTGTTCCAGCTGTGCCTGGGTATCCCGTGGGGCGCGCCGGCCGACACCACCACCATGAAAGCCATGGTCGACAACCTGCCCGCCGACGCGGTGTGGGCCGGGTTCGGCATCGGCCGGATGCAGATGCCGATGGCGGCGCAAGCGGTGCTGCTTGGCGGCAACGTGCGGGTCGGCCTGGAAGACAACCTGTGGCTGGACAAAGGCGTGCTGGCGACCAACGGCCAACTGGTCGAACGCGCCACCGAAATCCTCAGCCGCCTCGGCGCCCGCGTGCTGACCCCGGCTGAAGGTCGCAAGAAGATGGGTCTGACCCAGCGCGGCTGAAATCACCCTTTCCCCCGGTGGGCGGGCCATTGACGCCCACCGTTTTTTTGCCTCATTCCAGGAAGTGACCATGAGCTTTATCACCGAAATCAAAACCTTCGCAGCACTGGGCAGCGGCGTCATCGGCAGCGGCTGGGTCGCCCGCGCCCTCGCCCACGGCCTCGACGTGGTGGCCTGGGACCCGGCGCCGGGTGCCGAAGCGGCGCTGCGCAAACGCGTGGCCAACGCCTGGGGCGCGCTGGAGAAAAACGGTCTGGCGCCGGGCGCGTCGCAGGATCGCCTGCGCTTTGTGGCGACCATTGAAGAGTGCGTGCGCGATGCGGATTTCATCCAGGAAAGCGCCCCGGAACGCCTCGAACTGAAACTGGATCTGCACAGCAAAATCAGTGCGGCGGCCAAGCCGAATGCGTTGATTGGTTCCAGTACTTCCGGCCTGTTGCCGAGCGAGTTCTACGAGAGCTCGACCCACCCGGAACGTTGCGTGGTCGGTCACCCGTTCAACCCGGTTTACCTGCTGCCATTGGTGGAAGTGGTCGGCGGCAAGAACACCGCGCCGGAAGCGGTTCAAGCGGCGATGAACGTCTACGAATCCCTCGGCATGCGCCCGCTGCATGTGCGCAAGGAAGTGCCGGGATTCATCGCCGACCGCCTGCTCGAAGCGCTGTGGCGCGAGGCGCTGCACCTGGTCAACGACGGCGTGGCGACCACCGGTGAAATCGACGATGCGATCCGCTTTGGTGCCGGTCTGCGCTGGTCGTTCATGGGCACGTTTTTGACCTACACCCTGGCCGGAGGTGATGCCGGCATGCGCCACTTCATGTCGCAGTTCGGCCCGGCGTTGCAGTTGCCGTGGACGTACCTGCCGGCACCGGAACTGACCGACAAGTTGATCGACGATGTGGTGGACGGCACCAGCGATCAACTGGGCCGGCACAGTATTTCGGCGCTGGAGCGCTATCGTGATGATTGCCTGCTGGCGGTGCTTGAGGCGGTGAAGACCACCAAAGAGAAGCATGGGATGAGTTTCAGCGAGTAACCGATCGCTCCCACGTCGAGGCGTCGAACCGTCTGCGTGGGAATGCAGCCCGGGACGCTCTGCGTCCCAGAAGCGTGACGCAGAGCGTCACAGGAGGCGTTCCCACGCAGAGCGTGGGAACGATCGCATCAGGAGAAAATATGCCCACCCTCACCACCTACCAAACCCGCATCATCCGCGACTGGGTCGACTACAACGGCCACCTGCGCGACGCCTTTTATCTGCTGATTTTCAGCTACGCCACCGACGCCCTGATGGATCGTCTCGGCATGGACAGCAACAACCGCGAAGCCAGCGGCCACTCGCTGTTCACCCTCGAACTGCACCTCAACTACCTGCACGAAGTGAAGCTCGATGCCGAAGTCGAAGTGCGCACGCAGATCATCGGTCACGACCAGAAACGCCTGCACCTCTATCACAGCCTGCATCTGGCCGGCGGTGACAAGGAGCTGGCCGGCAACGAACAGATGCTGCTGCACGTCGACCTGGCCGGGCCGCGTTCCGCGCCGTTTACCCCGGACACCCTGGGCCGTCTGCAAGCCATCGTCGCCGAGCAGGCCGATCTGCCCGCCCCGGCTTACATCGGCCGGGTCATCGCCCTGCCCCCAGCCCGGTAAATCCATCCCTCACAAGGAGCCGCCATGCAAACCGCCGTTGCCGTTGCCGATTTCCGTACTTATCCGTTGATCAGCGCGCTGAACGGCGTGCAGAACCTGGCGGATCGCGTCCTGATCGAATGGGCCGACGGGCGTGTCAGCCCGTTTCACCACGTGTGGCTGCGTGACAACTGTCCGTGTCCGCACTGCGTCTACAGCGTCACCCGTGAGCAGGTGTTCGAGATCGTCGATGCGGCTCCCGACCTGATGCCATCCGCGGTGCACATCGACACCGATGGCTGCCTGCGTATCGACTGGCAGGACGGCCACCTCAGCCGCTTCGATGCCGGCTGGTTGCGCGCCCACGCCTACGATGATGAATCGCGCACCGAACGCCTCGCCTCCAGGCCGAAACCCTTCCTGTGGCGCAGTGATTTGCAGTTGCCGGTGTTCGACTATGCGGCGCTGATGAACGACAACGCCGCACTGCTGCAATGGTTGCTGGCGGTACGCGACATCGGCCTGACCCAAGTGCGCGGCGTACCCACCGAACCCGGTTCGCTGAAGCTGATCGCCCAACGTATTTCGTTCATCCGCGAGAGCAATTTCGGCGTGCTGTTCAACGTGCAATCCAAGGCCGACGCCGACAGCAACGCCTACACCGCTTTCAACCTGCCATTGCACACCGACCTGCCGACCCGCGAGCTGCAACCGGGCCTGCAATTTCTGCATTGCCTGGTGAACGACGCCGAGGGTGGCGAGAGCATTTTCGTCGACGGTTTTGCGATTGCCGAAGCGTTGCGCCAGGAAGATCCCGCGTCGTTTCAGGCGCTGTGCGAGATCCCGGTGGAGTTTCGCAACAAGGACCGCCACAGCGACTATCGCTGCCTCGCGCCGGTCATCGCCCTGGACGCGTTGGGCCGGGTCGCGGAAATCCGCATGGCCAACTTTTTGCGCGGGGCGTTCGACACGTCCGTGGAGCAAATGCCCCTGCTGTATCGCGCTTATCGGCGCTTCATCGCCATGACCCGCGAGCCACGCTTTCGGGTGATGCAGCGGCTCAATCCGGGCGAGTTGTGGTGCTTCGACAACCGCCGCACTTTGCACGCGCGAAATGCGTTCGACCCGACCACCGGGGCCCGGCATTTTCAGGGCTGCTACATCGATCGGGATGAATTGCTGTCGCGGATTCTGGTGTTGCAGCGCTAAACCGCGTCATCGTTCATCGCCAGCAGGCTGGCTCCCACAAAGAGCGCATTTCAATGTGGGAGCCAGCCTGCTGGCGATGAATGCACCTCGATTTACCTCACACACAGGCAAAAAAAGCCCCGATACAAGCCGTGACAGGATCGGGGCGAGGGTACTGTTGAGGAGCTGCCGTGGCGAGGGTGACCAAACCTTCGTGAAGCGAGCTGAGGCCAGTGTGCCCACTCCCCTTGACGGCGAGTTAGCCGAAAACGACCTGTTCATAGCCGTCGCGGCCACTGCGACAAATCGCCCTTGCCGTGCCTGGGCAGGCCTACCAGAATCGAGCCACGACCTCCGTTGCCGAAGAAGGATTCGCGTCATGATGTATGCCGATTTGATCGATCAGGAAGACCTGTTGGGCCAACTCAAGTCGTTGGGTTTTCAAGTGCCGAGCGGTTCAACTGCCGAGCAGGCCTGTGAGTATGCGGTGCGCGGTCTGGATAACGTTCGCGCCTTTGAACTGCGCAAGATGGTCAAGGACATGTACACCAGCGGCGCCAGCATCCAGCCTGCAGTGCGTCAGGCCATCGACAAACAATTGTTGCCGGCATTGGCGCAATACCAACAAACCCATAGCGCCTGACGTTACTCACCTGATCGTTCCCACGCTCTGCGTGGGAATGCCTCAACGGACGCTCCGCGTTCGGCCTTTTGGGACGCAGAGCGTCCCGGGCTGCGTTCCCACGCAGACGGTTCGACACCTCGACGTGGGAACGATACTTATCAGAGCCTTACACTGGCGAATGTGGATTCGTTGCGTGCCTGGCTCAGCGCCGACATGGGCCCGGACAGCGGCGACATCACAATGGCCTGCGGCAGCGGCATCATTGCCACCTGCTGGGTGGTGTTGGAGCCGACGCGCTCGTCACGCGGCGGAATGCCGAAGTATTCGCGGTAGCACTTGGAGAAGTGCGGCGTCGACACAAACCCGCAGACCGACGCCACTTCGATGATCGACATCGGCGTCTGCTTGAGCAGTTGCCGCGCACGGATCAGGCGCAGCTTGAGGTAGTAGCGCGACGGCGAGCAGTGCAGGTATTTCTGGAACAGGCGTTCGAGCTGGCGACGGGACACGGCGACGTACACCGCCAGTTCGTCGAGGTCGATCGGCTCTTCCAGGTTGGCTTCCATCAGCGCAACGATTTCCTGCAGTTTCGGCTGGTTGGTGCCGAGCATGTGCTTGAGCGGCACACGCTGGTGATCCTGCTCGTTGCGGATGCGCTCGTAGACGAACATCTCGGAGATCGCGGCGGACAGTTCACGACCGTGATCGCGGCTGATCAGGTGCAGCATCATGTCCAGCGGCGCGGTGCCGCCGGAGCTGGTGAAACGGTTACGGTCGAGGGTAAACAGGCGGGTGCTCATCGCAACACGCGGGAAAGCTTCCTGCATCGCCGCCAGACATTCCCAGTGCACGCTGCAATCGAAGCCGTCGAGCAGGCCGGCGCAGGCCAGGGCCCAACTGCCGGTGCACACGGCACCGAGGCGGCGTGACTGCCGCGCCTGGCTTTGCAGCCACGACACGTGTTCACGGGTAACGGTACGTTGAATGCCGATCCCGCCGCACACGATGACGGTGTCGAGGGCCGGGGCTTTATGCATGGAAGCGTCGGGGGTGATCTGCAGACCGTCACTGGCCCAGACCTGGCCGCCGTCGACGGTGAGGGTGGTCCAGCGATACAGCTCGCGACCGGACAACTGGTTGGCCATGCGCAGCGGTTCGACTGCGGATGCCAGGGAAATCAGCGTGAAATTGTCCAGCAGCAGAAAGCCGATGGATTGAGGCGCACGGTTCTGGGGTTGAGCCCCGGAGTTGAACGACGTCATCGCGGTATCTCCTCACACAAAGCGGGTGATGGCCTCAGGCGGAGGCTCTTGTTATTGCCATCGTTCTCTTGCGTGAGACGGGCTTTGTTATGACAGAGCAATTGCCATGCCTAAAATTGAATGGCTGTTCAATAACTCCTGAAAACGACGTCGCGACGCGTCTATACAAGCGCTCCGACGAAGGGTAATTCGAAGTGCCATCAGTGGCCGCGAAAGCCCTGCCCCGGAGCGTGTGAGCAAATCGGTAGCACTTGTGGGAACTGGCCTGCGCGCGATTGTCCTACAGTGTCACCGCAGGCACGGGTGACGGACGGTAGCGCCTGCGAATCAGGCGCTGGAGGCAGGAAAGACTCTTATCCGATAGCGACGCGCCAAAAGGTGGCGCGTTTGATATCCGGTGCTCACTTGGTGCGCAGTTTTGACTGGTCCGGCCCCGTCGCTGGCAAGCCAGCGATTGGGGCGACCAGGTATCAGCACTCCACCGCGCTGACCGCCAACCCGCCCCGCGAAGTCTCTTTATATTTGTCATGCATATCCGCGCCGGTATCGCGCATGGTCCGGATCACCCGGTCCAGCGAGATGAAGTGCTGACCGTCCCCACGCAAGGCCATCTGCGCGGCATTGATCGCCTTCACCGCCGCAATCGCATTGCGTTCGATGCACGGCACTTGCACCAGGCCGCCCACCGGATCGCAGGTCAGACCCAGGTTGTGTTCCAGGCCGATTTCCGCCGCGTTGCACAACTGCTCGGGGCTTGCGCCGAGGATTTCCGCCAGACCAGCTGCCGCCATTGCGCAGGCCGAACCGACTTCCCCCTGACACCCGACTTCGGCACCGGAGATCGAGGCGTTCTTCTTGCACAGAATCCCCACCGCCGCCGCCCCGAGGAAGTAGTCGACCACGTTGGCGTCGGTCACCGCCTCGCTGAATTTCATGAAGTAATGCAGCACCGCCGGAATGATCCCCGCCGCGCCGTTGGTGGGCGCCGTGACCATGCGCCCGCCGGCGGCGTTTTCCTCGTTCACCGCCAGGGCGAACAGGTTGACCCACTCCATCGCGCTGAGGGTCGAGCCGATCACGTTGGGCTTGTTCAATTCCTGAAGACTGCGGTGCAACTTCGCCGCGCGGCGGCGCACGTTGAGGCCGCCCGGCAGGATGCCTTCGTGCTTGAGGCCCTGCTCGACGCAATCCTGCATCGCCCGCCAGAGCTTCATCAGGCCGGCGCGAATTTCCTCTTCGCTGCGCCAGACCTTCTCGTTGGCCATCATCAATTCGGCCACGCGCAGGTTGTGGGTCTTGCACAGTTCCAGCAGCTCCACCGCGCTGGAAAAGTCGTAAGGCAACTCGGTGCGATCCAGATCCACCACACCGCTGGAGGCTTGCGCCTCGTCCACCACAAAACCGCCGCCGACCGAATAGTAGGTGTCGCGATGCAGCTCGCCGTGATCGCCTTCGGCAACCAGGGTCATGGCGTTGGGGTGGAACGGCAGGTTCTCGTCGATCAGGCGCATGTCGCGGGCCCATATAAAGGGCACCGACAAACGACCGTCGAGCAGCAGCGTGTGGGTTTCACGCAGAGCCTGGATCCGCGGGCCGATCTGCGACGGGTCGATCGCGTCCGGCCACTCGCCCATCAGGCCCATGATCACCGCGTTGTCGCTGCCGTGACCGACCCCGGTGGCCGACAGCGAACCGAACAGCTGCACCTCGATGCGACGCACCTGCTCCAGCAAATGTTTGTCGCGCAATGACTCGACAAACAGGGCGGCGGCGCGCATGGGCCCGACGGTGTGGGAACTGGAGGGGCCAATGCCGATTTTGAACAGGTCGAAAACGCTGATAGCCATTGCTGCAGAGCTCCTGAAAGTGCCGGTCCGGGGCGTGAAACGCCCGCTGGCGGAGCTGCTACGCTCAAGCTGCGATCCGCCGGAATGCCCGCATCATCAGGCTTTTCCCGGGTCGTTCGGCGTCTGACACCGACGTACTCATGCCCACAAACGCCGTGCCGGTTTCAGCCCGTGTTTTCGCCGTTTTTATGCGGTTCAGATGGCCAGAAAGGGCAGAAAAAAGCTGTAAACGACGTCACTGACACTGGATGCGACCATCCCTGTACTGGATACGACGCACCCTGTAGGCGTCAGATTTTCACTGGTACATGATCGTATCGACTCGATTGCAAGGCGCTGCGGTAGAGCTGTCTCCAGAACGCCATCCAACCGCAACCCATAAGTGCGGTGGTCCAATCGGAACACTGCCAAAAAAAACACCAAGGAGTCCATTCATGAAAGGTTCCCCGTCGTTGTTGTTGGCCGCCATGCTGAGTCTGCCGTTACTGGCTCAAGCCGCAGAACCGGCGCAGTGCAATACCGTGAACTTCTCCGATGTCGGCTGGACCGACATCACCGCAACCACCGCCACCACCTCCGTCGTGCTTCAGGCCCTCGGCTACAAGACCAAGACCACCATGATTTCCGTACCCGTGACCTACAAGTCGCTGGCCGACGGCAAGAACATGGACGTGTTCCTCGGCAACTGGATGCCGACCATGGAAAACGACATCAAGGCCTACCGCGACGCCGGCACCGTGGAAACCGTGCGCACCAACCTCAAGGGCGCCAAGTACACCCTCGCCGTTCCGCAGGCCTTGTATGACAAGGGCCTGCACGACTTCGCCGACATCGCCAAATTCAAGAAGGAACTCGACGGCAAGATCTACGGGATCGAGCCGGGCAACGACGGCAACCGTCTGATCCAGAGCATGATCGACAAGAACGCCTTCGGCCTGAAAGACGCCGGCTTCAAGGTAGTCGAATCCAGCGAGGCGGGCATGCTGTCGCAGGTCGACCGCGCGCAAAAACGCGACACCGCCGTGGTGTTCCTCGGCTGGGCGCCGCACCCGATGAACAAGCGCTTCAAGATTCAGTACCTGACCGGCGGCGATGACTTCTTCGGCCCGGATTTCGGCGCCGCCACCGTGGCGACCAACACCCGCAAGGGCTACGCCGAGGAATGCAGCAACGTTGGCCAACTGCTGAAAAACCTGGAGTTCACCGTCGACATGGAAAGCGAACTGATGGGCAACATCCTGGACGACAAGATGAAGCCTGACGCGGCCGCCAAGGCCTGGCTGAAAAAGAATCCACAGGTGCTCGATACCTGGCTCGCTGGCGTGACCACCATTGACGGTAAACCAGGCCTGGAGGCCGTGAAAGCCAAACTCGCACAGCCTTGAATTAAAGAGGCATCGCTTATGCCGGGCGGGCTAACCGCCCGGGCTGTTTATTCCTTGCATGCGGACGTTCACTACCATGCTGATTGATCAGAAAATCCCTTTAGGCCAGTACATCGCGGGCTTCGTTGAATGGTTGACGCAACACGGCGCCAACACCTTCGACGCAATCGCCGTGACACTGGAAACGATGATCCACGGCGTGACGTTTGCGCTGACCTGGTTCAACCCGCTGGTGCTGATCGGCCTCATCGCCCTGCTGGCCCACTTCATTCAACGCAAATGGGGCCTGACCGCGTTCGTGGTCGCCTCCTTCCTGCTGATCCTCAACCTGGGGTACTGGCAGGAAACCATGGAAACCCTCGCCCAGGTCATGTTCGCGACCCTGGTCTGCGTGGTCATCGGCGTGCCGCTGGGCATCGTCGCCGCGCACAAACCGATGTTCTACACTTTGATGAGGCCGGTACTCGATCTGATGCAGACCGTACCGACCTTCGTTTACCTCATTCCTACCCTGACCCTCTTCGGGCTGGGTGTGGTGCCGGGCCTGATCTCGACGGTGGTGTTCGCCATCGCCGCGCCGATCCGCCTGACCTACCTGGGCATCCGCGATGTCCCGCAAGAACTGATGGACGCCGGCAAGGCCTTCGGCTGCTCGCGTCGCCAACTGCTTTCAAGGATCGAACTGCCTCACGCCATGCCGAGCATCGCGGCCGGCATCACCCAGTGCATCATGCTGTCGCTGTCGATGGTGGTGATCGCGGCACTGGTGGGGGCCGACGGACTCGGCAAACCGGTGGTCAACGCACTGAACACTGCTGATATCGCCCTCGGCTTCGAAGCGGGCCTGGCGATCGTACTGCTGGCGATCATGCTCGACCGTATCTGCAAACAACCCGACGCCAAAGCAGGGGGTGACGCATGAGCATAATTCGCTTCGATAACGTTGACGTTATCTTCACCAAGGATCCGCGCGAAGCACTGAAACTTCTCGATCAAGGCCTGACTCGCAGTGAGATCCTGAAAAAGACCGGGCAGATCGTCGGCGTTGAAAAGGCCAGCCTGGACATCAACAAAGGCGAGATCTGCGTGCTGATGGGCCTCTCCGGCTCCGGCAAGTCGAGCCTGCTGCGCTGCATCAACGGCCTCAACACCGTGAGCCGCGGCAAGCTGTTCGTCGAACATGAAGGCAAGCAGATCGACATCGCTTCCTGCTCCCCGGCCGAGCTGAAAATGATGCGCACCAAACGCATCGCGATGGTGTTCCAGAAGTTCGCCCTGATGCCCTGGCTGACGGTGCGCGAGAACATCAGTTTCGGTCTGGAAATGCAGGGTCGTCCGGAGAAGGAACGGCGCAAACTGGTCGATGACAAACTCGAACTGGTTGGCCTGACCCAATGGCGCAACAAGAAGCCCGACGAACTGTCCGGCGGCATGCAGCAGCGTGTCGGCCTGGCCCGCGCGCTGGCGATGGACGCCGACATTCTGCTGATGGACGAACCCTTCTCCGCGCTCGACCCGCTGATCCGTCAGGGCCTGCAGGATGAACTGCTGGAACTGCAACGCAAGCTGAGCAAGACCATCGTGTTCGTGAGCCACGACCTCGACGAAGCGCTGAAACTCGGTAGCCGCATCGCGATCATGAAAGACGGCCGGATCATCCAGTACAGCGTGCCGGAAGAGATCGTGCTCAACCCGGCGGACGATTACGTGCGCACCTTCGTCGCCCACACCAACCCGCTGAACGTGCTGTGCGGTCGCAGCCTGATGCGCACCCTGGACAACTGCAAACGCATCAACGGTTCGGTGTGTCTGGATCCGGGCGGCGATTCGTGGCTGGATCTGGCCGAAGGCAACACCATCAAGGGTGCGCGGCAGAACGGTTCGGTGCTGAACCTGCAGAACTGGGCACCGGGGCAAGCCGTGGAAGGCCTGGAGCGCAAACCGACGCTGGTGGACTCGAACATCGGCATGCGCGACGCGTTGCAGATCCGTTACCAGACCGGCAACAAACTGGTGCTGCACGACAACAATCATGTGGTGGGGATTCTCGGCGACAGCGAGCTGTATCACGCGCTGCTCGGGAAGAACCTGGGGTAAAGAGAGCAGACACAAAAACGCCGCGAGAGGATCGCGGCGTGATCGTTCCCACGTCGAGGCGTCGAACCGTCCGCGTGGGAATGCAGCCCGGGACGCTCCGCGTCCCAAATCAAAAGCCGAACGCGGAGCGTCCGTTGAGGCATTCCCACGCAGAGCGTGGGAACGATCAGACACAAAAAAGGGGCTCAACTTGAGCCCCTTTGTATTCCCGCACAACGTGCAGGAAAGAT
Organism: Pseudomonas sp. NFIX49; assembly: GCF_900115915.1. Classification (NCBI taxonomy): domain Bacteria; kingdom Pseudomonadati; phylum Pseudomonadota; class Gammaproteobacteria; order Pseudomonadales; family Pseudomonadaceae; genus Pseudomonas; species Pseudomonas sp. NFIX49. Next base: position 53,608 of record NZ_FOYE01000011.1, on the reverse strand, counting down.
CACTTCACAACTCAGCTATAGACCCGGCCAAGGAGCTGCCGATGGCTTTCAAACTGATCGAGCACATCACGTGTGATCTGATCCTGTGTGAAGCCCATCAGGTCGTAGTCCTGGCTGCCGTTGTGCAGGTACACCTCGGCGCGGTAGAAACGCTGACGCGCTTCATCGGACTGGACCGACTCGCTCGGGGTGGCCAGGTAGCCGTCCAGGCTCACTTCGTAGACAAAAGGGTTGCCCTCTTCCATCTCGACCCGCACGCCCATGCAGCGCTTGGACTTGCCCAGCAGCGTCTGCACTTCCAGACCCTGTGCACGCATCTGCGCCGCGGCATCTTCCAGCGCCGGGCTGACGTGTTTGTCCATGAAGCGCTGCACCACCGACTGGCTCGGTTGCAGATCCAGCTGGGTCAGGCGCTCGCTGAAACCACGACGACCGCGTTCAGCCAGTTGCGCCTGCTCCTGTTCGATCTGCATGTCCTGGCGCATCGCCTTGTGCAGGCCGAACATGAAGCACACCAGCACCACCGAGAACGGCAGGCCGGCCAGCACCACCATGGTCTGCATGGCTTCGAAGTTACCGGCGAACAGCAGGCCGATGGTCACCAGGGTGATCACGACCGACCAGAAGATCCGCAGCCAGTGCGGAGCGTCTTCGTCGACGTTGCCGCCCTTGCAGGACAGGTTCGCCATCATCACCGCGCCGGAGTCGGCCGGGGTCAGGAACAGCACGAAACCAACGAAGATCGACACGCCGATCACGACTTTCGACGCCGGGTAGTGTTCCAGCAACTGATAGATCGCCATCGACGGCTGTTCCAGCGCCGTCTTGCCGAGTTCCACCGCGCCCTGGTTCATCACCAGATCCAGCGCCGAGTTACCGAAGATCGACAGCCACGCCAGGGTGAAACCCAGCGGAATCAGCAGCACGCCAGCCACCAGTTCACGCACGGTACGACCACGGGAAATACGCGCGATGAACATGCCGACGAATGGGGCCCAGGAAATCCACCACGCCCAGTAGAACAGCGTCCACAGACCCAGCCAGCGGTCGGACTTCTCACTGTCGCCTTCATAGACGTACAGGTCGAACGTCTTCAGCACCACGCCGTTAAGGTAGTCGCCGATGTTCTGCACGAAGCCGTTGAGCAAGTGCAGGGTCGGGCCGAACAGCAGGACGAAAATCAGCAGGCCGCTGAACAGGATGATGTTGAGGTTGGACAGACGACGGATGCCGTTTTCCACACCGGACACGGCGGCGATGGTGGCCACGGTGCTCATCACGATGATCACGATCAGCAGATTGGTGTTGCTGTGTTCCATGCCGAACAGGTTTTCCAGGCCCGAGGACACTTGCAGCGAGCCGATCCCCAGGTTGGTCACCAGACCCAGCAGGGTCACGAACATGCCGAAGCCGTCCACCGCATGACCGGCAGCGCCCTTGACCCAACGCTCGCCCACCAGCGGATACAGCGCCGAACGCAGGGCCAGCGGCTGGTTATGACGGTAAGCGAAATAGGCCACGGCCAGACCGACCAGTGCGTAGATCGCCCAGCCGTGCAGTCCCCAGTGCAGGAAAGTCAGCTGAACAGCCTGACGTGCCGCCATGTTGGTAGCCGACGCACCTTCCGGCGGATTGAAGTAGTGATCCAGCGGCTCGGATGCACCGAAGTACAGCAGCGAAATACCGATACCCGACGAGAACAGCATCCCGGCCCAGGCGCCGTAGCTGAAATCCGGGGTGTCGTCCTTGCTGCCCAGTTTGAGTTTGCCGTACGAGGAAAACGCCAGGCCCACCACAAACACCAGGTAAGCGGCGATCACCACCATGTAGTACCAGCCGAAGCTGCGGGACAACCAGGCCTGAGCCACTCCCAGCATTCTGCCGGCCTCTTGCGGGGCGATGATCAGAATGGCGGTCAACAACAGAATCAGCGCGGTAGAGGTGTAGAACACCCAACCGTTGACCGTCACCTTCTCGGGCGGGGTCTTTATTAGCGAGGCAGAACTCATGGCACAAATGCTCCAGGCAGTGCGAGAGAAGAACACAAGGCAACACGGAACCCGACCAATCGGTTAGTTGGCAGCCGACCGGCGGGTGATATAAAGACACCCCGAAAAAAGCCCGAACCTGCAGAGATGGCATCGCGAATCGCCGTCGTGGCCGAGGCATGGACGTTCATCCGAAACCTGGCCTTGAGCGTCTTGCCCATTCAACACGTCCGTCGAACGTCGAACCGCGCCTTGCCGCGCGCAGGTTTCGAGCCTTTTCGGATGTCGGTTTTATCGCCACTTACACGTAAGAAAATTCTGTAGGCAGCGACGATTTGTCGCAGATCTTATTCTTTGTTGATTGAACGTTCAATCAAAACAAAATAGACTGGCCCTCAATCCGATAGGCGTCATTCGCCCGTCGGAAGGCCTAAGGAGATGTGCAAGATGCCCAAGGTCGGTATGCAACCCATCCGCCGCCAACAACTGATCGAAGCCACATTGCAGGCGGTTGATCAGGTCGGAATGGGGGACGCCAGCATTGCGCTGATCGCCCGTTTGGCCGGTGTCTCGAATGGCATCATCAGTCACTATTTTCAGGACAAGAATGGCCTGATCGCCGCCACGATGCGGTATCTGATGAGCGTCCTCAGCGAGAGCGTCACCGCGCGCCGTCAGGCGCTGGCAGACAGCAGCCCTAGGGCGCATCTGCAGGTGATCATCGAAGGCAACTTCGACGCCAGCCAGGTCAATGGCCCGGCAATGAAAACCTGGCTGGCCTTCTGGGCCACCAGCATGCACCAGCCGTCTTTGCACAGGTTGCAGCGGATCAACGATCACCGTCTGTATTCCAACCTGTGCTGCGAGTTCCGCCGTGTGTTGCCGCTCGAAGATGCGCGCACCGCCGCCCGTGGACTGGCAGCTCTGATCGACGGTTTGTGGTTGCGCGGCGCGCTGTCGGGAGACGCTTTCGACACTGCGCAGGCGCAACAGATCGCTTACGAATACATGGATTTCCAATTGGCCAAGCAGGTGAGCTAGAGCACAGAGAAAACGCTCGGCCCCTGAACTGTCACCGACCCGCGATGCCACAGCTATATGGCTCACCCGGTGACCAACGCCAACCACTAATGCACTTGCGAGGACACTATGGCCCGTTTCGAACTGCAAAAACTCTACATCGATGGCGCGTACTCCGACGCCGGCAGCGATGCCACCTTCGAAGCCATCAACCCGGCTAACGGTGAAGTCCTCGCACTGGTGCAACGCGCGACCAAGGAAGACGTCGAGCGTGCTGTGGTCAGCGCCGAAAAGGGCCAGAAGATCTGGGCCGCGATGACCGCCATGGAGCGTTCGCGCATCCTGCGTCGCGCCGTCGACATCCTGCGCGAGCGCAACGATGAACTGGCGGCCCTGGAAACCCTGGACACCGGTAAAGCCTTCTCCGAAACCAAGTACGTCGACATCGTCACCGGCGCCGACGTGCTGGAATACTACGCAGGCCTGGTACCGGCCATCGAAGGCGAACAGATCCCGCTGCGTGACACTTCCTTCGTCTACACCCGTCGCGAGCCGCTGGGCGTTGTCGCCGGTATCGGCGCGTGGAACTACCCGATCCAGATCGCCCTGTGGAAATCCGCTCCAGCCCTGGCGGCCGGTAACGCGATGATCTTCAAGCCAAGCGAAGTCACCTCGCTGACTACCCTGAAACTGGCCGAAATCTACACCGAAGCCGGCGTTCCGAATGGCGTGTTCAACGTTCTGACCGGCAGCGGCCGTGAAGTCGGCACCTGGCTGACCGAGCACCCGCGCATCGAGAAGATCTCCTTCACCGGCGGCACCGACACCGGCAAGAAGGTCATGGCCAGCGCTTCGGCTTCGTCGCTCAAGGACGTGACCATGGAACTGGGCGGCAAGTCCCCGCTGATCATCTGCGACGACGCCGACCTGGATCGCGCCGCCGACACCGCCATGATGGCCAACTTCTACAGCTCCGGTCAGGTCTGCACCAACGGCACTCGCGTGTTCGTGCCGAGCCACCTGAAAGCCGCTTTCGAAGCCAAGATCGTCGAGCGCGTTGCGCGCATCCGCGTTGGCAACCCGGAAGACGAAAACACCAACTTCGGCCCGCTGGTCAGCTTCCCGCACATGGAAAGCGTGCTGGGCTACATCGCCAAAGGTAAAGAAGAAGGCGCCCGCGTTCTGTGCGGCGGCGAGCGTCTGACCGACGGCGAGTTCGCCAAAGGCGCGTTCGTGGCCCCGACCGTGTTCACCGACTGCACCGACGACATGACCATCGTCCGTGAAGAAATCTTCGGCCCGGTGATGGCGATCCTGAGCTACGAAACCGAAGAAGAAGTGATCCGCCGCGCCAACGACACCGACTTCGGCCTGGCCGCCGGCATCGTCACCCGCGACCTGAACCGCGCCCACCGCGTGATTCATCAACTGGAAGCCGGTATCTGCTGGATCAACGCCTGGGGCGAGTCCGACGCAAAAATGCCGGTTGGCGGTTACAAGCAGTCGGGCGTCGGTCGTGAGAACGGGATCAGCTCTCTCAATAACTTCACGCGCATCAAGTCCGTGCAAGTCGAGCTGGGCGAGTACGTTTCGGTATTTTGATCAGCTGATCCAGCGACAAGCGGCAAGCTTCAAGCTGCAAGTAAAAGCAGCTTGGTTTGCCGCTCTATCTCAGCACCGCTCGCTGCTCTCTTGCAGCTTGAAGCTTGCAGCTTGAAACTCCCGGAGGACCTATGTCCCAAGAATTCGATTACATCATCGTCGGTGCCGGCTCTGCCGGTAACACCCTGGCGACCCGTCTGACTGAAGACGAAGGCGTCACCGTCCTGCTGCTTGAAGCCGGCGGCCCGGACTACCGTCTCGATTTCCGCACGCAGATGCCGGCCGCTCTGGCATTCCCGCTGCAAGGCCGTCGCTACAACTGGGCGTACGAAACCGATCCAGAGCCACACATGGACGGTCGCCGGATGGAATGCGGTCGCGGCAAGGGCCTCGGCGGTTCCTCGCTGATCAACGGCATGTGCTACATCCGTGGCAACGCGATGGACTACGACGGCTGGGCGAAACTGCCAGGCCTGGAAGACTGGTCGTACCTCGATTGCCTGCCGTATTTCCGCAAAGCGGAAACCCGCGACATCGGCCCGAACGACTACCACGGTGGCGACGGCCCGGTCAGCGTGACCACGCCGAAGGCGGGCAACAACCCGCTGTTCCACGCCATGGTCGAAGCTGGCGTACAGGCCGGTTACCCGCGCACCGAAGACCTCAACGGCTACCAGCAGGAAGGCTTCGGCCCGATGGACCGCACCGTGACGCCGAACGGCCGTCGTGCTTCCACCGCCCGTGGTTACCTGGACGTGGCCAAGAAGCGTTCGACCCTGACCATCGTCACTCACGCCCTGACCGACAAGGTTCTGTTCGAAGGCAAGCGTGCCGTTGGCGTGCGTTACCTGGTCGGCGCCGCTGAAGAGCGCGTCGAAGCCCGCGCCCGCAAGGAAGTCATCGTCTGCTCCGGCGCGATCGCCTCGCCGCAACTGCTGCAACGCTCCGGCGTCGGCCCGGCGAAACTGCTGGAAAGCCTCGACATCCCGGTGGTTCACGATCTGCCGGGCGTCGGCGAAAACCTGCAGGATCACCTTGAGCTGTACCTGCAATACGCTTGCACCCAACCGGTCTCGCTGTACCCGTCGCTGCTCTGGTACAACCAGCCGGCCATCGGTGCCGAGTGGCTGTTCAACGGCACCGGCATCGGCGCCAGCAACCAGTTCGAAGCCGGCGGTTTCATCCGCACCCGTCCGGAATTCGAGTGGCCGAACATCCAGTACCACTTCCTGCCGGTCGCGATTAACTACAACGGCAGCAACGGCGTGAAAGAGCACGGCTTCCAGGCGCACATGGGCTCCATGCGTTCGCCGAGCCGCGGTCGCATCCAGGTCAAATCCAAGGATCCGCGCCAGCACCCGAGCATCCTGTTCAACTACATGGCCACCGAGCAGGACTGGCAGGAATTCCGCGACGGCATCCGCCTGACCCGTGAAATCATGCAACAGCCTGCACTGGACGCCTTCCGTGGCCGCGAAATCAGCCCGGGCATCGAAGTGCAAACCGATGAGCAGCTGGACAAGTTCATCCGCGAGCACGCAGAAACCGCGTTCCACCCGTCCTGCTCGTGCAAGATGGGCACCGACGACATGGCCGTAGTGGATGGCGAAGGCCGCGTACATGGCATGCAGGGTCTGCGTGTGGTCGATGCGTCGATCATGCCGATCATCACCACCGGCAACCTGAACGCGCCGACGATCATGATCGCCGAGAAAATCGCCGACAAGATCCGTGGCCGCAAGCCGCTGCCGCGCAGCAACGCACCTTACTACGTCGCTGGCGATGCGCCGGTGAAAGGCAAGCCGATGCGTGATGTGAGTGCTGTTGCTCAGTAAGCCGTAATACCTCTTCGGATCGTTCCCACGTCGAGGCGTCGAACCGTCTGCGTGGGAATGCATCCCGTGACGCTCCGCGTCACACAGCGGACGCAGAGCGTCCATGGCGGCGTTCCCACGCGGAGCATGGGAACGATCTGCTGTTATCAGAGTAAATCCCCCTACACCCCCTCTTCACTTGATCCTACACCCCACGCAGGCCTACTCTAGTCCTCGCCTGATCGCTTCATCCCTCCCCGCCGAATCCGCTTCGCCGCTGCTCCCATGACAAGGAGGTTCCCTGATGTTCGATTTCCACCCCCAGCTCAAGCAGCGCTTCGCTGCCTTGCGCACGGGCGCCGAGTTTTTTTCCTTGCGGTATGTGCGCGAGTCCGGCCAGTACCTGTCGGTGCGCAAGAACGTCGCCGAACCGCCGAGCCTGAGCCGCGACGAAGGCGCGATGCTCACCGTTCGCATCAACGGCGTCGAAGCCTACGCCGCGACCAATGACCTGTCGCAACAAGGCCTGCAAGCCGCCCTCGAGCGCGCCGAACAGCAGGCCCGGCGGATCAAACCGCACGCCCTGCTCGACCTGAGCCAGCAGCCGGTGTCCAGCGACCGCGCCGATTACTTTTCACCCAATCTGGAACAACCCTTCCCGTCCCTGAGCGAATGCTTCGAGCTGCTCGGCGCGGAATCCGCCTCTGTGCCTAAGGATGAGCGCCTGGTGAATTGGGAAGTGAGCATCGGCATCACCCACGTCGAACAGATCTACCTGAGCAGCGCCGGCGCCGAATTGCGCCAGGCCCAACGCTTCGTCTACCCGGGCCTTGACGTTACTGCCTACGACGGCAACGACAGCCAGACCCGCAGCCTCGGCCGCGAGAACTTCGGTCAGCAGGGCGGCGCCGACGTGATCAGCCGCTGCGGACTGATTGGCGCCGGTCCGCAAGTCGCCGATCAGGCGCTGCAATTGCTGCTCGCGCCGAACACTCCGCAAGGCCCGCGTGATTTGCTGCTAATGCCCGACCAGATGATGTTGCAGATCCACGAATCCATCGGCCACCCGCTGGAACTCGACCGGATTCTCGGCGACGAGCGCAATTACGCTGGCACCAGTTTCGTCAAAGCCTCGGATTTCGGCAGCCTGCAATACGGCTCGAAACTGCTCAACGTGACGTTCGATCCGGGCATTCCCGAAGAACTGGCGAGTTACGGTCACGATGACGACGGCTCCAAGGCCAGCAAACAATTCCTGATTCGCGAAGGCCTGCTGGTCCGTCCGTTGGGCGGTGCCTTGTCGCAATTTCGCGCAGGTCTGGACGGCGTTGCCAACAGCCGCGCCTGCAGCTGGAACCGACCGCCGATCGACCGCATGGCCAACCTCAACATCGAGCCGGGCGACCAGCCGCTGGAGCAACTGATCGGCGGTATCGAAAACGGCATCCTGATGAGCACCAACCGCTCATGGTCGATCGACGATGCACGCAACAAATTCCAGTTCGGCTGCGAGTGGGGCCAGTTGATCGAAAACGGCGAACTCAAGGGCGTCGTGAAGAATCCGAACTACCGGGGCATTTCCGCGCACTTCTGGAAGAGCCTGCGCGCCGTCGGCAACGCCGGCACCACCCAGGTGCTGGGCACGCCGAACTGCGGCAAGGGCGAACCGAACCAGGTGATCCGCGTCGGCCATGCATCGCCGGCCTGCGTGTTCAGCAATGTTGATGTGTTTGGGGGAGACGCCTGATGAGTATTTCCAAGAGCCAGTCCGAGGCGTTCAAGCTGCTGGTCAACTGGCTGCGCGATGCCGTGCGCGAGCCGGAACAGTTCACCCTGAGTTACGACGCCGAATCATCGGCCTTCGTGCGCTTCAACCACGCCAAGGTGCGTCAGGCCGGGCAAGTTCAGCAAGCCGGTATCGGTCTGAAACTGATCGACGACGGTCGCCATGCCGACCTGCAGATCACCTTGTCCGGCGATCAGGAAGCCGACCTGCAACGCCTTGCCGAAGGCCTGCAACAGCTGCGTAAAACCCTGCCGCTGCTGCCGCAGGATCCGTACCTGTTGCTCAACCACAACGGCTGGCAGAGCAAGAATGTGCAGGAGCATCCGCTGCCGGACACCGAGCAAGTTGTCGCTGAAATCGCTCAAGCGGCCGAAGGTCTGGATCTGGTCGGTTTCTACGCTGCTGGCCCCATCAGCCGTGGCTTCGCCAGTTCTTCCGGCGCATTCGGCTGGCATCAGGCCAACAGCTTCAACTTCGACTTCAGCCTGTTCCACGAGAACGGCGAAGCGGTGAAGGCCAGCTACGCCGGACATGACTGGAACAGCGAAGACTTCGCCCGCCGCTTCCAGCAGGCCCGCGAGCAACTCGAGTTTCTCGGTCGACCGCTGCGCACCTTGCCGCCCGGCCAGTACCGCGCCTATCTGGCACCGGCGGCGCTGGAAGAAATCATGGGCATGTTGTGCTGGGGCGGTTTCTCGGCGCAGTCGATTGCCAGCAAGAGCAGCCCGTTGCAGAAGCTGTATGCCGGCGATCAGGCGTTCAGCCCGCTGGTGTCCCTCGACGAAAAAGTCAGTGGTTCGCTGAGTCCGGCGTTTTCCGGCGAGGGTTACCCGCGCAGCGATCTGCGGCTGATCATCGAAGGCCAGGCCGGCGAGCAACTGGTCGGCTCGCGCAGCGCAGCCGAATACGGCCTCACCGCCAACGGCGCCGGCGGCGGTGAATCGCCCAGCGCGCTGAACATGGCCGCCGGCGACTTGTCCCAGGCCGAGATCCTCAAGCAGTTGGGTACCGGGTTGTATATCAGCAACCTTTGGTACCTGAACTTCTCGGATCAACCGGCGGCGCGCCTGACCGGCATGACCCGGTTTGCCACATTCTGGGTGGAAAACGGCGAGATTCAGGCGCCGGTCAGCACCATGCGCTTCGACGACAGCGCCTACAGCCTGCTGGGTTCGCAGCTGGAAGCGTTGACTGCCGAGCGTGAGTTGCTGCTGTCGGCGAGCACCTATAGCCAGCGCAATACCTCGTCGGCGTTGTTGCCGGGGGCGCTGGTGAGCCGATTGACCTTGACCCTGTAAATCCCGGACCTGATCGTTCCCACGCTCTGCGTGGGAATGCATCCCGTGACGCTCCGCGTCACTTTACAGCGGACGCACAGCGTCCATGGCGGCATTCCCACGCGGACGGTTCGACGTGGGAACGATCATCCAACAACCCACAAGAGGTTCCATGCCCAACCGCCCGCCTCTCGACGCCATCACCGCCCGCTGGTTGCCATGGGTCGTCGCCATCGCTTTCTTCATGCAGTCCCTCGACGGGACCATCCTCAACACCGCCCTGCCGGCCATGGCCCGGGACCTGGCCGAAGACCCGCTGCGCATGCAGGGCGTGATCATCGCCTACATGCTCACCGTGGCCTTGCTGATCCCGGCGTCGGGCTGGATCGCCGACCGCTTCGGCACCAAGAAAATCTTCTTCGGCGCGATCCTGCTGTTCAGCCTGGGCTCGCTGCTCTGCGCCTTGTCGAGCAGCCTGAGCATGCTGATCGGCGCGCGCGTGATCCAGGGCCTCGGCGGTGCCCTGATGCTGCCGGTCGGACGTTTGGTGGTGCTGCGCGCCTACCCGCGCTCGGAACTGGTGCGGATCATGGGCTTCATCACCATTCCCGGCCTGCTCGGCCCGCTGATCGGCCCGACCATGGGCGGCTGGATGGTGGAATACCTGACGTGGCACTGGATCTTCCTGATCAACCTGCCGGTCGGCGTCATCGGTTGCTATGCGGTGTGGAAGTTCATCCCCGACCTGCGCGGTACCGAGCGCACGCGTTTCGATAGCCTGGGGTTCCTGCTGTTCGGCGCGGCGATGGTACTGATCACCATCGCCATGGAAGGCCTCGGCGAACTGCACCTGCCGCACCTACGGGTGATGCTGTTGCTGTTCGGCGGCATGGCGTGTCTGGCAGCGTACTGGTTGCGCGCCGGGCACATTGAAAACCCGCTGTTCGCGCCGTCGCTGTTCAAGACCCGCACCTTCGCGGTCGGCATCCTCGGCAACCTGTTCGCCCGATTGGGCAGCGGCGCCCTGCCGTTTCTGGTGCCGTTGCTGCTGCAAGTGGCGCTGGGTTATTCGCCGTCCCAGGCCGGGATGAGCATGCTGCCGCTGGCGGCTGCGGCGATGGTCGCCAAGTGGGGCGCGCGGCCGCTGATCGAGCGTCTGGGCTATCGCATCGTGCTGACCGGCAACACGCTGTTTCTGGGGATCATGCTGGCGAGCATGGGTCTGGTCAGCGAGCAGACGCCGTACTGGCTGCTGCTGTGCCTGCTGGCGGTTCTCGGGGCGATCAACTCGCTGCAATTCACCGCGATGAACACCGTGACCCTGATCGACCTCGACGACGCCAGCGCCAGCAGCGGCAACAGTTTGCTGTCGGTGGTGGCGCAGTTGTCGCTGAGCCTTGGCGTGGCGTGTGCCGGTGCGCTGCTCGGCGGCTTTACGGCGGAGATCGGCAACGATGGCGTCGAGACCGTATTGGGCGCTTTCCAGCTCACGTTCGTGACCGTCGGGATCATGGCGATGCTGGCGGCGACGATTTTCTCGCAGCTCTCGAAAGAGGACGGACGGCGCGCCAAGCGCCGGGAGGAACACATCGAGCATTGACCGGGGTCTGCGTGGCGAGGGGACCGGCCCTCGTCACAGGCTTTGCGTTCGTCCAGAACTTTCGAGGAAAGTGGCCAGAGGCTGCTACACTGCGCGACATTTTGTTTTGCAGGCCAGTCCCGTGACCACCATCGCCACCGCTTTTAATACTTTGCCGCTGTCCGCCGCCATGCTGGCTAACCTCGACTCCCTCGGTTATGCCCAGATGACGCCGATCCAGGCGCAGAGCTTGCCGGTGATCCTCAAGGGGATGGACCTGATCGCCCAGGCCAAGACCGGCAGCGGCAAGACCGCCGCGTTCGGTATCGGTCTGCTGAACCCGATCAATCCGCGCTACTTCGGTTGCCAGGCGCTGGTGATCTGCCCGACCCGCGAGCTGGCCGACCAGGTCGCCAAGGAAATCCGTCGTCTGGCCCGCGCCGAAGACAACATCAAGGTCCTGACCCTGTGCGGCGGCGTATCCTTCGGCCCGCAGATCGGCTCGCTGGAGCACGGCGCGCACATCATCGTCGGTACGCCGGGCCGCATCCAGCAGCACCTGCGCAAGGGTTCGCTGGTTCTCGACGGCCTCAACACGCTGATCCTCGACGAAGCCGACCGCATGCTCGACATGGGTTTCTACGACGCCATCGAAGACATCATCGAACAGACCCCGGCCCGCCGTCAGACCCTGCTGTTCTCGGCCACCTACCCGGTGGGCATCAAGCAGCTGGCGTCGAAGTTCATGCGCGACCCGCAAACGGTCAAGGCCGAAGCGTTCCACGACGACACCCAGATCGAACAGCGCTTCTACGAGATTTCCCCGGAAGAGCGCATGAGCGCGGTGACCAAGGTCCTGCATCACTTCCGTCCGGCCTCCACCGTGGCGTTCTGCTTCACCAAGCAGCAGGTGCAGGAAACCGTCGATCACCTGACCTCCAAAGGCATTTCCGCCGTCGGCCTGCACGGCGATCTGGAACAGCGTGACCGCGATCAGGTGCTGGCGATGTTCGCCAACCGCAGCACTTCGGTATTGGTTGCCACCGACGTTGCCGCCCGTGGTCTGGACATCGATGCACTGGACATGGTGATCAACGTCGAACTGGCCCGCGACTCGGAAATTCACATTCACCGCGTCGGCCGTACCGGTCGTGCCGGCGAGAAAGGCATCGCGGTCAGCCTGGTGGCGCCGTCCGAAGCCCACCGCGCGCAAGCCATCGAACAACTGCAGAAAACCCCGCTGAACTGGGATCAGGTGGATAACCTCAAGTCCCAGGGCGGTGCCCCGCTGCAACCGCCGATGAGCACGCTGTGCATCGCTGGCGGGCGCAAGGACAAGGTGCGTCCGGGCGACATTCTCGGCGCACTGACCGGTGAGGCCGGCATTCCGGGCGCCCAGGTCGGTAAGATCGCGATCTTCGACTTCCAGTCCTATGTGGCTGTTGAACGCACCGTGGTCATGCAAGCGCTGCAGCGCTTGAACAACGGCAAGATCAAGGGCCGTTCGCTGCGCGTTCGCGTCTTGTAAGAACGCTTAAATGATCGTTCCCACGCTCCGCGTGGGAATGCCGCCATGGACGCTCTGCGTCCGCTTTTAAATCGTGACGCGGAGCGTCACAGGATGCATTCCCACGCAGACGGTTCGACGCCTCGACGTGGGAACGATCTGCGTGATCATTGTGTGAGGACACCGTTTTGCGCTCTACCGAAGTCGTGATCATTGGCGCTGGCGCCGCAGGGTTGATGTGTGCACTGACCGCCGCCGGGCGCGGGCGTCAGGTGCTGCTGCTCGACCACGCGAACAAGGCCGGCAAGAAAATCCTGATGTCCGGCGGTGGGCGCTGCAACTTCACCAACATGTACACCGAACCGAGCAATTTTCTCTCGCAGAATGCGCACTTCTGCAAATCCGCGCTGGCCCGCTACACCCAGTGGGATTTCATCGGCATGGTTGCCAAACACGGCGTGCCGTATCACGAGAAGAAACTCGGCCAACTGTTCTGCGATAACAAATCCAGCGACATCCTCGGCATGCTGCTGGACGAGTGCGATCAGGTCGGCGTCAACCTGCACCTCGACACCTCGATCCAGACCATCGAGAAAGTCGAAGGCGGTTACCTGCTCGACACCACCCTCGGCCAGATCCAGTGCCAGTCGCTGGTGATCGCCACCGGCGGGCTGTCGATCCCGACGCTGGGCGCGACCGGTTTCGGATATCAGGTCGCCAAACAGTTCGGCCATGAACTGCTGCCTACCCGCGCCGGTCTGGTGCCGTTCACCATCACCGATCAGCTCAAGGACTTGTGCACCGAACTGTCCGGCACCTCGGTGGATTGTCTGGTCAGCTGCAATGACCAGAGTTTTCGCGAGAACATCCTGTTCACTCACCGCGGCCTCAGTGGTCCGGCGATTCTGCAGATTTCCTCGTTCTGGGAGCCGGGCGACACGGTCGAAATCAACCTGCTGCCCGATCATGACGCCGCGAGCTGGCTGCAACAGCAAACCGCCGAGCGTCCGAACAGCGAGCTGAAAACCCTGCTCGGTGAAATCTTCACCAAGAAGATGGCCAACCTGCTGGCCGACAACTGGTTTGTCTCCAAACCGATGAAGCAGTACACCCACGCCGAACTGGCGGACATCGCCGAGAAGCTCGGCAGCTGGAAAGTCGTCCCGGCTGGCACCGAAGGCTACCGCACCGCCGAAGTGACGCTCGGTGGCGTCGACACCCGCGAAGTCTCGTCCAAGACCATGGAATCGCTGAAAAGCCCGGGCCTCTACTTCGTAGGCGAAGTGCTGGATGTCACCGGACATCTGGGCGGATTCAACTTCCAGTGGGCGTGGGCATCGGGTTACGCGGCGGCGCAATACGTCTGATTCGAAGGCCGTGCGGAACACTTTTTGCTGTCAGATGTGATCGGCGCCATTGCGTCGGCGTCATTACTGGCTCAATTTAGCGGCATCGCCTCGGAAGGCCTTCGCACTTCATGTCCTCGACCTCGTTTCGTCAGTCTTTGCGGCGCCTGTGGGCGCTGGATAAATTCAGCTACAGCGTGCGGGTATTTATCGCCCTGACCGGCAGCATGGCGCTGTGCTGGTATCAGGATGAAATGGGGCTGCTGATCCCGCTGTTCCTCGGGATCATCGCCAGCGCCCTGGCCGAGACCGACGACAGTTGGCAGGGCCGTCTCAACGCACTGGCGGTGACGCTGGTGTGTTTCAGCGTCGCGGCGCTGTCCGTTGAATTGCTGTTCCCCTACCCCATCGTGTTCGTCATCGCTTTGGCACTGGCCAGCTTCGGCCTGACCATGCTCGGTGCGCTCGGCGAACGTTACGGGGCGATTGCTTCGGCGACCCTGATTCTGTCCGTCTACACCATGATCGGCGTGGATCAGCGCGGTGGCGCGGTCACGGATTTCTGGCATGAGCCAATGCTGCTGGTGGCCGGTGCCGCGTGGTACGGCCTGCTGTCGGTGCTGTGGCAGGCGATGTTTTCCAATCAGCCGGTGCAGCAGAGTCTGGCGCGGCTGTTCCGCGAACTCGGCTATTACCTGAAGTTGAAATCCTCGCTGTTCGAGCCGATCCGTCAGATGGACGTCGAAGCGCGGCGACTGGAACTGGCCCAGCAGAATGGCCGGGTCGTCGCAGCCCTGAACAGCGCCAAGGAAATCATCCTGCACCGGGTCGGCAACGGTCGTCCGGGCTCGAAAGTCAGCCGTTACCTGAAGCTGTACTTCCTGGCGCAGGACATTCACGAACGCGCCAGCTCTTCGCACTATCCCTACAACGCCCTGGCCGATGCGTTCTTCCACAGCGATGTCTTGTTCCGCTGCCAGCGCCTGCTGCGCCAGCAAGGCAAGGCCTGCCGGGCGCTGGCCGAATCGATCCAGATGCGCCAGCCGTTCATCTACGACGCGAGTTTCGCCGAAGCCCTGAGCGACCTGCACGCCTCCCTCGAACACCTGCGCATCCAGAGCAACCCGGCCTGGCGCGGACTGCTCCGTTCGTTGCGCGCACTGGCCGCCAACCTCGGCACCCTCGACCGTCTGCTCAGCGATGCGAGCAACCCCGATGCGCTGGCGGATGCCACCGACAGCAGCCTGCTCGACCGCTCGCCGCGCAACTTCAAGGACGTGTGGATTCGTCTGCGCACGCAGCTGACGCCGACTTCGCTGCTGTTCCGCCACGCCCTGCGTTTGCCGCTGGCGTTGAGCATCGGCTACGGCATGGTGCACCTGATACACCCGTCGCAAGGCTACTGGATCATCCTCACCACGCTGTTCGTCTGCCAGCCGAACTACGGCGCCACCCGGCGCAAACTCGGCCAGCGGATTTTCGGCACGGCGATCGGCCTGACGATTGCCTGGGCGCTGTTCGATCTGTTCCCAAGCCCGCTGGTGCAGTCGTGCTTCGCCATCGCCGCCGGCGTGGTGTTCTTTACCAACCGCACCACCCGCTACACCGTGGCGACCGCCGCGATCACGATCATGGTGCTGTTCTGCTTCAACCAGGTCGGTGACGGCTACGGGCTGTTCGTGCCGAGACTGTTCGATACCTTGCTCGGCAGCCTGATTGCGGGGCTTGCGGTATTCCTGTTCCTGCCGGACTGGCAAGGTCGGCGCCTGAACAAAGTGCTGGCCAACACCCTCACCTGCAACAGCATCTACCTGCGCCAGATCATGCAGCAATACGCCGCCGGCAAGAGCGACGACCTCGCCTATCGCCTGGCCCGGCGCAACGCGCACAACGCCGACGCCGCACTATCAACAACGTTGGCGAACATGCTGATGGAGCCGGGGCATTTCCGGAAGGAAGCCGACGTCGGCTTCCGCTTCCTGGTGCTGTCGCACACCTTGCTCAGCTATCTGTCAGGGCTTGGCGCACACCGCGAAACCCAGCTGCCGGCCGAGGTGCGCGAACACCTGATCGACGGCGCCGGGGTGAGTCTGGCGGCGAGCATCGATGAGATCGCCCAAGGTCTGGCGAGCAAACAGCCGATTGCCATTCAAAGCGATGAGGAAGAAGCGCTGGCCAACGAGCTTGAGCAGATGCCGGACGAAATCGACGAAGGCCAGCGGCTGGTGCAGACGCAACTGGCGTTGATCTGCCGCCAGCTCGGCCCGTTGCGCACGCTGGCGGCGCACCTGATCAAGGACACAGCCGAAGATTGAGCCGCCTCACATGCCATGCTGCCTCAGCAGCTTTTCATAGCTGCCATCGGCCTTCATCGACGCAATCGCCTTGTCGAACCCGGCCACGATCTGTTCGTGCTGCGGGTTCTTCAGGCTGACCAGAATATGCAGGCTGTTCTCGCTCAGCGGCTTCGGCAGAAACTCCACCGCGTTACGTACCTTCTGTGATTCCCGGGCCAGGTAATAGCGGGCCACGTATTCGTCTTCCAGGGTCAGCTTGACCCGGTCCGCCGCGAGCATGCGCACGGCCATGGCGAAGTTATGCACAGGGACTTTCTGCAACGCGGTGTCGGCATCGAACGGCGCCGAATAGGCGTAGCCGCGCACTACCGCAACCGGATAGGTGTGCAGTTCCTGCAGGTTGTTGTATTCGATGGGCGCGTCTTTGCGCTTGAGGAAGCGCACGCGATTGAGCAGGTACTCGGCGGAAAACTGCCCGATCTTCGTGCGCTCGTCGTTGTACCAGGCGTTGACCAGCACGTCGTAACGACCTTCGCCAACACCCAGCAACGCCCGCGCCCACGGCACCTGCTCATAACCGCTGGCATAACCGGCACGGGCCAGGGCCGTGCTGACGATGTCGGTCGCCAGCCCACCGTTGACCAGCGTGTCATCGGTAAAGGGCGGCCAGACGTCGAACACCAGACGCAATTTCTCCGCTGCCGCGCTTTGACCCAGCAACAGCAATCCGATCAAAGCAAAGGCTCGATGCAATCGCGGCATGCTTGAAAATCCTTAGCGGGCGGGCCGCCCGGCGTGTTTTCAGTCAAAACCCCAAGGCCCCTTACCGGCGAATCCCAGGCCCTAACCTTAGCTCATTGAAGCCATTGCACAGTGCTTCCCAGCAGATTACACAAAGTACGGCGAGCCGCGATATTGGAATGATGGCATTTTGGCCTTTGTCACAGATTTCTCAGCCATACAGACATATTTCGGCGGGGCGCTTAGTATCGGGCGACGTTGTTCAAGGAATCGGAAGATGACAATCGAGTGGGTCTGCAAACATCACAGCGATCTGGGACTGGAGCAGCTGTACGCCATTTTGAAATTGCGCTCGGAAGTGTTCGTGGTCGAACAGCGCTGCGCGTACCTGGATCCGGACGGTCAGGATCTGGACGGTGACACCTGCCATTTGATGGGCTGGGACGATGATCAACTGGTGGCGTACCTGCGCCTGCTGGATCCGGAATCCCAGGGTGGCGACGTGGTGATCGGCCGCGTGCTGACCGCGCCGGCCGGGCGTGGCAAGGGGCTGGGGCATGAAATGATGGAACAGGCGCTGAAACAGGCGCAGAAGCGTTGGCCTGAAGTGCCGATCTATCTGTCGGCCCAGGCGCATTTGCAGGGGTATTACGGGCGGTATGGGTTTGTGGTGGCGGGTGAGGAATATCTTGAGGATGACATTCCGCACATAGGAATGCGTCGGTCTTGAGATTTCCCCTTCGCGGGCTTGCCCGCGAAGGGACTGCTGAAGTCAGGGATACTCGAGAACAGCCTTGATCTGCCGCAAATTCCGCTCGATCCACCCCCGATCGATCGCCCCCCACTCCCGAATCCGATAGCGCCCCGCATGATTGCGCGCGCCCTCCTCCTGTTCGAACTCACAGACGATATCCAGATCCGCCAGCGCCGCAATCGTGTCCTGCGCCGTACGCCGGGGCATGCCGGTGACCTCGGTCAACGCCGGCACGCTGCTGGCCAGGCCGCTGTCGATCAGGTACGCCACGTACAAGCGCCGGTAGAAACTGCTCTTGGTCTTGCTCACGTCCATGCATGCGCTCCGTTGTTTGATGTCTTATTGCATGTCCCGCCACGTCAGGTACACCCGCAGGTCGAACTCGACCTGGTGGTAGCCCGGCAGCATGTGCTCACATAACTTATAGAACGCCTTGTTGTGATCCGACTCCTTGAAGTGGGCCAACTCGTGGACGACGATCATCTTCAGAAACTCCGGCGCGGCGTCCTTGAACAGCGAGGCGATGCGGATCTCTTTCTTGGCCTTGAGCTTGCCGCCCTGCACCCGCGACACCGTGGTGTGCAGGCCGAGGGCGCGGTGAGTCAGATCGAGGCGGTTGTCGAACAGCACCTTGTCGATGGCCGGGGCGTTGCGCAGGTATTCCTGCTTCAGGTCCAGCGCGTAGCCGTACAGCGCCTTGTCGCTCTGCACATCGTGGCGGCCCGGATAGCGTTGGCTCAGGTAATCACCGAGGCGGTTGTCGGCGATCAATTGGCGCACCTGATCCTGCAGATTCGCGGGATAGGCCTGGAGGTATTTCAACGCAGTCATGGGGCGGCACGGGTCATGAAAAGGCCGCCAGTGTAGCGAATTCAACCGGCCAACGCGCTCCAGTCGAACGGCTCGGTAAAGCGTGCGGTGTCCTCGGCGACCAACGGCCGCGCCACCAGAAAGCCTTGCACGTACTGACAACCATGGGCTTGCAGCCACTGGTATTGCTCGACGGTTTCCACGCCTTCGGCAATCACCAGCAAGCCGTATTCCTTGCACAGGTCGATGACCGTGCGCACCAGCGAAGCGTCGCGGGACGAGTCCGGCAATCGGGCGATCAGGTGGCGATCGAGCTTGAGAGTGTCCAGTTCCAGATCGCGCAGATGCGCCAGCGAGCAGGCTCCGGAACCGAAATCATCCAGCGCCACCCGCACCCCGAGATTGCGCAGCAGCTTCAGCTGCTTGCGGGTCTCGTCCGGGTTGATCGTCAGCGCCTCTTCGGTGACTTCCACTTCCATCTGGTGCGGCTGCAAACCATGGCGCTCCAGCACCTGGCGCAATTCGGTCACCAGATTCGGCAGGCCGAACTGAGTGTTGCTCAGGCTCACGCCGATCACCAGATCCCTGGAGAACTCGGCCTCCCACGCCTTACGCTGCCCGGCGCTGCGATGATAGATCCAGCTGCCGAGGCGGCTGATCAACGTCGCCTCTTCCAGCAACGGCAGAAACAGCCCCGGCGGCACGTCGCCGACACTCGGGTGCTGCCAGCGCAGCAACGCCTCGAAACCACGAACGCGACCATCGCCAATGGCCACCTGCGGCTGATACACCAGATTGAAATCGCGGTTCTCGATGGCATTACGCACGCTTTCTTCCAGCATCAGCCGCGACCGCGCGCGGCCGTTCATTTCATGATCGTAGAAACGATATTGCTGACGCCCGGCACGCTTGGCCTCGTACATGGCGATGTCCGAGGCGCGCAGCAAACCGTCGAGGTTGTTGCCGCAATCCGGGTAAGTGGCGATGCCGATACTCGCACCCAGCGCAATATCCAGCCCTTCAATCTGCTGACAGATCGACACCCGCTCTATGAGTTTTTCAGCAATCTTCGCCGCTTGCTCGGGGAATTCCAGATCCAGCAGCGCGGTGAATTCATCGCCGCCCATCCGCGCCAGAATATCGAACGGCCGCAGGCAGGCTTTCAGTTGTTCCGAGACCCAGCGCAACACCCGGTCCCCGGCATCATGGCCGAGGGAATCGTTGACCCTTTTGAAGCCGTCGAGATCGAGGTACATCAGCACCCAACTGCTGTCGGTGCGCTCGCCGCGCAGCAGCAGGTTTTCAACGGTCTGGTAAAAACCCCGACGATTGAGCAGCCCGGTCAGCGGGTCGGTGACGGCCTGAAATTCCAGCTGTTGATGCAGATGACGCACCACCGACATGTCCAGCACCGTCACCACCATCGCGTGCTGTTCACTCGGCAGCGGCGCACAGGACAAGGCCACCGGCACCTGCTGCCCCGGTGCGGTGCGTAGCGACGCATCGTGTAGACGCAGCGTCTCGCCACGTTTGTACCCGGCGTAAAACTCGGAATCGGCCCACAGCGGAATGTGCGGTTTCTGCAGGTAATCGAGAAACTCCTGCCCTTCCAGCTCCTTCACCGGCGCATTGAGCAGCCGGGAAATCGCCGGGTTGGCGAAGCGGATCAAACCATCCTCGCCCAACACCAGAATGCCTTCGGCGGCGTTATCCAGCACCGAGGCATTGAAGGCCCGCGCCGATTCCAGATCCTGACTCAAGCGCTGCAAGGCCCGGCGATTGCGCTGGTGTTCCAGCAGCGCCTGGACTTTGGGTTTGAGAATCTGCGGATCGAAGGGTTTGAACAGGTAATCCACCGCACCGCTGGCGTAGCCTTTGATCACGGCGTCCTGGGACTGCTCGTTGGCGGTAAGGAAAATGATCGGGGTCAGGCGCGTGCGCTGGCTGCCGCGCATCAGCCGCGCGACTTCGAAACCGTCCATGCCCGGCATCTGCACATCCAGCAGCACTAGGTCGATGTCGTGTTCGAGCAACAGGTTGAGGGCTTCGTAACCGGAAGCGGCGGTCAATACCTGCCAGTCCTGGCGCTGCAGCAACGCGCGCATGCTGATCAGGTTTTCAGGGTAATCATCGACGATCAAAAGGACTGAGCTGCCTTCACCTGGCTGGGGTTGCGCGCATTCCATGCTGCTTCTCTTGTCGGGACAACTCGTGTCGGGGCATCTCGGGTCAGTGTTCCGCGCGGCTTCTCGTGAAAACCGTACAGTCACCGAGTCTTCACTCTAGTCCGGGATCTGTAAAAGCAATAGCTGTCATCCAGCCATCATTTAAACAAACCAGCAGGCAGCCGACTAACGGTCACCGCTGAAGCCCCCGAAAACCGGGAAAGGTGGCATTTCGACAGGATGTTGACGCCAATCATCTGCCGGACGGCCATTAACAAAAAATCCCTCTACGCTTATAAAGGCCGCCCCCAAGAGGCGCGGGCTAGAGCTTCTGGCACGCGCGTGCAACAGCAACAGAGTGGAAGAACCGACATGATCGACCTCGCAACCTGGAACCTCAGCGTTCCCGTTGGCAGCCCGCCCTACACCGTCGAAACCTCCAAACTGGTGAACGGCTTCAAGGATCAGTACTTCCATTCCGACACCGGCACCCTGTTTTTCTGGTCCCCGGTGACCGGTTCGAAAACCGAGAACGCCATTTATCCGCGTACCGAACTGCGCGAGACCTACAGCAACGGAACATTGCGCAACTGGTATTACCCCGACGCCGACAACCTGCTGCGCGCGACCCTCTCGGTCAACAAGGTGCCCAGTTCCGGCAAGATCGTCATCGGCCAGATCCACGCCTATGAAAGCCAGAAGCCGATGCTCAAGCTTGAATACCAATACAAAGAAAAAACCGAGACCGGCAACCTGGTGATCAAACTGCGCACCCATCCGGATCAGGCCGAAAGCCGCGTCATCACCCTCGCCACCGGGATCAAACTCAATCGCGAGTTCAACTACCTCATTCACCTGAGCCCCGGCGGCGCGCTGGGCGTGAGTGCGGCCGGGTATCAGTGGGATTCGCAGATCAGCGCGACGTGGCGCAACAAACCGCTGTATTTCAAGGCGGGTGTGTATGTGCAGGACAACACCGGGTACACCAGCGAGGGTGGGCAGGTGACGTTCAGCAAGCTGGATATTGATCACGATAAATAGTAGCCACGCGACCGTTTAAGGCTTCTGTTTAAAGACGGTTCGCGTTACTTCCTGAAGCCTACAACGGCTTGCGTCGCTGCCTACCGGTACGCCAGAATCCGCCGGCTTGTGCGCCTGGAGGGCCATCGGTAACTTGATTCCGGTCACTGATTCGCAGTGATCGGGTTTAGTAGCCCGTGGTGTTTTCAGCTACGTGCAACGCGCTGTCTATCAGACATTCCAGTCTGACTGTGATGGTGGCTGTGCGCAGGGCGCTTCGGCGCGCCGGTCAATGCTGAATACTCCCCGGTCTACTAACCTGCGCACAGCTGCCACCCTTCTTTTAGTAGGGAAGGACAAGCAGCTCCTTACAGGAGTTTTCAGCATATGTTCAAAATTACGCCGAACCCGCCAGAAACCGATCTGGCCTCCCCCTACGAATCCCTCGATTCCAAAAAACTCAACGAAGCCGCCGAACGCGCCCTCGACCACTACCTCTGCCCCGGCGCCCGCATCATGGCCACGGTCAACGAACCCGACCGCATGTACTTCGCCAACCCCGCCTACAACACCGAATCCCTGCTGGCCAACGCCAGCGAAACCCTCGGCTCCGCCAGCGAAATGCTCAACAACTTCGCCGCCACTCTCCCTCCCACCGACCGCAAAACCGCTATAGGCATTGCGCAACTGGTGATGCTTGGAGAACTGGCGGTAAATCAAGCGCTGGATCACGTAGAGCCGAAATAATCCGGTCTATCTAAAAAAACCCGCTTCACGGCGGGTTTCTCGAAGTGAAATATTGTGATTGCACAACATGAATCTTCAAATGTTGCGGTAGCGGAACATAGACTACGTCCTATGGATCAGCCGTCTAGGTAATCAACTACGCGAAAAACGTATAGCTCGTGGCCTGACGCAAGTACAACTGGCCGAGCGCCCATTAACTTGACTGGAGATCGGCTAATGGGAGACCCATTTCTCTTTGTCACCTTTCACTTTTAATTAACCCGCCACCATTTCGAACAACTCTCGGTCAAAAAGCGATTACTGACAAACGTCATTTGCTCAAACTTGAAAAAACGAGCCCCTCCAAAAAAAAGACCAAAATATAGAAAGACTATAAAAAACCAATTTCAAATTCCGAACAAGACTATAAACCTGTCACATTTGACAGGTGCAAGGCGCAGAAAAACCGCTCAAACTGAATCCATCACCACGAAAGAAAGTAAAGGAGCATGAAAATGGGATTTCGAAGCGAAAAAATCGGCGTTATCTATAGTACTGGATCCAAAATCCTTGCAGTACAAGTAAAAAATGGAAAAACAAAAGTAGTTAACGGAGAAATAGACAACATCGATCAAGCTAATAACAGCGTATCAATCAAAGATAGCCAGTCAGGATCAACAATAAAAATCAACATGGAGGAAATTAAATCACTCAAACTGACTGAAGAATCACTAAATAATTCCTTCGCACTAAGCAGATGGTACAAACATCCAGACGGTACATTCCAAATGCATCCTCCACTTCCACCTGCACCTGCACGTGAACCTGAACCTGAACCTGAACCTGCAGTGCATGAAGTGCATGGAGTGCTCTTACCATCAGTGTGGAACGTAGAGAACTTCGATTTTATTAGGCCAGTTGATTATGAATTTGACTTTCCTAGCATCATTGATAAACATTCACTATCACGAGAAATCGCAATTATTTTGCACCTAGCCAGATAAAAAATTAGATATCCATCCTGAAACTTCTCTAAATTGTCTTAAAAACCAAAACGGCATTACCGCAAACATCATGACTGTTTGCTGGCAATGATTTCCGGGGCCATACACAAGCGCATTGATAACAACAGGACAACGCTATCTGACAATCCAGCATTGAAAGATAGCGTGATCACTCGAACAAACAAGGAAGCTCTCCATGGCCACCTCGTACATTATTGTTGACGAACCACTTACACACTTCTATTCAGACACAACAACTGAAATAGCAGAACCCATCATGGGTGTAAAACCCAAGGACATAAACAATGTAGCCTATACCTTGTACAACAAACCATACGATAAGTATCAATTCCTAGGCGGCTGTACCTTTCTGTTTCCAAGATCCATTCCATTTAAACCGGGCATGGTAATAGACTTTAACGCAGACAATAACAGTACAGGCATAACTGCAAACTCATTCACCAACCAGCGGACACTCCCCAGCAATTACAACAATGCCGACGTTAGGATCTTCATGGCAATTCCAAGCATGGAAAAACTGGATAATGGCCTAATTGAATGTTATGGCTCTGTGACAGACAATGCAAATAACACTGTTTATGCCATGAAGTCTCTTTTTTTTACAATCCAGACCCCCTAGACAAACTGGTTCAATAGTGGAGCAAAAGAGAACGGATTCGAACGACACTTACTCAGCAGTCAACCGATTGAGCTGAAAGCAAAATGGAGAAGAGAAATAGAAAAATTGGGACAGATTTATTTATCTGCTGATCGATTAAAAAAATTGGGACAGATTTATTTATCTGCTGATCGATTAAATAAATCTGCCCCCGCTTTACTTCACCTCCACACCCACAAAAGGAATAACGCAAATGGGCCTTAAAAGAAGTTTACTGGCATTTAAAATCGAAAGCGGCTCAGAATTAACCGTCCTGACTACTAAAGGCGATGTAATAGAAGGAATAGTTCACGTTACCAAAGAAGACACTGAAACAATAGGCATCGTAGAACGCACTACAAATCGTAAGCAAATAGTATTTGTACGTGATATTTCAAGTGTTTCCTTCAATGATGAACCGCTCTCAAATGCTAGACTCCACTATAATAACTTACTAATTCTGAACGACGAAGGATATTATGGCATCCGCAAACGCCACCCATTAAAGTTCGCCCCCGGCGCTGAGTTCATAGTTCGAAAAGGTTTACTCGGCCCCGGCTCTGATCTAGCAGAGCTAGCAGATTTATCATACGAAATAGAAACAATTGGCAGAGTCACCATACAACGCTCCAAAAGTGACATCGCGCAACGGACTGTAACTGCAGAACCTCCCACTTCGGCAATTATTTTAATCGTCGATGCGGGACCTGCTTTAGAAACATGAAAAATTGGGACAGATTTATTTATCTGCTGATCGATTAAATAAATCTGCCCACCCGCTTTACTTTAGTTTCAACTCAGCCGACAGGTATCAAATACGGGTCGTACCGATTGGCTTTCGTTTCATTCCTGAGCCGACGGAGTCATTCAACGCCACTACCCGCCCCGCATCCCATTCCCGCTGCATATCAGCAAACAACTCTCCGTTCACTCGCGCCTGATGATTCGCCAACGCTTGAGTCATCGCCTCGGCAATACGCTCGAGGAAAATTGGGGACGGATTTATTTACCACAAAGAATTAATCCGTCACCTTTTTACACAACAGATGAAGGAAAAACAAATGGACCAGATCGATCCGAATGGAACTTATAACGGACGTGTATATGATGCCGGCGAGAGCCACAACGCCACGTTGACAATCAATTCATCAGATCCACAGACAGGCAACATAAGTCAAGCTAGCATGGCTTACTTTGGGCTTTACTTTAACGTTGCTGGAAGTTTTTTTTCATCAAAACCCATCATATGGATCCGCCGTAAATTTTAATCTGCAAGCAGAGGCCGGAGGTCCTGAATTTAATATGCTCGCCATTAGCATGAGTTCACCTGAAGAGAGTTGCTCCAATTTAAATGGTACGGTTCGAGTCGATCGCGGCGGGCCGAATGTAGGTAAAACCTATAACATTAACTTCACAAAGTGCTAACGCGCTTATCAAACACAAAGCCGTCTAATGACGGTTTCATATGTCACCTATATCGGACTTCGGCCAAGGCAGTCTGGATTTTGTCCGTTATAGGTGACATTTCACGCAGCAGAATATTAGCTCGACATAAAACCCAGGCAAAAGAAAACCCGCTTCTTAAGCTAAACACCCAGTCTCAATTGACCTTGGCGTTCAACTCACCCTTCAGATAACGCTGATACATGCTTTCCAGCGAGATCGGCTTGATCTTTGAAGCGTTGCCGGCAGTACCGAAAGCTTCGTAACGAGCGATACATACATCGCGCATCGCCTTCACGGTTTCACCGAAGAATTTACGCGGGTCGAATTCGCTCGGGTTGGTGGCCATCAGGCGACCCATGGCGCCGGTGGATGCCAGACGCAGGTCGGTATCGATGTTGACCTTGCGCACGCCGTGCTTGATGCCTTCGACGATCCGTCTGCGGTAAGCCTACGAAACACTACCCCTACCAGAATGTTGTGCTAACGTAACATTCATATATTTATGTTCCGGTAGCAGCACATGGATTATTTTTTGTTGATCGCTCGCCTTG
Source organism: Pseudomonas sp. NFIX49 (assembly GCF_900115915.1). Taxonomy (NCBI): domain Bacteria; kingdom Pseudomonadati; phylum Pseudomonadota; class Gammaproteobacteria; order Pseudomonadales; family Pseudomonadaceae; genus Pseudomonas; species Pseudomonas sp. NFIX49. The sequence goes on along the minus strand of NZ_FOYE01000011.1, from coordinate 27,517 downwards.
GCGACCAGTTGCGCGAAAAGCGTATTCGCCGAGGCCTGACCCAAGCTCAGCTTGCCGACCTCGCCGGGCTGACACGATACAAGGTCATCGCCGTAGAAAAAGGCACCCTTTCTGTTGGCATGATCGCCTATGCGCGCGTGCTCGGTGCACTGGATTGCGAACTCGCTGTCGTCCCAGCCGCCATGCCAACCCTTGAAGAGCTTGGGGATTTATTCGAATGAAAATGATCTCTCTCAAAGTCAGTACGCCTGAGGGGCATAGTGGCAGGCTTTTCAGCGATGGCGAGGACTTCACGTTCCGTTATCACGACGATGCATTGCCAGATGTGGCTATCAGCCTGTCGATGCCAGTGCGGCATGACGAGTTTCGCCGACGCGAGCTCCACCCTGTTTTTCAGATGAACCTGCCGGAAGGCTACGTGCTGGAGCAACTGCGTAATCGCTTGGCCAAGACGGTGAATGTCGATCCGATGCTTCTATTGGCGCTTTCCGGTAGTACTTCACCCATCGGCAGGGTTCAAGTGCGCTCTGACACGGTTGATGCCTTGCTGGAAGAACAACAATTTCCAGGAGAAAAACTTGAGGAGATTCTGACGTGGGACGGCACGGAAGATATCTTCGCCGGCCTGATGGATCGCTACATTCTGCGAGCAGGCATTTCGGGTGTTCAGCCAAAATTGCTGGTTCCGGAACAACAGGAAGCCGCGTTACCCCGCGTGACCTCGAAAACCTCAGACTTGATTATCAAAAGTGGCCGAGACGAATTTCCCGGTCTGGCAGTCAACGAATTCCTTTGTATGTCCATGGCGAAAGAAGCGGGTATTCCCGTTCCGCCGTTTTACATTTCCGATAATGCCAAGCTGTTCGTCATGCGCCGCTTTGACCGCGACGATCAGCTCAACCCGATCGGTTTTGAAGACATGGCAGTGTTGATGGGGTTGTCGGCCAGCCAGAAGTACAGCAAAAGCTATGCGGCAATTGCCAAGGCCATCCGTGTGTACTGCCCGGCCGAGCATGTACGCGCATCACTTGATCAACTTTTCGATGGCGTTGCCTTGAGCTGCATTGTCGGGAATGGCGACGCTCATTTGAAAAACTTTGGATTGCTTTACTCCGAACCCACTCAGCGCGACGCGCGCCTGGCGCCGGCTTATGACATCGTCAACACCACGGCTTATATTCCGGAGGATGTGCTGGCTCTGGATCTGGCGGGCAACAAGTCGATGTTTGCCTCGCGACAGGGATTGCTGGAGTTTGCCCACACCTGTGAGATCGAGCAGCCGAGGGCGCGCATTCAGCGATTGCTTGCCTCGGTTGAAGCGGTACTAGCGCGCTATCCACAATATCGGGAACAGGCGCCTCATGTGGTGAGTGCCATTGAGCAGGCAGCAGCGCCATTCACCCTGACTTTTGGGTGACGCGCACAAAATCGCCACCCACAAAAAACCCGCCTCACGGCGGGTTTCTTTCAAATCAGCTCAACACCCAGTCTCAATTGACCTTGGCGTTCAACTCACCCTTCAGATAACGCTGATACATGCTTTCCAGCGAGATCGGCTTGATCTTCGAAGCGTTGCCGGCAGTACCGAAAGCTTCGTAACGAGCGATACATACATCGCGCATCGCCTTCACGGTTTCACCGAAGAATTTACGCGGGTCGAATTCGCTCGGGTTGGTGGCCATCAGGCGACGCATGGCGCCGGTGGATGCCAGACGCAGGTCGGTGTCGATGTTGACCTTGCGCACGCCGTGCTTGATGCCTTCGACGATTTCTTCAACCGGTACGCCGTAGGTTTCTTTGATGTCGCCGCCGTACTGGTTGATGATCGCCAGCCACTCTTGTGGAACCGACGAGGAACCGTGCATCACCAGGTGGGTGTTCGGGATGCGTTTGTGGATTTCCTTGATGCGGTCGATCGCCAGCACGTCACCGGTAGGTGGCTTGGTGAACTTGTAGGCGCCGTGGCTGGTGCCGATGGCGATGGCCAGGGCATCAACTTGAGTCTTCTTGACGAAGTCAGCGGCTTCTTCCGGGTCGGTCAGCATCTGGCTGTGATCCAGAACGCCTTCGGCGCCGATGCCGTCTTCTTCACCGGCCATGCCGGTTTCCAGCGAACCCAGGCAGCCCAGCTCGCCTTCTACCGAAACGCCGCAGGCGTGAGCCATGGCGACGGTTTGTTGGGTCACGCGGACGTTGTATTCGTAGTCGGTCGGGGTCTTGCCGTCTTCACCGAGGGAGCCGTCCATCATGACCGAGCTGAAGCCCAACTGGATCGAGCGCTGGCAGACGTCAGGGCTGGTGCCGTGGTCCTGGTGCATGCACACCGGGATGTGCGGGAATTCTTCGATTGCCGCCAGGATCAGGTGACGCAGGAACGGGGCGCCGGCGTATTTGCGGGCACCGGCCGAAGCCTGAACGATCACCGGGGAGTCAGTCTTGTCAGCGGCTTCCATGATGGCGCGCATCTGCTCAAGGTTGTTGACGTTGAAGGCTGGAACGCCGTAGCCGAACTCGGCTGCGTGGTCCAGCATCTGGCGCATGCTGATAAGTGCCATTGTGTGTCTCTCTCCCGGTTTGGGTCGTTAATCGTGCCAGCCTGCCGGAGCGGCGGCGGCTATTCAAGTGATTGCAGATCGGGGGTTGAGGCCCGGCCTGGTGATTCGATAAAGCAAATTCTGTTTTATTCGGCTTTGCAGCCCCGGCCGATCAAATCATTGGTGGCGACCCAGTAAACCAGGCCTTCATTACCTTTGATGTGAAACGCCAGCATGTCGTCGCTGTACAGCGCGCCCGAGGCGCCCGGCTCTTCTTTCAGGCGATAGACCTGATCGCCGCCGCCCAGACGCACATCGACTTCCTTGCGGGCGGCATCGGTGAAGCGCCACAGCACCTTGGCCTGGCTGTCGCAGGTCCAGATGGTCCAGTTATCCACAGGGGCGGATGACTGGAACGGGTTCCACTGCGCGCAACCACCCAACAATCCCAGTGCCGCAACGGCGATCAAGCCTTTCATCCGTGTTCCTCGACCGGCAGCGCACGCCGCCGGCCCTGAGTTAAAGAGTCAGACCGGTCAAGGACAACCATGTTCCTTGGCCGGGGTTTGCGTCTCGTATTTGTCCAGACCGTCCGGGCCCGAGCGCTTGTTCAGCACCGGGTTGGTTTCGGCCTGCCAGTCGGCCTGGTAGCAGCCTTTCTGGGCCTCGCCCGGTGCCGGTGTCGGCTCGGCCTTCGGGTTACTCCCGCAGGCCGCCAGCGTACCGGTCAGCAACAACAGCGCTAACGACTTGACCATCTGAACACTCCTTTGCCTGGCCAATCGGGCGGCCTCAGGCCTTGGCCCGGCTTTCCAGGACTTCAACGGCCGGCAGCACCTTGCCTTCGACGAATTCGAGGAACGCGCCACCGCCGGTGGAAATGTAGGAGATCTTTTCCGCCACGCCATATTTATCGATGGCCGCCAGGGTGTCGCCACCACCGGCAATCGAGAACGCCGCGCTTTCAGCGATAGCTTCGGCCAGCACTTTGGTGCCGTTGCCGAACTGGTCGAATTCGAACACGCCGACCGGGCCGTTCCACAGGATGGTTTTCGACGACTTCAGCAGTTCGGCGAAGTTGGCCGCGGTTTGCGGGCCGATGTCGAGGATCATGTCATCGGCAGCGACGTCAGAGATCAGTTTCACGGTCGCTTCGGCGCTTTCAGCGAATTCCTTGGCAACCACCACGTCGACCGGCAGCGGCACGCTGACCTTGGCGGCGATGGCGCGCGCGGTGTCCAGCAGGTCCGGCTCGTACAACGACTTGCCGACCGGGTGACCGGCCGCAGCGAGGAAGGTGTTGGCGATGCCGCCGCCGACGATCAGTTGATCGCAGATCTGGCTCAGGCTGTTCAGCACGTCGAGTTTGGTCGAGACCTTGGAACCGGCAACGATGGCCGCCATCGGATTGGCCGGGGCGCCCAGGGCTTTGCCCAGTGCGTCCAGCTCAGCAGCCAGCAGCGGGCCGGCAGCGGCGACTTTGGCGAACTTGGCGACGCCGTGGGTCGAGCCTTCGGCGCGGTGAGCGGTGCCGAAAGCGTCCATCACGAACACGTCGCACAGGGCGGCGTATTGCTGGGCCAGCTCGTCGGCGTTCTTTTTCTCGCCCTTGTTGAAGCGCACGTTTTCGAACAGCACGATGTCGCCGGCCTTGACGTCAACGCCGCCCAGGTAATCAGCCACCAGCGGCACTTCGCGGCCCAGAGCCTTGCTCAGGTAATCGGCGACAGGCTTGAGGCTGTTCTCGGCGGAGAATTCGCCTTCGGTCGGACGACCCAGGTGCGAGCAGACCATCACGGCCGCGCCTTTTTCCAGGGCCAGCTTGATGGTCGGCAGCGAAGCCAGGATACGCGCATCGCTGGTGACAACACCGTCCTTGACTGGGACGTTGAGGTCTTCGCGGATCAATACGCGCTTACCTTGCAGATCGAGGTCGGACATCTTCAACACGGTCATGGGTCGCACTTCCTACGGTTTTTTTGAAGTCGCTGTTTGCAGATAGTGTTCTGCAACATCCAGCATTCGGTTGGCAAAACCCCATTCGTTGTCGAACCAGGCCAGGATGTTTACCAGCCGAGGGCCGGAAACGCGGGTCTGACTGGCATCGACGATGGCCGAATGTGGGTCATGGTTGAAATCACAACTGGCGTGAGGCAATTCGGTGTAGGCCAACAGACCTTTGAGCGGGCCGCTGGTGGCGGCGTCGCGCAGGATCCGGTTGACCTCGCCGGCGTCGGTGTCGCTCGCGGTCTGCATCGTGATGTCGAGGCAGGACACGTTGACCGTCGGCACGCGTACGGCTTTGGCCTGAATTCGCCCGGCAAGTTCCGGCAGCAGGCGCTCGATACCACGCGCCAGACCGGTGGACACCGGGATCACCGACTGGAACGCCGAACGGGTGCGGCGCAGGTCTTCGTGGTGATAGGCGTCGATCACCGGCTGATCGTTCATCGCCGAGTGAATCGTGGTGATCGATACGTAATCCAGGCCGACCGCCTGATCCAGCAGACGCAACAGCGGTACGCCGCAGTTGGTGGTGCAGGAGGCGTTGGACACCAGCAGTTCGTCGCCGGTCAGGCAATCCTGATTGACGCCGTAGACGATGGTGGCGTCGACATCCGCCTCGCTGGCCATTGGCTGCGAAAACAGTACACGCGGCGCGCCGGCGTCGAGGAAACGCTGGCCGTCTGCGCGGGTGTGCCAGGCGCCGGAGCATTCGAGCACCAGATCGACGCCCAGCGATGCCCAATCGATGCCTTCGGGGGTGGCACTGCGCAGGACCTTCACGCAGTCGCCATTAATATGCAGACAATCGCCGTCGACCTTCACCTCGCCCGGGAACCGGCCGTGGGTGGAGTCGAAGCGTGTCAGGTATTCGATGCTGGCCATGTCGGCCAGATCGTTGATCGCGACAATCTCGAACCCGGCCTTCTCGCCTCGCTCGAACAACGCACGCAAGACGCAACGACCAATGCGGCCGTAGCCGTTGAGTGCAACTTTGTAGGGACGCGGTTGAGGCATGGGGTTCTCGATTACCGTGGTGTATCCGTTATTGCATTGTTGTTCGAACCACCGCTATCGCGAGCAGGCTCGCTCCCACATTGGGTCTTTGTAGTGAGCACAGTTTGTGTCACACAACAAATTCCCTGTGGGAGCGAGCCTGCTCGCGATGGACGGCAGTCCAGACGACAAAACTTCTGGATCAGTCTTCCAGCAGCTCTTCAGCCTGACCCAGGATGTTTTCCAGGGTGAAGCCGAACTCTTCGAACAGTGCCGAAGCCGGAGCCGATTCGCCGTAGGTGGTCATGCCGATCACGCGACCTTCCAGACCCACGTACTTGAACCAGAAGTCGGCATGGGCCGCTTCGATCGCAATACGTGCGCTGACCTGCAACGGCAGGACCGATTGCTTGTAGCTGGCGTCCTGAGCGTCGAACGCGCTGGTGCATGGCATGGAAACCACGCGCACCTTGCGGCCCTGCTCGGTGAGTTTGTCGTAGGCCTGAACGGCCAGACCAACTTCCGAACCGGTGGCGATCAGAATCAGCTCAGGCTCGCCTGCGCAGTCCTTCAGCACGTAGCCACCACGGCGGATGTCGGCGATCTGGCCGGCATCACGGGTCTGGTGCTGCAGGTTCTGACGCGAGAAGATCAGCGCCGACGGGCCGTCCTTGCGCTCCAGCGCGTTTTTCCAGGCCACTGCCGATTCAACGGCATCGGCTGGACGCCAGGTGTCGAGGTTCGGCGTGCTGCGCAGGCTGGTCAGTTGCTCGATCGGCTGGTGCGTCGGGCCGTCTTCGCCCAGACCGATGGAGTCGTGGGTGTAGACGTGGATCACGCGCTGCTTCATCAGGGCGGACATGCGCACTGCGTTGCGGGCGTATTCCATGAACATCAGGAAGGTCGCGCCGTAAGGCACCAGACCGCCGTGCAGGGCAACGCCGTTCATGATCGCGGTCATGCCGAATTCGCGCACGCCGTAGTACATGTAGTTGCCGCTGGCGTCTTCGGCGCTGACGCCTTTGCAGCCTTTCCACAGGGTCAGGTTGGAACCGGCCAGGTCAGCCGAACCGCCCAGCACTTCCGGCAGCAGCGGACCAAACGCGTTCAGGGCGTTCTGGCTGGCTTTACGGCTGGCGATGGTTTCGCCTTTGGCAGCAACGTCGGCGATGTAGGCGTCAGCCTTCTCGGAGAAGTCGGCCGGCAGCTCGCCGCTCAGGCGACGGATCAGTTCGTTGGCTTCGGTCGGGAACGCGGCGGAGTAGGCAGCGAAACGCTGATCCCACTCGGCTTCGGCGGCGCGGCCTTTTTCCTTGGCATCCCACTCGGCATAGATGTCGGCCGGGATTTCGAACGGGCCGTGGTTCCAGTTCAACGCCTGACGGGTCAGGGCGATTTCCGCGTCACCCAGCGGGGCGCCGTGGCAATCTTCCTTGCCTTGCTTGTTCGGCGAACCGAAACCGATGGTGGTCTTGCAGCAGATCAGGGTCGGCAGCGGGCTCTTGCGAGCGGTCTCGATGGCGGTCTTGATCTCTTCCGGGTCGTGACCGTCAACGTTGCGGATCACTTGCCAGTTGTACGATTCGAAACGCTTCGGCGTGTCGTCGGTGAACCAGCCTTCGACTTCGCCGTCGATGGAAATGCCGTTGTCATCGTAGAAGGCGATCAGCTTGCCCAGGCCCAGAGTGCCGGCCAGGGAAGCGACTTCGTGGGAAATGCCTTCCATCATGCAGCCATCCCCCAGGAACACGTAGGTGTGGTGGTCGACGATGTTGTGGCCAGGGCGGTTGAACTGCGCGCCCAGGACTTTTTCTGCCAAGGCGAAGCCCACAGCGTTGGCCAGGCCCTGACCCAGCGGGCCGGTGGTGGTTTCAACGCCCGGGGTGTAACCGAATTCCGGGTGGCCCGGGGTACGGCTGTGCAGTTGACGGAATTGCTTCAGGTCGTCGATCGACAGGTCGTAGCCGGTCAGGTGCAGCAGCGAGTAGATCAACATCGAGCCGTGGCCGTTGGACAGCACGAAGCGGTCACGGTCGGCGAACGATGGATTGCTCGGGTTGTGCTTGAGGTAGTCGCGCCAAAGCACTTCGGCGATATCTGCCATACCCATAGGGGCACCGGGATGGCCGCTGTTGGCTTTTTGCACGGCATCCATGCTGAGGGCACGAATGGCGTTGGCACGCTCACGACGGCTAGGCATCGCTGATCTCCTGGGTGTGAATAGATTGAAACGGAAAAAAGGAGGGCATTTTCCCTCACCCGAGCGCCTCGGGGCAATGACAGATAGTCATCCGGAGGCGTTTTTCCATTGGATAACATCGGTTTCGGTTGGTGAAACCTTTCCGCTGTTCGTTTGTAGAGTTGACCGGGCAGTGAGAAGTGCAATCGAATGCGCCATCCATCGAGCAATATCAAAACTTTTTGATATAGACCTTGCGGTGCTTCCGGGCCGTCACTAGACTGCCAGCCCTATGAACTTACGCGTGCCTTCCATTCGCCATGACGATTGCGACGAGCTGGCGGCCCTGTGCAAGGCCGGCGGCGATCCGCTGCGGCTGAATGTATTGCGTGCCCTGGCCAACGACTCGTTCGGCGTACTGGAACTGGCGCAGATTTTCGGTATCGGCCAGTCCGGCATGAGCCATCACCTTAAAGTGCTGGCGCAGGCGGATCTGGTGGCGACTCGCCGCGAAGGCAATGCGGTGTTCTATCGCCGCGCCCTGCCCCACACCGAGTTGCTGGGAGGCAAGTTGCACGCTGCATTGTTAGAAGAAGTCGACAATCTGGCGCTGCCGGCCGACGTGGAAACCCGGATCGCACTGGTTCACGGGCAACGCGCGGCCAACAGCCAGGACTTTTTCGCAAGGGTTGCAGAGAAATTCCGCGCCCAGCAGGATTTGATTGCCGGCCTGCCGCAGTACCGTGAAAGCGTGCTGGCCCTGCTCGACAAACTGAATTTCGATGGCGCAGCCACGGCCATTGAAGTCGGCCCCGGCGATGGTGCATTCCTGCCGGAACTGGCGCGTCGCTTCGACACCGTAACCGCACTGGACAACAGCGCGGCGATGCTCGAACTGGCTCGCCAGGTATGTGAACGTGAACAGCTGGCTAACGTCAGCCTGCAATTGGCCGATGCATTGAATGGCGTGAGCCTTCAGGCCGATTGCGTGGTGTTGAACATGGTGTTGCACCATTTCGCCGCGCCGGCCGAAGCGCTCAAGCACATGGCCAGCCTGCTGCAACCGGGCGGTAGCCTGCTCGTGACAGAGTTATGTAGCCACAACCAGAGTTGGGCCAGGGAGGCCTGCGGTGATCTGTGGTTGGGGTTTGAACAGGACGATCTGGCCCGTTGGGCCACCGCTGCGGGACTCGTTCCCGGGGAAAGCCTCTATGTAGGCTTACGTAATGGTTTCCAGATCCAGGTTCGCCATTTTCAGCGACCGGCTGGCGACACTCACCATCGGTAAATTCAGGAAAACATCGAGATGAGCGAATACTCCCTCTTCACCTCCGAGTCCGTGTCTGAAGGACATCCGGACAAAATCGCCGACCAGATTTCCGATGCAGTGCTGGACGCCATCATTGCCCAGGACAAGCACGCACGCGTTGCGGTGGAAACCCTGGTCAAGACTGGCGTGGCCATCGTTGCCGGTGAAGTGACCACTAGCGCCTGGGTCGACCTGGAGCAGATCGTTCGTGACGTGATTTGCGACATCGGCTACACCAGCTCCGACGTCGGCTTCGACGGCGCGACCTGCGGCGTGATGAACATCATCGGCAAGCAGTCCCCTGACATCAACCAGGGTGTTGACCGTGCCAAGCCTGAAGATCAGGGCGCCGGCGACCAGGGCCTGATGTTCGGCTACGCCAGCAACGAAACCGACGTGCTGATGCCGGCACCGATCACCTTCTCGCACCAGTTGGTGCAGCGTCAGGCCGAAGCCCGCAAGTCGGGTCTGCTGCCTTGGCTGCGTCCGGACGCCAAGTCGCAAGTGACCTGCCGTTATGAAGGCGGCAAGGTTGTCGGTATCGACGCCGTGGTTCTGTCGACCCAGCACAACCCTGAAGTGTCGTACAACGACCTGCGCGAAGGCGTGATGGAGCTGATCGTCAAGCACGTGCTGCCTGCCGAACTGCTGAGCAAGGACACCCAGTTCCACATCAACCCGACCGGCCAGTTCATCATTGGCGGCCCGGTAGGTGACTGCGGCCTGACCGGTCGCAAGATCATCGTCGACAGCTACGGCGGCATGGCCCGTCACGGCGGCGGCGCGTTCTCCGGCAAGGATCCATCCAAGGTTGACCGTTCGGCTGCCTACGCTGGCCGTTATGTTGCCAAGAACATCGTGGCTGCCGGCCTGGCCGAGCGTTGCGAGATCCAGGTTTCCTACGCGATCGGTGTGGCCCAGCCTACCTCGATCTCGCTGAACACCTTCGGCACCGGCAAGATCAGCGATGACAAGATCATCAAACTGGTCCGCGAAGTGTTCGACCTGCGTCCATACGCGATCACCACCATGCTGGACCTGCTGCACCCGATGTACCAGGAAACCGCAGCCTACGGCCACTTCGGCCGCGCTCCGCAGACCAAGACCGTTGGCGAAGACACCTTCTCCACGTTCACCTGGGAAAAAACCGACCGCGCCGACGCTCTGCGTTCCGCTGCCGGCCTGTAATTTTCCTGGCGGTACAAGAAGCCCCGCACGGTTCGCCGTGCGGGGCTTTTTCATGGCCGCGAAACAACCGGCAAAACAGCCGCCCGGCCCGCTTCAAAATCCCGGCTAGCCTTCAGGTATCTCTCTGAGCAAGGACGCTCACGATGCTTGCCACACTGCGCCTGTTTTTGTTTTTCCTGCCGTTTTTCCACCTCAACACCTTCGCTGCCGACTGCCCCGACTGGGCCGCCGCCCGGGCTTCGAGCGAAGTCGCCGCCCTGCAACAACAGATCGACCGCTGGGACGACGCCTATCATCGCGAAGGTCGCTCGGTAATCGCCGATGAGCTCTACGATCAGTCCCGCCTTCGCCTGAACCAATGGCGCCAGTGCTTCAAACTTCCTTCACCGCCCGAGCCGTTGCGCACCGCATCAGGCCCGGTTGCGCACCCGGTCGCTCACACCGGTCTGGACAAGCTTCACGACGCGGCGGACATCGCGACCTGGCTGCGCGACCGCCAAAACGTCTGGGTACAACCCAAGGTCGATGGCGTGGCGGTCACCCTGATCTATCGCAACGGCCGACTGCATCAGGCGATCAGTCGCGGGGATGGGGTTCGCGGGCAGGACTGGACCGTATCGGCAAAAAGGATCGGAGCCATTCCGCAACAGCTGACGCAACCGCAGGACATGCTGGTGCAAGGCGAACTCTACTGGCGTTTGAACGGACATACACAGGCACGTGCCGGCAGCGCCAACGCCCGCGCCACCGTGGCCGGGCTGCTGGGGCGCAAGGATCTCGACGCGGAACACGCCGCCGGCATCGGGCTGTTTGTCTGGGACTGGCCGCAAGGGCCGAAGGACTTGCCGGAGCGAATCGCGGCGCTGACGCAGTTCGGTTTTCCCACCACGGAGCCCTACACCCAGGCCGTCGCCAGCCTGAACGAAGCGCAACACTGGCGCGATCACTGGTATCGCTCGCCACTGCCATTTGCCACGGACGGAGTGGTTCTGCGCCAAAGCCTGCGGCCACCGGCAGAGCGCTGGCAAGCTCGTCCGCCCTATTGGGCTGTCGCCTGGAAATACCCTTTTGCCCAGGCGCTGGCCGATGTGCGCAAAGTAAATTTCAAGATCGGCCGCACCGGGCGCATCACGCCGGTGCTTGAACTGTCGCCGGTGATGCTCGATGACCGGCAGATCAAACGGGTCAGCGTCAGTTCGCTCAGACGCTGGCAGGAACTGGACATTCGCCCCGGCGATCAGGTGGCAATCAGCCTGGCCGGGCTGACGATTCCGCGCCTCGACAGCGTGGTGCTGCGCAGCACTGAACGCGTGGATCTGAACGTTCCGCTCGCCAGCGACTTTCACGCCCTGAGCTGCTGGCAACCGACGCCGGGCTGCGAAAGCCAGTTCCTCGCCCGCCTGACCTGGCTCAGCGGCAAGCAGGGACTGGCCCTGCCCCATGTCGGTCGCGGCACCTGGGAGAAACTTCTGGAAACAGGCCGCCTGAACAGCCTGCTGGATTGGTTGACCCTCGACGGGCCGGAGCTTGCTAACATTGCCGGTCTCGGCGAGCGCAGCAGCGCCCGCCTGCTGCACAGTTTTCACAGCGCCCGCCAACGGCCGTTCCTGCAGTGGCTCAAAGCCCTGGGGCTGCCACCGACCGGTCAGGCAACACTTGCCGATTCATGGCAGGCGCTGGCACAACGCAACACCGAACAATGGCAGGCAGAAGCCGGAATCGGCCCGGGTCGCGCGGCGCAATTGAGCGCCTTTTTTCGTGACCCGCAGGTACTGGCCCTGAGTGAAACCTTGCAAGCCGCCGGCGTCGACGGCTTCTGAACACGCAATCCCCGGCCCGCCGGGAACCCAAGTCCGCCGGAGCGCTCCAACAGCGCAGTGCTTCACCGATACGATTGCCTTTGCACATGGAGCTTTTATGAAATTTCTCGCACCGCTCGCCCTGCTGTCTTTCTGCGCAGTCCTCGCCGCCCCCGTGATGGCCGACGAAGACGCGCCGGGCCTGACCGGTTGTGCTGCCAAGAAGCAGGGCATCATCAATCAGATCGAACAGGCCAAGTCCCGCGGCAATGCCGACCAGCAGGCCGGCCTCGAAACAGCCCTGCGCGAAGTCACCGAACACTGCACCGACGCCGGCCTGAAGAAAGAGCGGGAAAACAAGGTACTCGACGCCAAGCACGAAGTGAGCAGGCGTCAGGCTGATCTGGACAAGGCCATGAAGAAGGGCGATCCGGAGAAGATCGACAAGCGCAAGAACAAGCTCGCCGAATCGCGCAAGGAATTGCAGGACGCGCTGGACGAACTCGACAAGTAAGAAAGCCGGGGATCACGGCCAAAGGCTGTGATCCCTTGAACATCAGTGGTCGCGAAACTCTTTATGGCAGGCACTGCAGGCATCTTCGACTTTCTGCACCGCCGGCCCCAGGTTACTGGCCTTGTAGGGTTGAACCTTGCTGGCGATCACCAGTTCACCAGTGGCCGCTTCAAGGGTACGGGCCATTTCCTGGAAGCGGGCCTGTTTCTGCCAGACATCGTCCTTGGCGCTGGTGTGATCTTCTTCGCGCACCTGCGGGAAATGTTTCCACGGCTCATGGGACAACGCATCGAGCTTGACCGCGCCTTCGGCGAATTTCGCTCCGTCGAACGGGATGCGCCCACGCAACATGCCACCCAAGTCTTCGCCGGTCTTGAGCATCTGCTTGAAGATCGCCTTGCGCTGGCCCAGCGGGGAATTCGGGTCGACACCGCCACAGGCGGACAAGGTCAGACAGGCCAGCAATACAACAGAAATTCTTTTAAGAGTCATGGTGGCTTCAGGTCACGGAAATCGGCGGCCAGTATCCTCGGGTCACCGCCAAACACCAATAGCCCTATTAACAATAAGGGTTGCTTGAGCGCATGGAGCACTTCTGCAACCGGCACAGGAAATTCTCCATGAACAGCCGTTTCAAGGCCTGGCGTCATCCGCTCATCGCGACCCTCCCGTTGCTGGCAATCCTCGCCGGCTGCACCGGTGGCGACAGCGCCAAGCCGAAAACCCACGCCCTGGCCACGTATTCCAGTGCCACCTGGGAAGCCTTGCCGGCGGTGTCCGATAGCGATCTGGTGGCCGGCTTCGGCTCCTGGCGCAGCGCCTGCACCCGGCTCAAGGCTGACCCGGTCTGGGGCCCGACCTGTGCAGCCGCCGCCAATGTCCCGCAAAGTGCCGGCGACATCCGCGCCTTCCTCAAGCAGAACCTCGACGTGTTCGGCCTGCGCGCCGAAAACGACAATCCCAACGGCCTGATCACCGGCTACTACGAACCGGTCTATCCCGGCAGCCTGACGCAAACCGCCACCGCCAACGTGCCGGTGTATGGCGTGCCCGAAGACATGATCATTGTCTCGCTGGACAGTATTTACCCGGAACTCAAAGGCAAGCGCCTGCGCGGCCGCCTCGAAGGTCGCGTGCTCAAGCCTTACGACGATGCGGCGACCATCGAAAGCCAAGGCGTCAAGGCGCCGGTCGTGGCCTGGCTGACCGACCCGATGAACCTGCAATTCCTGCAGATTCAGGGGTCGGGGCGAATTCAGACCGATGACGGCCGACAACTGCGCATCGCCTACGCCGACCAGAATGGTCACCCGTACCGACCGATCGGCCGCTGGCTGGTGGAACAGGGCGAGCTGAAAAAAGAAGAAGTGACCATGAGTGCGATCAGCAACTGGGCCAAGGCCAACCCGTCGCGCATTCCGGAACTGCTGGCGAGCAACCCGAGCTACGTGTTTTTCACCCGCAACCCGGACAGCAACGAAGGGCCGCGCGGCTCGCTGAACGTGCCGTTGACCGCCGGTTACAGCGCGGCTGTGGACCGCAAGGTGATTCCGCTGGGCAGCCTGTTGTGGCTGTCGACCACTCGCCCCGACGGCACGCCGCTGGTGCGCCCGGTGGCTGCTCAGGACACCGGCGGCGCGATTGCCGGTGAGGTTCGCGCGGATCTGTTCTGGGGCACCGGCGATGCCGCCGGGCAACTGGCGGGCGACATGAAGCAGCAAGGGCAGATCTGGATGCTCTGGCCGAAAGGTGCGGCGTTGCCGCAAGTGCCGCAGGTTGCCGACAAGCCGTAAGCACAATGCAAAAGATCGCAGGCCTCGTCAGCCTGCGATCTTTTCAGGTTCAGATCGAAACGAAGAAGAAGCTGGCAATCAGCACCATCCCGACAAACCAGACCAGCGAGCGCAAAGCCGCCCAGTCCGCCAGATAGCAAATGATGTAGAGCAGGCGACTGGTGATGAACAGCACCGCCAGCACATTGACCGTCACCAGCTCTGCCGTGCCCACCAGGTGCGCGACGATCACCGCCGCCGCAAACGCCGGGGTCACTTCAAAACTGTTCAGTTGCGCCGCATGGGCACGGCGCGCCACGCCATCCACGCTGTCCAGAAAGTCCCGGGGATCATGATTGTCCCGCAGTCTGAAACCACCCGAGGCCTTGGCCACGACGGTGCACAGATAGGGCAGAAAAATCGCGATCAACACACACCACAAAGCCACCGTCATAACACCGTCCTTCTTTCGAGTTTTAGAGTTGCCGGGCGCTCAGAACTTCATCACCAACATACCGATCAGCACCAGCCCACAGGCTAAGAGCCGCGGCCGGCCGAAAGGTTCTTTCAGGTAACGCATGCCGAACAGCACCACCAGGATCACGCTGATTTCACGCAACGCCGCCGCTTCGGCAATCGAGCCCAACTGCATCGCCCACAGCACCAGAGCGTAGCTGAACAACACGCAGAACCCGACCGCCAATCCCAGCTTCCATTGCTCGCGCCAGAACAGCTTGAACGCCGGCCGCTTGGCCACCCACGCCAGCAACGGGAACGGCCAGGCACTGAGCAGCGTGACCCAGACCAGGTAATCCAGCGGATGCGACCAGCGCCGCAACGCCTGACCGTCGATGTAGGTGTAGCAACCGATGCACAAGCCGATCAGCGCCACCACCGGCAGCATCGCCCACGGCAAATGTTTCCCGCCGCCGCCCTGCCAGAGCAGGCAAGCTATGCCCAGCGGGATCAACAGGATTCCGAAGATTTGCTGGGTGGTCAGCACTTCGCCGGCGAAGATCAGGGTCAGCGCCAGTACCACCAGTGGCGACAATCCGCGCATCAACGGATAGACCAGCCCCAGGTCGCCGACCCGATAGGCCTGGATCAACAGATAGCGATAGAGCAGCTCGAACGCCGCCGACGCCAGAATCCACGGCCAGATTTCCGGCGGCGGCAGGCTGATGAAAGGCATCGCCAGCGCCACGAACAACAGCGCCACGGTGTCCATGCAGGCCACCACCAGCAGCCGCTCGGCGCTGAACTTGATCAACGTATTCCACGCTGCGTGCAACAGCGCCGCCACCAACACCAGAGCTGTCGCCAGCACGTGCCACTCCTTTGTTCTTGTTGTTGAACCTGAGCCAATTAGTCAGATTATTGATTCGCGATGTGTCAGCAGCTGTTTATACTGCAAGCGACCACGCCGCACTCAGTTGCGCACAGATAAATTCCAATAATTCCTGCCTGCCCCGTTCTCGCCCGAGACCGGTCGCCGGCCTGCGTATGCCTGATCAAAGCGTCAAGACTACCGACAGAGACCTTGCGCATGCCACTCGCTTTGCTTGCCCTCGCTGTTGCCGCTTTCGGCATCGGCACCACTGAATTCGTCATCATGGGCCTGCTGCCCGATGTCGCCCGCGACCTCGCGGTGAGCATTCCCCACGCCGGCCTGTTGATCACCGGCTACGCCCTGGGGGTGGTGTTCGGTGCGCCAATTCTGGCGATCGGCACCGCCAACATGCCGCGCAAGGCCACGCTGCTGGGCATGACGCTGATGTTCATCCTCGGCAACGTGCTGTGCGCGCTGGCACCTAACTACGCAACGCTGATGGCGGCGCGAGTGGTCACCGCGCTGTGCCACGGCGCGTTCTTCGGCATCGGTTCGGTGGTGGCCGCCGGGCTGGTCGCACCGAACAAGCGGGCGCAGGCGATTGCCATGATGTTCACCGGCCTGACCCTGGCCAACGTTCTCGGCGTACCGCTGGGCACGGCGCTCGGCCAGTACGCCGGCTGGCGCTCGACCTTCTGGGCGGTCTCGGTGATCGGTGTGATCGCCGCCCTCGCCCAATGGCTGTGGTTGCCGAAACATATCCCGATGGACAAGGCCAACCTCGCCAGCGAGTTCAAGGTGCTGGGCAAGGTCAACGTGTTGCTGGCACTGGGCATGAGCGTGCTGGCCTCCACCAGCCTGTTCAGCGTGTTCACCTACATCGCGCCGATTTTGCAGGACATCACCGGCGTCAGCCCCCACGGCGTGACGGTGATGCTGCTGTTGTTCGGTGTCGGCCTGACCGGCGGCAGCATGCTCGGCGGACGCCTGGCCGACAGTCGTCTGTTGCCGTCATTGGTGGGTGTCGCGCTGGCGGTGGTGGTGATTCTGGCGGCGTTCAGCCAGACCAGTCGCTCGGTGGTTCCGGCGGCAATCACATTGGTGCTGTGGGGGATTTTTGCCTTCGCCCTGTGCCCGATCCTGCAACTGCTGATCATCGATCAGGCTCACGAAGCACCGAACCTCGGCTCGACCCTGAACCAGAGCGCCTTCAACCTCGGCAATGCCGCCGGCGCATGGATCGGCGGGCTGGTGGTGGCCAGTGGCGCGGACCTGGCGGACCTGCCGTGGACCGGCGCGCTGGTAGGCGTGCTGACCGTGCTGACGGCGCTGTTTTTCATCTACCTGCAACGTCGGGGTGTCGCTGCGGTCAATGTGTCCGGCTGATTTTCCCGGGGGACACAATTGTGTCCCCACCCGGCGTCAGCCCATCCAACCCTTGCGTCCATGAACGGGCGCGCTGTCTTTCCACCCCCATCCAAAGGACCCCGGATGCTTGAACTCGTCGCCGCTTTCATCTGCCTCACCACCCTCCTCACTTTCGTGAATTTCCGCTTCATCGGCCTGCCCCCGACCATCGGCGTGATGGTTACCGCACTGATGTTTTCCCTGTTGCTGCAAGGCTTGAGCCTGCTCGGTTACCCCGGTCTGGAAGAGCGCGTGCAGCAACTGATCGGCCAGATCGACTTCGGCGATCTGCTGATGAACTGGATGCTCTCGTTCCTGCTGTTCGCCGGTGCGTTGCACGTGAACCTCAACGACCTGCGCAGTTACCGCTGGCCCATCGGCCTGCTGGCGACCTTCGGCGTACTGATCGCCACCGCCGTGATCGGCAGCCTCGCCTATTACATTTTTGCCCTGTTCGGCTGGCACGTGAGCTTCCTCTACTGCCTGTTGTTCGGCGCGCTGATTTCCCCGACCGACCCGATCGCGGTACTCGGCGTGCTGCGTACGGCCAACGCCTCGAAACCGCTGAAGACCACCATCGTCGGCGAATCGCTTTTCAACGACGGCACCGCCGTGGTGGTGTTCACCGTGCTGCTGGGCATCGCGCAACTGGGCGAAACCCCGACTGTCGGCGCCACGGCCATGCTGTTTGCCCATGAAGCCATCGGTGGCGTGCTGTTCGGCGGGCTGATCGGTTATCTGGTGTACCTGATGATCAAAAGCATTGAGCAGCATCAGATCGAAGTCATGCTGACCCTGGCCCTGGTGATCGGCGGTTCGGCGATGGCCACCGAGCTGCACGTGTCGGCGCCGATTGCGATGGTGGTCGCCGGTCTGATCATCGGCAACCTCGGTCGCAACCTGGCGATGAACGACATGACGCGCAAATACCTGGACGGTTTCTGGGAGTTGCTCGACGACATGCTCAACGCGTTGCTGTTCGCGCTGATCGGGATGGAGCTGTTGCTGCTGCCGTTCAACTGGCTGCACGTGGCGGCGGCAAGCCTGCTGGCGCTGGCGATTCTGCTGTCGCGGCTGCTCACCGTGGCCCCGGCCATCGTCTTGCTGCGGCGCTGGCGCACGGTGCCGCGCGGCACCATCCGGATCCTGACCTGGGGTGGTTTGCGCGGCGGTGTTTCGGTGGCACTGGCCCTGGCCCTGCCGCTGGGCCCGGAGCGCGATCTGCTGCTGAGCATCACTTACATCGTGGTGCTGTCGTCGATCCTGTTGCAGGGCCTGACCATCGGCAAACTGGTCAAGCACGCAACCCGCGACGAGCCGGTGACCGCTGCCGAGCCGGCGCACCACTGATCATTTTTTGATCTGCTGCGGATCGGGCTTTTCGGCCTGATCCGCAGATTCCTTCGGCGCATCCGTTTCTTTCGGCGCGCCGCTTTCGCTGCGGATCTGCGCATGACTGATCAGGGCAAAGATGAAACTGCCGCCGATGATGTTTCCCGCCAGCGTCGGCCCGGCAAACACCGCCCAGAAGTCACTCCACGGCAACTCGCCGGCAAACACCAGATACGACACCTCCGCCGACCCCACCACGATGTGAGTGAAATCGCCCAGTGCCATCAGATAGGTGATGAGGATGATGATCCACATCTTCGCGCTTTCCATGGACGGGATCATCCAGACCATGGTGGCGATCATCCAGCCCGAGACGATGCCCTTGGCGAACATCTGACTCGCATGGTTCTCCATGACCTTGCGGCCGATTTCGAGGAAGGCCTCGTCGGTCTTGCTGTCGAAGATCGGCAGTTCGAGCATCACGTACGCCACCAGAATCGTCCCGCACAGGTTGCCGAACAGCACCACGGTCCAGAGCCGGATCAACCGGCCGAAATTGGCCAGGGTCGGCTTGGTCATCACCGGCAGCACGGCGGTCAGGGTATTTTCGGTAAACAGTTGCTGGCGGGCGAGAATCACCGCGAGAAAGCCTGCGCAGTAGCCGAAGCTGGCGATCACCTTGAATTCGTCGCCCTCGGGCAGACGCGAGTTGAGCAGGCCCATGCCCATCAGCGACAGGCCCATGGTCAGCCCGGCCGCCAGCGCCGACCACCACAGCGCGGCGATGCTGCGCTCCAGTTCCTGGTCGCCCTGTTTGCGGATGATTTCATGCAGAACCGCCGCCCGGGGCGGCTGGTTTTTCTCGACTTCGTGCTGTTCCTTGGCCGAGAGATCGGGGGTCTTGCCGTCTGTTGGTGTGGTCATGGCGGGAAACCGGTGGCGGGGTCATAAGGCTACGACACGCGCCGCTCGGCTTCCGTTCGCCGGTGTGACGCGATTACTCGGTAACGGGCACGTCATCCTTGAACTGGTCTTTGACATACCTGATCTCGGTCCGCCCGTGCGGCGCCGGCAAGCCGTCTTCGCCGAGGTTGACGAAGACCATCTTCTCGACGGTCAGGATGCTCTTGCGGGTGATCTTGTTGCGCACTTCGCAGGTCAGGGTGATCGAGGTGCGGCCGAACTCGGTGGCGGTGATGCCCAGTTCGATGATGTCGCCCTGGCGCGAGGCGCTGACGAAGTTGATTTCGGAAATGTACTTGGTCACCACACGCTGGTTGCCCAGTTGAACGATGGCGTAGATCGCCGCTTCCTCGTCGATCCAGCGCAGCAGGCTGCCGCCGAACAGGGTGCCGTTGGGGTTGAGGTCTTCGGGTTTTACCCACTTGCGGGTGTGGAAATTCATGGGGGGGCGGCCTCCGAGTTGTTTGTGCAATAGGGTTACGCCCCCAGCTTCAAGCTTCAAGCGACGAGCTGCAAGTTAAAAGCCGAGCCGCTGTTACTTGTCGCTTGCGGCTTGCCACTCGCAGCTCAAAGAAAGCTATAATCGCCCCCG
The DNA here is from genome assembly GCF_900115915.1 of Pseudomonas sp. NFIX49. Taxonomy (NCBI): domain Bacteria; kingdom Pseudomonadati; phylum Pseudomonadota; class Gammaproteobacteria; order Pseudomonadales; family Pseudomonadaceae; genus Pseudomonas; species Pseudomonas sp. NFIX49. Next base: position 7,598 of record NZ_FOYE01000011.1, on the reverse strand, counting down.
TTTCAAAACGGTAACCTTCACTTGATACCGTTTTCCCGCCACCTGTCCGAGGGGCGCTGCAGCAGGTTCAACCTGTCAGGCTCGGATGGGGCGTTGACCGGCTCAGGCCGGACACTAAACGCACAACGGCGCCCATTCGCATACATTACGAATGGAGGCTCTCATGAGCGCTGTTATCACGCCTGCAGATTTTAACGATTACAAAGTTGCCGACATGTCCCTGGCTGCCTGGGGCCGTCGCGAAACCATCATCGCCGAATCGGAAATGCCGGCCCTGATGGGTCTGCGCCGCAAGTACGCTTCCGAGCAGCCTTTGAAAGGCGCAAAAATCCTCGGCTGCATCCACATGACCATTCAGACCGCCGTGCTGATCGAAACCCTGGTTGCCCTGGGAGCCGAAGTGCGCTGGTCGTCCTGCAACATTTTCTCGACTCAGGATCAGGCCGCTGCTTCCATCGCCGCTGCCGGCATCCCGGTTTTCGCCTGGAAAGGCGAGACTGAAGAAGAGTACGAGTGGTGCCTGGAGCAGACCATCCTGAAAGATGGCCAGCCATGGGACGCCAACATGATCCTCGACGACGGCGGCGACCTGACCGAGCTGTTGCACAAGAAATACCCACAGGTTCTGGACCGCGTCCACGGCGTGACCGAAGAAACCACCACCGGCGTGCACCGTCTGCTGGACATGCTGGCCAAGGGCGAGCTGAAAATCCCGGCCATCAACGTCAACGACTCGGTGACCAAGTCCAAGAACGACAACAAGTACGGCTGCCGTCACAGCCTGAACGATGCCATCAAGCGCGGTACCGACCACCTGCTGTCCGGCAAGCAAGCGCTGGTCATCGGCTACGGTGACGTGGGCAAGGGTTCGGCCCAGTCCCTGCGTCAGGAAGGCATGATCGTCAAAGTCTCCGAAGTCGACCCGATCTGCGCCATGCAAGCCTGCATGGACGGTTTCGAACTGGTTTCGCCGTTCATCGACGGTATCAACGACGGCACCGAAGCGAGCATCGACAAAGCGCTGCTGGGCAAGATCGACCTGATCGTGACCACCACCGGCAACGTCAACGTTTGCGATGCAAACATGCTCAAAGCCCTGAAGAAGCGCGCCGTTGTCTGCAACATCGGTCACTTCGACAACGAAATCGACACCGCTTTCATGCGCAAGAACTGGGCATGGGAAGAAGTGAAGCCACAGGTACACAAGATCCACCGTACCGGTGCTGGCTCGTTCGACCCACAGAACGACGACTACCTGATCCTGCTGGCCGAAGGCCGTCTGGTGAACCTGGGCAACGCAACCGGTCACCCGAGCCGCATCATGGACGGTTCGTTCGCCAACCAGGTGCTGGCACAGATCTTCCTGTTCGGCCAGAAGTACGCCGACCTGTCGCCAGCCCAGAAAGCCGAGCGCCTGACCGTTGAAGTACTGCCGAAGAAACTCGACGAAGAAGTGGCCCTGGAAATGGTTCGCGGCTTCGGCGGCGTGGTCACTCAACTGACCAAGCAACAGGCTGACTACATCGGCGTGACCGTCGAAGGCCCGTTCAAGCCGCACGCTTACCGCTACTAAGAGCATAAGAGCAGCTGCGAGCTTCAAGCTTCAAGCGGCAAGCAAGGTCAAAAGCCGGACTTGCCGTACGAAGCTTGAAAGCTCTGCCCCTATTTCAAAACAGTTTCAGGCAGCAGGTTTCACGCTCGATAGATCAGCGCACCACCGCTTCTCTCGCAGCTTGTAGCTTGCCGCTCGTAACTGGAGGCTTCCTCCATGTCCCAAGACCGTCGCTACAGCTTCGAGTTCTTCCCGACCAAGACCGATGCTGGGCATGAAAAACTGCTCGCCACTGCCCGTCAGTTGGCCACTTACAACCCCGACTTCTTTTCCTGCACCTACGGCGCTGGCGGTTCGACCCGTGACCGCACGCTGAACACCGTTCTGCAGCTGGAAAGCGAAGTCAAAATCCCCGCCGCCCCGCACCTGTCGTGCGTCGGCGACAGCAAGGACGACCTGCGCGGCCTGCTGAACGAGTACAAGGCCGCCGGCATCAAGCGCATCGTCGCCCTGCGCGGTGACCTGCCGTCCGGCATGGGCATGACCAGCGGCGAGCTGCGTCACGCCAATGAACTGGTTGAATTCATTCGTGAAGAAACCGGCAATCATTTCCACATCGAAGTCGCCGCCTACCCGGAGATGCATCCGCAAGCGCGCAACTACGAAGACGATCTGGCCAACTTCGTGCGCAAGGCCCGTGCCGGCGCCGACAGCGCGATCACCCAGTACTTCTTCAACGCCGACAGCTACTTCTACTTTGTCGACCGTTTGCAGGCGCTGGGCGTGGACATTCCGGTCGTGCCGGGGATCATGCCGATCACCAACTACAGCAAACTCGCGCGTTTCTCCGATGCCTGCGGTGCGGAAATCCCGCGCTGGATCCGCAAGCAGCTGGAAGCCTACGGCGATGACAGCCAGAGCATTCAGCGTTTTGGCGAACAGGTCGTCACCGAAATGTGCGAACGCCTGCTGCAAGGCGGCGCGCCTGGCCTGCACTTCTATTCCATGAACCAGGCCGAACCGAGCCTGGCGATCTGGAACAACCTGAAGCTGCCGCGCTAAAAAGACGTAACCGCAGAACCAGAAGATCGCAGCCACGACAGTGCCTACAGCGCTTTCGCCGCTGCGATCTTTTGCTTTTAAACGCCCGAAACAGAGCTTCTGCGGCCAGTTTCTGGCTCTTTGCCGTTTCTCGTCGTAATCTCAAGCCATGCCTTTGATCACGCAGTTATTCGCCGTGCTGGTTTTTGCTTGCCTGAGCTTTGCCGCTCGGGGCGAGAAGCTGCGTATCGTCACCGAACCGTGGGCGCCGTACGTCTATGAACAAGACGGCAAGAACCTCGGTCTCGACTACGAAACCACCGCCATCGTGTTCAAGCGCCTGGGCATCGAAGTCGAATGGCAGTTCCTGCCGTGGAAACGCTGCCTGTCGATGCTCGAAACCGGCCAGGCCGACGGCGCGCTGGACATCTTCCATAGCGACGAACGCGACGCCACCCTGCTCTATCCGAGCGAACCGCTGTCGGACGTCGAGTTCGTGATGTTTTACGCCAACGACCGCCCGCACCCTTTTCGCAGCCTCGAAGACCTCAAGGGCCTGACCATCGGCACCTCACCGGGCTATCTGTACAGCCCCGACTTTCGCGAATCGACGCTGTTCACCCGCGAGCCGGCCCCGACCCACGAAGCCAATTTCGGCAAACTGGTGCGCGGGCGTATCGACCTGCTGATCACCGACCGCCGCGTGGGCCAGCATTTGCTCGATGAATTGGATATCCGCAACCAGATCACTGAAAACCCCACGGTCATCAGCCGCCAGAGCCAGTTTCTGGCCGTGCGACGCAATGCCGGAATGGATTTGCTGGTGCAGCGCTTCGGCGCCGAACTCAAGCGTTTCAAGCGCGAACCGGCCTATGCCGAGCTCAGCGCTCGCTACGGCGCGGCCCCCGCCCTGGCGGCACCGCTGGGCAACGCCACCGCCAGCGGCAAAACCGTTGAGCAGCAGGAAAGCGGCGCGCAGTGATTGCTCTGTTATACTCCGGCGTTCCCGCCAGGCTCACGCCCGGACGCCCGGAACCGTAACAGGCCTCCCGACCCGCTACAGCGCAGCTTTTCAGCCCGCGCGAGCGCTCCGGACGTGCCTTCGGAACCGCAGCAGGACCGGACGGGATTGCGTCCTCTTAAACGCCATTCGCGCCAGGCAAGACTCCCATTGGGCCAAGCCCTAACTGAAACAGGATTACTCATGTCCTTTGCTTCCCTCGGTCTCTCCGAGGCTTTGGTCCGCGCTATCGAAGATGCGGGCTATACCGAGCCTACTCCGGTGCAACAGCGGGCCATTCCCGCCGTGTTGCAAGGTCGCGACCTGATGGTTGCGGCTCAGACAGGTACTGGTAAAACCGGCGGTTTCGCCCTTCCGATCCTGGAGCGGCTGTTTCCCAACGGTCACCCGGACAAATCCCAGCGTCACGGCCCGCGCCAACCGCGCGTGCTCGTGCTGACCCCTACCCGCGAACTCGCGGCGCAGGTTCACGACAGTTTCAAGATCTACGCCCGCGACCTGAAATTCGTCAGCGCGTGCATCTTCGGCGGCGTCGGCATGAACCCGCAGGTTCAGGCCATGTCCCGTGGCGTTGACGTGCTGGTGGCGTGCCCCGGTCGTCTGCTCGACCTGTGCGGCCAGGGCAGCGTCGATCTGTCCCACGTCGAAATTCTCGTGCTCGACGAAGCCGACCGCATGCTCGACATGGGCTTCGTCCATGACGTGAAGAAAGTCCTCGCGCGTCTGCCGGCCAAGCGCCAGAACCTGCTGTTCTCGGCGACCTTCTCCAAAGACATCACCGATCTTGCCGGCAAACTGCTGCACAACCCGGAACGCATCGAAGTGACGCCGCCGAACACCACGGTCGAGCGCATCGAACAACGCGTGTTCCGTCTGCCGGCCAGCCACAAGCGTGCGCTGCTGGCCCACCTGATTACCGCCGGCGCGTGGGAACAGGTGCTGGTGTTCACCCGCACCAAGCACGGCGCCAACCGTCTGGCCGAGTACCTGGACAAACACGGCCTGCCGGCTGTGGCGATCCACGGCAACAAGAGCCAGAACGCCCGCACCAAAGCCCTGGCCGACTTCAAGGCCGGTGAAGTGCGCATCCTGGTTGCCACCGACATCGCCGCCCGTGGCCTGGACATCGACCAGTTGCCACACGTGGTCAACTTCGAACTGCCGAACGTCGATGAAGACTACGTGCACCGTATCGGCCGTACCGGCCGGGCCGGTCGTTCGGGCGAGGCGATCTCGCTGGTCGCACCGGACGAAGAAAAACTGCTGAAAAGCATCGAACGCATGACCAAGCAGAAAATCGCCGACGGCGACCTGATGGGCTTCGATGCCAGCACCATCGAGGCCGAGAAGCCGGAAGCCCGTGAACGTCCGGACATGCGCAACCCGCGCAATGCTCGTGGCCCACGCGGTGACGGTCCGAATGGCGGCGGCGGTGGCGGCGGTCGTAAAGACAAAGGCAAAGACAAGGGCAAGGGCAAGGAAAAACCGGCCGGTGAGCGTGGCGAGCGTCCAGCCCGTCAACAGAAGCCGCGTGAAGGCACTCCGGCCCGCGAACAGCGCCAGCCAAGCCAGCCGCCACGCGCCGCTGCTGACCGTGCTCCGGACGAATTCCTCGACGACGATATCGATAACTTCGGTAACCGCGTCGACTACGTGCCGAAGCAGGCTCCAACCGGTGGTCGCAACCGTCGTCCAGGCGCTCCGGCGCAAGGCGCAGGTTCGGGCGCACCCCGCGGCGGTCAGTCGCAAGGTCGCCAGAACGGCCCGCGCAACAGCAACGGCTCGAGCACCGGCACCCCGCCAGGCAAACGCAGTGGCCCACGCAACGGTGCACCGCGTGACGGTCAGGGTCGTCGCGACGAAAACTCGCGCAACCGCCGCCCGGCCCGTGACGATCAGCAACGCGCTGAACCGGCCGTGCAGAACCCGCGCAGCAGCGGGCCGAAGATCATGCACAAGGAGTCGAAAGCCGACCGCTTCCCGACGCCTGAGCAACTGGATCAACTGCCAAGCCGCCCACGCGGTGAAAAACCGGCCTTGCTGACCCGCAATCGCTGAGTTTTCGACTGCAATGAAAAATGCCCCGGCCTGAAAACCGGGGCATTTTTTGTGCGCCGCTGAAACGAAAGTGGCGGCAGGCAATTAAAAACGCCCCCGATCGCAAGACCGGGGGCGTTTTTGTATGGCCGGCGAAAATTACTTCGCTTTGACACCTTCGAACGAGATGTACAGGTCGACTTTGTCAGACTGTGGACCCAGGTCCATCATCTTGCCGAAATCAGAACGCTTGATGCTGGTAGTGCCTTCGAAGCCGGCACGGTAGCCGCCCCATGGATCCTTGCCTTCACCCAGGAAAGTGGCCTTGACCACGATCGGCTTGGTCACGCCGTGCAGGGTCAGGTCACCCGTCACGTCGGCAGTGTCTTTGCCATCGGCGTTCTTGCCGGTGGACTTGACGCTGGTGGAGACGAACTTGGCATCAGCGTATTTGCCCACGTCCAGGAAGTCTTTGCTGGAGATGTGCTTGTCACGCTCGGCGTGGTTGGTGAACACGCTGGCGGTCTTCACGTCGAACTCGATCTTGCTGTCTTCAGGCTTGGCAGCATCGAAGCTGAACTTGCCGCTGATGTCCTTGAAGGTACCGGTGATGTAGCTGTAGCCCAGGTGGCTGATCTTGAAGTCGACGAAGGCGTGCTGGCCTTCTTTGTCGACTACGTAGTCAGCGGCCATCACATTGGCGGACAGGACGGCAGAGCCGATTGCCAGAGCGGCCAGAGTCTTTTTCAACATGCTTTGTTTTCCTTTGGAGTCGAGGTTGAACATCAGGCTTTGCGTCCCAGCATTCGTGTCAGGGTCGCATCACGATCGATAAAGTGGTGCTTCAATGCTGCCAACGCATGAAGGCCGGAAAAAATTACCAGCGCCCACGCCAGCCAGAGATGAATCACACCGGCGGTATCTGCCTGATCCGGTAGTCCGGAAACCAGTGCAGGAACTTCAAACAGGCCAAACACCGGGATCCCGACACCATCTGCGGTGGAAATCAGGTAACCGGCAATCATCACGGCGAACAGAGCAAGGTAAAGAAACCCATGGCCGAACTTCGCACCGATGCGGGTCATGCGGCTGTAGCTCTGGAGCGTTGGCGGCGGTGGACTGACAAAGCGCCACAACACTCGCAACACCATTACACCCAGCAGCACCAGACCGATGCTCTTGTGCAGATCCGGCGCGTCTTTGCGCCAGGTGCTGTAGTAATCCAGCCCCACCATCCACAGACCGAGCGCGAACAGCCCGAAGACCGCCAGCGCCACACCCCAGTGCATGAAGATGCTGACCCAACCGTAGCGCGAAGAAGAGTTACGTAGCTGCATTGCCCAAATCCTGTGAGAACTGCGAACCAAGACTAGCGAGTTATCTATCGAATTAAAGCGGAAAATTTCGCTTTGAAATATCGAGAAATACGATCAAGAGTCTTGAACAGGGGAGTTAAGGAAAGATTAAAGACAAAAGTGTGACTGGAGGTTAGCTGAGAGGTCTTCAAATTTCAGTGCCCGCATTGATCCCATCGCGAGCCTGCTCGCGATGGCGATCTTTCAGGCAAAAAAAAGCGCGGCCTGAAAGCCGCGCTTTTTCATTCACCGTGTCTCGTCCTGAATAAGGTTTACACCTTCTGGCTTCTTATCAGGAGGGTGCAATGGATTCGGGCGCAAAACGCAGTCAACGCGATTACACGCTGACTTTTAAATTGTCGGTTGTCGACCAAGTCGAAAAAGGCGAGTTGAGTTATAAAGAGGCTCAACGGCGCTACGGAATTCAGGGTCGGTCGACGGTGTTGGTTTGGTTACGCAAGCATGGTCGGCAAGACTGGAGCCAAGGCGCCTCCATTCGTTCCCAAAGGAACCGACCGATGGACGAGCCCACTTTGCCCTTAACTCCCGAGCAGAGAATCAAAGAGCTTGAGGAGCAGTTGGCGCTGGCGAA
>NZ_FOYE01000013.1:0-50773 GCF_900115915.1 Pseudomonas sp. NFIX49 | reverse complement strand
CCTTTGTTGTCGACGGGAGTATCGGGAGCGATGGGAGTAATGCCGTCGTAGATTTGCACACGCTGATTGGCGACGGCCGTACCGGTAATGGTCACACTGGTATCGAACGTGATGCCATTGGGTGGTACTTCGCCCAAGGAATCGGTGATGGATTTGATGGTCGGAGCCGAAGCAACCGCCACGGTAAAGGCTCGAACCGCAGACTCCGGTTGAGGGCCATACAGCGCCTTGACCTTGATGTTATGGGCTGTGGCGCTCAGGCCGTTCAGCGTTTTGGTCCATTCCCCTTTGTTGTCGATGAGAGTATCGGGAGCGATGGGAGTAGCGCCGTCGTAGATTTGCACACGCTGATTGGCGACGGCCGTACCGATGATGGTCACACTGTTATAGAAAGTGATGTCGTTGGGTGGGACTTCACCCAAAGCGTCGGTGATGGATTTGATGGTCGGAGCCGAAGCAGTCGCCACCTTGAAGATTCGAACTGCGGATTCGAGTTGGTCGCCATAGGTTGCCTTGGCTTTGAGTGTGTAAGTTTTCAGGCTCAGGCTCGATAGCTTGATACTTCCCGCGCCGCTTGCATCCAGAAGTATCGGGTTTCCAATCGCCGTAATTCCGTCGTAAAGCTGCACAGTCTGGTGACTATCCGCATGAACCGATACCGTGACCTCAGTAAAATAGGTTGTGTCGTTGTCATCAACCGGGCCGCTGGCGTCCGTAACGGCTGTAATGCTTGGCTTCGTAGCGACTGCAATTGTAAAGGTACGCGGATCGCTGACCTTGTCATCGGCGTCGTATTGGGCAATTGCCTCTACCCGGTGCAAACCCTCAATCAAATCCACCGTCAGTGTCCATTCGCTGCTGGCATCCACCTTTGGCATACCTTTGGGTACACCATTGATTTGAACATCGACTTTCTCGGCCCGAGTGGCTGTCCCTTCGATCGTCAAACGCTTGTCGTAGGTCTGACCTGCCTCAGGAATGACCGTACCCGATGGCGTTTTCACGGTGGTGATGACAGGCGTGACGTACTCGTAGTGCTGGCGGATGACCAGCGGCAGTTTCGGGAAAACGATGGCGGCATCTTCATCCGTGCTGTTATCGAAAATGACCTTGCAAACCACGGTGGCGTTGGAGCCGTGCAGCAGCTTCAGCAATTCCGTTTTGAGCAGGGTTTCATTCAACCCTTGTGTGAGCTGTGTTGAGTTCACTTCACGCGCGGTGAGTAGATCGATTCTATAGTCGCCCGTGCTGGCCTGGCCTTCGATATACAGCCAGATCAACTGCTTGAGGGCAATGAAAGGCCATGCCTTGACCAGAACCTTCGCGTTCCCGGCGAGCTCCATTACCAGCAGTTCACCTGCCGCTGCTTCTGGAACCTCGGGCCGCGGCAGTTCCGTTTCAGGATTCGGGAAGTTGAGAACCTTCAGCGGAAGGATTTCCGAGGGGGTCCACAAGCCATAGCGTTGGACGTCGTAATTGACCGCTACCTCACGGTTGATGTTGGCCCCGACGAAGGAGGGCGGCAGGTGGAATCTCACGGTGCCGGTGGCCTCGGCGGGTTTCTCCACGTCTTCCGAAGTCCCGGCGCCTGGCGAGCCCCGCCATTTCAATCCGAGTATGTCGAGCAGGGCGTCCATGGACGGGTAGCTGCAATCGATGTCCACGCCATTGATGGCGTGCATCGGATTCAGAGTGCCGCCAGGGGCCTGGGCGACCGTAGGCGGCGGTAATTTGCCCAGGGGAATGCCAACCAGCACCTCAAGAGGGTCTGAATAGCTGTATTTTCCGGTGGCCGCGTGCAGCAACGTGTAGATGACTTTCACGTAGTAGCCGATATTGGCCGAGACATATTGTTTGTCCACCCGGAATCGTACTGGTTGGCCAACTGTCGCCAACGTGATCGGCACGCAGCCGGATGTACTGCCGTAAAGGTTGATCCCGATCCAGCGGAAGGTGAGCGTATCGCCCTTGACCCAGTTCACTGGCAAGACCCGCACATGAACCAGCTTGTCAGTTTGCGAGGGGTCGATAATGTCATCCGGAGCCTCTTCAACTTTGGGTGCCGGATGCGTTGCCTGCCATGATCCCACGTTGACCCGCAGGAACTCGGACTCACTGGTGCCGTACTGGCCGGGATCATCGTTGAATACCCGGTATTGAAGTTTGAGACTGCCGTTTTCCAGGACTTTGACGTGCTCGCCCATGACGTAAATCGTCACTTCGCCTGCCTTCTGCTCTTCGCCCGATACGGTGTGTTCTTCTTCATGCAGGTAATCATCACCGTTGGATTTTTTACCCAGCCAGATCACCGTCAGGAAATCGCCATTGTTGATGGCGGGATATCTGATTACCACCGATGCCGCTTGTATCAGGGCGGGCAAAATGTTCCCGACCACTTCGCTGATGGCAGGTGCCGGCAGCAATGATGGATTGCCGATCACAGTGGCGAACGTACGCCTGGAATAAAGTGTCGGGCTGCCATCCTGTTTACGTAACGCATAAGAGGCATCGAGGGTGCCTTGTGCGAAGAGTTTGACGAATGCGTACTCAACCGGGATTTCATGAATATAAGGCGGGGTGCGTACTATGGCTTCAACGGTGAACGTTCGAGGTGGTCTGTCGGGAATCGGGGTGCCGATCACCGTGAACTTGAGAGTGTCACCCGCCGCGTAGACGTCGCCGGCCTTGATCAGTACCTGCAGGGTGACAGGGTTGGCGTCCAGGTCGGCAAGAATGATTTTTCCGTCATCTGCTTCCTTGATGATGAGTGCATTGAGGCGCGATACCCCGGCATCGACCTGCACGGAAGTGGACTTTGACCACTTCACACTCCAGTTATAAACGAGATCGCAGATGTTGTAGTGGATGATCAATGCGGCGCTGTCGCCGGCCGTCAGGATATCTTCGGGCCGGGCCATGACGATAATCTCTACGGTGCCATCCACTTCTGCCTGCGTCAAAATATGAGGCGGAAGAAACACGCTGCCCCACTTCACGAGGATGATGTCGCCCTCGGCGATGTTTGGATAACGCGTGATGATCAGGGGCACGCCGCTATCAAGCCATGGTTTGGTGACGCCGTTTTCGATGACATCTTGCGGTAGCCCGACGATAGGCAGCGCCGAGTGCCAAGGTTCAAAGGGCTCCTCATCGTCACCGGCCGGGTCGTCTACTTCCAGCAACAGCGTCAATGTGGCCGATGGGTCGTCGGGTTTGGTTTCGCCTGCCCGGGTCAATACGTAATGGCAGGTGAAAAGGCGGCCTGGTACAAGCCCGTCCGTGCGTACGAAAAAGAACCATCTCCGATCGAGGTCCTCATCCTTGACCTTGAGTTCGCCGACCTTTTTGTCATTCAGGATGACTTCCAGCAAGTCACCAATCGCCATATCCGGGTAAGGGTCGATAACGGCAAACAGCCCTGCCTCGTTCGCTTCGTATGCTTTTCTGTTGATTCCCCCGTCGGCACCCGGCACCGGGATGACCATGTCGGCGAAGTAGGGTGGGTACAATCCCGAAGACGGAGCGAACAGTTCATTACGACTGGGGAACAAGGACCGGCGGAAAGTGAACATGATCAACTCCATCCGAAGGGAAATACCAATGGCGTCAAGGGTTTCTGGTTTTGGACGCGAAGGCCGGCGATTACAGGATTACCGGGCATGAACGCACATCTGGACGTTCGAGCTGTGGATCCGGGACTGGAGTGATTTAAGGCGTGAAGCGAGGGAATTGTCGACTGTCAGAAATAACAGGTCGGCAAGCGTTTCCGATGAACGGTTCGTTGCTTTGAAAAGCTTGATGGCAGGGTGAGATCAGGGTTTGGACAACGTCTTCTGCCGCAAGATATAAACCGTCACCAGCACCGCACTGGTCAGCATGAACCCCCGCGCCCATGGCAGCGGCACCAAATAGCACGAGAACAGAATGCTCGCCCACATCAACCCGATCGCGTAGACCTTGCCCTTGAGCGGAATGCCGTTGCCATCGAGGTAGTCGCGGATCCATGGTCCGAGCCGGGGATGCTCGACCAGCCATTGATAGAAACGCGGAGAGCTGCGGGCGAAGCAGGCGGCTGCCAGCAGCAGGAAGGGTGTAGTGGGGAGAACAGGCAGGAAAATCCCGATCACCCCCAATGCCACGCTCAGCCAGCCGATGGCCAGCAGGATGTAGCGCAACATCAGGGAGCGGTTGCCTATGGGATTGTCCATAGGCCGGATCTTAGTGGTGACGTGGCTTGAGGATCGCCGGTTTTTCGTCGGGCGCCTGGCACAGCAGGTACAGCGCGGTCAGGGCTTCCGGGATCTGCACGATCATGTCGTCCATCAGGTTGGCGTCCTTGGCGATGTCTTCGAACTCGGGCTGTTCGTCGAACAGGCCCGAACCGACCATGATCGGCAGGAGCATTTCGCTGACTTCTTCTTCGGCGGTTTCGAACCAGGCCGCTTCGCGCAGGAACACGCCTTCCATGAAGCCGATGCACCAGCCGCGCAGTTCGGAATCGTCCGGGTCGTCGCCCAGGTCCAGTTCGCATGGCAGCTCGAACTCTTCGTCCGACGCCAGTTGGCGGGCGATGTGGGCCTTGAGTCCGATCAGCGTGGCTTCGATCTCTTCACGCTGCGCTTCGCTGCTGTAGTGCGGCTCTTCGGCGAACAGGGCGTCGATCCACTCACGATCCGGCACCACGTCGGCGCAGATCGACAGCGCAGTCAGGTAGCCGTGAGCGGCCACGTAGTCCAGCGCCTCTTCATGCAGCTCGTCGGCGTCGAGGAAGACTTGCAGGCGGGTTAGTTGCTCGGCGAAGGACATTAAAGGGCTACCTTGGGGGAATAAACAATGCGGGAATTCTAGGCCTTCTTGAGCCCTCAAGCCAGCCGCACGGCAGATTTGCCCGCACAAGCTTCTTATCGGCGGTGCCCTTTGCCGGGGAGGGCTCGGGTATACTGCCGCGCTTTGCGATCCCTGCCGGTGTCGCGGCTGATTATGTAGGGCGCGATGCAATGCGCGCTTACGTTTTGTTTAAAGCAGTCTCGGCTGTCTTGAACCAGCCTGTGCAGGGATGTTTCGGTGGATTTTTGGAGTTTTTATGCTCGAACAGGCTCAACGCGTCCTCAAGGACATCTTCGGCTACGACAGTTTCCGTGGCCGTCAGGGTGCAATCATTGAGCGCGTGGCCAGTGGCGGTGATGCCCTTGTCCTGATGCCGACCGGCGGCGGCAAGTCCCTGTGCTTCCAGGTGCCGGCGCTGTTGCGCGACGGCCTGGCGGTGGTGGTCTCGCCGCTGATCGCGTTGATGGACGATCAGGTCGCCACCCTCGAAGAGCTGGGCGTGGCCGCCGCCGCGTTGAACTCCACCCTGAGCGCCGAACAACAGCGCGACCTCGCCAACCGGATCAAGCGCGGCGAAGTGAAAATGCTGTATCTGGCGCCGGAGCGCCTGGTGCAGCCGCGCATGCTGTCGTTCCTGCAAGGCTTGAACATCGCGCTGTTCGCCATCGACGAAGCGCACTGCGTATCGCAATGGGGCCACGACTTCCGTCCGGAATACCTGCAACTGGGGCAGTTGGCGGAAATGTTCCCCGACGTGCCGCGCATCGCCCTGACCGCCACCGCCGACAAGCGTACCCGCGAAGAAATCGTCACTCGCCTGCATTTGCAGAATGCCGAGCGTTTCCTGTCGAGCTTCGACCGGCCGAACATCTTCTACCGCATCGTGCCCAAGGAGCAGCCGCGCAAGCAGTTGCTGGCGTTCCTCGCCGAGCGGCGCAGCGATGCCGGCATCGTTTACTGCCTGTCGCGCAAGAAGGTGGAAGAGGTGGCCGCGTTTCTCACCGAGCAGGGCTTCCCGGCGCTGCCGTATCACGCCGGTCTGCCCAACGATCTGCGCGCCTATCACCAGAAGCGCTTCCTCAACGAGGAAGGCCTGATCATGGTCGCCACCGTGGCGTTCGGCATGGGTATCGACAAACCCAACGTGCGCTTCGTCGCTCACCTCGATCTGCCGAAATCCCTTGAGGCGTATTACCAGGAAACCGGACGTGGCGGCCGTGACGGTCTGCCGGCGGACGCGTGGATGGCCTACGGTCTGCAAGACGTGGTGATGCTCAAGCAGATGCTGCAGAACTCCGAAGGCGACGAGCGCCACAAGCGTCTGGAGCAGCACAAGCTCGACGCCATGCTCTCGCTCTGCGAAGAAACCCGCTGCCGCCGTCAGGCGCTGCTGGCCTACTTCGACGAAGACATGCCCGAGCCGTGCGGTCACTGCGACAACTGCACCGACGGCGTGCAGACCTGGGACGCCACCGAGCCTGCGCGTCAGGCGCTGTCGGCGATCTACCGCACCGGCCAGCGTTATGGCGTCGGCCATCTGGTGGACGTGCTGCTGGGCAAGGACAACGAAAAGGTCCGCAGTTTCGGCCATCAGCACCTGTCGGTGTACGGCGTCGGCAAGGCGCTGAGCGAGAGCGAATGGCGCTCGCTGTTCCGTCAGTTGGTGGCCCGTGGTCTGGCGGATGTCGATCACGAAGGCTATGGCGGCCTGCGATTGAGTGATACCTGCCGGCCTTTGCTCAAGGGTGAAGTGACCCTTGAACTGCGCCGCGACCTCAAACCACAGATCACCGCCAAGAGCGGCAGCAAGAGCCCGGCCAGTCAACTGGTGCGCGGCGAAGAACGCGAACAGTGGGAAGCCTTGCGCGCCCTGCGGCGCAAACTGGCGGAAGAACACGGCGTGCCGCCGTACGTCATCTTCCCCGACTCGACCCTGCTGGAAATGCTCCGCAGCCAGCCGACCTCGCTGGCGGACATGGCCCGGGTCAGCGGCGTCGGCGCGCGCAAGCTGGAGCGTTACGGCGAGGCCTTCCTCGAAGTGCTCGGCGGCGAGGCCGAGGCGCCGAAAGTGGTGGCCGACGTGCGTCACGAACTGATCACCCTGGCCCGCGCCGGCATGACGCCGTTGCAGATCTCCGGTCAATTGCAGTGCTCGGAAAAGAACGTCTACGCCATGCTCGCCGAAGCCATCGGCAAGCAGCAGCTGTCGCTGGAACAGGCGCTGGATCTGCCGGAAGACCTGATGGGCGAAGTGCAGGATGCTTTCCTCGACGGCGAAGGCGAGTTGCCGTCGGTCGCCGAAGTGGCCGAGCTGTTTGCCGGTCGAGTGCCTGAAGGTGTGCTGTATTGCGTACGGGCTGCGCTGCAATCCGAGTTTGAAATGTGAGAGGGCGTTTGTGCCAACCGCTATACCGATGTAACGATTCAGTACAGGACGCCTCTTGCCTATAGCCAAATGTCATGCTTAGCTGACTAATAATTAGTTTTTCTCTATTTGTTCAGTCTAATCATGAGTGTTTTATGCCGTTAACCGATCAACACCGTTTTGGCATGCAATTGGCCCAGATGTCCCGTGGCTGGCGTGCCGAACTGGATCGCCGGCTGGCCGGTCTGGGCTTGTCCCAGGCACGCTGGCTGGTGCTGCTGCATCTGGCGCGTTTCGAAGAGGCGCCGACTCAGCGGGAGCTGGCGCAGAGCGTCGGCGTCGAAGGGCCGACCCTGGCCCGTCTGCTCGACAGCCTGGAAAGCCAGGGCCTGGTGCAACGCCAGTCCGTGATGGAAGACCGCCGGGCGAAAAAAATCGTGCTGTGCGCACCGGCCTTGCCGCTGATCGAGCAGATCGAAACCATCGCAACACAATTGCGCAAGGAATTGTTCGAAGGCGTCGACGAGGCGGATCTGAAGGTCTGCATGCGGGTTCACGGGCACATTCTGGCTAACCTGGAAAAGTCTTGAGGCATAACCGCGTGCCGTTTTTTTGAGAGATCGCGCTGGGCGGACTATAAGAACTACTGGGCAATATCGTGTTCGTACCGGATGTGCGAACGCATAGAAGTCGGTTTTGCTTATTCAAGGGATGCTCATGCTCGGAAGTCGGCACGTGGTAAAGCGTTGCGCCAACTCGCTGCTGGTGGCCGGTGTTCTCACCTGGTCCACCGCCTCATTGGCGCTGGGGCTCGGTGACATCACCGTGCATTCAGCCCTCAATCAGCCGCTCAAGGCTGACATCGCGCTGGTGGATGTCGGGGGCGTCAGCGAAAGCGAACTGGCGGTTCGTCTGGCCTCGGCGGACGAGTTTGGCCGCGCCGGCGTCGAGCGCGTGTTCTTTCTCAACAACCTCAAGTTCACCCCGATCCTGCGCGGCAATCGCAACATGATCCGGGTGACTTCGACCAAACCGGTCAACGAACCCTTTCTGAATTTCCTGGTGCAGCTCGATCAGCCCAACGGCCACCTGCTGCGCGAATACACCGTGCTGATCGACCCGCCGGGCTCACCGGGAATTGTTCCGGCCACCGACGAGCCGACGGCGCGCGCGCAATCCTCGGAATTCCCGACCCCCGAGACTCCCACCGCAACTACGCCGGCCAAACCTGCTGCGCCGGTGCAGCCACCGGCTCCGGTCGCCGACGCGCAGGCCGAGCAACTGGCGGCGAGCATTCTGCAGAACCAGCAACTGCAAAAAACCATCGATGCATTGAACGTGAAGCTTCAGGCGCAGGAAGTGCTGATCGCTGACGGCAAGAAACAGCTCGGTGATTTGCAGGCCCATCTGATTGAAGTGCAACAGGCGCCGCCGGCACCTGTCGCACCCGTGGCGCCTGTGCCTGCGCCGGTCATTGCCCCGGTTGAGTCCCCGGAGGATTCACTCAACTGGCCGCTGCTCGGCGGACTGCTGCTGGTACTGGGATTGCTGGTGGCAGGGCTGTATGTGCGTCGGCACCGCCAGCAGGAACAAGGGGCTGAGGCGCCGACACCGTTCCTGCCGGTTCGAAACGAACCCCCGGTCGACGACGCCGAACCGATGCAGCCGAGTGCCGTTCACAGTGCTGTCGAACATCGCGAGGAACACGCCAACGGTGATGTGCTGGAAGCGGTCGGCATTTATCTGGCCTACGGACGCTTGGGCGAGGCTGCCGGTCTGTTGCGCGATGCGTTGCAGCGGGAACCGGAGCGCATCGACCTTGGCGTGCAGTTGCTTGAAGTGCTGGGGCGGCAGGGCGACACGCCGATCTATGACGAGCAGGAAAACCGCCTGCGCCAGCTCGGGGTCGAGGATCAGCGCTTGCAGGAGATTCGCGCCCGCTACCCGAAACTGGCCAGCGCCGCACCTCTGGCGGCAGCGGCTCCGGTGATTGCTGCGCTGCCGATCGAACCCCCTGTGGAGCCGGAACCCGAAGACAATTTCGAACTGAACCTGGATCAGCTCTCGATGGCGTCGAGTTGGGATCT
Organism: Pseudomonas sp. NFIX49; assembly: GCF_900115915.1. Classification (NCBI taxonomy): domain Bacteria; kingdom Pseudomonadati; phylum Pseudomonadota; class Gammaproteobacteria; order Pseudomonadales; family Pseudomonadaceae; genus Pseudomonas; species Pseudomonas sp. NFIX49. Next base: position 41,494 of record NZ_FOYE01000013.1, on the reverse strand, counting down.
TGAGGAGACTCGCTCCACCACCGACGCACCTGAACAGGCGCCATCAACGCTCGGCTCCGATCTGCAGGTACTGCCACAGGATTTCGAACTGCCGGAAACCCTGCCCGACGACGCTGAAACCGCCGAACTGGAATGGATCGCCGAGCCGGAAGCGCAGCCGCTGGACGAGGACTTTCTCAACGAATTTGGCGATCCCGGCACGTCGCTCTCGCTGGAGCCACTGGAGCTGCAGGCGCCGGAATCCGAACCCTCGGACGCCGCAAACGCCGGCAAACTCGAACAGGCCCAGACCTGCATCGACGACGGCGATCTCGACAGCGCCATTGCCTTGCTCAACGAACTGCTCAAGGAAGCCGACGAACCCCTCAAGCAAACGGCGCGCACGCTGTTGGCGGGGATTCGCTGAGCGCCGTCAGAAGGTCTGCCCGAGGTTCAGGTACACCGCCTGCTCATCCGCATCGTTCAGTCCATAGCTGAAGTTCAGCGGCCCCAGCGGCGTATCGAAGCCGATGAACACGCTGGCGGCGTTGATGTAGCCACTGTCGAACTCGTTGTCGTTGTTCCACGCCCGGCCGCGTTCCAGCGAGGCGCCGGCGTACAGCGGGAAGTCCAGCGGCAGGTACGAGCGCGGGGTGAGACGGCGGTAATACACCGCGCGCATCAGACTGACGTTCTGCCCGGAGATGGCGTCCTCGCGGAAACCGGACAGTTGCCGGGCGCCGCCGAGCAGGAAACTGGAGGTCACCACGTTGGCATCGTCCAGCGTTCGACCGTAACGACCGCCCAGGATCAGCGTATCCGGGCCGCTGCTCATGGCCTTGTCCAGTTTGAATTCCCACTGCCGGTAGCGCGTGTCGGAACCCAGGCTCGGCTCGAACTGCACCAGGGTCAGGCCGATGTCTTCGCCTTCGTGGGGGTAGTAGACGTTGTCCAGCGAGTCGAAGGAGTACTTCAGCGCATAGAACCCTTCGTTGAAGTTTTCGCTCGGCAGGTCCTGATCGCCGATCCGTACATCGGCCTTGCCCCAAGCCTCGCCGACGCCGAAACGCACTTCGCCGCTGTTGCCGATCTGCCGGCCGACATTCAGGCCGAAGCCGTAGCGCTCGACGCGATACTGGGCAATCGGATCGTTGTCCAGAACCGAGTCGACGTTCTGCGCGGCGAACGATGCATAAGGCGCCACGAAGTAGCGAGAGCCCACGTCCAGCGGTTGATAGAACTCGCTGTATAACTCTTGTTTATCGCCGATCTGTGCCCGGGTCAGCCATTCCGCGCCGAGCCGGTTGATGCCGTTCATGCGGTAACTGGCGCCGAGGTTGAAGGCGCTGTCACCGCGCATGTCGTCCGACAGGCTGAGGCCGACCCGCAGGTAATCGGTGCCGGTGCGCTTGCCGCGCGCGCTGATCACCAGCGTGTGATCCGTGCCCTTGTGCACCACGCGGTATTGCACCTGCTCGAAATAATCGAGGCCGTACAGGGTGCCCATGTCGGTTTGCAGGCGACCCAGATCCAGCGGTTCGCCGATATGCTGGCGGATGTAATAGCGGATCACGTCATCGCCGACTTTCGAGTCGTTCTCGACCTTGATCGCAGTGATGATCGGCGTGCGCTGGCCCGGCGCGCGGGCAGCGTTGAGTTCGGCGTCCTGCGACTGCACGGGTTTGAGACGCGCGAGGCGCACGTTCAGGGCCTGGGTTGCGCGGTAGCCGGCGTCAATCATCTCCTGGCCGCGACCGAAATCGGTGGAACCGAAACTCGCCAGCGGCGGCTGGATCAGCACGTCGTCGGGATGCAGGGTCGCCAGTTGCTCTTCGGAGTTGCGTCGGGTCATCAGGGTGATCGACTGGTTCAGCACATCGACCACGGTCACCAGTTGCTTGCGGTTGCGCAGTGGGGTGCCGATGTCGACCACGATGGCCACGTCGACGCCCATTTCCCGCGCCACATCGAGGGGAATGTTGTCGGTCATGCCGCCATCCACCAGCAATCGGCCGTCGAGTTCGACCGGGGCGAATACCGCCGGGATCGACATGCTGGCGCGGATCACCTGGGGCAGATGGCCCTTGCGGAACACCACTTTTTCGCCGTTGGCGATGTCGGTGGTCACGGCGTGGAACGGGATCGGCAGTTTGTCGAAATCCCGGGTGTCGCTGGTGTGGGCCAGCAGGCTTTCGAGCAGCAGCGCGAGGTTCTGGCCCTGGATCACGCCCAAGGGCAGGCCGAGGCTGCCGTCGTCGCGAAAGCTCAGCTTCTGTTTCACCAGAAAATCGCGGTCGTCCTGCTTGCGCCGGAACGGTACGTCTTTGCGGGGCGGGGCGTCGGACAATGCCTGCTGCCAGTCGATGGTCAGGGCGAGTTTTTCCAGCTCGTCAATCTTGTAGCCCGAGGCGTACAACCCGCCGACCACCGCGCCCATGCTGGTGCCGGCAATCGCATCGATCTTGATACCTTGCTCTTCCAGCGCCTTGAGCACGCCGATGTGCGCCAGGCCACGGGCCGCGCCGCCGGACAGCACCAGGCCGACTTTCGGGCGTGTGGCCTCACTGGCATGGACGCTGACACCAGCGAACAGGGGTAGGAAACCAAGCAACAGGCAGATCAGCAGACGACGCATCGTGATTCTCGGGGCGAGCGATAAAGCCGGCTATTATAGCGGCGCCCTCTGGCTCAGGAGTTTCAGCAATCATGACCGTCACAAAACCGGAAATCGTCATCACCTATTGCACGCAATGCCAGTGGCTGTTGCGCGCCGCGTGGCTGGCGCAAGAGCTGCTCAGCACTTTCGGCGACGATCTCGGCAAAGTGTCCCTGGTGCCGGGCACCGGCGGGATATTCCACATCACCTGCAACGACGTGCAGATCTGGGAGCGCAAGGCCGACGGCGGTTTCCCCGAAGCCAAGGTGCTCAAGCAGCGGGTGCGCGACCGGATCGACCCTGACCGCGACCTCGGCCACAACGACCGTACTCAGTGAGAGGCGGCTTCGGCCGCGACGGTTTTCTTGTCGCTGCTGCCTGACAGCCGGCTCGACACCACGATGGCGACGATGATCAGTGCGCCGCCGATCAACATGCGCAGGGTCGGATCTTCATCGAACAGCAACCACGCCACGGTAATCCCGTACACCGGCTCCATGGCGAACACCACCGCGGCGGTGCGCGCCTTGATCACCGCGAGACTGGCGACGAACAGACTGTGGGCGACGCCGGTGCAGAACACCCCGAGCAGACCGATCCACAACCAGTCGATGGCCCGTACTTCGCTCAGTTGCGGCGCCGCCACCGGCAGCAGACACAACGCCACCACCACGTTCTGACACAGCGCTGCCTGCACCGCCGGGATGCGTCCTGAGCTGGCTCGGTTGGTCAGGGACAACAGGGAAAACAGCAGGCCGGACAGGATCGCCCAGAGCAGGCCGGTGGTCGCGCCGCTGGCCAGATCGAAGGCGGGGGTCACCAGCACCAGTCCGACACTGACCAGCACCACCAGCACGATTTCATTGATGCGGATGCGCTCGCGAAAGATCAGCCCTTCGAGGATCACCGTGAAGGCCGGGAAACTGGCGAAACCCAGGGTCGCGATGGCAACGCCCGCGACCTTGACCGCAATGAAGAAACTCACCCAATGCCCGGCCAGCAGCACGCCGCTCAGGGCCAGGCGCCGCCAGTCGACGGCCTGCAGTTTCTGCCAGCTACCCTGTTGGGCGAAACGGGCGAAAAACGCCAGGGCCAGCACGGCAAACGCGGCGCGCCCGAACACGATGACGGCGGGCGTTGCGGCCGCGAGTTTGCCGAAGACGCCGGTCAGGCCGAACATCAGTGCGCCGATATGCAGGGCGCCGAGGGCGGTACGGGGAGTCATTGCAGTCCTTTTTCCAAACACCATTACAGGCACACATTGAAGCGTGTAACGACGGAAAAGTCTGTCGGCAGGCTATCGACTTTTGTCGTCAGCCTCGCGTCGCAATTGTGTAGGAGACGTACCGAACTCACGCAGGACGGCGGCCGAGAACGCGCTTTGCGAGTTGTAGCCGACCCGGCTGGCCACTTCACCGACGGGCAGCGTGGTGTTGCGCAACAGCGCGACGGCTTTGTGCAGCCGGCGAGTGCGAATGTAGTCCATAGGCGTTTGCCCGCATTCGGCGACGAACCGCGCATGCAACCGGGCGCTGGACAATCCGGCGACACGCGCCAGATCCGCCACTTGCAGCGGATAGGCCGCGTACTGCTCGATGTGCGCGTCGAGTGCCGCGTAGGGCAGGCGGCGCGCGACGATCTCGGCGGGTGGCACGTGGTTCAGGCTCGCCAGCAGCAACACCGCGCCCTGTTGCGCAATCAACGGATCGTCCACCGGACTGTTCGCCAGCCAGTTGACCAGTTGACCTTGCCCGGCATCCAGCGACAACCGCGCGGCGTTGTCCAGCAGACGGCGGCTGGCATCGGCGTGATTGCCCAGCGAGCGCGTCAGCCATTGTGCGTCCGGCACATCCAGCACCAGACAACGGCTGCCCTTGGGACTGCCGCACGCGTGATGCGCGCCGGCGGGGATCACCACGAAGCTCTGCTGCAAGACCTGGCTGCCGTGCCCTTCGACTTCAAAATCCAGCGCGCCGGACAGGCCGAACACCAGTTGTGCGTGGTCGTGGCTGTGGGCGATCAGGTCGTGGCTGTAATGGCGCAGGGTCAGGATCGGTTGCATGGCGGTCTCCGGGCGAGCCGCCAGTCTACACCGGCACAGGGGGCGACGCGTTTGTCACACGACTGACGCACACCTGTCATGGTCGATTAACCGGGCGCGCGCACAGTGGCGAAAACATCGCAGAGGGTTGCCCATGACCAGCGCCGAGCTCGCCAGACCCAGCCGTAAACAACGGGTTCGCACCCTGTGGATCTCCGACGTGCACCTGGGCACGCGGGATTGCCAGGCCGAGCATCTGTCGCAATTTCTCAAGGGCTACCACGCCGACAAGATCTACCTGGTCGGTGACATCATCGACGGCTGGAAACTGCGCGGCGGCATGTACTGGCCCCAGGCGCACACCAACGTGATTCGCCGCTTGCTGACCATGAGCAAGCGTGGCACCGAGGTGATCTACGTCACCGGCAACCACGACGAATTCCTGCGCCGCTATTCGAAACTGATTCTGGGCAACATCCAGCTGGTCGACGAAGCCGTCCACGTCACCGCCGATGGCCGGCACCTGCTGGTGATTCACGGTGACCAGTTCGACGTGATCACCCGTTACCACCGCTGGCTCGCGTTCCTCGGCGATTCGGCCTACGAATTCACCCTGACCCTCAACCGCTGGCTCAATCACTGGCGGGCGAAATACGGTTACGGCTACTGGTCGCTGTCGGCCTATCTCAAGCACAAGGTGAAGACCGCAGTCAGCTTCATCAGCGACTTTGAAGAAGCCATCGCCCACGAATGTGTGAAACGCGAGTTGCACGGGGTCGTCTGCGGGCACATTCACCACGCCGAGATCCGCAAGGTCGGCGAGGTGGATTACCTCAATTGTGGCGATTGGGTGGAGTCGTGTACGGCGCTGATCGAGCACTGGGACGGCACGATCGAGTTGTATCGCCTGGCCGATGCGCAGGCGCGAGAGGCCGAGTTGAAAGCGGCGAAGGTTGCCGAGCTGGTCTGAGTTTTCAAATCGATTCAGGCCGGGCTGTGCTCTTCCATCGCCGCCTTGTAGATCGAGTTCTTCGGCTGGGCAAACAGCCTTTCCATCATCGGCTCGAAGAAGCTCAGCGGCAGGGTGTCGTACTCGGGGTCGAACGCCGCCGCGTCGTATTTGGCGCAGAACTCCGCGGTCGCCAGAAACTGCGGGTGCTCGCTGAACTGCTCGCGCAGGTGCCGATCCATGCCCAGGTGATGGAAGAAGTAGTAGCCCTGGAAGATCCCGTGCTTTTCCACCATCCACAGGTTCTCGGCACTGACGAACGGCTTGAGGATGGCGGCGGCAATGTCCGGGTGATTGTAGGAACCGAGGGTGTCGCCGATGTCGTGGAGCAGGGCGCAGACCACGTATTCCTCGTCGCGCCCGTCGCGAAAGGCGCGGGTCGCGGTTTGCAGCGAGTGGGTCAGGCGATCCACCGGGAAACCGCCGAAATCGCCTTCTAGCAGTTTCAGGTGGGCCATGATCCGGCCCGGCAACTGACGGGCATAGGCGCTGAAATCCGCCGCAATGATCGCCCAGTCGTCCGGTGTGCCGTCCTTCATGTGGGTGAAACGGGCATTGGCATTCATCGGCAATCCTCTTGGTCGGAATTTCTAGAACGGCACGCGGCCCAGGATCATGTCGCGGTACATGACGAAGTCGCCGAGCAGGCTGTAGAACGGGTGCTGGAAGGTGGCCGGGCGGTTTTTCTCGAAAAAGAAATGGCCGACCCAGGCAAAGCTGTAGCCCGCCAGCGGCAACGCAAGTAAAAGCAGCCAGGCGCCCTTGGCGATGGTCAGGGCGAGAATGAAGATCACCAGCGTCGTGCCGATGAAATGCAGGCGACGGCAGGTGCTGTTGCTGTGCTCGCTGAGGTAATACGGGTAGAACTCGGCGAAGCTGTTGAAAGGCTTGATGGTTTCCACGACTGCGATCTCTGTGGTTATTGTTCTGATTGCAAGTTGTTCGGCGGGTAGCTTATTTGAGTCTAGAGTGATCAATGGCGTCGGCCAGTGACAATCGGCGCCACTTTACTATCCTTGGGAAATCGGCCGTAGTATGCGGCTCACCATGTCATCCAAGAAAAAACGCCATGAGCGAACGAACGACATCTGCAAGCTGGGCGATGGGGATTGTCAAGGCACTGGAAATGGACGGCCTGGATTGCCGGGTTCTGTTCAGACAGCTGGGGCTCGACTACGCGGCGCTGGAGGATCCGGACGCGCGCTTCCCACAGGATTCCATGACCCGACTCTGGCAACGGGCGGTCGAGCTGTCCGGGAATCCGGCGATCGGCCTGAACATGGGCAAGGTGGTGCGGCCGGCTTCGTTCCATGTCGCGGGCTATGCACTGATGTCCAGTAATACGCTGGCGGAAGGTTTTCAGCGTCTGGTGCGTTATCAGCGGATCATCGCCGAAAGTGCCGACCTGAGTTTTCGCCTGCTCGATGAAGGTTATGCGCTGATTCTGACGGTGCATGGCGATCACCTGCCGCCGACCCGCCAAAGTGCAGAAGCCTCGCTGGCCTGCGCACTCGCGCTGTGCGGCTGGCTGACCGGACGCACGCTGCACCCGCGCAAAGTGCTGGTGCAGGGCGACGAGCCGGATGATCTTGAACCCTACAAACAAGCCTTCCATGCACCGCTGGTGTTCAACGCGCCGTATGACGCGCTGATCTTCGAGCGGGCCGACATGGAGGCGCCACTGCCCACCGCCAACGAGGCGATGGCGCTGCTGCACGACCGGTTCGCCGGGGAGTATCTGGCGCGTTTTTCCGAAAGCCGCGTGACCCACAAGGCGCGTCAGGTGTTGTGCCGCCTGCTGCCGCAGGGCGAACCCAAGCGCGACACGGTGGCGCAGACCCTGCACCTGTCCCAGCGTACCTTGCAACGACGCTTGCAGGAGGAGGGCACCAGTTTTCAGCAGTTGCTCGATGACACCCGCCGCGAACTCGCCGAGCAATACCTGGCGCAACCGAGCATGACCTTGCTGGAGATTGCCTATCTGTTGGGGTTTGCCGATCCGAGCAATTTCTTCCGCGCCTTCCGTCGCTGGTTCGACACCACGCCCGGCGATTACCGGGCGCGGTTGCTGGAGGCGCCGAAGGCGATCAGTGACGCCAGAACGCCGGAATACACAGTACAAACACCGTAATGATCTCCAGTCGGCCGAGCAGCATGCCGAACGACAGAATCCACTTGGCCGCATCCGGCAGGCTGGCGAAGTTGCCGGCCGGGCCGATGGTCTCGCCCAGGCCCGGGCCTACGCCGGACACGGTGCTGGCGGCGCCGGTCAACGCGGTCATCCAGTCCACGCCCAACAGCGACAGCAGCAGGGCGATCACGCAGATGGTGATCGCGAAGAAGAACGAAAAGGTCAGAATCGAACGAACGATTTCTTCGTCGAGGCGATGACCGTTGTACTTCTGCTTGATCACCGCACGCGGGTGAATCAATTGGTTAAGGTTGGCCTTGAGCAAAATGTAGGCGACCTGGAAACGGAAGATCTTGATCCCGCCCGCCGTCGAACCGGAACAGCCACCGACGAAGCCCAGATAGAAGAACAGCATCAGCGAGAAATTGCCCCACAGGCTGTAGTCCCCCAGCGCAAACCCCGTGGTAGTGACCACCGACGTCACGTTCAGCGCCACATGGCGCAGCGCGTCCAGCCAGTGCAGGTTGGTGGTCCACCAGTACCAGGTGCCGAGCACCAGCCAGGTCGCCAGCAACATGCCGAGCAAACCCTGCACCTGTTGATCCTTGATCAGCGCCCGACGGTTGCCGCGCAGCGTCGCCACGTACAGGGTGAACGGCAGACTGCCGAGAATCATCACCACCACCGCGACCCAGTGCACCGCCGGTTGCGTCCACTTGGCCAGGGACTGGTCGGAGGTCGAGAACCCGCCGGTGGAAATCGCTGACATCGCGTGGTTGATCGCATCGAACGGGCTCATCCCGGCCCACCAGAACGCCAGGCTGCCGAGAATCGTGATGCCGACGTAGGCCGCCACGATCAGCCGCGCCACCATGTGCGAGCGGGGCATGACCTTTTCCGAGCGGTCCGAGGATTCGGTCTGGAACAGCCGCATGCCACCGATGCGCAGCAGCGGCAGGATCGCCACCGCCATGCCGATGAAGCCGATACCGCCGATCCAGTGCAGCAGCGAGCGCCACATCAGGATGCCGGGGGACATGTCGTCCAGGTGGTTGAGCACGGTCGACCCGGTGGCCGTGATGCCGGACATGCTTTCGAAGAACGAGTCGGTGTAGCTGATGTGCTGGGTCAGCAAAAACGGCAGTGCGGCGAAAATGCACACCACCAGCCAGCTGCTGACGGTCAGCAGGTACATGTCGCGAGGGCGCAGGTGAATGTGTTCCGGGCGACCGGGAATGACCAGCGCGAGGCCGGCGACGAAGGTGATCATGCTCGCCCAGAGGAACGACGGCAGATCGCCGGTGCGCTCGAAAATCACCAGGGTGGCCATGGGCACGACCATGGCGACGGCCAGGGTGATCAGGAAGATGCCGATGATGAAACCAATGATCCGTAAGGTCGGCAACGCCATGAAGTCCGCTCGGGCTGATGTGGGAAGGGCGCCATTCTACCTGCGGTGCAAGGCATGTAAACCGACGCGTCTGGATCACTTGCAGCTAGAATAGCCGGACATTTTTTTCAGGAGGTGGCCGATGCAGGCTCTCGACGCTTTGCTCAACCGTGTTTCCGTTCCACGACTGATCGATCCGGCCCCCACTGCCGCACAGCGCGAAGTGCTGTTCGCCGCCGCGACCCGCGCACCGGATCACGGCCATTTGCAGCCGTATCGCTTCCTGACCGTCGAAGGCGCGGCGCGTGAGCAGATGGGCGAGTTGCTGGCCGAAGCTGCACAGATGCAGGAAGGCGAAGTCACCGAAGCGATGATTGACAAGGCTCGCAACGGCCCGCTGCGGGCGCCGCTGGTGGTCGTGGTCATCGCCAAGTTGCAGGATCACGTCAAATACCCCAAGGCCGAGCAGTTGCTGGCCGCAGGCTGTGCGGCGCACGGGATTCTGCTGGCGGCTTACGCGCAGGGGATTGGCGCGGTGTGGCGCACCGGTGATCTGGCTTATTCGAAACATGTCGCCAGGGGTTTGGGCCTGACGGATGACGAAGAGGTGATTGCGTTTCTGTACCTCGGCACGCCGCAGAAAGAACCGCGGGTGGCGGAGAAGGTTGATTTGGCGGAGTTTGTCAGCGCCTGGCCGGCAAAGGCCTGACAACTAAATAAATGTGGGGCCGAGCCTGCTCGCGATAGGGGGCAGCCAGTCACATCACCATTGACTGACAAAAAGCTATCGCGAGCAGGCTCGCTCCCACATTGGTTTCACGGTTGGACAATTGCCCCCGGTACGAGAGGCAATTCAAGACTCGCCACAAATCCGCCCTGCGGGTGATTGGCCAGCACCAGCGTCCCGCCATGCCGCTCCGCCGCCCGCCGGGCAATCGCCAGTCCCAGGCCATGACCCGCAGCAGTCTGCCCCGGCGCCCGATAAAACGGTTCGCCCAACTGGCTCAGATGTTCAGCCTGCACCCCCGGCCCGTGGTCACGCACGCTGACCACGATCCGCTCGCCCTGACGTGACGCCTGCATTTCAATCGACTGCCCGACCGGGTTGAAGCGCTGGGCATTGCGCAGCAGGTTGTCCACGGCTCGTTCGATCATGGTCGGCCAGCCTATCAGATTAAGTGCCGGCTCGGCCTCCAGACGCACGGTCTGCTCTGGCGAACCCAATTGAGCGTCTTTTTGCAGGGTGGCGAGCAGGGCATTCAAATCCACCCCTTCGGCGCTGGCGTTGTCGGCATCGACTCGCGCCAGCACCAAGATTTCACTGATCAACGCTTCCAGCCGATCACACTCGCGGGTCAGGCGCGGCCAGAGTTTTTCCCGTTCTTCGGGGCTCGCCCGTTCGGCCAGTGCCAGTGCGATGCGCAGGCGTGCCAGCGGTGAACGCAACTCGTGGGACACGTCGCGCAGCAACTGGCGCTGACTGCCGATCAGGCTTTGCAGGCGTGCGCCCATGCGGTTGAAGTCGTTGGCCAGCACGCCGAACTCATCGCGGCGGTTGGCCAGTTGCGCCAGGCTGTTCTGCTGATAGGTGGTCTGGCCGAGGTCATGCACCGCGCCGCGCAAACGGCTGAGCGGGCGAGTGATGGAAAACGTCACCAGCAGGCTGAACAGGGTCAGCACCACCAGCGCGATACCCAGTGCACTCAACGGCCAGAGCAGGCTTTCGCGGTGCCAGGCGTCGAGTTCCGGGTGCGGGATGCGGTAGATGAAGAGGTAGGTGTCGCCGCTTTTGTCGCTGGTGAATTCGTCGGTCAGACGGCGCCAGGGCAGGCGTCGGTCATCGTTGTTCTGCCGCGCCTCGAAGGCTGCCGCACGCCGGGGGAAGGTGCCGCGCACCACCGGGTCGCCGCTTTCGTTCAGCACTTGCACGTCGATGTGGTACTGGCGTTTGCGCTGTTCGAGGATGTCTTGGGCGGCGTCTTCGCCTTGGGCTTCGTAGGTCTGCGTCCATTCGGCGGCAAGGGTGTTGAGGCCCGGATGGCGGCTGAGGATCCACGCGTCCTGGTTGAGCATGTGCCCCAGCAGAATGGAAAGCCCTGCAACCAGAGCGATGGCCAGCCAGAAGCTGGCGAGGATACGCCAGAACAATGAACGCACAGAAAATCCTCAAACAAAGAAAACCCAACGGAGGTGAGCCGTTGGGTCGGGGCGTGACGCTAGAACATTATTGCGCCTTTTGCGGCTGTTGCGCTTTCCAGGCTTTGAACTCGGCCCATTCGGCGCGACGTTCGGCCTGTTTCTTCTGGATCTCGTCGAATTTCTTCTGTTGATCCGGTTTCAACACGGCGCGGACATCGGATTCGGCTTTCTTGTGGTTGGCCGCCATCTCGTCCTTCATGGCTTTCTGGTCGGCTGGCGAGAGTTTCTCCAGGTATTTTTCGACCGTCTGCTTACGCTCGTGCATCTGCTCGCCCATGATCTTGCGGATCTGCTCGCGCTGTTCGCGGGACAGGTCCAGCTGGCTGTACGGGCCTTTGCCGTGCATGCCGTGCATCTGACCGCCATGGCGCGGGCCGTCCAGCGGGCCACCCATCGGGCCGCCATCCTGTGGCATGGCCATGGCGACGGTCGGCAGGGCAGCGGCGAACATCAGAGCGATAAGAGTCTTGCGCATGGTGAATCTCCTTTGTCTCGTTCCCGGTACGTTCCGGATGAGTACAGATTACGGAGATCAAGGTCAGCGGCGGTCAGCGCTGTGTAAAGCTTGGGTAAACACGCTTTCGCGCCGACCTGACAAAACTGACAGACGATCAGAGGCTGTAGTAGTAGCCACGGCTGCGCAGGGCAACGATGCGCGGGCGGCCGTCGGGGTGCGGGCCGATCTTTTTGCGCAGGTTGCTGACGTGCATGTCCAGGCTGCGGTCGTACAGGGTCAGCTTGCGGCCGAGGGCGATCTGCGCCAGTTCCTGTTTGTCCAGCGGCTCGCCCGGTTGCTTGAGCAGGGCTTCGAGCAGGCGGCTTTCGGAGACGGTGAGGGTGAATTCCTTTTCGTCGATGCTGACCACGCCGCGCACCGGGCTGAAGCTCAGGTCGCCCAGCTCGAGCTGGGTCGACACGGCGGCCGGATGACTGCGGCGCAGCACGGCGCGCAGGCGGGCGGTCAGTTCGCGTGGATCACAGGGTTTGGCCAGGTAATCGTCGGCGCCCAGTTCCAGGCCGAGGATCCGGTCCAGCGGCTCGCCCCGGGCCGAAAGCATCAGCACCGGCAGGTCGGCGTGATCGCTGCGCAGTTGCTTGAGCAGTTCCAGACCGCTGCCGTCGGGCAGCATCACGTCCAGTACCACGGCTGCCGGCGCGGTTTCGGCCAGCGCCTTGCGGGCGCTCTGGCCATCGTGACAGGCCCGGACCTGAAAGCCTTCCTGGCTCAGCCAGCTACTCAGGAGTTCACACAACTCCTGGTCATCATCAATCAGTAACAGCTCGCTCATGACTCACTCAATTTAGCCATTGCCGACGTTTTCGGCTTGCTCCACTGGCAAAGATACCGCAGAGCAGCGCCAATAGCGCTACCCCGGCCCCGGTGACGAACCATTGCTGCTGTTCGGTCAGCAGGCGTGGCAGCGGGCTGGCCTGGGCTTCCTTGAGTTGCAGCTTCAGACGCTGGTTCTCCTGGCGCAACCGGGCGAGCTGGGCGCTTTCGCGGGTGTTGTCGGCATTTTGCAGTTGTTTGCTCAGTTCTTCCCGTTGCTGCTCGCTGGCCTTCAGGCGCTGCTGCAACTCGGTGATCTGGCTGCCGGCGCTCAATGAAAGCGGCGTGGAGCTGTTGCCTTCGGTGCTTTCTTCACCATGGGCGGGCGCCATGATCGACAACGTGACCAACATCAGACACAACGGACCCTTGCGCATCGCGACTCCTGTTTCCAAATGGATATTGGGCAGGTTGTCGGCCGGCAAACGAGAATAATGAGCGATTGAGAACGCGATGAACCGACAAGGTTCATCGCGCTGAGGGCTTTTGCGGGGGAGGTTACGGCAGGACTTGCTTGAACGGCTTCACGACAACATTGGCGTATACGCCGGCGGCGACGTACGGGTCGGCATCGGCCCAGGCTTGCGCCGCGCTCAGGGAGTCGAATTCGGCGACGATCAGGCTGCCGCTGAAACCTGCTGCGCCCGGATCATTGCTGTCGACCGCCGGGTGCGGGCCGGCCAGCACGATGCGGCCTTCGCCCTTGAGCACTTGCAGGCGTTCAAGGTGTGCCGGGCGCGCAGCGAGGCGGGCTTCCAGGGAGTTGGCGACGTCGGTGGCAATGATGGCGTAGAGCATGTCAGTCCTCGGTTTTTGGCGTTGTGGTATCGGCGTCGTGCAGGTGACGGGACAGGTAGATGCCCTGACCGACCAGGAACAGCACGGTCATGCCCAGGCTGCCGAACACCTTGAAGTCCACCCAGATGCTCTGGAAGGTGAAGGCGACGAACAGGTTGGCGGCCCCGCAGAACAGGAAAAAGGCGATCCAGGCGATGTTAAGGCGGGTCCAGACCGGATCCGGCAGGGTCAACGCGTGGCCCATGATGCGCTTGATCAGCAGGCGGTCACCGATGAAATGGCTGCCGATGAAGGCCAGGGCGAACAGCCAGTTGACGACCGGGGCTTTCCATTTCAGGAAGGTTTCGCTGTGAAAGGCCAGGGTCAGGCTGCCGAACACCAGGCAGGCGATCAGGGTCAGCCACTGGCTCTTCTCCAGCTTGCGCTGCTTGATGAAGAGCGCGCCGTACACCACCAGGGAGCTGATGATCAGCATGGCGGTGGCACTGTAAATGCCGCCTACCGTCAGTTCATGGCCGGCAACGTCGACGGTGCGTGGATCGAGTTTGTAGACGATGAAGAACAGCAGAAGCGGGATGAAATCGATGAATTGTTTCACAGTGAGAGCCAGAAGCTGGATGTGGCGGCATAATAACAAACATATGGGCGCGCGATAGCGCCAGCTGATTTGAGGTAACACATCCCCGTGAACGTTGATTTGCACTGCCACAGCACGGCCTCCGATGGCGCCCTGGCGCCTGCGGCACTGGTTGCGCGTGCGTTCGAGAACGGCGTGCGAGTCCTGGCCCTGACCGATCACGATACCCTCGAAGGCCTCGCCGAAGCGCGCACGGCCGCCGAGGGGCTGGGCATGCAACTGGTCAACGGCGTCGAATTGTCCTGCACCTGGGGCGGGGCGACCATTCACGTGCTCGGCTACGGTTTTGACGTCAATGCCGCGCCGTTGGTCGAGGCGATTGCGCAGTTGCACGACGGCCGCTGGCTGCGGTCTGAAGAAATAAGCCGCAAGCTCGCCCTCAAGGGCATGCCGAATGCGCTCGACGGCGCGCGGCAGATCCAGCAGGAATTGGGCGACAGCGGCAACGCGCCGGCCCGCCCGCATTTCGCCGACTGGATGGTGCGTGAAGGTTTTGTAAAGGATCGCGCCGAGGCGTTTCGCAAATGGCTCGGCGCCGGCAAGCTGGGGGACGTCAAGCAGCACTGGCCGACCCTGGAAGATACCGTCGGCACGTTGCGCGCCGCCGGCGCCTGGGTCAGCCTGGCGCATCCGTGGCACTACGATTTCACCCGCAGCAAGCGCCGAAAGCTGATTGCCGACTATATTCAAGCGGGCGGGCATGCGATCGAAGTGGTCAATGGCCATCAGCCTGCGGAACAGGTGGGCAGCCTGGCGATTCTTGCCCGTGAGTTCGGTCTGCTGGTCAGCGCCGGCAGTGATTTCCATGGCCCTGGTGGCTGGTCCGAGATCGGCCAGTACCGGCCGGTGCCGGAGGACCTTCCACCCCTGTGGGGTCGGTTCAAACATGACCCAGTTATTGCCGCCGTCTGAACAGGTAGAGAATGTGAGTCAATTTTTCCAGATTCATCCGGAAAACCCGCAAGCGCGCCTGATCAAACAGGCGGTCGAGATCATCCGCAAGGGCGGAGTGGTGGTCTATCCCACGGACTCTTCCTACGCAATCGGCTGCCAGATCGGCGACAAGAACGCCATCGAGCGCGTTCGACGCCTGCGTCAGCTCGACGAGAAACACAACTTCGCACTGATCTGTAGCGACCTGTCGCAGCTGGGCAATTACGCCAAGATCGACACCGGGACCTTTCGAATCCTCAAAGCCCACCTGCCGGGGCCGTACACCTTCATTCTCAACGCCACCCGCGAAGTGCCGCGCCTGTTGCTGCATCCGAAGAAGCGCACCATCGGTCTGCGGGTGCCGAGCCATCCGATCGCGCTGGCGCTGCTGGCCGAACTGGACGAGCCGTTGATGAGCGTGACCCTGATCATGCCGGGCGATGAAGACCCGTTGAGCGACCCGTACGAAATGCGCCAGTTGCTCGAGCATCAGGTGGACCTGATCATCGACGGCGGTTCCGGCGGTATCAAGGCCTCCACCGTGATCGACCTCACGGGCGACGATCCGGAAGTGACCCGCGTCGGTTGCGGCGATCCCGCTCCATTCATGGTCGAGGCCTGAATGTCTGCAGTGGAAACCGTTGATCCCCAGGCCGGTGCCCAACAGGAACTGCCGTTTGCCATGGTCTACGGCCAGGCCGTCACGGAAATGCCGCTGGACCTGTACATCCCGCCGGATGCGCTGGAAGTCTTCCTCGAAGCCTTCGAAGGCCCGCTCGACCTGTTGCTGTACCTGATCCGCAAACAGAACATCAACATCCTCGACATCCCCGTGGCGGAAATTACCCGCCAGTACATGGGCTATGTCGAGCTGATGCAGTCGGTGCGCCTGGAACTGGCCGCCGAGTACCTGGTAATGGCCGCGATGCTGGCCGAGATCAAGTCGCGGATGCTGCTGCCCCGGGCCGAAACCGTCGAGGACGAAGAGGACGACCCGCGCGCCGAACTGATTCGCCGCCTGCAGGAGTACGAACGGTTCAAGGCCGCCGCCGAAGGCATCGATGGCCTGAGCCGGGTCGGTCGCGACGTGATCGTGCCCAAGCTCGACGCCCCGGAAGCCCGCGCGCGCAAGCTGTTGCCGGACGTGGCGCTGGAAGAAATCCTGATGTCCATGGCCGAAGTGCTGCGCCGGGGCGACATGTTCGAAAGCCATCAGGTCAGCCGCGAGGCGCTGTCCACCCGCGAGCGCATGAGCGACGTGC
The DNA here is from genome assembly GCF_900115915.1 of Pseudomonas sp. NFIX49. Taxonomy (NCBI): domain Bacteria; kingdom Pseudomonadati; phylum Pseudomonadota; class Gammaproteobacteria; order Pseudomonadales; family Pseudomonadaceae; genus Pseudomonas; species Pseudomonas sp. NFIX49. The sequence continues at coordinate 25,129 of NZ_FOYE01000013.1, read as the reverse complement.
TGGAGCGGCTCAAGGGCGGCGGGTTTGTGCCGTTCGTCGAGCTGTTCACCGCCGAGGAGGGCAAGCTCGGGGTGGTGGTGACCTTCATGGCGATCCTTGAACTGGTCAAGGAATCCCTGATCGAGCTGGTGCAGAATGAGCCGTTCGCCGCGATCCACGTGCGAGCCCGAGCCGAATAACGAGTCCCGATATGAACCTGACTGAACCCCGCGAGCTGGCGTCCCTGCTTGAAGCCTTTCTGTTGGCCTCGGGAAAGCCGCAGTCCCTTGAGCGCCTGTATGAACTGTTCGAAGAAGGCGAGCGCCCGGAACCGCCGGTTTTCAAGAAAGCCCTGACCCTGCTCGGCAAATCCTGCGAGGGCCGGGCGTTCGAGCTCAAGGAAGTCGCCTCCGGTTATCGCCTGCAAATCCGTGAAAAGTTCGCACCGTGGGTCGGTCGCTTGTGGGAGGAGCGTCCGCAGCGCTATTCCCGCGCGCTGCTGGAAACCATGGCGCTGATCGCCTACCGCCAGCCGATCACCCGGGGCGAAATCGAGGACGTGCGGGGCGTGGCGGTCAACACCAACATCGTCAAGACGCTGCTCGAGCGCGAGTGGATTCGCATCGTCGGTTACCGCGACGTGCCGGGCAAACCGGCGATGTTCGCCACCACCAAGGCGTTTCTCGACCACTTCAACCTGAAGAACCTCGACGACCTGCCGCCGCTGGCCGAGCTGCGCGAGATCGAGGCGGAACCGGTGCTCGACTTCGACGACGCTCCGGTGCCACCGGGCTTGCAGGAACTGGCCGACGCCAGCGCCGAGTCGGAAGAGCCGAAGGAGGAAACCAGTTTCCATACCTTGCTGCTGGAACTGGACAGCATGGAGGAGGGGATCAAGACCGACTTCGACGACTTGCTGCGTGACGGGTTGGACGGCGAATCGATGCCGACCGGGGTTGAGTCCGATCCGCTCGAGCCGCCGCACGAGGGTGAGCCAGAACCTGAATTCGAGCCTGAATTTGAGCATGAACCTGAATTCGAGCACGAACCTGAGCAGGAAGACGATGTGCTCGGCGTGGCCGAAGCCCGGGAAAAACTGCTGGCCGCCGTCGCCCGGCTTGAACAGCCCGCCCCGGAACCCGCCGCCGAGGAAGAGCTGAGCGAAGAAGAAGCCGAAGCCCGCGCCCTGGCCGAAGCCATTGAAGCCGAACGCCGCGAGTTCGAGGATTGAGCATGAGCTCGACCAAGGACCCGTGCATCAGCGTCTGCAAGTTCAGCGACGACATCTGCCTCGGCTGCGGCCGCAGCAAGCGCGAGATCCGGGCCTGGAAGAAACTCGACAAGGACGACAAGCGCACCGTACTGGCCGAAGCCGCGCTGCGTCTGATCAAGCTCGGGGCCACCGGTCGGCGGAAAAAGAAATAACCTTGGCCTGATCGACTAGTCTCTGATGCGCGCGCGGCCACATCCGCGTATGATTCGCGACCCTTCGGCGATCCCTTCGCCCGAAAACCCAGATTTCAACGCTTCAGCGGCTCAATTCAGCGCCGCTGAACAGACCACACCGGGAGGTGCCCAGATGAGTGACATCAATCAGAAAGACGACCAGGAAATCGGCCCAGCAGGCGAAAAGCTGCAGAAAGTCCTCGCCCGTATCGGCGTCGGCTCGCGCCGTGACGTCGAATCCTGGATCGCTGCCGGCCGGATCAAGGTCAATGGCAAAGACGCCACCCTGGGCCTGCGTGTCGACATGCACGACGCCATCACCATTGATGGCAAGGTCATCAAGCGTGAAGAAGCCGCCGAGTCGGTTCGCCGCGTGATCATGTACAACAAGCCCGATGGCGAGATCTGCACCCGTGACGACCCGGAAGGCCGTCCGACCGTGTTCGACAAGCTGCCGCGTCCGAAAGAAGGCCGCTGGATCAACATCGGTCGTCTCGACATCAACACCACCGGTCTGCTGATGTTCACCACCGACGGTGAACTGGCCAACCGCCTGATGCACCCGTCCTATGAGATGGACCGCGAGTACGCGGTGCGTGTACGCGGCGAAGTCGATGACGAAATGATCGAACGCCTGAAGGCCGGCGTGGTGCTGGAAGACGGCCCGGCGCGTTTCACCGACATTCAACAGGCACCGGGCGGCGAAGGCTTCAACCACTGGTATCACTGCGTGGTGATGGAAGGTCGTAACCGTGAAGTACGTCGACTTTGGGAATCCCAAGGCCTGGTGGTCAGCCGTCTGAAGCGCGTGCGTTTCGGTCCGGTGTTCCTCAACTCCGACCTGCCGATGGGCCGCTGGCGCGAAATGAGCCAGTACGAAGTCGACGTACTGAGCGCCGAAGTCGGCCTGACCCCGGTGGCCATGCCGCAACTGAATGCCAAGAGCAAAGACAAGCTCGACCGCATGCAACGCAAGTCGTCGCGTCCGATGGCCCGTACCGAGCGCGTGCGTACCCTGCGTCCGGCCAACGGTGCGCCGATTGGCGCCGGTCCGCGTCCGGTTCGCGAGCCGCAGATCGAAGGCGAGCGTCCAGGTCGCAAACCGGCAGCGCGTCCGGATGGCGAGCGCGGTCCACGCACTCCGCGTCCGGCCAATGGCCGTACCGAGCGTGGCGAAGGTCGCGGTACGCCGGTGGCGGATCGTCCAGTCGACACCAAGCGTCCGTCCAAGCCATCGCCGAAGCGTCCAGGCATCAAGCTGGCTGACGATGACAAACCGTCGGGCAAGCGCCGTGGCGCACCGGCCGGTTCCGGTCAGCGTCCGGGTTTCGGTCGCAAGAAGCCGGAATAACGCGGTTGTAAGCTTCGAGCGGCAAGCTTCAAGCTGAAAACAGAAAACGCCAACCTCAGGGTTGGCGTTTTTTTTTGGACTTTTTATTTCTTTTTTTCGGGCGTGTTTTTCTTGTTTTTAAACAAAAAACTTAACGCCTTTCAAATAGTTAGCCAGCTAACGTCAATCACCGGACGCCTCTTCGAGGGGTCTGGAGTGGAAACTTTACGTTACGCGCTGTCAGTGGATGTTTACGAAAAAGCCCTCGCCGTCCCATGAATCGGGTGGCTTTGCCTGGGTGTAAGGAAAATCTGCCGGAGCCAGGCTCACCGGGCCTTGCGCAGCGCTCTGGCGCGCTTGTTTCAGTGTCGTTTGGAGGGTGAGATGCGCTCCATGCCTGTCGTGCAGGTGCATAACAAGAAGGAGGCGCAATGAACGCCGTTATCCATTTTCACTTCTCCACGTGGGGCGAATCTTCCATCGTCCACGCCGATGGCCTGCAAAGGCCTGACTCAAATTTTGCAGCCGCCCGGGCTTCCCGGGGTGGACACATGCAATCCCGGCAACCGACACGCTGATCCGGCGAGGTCTGGCAGCAGGGGGTTAGCGGTGTACAATGCGCCGCGTTTTAACTGTGACCCTCTGCGTAATCGCGCAAACCTCAAGGTTTATCCGCCTTGTTCACTCCGCCGCGTCACAAGCGTGTCGGGTTCGATTTCGTCACAGATAAAAACAAACAGGTGACGCATGACCGTTGTAAAAAAGCTGAATTCCTGGTGCCTGCGCTGGGGTTTGATCAAGGTTGGCTGAAATCGCAACCTTGCAGCAACGTCTACTGAACATCATCAAACCTTGCGTGAGACCTTTTTCATGAGTGGACAAAACTCGCAATCAGGCGAGCTGAAACGCGGCCTGAAAAATCGCCATATTCAACTGATCGCCCTCGGTGGCGCGATCGGTACCGGACTGTTCCTCGGCTCGGCCGGGGTGCTGAAATCCGCCGGTCCGTCGATGATCCTCGGCTATGCCATCTGCGGCTTCATCGCCTTCATGATCATGCGCCAGCTCGGCGAAATGATCGTCGAAGAGCCGGTGGCCGGCTCCTTCAGCCACTTTGCGCACAAATACTGGGGCGGTTTCGCCGGCTTCCTGTCGGGCTGGAACTGCTGGATTCTGTACATCCTGGTGGGCATGTCGGAGCTGACCGCGGTCGGCAAATACATCCACTACTGGGCGCCGGAGATCCCGAGCTGGGTCACTGCCGCGGCGTTCTTTGTGCTGATCAACGCGATCAACCTGGCCAACGTCAAAGTCTTCGGTGAAGCCGAATTCTGGTTCGCGATCATCAAGGTCGTGGCGATCGTCGGCATGATCGCCCTGGGCAGCTACCTGCTGGTCAGCGGCCATGGCGGTGAGCAGGCGGCCGTGAGCAACCTGTGGTCCCACGGTGGTTTCTTCCCGAACGGCGTCAGCGGCCTGGTGATGGCCATGGCGATCATCATGTTTTCCTTCGGCGGTCTGGAAATGCTCGGTTTCACCGCAGCCGAAGCCGACAAGCCGAAAACCGTGATCCCGAAAGCGATCAACCAGGTGATCTACCGGATCCTGATTTTCTACATCGGCGCACTGGTGATCCTGCTGTCGCTGACCCCATGGGACAGCCTGCTGGAAACCCTCAACGCTTCGGGCGATTCCTACAGCGGCAGCCCGTTCGTGCAGGTGTTCTCGATGCTTGGCAGCAACACCGCTGCGCACATCCTCAACTTCGTGGTTCTGACCGCGGCATTGTCGGTGTACAACAGCGGCACCTATTGCAACAGCCGCATGCTGCTGGGCATGGCCGAGCAGGGCGACGCGCCGAAAGCGCTGGCGAAGATCGACAAGCGCGGCGTACCGGTACGTTCGATCCTCGCGTCGGCGGCTGTGACTCTGGTGGCCGTGCTGCTCAACTACCTGATCCCGCAACATGCGCTGGAACTGCTGATGTCGCTGGTGGTTGCGACGCTGGTGATCAACTGGGCGATGATCAGCTTCTCGCACTTCAAGTTCCGCCAGCACATGAACAAGACCCACCAGAAGCCGCTGTTCAAGGCGCTGTGGTACCCGTACGGCAACTACATCTGCCTGGCGTTCGTCCTGTTCATCCTCGGCGTGATGCTGCTGATCCCGGGCATTCAGATCTCGGTGTACGCGATTCCGGTGTGGGTCGTGTTCATGTGGGTCTGCTACGTGATCAAGAACAAGCGTGGTGCGCAACAGGCACTGCACGCAGCGAGCGCAGCCAAGTAAGCGTCGTTGCAAAAACAACAAACCCGGCCAAGTGCCGGGTTTTTTGTGCTTTCGCGGTATCCTGCGGGTTCTGATTACGGACGTTTTTCCATGCTGGTGATTTCAAACAACGTGCATCTGCCGGATGCCGAGATCGAACTGACGTACATCCGCGCCCAGGGCGCCGGTGGGCAGAACGTCAACAAGGTCTCCAGCGCCGTGCACCTGCGCTTCGACATTCCGGCCTCGTCCTTGCCCGAGTTCTACAAGGAGCGGCTGCTGGCGCTGCGCGACAGTCGCATCACCGGCGACGGCGTGCTGATCATCAAGGCCCAGCAGTACCGCACGCAGGAACAGAACCGCGCCGATGCACTGGAGCGTCTGACCGAGCTGATCCTCAGCGCCACCAAGGTTGAGAAGAAGCGCCGGCCGACCAAGCCGACGCTGGGTTCCAAGAAGCGTCGGCTCGAATCGAAGACCAAGCGCGGCAGCATCAAGGCCGGGCGCGGCAAGGTGGATTTCTAGTCTTCGCGGTACTTCGCCGTGTGGCGGTAGAGATAGACGCTCAGTGCCAGGCCGCTCAAAGAGGCGAGGGCGGCGAACAGGAAGATCGAGGCAAATCCGAAGCCCGCTGCAATCGCCCCTGCCAGCGGCCCGGTGATGCCCAGCGACAAGTCGATGAACAAAGAATATGCCCCGACCGCCGCGCCACGGCTGGAGGCCGGCACCAGGTTCACGGCTTCCACGCCCAACGCCGGGAACACCAGCGAGAAACCGAAACCGCTCAATGCCGCACCGGCCAATGCCCAGTGCGCGTCCGGTGCCAGCCACAGCAACAGCAGGCCCAGGGTTTCCACCGACAGGCAGGCAATCGCCACGCGGAAGCCGCCGAGACGGTTGATCAGGTTGCCGAACAGCAGTCGCGCGCCGATGAAGCTGGCGCCGAACAGGCTCAGGCACAGCACCGCGTTATCCCAGTGCTGCGTGGCGTAATACAGAGTGATGAAGGTGGCGATGGTGCCGAAACCGATCGAGCCCAAGGCCAGTCCGCAGCCGTGCGGGAAGACGCGACCGAGTACGTGCATGAACGGAAGACGCTCGCCAGCCACGATCGGCGCGGCGGTTTTCGGCCAGGCCAGCAGCAGCCCCAGCGTGGCCAGCAGCAGAATGCTCACACCCATGCTCCACAGACCGAAACGGCTGACCAGCCATACCCCGAGCGGCGCACCGACGGCCAGCGCGCCGTAACTGGCGATGCCGTTCCACGAGATGACCTTGGCGGTGTTGGCGGCGCCGACCCGGCCGATGCCCCAGCCGATCGATCCCGAGCCGACCAGACTTTCCGCGCTGCCCAGCACCAGACGGCCAACGAACAGGCTGATCAGGCTCAGCAGCGGCAGGTTGGGCGTCCACGCCGAAATCAGCATGAACACGCCGCTCAAGCCACACCCGGCCAGACCGATCATCACCGCACGTTTGCTGCCCTGGTTGTCGATGATCTTGCCGGCATACGGGCGGCTGAGCAGGGTGGCGAGGTATTGCACGCTGATCACCAGCCCGGCGATGACCGCGCCGAAGCCCAGGTCGCTGTGTACATAGCCGGGCAACACCGCCAGCGGAATGCCGATGTTCAGGTAGCCGATGAAGGTGAACAGGACGATGGAAACGACTTGCAGCGTGACCGCCAGGGGGCGCTGGGGTTCTGGCATAGAGGACGACATGAATTACGATCCACGGGAAGAGCAGAATAGATAGGCTGCTCATGATACCGATGCGGACGCGTCCAGGGCGGGGAAAAGTAAAACTATTTGGCCGGGGCGACCAATTGCGTGGTGACCAGGGCGGCCAGCGCGTTTTCTTCGCTGCCGAAACGGGCGAGCAGGGCGGCCTGTTTCTCGGGCGAGAGACGGCTCCAGATCTCGATCATCTTTTCGGTGGCACCGATCAGGGTCTCGGCCTGTTGTTCATCGAATTCTTTGGACATGGCAACTCAGGTTTCAGGCAGTGTGGAAAGCGCATGTTAGCGCTTTCCACACGGTCTGTACGGCGGGTGTTGCTTACTCTTCGCTGTCGGCCGGACGGCTCTCGGCGGCTTCTTTCGGCTCGGGCTGTTGGGCACCGGCTTGTTGCGTGGTCGTCTGCTCAGTTTCGTGCAGGCTTGGGAAGGGGAGATTCGGAATCTCGTGCATGGTTGCGCTCCTCGCTAAGTCTGTTGATAGATCTGGTAGATCCGCGCTTTCAGAAAGCCTGCGCAGGATACAGCAAGAAAAATGACAATCAGACTTTTAAATCCATTTGGTTCGACGGGCGGGATTGTCTAGACAAGTGCGACAGGGTGACGCAGGGCAAATGCAGGGGCGAGCCTGCTCGCGATGAGTGCGCCTGATCGTTCCCACGTCGAGGCGTCGAACCGTCCGCGTGGGAATGCAGCCCGGGACGCTCTGCGTCCCTGCCGAAGCGGACGCGGAGCGTCCATTGAGGCATTCCCACGCGGAGCGTGGGAACGATCAAGACCAGGGGGAGTTATTTGCAGACGTTGGCGATCGCTTCGGCCAGCAGGTCGAGGCGCGTCGCATCAATCCCGGCAACGTTGGCCCGGCCCGAGCTGACCATGTACACACTGTGATGCTCGCGCAGGTTCTTCACCTGTTCCGGCGACAGACCGGTGTAGGAGAACATCCCGCGTTGCACGCCGATGTGTGCAAAACGCTCGCGCAGACCGTGCGGTTCCAGCGCTTCCACCAGACCGCTGCGCAACTGGGCGATGCGCAGACGCATGGCTTCCACTTCGTCGGCCCAGCGGCGTTTCAGCTCCGGGTCGGCGAGGATCGTAGCGACCACGGCCGCGCCGTGATCCGGTGGCGTCGACCACAGGTTGCGGGCAATGTGCGCCAACTGGCTGCGGATGTCGATGAGCTTGTCAGCGCTTTTCGCGCAGACGATCAGCGCACCGGTGCGGTCGCGGTACAGGCCGAAATTCTTCGAGCAGGAACTGGTGATCAGCAGCTCGGGCAACTCGGCGGCGAACAGCCGGGTTGACCATGCATCCTGCTCCAGACCGTCGCCAAAGCCCTGGTAGGCAAAGTCGATCAGCGGCAGCAGGTCACGGCGGCGTACCACCTCCAGCACTCGCTGCCAGTCGTCGTGGCTCAGGTCGAAACCGGTCGGGTTGTGGCAGCACGCATGCAGCAGCACCACATCACCTTTCGGCACTTCGTTGAGCACGGCGAGCATCGCATCGACGTCGAGGCGGTTGTCGCTGCCGACGTACGGGTAATGGCTGATCTTGACCCCGGCGGCCGCGAAAATCGTTTCGTGGATCGGCCAGGTCGGGTTGCTCAGCCATACGCCTTTGCCCGGCAGGCATTGGGCGATGAAGTCCGCCGCCAGACGCAGGGCGCCAGTGCCGCCCGGCGTCTGAGTGGCGCCGGCACGTTGCTCGGCGATCAGCTTCGAATCGACGCCAAGCACCAGCTCATTGATGACCTTGCCGAACAGCGGATTGCCGTGGCCACCGATGTAGGTCTTGGTGTCCTGGCTCTCGACCAGCCGCGCCTCGGCGATTTTCACCGCCTCGGGGATCGGCGTCAGGCCCTGGGCATCCTTGTAGACGCCGACGCCGAGGTCGAACTTGCGCGGGTTGGAGTCCTGCGCGTAGGCCTCCATCAGACCGAGGATCGGGTCGCCGGGCACCCGGCCGATGGCGTCGAAGTGCATTACTTGCGTCCTTCTGCAGTCTTGGCCACTTCGTCAGTGCGCGCGGCCATGATGAAGTCGTTGCGGTGCAGGCCCTTGATCGAGTGGCTCCACCAGGTCACGGTGACTTTGCCCCACTCGGTGAGCAGGCCCGGGTGGTGACCTTCGGCCTCGGAGATCTCGCCGACGGCGTTGGTGAACGCCAGCGCGTGCTTGAAATTCTTGAACAGGAAGACTTTTTCCAGCTGCATGATGCTGTCGCGTACTTCGATGTTCCAGTCAGGGATCTGCTTGATCAGGATCGGCAGTTCTTCATCGCTGACTTGTGGGGCATCGGCACGGCAGGCTTCGCAATGGGCTTGGTTCAAAGTGGACATGGTGGACTTCCTGAAATCTGAAGGTGTTTTTTTATATTGGCCGTCAAAGTCGCCACGCTAAACCAAAGTGGCGACGACTGACAGACTCACTTGTAAGCAAAAGTCGCGGGTCACGCGGCTTTCGGTTTTGGCGGAAACTTCGGTGCGTGCAGACCCAGCTGCATGCCTTGCTTGACCATGGCCATGATGTCTTCGTGGGCCAGGTCGAACAGGCGCTTGAGGTTCGGCAGGACAAAGTACAGCGGTTGCAGGATGTCGATGCGATACGGCGTGCGCATGGCTTCCAGCGGATCGAAGGCCTGATGCTCGGGCTCGTCCGACAGCGAATAAACAGTTTCTTTTGGCGAGGACAGGATGCCGCCGCCGTAGATGCGTTTGCCTTGCGGGGTGTCGACCAGGCCGAACTCGATGGTCATCCAGTACAGGCGCGCCAGGTAAACGCGTTCTTCCTTGGTCGCCTGCAGGCCGAGCTTGCCGTAGGTGTGGGTGAATTCGGCGAACCACGGATTGGTCAGCAGCGGGCAGTGGCCAAAGATCTCGTGGAAAATGTCCGGCTCCTGCAGGTAGTCCAGTTCTTCACGGGTGCGGATGAACGTGGCCACCGGAAACTGCTTGCTGGCGAGCAATTCGAAAAAGGTCTGGAAAGGGATCAGCGCCGGGACGCGGGCAACCTGCCAACCGGTGGTCTCGCCGAGCACCTTGTTGATCTCGCCCAGTTGAGGAATGCGGTCGTGGGGCAGACCGAGTTTTTCGATACCGTCCAGGTATTCCTGGCACGCGCGACCCTCGATCACTTTCAACTGGCGGGTGATCAGCGTGTTCCACACCGCGTGTTCTTCGGCGGGGTAGTCGATAAAACCTTGCGCATCGGGCTCGCGGGCCACGTATTGCGTCTGCTTCATACTGCTCTCCTGCGAGGGGAATTTCGTTCTTGTTATGTCCTGCGATGGACTGAGAAATACCCCGGAATGCTCGTTGTTGCAGCAGGTTGAAGACTGGTCGAGTAGGAAAACTCTCTTTAATTCGTAAAATTTTCGTTACGCTTCGTGCGATAAGTCGTGTTTGCGGTGACTGTCGGGTTTGAAAAGGCCAATGGCTGTCACATAATCTTGACGACTATCTTGCGCACTGCGCAGAAAATTCCGGCGTCAGACCGCCTCTTCACCTGTTTCGGGCCTTTATATGCGTATCAAAGTCCACTGCCAGAACCGCATCGGCATCCTGCGCGACATTCTCAATCTGCTGGTGGAGTACGGGATCAACGTCGCCCGTGGCGAGGTGGGCGGTGAGCATGGCAACGCGATCTACCTGCATTGCCCGAACCTGATCAACATTCAGTTCCAGGCGTTGCGACCCAAGTTCGAGGCGATTGCCGGGGTGTTTGGCGTCAAGCGGGTAGGGTTGATGCCCAGCGAGCGGCGGCACATGGAGTTGAATGCGTTGCTCGGCGCGCTGGAGTTTCCGGTGCTGTCGATCGACATGGGCGGCTCCATCGTTGCCGCCAACCGTGCGGCGGCGCAGTTGCTCGGGGTGCGGGTGGACGAGGTGCCGGGGATTCCGTTGTCGCGTTACGCCGAGGATTTCGATCTGCCGGAACTGGTGCGCGCCAACAAATCGCGAATCAACGGCATGCGGGTCAAGGTCAAGGGCGACATCTTTCTGGCCGACATCGCGCCGCTGCAATCTGAACACGACGACAGCGAAGCCATGGCCGGTGCTGTGCTCACCTTGCACCGCGCGGACCGCGTCGGCGAGCGGATCTACAACGTGCGCAAACAGGAGTTGCGCGGTTTCGACAGCATCTTCCAGAGCTCGAAAGTGATGGCAGCGGTGGTGCGCGAGGCCCGGCGCATGGCGCCGCTGGATGCGCCGTTGTTGATTGAGGGCGAAACCGGCACCGGCAAGGAATTGCTGGCGCGGGCCTGCCACCTGGCGAGCCCGCGTGGTCAGTCGCCGCTGATGGCGCTCAACTGCGCGGGGCTGCCGGAGTCGATGGCCGAGACCGAACTGTTCGGCTACGGCCCCGGTGCCTTTGAAGGCGCTCGGGCCGAAGGCAAGCTCGGGCTGCTGGAGCTGACGGCGGGCGGCACGCTGTTCCTCGATGGTGTCGGCGAAATGAGCCCGCGCTTGCAGGTGAAACTGCTGCGCTTCCTGCAGGACGGCTGCTTCCGCCGTGTGGGCAGTGATGAAGAGGTTTACCTGGATGTGCGGGTGATCTGCGCAACCCAGGTGGATTTGTCGGAGCTGTGCGCGCGCGGCGAATTTCGCCAGGATCTGTATCACCGCTTGAACGTGCTTTCGCTGCACATCCCGCCACTGCGCGAATGCCTCGACGGTTTGACGCCGCTGGTGGAGCACTTCCTCGATCAGGCCAGTCGACAGATCGGCTGCCCGCTGCCGAAACTGGCACCGGCGGCGATGGATCGGCTCAGTCACTACCATTGGCCGGGCAATGTGCGGCAACTGGAGAACGTGCTGTTCCAGGCGGTTTCGCTGTGCGACGGTGGCACGGTCAAGGCCGAGCACATTCGCCTGCCGGATTACGGTGTGCGTCAGCCGCTTGGCGATTTCTCCCTCGAAGGCGGGCTCGACGAGATTGTCGGGCGCTTCGAGAAGGCGGTGCTGGAGCGCTTGTATTCCGAGCATCCGAGCAGCCGGCAACTGGGTAAGCGGCTCGGGGTTTCGCACACTACGATTGCCAACAAGCTGCGTGAGTATGAAGTCGGCAAGGAGTCAGGCAGCGCCTAATCAGCCCCACGCTGATCGTTCCCACGCTCTGCGTGGGAATGCCTCAATGGACGCTCTGCGTCCGCTTTGGGACGCGGAGCGTCCCGGGCTGCGTTCCCACGCGGACGGTTCGACGCCTCGACGTGGGAACGATCCGCGATCCGCGATCAGCAATCAGCAATCAGGGTCAGGTGTTTGCCGCCAAGCGGCATGACACCGCCGGTTTTTCGTCTTCGATACATTTCCCTCCTCCCCGCAAAATCCATCAAGTCCTTTGTTTACCGGGTCGTGGGCCGCCAGAAAAAAGTTGGTCTGCAAATTGCTTATGGCTCAGCAGTACAGCGGTGGGCGGCAAACGTCCGGCATGCAGAGGAAAGAGTGTGGACAAGTACCTTTATGTGGCAATGACCGGCGCCAGCCAGAACGCACTGGCGCAAAAGGCTCATGCCAACAACCTGGCGAACATCTCCACCAACGGTTTTCAGCGCGACCTGGAGCAGGCGCGTTCGATGCCGGTGTTCGGTGACAGCTTTCCGGCGCGTGCGTTTGCCATGAGCGAACGGCCCGCCACCGACTTCACGCCGGGCTCGCTGGTGCAGACCGGTCGTGACCTCGACGTCGCCGTGTCGGGTAACGGCTGGATCGCCGTGCAGAACCCAAATGGCGGTGAAAGCTACGTGCGCACCGGCAGCCTCAACATCGATGCCCTCGGCGTGTTGCGTGCCGGCAACGGCATGCCGGTCATGGGCAATGGCGGGCCGATCGCGGTGCCGCCGGAGCAGCAGGTGGAAGTCGGCGAAGACGGCACCATCAGTATTCGAGCGATGGGCGAGGGCCCGCGCGTCATGGCCGAAGTCGACCGCATCAAGCTGGTCAATCCGGACATCAAGAACATGAACAAGGGCCTGGACGGTTCGATTTACACCAAGGACGGCCAGCCTGCGCCGGCCGATGCCAACGTCAAACTGGTGTCGGGTTTCCTGGAATCGAGCAACGTCAATGCCGTGGAAGAAATGACGTCGGTGCTGGCCCTGGCCAAGCAATTCGAATTGCACGTCAAGATGATGAACACCGCCAAAGACGACGACCAGGCCATGGCTCGGGTCTTGCAGATCAGCTAATTATCAGAACGTCGCGCCGTAAAACAGGCGCACGAGGAGAATCGAATGCTTCCGGCTCTATGGGTTGCCAAAACCGGTCTGTCCGCCCAGGACACCAACCTGACCACCATTTCCAACAACCTGGCGAACGTGTCGACCACGGGTTTCAAACGTGACCGCGCCGAGTTCCAGGACCTGCTGTACCAGATCAAGCGTCAGCCAGGCGCTCAGTCGACCCAGGACAGCGAACTGCCGTCGGGTCTGCAAGTGGGTACCGGTGTGCGCATCGTCGGCACCCAGAAAAACTTCACCGCCGGCAGCCTGCAAACCACCGAGCAGCCGCTGGACATGGCCATCGACGGTCGCGGTTTCTTCCAGATCCTGCAGCCGGACGGCACCACGTCCTACACCCGTGACGGTACTTTCCACCTCGACTCCAACGGCCAGATCGTCAACGCCAGCGGTTTCGCCCTGGAACCGGCCATCGTCATCCCGAACAACGCCCAGACCTTCACTGTGGGCCGTGACGGCACCGTGTCGATCACCACCGCCGGCAACGCCGCATCGCAAGTGATCGGCAACCTGCAAACCGCCGACTTCATCAACCCGGCCGGTCTGCAAGCGGTGGGCAACAACCTGTTCCTGGAAACCGCCGCCTCCGGTGCGCCGCAAGTCGGTACGCCGGGCCTGAACGGTTTCGGTACCACCCTGCAGAACACCCTGGAAACCTCCAACGTCAGCACCGTGGAAGAGATGGTCAACATGATCACTACTCAGCGCGCGTACGAGATGAACTCCAAGGTGATCTCCACCGCCGACCAGATGCTCTCGTTCGTAACGCAGAATCTGTAATCAAGTCTATGAGGCGGCCATGAGGCTGCCTGCAACACCGTGAGGTAAGGGTCATGAAGCGCTTTGTATCTGTTGTGGCATTGAGCGGGGTCGTCTCGCTCGCGGGCTGCGTCGCTCCGACGCCCAAGCCCAATGATCCTTACTACGCCCCGGTGTTGCCGCGCACACCGTTGCCGTCGGCCGCCAACAACGGCTCGATCTATCAGGCCGGTTTCGAGCAGAACCTGTACAGCGACCGCAAGGCGTTCCGGGTCGGTGACATCATCACCATCACCCTGAACGAGAGAACCCAGGCCAGCAAGAACGCCAACTCTCAGGTGGCCAAGAACAGCAAGACCGGCATCGGCCTGACATCGCTGTTCGGCAGCAGTGCAACCACCAACAACCCGATCGGCGGCAATGATCTGAGCCTGAGCGCCAGCTATGAAGGCGATCGCGCGACCAAAGGTGACAGCAAGGCCGCCCAGGGCAACACCCTGACCGGCTCGATCACCGTGACCGTCGCCGACGTGCTGCCCAACGGCATCATCGCCGTGCGTGGCGAGAAGTGGATGACCCTCAACACCGGCGACGAGCTGGTGCGGATCGCCGGTCTCGTGCGGGCCGATGACATCGCCACCGACAACACCGTGTCCTCGACTCGGGTCGCCGATGCGCGCATCACCTACTCGGGCACCGGTTCGTTCGCCGATGCGAGTCAGCCAGGCTGGTTCGACCGTTTCTTCCTCAGCCCGCTGTTCCCTTTCTAGGTGGCTACGTTGAATTTCAGAAGCCTCATGATGGCCGCGTTTTTGTTGTCGGCGGCCTTCAATGCACAAGCCGAACGGTTGAAGGACATCGCCAGTATTTCCGGCGTGCGTTCCAACCAGTTGATCGGCTACGGCCTGGTGGTCGGCCTCAATGGCACCGGCGACCAGACCACGCAAACCCCGTTCACCCTGCAGACCTTCAACAACATGCTCTCGCAGTTCGGCATCAAGGTGCCGCCGGGATCGGGCAACGTGCAGCTGAAAAACGTTGCGGCGGTATCGGTGAGTGCCGATCTGCCGGCGTTCGCCAAACCGGGTCAACAGGTCGACATCACCGTGTCGTCCATCGGTAACTCCAAGAGCCTGCGCGGCGGCACGCTGTTGCTGACCCCGCTCAAGGGTATCGACGGCAACGTCTACGCCATCGCTCAGGGCAACCTGGTGGTCGGTGGTTTCGATGCTGAAGGTCGTGACGGTTCGAAGATCACCGTCAACGTTCCGTCGGCCGGTCGCATCCCTGGCGGTGCGTCGGTCGAGCGTTCGGTGCCGAGCGGTTTCAACCAGGGCAACAGCCTGACGCTGAACCTCAACCGTTCCGACTTCACCACCGCCAAGCGCATCGTCGACAAGATCAACGACATGCTCGGCCCAGGCGTGGCCCAGGCCATCGACGGCGGTTCGATCCGTGTGACCGCGCCGCTCGATCCGAGCCAGCGCGTCGACTATCTGTCGATCCTGGAAAACCTCGAAGTCGATCCGGGTCAGGCGGTGGCGAAAGTCATCATCAACTCGCGTACCGGCACCATCGTCATCGGCCAGAACGTGAAGGTGTCGCCGGCCGCCGTGACCCACGGCAGCCTGACCGTGACCATCACTGAAGACCCGATCGTCAGCCAGCCGGGCCCGCTGTCCAACGGCCAGACCGCCGTCGTGCCGCGCTCGCGGGTGAATGCCGAACAGGAAGCCAAGCCGATGTTCAAGTTCGGCCCGGGTACCACCCTCGACGAGATCGTCCGTGCGGTGAACCAGGTCGGCGCAGCGCCGGGTGACCTGATGGCCATCCTTGAAGCACTGAAGCAGGCCGGCGCGTTGCAAGCCGACCTGATCGTGATCTGAGGACGCCGATCATGGATATGCGCAAAAGCGGTCTGGTCAGCAGCAGCGATTCGGGTTCGTACTCCGACCTCAATCGTCTGAACCAGCTCAAGGTCGGCGACAAGAACAGCGACGCGAACATGCGCAAGGTTGCGCAGGAATTCGAATCGCTGTTCCTCGGTGAAATGCTCAAGTCGATGCGCTCGGCCACCGAAGCGCTGGGCCAGGACAACCCGCTCAACACGCCGGCAGCCAAGCAGTATCAGGAAATGTACGACCAGCAACTGGCGGTCTCCATGTCCCGCGAGGGCGGGGGTATCGGCCTGGCCGACGTGCTGATGCGCCAGATGTCGAAGAACAAACCGATGGCGCCGGGCGAGGCTGCGGCCGCGTCCGCCGCCAAGCAGGAAGAAGCCAAAGCCAAGGCCGCTGCCGTGGCCACGCCGATTGCTGCCGGCACCGTGGCTACGAATGGCCCGTTGTCGCGACTCAATGGCGAGCGTCCGCTGTGGGCGTCGCGTTCGGTGCATGCGCCGAGCACCGAACTGACCCATCGCAATGACATGGAAATGATCAACCAGCGTCGTCTGGCACTGCCGCCGAAACTGGCGGATCGCTTGCTCGCCGGTCTGGTGCCGTCGGCCACGCCGGCGGCGACCACTCAACTGCCGCAACGCGCCACGACCGCCGCTGTCACCGGTTCCGGCCCGCTGTACAATGGCGACTGGCTGGAGCGCGCCGAGGCCGATAAAGCCTCGGGCGGGCAGATGCAGATTTACGGCCGCGCCATGGCGCAGATCCCGCTGGCACCGGCGAAGAAAGCGTTCGGCAACGCCGACGAATTCGTCAACACCATGCTGCCGATGGCGCAGGAAGCTGCGGCACGCATCGGCGTCGATCCGCGTTATCTGGTGGCTCAGGCTGCGCTGGAAACCGGCTGGGGCAAATCGGTCATGCGCGCCCAGGACGGCAGCAGCAGTCACAACCTGTTCGGCATCAAGGCGAGCAGCAACTGGAAGGGCGATTCGGCCCGGGCGATCACCAGCGAGTTCCGCAACGGGCAGATGGTCAAGGAGACGGCCGAGTTCCGTTCCTATGCCTCGTACAAGGACAGCTTCCACGATCTGGTGACTTTGCTGCAGAGCAATAATCGCTATCAAGATGTGCTGAAGTCGGCCGATAACCCAGAACAGTTTGTACGCGAATTGCAAAAGGCCGGTTACGCGACCGACCCGAACTACGCGACGAAGATTTCGCAGATTGCCAGGCAGATGACGGTCAATCAGAACTACGCTGCGGCCGGCGTTTCAACAACGCCCTTATAAACACAAGGTAAGGTTTGAATCATGAGTTTGCTCAATATCGGGATGTCGGGGTTGGCCGCGAGTTCATCCTCTCTGGCTGTGACGGGTAACAACATTGCCAACGTCGACACCGCCGGTTATTCACGCCAGCAAACCGTGCAGGGCACCAAGTCCTCGATTCAATACGGTAACGTGTTCATCGGTACCGGTACGACCCTGGCCGACGTGCGCCGGGTGTACAACTCCTACCTCGAATCTCAGCTGCGTACCGCCACGTCGCTCAATAGCGAAGCCGCCGCTTTCGGTGCGCAGGCGACCGCACTGGACGGCTCGCTGTCCGACACCAACACCGGCCTGACCGGCGTGCTGCAGAAATTCTTCACCTCGATGCAAGGCGTATCGACCTCGGCCACCGACGACACTTCCCGTCAGTCGGTACTGACCGGCGCGCAGGCCCTGACCAGTCGCTTCAATGCACTGGCCAAGCAGATGAACGATCAGAACGCCACGCTCAATGGCAACCTGTCCGACATGGCGTCCCAGGTGAACAAGCTGGCAACCTCGATTGCCACGCTGAACCAGAAGATCGGCGAGATCTCCACCAGCGGCGGCCAGCCGAACGATCTGCTCGACAGCCGTAACGAAGCCGTGCGTCAGCTCTCCGAGCTGACCGGCGCGCAAGTCGTTGAGCGTGGCACCAGCTTCGACATCTACATCGGCAGCGGCCAGCCGTTGGTCATCGGCAATACCACCAATACCCTGAGCACCGTGCCGCTCAAGGGTGACCCATCGCGCATGGGCATCCAGATGGATCGTGGTTCGAGCACCATCGACATCACCTCGGCGATGACCGGCGGTGAAATCGGTGGTCTGCTGACTTATCGCAAGGAAGTGCTCGATCCTGCACTCAACGAGCTGGGCCGTGTGGCACTGGTCGTTGCCGACCAGATCAACCGCCAGCAAGCCCAGGGCATCGACAAGAACGGTGACTTCGGCGCAGCGATTTTCAACAACATCAACAGTGCCGCCCTGATCAGCCAGCGCAGTATTGCCCAGTCCGGCAATAGCGCAGGTTCGGGCAACCTTGATGTCACCATCAAGGACACCGGCAAGCTGACCACCAGCGACTACCAGGTCACCTTCACCAGCGCGACCAACTACACGGTCAAGCGCTCCGACGGCACCGACATGGGTTCGTTCAGCACCACGACCACGCCGCCTCCGGTAATCGACGGCTTTACCCTGGCCCTTAACGGTGGTGCCCTGAGTGCCGGCGACACGTTCAAGGTCACCCCGACGCGCAACGCGGCGGCCAGCATCCAGACCGTGCTCACCGATCCGAAGAAAATCGCGGCAGCCGCACCGTTGACCGGCGTGGCCAGTGCCAACAACTCAGGCACCTACACCCAGCCGACGCTGACAGACGTCGTCGATATCTACAACCCGGCGTCCCAGGCGGAGCTGCAGAACGCGCTCAAGTATTCGACTCCGGTCAAGCTGGTATTCGGTGCCACCACCAGCGGCAGCCAGACTTACAACATGGTTGATGCCAAGGGTGCCACGATCGGTTCCGGCGTCATCGTTCCCGGTCAGGCGAACACCCTGAACCTGAAGATCGGCATGGTCGACTCCACCGGGGCTCCGGTGATGGACACCACCGTCATCCCGAACGTGCAAAAGACCTTCACCGTGCAGACCACCGTGGGCGCGACGCCGAAGTCCGGCGAAACCTTCACCATCAACCTGACCGGCGCAGCCTCTTCGGACAACCGCAACGCCCAGGCACTGGTCGGTCTGCAGACCAAGCAGACCGTCGACACCGGCACGGCGAGCAAGGGCATCAGCCTGACCGACGCCTACAACAAACTGGTGACCAACGTCGGTACCCAGGCCGCCCAGAGCAAGTCCGACGGTGCGGCCACCACGGTGATCCTGGATCAGGCCCAGGGTGCGCGGGACTCGCTGTCCCAGGTCAACCTGGATGAAGAGACCGGCAACCTGGTCAAGTATCAGCAGTACTACACAGCGTCTTCGCAGATCATCAAGGCTGCGCAGGAAACTTTCGCCACGCTGATCAACAGCCTTTAAGGAGCCGTAATTCATGCGCATTTCCACCGCCCAGTATTACGCGACACAAGCTGCCCAATATCAGCGCAACTACAGCAAGACGGTCGCGACCGCCAACGAAGCCAGCAGCCTGCAGCGCATCAACACCGCCGCCGACGATCCGATCGGGGCTGGTCGTTTGCTGCGCCTGGGTCAGCAGGCCGCGATGCTCGATCAGTACAAAGGCAACATCGACACCACCAAGAGCTCGCTGACTGTTCAGGAATCTACGCTGACGGCCATCACCGACGCTTTGCAGCGCGCCAAGGAAATCGGGCTGGCAGCCAATAACGGCATCGCCACCGACAAGGACCGCCAGGCTTACGCCGCCGAACTGAGCCAGATCCAGCAACAAGTGCTGGGCCTGATGAACTCCAAGGACGCCAACGGCAACTACCTGTTCTCCGGCTCGAAGACCGATACCGCGCCGTACTCGCAGAACGCCGATGGCACCTACACCTACAACGGTGACCAGACCCAGATCAACCTGGGCATTGGCGATGGTTTGTCGGTGGCCACTAACACCACCGGTTGGGATGCTTTCCAGCAGACCATCAATACTGCGCGCACCCAGACCAACATGACGGCTCCGGCCGTTGATGACGGTCGCGTTGTGCTGACCAACGGTGTCGTTGGCAACGCGGCGACGTACAACTCCAAGTTCACGGCCGGCCAGCCGTACACCGTGGACTTCATCAGCAGCACTCAGCTGAAGATTACCGATGCCTTGGGCAACGATGTGACGGCCGAAGCCAGCCAGAACGGTCTGATCAGCAACAGCAACGGCGCCAACCAGACGGTCAGCTTCCGCGGTGTCGATCTGAAGCTGAACATCAATCTCAAGGCTGGTGATACCAACCCGGATGCGGTGATTGCCGGCCACAGCTTCCAGCTGTCGGCCACGCCGGACACTTTCAATACCGCACGCAGCCCGGGCAACCCGTCCACTGCGGTTATCACCGGTTCCAGCGTGACCAACCAGGCAGCCTACAACGCGGCCTTCCCGTCGGGCGGCGGTGCAGTCTTGAAATTCACCAGCGCCACCGCGTTCGACTTGTATGCGGCGCCTGTCACCGCTGACAGCAAGCCGATCTCGTCGGGCACCGTGGCTGGCGGCAACGCGACGGCGGCCGGTGTGACCTTCGCTCTCGGTGGCACGCCCGCGGCCGGTGACCAGTTCTCGATCCAGTCCAACAACCACCAGACCCAGAACGTGCTCGACACCCTGGGCCAGATGGTCGCGGCGCTGAACACCCCGATCGACGGTGATCCGGTGGCCAAGCAGAAATTCCAGGGGGCAATGGAGTCGGCACTGGGCAACATCGACAGTGCCGCCAACCAGATCGGCAGTGCGGTGACGTCCATCGGTGCCCGCGGGCAGTCGCTGGATGACCAGAGCACCACCAACCAGAGCCTGCAACTGGCGAACGCCACCACCCAGGGCACGATCCGTGATTCGGATCCGGCCGAAGTGATGACCCGCCTGACCTTGCAGCAGACCATGCTGCAGGCCTCGCAGCTGGCGTTCAGCAAAATCTCTCAGTTGGGCCTGTTCAACAAGATCTGAAGCCTGAGCGGGCGCGCAAGCGCCCGCTTGCTCCGTTCGCTCTGTATCATTTGTCTTTTTCTGCGGTTTCAAAGGGCTCGCTGTTCCGGGCGGGTTCCCGCCGCTTGCGAGTCCGCCGTGAATTCACTTCCTCTTGTCAGCCTCGTCATTCCTGCCTTCAATCCGCGCTTCTTCGAGCGGACATTGAACAGTGCTGTCAGCCAGACTTACAGCCCTCTGGAAATCATCGTCTGCGATGACAGTCGGGGTTCCGAGATCGAACGCATCGTCGCGTCGGTCATCGAGCAGTCCGGCGTCGAGGTGCGCTACGTGCGCAATCCGCGCACCCTGGGAATGATCGGCAACCTCAAGGCGTGCCTGAGTCAGGCGCAGGGCGAGTTCATCAAGTTCCTGTGCGACGACGATCACTTGTATGCCGACTGCATCCGGCAGCAGGCCCAGGAGATGATGCGTGAAGAGGTCAGGCTGGTACTGGCCCAGCGACTGTTCTGGGATGCGCAGGACATCATCCTGCCCGCTCGCCTGGAAAACACGTCGTTGTCGCCGCACAGCGGTCTGTTCAAGGGCGACGATCTGCTGGGCATCTTCGAGAAATTCCCGGTCAACGTCCTCGGTGGATTCACCAACGCACTGTTCCGGCGTGCCGACGTTGAAGAGCTGTTGCCGGCGCTGACTCAGGAAGGTCACTGCTTCGTCGCGTCGCTGGATTTTGCCCTGTACGTCTGCCTGCTGCGGCGCGGCAATCTGGCCGTCTCCAACAACGTGCTCAGCGCCGAGCGGCTCTACCCGGAACGTCTGAGTGCGCAACAGCCGATGAAAGACGCGCTCGAGGTCGAGCGTGAGTGGATGCTGCAGATGCTCAAATCGCGCAGCGGCGAAGCCGCGCCGGCGCCGGGATGGGTTCGCTATGTTCCGCTGAGCAAGGCCGATGAGTCTCCGCGGGTCTGGGAAGAGCTGCCGCTGAGTCGCACCCTGGGCTCCAAACAGAGCCGTCAGGAGTGGAGTGTCGGCATCGACAGCTGGAGTTTTGCCGAGCTCTACGCGCAGTGGCTCAACTGCCGGGTACTGACCGAAGGTCAGCGCACGTTGCTGCCGGAAACCCTGGCCGGCTGGTCGCATCAACCCCGGATCGTGCCGATCGTCATCGACGGGCAGGGCAGTCGTGACAGTGTCGAACGCACACTGGCGTCGCTCGCCGCTCAGGATTATCCGCCGGAGCTGATCCTTGTCCTGTCCGCCTCGTGTACCGAAACCGAGCTGGACGGGCGGGTGTTCCGCATGCCTTTGCAAGACGACGGCATGGAGCAGATCAATGCGCTGCTGCCGCAACTGGCGGGAGCCGACTGGTTCTACCTGCTGCAGGCGGGTGATCGGCTGGTGGCGCCGGCGTTGCTGGTCATGGCCGAGCGCATCGTGCATTCCCCGTCACTGAAATGTCTGTACAGCGACGAGGGCAGCTTGCGTGACGGGGAGTCGGCAGAACCTGCGTTCAAGCCGGATTTCAACCTCGACCTGATGCGCAGCTACCCTTATGTGGGCCGGGCACTGGCGTTCGAGCGTGAGCGTTTTCTGGCGCTCGGTGGTTTTGCACCTGACTTCGCTCAGCTCGCGCCGCACGATGTGTTGTGGCGTCTGGTCGAGAGCGATGGCACACAGGTTGTCGGCCACATTGCCGAGGTCATGCTGGAGTCGCCTTTCGACCTGTCGAAGTGGCTGGCGGCCCCGGGCGTCCTCGAACAGAATCCGCGCGTGCTCGAAGCGCATCTGCAGCGTCTGGGTCTGGCCCACGACATTCGCCGTGGCAGCTGCGAGCTGCTCAATCGTGTCGACTATCATCACGCCCGGCGTCCGCTGGTGTCGGTCATCATTGTGACCCGGGACCAGACCGCCGCCTTGCAGCGTTGCGTCGAGACGCTGCTGGAAAAAACCGCCTACACCGAGTACGAGCTGCTGCTGGTCGATAACGGCAGCACCAGTGCCGAGGCGCTGGCCTGGCTGGACGGCATGGCGCAACTGGGCAGCGACCGGGTTCGCGTGCTGAGCTTCGCGCAACAGGGCAATGCAGCCGCCACGCACAACTTTGCGGTAGGGCAGGCCCGCGGCGAATACGTGCTGATGCTCAATACCTTTGCGGTGATCACCCAGTCCGACTGGCTGGACGAACTGCTCAATCATGCGCAGCGCCCGGAAGTCGGGGTCGTCGGCGCCAAGTTGTACAATCCGGACGGTTGTGTGCTGCATGCCGGCCTGATTCTGGGTATGCAGGGCGCCGTGGGATTGCCCTTCTATGGTCAGTCGCTGCAGGCGGACGGGTACATGTTCCGCTTGCAGGCGGTGCATGACCTGAGTGCGGTCGGCGGTGATTGCCTGATGATTCGCAAGGCTGTCTTTGATGCTGTCGACGGGCTCGACGAACAGGATCTGGCGCAGGCCCTCAATGTGGCGGATCTGTGTCTGCGCGTCGGCCGGGAAGGTTACCTGGTGGTCTGGACTCCTTATGCCATGCTGGCCCTGGGCGCGCGGCCGACGGCCGAGGCCACGGCAGAAGAAGAGCAACTGCAGATTCAGGAACACGAAACGTTCTACAAGCGCTGGTTGCCACTGATTGCGCGCGATCCTGCGTTCAACGTCAATCTGGCGGTGCAGGGTGTCGGTGCGACCAGCTTCAGTCTGGAGCCGGGCCTGCGTACCGGCTGGAGTCCGTTTTCGCGCAAACAGTTGCCGAATGTGCTGGCGGTGCCCATCAACGCTTCCGCCATTGGTCACTATCGCATCAGCCAACCGATGATCGAACTGGAGGCGGCCAACCGTGCCGAGGGGCGGATCTGCTACGGTTTGCCTTCGATCATCGACATCGAGCGGCAGGCTCCCGATGTGATCGTATTGCAGGGGCGCTATTCGGAAAGTGCCATCGATGAAATTCCACCGCTGAAAAACTTTTTCAACGCCCGGCGGATCTACGAGCTCGATGACTATGTCATCGATGTCCCTCATCGCAACGCGCACATTCGCAACATGCCGAACAAGCAGGAAATGGAGCGGCTGGTGCGGCGGGCGATCGGTCTGTGCGATCGGGTGGTGGTGTCTACCCAACCGCTGGCCAACGTTCTGTCGGACATGCATCACGACATCCGGGTCGTACCGAACATGTTGTCGCGGCACTTGTGGACCGACTTGCGCAGCCAGCGTCGCACCTCGAAAAAGCCGCGGGTCGGCTGGGGCGGCGGCACCAGCCACCACGGTGATCTGGCGGTGATTGCCGATGTGGTCCGTGAACTGGCAAACGAGGTCGACTGGGTGTTCTTCGGCATGTGCCCGGATGACTTGCGTCCGTACATGCATGAATTCCATGGCGTGATCCCGCTGGATGTGTATCCGGCGAAACTGGCCAGCCTCAACCTCGACCTGGCCCTGGCACCGCTGGAGTTCCACATCTTCAACGACTGCAAGAGCAATCTGCGCCTGCTGGAGTACGGCGCGTGCGGCTACCCGGTGGTCTGCACCGATACCGAGGCCTATCAGGGTTACCTGCCGTGCACCCGGGTCAAGACCAACTCCACGCAGGAGTGGCTGCAAGCGATCCGCATGCACCTGGCTGATCCGGATGCCAGTTACCGCATGGGTGATCAGCTGCGTGAAGTCGTACTGCGCGACTACGTGCTGCGCGGCGACAACCTGCGGTACTGGGAAAACGGCTGGCTGGCCGACTGACCGGCACTGCTGAAAAAAGGCGACTTTCGAGTCGCCTTTTTTGCGTCTTCTGTCTCGTCCTGAATAAGGTTTACACCTTCTGGCTTCTTATCAGGAGGGTGCAATGGATTCGGGCGCAAAACGCAGTCAACGCGATTACACGCTGACTTTTAAATTGTCGGTTGTCGACCAAGTCGAAAAAGGCGAGTTGAGTTATAAAGAGGCTCAACGGCGCTACGGAATTCAGGGTCGGTCGACGGTGTTGGTTTGGTTACGCAAGCATGGTCGGCAAGACTGGAGCCAAGGCGCCTCCATTCGTTCCCAAAGGAACCGACCGATGGACGAGCCCACTTTGCCCTTAACTCCCGAGCAGAGAATCAAAGAGCTTGAGGAGCAGTTGGCGCTGGCGAATCAGAAAGCCAAGTTTTTTGAAGACGTGGTGGATGTACTGAAGAACGACTACGGCGTTTCTGTCGTAAAAAAGCGGCCCGGCAAGTCGTTGCGCAGACCCAAACCCTGAGTGTCAGCAGGGCTTGCCAGTTTATGGGGATCAGTCGCCAAGCCTTTTACAAACGTAATCGCGTCTATCGGGCTCGTATCGAGCAAGATCAGAAACTCATCCAGTTTGTGCAGACAATCCGAGTACGCCAACCCTGCATTGGCGCCCGCAAATTGCACTCGTTGATGCACGCGGAGCGTGAGAAACAGGAGCTGCATGTCGGCCGCGATCGGTTATTGGCGGTCTTGCGTGATTACCGCCAACTGGTCCGCAGGAAGCGGGCTTATCACAAAACGACCGACAGTCATCATCACTTCCGCTGCCATCCCAATCTGCTCAAACCA
>NZ_FOYE01000014.1:0-31876 GCF_900115915.1 Pseudomonas sp. NFIX49 | reverse complement strand
CAAGCAATCTGTAGACTCGAAAGAGCATCAGATTGCGGTGTGTGAAGACGCAATGAACCGAAAGTTCGACGTTCACAAAACACCGACAGCTGTCACATACCCAATTTGCTGAAGCGAGGCCATCTGGTCACGAGTCAGTACCTGAATTTCTTGACGACCATAGAGCGTTGGAACCACCTGATCCCATCCCGAACTCAGAAGTGAAACGATGCATCGCCGATGGTAGTGTGGGGTTTCCCCATGTGAGAGTAGGTCATCGTCAAGATTAAATTCCGAAACCCCAATTGCGAAAGCAGTTGGGGTTTTGTTTTGTCCGTTGAAAAGTTTTACTCGCGACAGCGAACAAATTTGCACAGTTATTTTCGAATCAGAACACTAGAATAGCCCCACCTTTTTCGGAGCCAGAGCCTTTATGTCAGATCCGGTTGGCGCCCAAGGGCTGTCAGAATTACCGCTGGAAGACTTGGTGGCCTGTCACGAGTGCGACCTGCTGATGCGCAAGCCAACCCTTGCTCATGGCGAAAAAGCCCTCTGTCCACGTTGCGGTTACGAACTGTATGCCCATCGCCATAATGTGGTGCAGCGTAGCCTTGCCCTGGTGATTGCGGCATTGCTGTTGTATATCCCGGCAAACTTTTTACCCATCATGCAGCTCAATATCCTCGGGCAATCCTCGCAGGATACGGTATGGAGCGGTGTGCTCGGTCTGTTCAACACTGATATGCAGGGCGTTTCGATCGTCGTGTTTCTATGCAGCATGGCTATACCGCTGCTCAAGCTGCTCTGCCAGTTGTTCGTTTTACTCACAATTCGCTTCAATGTCGGCCGCAGCTATGGTCTGTTGCTCTACCGCATTTATCACCACCTCAAAGACTGGGGCATGCTTGAGGTCTACCTCATGGGCGTCCTTGTCGCGATCGTCAAACTGGCGGACATGGCGGCCATCACCGTCGGCCTCGGTCTGGCATGTTTCATCGGTTTGTTACTGGTTCAGGTCTGGCTTGAAGTGGTGATGTCGCCGCACCAGATCTGGCAGGCGTTATCAGGAGAAGATGCCCATGCGGGCGATTGATGCAGGCATTCTGATCTGTACCGAATGCCACGAACTGAACAGGCAGGATACCGACAGCGATGTGCAGACCTGCACCCGATGCGGTGCGCTGGTTCACGCCCGGCGGCCCAACAGTCTTGCGCGAACGTGGGCGCTGTTGATCACGGCCGCGATTATCTACATCCCGGCCAACGTGCTGCCGATCATGACCGTCAGCTCGCTTGGTCAGGGGGATCCGAGCACGATCATGTCCGGTGTCATCCAATTGGTGCAGCACGGCATGATTCCCATCGCCGCCGTGGTGTTCATCGCCAGTATCCTGGTGCCGACCTTCAAGCTGGTGGGCATCGCGCTGCTTCTGTTTTCCGTACAGCGCCGCCAGCCCTTGTCCGCACGTCAGCGGATCTGGATGTATCGCTTCATCGAGTTTATTGGCCGCTGGTCGATGCTCGATATTTTCGTGATCGCCATTCTGGTGGCGGTCGTCAACTTCGGCCGGCTTGCCAGTGTCGAAGCCAATCTTGGCGCCATCGCCTTCGCCAGTGTGGTGATTCTGACGATGCTCGCCGCTGTCACTTTCGATCCCCGACTGATTTGGGATAACACGGAGTCGGACGCCGACCATGACTGATTTGCCTGTAGCTAAAACCCGACCGGCTTCGAACTGGTCTGCCATCTGGGTGCTGCCCCTGATCGCTCTGATTATCGGCGGCTGGCTCGGCTGGCGTGCCTACAATGAAACCGGTATCGAGATTCAGGTGCGTTTTGAAAGCGGTGAAGGCATTCAGGCCAACAAGACCGAAGTGGTCTACAAAGGCATGCCGGTCGGCAAGGTGAAAGCCCTCAAGCTCGATGATGAAGGCAACTCCAAAGGTGTCATCGCAACTATCGAGATGAACAAGGATGTCGATCAGTACCTGAAGACCAGTACCCGTTTCTGGCTGGTCAAGCCGAGCGTGACGCTGGCCGGGATCACGGGGCTGGAAACTCTGGTATCGGGTAACTACGTCGCTATCAGCCCTGGTGAAGGCGAACCGACCCGCAAGTTCAAGGCCCTGGCCGAAGAACCGCCGCTGTCGGACTCCAAACCCGGTTTGCACCTGACGATCAAGGCTGATCGCCTCGGTTCGCTGAACCGTGGCAGCCCGGTGTTCTACAAGCAGATCAAAGTCGGCCAGATCAAGAGTTACGTGCTGTCGGAAGACCAGAGCACGGTCGAACTCAAGGTGTTCATCGAACCGACCTACGCCAAACTGGTGCGCAAACACACACGGTTCTGGAACGCCAGCGGCATCAGCATCGACGCCAACCTGTCCGGCGTGAAAGTGCGCAGCGAATCCCTGGCCAGCATCGTCGCCGGCGGTATTGCCTTTGCCACCCCGGAGAACCGCAAGGACAGCCCGCCCACCGATCCAAGCCTGCCGTTCCGTCTTTACGAAGACTTCGATGCGGCCGCCGCCGGCATCCGCGTGAAGGTCAAACTCAGCGATTTCGAAGGCCTGCAAGCCGGGCGCACTCCGGTGATGTACAAGGGCATTCAGGTCGGTAACCTGAAAGCGCTGAAGATCGATCCGGATCTGTCCAGCGCGACCGCCGAACTGACCCTCGACCCGCTGGCCGAAGACTATCTGGTGACCGGCACGCAGTTCTGGGTGGTCAAACCATCGATCTCCCTGGCTGGCATCACCGGTCTGGAAGCGTTGGTAAAAGGTAACTACATCGCCGTACGCCCGGGCGACAAGGGTGGTGCGCCACAACGTGAATTCGAAGCCCGGCCAAAAGCGCCGCCGCTGGATCTGCGCGCACCCGGTCTGCATTTGGTGCTGTTCACCGACACCCTCGGCTCGATCGATGTCGGCAGTCCGATCCTCTACAAGCAGGTCAAGGTCGGTTCGGTGCAGAGCTATCAGTTCTCCAAGACCCGCAAGCAACTGGTGATCGGCGTCCACATCGAGAAGGAATACGAAAACCTGGTCAACGCTTCGACCCGGTTCTGGAACGTCAGCGGCGTCACGCTGACCGGCGGTTTGACCGGCGGCATTCAGGTCAAGAGTGAATCGTTGCAGACCCTGATGGCCGGCGGCATCGCTTTCGAGACGCCGCAAGCCAAGGCCCCGCTACAAAAGCGCATCCCGCGCTTCCGTTTGTTCGCCAACCATGATGAAGCGAATCAGAAAGGCGCCGTCGTCACCATCAAGGTCGATCGCGCGGACGGTTTGCGCAGTGGCACCCCGGTTCGCTTCAAAGGCCTGGACGTGGGCAAGATCGAAAGTGTCGACCTGACCGATGATCTGCAATCGGTAATCCTCACCGCGCGCATCACTGAAGTGCCGGAGAAGATTGCTCGAGTCGGCAGTCAGTTCTGGGTGGTCAAACCGGAGTTGGGTCTGATCAAGACCTCGAACCTGGAGACCCTGGTCACCGGCCAGTACATCGAAGTGCAACCTGCGGCGAAGAACCTCGGCCCGCAGAAGAACTTCGTGGCCCTGGCCAATCCGCCGGAAGTCACCAAGCAAGAGGCTGGCTTGAGTCTGGTATTGAGCGCTGCCCGTCGCGGTTCGCTGAAGCCGGGTGTGCCGGTCACCTACCGCGAAATCACCGTGGGCAAAGTCACCGGTTACGAACTGGGCCAGACAGCGGATCGCGTACTGGTGCACATCCTGATCGAACCGAAATACGCGCCACTGGTGCGCAGCGGCAGTCGCTTCTGGAACACCAGCGGCGTCGGTTTCGACATCGGCCTGTTCAAAGGCGTGACCGTACGCACCGAGTCTTTGGAGACAGTGATTCAGGGCGGTATCGCCTTCGCCACGCCGGACGGCGAGCAGATGGGCAACCCCGCGCGCGCCGAACAAACCTTCCCGCTCTTCGACAAGTTCGAAGACGAGTGGCTGAACTGGGCGCCGAAAATCCCTCTCGGCAAATAATCCAGAGCCCATGAAAAAGGGCCGCGATCCAATGGATCGCGGCCCTTTTTTGTGCCCGTCAGTTACGCATCAAACCGCATCCAGCTCCGGCTCGTCGGCCTGGACATTGATGGTGGCCTTCACCACATCGTGGCGACGGATGTACTTCCAGTCCGCCTCGTCGATGTAGATACCGGCCGGGCCGCTGCCGCCTTCCAGGTCGATGGCGACACTGGCGCAGACCTGCGGCTTCACGCTCGCCAGAATCGGCACGAAGCCCAGTTGCAGGCTGGTTTCCAGCAGCGCAGCCTGGTTCTTCTCGTCGATGTCCGCCGCCTCGTCGAGGTAGTACGGCAGGCGCACGCGACCGGCCAGGTCGCGGTCCATCAAGTGCAGCAACAGGTACATGTTGGTCAGCGCCTTGATGGTCATCGTGGTGCCGTTGGACGCTGCGCCATCGATGTCGGTGTGGATAACCGGCTGGCCGTTGACCTTGGTGATCTCGAACGCCAGTTCGAACAAGTCCTTGAGACCGAGCTGGTTGTGGTTCGCCGCCACCAGCCGCGCCAGGTATTCCTTGGCCTCTTCGTTCTTGTTGTCCTGTTCCGCACTTTGGCTCAGGTCGAACACCGACAGGGTTTCGCCTTCCTCGTACTGACCGGCGCTGTGGATGATCTGGTCGATGTGCTTGAGCGCTTCCTTGTTCGGCGCCAGCACGATACGGAAGCTCTGCAGGTTGGACACCTGACGCTTGTTGATCTCGCGGTTGAACAGCGCCAGTTGGTGCTCGAGGCTGTCGTAGTCGCTGCGGATGTTGCGCAGGGTCCGTGCGATATCGGTCACGGCTGCACGACGGGCCTTGCCCAGGGTCAGGGCTTCGTCGGTACGGTGCGCGTAAGCGTTGATCAGCAGCGACAGACGACGCTCCATGTCGTCTTCACTGTCGAACTTGGCTACGCCTTTAAGGCGCACCTGCGCGTACAGCGCTTCGATCTGGCCATCGGCGCGCAGCAGGCCTTGCCAGCTGTCCTGATAGTCGTTGAGCAGCGGCAGCAGGTTGTCCATCGAATCGTCGACCGGATCCATGAACGGCGTACCGAACGGCAGATCTGCCGGCAGCAGCTGACGACGACGCAGGGCATCGTCGAGGGTGCGCTGCTTGGCTTCCATGTCGGCAATCTGCCGGCCGACCAGTTGCAGCTTGGCCGACAGCTGCTGGACGCGCTCGGTGAACGCATCGCTGGAACGCTTGAGTTCGTCCTGCGCGGCTTCCATCTGCGCCAGTTGTTCGAGCTTGTCGCCTTCTTCGGCGCTCAGGGTCTGGGTGCGGCGGAAGTCTTCCAGCGCTTTCTGCGCATCCAGCACCTGCTGGTACAGCGCTTCGGTCTGGGTCTTGCTCGCGGCGCGGTCGGCGGCCACCGCTTGCTGGGTCTTGAGTTGCTTAAGCTCTTTTTCCAGACGCTCTTTCTGGTCGCGCAACGCGGCACGGTCGGCCAGCGCTTGCAGAGCCGGAGGTTCGATGTGCGAGATGTCGATCGACAGCCCCGGCACTTCGAAACGCTCGCCCTTGAAGCCGTCGAGGATCAGCTCGACGGATTTCACCCACTCGCCGTCCTCGTCGAGGGTGATGCCGTGTTCGCCCAGCGGCAGGCTGAACAGTGCGCTGTTGAACAGGCGCATCAGGCGCTCGACGTCCTGTTGCGAAAATTCTTCGCGCAGGCGGGCATAGCTGTTGTTGTCGGCGTGATCGAGTTGCTGCTTCACCGACTTCAGACGCTTTTCCAGATCGCGAAGACGTTCTTCGAGATCCTCGGCGCTGAACTGGCGGGACTGCGCCAGCGCACCGGCCAGTTCGTCGTGAGCGTCCTTGGCCGCCAGCAGTTGTTGCTCCAGCACTTTGACGTCATCGACCAAGGCAAAGCGGTTCTTCAGCACCGACAACTCGCCGAGCCAGCGCTGGATGCCGGAGATTTCCCGTTCCAGACGCATGAGTTCCTGAGTGCCACCGCGCTGATCGTTTTGCAGATCGTCCTGCTCGCGACGGTAGTGCTCGGCCTGAATGGTCAGCTCTTCCTTGCGCGCCGTGGCGTAATCCGACCAGGTGCCGAGCAACGAGTCGAGCAGCGGCGACAGGCGATGCAGTTTGCCGCGCAGTACATCGCGCTGTTTCACGCCGTTGGCCAAGGCTTCGACCAGCGGGCCGGCAGCCACCAGCGAGTTGTAGTCCTGTTCCATGCGACGTACATCGCGGAAGGCTTCTTCGCACGCCGCAATGTAGTCGACGCTGCCGGAACGCAGGCTGTGTTCGAACGCATCGAGGAACAGCTGCTTGAGCTTGGCTGCGGTGATTTCGCGCATGTGCAGCAGGTTGATGAACAGCGCGCGGAAGGTCTTCAGGCTCTGCTCGCTGGTGGAGCGCAGCGGGATCAGCGTCAGATCCAGCGGGATCGACGTGTGACCGCCAACCAGCAAGCGACGCAGCTCATCAGGCTTGAGTTCGTAGGCTTTCAGGCCTTCTTTCTCAAGGTTGCTGAATAGCTCTTTCTGCCGCAGGCAAGTGTCGTTTTTCTGGTAGTGCGCCAGATCGAGCTTACCGGCGTAGGCAAAGAACTGGTGACCGAAACCACCGCCCGGGCCGCGACCGACCACGCCGATCACGTGCGGGCCATGAGGCAGGTTCACTTCGACGAGGATGTAGCTGGTGTCGGAGGCAAAATAGAAACGCCGGGACTGTTCCAGGCTGTACTTGCCGAAACTCATGTCCGACATGCGCGCCAGGATCGGGAACTGCAAGGCGTTGATCGAGGCGGATTTACCGAGGTTGTTTGCGCCGTAGACCGACAGCGGTTCTTCCAGCGGGAACAGGCCGAGGCTGTAACCGGCGGTGTTCAAAAGGGCAAAGCGGCGGATGCCGTAGCGTTCCTGGCTCATGCGTCGGACTCCTGTTCTTCGGCAATGGCGCGGGCCAGTGCGTCTTCTTCGCTCTCTTCCTCAAATTCGCTGAGATCGAGCGGGTCGTCGGTGGCGAGGAATTTCGCCTCGGCCTCTTCGTCGATCAGCACCGGTGCCGGCAGCGGCAGAACGCTGTGCACGCTGGCCGCCAGGTCGCGGTCCTGCTGGACCGACAGGCAGACGTCGAGGAAACGGTGCATCGGCGGCAGGAAACGGTACACGCCGTTTTCCTCGCTGGCGAAACCGAGCTGGGTCATGCGGCGCATGATTTTTTCTTCGAGTTCTTCGACGGTCTGCACTTCAGCCTGAATGAACAGGTCGCGGTACTTTTCCAGCAGCGATGGCAGTTCTTCACGGCCGAGGCTGCCACCGTCGAGCACGGCGATCGGGTCGCGGCCCTGATCGGCCAGATGTTCGACCAGGATGAAAGTGAACAGCGCCAGACGCTGGGCAGTCTTGTTCACCGCCGCAGCCGCCATGTCCGGCACGAAGTAATAGAAACCACGGGTATCGCAGACCAGTTCGAAACCCAGTGCCTTGAACAGCGTGCGGTACTGGTCCTGGAAGTTCGACAGTTGTGCGTACAGCTCCGGATCGCGGCGGCTGACGTGGTAACCCTTGAACAGCTCGCGGAAGATCGGCGCGAGTTGCGACAGTTCGGATAGATCAAGATGCATTGGGGATGCTCGCAGAATCCTCGGCGGCGGTGTCGCCAGCCGAGAGCAGGGCGAAGGAGCGCAGGCTGACCTGGTGCTCGTGAGTGTGGTATTCGCGGCGTTCCAGACGCTCGCGCTTGAAGCGTTTTTCCCGCGACAGGCGCGAGAACCAGTAAAGCAATTCGTCGGTCGCGCCGTCCGGCTCCTGCTCCAGCAGCCAGGTCATCAGATCCGGCATCGGCAGGGATTCTTCGCAGCGGTCGACCATCTCGCGCACGGTGCGTGGTGCGCGCGGAGCATCGCCGGTCTTCTGCGATTTGTGCGCCTTGGGGAAACGCGCCGGTTTCGGCTCGAAACGGGCCAGGGCGTAGACGTAGGCTTCAACCTGGCTGGCGCTGCCGAGGAAGGTGCTTTGCGGCCGGGTGAACAGCGGCATCGCGGCTTGCGGCACGGCGTCGATGCCTTTGCGGCGGATCGCGGCCAGCGCCAGCGCAGCGCCACGGGTCACGGCGTTGTGTCGGCGGGCTTCTTCACGCAGCGGCAGCAGCAGCTCGCGGGCGTGACGCAGGGTCAACTGGGCGCTGGTCTGCATTTCGAGGATGCGCGCATGGGTGCGCAGCAGCATGTCGTCATCGACCAGATGGCCGAGGCGCTGCTGTTCGCTGAGCATCTTCAGCAGCACGGTTTCGACCTTGCGCACGCCTTGCTCGAAGGCGCCGTCGGCGTTCACCAGATCGATCATCGGCTCGACATATTCGTCCCAGGTCGCCAGCACTTCGGCATAACGCTGACGCAGCGGGATCTGCCGGTCGCTGGTCTTGGCCCGTTCGGCCACGGCCACCAGCGCCTGTTCGTCGTTGTCGAGTTTCTTCAGAACGTCGCGCACGCGCATGTCGAGCAGACGCAACTGACGCGCCAGATCATTGCCGTCACGGACATCGAACGCGTCCTGGATATAACCGGCCAGACGCTCGAGGTGACGCAGATAGGCTTCGATTTCCAGGCACAGGCCCAGACGGTGTTCCCGGCGCAGGTAGGCGAGAAAGTCGTGGATCTGTGCATTGAGCTCGAAACGGTTTGGGCTCTTGGCCACGGGAACCAGAATGTCGAGGCGGATCCACACGTCGAGCAGGCTGGTAATGTCCTGCGGCGTGCTGTCCAGTTGTTGGGCGGCCAGTTGCGTGCGCAGTTCGTTGAGGCTCAGGGTGCCCTGGTCGAAGTGCTCGCACAGTGGCTCCAGAAGTGCCCAGTGTTCAGCGAGGGCGCGCAAGACGCGCTTGGGTTCGATCATCGGAATGGCCGGCTGGTTGGCGATTAAAAGCCGCGATTGTACTGCATCACGAAGGATGCGATTCACTCTCGGGACGGGCTGTCGCTTTTCTTTGCGTCAAGGTATCGATCAACAGCGGGCGATCTTGAGCGAAGGGCTGTAGAATCAGCGCACTTCAGTTATCCACAAGTGGCCGACCCTTGCTAATCGAGTCCCGCCGCCGCGCCTATTTGAACGCCATGCAGGTGGTCAACTGGCTGCCGCGCACCGAATTGCCCTTTGCCGCACCGTCGCGGCCCGAGCTGCTGGACATGCCCGAGCCCGAGATTGCCGCGCCGGTGATTCCGGCAACCCCGGCCGAAGCGCCGGAGCAGCCGGCCGCGCGTCCGGTCGAGCGGCCGAAGATCGAGGTTCCGCGACCTTCGCTGGCCAGCACCCGTACGGGCGCCAAACCGGTCGAAGAAGTCGACGACACACCCGTGGTGGCCAAGCCGGCGCCGGTACCGCCACCGCGTTTCGCCCTGCAATTGCTGCGCGCCGGCCGTTGCCTGCTGCTGGTGGAGTTACCCACAGGCGAAGCCTTCCAGTCGCGCGATCCTGCTTATCTGTTGCTCAAGGACATGCTGCGTGCCGCCGGCCTGCCGGACGCGCCGCAGATTGTCGGTGAGCCGGTGCGCTGGCCATGGCTGAATCGCGGCACGATGGATCAGGGACCTGAAGCGGCCCGGGATTTCGTCCAGGGTTTCCTGTCGGTGCAGATGGAGGCGGCGCCGTGCGTCTGCCTGTGGCTGATCGGCCTGCCGGCGGTGCGCTTTGCCGGTGAGGCGGATGCCGAGGCGTTCAACCGTGAATTGCAAATCGAGGGTCTTGGCCTGGCGTGGGCCGTGCCGGGGCTGGAATTGTTGATGGAAGAGCCACAGCGCAAGGCCGCCGTGTGGCAAGCCATGCGTCGGCTGATGGCGCGCTGGAAAGAATCGAATGAGTGACGCTGTATCGTTTCGCCCGATGACCGAGGCGGATCTGGACGCTGTGTTGAAGATTGAATTCGCCGCGTACAGCCATCCATGGACTCGCGGGATTTTTCTCGACGGCCTGGGCAAGTACCAGATCTGGCTGATGTTTGAAGGCGAGCAACAGGTGGGACACGGAGTGGTGCAGATCATTCTGGACGAGGCGCATCTGCTCAATATCACGGTCAAGCCGGAAAACCAGGGGCGCGGGCTGGGGCTGACCCTGCTCGAATACCTGATGTCACGCGCCTACGCCGCCAATGCCCGGGAATGTTTCCTAGAAGTGCGCGACAGCAACACCTCGGCGTTTCGCCTGTACGAACGTTATGGCTTCAACGAGATCGGCCGGCGCCGGGATTACTACCCGGCGGTCGGCGGGCGTGAAGATGCCGTGGTCATGGCTTGCACGCTCGTCGACTGATCGCGGCAGGAGTCCTCAGCGCTTGCGATCCAGCGGATCGCGGCGCGCCAGTTCCGCTTCATCCAGCCCATTGCCGCCGCCGATGTCGTCCTCGTCGACCACGCTCAGATCCCAATCGGCCTGATTGCCTTCTCCGAGTTCCTGGGCATCCCGGGCACCGTCCTCATGGATCAGGGTTTCCGGGCTGAGGTCGTCGTCGGTGGGCTCGTGATCGGCGGTCGATGCCCCGGTCAAACCGGCTTCGCGCACGCGCTCGCGTGGCATAAGCTGCTCGCGCTCGCGTTCGGGCAGTTCATCGCCGATCTTCGCACTGGGCTCTTCGTCGTCGAAGTCCAGCTCGTGCACCGAACCCATGCGGTCTTCGTTGTCATCGATGGGCTCCGGTTGCACCGCATCATATGGACGTCGTGAATCAGTCATGGCAAATCCTCATACTGTGGGCCTTACTGAGGTGGACTCACCGGGCGCACGAGAATTCAAAGCAAATCACCCGCGATTCCTGCGTGACCCCGACGGGCGGTCGACTGTCCTACCAGCGCATCTTTCTTGAGGCCTTACAGCATGCATGACTTACAAGACCTGATTGATAACAACGAGCGTTGGGCTGACGCGATCACCAAGGAAGACCCGGATTTCTTCGCCAAGCTGGCCCGTCAGCAGACGCCTGAATATCTGTGGATCGGCTGCTCCGACGCACGGGTGCCGGCCAACGAAATCGTCGGCATGCTGCCGGGCGATCTGTTCGTTCACCGCAACGTCGCCAACGTGGTGCTGCACACCGACCTCAACTGCCTGTCGGTGATCCAGTACGCGGTGGACGTGCTCAAGGTCAAACACATCCTGGTGACCGGGCACTACGGCTGCGGCGGCGTGCGGGCTTCGATGCAGGATCGCCAGTTCGGCCTGATCGATGGCTGGCTGCGTTCGATCCGCGACCTGTACTACGAAAAACGCGAAGAACTGGCCAAGCTGCCGACCGAAGAAGAACAGGTCGACCGTCTGTGCGAACTCAACGTGATCCAGCAAGTGGCTAACGTCGCCCACACCAGCATCATCCAGAACGCCTGGCATCGCGGGCAGAGCCTGTCGATCCACGGCTGCATCTACGGCATCAAGGATGGTCGCTGGAAAAGTCTGAACACCACGATCAGCGGTTTCGAGCAATTGCCGCCGCAGTACCGTTTGCGTCCGGTCGGCGCGCCTTGATCGGTCGTTCAGCGTAAACCTTGCCGACGCCGCCAGTTCAGCAAATAGCGCTGGCCTTCACGATTGGGTGTTTCGTCGTAACCGGTGATCCACCCACGGCAGTTCGAGGACCCGCAACCACAGGCAAACTGCCGCAGCAGTTTGTCTTCGGTGGCGGTGTAATCGATGGTCAGCCTTTCACCCTCCACAATATCGCGCAGGGCCCACACCCATAACTCGCTCATGTCGAGAAAGGTGTTCGGGTCGCAGCAATGCTCGAATGCGCCACAAAAACGCGGGTCGTACAGATGGATGCCGGCCAGCAGTTGCCTTGTCTGCCGGCAGCGATAGGGCAGCAGTTGGCCCGAAAACCGGCATATTCGAGTGATGCGCAGAAATTCTCGGCACGCTACCACAGCGATGGCCAAGCCCTCGGGATCGTGAACAATCTCGAAATCCTGCTTCGACGGAAATCCCAGGCGGACGGGGAGTCCGGCAAAAGGATAAATGCCCTCTGTATCGCGTGCCGGTTTACCCGATAATGCGTGTGTGTTCATAACGCTCCCTGTTGGCTCGGTGTCGCGACATCCCTCGGCTGACGTCCTGTCAGTCCTGCAACACAGTGATTGGATCCAAGATCTCCTAAATGATACTGGCGGTCTACTGTCAGATCTGACAGGCGAGATAGACGCTTTCCCGAGTCAGCCAAGGCTGACACGGGAAACGTTGGCGGTTTAGAGCGCGGGGGCCGGTGCGGCGGTGGTCGGCAGCGGACTATTGAGTTGTTGCAGCTGAGTCTTGATCGGCGCAGTGGCGCACTTGGCCGTGGCCTGTTCTGGGCTCAGGTTGCGGATCGAGGTGTAGAACAGTTCGCAGGTCTTGACCTTCTGCGTCACTTGCCAGGTCTGCGTGCAGCTGTTGAGCAGTGTTTTCGGGTCGGTACCCGGTTTGCTGCCCATCCCGGCCTGCCAGCAGGCGGCGCTCAAGTCCTGCCCCATCACCTTCAGACCCGCGGCATCGGCCTTGGCCTGGGCATCGTCGCCGGTGTAGCTCTCGGGATCGGCGGCATACCAGATGTAGCTCGGGTGGTTGGAACCCAGCACCGGCACATTCACCCCCGCGCTCGGGCTGATGCTCGCCAGGCCCAGCACATTCACGGTTGCACCATATTGCTGCTTGAGCCAGTTGCGCACCGGCGCACCGAAGGCAACCATCGGCAGCGCGGCACCGCTGGCGTTCTGGCTGACCTGCTTGACCATGGTGGTCTGGTAATCCTTGAAGTAGTCGTACACGCCTTCCAGATCCTTGCCGGCGCTGGCGGGCGCGGCGATCGGGGCGATGTCGACGATGGTCTGGTAGGCCGGCGTCTGCTCGGCGGGGATGCCATTGTCGGTCAGCAGCGCAGCCCAGCGGTCGGTGGTGTTCGAGCGCAGGTAATCCTGGGCCTGGGTCAGTGAGTAATCCGGCGGGAAGTGCAGCAGCTCGACACTCTTGCGGTTTTCCAGGGCCATGCCCAGTGGCAGGAACAGGTACCAGCTGTACGCCCATTTGCCGTCGGCGTTGAGCTTGCTGGCGCCGGTGTAGGCCAGATCGCCGGCGTCCAGCAGCGCGGTCAGCGGTTTGTCGTAGCCCTGTGGTACACCGCTGATTTCGGCATAGAGCTGATCGTTGTCGTTTTTCACCAGCACCTTGGCGTTGGTGTAGCCGTCACGCTGCACGCTCTGGCTCAGGTAATGGGCGACGGTCTGCTCCAGCGTCCAGTTGCGAAAGCAGATCACGCTGCAATTGTTGGGGTAGGCGAAGAGGCGGGTGACGCGTTCGGTGCTGCCCAGTTTCAGGTCGACATCGGCGTGGGCCGCAGCGCTCAGCGTGAGCGCCGCGAGGGTGAGGCCTGCAAGTTTCAACATGCTCAGATCCTTTTCAGCGAGGGTAAAACCTTGGTGGAGGGGCAATCCGGCCCGCATCAAGCCTGGCCGGGGAACAGATGTTTCAGCGAATAACCAAGCTGACTCGCAAGAATCACGCCGGTCATGACCACCAGAAACAGCAATTGCAACGGGCTGAAATGCGCCCAGTGCAGCGCGGTCAGCCATGGGTGCTTGTCGCTGAACTCCGGGTCGAGCGTGCCGATGCGCCGCTTGTGCCAGAGCCCGATCACGATTACGCCGATGTAGGTGAAGGCTCCCAAGGCACCGAGCATGACCGAGAACAGCAGGATCATGACGGCTTGCGGCACGCCATGGCGCAGCACGAGCCAGCGGGTGTCAGGATTCCATCGGCGTGGAATGACTCTTTCGGTCAACCACAGGTCCTGAACGATCAAATGGGCGCTGATCAGAAACCAATAACTCAGGCCGATCCGGAAAAACCACACAGGAACGCAGGCGAAGGCCAGGGGAATGACGATGCTCATCGCCGTGGTTTTGTGCTCGGCGGGCAGATAGAACAGCCACAGTGCTAACGCTATCGCGGCCCAAGACCGCAACCAGGTTTCGGCGGCGATGTAGCGCGGCAGAAACCGTCGCCAGTAGAAAACGTCGGCATAGGGCAAGCGGGCAAGCAGGTCGGGGAAGCGCCACTTGAGGGTTTCCGACAACTGTTGGCAGGCCTGCCAGTCCGCCGGAATGAAGCGGTCGGTCAGGTCTTTGTGTTGCCGCGGCTTCATCGGGCTGATCAGCATCCGTGCGGCCAGCGCATCGGGCGACCCGTTGCGCTGATCTTCGGCCCGGGAGCAAAGAGTGTCGTAGAGGCTTTCCTGGTTGCAGCGCTCGATCAGCGCCTGCCAGAGCCAGTCCGGTTGCGGATGAATGCCCTTGGTGTCGTCCCAGCCAAATAATTGGGAGATACGGTCGAACAGCGGAACGCTCCACTCTCTGTCCTGCAGCAGTTGCAGAATGATCTGCTGCCAGTGTTCCCGACGGTCGAACACCTGGAGCCAGGGTTGGGCCGTGTAAGTCTTGAGCAGCGCGAGAAATTCGCGCTCGTTTTGCGAGGCGAGGAGGGTTTCCAGCGATTGCCGGTAATCCGTCAGCAACTCGCTGGCGAGAATGCTGCGCTGCCCGTCGCCGATAACGATCTCCTGCCACGGGCCCAGCCAACCTAGGTGCTGCACCGCCCAGCGGGCAATCGAAAGGCGCAGGGCGGGCTGATCGAAGCACAACGTCAGCAACAATGTCTGGAACGCCTGCGCACAATCCTGCTGGCGCGCTTGCTCCCAGCGCTCGTCCAGGTTGGCTTCCGAGAGGCCGTTCAGCAATTGCGATGCGGCTTCAATGGCCGGGTCGGCAGTCGGCTGCTCGGGTTCCAGGTTAAGAGGCTCCGGATTCAGGGGCTGTACCCGCAAGATCGGCGACTCGAGCGGTGCTTCGGGCGCGGCCGGGGTCACCGGTTCGAATAGCGCCGCAGGGTAATCCCACGCATCGGTCCCTGTCTTCTGCAGCGGCTGGGCCATGGACTGCTCCTGTGCCGCCAGCGCGGCGATACCCGGAGCAAGCATGACGTCGCCGTGCTCGTCGGTCTCCTCGTTTTCAAGGCGCCACTGGGCAATCGACAGAGCACGCTCATAGGCCTCGCGCAGGCGCTGGAAGCCTGCGGCATCCTCATCGGGCCGGAAGACTTTCAGCAGACGCGCATAGCTGCGCTTGATATCGCGCAGCCCGGCGTCTTCGGGCAGTTGCAGGACGGACCAGCATTCCATGTCGTGCTTCCTTACTGCCAGGGGCTGCGGTCGAGGGCGCTCAACTGCTTGCTCAGTTCGGTGCGGGTCTCACGGATCTGCCGCTCGTCCTGAGAGTCCAGGGCGTGCTGGAATTGCTTGGCCCAGTGGCCGATCTGATCACGCAGGTCGCCCAGGCTTTCCTGATACAGACGTTCCAGCCGTGCACTGAGCAGGGTGTTCACTTGCTGCTCGCGTGGATGGATCTTCAATTGCGCCAGAGCTTGCAGACGCTGCTGGATTTCCTCGGGCGTCAGCACGCCGGGGTTGTTCTCGATGACCAGCGAATGCTGCTGACCGGTCAGGGGGATGCTGACCTGGGCTTCGAGCAAGCCGTTGTTGTCGTAGGTGAAACGCACATCCAGCTCGACTTCGCCAGCCTTGCGCTTGGGCACCTTGATGTCCAGTTGGCCGAGCGCCACGTTGTCTTTGACCAGGCGGCTTTCACCCTGAAAGATTTTCACGACGACCTGTTCCTGATTGTCGTGAAGAGTCTGCACGGTTTTCACCCGGCTGACCGGGACGATGCTGTTGCGCTCGATGATCGGCAGGTAATGACCGCTCTCATACTGGCGACCGACCTGGGTGGAGGTCTCGATCCCCAGGGTGTAGGAGCAGACATCGGTGAGCACCACTTCTTCCAGCGCGGCCGAACGGGCCTTGAGCGCTGCCTGAATAGCGGCGCCCTGTGCCACGACCTGATCCGGATCGAGGCTGATCGACGGGAAGCGGCCGAACAGCCCCGCAGCAAGTTTGCGCACCAGTGGCATGCGGGTGGTGCCGCCGACCAGCAGGATTTCATCGAGGTCGCTGACGCGGATGCGAGCATCGCGCAGGGCCCGTTCGATCGGTGCGCGCAGGCGTTCGAGCAGCGGCATGTACAGCGTCGCCATTTGCGCCTGGGTGATGGTCTGGGTCCATTGCTTTTCGCCGACCTGCACTCGGAATTCGGTGCTGGCGTCCTGGCCCAATGCACGGCGCACACGTTCTGCCTCGCGGCGCAGCGGCTGGAGGATGGTGGAGCGCTCGGGGAAATCCGACACGTTGCGATGCTGATCGATAAAGTGCTCGAGCAGCACGTTGTCGAAATCCTCGCCGCCGAGGAAGTTGTCACCGGCGCTGGCGCGCACTTCCATGACACCTTCGAAGAGTTCGAGAATCGACACGTCGAACGTACCGCCGCCCAGGTCGAACACCAGGAACGAAGTTTCCTTGTCCCGTTGGTGCAGGCCGTAAGCCAGTGCGGCGGCGGTGGGTTCGTTGATCAGCTTTTCGACTTTCAGGCCCGCCAGCTCACCGGCGATACGCGTGGCCTTGCGCTGGGCGTCGCTGAAATAAGCCGGCACGCTGATCACGGCTTCCGTGACGGTCTGGCCGTAGGTGCGCTCGACGTCTTCTTTCAGGCTCTTGAGCACCAGCGCCGACAGTTCTTCTGGACGGAATTTTTTATCCCCGAGGTAAACCTCCGTGGCGCTGCCCATGTGTCGCTTGAACAGCGAAGCCGTCAGGCGCGGATGAGTGTGCAGACGCTCACGGGCGGCTTGTCCGACCAGAATCCGGCCCTGATCGTCCAACCCCACCACGCTGGGTGTCAGGAACTGCCCCAGGGCGTTAGGCACCAACTCAGTGGCATCGCCCTGCCATACGGCAACAAGGCTGTTGGTGGTTCCCAGGTCAATCCCGACGATCATTGCAACGAACTCCCTTTGCGCTCAGACAAAAAATGAAACAGATATTGGCGCGCAAGAATATTACCGAGGCAGTGGCGCGGTAAAGAAAGATGATGGCGCTGAGCCATTATTTGCGACAGGCAACCGCAGAAGGGATCGTTCGGGGCGTTTTTGTGGAGGAGAAAGACAGGGCGCCGGAGCCGGCACCCTGTCGTCATCGTTTACGGCATCACGGGCGGTAGATAGGAAAGCGTCGTGCCCAGCGCCCACAGCAGCACCAGCACCAGCGGCGTGTGCACCAGCAATTGCACGAACGAGAAACCGATCAGATCCCGTGCCTTCAGCCCCAGCACGCCCAGCAGCGGCAGCATATAGAACGGGTTGATCAGATTCGGCAGGGCTTCGGCGGCGTTGTAGATCTGCACCGCCCAGCCAAGGTGATAGTTCAGATCGTTGGCCACCTGCATCACGTACGGCGCCTCGATGATCCACTTGCCGCCGCCGGACGGAATGAAAAAGCCGAGAATCGCCGAGTACACGCCCATCAGCAGTGCATAGGTGTCGTGGGAGGCAATGCTGACGAAGAAGGTCGAGATGTGATGGGCCAGAGTCTGGGCGTCAGTGCCCTTGACCGTGGTCATCAGCGCGGCGATCGAACCATACAGCGGGAACTGGATCAGCACCCCGGTGGTGGTCGGCACGGCGCGGGACACCGCGTCGAGGAAACTGCGCGGGCGCCAGTGCAGCAACGCGCCGAGCATGATGAACAGGAAGTTGTAGGTGTTGAGCCCGGAAATCGCGGTGATCGCCGGTTTGGTCGAGAACTCGTGGAACAGCCATCCGGCCGCCAGCAGCACCAACAGGATGATCAGCAGCGGGCTGTGTTCCAGCCATTCGCCGGGGCGAGTACGAGGTTGCAGCGGCGGCAGGTTGAAGGCCGGGTCGATGCCGCAGGCCTTGGCGTCACGCGCCGAGTTCGGGCCGGGTGCGGTGGCGTAGGCGATGATGATCGAAATCACGATCA
Source organism: Pseudomonas sp. NFIX49 (assembly GCF_900115915.1). Taxonomy (NCBI): domain Bacteria; kingdom Pseudomonadati; phylum Pseudomonadota; class Gammaproteobacteria; order Pseudomonadales; family Pseudomonadaceae; genus Pseudomonas; species Pseudomonas sp. NFIX49. The sequence continues at coordinate 14,016 of NZ_FOYE01000014.1, read as the reverse complement.
GCGCCAGCAGCATGACTCCCGACTGCCAGAGGAAAATCGTCTGGGTGAACGGAATCACCCCGGTGATCGACAGGATCGACGGCGGCAGGCTGGCCGGGTTGGCCTGCAACTGCGCGGCGGACGACGACAGGCCCAGCGCCCACACGGCGCCGAGGCCAAGGTAGGCGGCGGCACCAGCGGCGCGATAGTCCATTTTCAGATCGGTGCGGCGGGCGAGGGCGCGGACCAGCAGACCGCCGAACACCAGCGACAGGCCCCAGTTGAGCAAGGACGCGACCATCGAGATCAGCGCGACCCACGCCACGGCGGAGCGGCCGTTCTTCGGGATCCGCGCCAGGCGATCGATCAGCTTCACGGCGGGCGGCGAACTGGCCACCACGTAACCGCCGATCACCACAAAGGCCATCTGCATGGTGAACGGGATAAGGCTCCAGAATCCGTCCCCGAACGCCATCGCGGCGTCGGTGGGTTTCGCTCCCATGGCCAGGGTCGCCAGCGCGACGATGATCACCGCCAGCGCGGCGAATACCCAGGAGTCGGGAAACCAGCGTTCGGCGAAACTTGAACAGCGCAAGGCAAAGCGCGCAGAGCGGCTATCTTCGATATCAACGGCCACGGGAGTACCTCGGATTTTTATGTTTATTGTGGTCTTCGGGGCTTGGCCGGCCCGTCTGGACAGGTGCCAACAGTAAATCAACCGGCGGATTTTTGTGACCGTGTTTTGCCGAATCAGACTATGGTCTAACGGGTTGTCCGGCGGCCCGTTTGCGTAGACCATGGGCGCCTTGGTTTTTTGCCTGCCAGAGTTCTTTGCCATGACTGCCCATTCCACTGCCCGACCGGCGCCGTTCAGCCGTTCCGACTACAAGACCCTCGGCCTTGCGGCCCTGGGCGGGGCGCTGGAGATCTACGATTTCATCATTTTCGTGTTCTTCGCCCTGACCCTCAGCCAGCTGTTCTTCCCGCCGGAAATGCCCGAGTGGCTGCGCCTGCTGCAAAGCTTCGGGATCTTCGTGACCGGCTATCTGGCGCGCCCGCTGGGCGGAATCCTGATGGCGCATTTCGCCGACCGGCTGGGGCGCAAGAAGGTTTTCAGCCTGAGCATCCTGATGATGGCGCTGCCGTGCCTGCTGATCGGGATCATGCCGACCTACGCGCAAATCGGCTATTTCGCACCGCTGTTGCTGCTGGCGCTGCGCATCCTGCAAGGCGCGGCGGTGGGCGGTGAAGTGCCGAGCGCCTGGGTGTTCGTGGCCGAGCACGCACCGGCCGGCCATCGCGGTTATGCCCTGGGCTTTCTGCAGGCCGGGCTGACCTTCGGTTACCTGATTGGCGCGTTGACCGCGACTTTTCTGGCACAAGTGTTCACCCCGGCCGAAGTGCTCGATTACGCCTGGCGCTATCCGTTCCTGCTCGGCGGTGTGTTTGGCGTGATCGGTGTCTGGTTGCGCCGCTGGCTGAGCGAAACCCCGGTGTTCATGGCCATGGAGGCGCAGCGCGAGGCACGGGTCGAACTGCCGCTGCGCACCGTGCTGCGCGATCATCGCCTGGCCATGTTGCCGGCGATGCTTCTGACCTGCGTGCTGACCTCGGCGGTGGTGGTGTTTGTGGTCATCACCCCGACCATGATGCAGAAAACCTTTGGCATGACTGCCGGCCACACCTTCGCGTTGAGCGCATTGGGCATCGTCTTCCTGAATATCGGTTGTGTGATTGCCGGTCGACTGGTCGATCGCATCGGTGCCTGGCGCACGGTCATGCTCTACAGCCTGCTGCTGCCGCTGGGCATCGGTCTGCTTTACACCTGCCTGATCAGCGGCGGTGACTGGGTCGGTCTGGCTTACGCCGTCGCCGGGTTGTGCTGTGGCGTGGTCGGGGCGGTGCCGTCAGTGATGGTCAGCCTGTTCCCGGCGCGGATCCGTGTCTCCGGGATCTCCTTCACCTACAACATTGCCTACGCCGCCTGGGCGAGTGTCACACCGTTGCTGCTGATCGGTCTGATGCCGTGGAGTCCGTGGATCTGCGTGATGTTCTGCGCCGTGATGGGCGCGGTAGGTGTCGCCAGTGCGGCGTATTTTGGCTCGCGAATGCCACGCGCGGAGCAGTGTGCATTGGCCCGCACCGCCTGAGTTGTCCAGGCTTAACTATTTTTGTAGGACACGCCTCAAACGCTCTTCAGAAAAGATTTCCAAGGCCGATGGTTAGGCTGTGTGTCCGCTCTCCATCCAGTCCATCGGTGCTCTCCCCCATGTTCAACAAACGCCTGAAGCAAGAGCTGGCGGCTCTTCGTGAAGAACTCTCCAGCCTTCTGCAAGTGAAGGAGAGCCTGGAAAGCGAGATGCTGGTGCTTACCCTTGAGTCCGACGGACGGATTCAGTCGGTCAACCAGAACTTCCTCAATGAAATGCTCTACAAGAGCCACGACCTGATCGGCCGTGCCATCGAAGACATCGTGCCGTCCCATGTGAAGTCCGATGAGTTTCATCACCGCTTCAAGGCCGCTTTGACCCGTGGCGAGCATTTCGCCGGCGCTGTGCGCCTTTCCCGCGGTAACGGCGAAGAGGCGTGGTTGCGTTCGATCGTGCAGCCGATTCGCTCTTCGGATGGCCGGATCAAGCACTTCTCGATTTTCTCCAGCGACCTGACCCGCACCATCGAGGCCTCCCGCGAACACGAAAACCTGATCGGCGCGCTGGTGCGTTCGACTGCCGTGATCGAGTTCGACCTCAGCGGCAACGTATTGAGTGCCAACGACCGGTTCCTGCAGGGCATGGGTTACAGCCTGGCGCAGATCAAGGGTAAACATCACCGCCAGTTCTGCGAGCCGGAGGAGTACAACAGCGCCGAGTACCAGAACTTCTGGCGTCGCCTGAATAACGGCGAATTCGTTGCCGGCCGTTTCAAGCGGGTCGACAGCCATGGTCGTGTCGTCTGGCTGGAAGCCTCCTATAACCCAGTGCTCGACGCCAACGAAAAACTCTACAAAGTGGTGAAGTTCGCCACGGTGATCACCGATCAGGTCAATCAGGAACAGGCCGTCGCCGATGCCGCCAATATCGCCTACAGCACGTCCCTGCAAACCGACAGCACCGCCCAGCGTGGCACACGCGTGGTGACCGAAGCGGTCAATGTGATGCGCGATCTGTCGAAGCACATGCAGACTGCCGGCGAAGGCATCGAGGCGCTGAACGAGCAATCCCAGGTGATCGGCACCATCGTCAAGACCATCAGCGGCATTGCCGAGCAGACCAACCTGCTGGCGCTCAACGCTGCCATTGAAGCCGCTCGTGCCGGTGAGCAGGGCCGAGGCTTTGCGGTGGTGGCCGACGAAGTGCGGCAACTGGCCTCGCGCACCAGTCAGGCGACCGAGGAAATCGTCGGCGTGGTGCGCCAGAACCAGGACATGGCGCGCAACGCCGTGGCCCTGATGACCGACGGCAAGCAACAGGCCGAACAAGGGCTGGCGCTGGCGGCCGAGGCCGGTACGGTGATCGTCGAGATCCAGGACGGCGCGCAGAAAGTGGTGAACGCGGTCGGCCAGTTTGCCAATCAGTTATCCAACTGATGCGAGGCGAAGGGATTGTCCATGGCAATCCCTTCGCGGTTTTTATCCCGCTACAATCGGCTCTTTTTCCCGGAGCAGATCCCATGAGCGAGTCCTTCCGTCGCCCGGTTCCCCTGAACAAAGCCTACCGCCTGCTCAATCACGGGCCGACCGTGCTGGTCAGCGCCGCCCATGCCGGGCAGCGCAACATCATGGCCGCGGCGTGGGCCATGCCGCTGGATTTCGAACCGCCGAAAGTCGCGGTGGTCCTCGACAAATCCACCTGGACCCGGCAACTGCTCGAGGCCTCGGGCACTTTTGTTCTCAACGTTCCCTGTGTGAATCAGGCGGACATCGCGCAGACCGTCGGCTCGACATCGGGCCTGGAAATCAATCGCGATCAAGGTCAGGACAAGTTCCAGGCTTATGGCCTGCCGACCTTCGCTGCTGAGCAGGTTGATGCTCCGATGCTGGACGGTTGCGTGGCCTGGCTCGAATGCCGGTTGCTGCCTGAGCCGCGCAATCACGAACAGTACGATCTGTTTCTGGCCGAGGTGATTGCGGCGCAGGCTGATTCGCGGGTGTTCAGCGATGGACGCTGGCACTTCGAGGGGCATGACGGCTTGCGCACTCTGCACCATGTGGCCGGCGGGCATTTCCTGACAATTGGCGATTCGGTGGATGGCAAGATGCTCGAGGTTTGAGCGCCGCTGAATGACAAGTCATGGCCGGATGTTGCAATACAAAAAAGGCTTACCTCTCGGTAAGCCTTTTTCAGTTGGAGGGTGGGGGAATTCAGGGTAGGCAATACATGTTGAGGTGCCTGCATGGCTGTTTTTTATCAGACCGATTTCATGGGTTTGATCAAACTCTCTGCCGGAATACCGAACAACTCGTGAAGTTTCCAGATCATGGGAAGCGTCAGCGCGCGTTTGCCATTCAGAACTTCATAAACGCGGTTTGTCCGGCCAATTGCTGGAGCGAGATCGGCGGCTGACAGCCCGGACTGCTCCATCCGAAACCTTATGGCGTCAATCGGGTTGGGCAGGTCGAGTGGGAAGTGTCTGGCCTCATAGGCCTCGATAAGGGTGATCATGATGTCGAAGTAATCACCTTCAGGCGTGCCGGGCTCTGGCTCATTCTCGAAAAGAGCGGACACGTCTTTGAGCGCCGCACGGTAGTCTTCTTCGGTATGAATCGGACGTATGTTCATGGGTTACTCCATTTCGACGGTATCAGCGTCGATTGCGTCGTACTGTTTGTGAGAACTCTGCAGCACTCTATCCCGGACAACATTTTTCCGGTGTAGGAAAAGGCAGCGTGATTTAGCCGAATTGGATTTATGGACATACAAAAAAGGCTTACCTCTCGGTAAGCCTTTTTCAGTTGGCAGAGTTGATTCAATCCCCCAACGCTACTCCTTCGCGCCGAGGATCTGCCCCACCTGACAGCGTTGACTCCCCCTGAGCATCCTTGACCCGCACGATGGCCTGAGTGCCGCTGGTCATGTCGATTTCATTGACGGTGTGGCCCTTGTCCTTGAGCGCCTGGATCAGCGTCGGGCTGAACTGGCCTTGTTCCAGTTCCGTCGGGCCGTTGCGGCTGCCGAAGTTGGGCAGGCTGATGGCGCTTTGTGGGTCGAGGTTCCAGTCGAGCAGGCCGACGGTGGTTTTGGCCACGTACTCGATGATCTGCGAGCCGCCGGGAGAGCCAACGGTGGCGACGAACTCGCCACTGTTGCGGTCGAAGATCAGGGTCGGCGCCATCGATGAGCGTGGGCGTTTGCCCGGCTCCACTCGGTTGGCGACTTTCTGTCCGTTCTCTTCGGGGATGAACGAGAAGTCGGTCATCTGGTTGTTGAGCAAGAAGCCCTGAACCATCAGGTGCGAGCCGAATGCCGCTTCGATGGTGGTCGTCATCGATACCGCGCCACCGAAGTCATCCACGGCCACCACTTGCGAGGTGGAAATGCGCAGCGGCGAGCGATCCGGCGCGTAGGCAACCTGCACGCCCGGCGGTGTGCCGGGTTTGGCGCTGCCCAGGCTGCGTTCGCCGATCAGGCTGGCGCGGCTGGCCAGGTAACCCGGATCGACCAGGCCCTTGACCGGCACCGGCACGAAGTCGGTATCGGCTACGTATTGCGCGCGGTCGGCGTAGGCCAGGCGCTCGGCTTCGGCGATCAGGTGCACGGCTTGCGGTGCCGGTTCGATGCCGGCGGGTTTATCGGTCTTCACAGGCTTGAGCGGCGTCAGGGACAGGCGCGGATCGCGGGTCTCCAGCGCCTGCAAGGTGCCGAGAATCTGCGCCACCGCAATCCCGCCCGATGACGGCGGCGGCATTCCGCACACCTGCCAGCGCTTGTAGTCGGTGCACAGAGGCGCGCGTTCCTTGGCCTGATAGTGCTGAAGGTCGGTCAGCGACAGGCTGCCGGGGTTGGCGTGGCCCTGAACCTTGGCCACGATCTCTTCGGCGATCGGGCCTTTGTACAGTGCGTCCGCACCTTCGTTGGCGATGCGTTTGAGAACGGCGGCCAGCGCCGGGTTTTGCAGTCGCGTGCCGACGGCTTTGACGCTGCCATCGCTGTTCAGAAAATACCTGGCCATGTCCGGCGAGCGGCGAATCACCGGGTCGGACTCCAGCAGCGAATGCAGGCGCGGGGAGATCGCAAAACCCTGCTCGGCCAGTTTGATCGCCGGCTCGAACAATGTTGCCCACGGCAAGCGGCCGTGCTTTTTGTGCGCCAGCTCCAATGCACGCATCACACCCGGCGTGCCGACGGAGCGTCCACCGATCTGCGCCTGCGGGAACGGCATCGGTTTGCCGTCGGCCTGTAGAAACAGCTTCTCGGTCGCACCCGCCGGTGCGGTTTCGCGACCGTCGTAGGTGCGCACCTGTTTACCATCCCACAGCACGATCATCGCGCCACCGCCGATCCCCGAGGACTGCGGTTCGACCAGGGTCAACACGGCTTGCATCGCGATGGCGGCATCGATGGCGGAACCACCCTGACGCAACATCTCGCGACCTGCTTCGGCGGCCAGCGGATTGGCAGCCGCGGCCATGTGTTTTTCAGCGTGGCTGGCTTGCAGGCCGGTGCGGTAACCGGAGGCGGCTTCCGGCGCCAGCGGCAGGGTCGAGGAGGGCGGTGCGTTGCAGGCCGTGAGGGCAATGGCACTGACGATCAGTGTCAGGGCGGGCAGGCGAAAGCGGTTCAGGGGCAGGGCTGGAAACACGCGGGGCTCTCCGTCCGTGGGATAAAGGTCTGACGGACTGTATCGGCCGACCGTGCAGGACGCAAACCATCGGTGTGTTTGTCCTTCATGCCTTGGCGAATTTTCTGTAGGGTCAGAACCAATAGTGAAGCCAGAACAATCAACAAGAGGCCGCCATGCACAACGCATTTCCGACACAGCCCAGCTATCGCGAACAGCGCGAGCGCTTTCTTGCTGCCGCGAAGGTGGCGAGTGCCACGCTCTCTTCGTACGCGCATCCGCTCAATGGGCCGTTTGGCGAGTCTTTGAGTACCGATGTCGCGGTGCTGGGTGATCCAGCGGCCAAACGGCGCCTGGTGGCGCTCAGCGGCACCCATGGGGTTGAGGGTTATTACGGTTCGGAGTGCCAGATCGACTGGCTGAAGCATTTCACGCCGGACTCGCTGCCGAAGGATGTCGCGGTGGTGATGATTCACCTGATCAACCCGTGGGGCACGGCGTGGCTGCGGCGGGTCAATGAAGACAATATTGACCTCAACCGCAATCACCTGGATTTCAACCGACCGCTTCCGGACAACCGCGCTTACGCGGCGCTCCATGAAATCTACGCCTGCACCGATTTGAACGGCCCCGAGCGACAAAAGGCTGATGCCTTGCTCGATGCGCAAATTGCCGAGCGCGGCTGGCCGGCGGTGATGTCGATTGTCGAGGGCGGTCAGCACAGTCATCCCGACGGATTGTTCTTTGGCGGACTCGCACCAAGCTGGTCGAATCGCACGCTGCATTCAATCATCGAGAGTCATCTGGCCGGTGCTGAAACCGTGATGTGTTTCGACCTGCACACCGGCGCCGGTGAGTACGGGCATCCGATGCTGCTGACGATTACCCAAGCGCCGTATCCAGCACTGGCCCAGGCGCAATCGATTTACGGCCCGTGGCTCTACACGCTGCACACCGGCGCCGAAACCCTGAGCGAAACCGGTGTTGCGGCAACCGCTACCGGTTATACCTCGCAGGCTTTGCTCAACGCGTTGCCGAATGTGCAACTGATGCCGTTCGTGATCGAGTGCGGGACTTATCCGGGGCCGGACGTGCATCGTTACCTGCGCGACGATCACTGGCTGCATTTGCATGGTGATCCGCTGGATGCGACGGGGCGGGCGATCAAGTTGAATCTGCTGGAGCAGTTTTATCCGGCGGATCCGGACTGGCGGGCGATGGTCGGTTTGCGGACGCGGCAGATTTGGGCGAAGGGGCTCAGGGCGTTAGGGGGCGAGGCATAAACAAACGGCTTGCCTTTCGGTAAGCCGTTTTGACTGCTTGGATATTTACAGTGGTGGGACTATGGCCGGCTGATGTTCACTGCTTGAAGCCAGGCAGTCCGTTGGTCGCACGCCATTCTTTCACGGTCTTCGTAATGCCCACGGCAGAGTTGTCCTCTCCTGGTTCGGGATAAAAAATCAAGTCGGTGCCGTCCGGGTGGCCGGTAAGCTTTCTGAATTGTGCCAGCAGCTCGCCAAGCTCCGTATCCGATCCACTTTTATTGGTGGCACGTATTTTTTCGATGAAACGGATAAATTCGGTTTCAGTGTATTCAGATATTTTTTCCATGTGCGTTCACTGTTTTTTGTGTTGAAAGATGTGATTTTTAGGGGTGTTGATTCGGAGGTTGTCTATGTCGTAGACAGCGCCGCCATCAGTGATCCGCTCGACGTGATGTATTTCAAATACCCCTCTTGTGCCTACAGACTCCCTGTCTCGAACCGCGGGTGCGTTGCCCGACATTAAACGATCTTGGGCATCCGAATTGAACTGATCGAAAAGTTCTGGATCATCCCGCACGGCTTGCCAGAATGCTTTTCTGAACGCGTCGAAGTTTGAAAACTCCCTCCCTCTGAGTCTGTCCGCAATCCGCGTCGGAATCGGCACTCCAATCCCTGTTCCAGCTCCTGCCAGCCATACACCGGAAACATCCTCACCAATCCCCGTCACCGTCCCCGGCATCAATCTCGCCGGTTTCGAAAACACCACATACAACGACTTCAGCCCGGTCTCAGCCGGAAACACCAGAATACAATCCTCGGCGGTGATGTCTTCGCCGGGCAGGATTTCTATCTGGCTGTCGGTGTTCGCGGCGATCGGGTGGACGAGGATCGTGCTCAGTGGTTCGCCGTGCTCCGGATAAACCAGCGGCGGCATCGCTCCCAGCGGCCCGCGTTGCGGCGTCCACAGAATCGTGATGCCGTTGAGCTTCGCCTCCATGGCGGTCTTGTCGCTGTTCCACTCGACTTTTACGGTACGCACCGAGTCGTCGCCCGAAGCGCCGGTGTGGATGCCGTAAACCTGCATGACCCCTTTGGCATCACGCCGGAACTGGAAGCGCACGCGAGTGGTGGCGCGGCTCATGCTGCGTAGCTGTTCGTCGGTGTGAAGCGTGCGGTCGCCCATTCGGGTCGGAAGCATCCCGAGGATGAACACGCTGGCCGGGCCTCCCGCGCCACGGATTGCCCAATTGAGGCGCTGCTGCAGGATTCCACCACCGGCCATGCGCCCCAACGCCAGATCGGCACCGATTGCCTTCGCTACGGCGTGACTGGCAGCGGGAATGCGCAGCGCGCCCGCCACCATGACTTTGCCGAAATGAAAGGCGGGCTCAGGTGTTGTGCCCGCATCCGTCCGGCACCAGTTGCCCGGCGTGCAGGACTTGGCAAAAACCAGATCGTCGCGAGGCTTTGGCGATGGCCATTCGTCTGTCGGGACGCAGACAGGCTCTGGCTCCGGGGGCGGATTCCAGGCAGCCCACGAGGCGCCGCCGTTCGGAAGTTTTCGGCGCCAGATATCGTCGAAAGGGTCTTTGTCCGGGTCCATGACAACTCCCTGTCTGTCTTTGGATCAAGACAGGGGAGCTTGTCGGTCAATCGGGATGGCGATCAAATCGACTTGCCGGGATGCGCGTGCCTGAACGAACGAAAAATCCTCTTCGTACGCTTTTCCCACCCGGTTCCTACGGAGCCAGTCGATTCACTGAGGAAGGGCACTTTTCTCGAGGCATAAAAAAACGGCCTACCTTTCGGTAAGCCGTTTTTAGTACTTGGTGGCTACACAGGGACTTGAACCCCGGACCCCAGCATTATGAATGCTATGCTCTAACCAACTGAGCTATGTAGCCAAGTGGCGCGCATTATTCCCCTGAAATGGAAAAGCGTCAAGCGTAAATTCAAAATATTTCTTCTTATTTTCAACCGCTTATCCTCCCGCGCCGAAAATCGGCGCGGGAGGGGCTTTCAACGCAGCTGAAATCTTCCGGTGTTGGCACTCAAGGCATGGCTGCCCTGGCTCAAGGTGTCCGCCGCGAGGTTCACCGCCCGCGCGCCTTCGAGCAGGCGAACCGCCGCCTGATCCACCTGCTGGATATTGCCGCTGACCTCATCGGCGGTGCTTGCCTGTTCCTCGACCGCCGTGGCGATCTGGGCGAGGGTGTCGGTGACGCTCTGCACGGCGCTGGCGATTTCCCCCAGGCGTTCGCCCAGTCCGGTGACCGCTTCCGCGTCTGATTGCGCCTGACCGCACGCAGCCTCCATCAGGCTCACGGCTTCGTTGACCGTATTGCGCAGACTGTCGACCGTACCGGCGATCTGCGCCGTGGATGATTGCGTACGTTGCGACAGGCTGCGCACCTCGTCGGCCACCACGGCAAAGCCACGACCCTGTTCACCCGCACGAGCGGCCTCGATGGCGGCGTTGAGCGCCAGAAGGTTGGTCTGCTCGGCGACGCCGCGAATGGTGTCGACTACCAATTGAATCTGCTGCCCTTGCTCGCTGACCCGGCCGAGCGCTGCGGCAGTTTCGTTCAGGCGCTGATTGAGCTGCTGGATACTCGCCGTGGTGCGTTGACTGTCACGGCTGCTGTCGGCAGCGATGCGCTGGGTGTGCTGGGCGCTGCCCGAAGCCTGTTCGCAACTCTGCGCCACGCCTTGGGACGTCGCCGCCAGTTGCGTGGCCGCTGCAGCGATCTGACTGATCTGCAATTGTTGCGCTTCGACTTCGCTGAGAGCGCCGCTGGAGTGATCGTTGAGGCTGCGCACCGCGTTGCTCAGTTGCGAAGTTTCGTGATCGACACCCAGCAGGCTGGTGCGCAGTTGCACTACGGCCACGTTGAGCGCGGTGCTGATCGACGCCAGTTCATCACGTCCCACGACCGGCACTTGCAGGCTCAGATTGCCGTCGCGCAGGGCTTCGGCCAGCAGCGTGATGCCGCTGGCGCTGCGGCGGATCGAGGCTTGCAGGCAGACGAACAAATACAGCGCCGCCAGCAACAGGAAACCGAAGACCGCCGCGACAATGATGAACTGACGAATCGCCGATCCGTGGTAGTCATCCAGCCGCTGATCCAGCGACACCAGCGATTGCTGGCGCAGCGTGGCGAGGTTGCCGAGCAGGGCATCGAGAGTGCGCTCGAACTCTTCAGGTTTGAGATTGATGCTGCCGCCGAACACGCCGTCATCCAGCACTTTCAACCCGGCATCCAGCTGTTTGAGGCTGTCGTGATATTGCCCGGCCCAGCCTTGCAGGGCTGGCGGCAGACGCGCTTCGAGCAGGCTCGCGGTTTTCACCAACTGCTCGCGCGCATCGCCGATGCGGCTGCGCAGGTCACGCAGTTGCAGACGGCTTTGCAGGGTGAACTGACCGGAAACCACGGACGCCTGGCCGACGGCTGCCAGTCGGCCGACCCGCTCGATCAGGTCCGGTGCGTGCTGGGTGGAAATCTGAGTCAGCAGATAGGTTTCCAGCCACGGCGCGAGGATCAGGCGATTGTCCATCGCGATCTGCTCACGCAAGGCTTGCAGGGCGCTGAGGGCGTTGGTGAAGCGGTCGTAACCATCCGGCCACCAACCGACACCGGAAAGGCTTTTCGAGTCCAGACCATTGAGCGCGGCTTGCAGTGCCTGATAGCGGGTCAGGGTTTCACCTTCCGCACCTTCGGCTTGCAAGGCACTGCCCAGCTCCAGCGTGGCCTGGGCAACGGCAGGCTGCACGCCATCGAATGCGGCCACGGCGGCCAGAGTCGCGGGTGTCGGCTGGCGGTTGGTTTCCGTGGCGCGCCAGCGGGCGGCGCGATCGCGCTGGGCGGCGAGCAGGTTGTCGAGTGCATCGAGGGCGAGCAACTGCCGCACACCGGCACGTTCGCTGGCGATCAGGTTGAGTTTGTCGCGATAGTCCTGGCCGATCATCAACAGGCTGCCGGCCAACGGCAGGATAAACAGCAGAAACAACAACTGGAATTTACGCGCGAAGCCAAACCGCCCCAGCAACCTGATCCCCGGTGATAAAAAAGCCTGCATGCCCCATGACTCCTCTGGACACCACGCACCATCGGCGTGCATCGCGGTCGTTGCGACCGGGATTGGTGCCCTGCTAAAAGGCCTCGAAAGTTCACCCTTGCCCGCTCTGTAGGCCGGCTCTGTAGCGAAACTTCCCATTCTCGATGCCCTTTGTAAGGGCGCCGCGTTCAAGCGGATAAGCAAGGCAAGATTCAGACCATGGCGTTGCGCTATCACTTGTGGCGCGACGACTGAATAGTTCGTTAGCTGGCTAAGGGGATGGCGCTGGCGCACCGAAAAATGGCACATTGACGCACCTGCCCGCGTGCACCCATCTGCAGTCCGGAAATTCCCATGGCTATCAGCAACGTTCAGACCGCCGCTGCCTCGGCGTCCGCTCCTCCCCAGAGCAGTCCACTGGTGATGCGCATCATCGGCGCGGTGGCGCTGGCGCATTTGATCAACGACCTGATCCAGTCGGTGCTGCCGTCGATCTATCCGATGCTCAAGGCCAACTATGGTTTGAGTTTTACCCAGGTCGGCCTGATTACCCTGACCTTTCAGTTGACCGCGTCGCTGTTGCAGCCGTGGGTCGGTTATCACACCGACCGGCATCCGAAACCGTGGCTGCTGCCGGCAGGTTCCGTGTGCACGCTGATCGGTATTGTGATGATGTCGATGGTTGGCAGTTTCCCTCTTATCTTGCTGGCGGCGGCGCTGATCGGTATCGGCTCTTCGACCTTCCACCCCGAAGCTTCCCGAATAGCACGGTTGGCCTCGGGCGGGCGTTTCGGTCTGGCGCAATCGACCTTTCAGGTGGGCGGTAACGCCGGCTCGGCCTTCGGCCCGTTGCTGGCGGCGGCGATCATCATTCCTTTCGGGCAGGGCAACGTGGCGTGGTTCGGGCTGTTCGCGGTGTTTGCGTTGTTCGTGCTCTATCGCATCAGTCGCTGGTACGCCCATCACCTGAACCTGTTCAAGCTCAAGGCCGGCCAGGCCGCCACTCATGGACTTTCGAAGGGCAGAGTGGTCAGTGCGCTGGTGGTGCTGGGTCTGCTGGTGTTCTCCAAGTATTTCTACATGGCCAGCCTGACCAGTTACTTCACCTTTTACCTGATCGAGAAGTTCGACCTGTCGGTGGCAAGCTCGCAGCTGCATCTGTTCCTGTTCCTCGGCGCGGTGGCGGCGGGAACGTTCTTCGGCGGGCCGATTGGCGACAAGATCGGGCGTAAAGCGGTGATCTGGTTCTCGATCCTTGGCGTGGCGCCGTTCACGCTGCTGATGCCACATGTCGACCTGTTCTGGACCAGCGTCCTGAGCGTGGTGATCGGCTTCATCCTGGCTTCGGCGTTCTCGGCGATTGTGGTGTACGCGCAGGAGCTGGTGCCGGGCAATGTCGGGATGATTGCCGGGGTGTTCTTCGGTCTGATGTTCGGTTTCGGCGGGATTGGCGCGGCGTTGCTCGGGCATCTGGCGGACATTCACGGCATCGAATACGTGTACTTCCTGTGCTCGTTCCTGCCGCTGTTCGGGGTGTTGGCGATCTTCCTGCCGAGAACCAGGAAGGCCTGACGGGCCGAATTTCATGTCTAGTCCTGAAATAGGTTTACACCTGTTTCACCCTAACGCCCGATGCACCGCATCGGGCGTTTTGTATTTTAAGGACAGGTGCGGGCGCTCCTGGTTGTAGATCAGGATCGCCTCCCGCACCATTTGTTCTGCTTGCGCCAAGTCTGTCGGCCGGTGGAGCAAGAGCTCTGTCTTCAAGATGCCGTTGACCCGCTCTGCCAGGGCGTTTTGGTAGCAGTCGTAGCCATCAGTCATTGAGCACGTGATGCCATGCTTGGCATGGAGCTTTTGATAAAGCGCCGAGCAGTACTGCACACCTCGATCTGAGTGATGAACCAGTTTCTGGCATGTTCGACGCGTCTTCAAAGCC
>NZ_FOYE01000015.1:0-16419 GCF_900115915.1 Pseudomonas sp. NFIX49 | reverse complement strand
ACAACAGTACCGCGACCCGAGATCGAGAACACGTCTTCGATTGGCATCAGGAACGGCTTGTCGATAGCACGCTCTGGCTCTGGGATGTAGCTGTCCAGAGTTTCCACCAGCTTCTTAACAGCGGTGGTGCCCATTTCGTTGTCGTCTTTGCCTTCCAGCGCCATACGAGCAGAACCGATGATGATCGGAGTGTCGTCGCCTGGGAAGTCATAGGTGGACAGCAGGTCGCGAACTTCCATCTCAACCAGTTCCAGCAGCTCAGCGTCGTCTACCAGGTCAGCCTTGTTCAGGAAAACCACGATGTACGGAACGCCTACCTGACGGGACAGCAGGATGTGCTCACGGGTTTGTGGCATCGGACCATCAGCGGCCGAGCAAACCAGGATCGCGCCGTCCATTTGCGCAGCACCGGTGATCATGTTCTTCACGTAGTCAGCGTGACCTGGGCAGTCAACGTGAGCGTAGTGACGAATGTTCGAGTTGTACTCAACGTGCGCGGTGTTGATGGTGATACCGCGAGCTTTTTCTTCTGGTGCGCTGTCGATCTTGTCGAATTCAACTACGGCCGAACCGAAAACTTCGGAGCAGACGCGAGTCAGAGCAGCGGTCAGAGTGGTTTTACCGTGGTCAACGTGGCCGATGGTGCCAACGTTTACGTGCGGTAGGGAACGATCAAATTTTTCTTTAGCCACGACAATTAACTCCTAGCCTAAAGGGGCTGAATCAGCCTTGTTTTTTGGTAACGGATTCGACGATGTGCGACGGAGCCGTCTCGTATTTTTTGAATTCCATAGAGTAGCTTGCGCGACCCTGGGACATGGAACGAACGTCGGTCGCATAACCGAACATCTCACCCAGTGGAACTTCGGCACGGATAACCTTGCCGGACACTGTGTCTTCCATACCCTGGATCATGCCGCGACGACGGTTAAGGTCGCCCATCACATCACCCATATAGTCTTCAGGCGTAACAACCTCTACCGCCATGATCGGCTCGAGCAACTCACCACCGCCCTTCTGGGCCAGTTGCTTGGTCGCCATGGAAGCAGCCACTTTAAACGCCATCTCGTTGGAGTCGACGTCGTGGTAAGAACCATCGAACACGGTAGCCTTCAGGCCGATCAGCGGATAGCCGGCAACAACGCCGTTCTTCATCTGCTCTTCGATACCCTTCTGGATAGCCGGGATGTATTCCTTAGGAACCACACCACCCACTACTTCGTTCAGGAATTGCAGACCTTCCTCACCTTCGTCAGCAGGAGCAAAGCGAATCCAGCAATGACCGAACTGGCCACGACCGCCGGACTGACGAACGAACTTGCCTTCGATTTCGCAGTTCTTCGTGATGCGCTCACGGTACGAAACCTGCGGCTTGCCGATGTTGGCTTCGACGTTGAACTCACGGCGCATCCGGTCAACCAGGATGTCCAGGTGCAGCTCGCCCATGCCGGAGATGATCGTTTGACCAGTCTCTTCATCAGTTTTAACACGGAAAGACGGGTCTTCCTGAGCAAGTTTGCCCAGAGCGATACCCATTTTTTCCTGGTCATCCTTGGTTTTAGGCTCTACGGCAACCGAAATAACCGGCTCCGGGAAGTCCATGCGAACCAGGATGATTGGCTTGTCAGCGTTGCAGAGGGTTTCACCAGTGGTGACGTCCTTCATGCCGATCAGGGCCGCGATGTCGCCAGCGCGCACTTCCTTGATCTCTTCACGGGCGTTTGCGTGCATTTGCACCATACGACCCACGCGCTCTTTCTTGCCTTTAACCGAGTTGATCACGCCGTCGCCGGAGTTCAACACACCCGAGTAAACGCGGACGAAGGTCAAGGTACCCACGAATGGGTCGGTAGCGATCTTGAACGCCAAGGCCGCGAACGGCTCGTCGTCGCTTGCATGACGCTCCATCTCTTCTTCCTCGTTATCAGGGTTGGAACCCTTGATAGCAGGAATGTCGGTCGGAGCAGGCAGGAAGTCGATAACGGCGTCGAGAACCAGGGGAACGCCCTTGTTCTTGAACGAAGAACCGCAAACAGCCAGAACGATTTCGCCGGCGATAGTACGTGCACGCAAAGCAGCCTTGATCTCAGCGATCGACAGCTCTTCACCTTCCAGGTACTTGTTCATCAGGTCTTCGTTGGCTTCGGCGGCGGCTTCAACCATGTTGTTGCGCCACTCTTCAGCCAGCTCGAGCATGTCCGCAGGGATTTCCTTGCGAACCGGAACCATACCCTTGTCAGAGTCATTCCAGTAGACAGCTTGCATGTTGATCAGGTCGATCTGGCCCTGGAAGTTGTCTTCCGAACCGATAGCCAGCTGGATCGGCACCGGAGTGTGACCCAGACGCTGTTTGATCTGACCGATCACACGCAGGAAGTTTGCACCAGCACGGTCCATCTTGTTTACGTAAACAAGACGTGGAACGCCGTATTTGTTGGCCTGACGCCATACGGTTTCCGACTGAGGCTCAACACCCGAAGTACCGCAGAACACAACGACAGCGCCGTCGAGTACGCGCAGGGAACGCTCTACTTCAATGGTGAAGTCTACGTGACCCGGGGTATCGATTACGTTGAAGCGATGCTCGTGTGGGTACTGCTTCTCGGAACCTTTCCAGAAGGCGGTAATGGCAGCAGAAGTAATGGTAATACCACGCTCCTGCTCCTGAACCATCCAGTCTGTGGTCGCGGCGCCATCATGCACCTCGCCCATTTTGTGACTTTTGCCAGTGTAAAAAAGGACGCGCTCGGTGGTGGTGGTTTTACCAGCATCCACGTGAGCGACGATACCGATGTTACGGTAGCGACTAATCGGAGTAGTACGAGCCATAAAGCCCTCGCAAAATTAGTGAAGCTAAAATTAGAAGCGGTAGTGCGAGAAAGCTTTGTTAGCTTCGGCCATACGGTGCACGTCTTCACGCTTCTTAACAGCAGCACCTTTACCTTCAGCAGCATCCAGCAGCTCGCCAGCCAAGCGCAGAGCCATAGACTTCTCGCCACGCTTGCGGGCGAAGTCTACCAACCAGCGCATTGCCAGAGCGTTACGACGGGACGGACGAACCTCGACCGGAACCTGGTAAGTAGCACCACCAACGCGGCGCGACTTCACTTCGACCAGCGGAGCGATGGCGTCGAGTGCTTTTTCGAAGAGTTCCAGGGGATCGGTGCCGGTCTTGCGAGCCGCAACGGTTTCCAGGGCACCATAAACGATACGCTCGGCAACGGCTTTCTTGCCGCTTTCCATAACGTGGTTCATGAATTTGGCGAGGATTTGGCTTCCGTATTTCGGATCGTCCAGAATCTCACGCTTTGCTGCTACGCGACGTCTTGGCATTGATAAGCCCTCAAACGGTCTTCAGGTTAGCTCGGGACAGATCCAGTGGATGCGCGCCCGACCTTACTCTTATCGACTCAATAAAATGAAAATCTGCAAAACGGCCGATTACTTCGGACGCTTGGTACCGTACTTCGAACGACCCTGGTTACGGCCTTTAACGCCGGAAGTATCCAAGGAGCCGCGAACGGTGTGGTAACGAACACCTGGCAAGTCTTTTACACGACCGCCGCGGATCAGTACCACGCTGTGCTCTTGCAGGTTGTGGCCTTCACCACCGATGTACGAGGAAACCTCGAAACCGTTGGTCAGACGCACACGGCATACTTTACGCAGTGCCGAGTTAGGTTTTTTCGGCGTAGTGGTGTACACACGGGTGCACACGCCACGACGTTGCGGGCAGTTCTGCAGCGCAGGCACGTCGGATTTCTCGACGATACGCTTACGCGGCTGACGTACCAGCTGGTTGATAGTTGCCATCTACTAGCTCCACTGTTGTCTTGCGACGCTATTGTCTTGCAAGAAAAGCAAAATGGCAGGAACGAATTCCCGCCAAATTTAGGGGATCAAGAGTCTAAAGAGGATCTTGCCCCCAGTCAAGGCAAGGCCCCGACCTCCCCGCTCGTCGAACCTCGACAAATTGTCTCGATTCGATGAACGGCTTGATCAGGGCCTCAGCTCATTTTTCGCAGAACTCAGTTACCGCTCGAGTTCAGCGCTTCGGTCAGTGCAGCTTCCACTTCACTGGCGCTTACGCGCAACGGCTTGTCCGCATCACGACGACGCTTGCGCTCGCTGTGATAAGCCAGACCGGTACCGGCCGGGATCAGACGACCCACGACCACGTTTTCTTTCAGGCCGCGCAGGTAATCGCGCTTGCCGGTTACCGCCGCTTCGGTCAGTACGCGGGTGGTTTCCTGGAAGGAAGCCGCCGAGATGAACGATTCGGTCGACAACGACGCCTTGGTGATACCCAGCAGAACGCGGGTGAACTTGGAAACAAACTTGTCTTCCGCATTCAGACGCTCGTTCTCTACCAGAACGTGAGTCAGTTCCATCTGGTCGCCCTTGATGAAGCTGGAATCGCCGGACTCGGAGATCTCAACTTTACGCAGCATCTGACGCAGGATGGTCTCGATGTGCTTGTCGTTGATCTTCACGCCTTGCAGACGATAAACGTCCTGGATCTCGTTGACGATGTACTTGGCCAGCGCGCTCACACCCAGCAGACGCAGGATGTCGTGCGGATCGCTCGGACCGTCGGAGATAACTTCGCCGCGGTTTACCTGTTCGCCTTCGAACACGTTCAGGTGACGCCACTTCGGAATCAGCTCTTCGTACGGATCGCTACCGTCGTTCGGGGTAATGACCAGACGGCGCTTGCCTTTGGTCTCTTTACCGAACGCGATGGTGCCGCTGACTTCAGCCAGAATCGACGCTTCTTTCGGACGACGGGCTTCGAACAGGTCGGCAACACGCGGCAGACCACCGGTGATGTCACGGGTTTTCGAAGTTTCTTGCGGGATACGAGCGATAACATCACCGATCGCAATCTTCGCACCGTCCGCAACACCGACCAGGGCGTTGGCTGGCAGGAAGTACTGAGCGATAACGTCAGTGCCTGGCAGCAACAGATCCTTGCCGTTGTCATCAACCATCTTCACCGCAGGACGAATGTCCTTGCCGGCAGCCGGACGGTCTTTGGCATCGAGTACTTCAATGTTGGTCATACCGGTCAATTCGTCAGTCTGACGCTTGATCGTGATGCCTTCTTCCATGCCCACGTAGGTCACGGTACCTTTCATTTCGGTAACGATCGGGTGAGTGTGCGGATCCCACTTGGCCACGATTGCGCCAGCGTCGACCTTGTCACCTTCTTTAACCGAAATCACGGCACCGTACGGCAGCTTGTAACGCTCGCGCTCACGACCGAAGTCGTCAGCGATTGCCAGCTCACCGGAACGGGACACAGCAACCAGGTTGCCATCCACACGCTCAACGTGTTTCAGGTTGTGCAGACGGACGGTACCGCCATTCTTCACCTGAACGCTGTCGGCTGCGGAAGTACGGCTTGCCGCACCACCGATGTGGAACGTACGCATCGTCAACTGGGTACCCGGCTCACCGATGGACTGGGCAGCGATAACGCCGACCGCTTCACCGATGTTCACCTGGTGACCACGAGCCAGATCACGGCCGTAGCACTTGGCGCAAATGCCATAGCGGGTTTCGCAGCTGATCGGCGAACGCACGATCACTTCGTCGATGCTGTTCAGCTCGATGAACTCAACCCACTTCTCGTCTACCAGAGTGCCTGCAGGAACGATAACGTCCTCGGTACCCGGCTTGAATACGTCACGGGCAATGACACGACCCAATACGCGCTCACCCAACGGCTCTACAACGTCACCGCCTTCAATGTGCGGAGTCATCAGCAGACCGTGTTCGGTGCCGCAATCGATCTCGGTCACGACCAGATCCTGCGCCACGTCTACCAGACGACGAGTCAGGTAACCGGAGTTCGCAGTTTTCAACGCGGTATCCGCCAGACCTTTACGAGCACCGTGAGTCGAGATGAAGTACTGGAGTACGCTCAGACCTTCACGGAAGTTCGCAGTAATCGGCGTTTCAATGATGGAACCGTCCGGCTTGGCCATCAGACCACGCATACCGGCCAGCTGACGAATCTGTGCTGCGGAACCCCGCGCACCCGAGTCGGCCATCATGTACATCGAGTTGAACGATTCTTGCTCGACTTCGTCGCCGTGACGGTCGATGACTTTCTCTTTCGAGAGGTTGGCCATCATCGCCTTGGAGACTTCGTCGTTCGCTTTCGACCAAAGGTCGATCACTTTGTTGTACTTCTCGCCCTGGGTTACCAGGCCGGAGGCGTACTGGCTCTCGATCTCTTTCACTTCGTCGGTGGCAGCACCGATGATGCGGGCTTTTTCATCCGGGATAACGAAGTCGTTAACACCGATGGAAACGCCGGAGATGGTCGAGTAAGCAAAACCGGTGTACATCAACTGGTCAGCGAAGATCACGGTCTCTTTCAGACCAACCACGCGGTAGCACTGGTTGATCAGCTTGGAGATCGCCTTTTTCTTCATCGGCAGGTTGACGACGTCGAACGACAGACCTTTTGGCACAACCTGGAACAGCAGCGCACGGCCGACAGTGGTGTCGACGATACGGGTGTTGTTCACGCTGTTGCCGTCACGATCGTTCACGGTTTCGTTGATACGAACCTTGATCTTGGCGTGCAGTGCGGCTTCGCCGGCACGGAACACACGGTCAACTTCCTGCAGATCCGCGAACACACGACCTTCGCCCTTGGCGTTGATCGCTTCACGAGTCATGTAGTACAGACCCAATACAACGTCCTGCGACGGAACGATGATTGGCTCACCGTTGGCTGGCGACAGAATGTTGTTGGTCGACATCATCAACGCACGCGCTTCGAGCTGGGCTTCCAGCGTCAGCGGTACGTGCACGGCCATTTGGTCGCCGTCGAAGTCGGCGTTGTACGCGGCGCAGACCAGAGGGTGCAGCTGGATAGCCTTACCTTCGATCAGTACCGGTTCAAACGCCTGGATACCCAGACGGTGAAGGGTCGGTGCACGGTTGAGAAGAACCGGGTGTTCGCGAATCACTTCCGCGAGAACGTCCCAAACCTCTGGCAGTTCGCGCTCGACCATTTTCTTGGCCGCTTTGATGGTGGTCGCCAGACCACGCATTTCCAGCTTGCCGAAAATGAACGGCTTGAACAGCTCGAGAGCCATCTTCTTCGGCAGACCGCACTGGTGCAGACGCAGGGTCGGACCAACGGTAATTACCGAACGACCGGAGTAGTCAACACGCTTACCGAGCAAGTTCTGACGGAAACGACCTTGCTTACCCTTGATCATGTCAGCCAGGGATTTCAGAGGACGCTTGTTGGAACCTGTGATAGCGCGGCCACGACGACCGTTGTCGAGCAGTGCATCGACAGCTTCCTGCAACATACGCTTTTCGTTGCGCACGATGATGTCCGGAGCGGACAGATCCAGCAGGCGCTTCAAACGGTTGTTACGGTTGATCACTCGACGATACAAGTCGTTGAGGTCGGAAGTCGCGAAACGACCGCCATCCAGCGGGACCAGTGGACGCAGATCTGGCGGCAGAACCGGCAGAACGGTCAGCACCATCCACTCTGGCAGGTTGCCGGAACCCTGGAAGGCTTCCATCAACTTCAGACGCTTGGACAGCTTCTTGATCTTGGTTTCGGAGTTGGTTTGCGGAATCTCTTCACGCAGACGGCCAATCTCGTGTTCCAGGTCGATAGCGTGCAGCAGTTCACGGACAGCTTCAGCACCCATGCGGGCGTCGAAATCGTCACCGAACTCTTCCAGCGCTTCGAAGTACTGCTCGTCGTTCAGCAACTGACCTTTTTCAAGAGTGGTCATGCCCGGATCGATAACGACATAGCTCTCGAAGTAGAGAACGCGTTCGATATCACGCAGGGTCATGTCCATCAGCAGGCCGATACGGGACGGCAGCGATTTCAGGAACCAGATGTGGGCAACCGGCGAAGCCAGTTCGATGTGCGCCATGCGCTCACGACGAACCTTGGCCAGTGCAACTTCAACGCCGCACTTCTCGCAGATCACACCACGGTGCTTCAAGCGCTTGTACTTACCGCACAGGCACTCGTAATCCTTTACCGGGCCAAAGATCTTGGCGCAGAACAGACCGTCACGCTCAGGTTTGAACGTACGGTAGTTGATGGTTTCCGGCTTTTTAACTTCACCGAACGACCACGAGCGGATCATCTCAGGCGAGGCCAATCCGATACGGATGGCGTCGAACTCTTCGACTTGACCCTGGTTTTTCAGCAAATTCAGTAGGTCTTTCAAGGCCTTTCCTCCTGGCGGAGCAGAGAGCGGGCAATCCTGCCCCGCTCTCGATCGCGTCACGTGTTATTCGGTTTCCAGATCGATATCGATGCCGAGGGAACGAATTTCCTTGATCAACACGTTGAAGGACTCGGGCATGCCCGGCTCCATACGGTGATCGCCGTCCACGATGTTTTTGTACATCTTGGTCCGGCCGTTCACATCGTCCGACTTCACTGTGAGCATTTCTTGCAGAGTGTAAGCAGCACCGTATGCTTCCAGTGCCCAGACCTCCATCTCCCCGAAACGCTGACCACCGAACTGCGCCTTACCACCCAGCGGCTGCTGGGTAACCAGGCTGTACGAACCGGTAGAACGCGCATGCATCTTGTCGTCTACCAAGTGGTTCAGCTTCAGCATGTACATGTAGCCAACGGTAACTGGACGCTCGAACTTGTTGCCGGTACGGCCGTCGGTCAGCTGCATCTGGCCGCTTTCTGGCAGGTCTGCCAGTTTCAGCATGGCCTTGATTTCGCTTTCCTTGGCACCGTCGAACACTGGAGTGGCCATTGGAACCCCGCCACGCAGGTTCTTCGCCAGATCCAGGATTTCCTGATCGGAGAAGCTGTCCAGATCTTCGTTACGACCGCCGATCTGGTTGTAGATCTCGTCCAGGAAAGTACGCAGTTCAGCGACTTTACGCTGCTCTTCGACCATCCGGTTGATCTTCTCGCCCAGACCTTTGGCCGCGAGGCCGAGGTGGGTTTCAAGGATCTGACCAACGTTCATACGCGAAGGTACGCCCAGTGGGTTGAGGACGACGTCGACCGGTGTGCCATTGGCATCGTGCGGCATGTCTTCAACCGGCATGATCACGGAGACCACACCTTTGTTACCGTGACGACCGGCCATCTTGTCGCCCGGCTGGATGCGACGACGGATTGCCAGGTAAACCTTGACGATTTTCAGCACACCTGGAGCCAGGTCATCGCCCTGCTGCAGTTTGCGCTTCTTGTCTTCGAACTTGTCGTCCAGCAGACGGCGACGATCAACGATGTAGGCCTGGGCCTTCTCGAGCTGCTCGTTCAGAGCATCTTCAGCCATGCGCAGTTTGAACCACTGACCATGCTCAAGACCGTCGAGTACTTCGTCGGTGATGTCCTGACCTTTCTTCAGGCCCGCGCCACCCTCAGCCTTGTGGCCTACCAGAGCGGAACGCAGACGCTCGAAGGTCGCGCCTTCAACGATGCGGAACTCTTCGTTCAGATCCTTGCGGATCTCGTCCAGCTGGGACTTCTCGATCGACAGGGCACGAGCATCACGCTCAACGCCGTCACGAGTGAAGACCTGTACGTCGATGACAGTACCTTTGGTGCCGGTGGGCACACGCAGGGAAGTATCTTTAACGTCGCTGGCTTTCTCACCGAAGATTGCGCGCAGCAGTTTTTCTTCCGGAGTGAGTTGGGTCTCGCCTTTCGGAGTGACCTTACCTACCAGGATGTCGCCTGCGCCGACTTCAGCACCTACGTAAACGATACCGGCTTCGTCCAGCTTGTTCAGCGCAGCTTCACCCACGTTAGGGATGTCCGCAGTGATTTCCTCTGGGCCAAGCTTGGTGTCACGAGCCACACAGGTCAGTTCCTGAATGTGGATCGTGGTGAAACGGTCTTCCTGAACCACACGCTCGGACAGGCAGATGGAGTCTTCGAAGTTGAAGCCGTTCCATGCCATGAACGCGATGCGCATGTTCTGACCCAGCGCCAGTTCACCCATGTCGGTGGACGGACCGTCGGCCATGATGTCGCCACGCTGAACACGATCACCCTTGCTCACCAGCGGACGCTGGTTGATGCAGGTGTTCTGGTTCGAGCGGGTGTATTTGGTCAGGTTGTAGATGTCGACACCAGCTTCGCCGGTTTCAACTTCGTCATCGGCAACGCGAACCACGATACGGCTGGCATCAACAGAGTCGATCACGCCGCCACGACGAGCCACGACGCAAACGCCGGAGTCGCGAGCCACGTTACGCTCCATGCCGGTACCGACCAGCGGCTTGTCAGCGCGCAGGGTTGGTACAGCTTGACGCTGCATGTTCGAACCCATCAACGCACGGTTGGCGTCGTCGTGCTCGAGGAACGGAATCAGCGACGCTGCAACCGAAACAACCTGCTTCGGCGAAACGTCCATCAAGGTGACGTCTTCCGGCGCCTTGACGGTGAATTCGTTCAGGTGACGTACGGCTACCAGTTCGTCGATCAGGACTTTCTGCTCGTTCATGGTCGCCGAAGCCTGCGCGATCACGTGATCGGCTTCTTCAATGGCGGACAGGAACACGATGTCGTCGGTGACCACACCCTCTTTCACCACGCGGTACGGGCTCTCGAGGAAGCCGTACTGGTTGGTGCGAGCGTAAGCAGCCAGGGAGTTGATCAGACCGATGTTCGGACCTTCCGGCGTTTCAATCGGGCAGACACGACCGTAATGAGTCGGGTGTACGTCACGGACTTCGAAGCCCGCGCGCTCACGAGTCAGACCGCCAGGGCCGAGTGCAGAGACACGACGCTTGTGGGTGATCTCGGACAGCGGGTTGTTCTGGTCCATGAACTGCGACAGCTGGCTGGAACCGAAGAACTCTTTCACCGCCGCAGCCACTGGCTTGGCGTTGATCAGGTCTTGCGGCATCAGGCCTTCGCTTTCAGCCATCGACAGACGCTCTTTGACCGCACGCTCAACACGTACCAGGCCAACGCGGAACTGGTTCTCGGCCATTTCGCCTACGCAGCGAACACGACGGTTACCCAGGTGGTCGATGTCGTCGACGATGCCTTTACCGTTACGGATGTCGACCAGAGTCTTCAGTACCGCGACGATGTCTTCCTTGCACAGCACGCCCGAACCTTCGATCTCGGTACGACCGATACGACGGTTGAACTTCATCCGGCCGACCGCAGACAGGTCATAGCGCTCAGGGCTGAAGAACAGGTTGTTGAACAGGGTCTCGGCAGCGTCTTTGGTTGGCGGCTCGCCTGGACGCATCATGCGATAGATCTCGACCAGCGCTTCCAATTGGTTGCTGGTGGAGTCGATCTTCAGAGTGTCGGAGACGAACGGACCGCAGTCGATGTCGTTGGTGTACAGAGTTTCGATGCGTACGACGCCGGCCTTGGCGATTTTCGCCAGGATCTCGGTCGACAGCTCGGTATTGCACTCTGCCAGGATCTCACCGGTAGCCGGGTGCACGATCGCCTTGGCGGTGGTACGACCCAGAACGTAATCCAGAGGCACGTCCAGCTCTTTGATCCCGGCTTTTTCCAGCTGGTTGATGTGGCGGGCAGTAATACGACGGCCCTGCTCAACAATCACCTTGCCTTTGTCGTCCTGGATGTCGAGAACAGCAACTTCACCACGCAGGCGCTGAGGCACCAGCTCCAGGCTCAGGCCTTCGCCTTTCACGTGGAATACGTTGGTGGTGTAGAACGCGTCCAGCACTTCCTCGGTGGTATAACCAAGCGCGCGCAGCAGTACCGAGGCTGGCAGCTTGCGACGACGGTCGATACGCACGAATACGCAGTCTTTCGGGTCGAACTCGAAGTCCAGCCACGAACCGCGGTAAGGAATGATGCGCGCGGAGTACAGCAGTTTGCCGGAGCTGTGCGTCTTGCCACGGTCGTGGTCGAAGAACACGCCCGGGGAACGGTGCAGCTGGGAAACGATAACACGCTCGGTACCGTTGATTACAAAGGTACCGTTCTCAGTCATCAATGGGATTTCACCCATGTAGACTTCTTGCTCTTTGATGTCCTTGATCGCTTTGTTCGACGATTCTTTGTCGAAAATGATCAGGCGCACTTTTACCCGCAAAGGTACGGCGAAAGTTACACCGCGCAATACGCATTCTTTGACATCAAATGCCGGTTCGCCCAGGCGATAACCGACGTACTCCAGCGCAGCATTGCCGGAGTAGCTGATGATCGGGAAAACGGATTTGAAGGCCGCATGCAGGCCCACGTCGCGGAACTGATCTTTAGTCGCTCCCGCTTGCAAGAATTCACGATACGAATCCAGCTGGATGGCCAGGAGGTAAGGCACATCCATGACGTCCGGCAACTTGCTAAAGTCCTTGCGGATACGTTTTTTCTCAGTATATGAGTAAGCCATCAGCGTTCCCCAGCTTGGTCACCTGCTTGTTTGGCCCCTCCCGACGGGAGCAGCCAGAAAATCGTGCAAACCCCATGGTTTGCGCCACCGCATCGGGTGGTTACAGCTCGTTATCGACACCGACCCAGTCGGCTGCCAATAACGGAAAAAGGCCGGTGGCAAGAGCCACCAGCCATCAGCCTGTCGCTTGACGCTCGGGCTGGAGGAGCAAAGTCGATGCTTACTTCAGCTCGACTTTAGCGCCTGCTTCTTCCAGCTTCTTCTTAGCGTCTTCAGCAGCTTCTTTCGAAACGCCTTCAGCTACAACCTGAGGAGCGCCGTCGACTTTCTCTTTGGCTTCTTTCAGGCCCAGACCGGTCAGTTCACGAACTGCCTTGATCACGTTTACTTTCTTCTCGCCGGCTTCAACCAGAACAACGTTGAACTCGGTTTGCTCTTCAACAACAGCGGCAGCAGCAGCTGGACCAGCAGCAGCAACAGCAGCGGTCACGCCGAAGGTTTCTTCCATTGCTTTGATCAGCTCAACAACTTCCAGAACGGTTTTCTGGCCGATTGCTTCGATGATTTGTTCGTTAGTCAGAGACATGACTCAATTCCTGATTTGGTGGACAGCCTGTACGGCCGTCGAAATAAACAAAAATACGCGAGAGTGGAAACGCTCAGCCTCAGGCTGCAGCTGCTTCTTTCTGATCGCGAATTGCCGCCAGAGTACGAGCCAGCTTGCTGGTAGCGCCTTGAATCACGCTCATCAGTTTCGCAATAGCTTCGTCGCGAGTTGGCAGGCTTGCCAGCACGTCGATCTCATTCGCTGCGAGGAACTTGCCCTCGAACGAAGCTGCCTTGATCTCGAACTTGTCCTGACCCTTGGCAAATTCCTTGAACAGACGAGCAGCAGCGCCCGGGTGTTCGTTGGAGAATGCAATCAGGGTCGGGCCGGTGAACACGTCGTTAAGGACACTGTAAGGAGTGTCAGCAACAGCGCGCTTGAGCAGGGTGTTACGTACAACACGTACGTAAACGCCAGCTTCACGAGCCTCTTTACGGAGTCCGGTCATTGCGCCTACTGTTACGCCACGGGCATCAACCACGACAGCGGACAGAGCGACTTTGGCAGCCTCGTTGACTTCAGCGACGATGGCCTTCTTGTCTTCGAGATTAATTGCCACGGGTTTAACTCCTGCTTGTTACCGTTTCATTCGATCGAAACCGAATGTCGTTTTGGTGTCTGATTCGGTAAGGAACCGGGAGCACCATCTGCGTAGGCTTGAGGTTTAAGACTTGCGTCGCCTACGGTCTTGGATAGCCCCCGCCAGGCAGGGACCCCAATCTTTCAATTGGCGCAGTCAACTGCGCCAATTTTTGTCTTATGCGTCCAGCGAGCTCTGATCGATGACCAGACCTGGGCCCATAGTGGTGCTCAGGGTAACGCGCTTGACGTAGATACCTTTCGAAGAAGCTGGCTTGATACGCTTCAGATCAGCGATCAGGGCTTCAACGTTTTCCTTCAGCTTGACGGCATCGAAGCCGATCTTGCCAACGGAAGTGTGAATGATGCCGTTTTTGTCGGTGCGATAACGAACCTGACCAGCCTTGGCATTTTTAACCGCGGTAGCGACGTCTGGGGTAACAGTGCCGACTTTCGGGTTAGGCATCAGACCACGTGGACCGAGGATCTGACCCAGTTGACCTACAACGCGCATGGCATCCGGGGATGCGATCACTACGTCATAGTTCAGGTCGCCGCCTTTCATTTCGGCAGCCAGGTCGTCCATACCTACACGGTCAGCGCCGGCAGCCAGAGCGGCCTCAGCAGCTGGACCCTGGGTGAACACAGCAACGCGAACAGTCTTGCCAGTGCCGTGTGGCAGCACAGTAGCGCTACGAACAACCTGGTCGGATTTACGCGGGTCTACGCCCAGGTTTACAGCTACGTCGAACGACTCGCTGAACTTGACAGTCGACAGCTCGGCCAGCAGTGCAGCGGCGTCTACAATGTTGTAAGCCTTGCCTGCTTCGATTTTGCCGGCGATAGCCTTTTGACGCTTGGTCAGCTTAGCCATTACACACCCTCCACGTTAAGGCCCATGCTACGAGCAGAACCGGCGATAGTACGCACGGCTGCATCCATATCAGCTGCAGTCAGATCCGCGTTTTTGGTTTTCGCGATTTCTTCCAGCTGAGCACGGGTAACAGTGCCAACCTTAACGGTGTTCGGACGAGCGGAACCGCTGGTCAGACCGGCCGCCTTCTTCAGCAGAACCGAAGCAGGGGTGGATTTGGTTTCGAAAGTGAAGCTACGGTCGCTGTAGACCGTGATGATCACTGGAGTCGGCAGACCAGCTTCCAGACCCTGGGTACGGGCGTTGAAAGCTTTGCAGAATTCCATGATGTTCACGCCGTGCTGACCCAGAGCAGGACCAACAGGTGGACTTGGGTTAGCCTGAGCGGCCTTCACTTGCAGCTTGATGTAAGCGGTAATCTTCTTGGCCATGAGGCACTCCAATTACGGGTTCGAACGCCTCGAAAGGCTCCCCGGTTACTTGCGCGTTTATCCCAGTGACGACAAAACCCCACAGCCTAGGGCTGCGGGGTTGGGATGCTTGCTCAGCTAGACCTTTTCGACCTGACTGAACTCCAACTCTACCGGAGTAGAGCGTCCGAAAATGAGCACTGCCACTTGGATCCGGCTCTTTTCGTAGTTAACTTCTTCAACAACGCCGTTAAAGTCAGCGAACGGCCCGTCATTGACTCGAACGGTTTCGCCTGGCTCGAACAACGTCTTCGGCTTCGGCTTGTCGCTACCGTCGGCAACGCGACGCAAAATCGCCTCAGCTTCTTTATCGGTGATTGGTGCCGGCTTATCAGCAGTACCGCCGATAAAACCCATCACCCGAGGAGTATCCTTGACCAAGTGCCAAGTACCCTCGTTCATATCCATCTGAACCAGCACATAACCTGGGAAGAATTTGCGCTCGCTTTTGCGTTTCTGGCCATTACGCATTTCAACCACTTCTTCAGTGGGAACCAGAATTTCGCCGAAGCCATCTTCCATGCCAGCCAGCTTTACACGCTCGATCAACGAACGCATTACATGCTTCTCGTAACCCGAGTAAGCATGCACAACGTACCAACGCTTAGCCACGGGACACCCTTAGCCGACAATCAAGGAAACAAGCCAGCCGAGCAGGGAATCAAGCCCCCACAACAGCAACGCCATAACCAGAACAACAGCCACAACAATCAGCGTGGTCTGCGTGGTTTCTTGGCGAGTTGGCCATACGACTTTACGAATCTCGGTGCGAGCTTCCTTAACCAGTACAAAGAAAGACTTGCCCTTGGCAGTCTGCAGACCTACAAAGGCGGCTACAGCAGCAATGACAAGCAATGCGAGTACACGGTACAGGATCGGCGAAGCAGCGTAATACTGATTACCGACAACGCCAACAATTACCAAAGCGACTACGACGAGCCACTTGAGTAAATCGAAGCGAGAGCCTTGAGCTTCAGCTTTAGGAGTCATCTATGAAGATCCTGTGAAAAGAAAGCCAGACACACCAAGTGAATCTGGCAGGTCAGGAGGGAATCGAACCCCCAACCTACGGTTTTGGAGACCGTCGCTCTGCCAATTGAGCTACTGACCTAAAACAAAATCAGGCCGACCATTATGCCGGCCTGAAAAAGACATTACAACTGTTTACTCGATGATCTTAGCCACGACGCCAGCACCAACGGTACGGCCGCCTTCACGGATTGCGAAACGCAGACCGTCTTCCATCGCGATGGTTTTGATCAGGGTAACAGTCATCTGAATGTTGTCACCTGGCATTACCATTTCAACGCCTTCTGGCAGCTCGCAGTTACCAGTCACGTCAGTAGTACGGAAGTAGAACTGTGGACGGTAGCCTTTGAAGAACGGAGTGTGACGACCGCCCTCTTCCTTGCTCAGAACGTAAACTTCTGCGGTGAACTTGGTGTGCGGCTTAACCGAACCCGGCTTAACCAGAACCTGACCACGCTCAACGTCGTCACGCTTGGTACCACGCAGCAGAACGCC
>NZ_FOYE01000017.1:0-2960 GCF_900115915.1 Pseudomonas sp. NFIX49 | reverse complement strand
GGGGTTTCCCCATGTGAGAGTAGGTCATCGTCAAGATTAAATTCCGAAACCCCAATTGCGAAAGCAGTTGGGGTTTTGTTTTGCCTGCAGGAAAATGGATCGTTTGAATTCTATGCAGCGGCCTGGTGCATGGCTATTATTCGGGCCTCATTTTGAGGCGAGATCAGCATGCTGACGTTGTTGAACCTTCTGAAGGATGGTCGATTCCATTCCGGTCAGGCCTTGGGTGTTGCCCTGGGAATTAGTCGAAGTGCGGTGTGGAAGCAGCTTCAGCATCTGGAAGCAGAGCTTGGGTTATCCATACATAAAGTTCGAGGGCGGGGCTATCAATTGGCCTCGCCGCTGACGCTGCTTGACTCGCGCGAAATAGAGGAAAGTATTGCTGACTGGTCTGTCAGTGTCTTTGATTCCATCGACTCAACTAATGCGGAATCGCTGCGCGCGATAGATCGAGGACGGGTGGCGCCCTTTCTTATACTGGCTGAACGGCAGAGTTCCGGGCGAGGGCGCAGGGGGCGTAAATGGGTGAGTCCATTTGCCGAAAACCTTTATTACAGTCTCGTGTTGCGCATCGATGGTGGGATGCGTCAGCTCGAGGGGCTAAGTCTTGTTGTCGGTTTGGCGGTCAGGCAGGCCTTGCATGTGCTAGGGGTGCCAAGTGCAGGGCTGAAGTGGCCCAATGATGTATTGGTCGGACGAAAAAAAATCGCCGGGATCCTGCTAGAGCTGGTTGGTGATCCAGCAGACGTTTGCCATGTAGTGTTGGGCATAGGCATCAATGTCAACATGCAGGCTACGGACGAAGTCGATCAGCAATGGACTTCAATGCGCCTAGAGTCGGGCAAGTCTTGTGATCGCAATGCTCTGGCGGTTGAGCTGAGTAAGCAGTTGCAACTCTATCTGCAGCGTCACCAATCGGGCGGCTTTTCTGCGCTTCAGGCGGAGTGGGAGGCGAGCCATTTGTGGCAAGGGCGGCCGGTTTCTCTCACTGCCGGTGTCAATAAGGTAGATGGTGTGGTGCTGGGAATCGATAATCAAGGCGCGCTGCGGCTAAAGGTGGATGGTGTGGAAAAGGTCTTTAGTGGTGGTGAGCTCAGCTTGAGGTTGCGTGATGATTCTTGAGCTCGATTGTGGAAACAGTTTTATTAAGTGGCGGGTACTGAATGCCGAGCTGAGAGTCTTGGTCGCGGAAGGTGTGGTCGATTCTGATGGGGCATTGGTTGAGGGGCTTCGATCGCTTGAGAAAATATCTCTCGATAAATGTCGCCTTGTCAGTGTAAGAACTGAAGATGAAACTAATTTGCTGATTGGCTTGCTCAGGCGTGAATTCGGCATTTCCGTCGTCTGTGCGGCGCCTGCTCGCGAGATGTCCGGTGTAAAGAATGGTTACGACGATTATGAGCGTCTTGGCCTCGATCGCTGGCTGGCGATGCTTGGTGGTTTTCACTTGGCTAAAGGGGCTTGTCTTGTTCTAGATTTCGGGACAGCGGTGACTGCCGATTTCATCTCGGCGGACGGTGATCATCTGGGGGGCTTCATTTGCCCTGGCATGCCGCTAATGCGTAATCAGCTACGTACTCATACTCGAAAAATCCGCTATGGGGATCTCGCGGCGGAGCGAGCGTTGACCAGTCAGGCTCCTGGGCGCAACACGGCTGAGGCTGTAGAGCGTGGCTGTTCGTTGATGCTCAGAGGGTTCGTATTGACGCAGCTGGAGATGGCGCATTCCTACTGGGGTGATGACTACAGTGTCTTCATTACGGGGGGTGATGCCGAACTGGTCTCGGATGTTGCGCCTGGCGCTCGGGTTGTTTCCGATTTGGTGTTCGTGGGTTTGGCTATGGCGTGTCCTTTGTCCTGAGGTTTGTATGCGTTGGTTGTTCCTTCTGCTTCTGGTACTCAATGTTTTTTATTACGTCTGGCATCAGCAGGAGGCCCCGCTACGCGCAAAGGATGTCACGCCGCTCAGTCTTTATCGTGGCTCGCAACAGGATATTCGCTTGCTGAGTGAGGCTGGTGGTGATGCTCCCCGTGAAAAAAGGACTGGTGGAAAGTCTGATGAGCAGTGTCTTTACGTAGGTGGTTTGGCGCGTCCCGAGTCCGCTCGGGCGTTAGAGCAGCGTTTGACGGAGCTTGGAGCAAAAGCTCTTCCTTCGTCAAAAGAGTCTTCCGGCGGCTCATATTGGTTCCAGCTTGCGCCCGAAACCCAGCGTTTACTGGGTGATGCTCAGCTACGAAACCTTTCCAAGGAATTCAATGGGTTAAAACATAAAATAATGCCGTGCGAGGGGGTTGCACCTACTGAATAGTTTGCATAGAATGGCGCCCGCTCCACAGCGAAGACCTGAAAAGGTTGATGTGATAGAGTGATGTCAACGCAGCTAACCTCAGGTTTTTAAATGAGAAAATGCTTGACAGAGGGTTGGCATAGTATAGAATGCCGGCCTGATTAGGAGGGGTTCCCGAGCGGCCAAAGGGATCAGACTGTAAATCTGACGTCTACGACTTCGAAGGTTCGAATCCTTCTCCCTCCACCAGATTTTAGCGTGAGCTGCAGGCTCCGCGGGTATAGTTTAGTGGTAGAACCTCAGCCTTCCAAGCTGATGATGCGGGTTCGATTCCCGCTACCCGCTCCAAGTTTGCAGGTTGTGCAAAGTGTTACGCTCTTGTAGCTCAGTTGGTAGAGCACACCCTTGGTAAGGGTGAGGTCAGCGGTTCAAATCCGCTCAAGAGCTCCATATAACAAGGCAGATATGAAAATATCTGCCTTTGTTTTAATGGCTTAAGTTGTTTGCTCAATTTCTTCTGTTAGGGGTGATATCGATGGCTAAGGAAAAATTTGATCGTTCCCTGCCGCACGTCAACGTTGGCACCATCGGTCACGTAGACCACGGTAAAACCACGTTGACCGCTGCTCTGACTCGCGTCTGCTCCGAAGTTTTCGGTTCGGCCGTAGTTGA
>NZ_FOYE01000018.1:0-2200 GCF_900115915.1 Pseudomonas sp. NFIX49 | reverse complement strand
ACTGGCGTCCACGCTTCAAAGCCTCCCACCTATCCTACACAAGCAAATTCAAAGTCCAGTGCAAAGCTATAGTAAAGGTTCACGGGGTCTTTCCGTCTAGCCGCGGATACACTGCATCTTCACAGCGATTTCAATTTCACTGAGTCTCGGGTGGAGACAGCGCCGCCATCGTTACGCCATTCGTGCAGGTCGGAACTTACCCGACAAGGAATTTCGCTACCTTAGGACCGTTATAGTTACGGCCGCCGTTTACCGGGGCTTCGATCAAGAGCTTCGCGTTAGCTAACCCCATCAATTAACCTTCCGGCACCGGGCAGGCGTCACACCCTATACGTCCACTTTCGTGTTTGCAGAGTGCTGTGTTTTTAATAAACAGTCGCAGCGGCCTGGTATCTTCGACCGGCGTGGGCTTACGCAGCAAGTGCTTCACCCTCACCGGCGCACCTTCTCCCGAAGTTACGGTGCCATTTTGCCTAGTTCCTTCACCCGAGTTCTCTCAAGCGCCTTGGTATTCTCTACCCAACCACCTGTGTCGGTTTGGGGTACGGTTCCTGGTTATCTGAAGCTTAGAAGCTTTTCTTGGAAGCATGGCATCAACCACTTCGTCGCCTAAAGGCAACTCGTCATCAGCTCTCGGCCTTGAAACCCCGGATTTACCTAAGATTTCAGCCTACCACCTTAAACTTGGACAACCAACGCCAAGCTGGCCTAGCCTTCTCCGTCCCTCCATCGCAATAACCAGAAGTACAGGAATATTAACCTGTTTTCCATCGACTACGCTTTTCAGCCTCGCCTTAGGGACCGACTAACCCTGCGTCGATTAACGTTGCGCAGGAAACCTTGGTCTTTCGGCGTGGGTGTTTTTCACACCCATTGTCGTTACTCATGTCAGCATTCGCACTTCTGATACCTCCAGCAAGCTTCTCAACTCACCTTCACAGGCTTACAGAACGCTCCTCTACCGCATCACTTGCGTGATACCCGTAGCTTCGGTGTATGGTTTGAGCCCCGTTACATCTTCCGCGCAGGCCGACTCGACTAGTGAGCTATTACGCTTTCTTTAAAGGGTGGCTGCTTCTAAGCCAACCTCCTAGCTGTCTAAGCCTTCCCACATCGTTTCCCACTTAACCATAACTTTGGGACCTTAGCTGACGGTCTGGGTTGTTTCCCTTTTCACGACGGACGTTAGCACCCGCCGTGTGTCTCCCATGCTCGGCACTTGTAGGTATTCGGAGTTTGCATCGGTTTGGTAAGTCGGGATGACCCCCTAGCCGAAACAGTGCTCTACCCCCTACAGTGATACATGAGGCGCTACCTAAATAGCTTTCGAGGAGAACCAGCTATCTCCGAGCTTGATTAGCCTTTCACTCCGATCCACAGGTCATCCGCTAACTTTTCAACGGTAGTCGGTTCGGTCCTCCAGTCAGTGTTACCTAACCTTCAACCTGCCCATGGATAGATCGCCCGGTTTCGGGTCTATTCCCAGCGACTAGACGCCCTATTAAGACTCGCTTTCGCTACGCCTCCCCTATTCGGTTAAGCTCGCCACTGAAAATAAGTCGCTGACCCATTATACAAAAGGTACGCAGTCACAGAACAAAGTCTGCTCCCACTGCTTGTACGCATACGGTTTCAGGATCTATTTCACTCCCCTCTCCGGGGTTCTTTTCGCCTTTCCCTCACGGTACTAGTTCACTATCGGTCAGTCAGTAGTATTTAGCCTTGGAGGATGGTCCCCCCATATTCAGACAAAGTTTCTCGTGCTCCGTCCTACTCGATTTCATGACTAAGAGACTTTCGCGTACAGGGCTATCACCCACTATGGCCGCACTTTCCAGAGCGTTCCGCTAATCTCAAAGCCACTTAAGGGCTAGTCCCCGTTCGCTCGCCACTACTAAGGGAATCTCGGTTGATTTCTTTTCCTCAGGGTACTTAGATGTTTCAGTTCCCCTGGTTCGCCTCTTGCACCTATGTATTCAGTACAAGATAACCATCTTGTGATGGCTGGGTTCCCCCATTCAGACATCTCCGGATCAAAGTCTGTTTGCCGACTCCCCGAAGCTTTTCGCAGGCTACCACGTCTTTCATCGCCTCTGACTGCCAAGGCATCCACCGTATGCGCTTCTTCACTTGACCATATAACCCCAAGCAATCTGGTTATACTGTGAAGACGACATTCGCCGAAAATTCGAATTTCTCA